>JBPBQV010000041.1:0-5693 GCA_050955045.1 Janthinobacterium lividum | reverse complement strand
AGGCCATATTTTACCGGAATAATTAACCGCAACGGCGCGCCATGTTCTGGTTTCAACGGCTCGTTATTCATCTCGTAACACAACAACGTTTGCGGATGTAAGGCGCTTGGCATATCAATTCCTACATAATATTCTTGATCTGGCGTGATTAAACCTGCATATTGCATGTTTGCCTGTTCTTGCAGCTGGTAATGCTGCATCACATCAATCAGTTTTACGCCAGCCCAATGCTGTATCTGGTCCCAGCCTTCCACACATTTAAAATCAAAAATAATTTCTGTTTTTGGTAAAGCTTTCAGTTCGTCCATCGAAATCTGTAAAACTTCACCTGGTTTTTTAAGTACTTTTAATTTCCAATTATTTACATCCACTGATTTATTTAAGCCAGCATCACCATTTACCCTTACTTTTTTGGCTGCGCTGGATTTTGGATACGTTTTAACCAAATGCTTGTGGCTGAATATTTTGCGGAAAGCCAGCTCACTTTGGTTTAATGCCCGGCGCAAAGGTTTTTTTGCGCCAGCTGTAATTCCGGCCGTTTCTTCCGGCGCTTTTTTATACAGCCATTTCCAGCCGAAATAAGCAGCTCCGTTTATCGCCAAAAAACTAAAAAACGAAATAAAGGTACGCCGTTTAATTTGGTTCTCAACAGATGTTTCTGCTTTTTTATTTTCTTCTTCCATTTTTATGGCTGTTTTTCTACTACTTCAAAACCGGTAATTACAGAACGAAAATTATTCCATCCGGCCAAAATCACCTGGATAATATGTATCATAAAAAATAAAACATAACCGATTGTTAATACAAAATGCTCAACTCTTGCAGCATAATATCCGCCTAATAAATTACATAAAAGGTTTAATTGTGCCGGTTTATAAATGGCCAGTCCGGTTATAATCGAACCAAATCCCATTACAATAATGGCCGAATAAGTAACGCGTTGTGCCGCATTGTATTTTCCCTGCGAAGGCGCGGTTTTACGCAGATGCAAATCGTGCAGCAAAACCAACCAAGCTTCTTTAAACGAATTTCGGTTTGGAACCAATTGCCGCCACGTACCAGAAAACCAGGTGTAAAAGAAGTATAAGATGCCGTTGATCGCGAAAAACCACATGAACAGAAAATGAAAAGCCATACCTTCTGCCAGCCGCCGCGGAATGTTGAAGAATTTGTAAAATCCATCCGGGAAAAATCGAAAGAAAGTATGACCAAAAAGTGTGAAACTGTACTCATCATCGGCCCAATAAATCAACATACCGCTCCAGATCATGATGGTTAGCAGCGGAAAGTTTACCCAGTGCAACCAGCGCATGGCGAGGGAATGTTTTTCTTTGATAATCTTCATGATTATAGAATATGAATATAATTGAGTATAGTGCTTACCTGAAAACTATGATAAAGTTTCTTCACCAATAAAAAATTCCTGTCCGGGTAAACTTTCCAGTTCGTGCAAGTTATGACTGACGATTATGGTACTGATGCTGTTTTTATCAAGTAAGATTTGGAGTTCTGCAATCAGCATTGTTTTGGTTTTATAATCCAACGCCGAAAACGGTTCGTCCATCAGCAATAATTTTGGTTTGATGGCTAAGGCACGAAGAATCGCCAAACGCTGCTGTTGTCCGCCCGAAAGTTGTGCAGGCCGATGTTTTACAAAAGGTTCTAATCGCCCAAAAGCCAACAATTCTCTGATTTGATTTCGATCTGATGTAGCATATTCCAATTGCTGCTGCACGTTCATATTTGGGAAAAGCGCATAATCCTGAAACACAAAACCGGTTTTTCTTTTCTGCGGAGATAAATTGATTTGTGCAGAAGTATCCGTCCAAACTACATCGTCAATTATAATTTTTCCATAATCAGGATTGGTTAAACCAGCAATCATCTTTAAAAAAGTAGTTTTTCCGGCACCGGAAGGGCCGGAAATTTTGATTAAGCTGCCGGTTTCCATCTCCGCAAAAACTTTTAAAGAATGTTTGCCAGAATAAGTGCTTAGTTTTTTTTCTACCTCAATCCTAATCATCCGGCAAGTTTTTGGCTGCGTATTTATTGTAGATAAAAACAGCAGTAACCAATATAAAAGTAAAGCAAAACAGCACCAGCGAATAAAAATTTGCGCTTTGATAGTCCATATTTTCAACCGAATTATAAATGGCGATTGAAGCGACGCGCGTAATTCCGGGAATGTTGCCGCCAATCATTAGCACTACGCCAAATTCGCCTAAAGTATGCGCAAAAGTCATCACGGTTGCAGTTAAAAGCGATGTACGGATATTTGGCAGCAAAACTCGAAAAAAAGTTTGCCGTTCGGATTTTCCCATGGTAAAAGAAGCATGCGAAAGCGAAACCGGCAATTGCTGCAAGGCGGATTTTACGGGACTAATCATAAAAGGCAAACTGTAAATTACGGAAGCCAGTACCAAACCTTCAAAAGAAAAAACCAGTTGTAAATTAAAATGCTGCAACAGCCATTTGCCAAAACCTTGCTGCGGACTAAAAGCCAGCAGCAAATAAAAACCAAGCACCGAAGGCGGCAAAACCAGCGGCATCGTAAAAACAGCTTCTAAAATTACTTTGAATAATGAACGGCCTTTGGATAACCAGTAGGCTAGGGGTAAGCCGAAAATCAGTAAAATTAAAGTGGTAATTACCGCTAATTTTAAGGTGAGCCAAATGGGAGACCAGTCTGTCAATCGATTAATTTAAAATTGTTATTAAACGCGGTAGCCGTATTTTTTCAAGATATTTTGTGCGGCAGCGCTTTGCATGTATTTAAAAAAAAAATCGGCCTGTGCATTTTTTGCCGCATGTTTTAAAATTACCATTGCTTGTTTTATCGGTTGATAATCAGTAGGATCAATTCTTTTCCAGTACAGTTTTTGTTTGTTGACGGCATCACTTATTAAAGCTTCGGTGGTAAAACCAATAGCTGCAACGCCGGTGGTTAAATAAATGTTTACCTGCGCAATGCTTTCGCCATAAACAATTTTAGGCTGAATTTTTTGCAGGAGATTTTTTCGATTCAAAACTTCTACCGCTGCTTTGCCATAAGGTGCAGTTGTTGGATTTGCCAACGCAATTTTTTGCACCAAATTACTTTGCAAAAGTTGTTCCCAATGGTTAAAATCCAAGTTTTTATTGCTGCAAATAATCAGGCTTCCCAAAGCGTAAATCACAGGTTTGGTAGTAGTAAAACCGGCTTTGTATAGTTCTTCCGGAAAATTCATGTCCGCAGCTAAAAATACATCGAAAGGCGCACCGTTTTTAATTTGATTAGTCAGGTTTCCGGAAGAACCAACAATTGTTTCTATTTTGATTCCTGTTTGATGCAAAAAATCCTGCTGCAAAACTTTTATTACACCTTGCAAATTTGCAGCTACCGCAACTTTTATATTTTGGGCAGAAGCATGAAATGCAAACAACAGAAAGTTTAGCACAACGAGTACTGTTTTTAACAGGTGTTTTTTAAGTTGAAGTTGGTTTAAATTCATTTTTGATTTTGTAGAACAGTTTTAAGCTGAAATTAGTTCTGCAAAGCTGTTTTTTAACAAATTTTAATTGGATAAAAATGAGGATTATCTTTCTTAAAAAATATCTTTGCAGCGCATGGCTTACAAGTTTGTGGATAATTACCGGGAAAAAGGGGCGAGGAAACAGTTGGTAAAGTTTCTGGAAGACGTAAAAAAAATTGGCGACAAACGCGTGCTTGCTGCCATAGCCAAAGTGCCGCGCCATTATTTTTTCGACGAAACTTTTTGGATACAGGCTTACCGCGATATTGCTTTCCCGATTGGTGATGGCCAAACCATTTCTCAGCCTTATACTGTTGCTTATCAAACCGAATTGCTGCATATTCAGAAAAGAGACCGTGTGCTGGAAATTGGAACTGGTTCTGGTTATCAAACCTGTATTTTACTGGAGTTGGGTGCCGAAGTTTTTACGATCGAACGGCAAGTGAAACTGTACGAACGCACCTGTAAAGTATTACCTTTTTTAGGTTACAATGCTCATTTTTTCTGCGGAGATGGTTCTAACGGTATTCCGGAAAATGCGCCTTACGATAAAATTTTGGTTACGGCTGGTGCTCCTTTTATCCCCGAAATTCTCTTAAAACAATTACGAATTGGCGGTTTGCTGGTGATTCCGGTTGGAGATGAAAAAAGCCAGCTGATGACAACAATTTTGCGCGTTGGCGAAAACGATTATGAGAAAGTTAGTTTGGATACTTTCCGCTTTGTGCCGCTGGTTGGCGATCAGGCGTGGTGATTTCTCAACAAAATTAGTTGGTAAAAACAGTATGCTTTCAAGAGAAAATCATCAAATTTAATCGTTTTGAAACGATCAGATTTGGTTCAATTCAAAACTATAGCTTTCCATAATCAAGTTGGCCAATAATTTTTTGCAAGCCTGATCTACCTTTTCATTGGCAGCCGTTTCATCTGTAGCATCAACTTCCAGAGAAATGTGTTTGCCAATACGAACGTTGGTAATTTCCGACAGATCTAAATTTTTCATACTTCCGGAAACAGCTTTTCCCTGTGGATCAAGTATTTCTTTTTTCGGCATTACATCAATTTCTGCTTGAAACTTCATTTTTAATAGTTCTGATTTGAATGATCGATAAGATGATATAAAAAAATATAATCACCGGTATTGCCGCAAACTTAAAAATTACCAAACAAACTCCTGCAAAAAACAGCAAAACGTAGCGGTAAATATTTTCATTTAGGCTGAGGTTTTTAAATTTTAACGACAAAAGCGGCAGTTCTGCAACCAGCAGTCCGCAAATCAGGATAATATAAGCAACTAAAAAATACGGATTTGAAATTATACCGGTAAAAGAAGCATTGCCTTGCGCCAAAATCAGCGGAAAAGAAGCCGTAACCATCGCACTTGCTGGCGTGGGCAAACCGATAAAACTGTTAGTTTGGCGTGTATCTATATTAAATTTTGCTAGGCGCAACGCGGAAAAAACTGCGATAAAAAAAGCACCAAAATGCCACCAGGTTGGGTTGCTTGAATTTGCATCTCGTAAGGAAAATAAACTTAAAACAATAACAGAAGGCAAAACGCCAAAACTTACCATATCTGCCAGCGAATCCAGCTGTTTGCCAATTTCGGAATGTACGTTTAATAACCGGGCAGCCATTCCATCCAAAAAATCAAAAAAAGCAGCGCTAAAAAGAGCATACGCTGCGTAATTTAGATTTCCGTGAAAGGCAAAAAAAATACCCATACAACCGCAAAAAAGGTGTGTACAGGTAATGGCATTAGGTATATGTTTCTTCATTGAAGTTGTACGTATCAGGTTTTACGTTGTAAGTTTTGCAAAGCGCGGTAAACTTACAACGTAAAACTTATCAATAAAACTTCTTAGCTGTTCATGCTGATCAGGAACTCTTCGTTGGATTTGGTTCCTCGGATTTGTCCCTGTAAAAATTCCATTGCTTCCTGCGAGTTCATATCGGCTAAATGATTCCGTAAAATCCAAACGCGCTGCAAGGTTTCTTTGTCCAACAGCAAATCATCACGGCGCGTACTCGAAGCGGTCAAATCAATTGCAGGAAAAATTCTTTTGTTAGATAATTTACGATCCAGCTGCAATTCCATGTTACCTGTACCTTTAAATTCTTCGAAGATAACCTCGTCCATTTTAGAACCGGTATCAATTAAAGCTGTGGCAATAATGGTTA
>JBPBQV010000040.1:0-6493 GCA_050955045.1 Janthinobacterium lividum | reverse complement strand
TGGATGTTGCTTTTGTTGTAAGCGGGATATTAGAAATACTACTGCCTGAAACATTGTCCCAACGTTCCAGCAGTATAGTCCCTGTTGCCGAACAGGTAGCAGCAGTAAGACTTGGTGTTACTGTTGTTGTAGTAGAAGTAGCTTGTACTACTACAGTTATCTCGTCAGAAGCTTCTGATGCACAAGCCTCGCTGTTAAAAGCGACTACTTTATAAATGCCTGCCTGTCCTGCTGTATAGTTTTTACTAGTGGCGCCAGCTATTGCCCGACCATTAAAATACCACTGGAAAGCGGTGGCATTGGAGCCTGCATTTAAAACTGCGAAGGACCCTTCGAGAATTGTTACAGTTTGATTAAAAGGGATTGCTGCTATAGTAGGGACATTTACAAAAGTCATGGCCAGTAAAATTGACCAGGTAATAAATTGGAATAATCTGTTTACTGTCATAACTTGTGTGTTGGAGTAGCTTCTTTTAGCAGGATAATTTTATTGTGTAGAAATTCTCAGTTTGGAAAGTGACGTTATCACATTAACTATTTGGCTTGTAGTACCGGTAGTGCTTGACTTTAAAGTTGTAAGTACTACTATTAGTGTTTGTAACCCATAAGTTGCAGACGTTGTACCAGAAATATCTGAAGTATGGGCCGGAATTGAGGTAAATAAACTGTTAAATCCTATCTTATTATACCCTCTGTCCTTTTTTTGCAACATACTGTGTGTTATTTAAGACTATTTGTTTTCATGCTGCTTGTACGGCGTGCCAACTATTAAAGTTATTTTTTTAATATTTATTAATTTAACCAATATTTAATATTAGTTCTTACTGTAATTCAAATTATTACAATAAAATATATTTAATTATTAATAAATACAATTATATATTTTATATAGAAACAGATTTATTTATTGCTAGAAAAAGTTTCTATTATAGCGTAAAGCATAGAATATTTAAAAAAAAAATCTTGTGTAGACTTAATTATATTGAAATATGAATTTTAAACTGGACAGCTGTTTAAATTGATTAATTACAAAATCAGCTGAGAAGAAATTTTAACGTATAAATAATAAGCGATAATTACCATATATTATTTATTAAAATATTGCTTTAGATATAACTGTAAGTTGATAGTTTTTCTAATAATTACAGTTAACAGAGATATTGGAGATATAATATTAATTAGCCTTAACAGCTGAATAATATTATAAACAATATTAATTTTTTGGAAAAGTAATTTTAATAGCTGTAAACAACATTTTTTAAAATTTGAAGCAATATCTTGCTTAAATTTAACTATTTGAGCAAAAATTTTATACAAATGTTAAGTTTAATTTTACATACAACATTTTATACAAATGTTAAGTTTAATTTTACATACAACATTTTATACAAATGTTAAGTTTAATTTTACATACAACATTTTATACAAATGTTAAAACGCGCGTTTTAACTGATTTCACAATTTCTGTTGTAAAGAGCTTTATAAAAAATTCTTTTCTTTTTCCTTTGGTTCGGTCTTCTTCAATTAGCTTTTTTAAAAATTTTACATACATATAGAGCACTTGGTCTTGTCCGCTTTTTTTAAGAACTGACGTCTTACTGCTTATTTTTAGAAAAAAAATTCAAGAATATAAACGTAAATAACCTAAGATCATCGCCAAAATTAAAAAGAGCGGAGACGAGCTTACTATATTAGAGAAGTTGTGATTAGATCATAGCTTCTTGTATTAGACAAGAAATAAAATACCCTCCAATTATTACCATCTTCATCTTTAAAATACGTTTGCCCGTTTTTGCAATTTACTAGTGTTAAAACATTTTTGTCAGGATCAGTAGAAAGGAATGTTTTTTGCTTTAGATGTGTAATAACTAATTCTATGTTTTTTATCAAGCCCGAAACGTCTTCAAAAACGTAATCATTAATTTTTTGAAGTAAGTAATCAGGCTCCTTTTGCAAGGCATTTCTTACAAACAAAGTATCGTTTATATGTCCGGATCCGTAAGCTTTAATACTCGATATATCTACCTAGATATAAAAATTTCTTAAAATATTTTCAAAATTACAAGTTGTTACTGTATTCATTTAGGTGTAGAATGGTTTAAGTTATGTGCGTTACAGATGAGAATTATTTTTCTACACCATTTAAAACGATAACCTGAAAAGGTTTTAATTCAATTTTAATTTCGCTGCCTTCGGTTACTTTTGAATGAGTAAGGCTTTTTGCATCATTAAATACGTAATTCACTGATTTTCCAGCAGGTATTTCAAAAGCAGTTTGTACCGAACAACCAAAAGATTGGGTTACTGACGTAGGATTTCTTAAGGTAACTGTACCTTTTCCATCTTGCCATGCAGCAAAACCATAAACTTCTCCTTTTGATGGATCACCACCAATCCAGTGCACATCAGCCAAAATGGCTTCATTAGATTTTGCCCAATTTGCTGCCTCACTTAAACAATCCCAATTAGTAGAATTAAGTTTATGTGGATTGATATATAATTCCTGCAAATTGGTTCCTGTACCGAAAAATGACCAGATCTCATCCGCAATATTTTTGTTATCCATTTCTAAAGAATCTGGCAAGCCATGATCAGCAATGGTAATACCGTGATACATAATTGAATTCAGCGGATAAAGCGGTGCACGTTTAACAATATTTTTATACGTTTGGCCATCTCTGTAAGTAATCCATTGCTGTCTTTTAGGACCTTCGCCATCAAGTCCTGTATCTTCTCCGGCCCGCCAAATTGCATCGCCATATTTAAGCCAGTAAACAGAAGGCCACGTACCAACAGTTAAGCTAAAATATAAGTCGCTTTTGATTTCTCTCATATTGGTAATAAGCTGTAATAAAGCTTCAATATCTTTTTGGTATTTCAAGCTGGCTCCGCTTGCGCCGTTTCCGGCACCAACGCCATCAAACTTGAACATCGAAACCTGATAATTTTTTATAAAATCGCTTGTAACAGAAGAAAAACGTTTATTGTAAACGGGGCCTGATAAAGAAAACCCATTCTCATTCGTTTCAAATGGTGGCTTTTGCGCTTTCCCATACGCCAGCCGTTGGTCTTTTGGTTCATTATATCCGCCCCAGGGAGATATCCATACACCTATTCCAGCGTTATAAGCTGCGCTTGCTTTCCTCAAATTGCTGAATCCATTAGGAAAACTTGGGTTAAATTGCCATAAGGTTTTGTTGTCGTCCCAGCCATCGTCAAAAAGAAAAGCGTTCATTTTCACGTGCCGCTTCTCAACCAAACTGTCTCCATAAGTTTTAATTCTGTCAAGGCATATTGTTTCATTTAATTTTATAGTTCCATAGGAGATATCAAACCATGAATTATAATGCAGCATTTGATGATAAGGATTTGCCCTTTCTTTCTCTGTATAGTATAAAAAACCTCGTCTTAACTGATCTTTTGGCGTTGTTCCCCAAACTGCTGAAATGGTAAACGGACTTGAATTGGTGACAGGATTCAGCCGTTCCAAGCTGGTGTACATATAAGTTTGATTACTTGAAATCTGGCTCATTGGATGCTCCAGGGCAAAAAACATATTGTGATGAACAAACGGAGATCCATCTACCGTACCTTCCCGTTTTAACCCAATTGAAAGCGGGAGCTTAACTAAAGAAATACGGTTTATTTTAACTGCATTTTTAGAGCTAACTGTAATAATCTGGCGAAGATAATTTGCATCATCATTTAAAACTGCCGTCCATTGAATATGAATGCCAGTTGAGGAATTACTTAATTCTGCAATTAGTTTTTTACCTTTTGAACTTTCATTTACAACTGAAATAGTGTTACCTACTACTAAAAAATTGCTGGAAGACAATATTTTATTGCCGGGCAATTCCAACTCAAAGATCGGCAGATTAGCAAGATTGAGCTGATCATGCGCTGCTACATCTTCAAAACTTAACGGAACCAATTTTTGATTAAGCAGTTTGAACTGATAACTAATTGTATTATTTGTTAGCGCGTAAATTTTATCTTTAGAAATATTAACGGTAGCTTGATTTGGCTTAACACCGGGATAGATGATCTGTGCATTTCCCGCAAGGTTAAATGTAAATATGCTGATCAGCAAAACCCATATTTTATTGTTCATTGTTTTCAATTGAATGTGTGATTATAATTAAAACTTAGGTATAATTGCACGAAAATTCTATATGATATTGGATTGGGTTTGATGCTTCTTTTACCGGATAAAAATCCGGAACTTCTTATTCTTTTGTTTTTGAAATAATACCTCATTCTAAATTTATAGGCATAAAAGAAGCATTGATAAATATGCTAATGATTTTCTGGTTTGAACTTAAAATCTGATTATACTCATGTTACAGAATTTTTTTAAACACTAGAATCTTATCAAGAGCTACGTCTAATTTTTTAGTGATTGGGCCTTTAAAAAATTTTCCGGTTTCGCTTAACCATTTTCCTTTCGGAAAGATGATTTTTCGACGGGTTCCTTTTTCAATCATCGGTGCAACCATTAACATTTTACCCAACATAAATTGATCTTTAATTTCCTCCAAACCCTGTCCGGGGAAATTGTATTCCAGGTTCCGGATGACAGGTTCTCCGGTTTGCGCAGATTCTTTAACTGTTTGCAAGATGTAAGGTGTGTATTTCATCCGCAGCGCAACGCTTTGTTTAACTGCTTTTAAATGTTCCGGATCAAGTATTCGCCACGGAGCAACCGAAAACTGCATCATCGGCATTAAAGCACTACATTCTGCCGATCTTACCACGAGATCCTGATCCAGTTTATCAACGCCAATAAAAGAACCATATTCACCGCCGCCAATCATATCCGGACAAGTAAATTGGTAACCAAGCAAACCTGCCGCAGTAATATTTGGGATGAGTTTTTGAATATCCTGCCAGTTGTGTTTTTTATCCCGGAGGCGTTCGGCCAAAGGCTGTCCGCCCTGTTTCCACATCGCCCGGAATTCATTAAGCGGAAACATTAAACCAAAGTTTCCATATAAACTACACTGCTCGTTTGCATTTAACGCTTTAAAAGGCGTAACATTTCCGGTGTAAAATTCTATATCACCGGCATCAAATTTAAAACCATCAATACCATAATTATCAACCAAACCTTGCAACTGTTCCTTGTACCAGGTGATTGCTTCGGGATTGGTAAAATCTAATGATGCACTGTATCCGTTCCACCAGTTGATAATTGCCGGATCTGTAGCCTGATTCCAAGCTGTTGTAGGATTACCTTTATTGCTCATTAAAAGCAACTTTTTACTGCTCAGATCACGAAAGATCTGCGTATCTGAAGAAATGAAAGGACATACCCAAACCATTACTTTAAAGCCAAGTTGATGCAACTCTTTAACCATTTGAACGGGATCAGGAAAACGATCTTTCCTAAAACTGAATTTCCCATAAAAATCCATCCAGTTATCATCAATCATTAATACACCTGGCGGAAAACCATTGTTGATGATCGCATGAGCATATTTTAAAATATCAGTTTGGTTTTGATTATAAACCAGTTCTATCCAGGTATTGTATTGTGGACGGGTAAATAAAAGCGGATCAGGCATTTTACCACTAGCTGGAAATTCCTTCTGACTTACTTTTTTAAATGCAGCTGATAAACTTTTTCCTCCACTGCCAACAAGTACACTGTCATAAGCGTTACAGATCATTATTTCACGATCCGTAATTGTAAATTTAAAAGGCTGATTGCTCCAGATATAACGGCCTTTTGTGGATAATAACAGCGGTGCGGATTGATTATCTTTATTATTACCGTAAAGATCAAAACTGTAACCACTTTTAAACGGCATCGCTAAGCCATCATCAACGGTTCCTCCATACCATTTTTCGCCGGGTTCAATGCTGATGCTTTTATTTGCAACAGGTTTTACTTGTGCAATCAAACCTGATGAAAAAAGTAGTAAAGCTGAGGCTAAAAGCTGTAGAAAAAATGACTTTTTATATTTTAACATAGATTTTTCGTTTGCTTAACCAGTAGCAGATATACCACTCCATCATTAATACAGTGATTGCTGATAGTAAGGCAATAACTTTATCCGGGATAACCGTAAAACCAAGTGTGCCTCGAATAAAAATTGAAACGATACCGTTGAACCACTGACTACCAACTGTTTCGAAAAAAAGGTAGATAAAAACAGCATTCATACCTACTACCGTAAAAATCCAGGCGTACTTAGAAACTTGTTTCACATCAACCAGCCAGTAAAAAAAGGCAAGAAAAAGCATAGCCCAACCACCAGAGGCTAAAGTGAAAGAACTTGTACTTATCCTTTTTATGATAGGAGTAATGTTGAGCAGATCTAAACCAAATCCAACTAATAATCCTATCAATCCGGCAATAACCAAACAGTTGATTTTTTTGGCAGGAGATAATTTTGAGATCAATAATTTTCCGGCCAGCATTCCCCAGATCGTATGAGCTGCTGTTGGTATAACATTGATTGCCACCCAGCCATCAGTATTAATTTTG
>JBPBQV010000039.1:0-18645 GCA_050955045.1 Janthinobacterium lividum | reverse complement strand
TGTGCAACTGGCAGGAAGTAATTCCTTGTTTTGGGCCATGCGGACGGCCATTAATATATAAAGAACACATACCGCAAATACCTTCACGGCAATCATGATCAAAATAAATCGGGTCTTCTTTTTTGTGGATCATATCTTCATTCACCACATCCAGCATTTCTAAAAAAGACATATCTGGAGAAATATCTTTTGCCTGATACGTTTCTATCCGGCCTGCTGTTTTTGCATCTTTCTGGCGCCACACTTTTAGCGTCAGGTTCATATTTCCGTTACTCATATTATTCGAGTTGTGAGGTATGAGTTATCAGGTATGAGTTGAACCAACAACTCGCAACTAACAACAGATAACTACTATTTATAACTTCTTTGTGTTAATTTAACGTTTTCAAAAACCAAATCTTCGCGGTTCAATTTTTCAGGCTGATTTTCACCCATAAATTCCCAAGCAGCAACAAAAGAGAAATTTTCGTCATCACGTTTAGCTTCACCTTCTTCTGTTTGAGATTCTTCCCGGAAGTGGCCTCCACATGATTCACGACGCATCAAAGCATCATCAACCATCAATTCGCCCAATTCAATAAAATCTGCAACTCGGCCAGCGCGTTCTAAAGAAAAATTAATTTCCTCATTTTCGCCCATTACAATTGCATTTTTCCAGAAATCAACTTTTAAAGCTTGAATTAATCCTTTTGCTTTGATCAATCCGGCTTCATTACGCGCCATTCCGCAATATTCCCACATGATATGGCCCAGCTCACGATGATATTCACTTACTGTTTTAGTGCCATTTTTCATGGATAAAAACTTGCTCACGTTTACTTCTACATCTTTTTTAGTTTGTGCAAAAGCCGGATGGTTTGGATCGATCTGTTTTGGACCGATGGTAGCCAGATAATCACCCAAAGTATAAGGAATTACAAAATAACCATCTGCTAAACCTTGCATTAGTGCAGAAGCACCTAAACGGTTAGCACCGTGATCAGAGAAATTGGCTTCACCTAAAGCATAACACCCAGGAATTGAAGTCATTAAGTTATAATCAACCCAAAGTCCACCCATTGTATAATGCACCGCTGGATAAATCCGCATTGGCTGTTTGTATGGATTCTCATCTGTAATTTGATAATACATATCAAACAGGTTACCGTATTTGGCTCTTACCGTGTCTTCGCTCAAGCGTTTTATTGCATCTGCAAAATCAAGATAAACCGCTTTTCCAGAAGCACCAACACCACGACCTTCATCCGAAACTTCTTTTGCATTACGAGAAGCCACATCGCGCGGAACTAAATTACCAAAAGACGGATATTTACGTTCCAGGAAATAATCGCGATCTTCTTCTTTAATATCAGTTACTTTGATTTCGCCTTTTTGCAGTTTTTGCGCTGTTTCTACGGTTTTTGGTGCCCAAACTCGGCCATCATTTCGTAGAGATTCTGACATCAAAGTCAATTTAGACTGATGATCTCCGGAAACCGGAATACAAGTTGGGTGAATCTGCGTAAAACATGGATTAGCAAAATAAGCACCACGTTTGTGTGCCCGCCAAGCAGCAGTTACGTTAGAACCAATCGCATTGGTTGATAAATAGAATACGTTGCTGTAACCACCAGTACATAACAAAACTGCATGGCCAGCATGGTTTTCAATAGAACCTGTACGTAAATTTCGGGTAACAATGCCTTGTGCTTTGCCATCAACAACAATCAAATCCAGCATTTCTGTACGGGTGTACATTTTTACTTTACCTAGGTTGATCTGACGGTTTAATGCAGAATATGCTCCTAAAAGAAGTTGTTGCCCCGTTTGTCCGCGTGCGTAAAAAGTTCTGGAGACTTGTGCACCACCAAAAGAACGGTTATCCAGCAAGCCACCATATTCGCGGGCAAAAGGAACACCTTGGGCCACGCATTGATCAATGATATTAACCGAAACCTCAGCCAATCGGTAAACATTAGCTTCTCTTGCACGGTAATCACCGCCTTTTATCGTATCGTAAAATAAACGGTAAACACTATCACCATCATTCTGATAATTTTTTGCTGCATTGATTCCACCTTGCGCCGCAATAGAATGTGCACGGCGCGGACTATCATGAAAACAAAAAGCAGTAACATTGTAACCTAACTCAGCCAGAGAAGCCGCCGCAGAAGCACCAGCTAAACCTGTACCTACAATAATAACATTGTATTTTCGCTTGTTAGACGGGTTAACTAGTTTTAAGTTGAACTTTTGTTTGGTCCACTTTTCGCCTAATTGGCCTTCGGGTAATTTGGCATTCAATTCCATTTTACAAATTTTTATCTTATAAAAGAAGCATTGGTTTTTAAACCTGTTGCTAATTTATCTTTTGGTGAAATAATAAACAATTGGCATCACTGCAAACCCGATTGGGATAATTACAGCAAAAAGCCAGATACCAATTTGATTTACAATAGGTTTGTACTTCCGATGATTCATGCCCACTGTTTGCCAACTGCTTTGGAAACCGTGCAGTAAGTGAAACGATAAGGCAGCCATTGCAATCACATAGAATATAACATATAATGGAGATGCAAAAGAGAAGATTACTTGTGCCTGCAAATCTTTAGCAATAGTAATTTCCTGTTGTGCATTTACATCTACATATTTTGCGTATTCGTATTCTCCCTGTGGTAATTGTTTAGCAGAAACAAGTTTGCCTGTTTTAAGATCGGTACGATATTCTTTAAAAGGCATTTTCGGTCCGTCGTGATTTTTAAACCATTCGTCCTGATGATATTTATACCAAAAGTTTCCCATGTGGATCACTAAAAACAACAGCAAGAATGATCCTAAAATTCCCATATTCCGGGATGACCAAATGCTTGGTGATTTCGGCTGCAAAACATAATTAACCGGACGTGCCTTACGGTTATTTATAGTGAGGATTAATGCATAAATAGAATGGACGATAATAGAAAGATAAAGCAAATAAGATACTACTTTTATGGGCGGAAAATGCGTCATAAAATGAGAATAGTCATTAAAAGCCAAACCGTCATCATTTTTAAATAACTGAAAATTACCGCTTAAATGCACAATTAGAAATAAGGAAAGAAATAAACCGGTTAAAGACATAATCAGTTTTTTTCCTATTGAAGTAGAAAGAGTATGTTTAGATACACTCATTGATGTTTTGATTTTAGGATTATTATTGCTACAAAAGTATTTATTAAAGCCGAAAAGATATTAAAGGTTATGCTTAATATCCATTACAATATTTATTTAGAAACGATCTAAATGTTTGATGCTTTTTTTATCGCTATAAAGTTAGAAAGCAATTATTTTATCATTCAAAATCCCAAAAACACGATCAGTTTCCTGGTGCTGAATAGCAACACGACCAGTAAATTTACCAAACGAAGGTAAAATTGCCTGATAAGAACCAAACGAAAAGCAGGAAAGCGTTACCGCATCGCGGCCTTTACCCCGTAAATGTACGCCAGGATGAATATGTCCGCATAAAGTATAGGCTCCCTGATTTTCGATTTCCTGCTTTTTTAAAGGATGATGCGCCATCCGGAAAGGCTGAATGAGCATTTCTTCCAAAATCTGAATATTCAAATTGGTAAAATGCTCTTCTTCAATAATATCATGGTTTCCTTTAATTAAAATCATTTTTACTTCGGCATGTTTTTCTCGCCACAAAGCAAACCAGTTCCAATCGCTGTTTTTATCGCTATGAAATAAATCGCCCAAAAAAATTATGGTTTCCGGCTGATGTTGTTTAATCAAATCAGAAAGAACTTCTAAATCTTTTTGGGCAAGTTCCTGCGGAATTGCAATTCCGGCTTTACGAAAATGGCCGGTTTTTCCCAGATGAACATCTGCAATAATCAATGCTTTTTGGTCTTTCCAGAAAATCGCTTTTTGAGGCAGTAAAAGAAGTGTTTGTTGTTTAAAAAAGAAGTCTATTCCGTCGCAGGCTGTCATCACTGCAAAATAACCACAAAACAAAAAAACCTGCAAATATTACTTTGCAGGTTTTCAATGCTTCTTTTAGCAAGCTTTTTTATTACTTGCTCATTTGGTAAACATTGTTGAATGTGCTTCCTTCCGGACTGATACCAGAAATTGTCATGGTACCATTTTTAATGCTGGAAATCGCTTTATCAATCGCCTCTGATGAACTTACTGGAATCTTATTAATTCTGGTAATTACAGATCCTTCTTCAATACCTAACTGATCAAACATGCGGCCTGGACGAACTTGTGTTACCACCACACCACTTTCAATATTGAATTTTTGTTTTTGATTGCCATTCAATGGCGCAAAGCTTGCACCTAAATTATTGTAAATCTCTTCCGCAGATTTTGATTTACCATTATTTGCTAAAGCGCTGCTGTTATCTGCTTTTAAAGTAACTGCAAAGTTTTGTTCTTTTCCATCACGCAAAACAGTTAAATTAATTTTGTCTCCAGGTTGCAAACGAGCAACTTTTTCCTGCAAATCAGATGATTCAAAAACAGCATTACCGTTTACTTTGGTAATAATATCTGCTTTACGGATTCCGGCTTGTTGTGCACCACCACCTTGAACTAGTTCGCTCACATACAAACCATTTGTTTGTTTTATACCTAAACCTTGCGCAGCATCCGGATTCAATTCTGTAAACTGAACACCAACATAACCGCGTTTTACTTTACCAAATTTCTCAATATCGTTCAGGATTTTTTTGGCAAGATTAATCGGAATGGCAAAACCATAACCTTCGTAAGAACCTGTGTGTGATAGAATTGCAGAATTAATACCAATCAATTCGCCTTTAGTATTTACCAAAGCACCACCGCTATTTCCTGGATTAATTACCGCATCAGTTTGAATGAAAGACTCTATTCCTCTATTCAAAACTGGTGTTTGAGCTTGAGAACGATCTAAATTTGGACTGCTTTCCTCATCATCTTCACCTCTTCCGATAATTCCTACCGAACGGCCTTTGGCACTAACAATACCAGCAGTTACCGTAGAAGCCAAATTAAATGGGTTGCCAACTGCCAAAACCCACTCGCCAACCTTTGCATCATCAGAATTACCAAATTTTACAACCGGCAAATTGGTTGCGGTAATTTTGATCAAAGCCAAATCTGTATTTGGATCTGTACCAATTACTTTTGCATTAAACCTGCGGTGATCATTTGTGGTGATTTCAATTTTATCAGCTTTATCAACCACGTGATTATTAGTTACGATATAACCATCCGTAGAAATAATTACGCCCGAACCAGAAGCACGTTGCGGACCAGAAGGCTGCCGGCGACGCATACCAAACATATCGCCAAACATTTGCTCCATTTGATCTTGTCCACCTCCACTCTGTGCAGAAGCAGAATAAGTAGTACGAATATAAACAACAGCCGGTGTAACTGCTGCTGCTGCCTGTGTAAAATCAACCGTTCCTGCAGATGATACTAACGGTGCGATATGGTTACTTGCGAAATATACTTTTTGCCGGTCTTCAAATGTCGAAGCGTCTGTTGTTTTAGTTTCAACCATTTTGTAGGCACCTACGGCAATAGCACCTCCCACAACGGCTGTCATTAATGATAAACCTATCCTTTTCATATTTAATTTTGTCTCTTACTTATTATAAAATCTATTATTCAAATTTAATGCCTTATTGACTATGCAATCAACCAATAGTCGGCCCAAACACTGTTAAAAAATGTTAAACCCGTAATCTTACAGCTAAATGTTTAATCCTCTTTGTTTTAAAACGAAAGAAAAGCAATTTTGTGCTAATTAAAAAATTGAACAACGTGAAGCAAGTTTTCTATAAATATCAAGGTGCCGGAAATGATTTTATACTGATAGACAACCGTTTACAGCAATTTAACCATCAGCAACCGGAACTGATTGCCAAGCTTTGCGACCGCAGATTTGGGATTGGTGGCGACGGCATCATGTTTTTGCAGCTAAAAGAAGCATTCGATTTCGAAATGATTTATTACAACGCTGACGGAAAACCCAGCAGCATGTGCGGCAACGGAGGCCGTTGTATTGTAGCTTTTGCCAGATTTTTAGGTTTGATTGAGCAAGAAACTAACTTTCTGGCAGTTGATGGCCCGCATTATGCCACAATTTCCGAATCGGGCGATTGGGTGAGTTTGCAGATGATTGATGTTGAGCAAATTAGCCGTGATGGAGAAGCTTATGTACTCAACACAGGTTCGCCGCATTACGTAGAACTGGTAGAAAATCTGGAACAAAAAAATGTTTATCAGGATGGTTTTACTATTCGTAATAATGAAATCTATAAAAAAGATGGCATCAACATAAATTTTGTTGAACCTTTAAATGATGGCTATTTCGTGCGCACTTTTGAGCGCGGCGTAGAAGATGAAACTTACGCCTGCGGAACCGGCGTAACGGCTGTTGCGCTTGCAATGGCCAAACATCAGCATCAAACTGGTGCTATTTTTACACCTGTAAAAGTTTTAGGCGGAGATTTGAGCGTAAAATTTAATTACGATGGTACTGTTTTTACCGATATATTTTTAGAAGGTCCAGCTAAACAGGTTTTTTCAGGAGAAATTGAAATCTAAATACGTTTGTAATTTCCCCGTCCGATCTTAACTCACCACTCTTCTCAACTCATACTTCTTTTATCACCTAAATTTCTCTAAAAAGTATTTTTCTTTCAGATTAATTCTGCTTACGTTTGAAACTTTGCCTGATCGTAAAAGCGATTGACCAGCATTTTTACAGACCATGTTAAGAGTTGATAATAGTAAACCTTGTAAAATTATTTATGCCATCTGCAAGCATGAATATTTGTCGTATTTAATCGAACCACATGTTGTTCAACTTAATCCAAACGGCGAATACTCACTTACGCATCAACGCTTATTTGTAAATACTGCGGAGGAATTTGCCGAATTTTTAGACGATACTGACCGAAAACTGATCCGTATTTTGCAGGATACCGAGCAAAGTCACCTCATTTTAAAATATTATAAAAAACCGATTCGGCCGCTGGAGTTTTTCTCCAAAATTTATACGGAAGAAGTTTTTGAAAATCTTCGGCCCAAAATTGAAAAAAAGCTGGCTGAAGCATTGGTCTTACTTTCTGGAAAAGAACTCTGTGTGATGAGCCGCGAAGGTTATCCGGCAGAACGCATCATTCAGTTTGCTACTGAACCGGCGACAGTTTTATTTCACTTCCGCAGAAACGAAAACGAAACACGCTATTATCCAACCATCAAATATCAGGGCCAGCGAATTGAGTTCATGTTTAAAGGCGCAGAAGTAATTTGCATTCATCCAGCTTATTTGCTGCTGGAAGATGTACTTTATTATTTTGAAAAAGATATTGAAGGCAAAAAATTGCTTCCGTTTTTAGAGAAACGTTACATTTCTATTCCAAAATCATCTGAAAAAACTTATTACGAAAAATTTGTTGCGCCGCTGATTGAAAAATATCCGGTTTATGCGCAAGGTTTTGAAATTATCAGCGAACGTTACGATGCAGAACCGATTTTAAAACCAGTTTATACAGAAGGTGGCGTTTCGCAAATTCAGCTTTTATTTCGTTACGGACAAGCGGTTTTTCCTTACGGAGACGGACGGCTGGTTTCTGTCCGGATTGAGAACCGCGATGACCAATACTTCTTTTATCGCATTAAAAGAAGCATCTCTTGGGAAAAAAAGAAGTTTTTGGAACTGGAAAACTTAGGGCTAAAAACAGTATCTGCCTTGTTCCAAAATTTGGAAGTTGCTCAAATTGAAGAGCAAGAAGATGCTTCCTTGTCCGTTTTTAACTGGTTGAACGAGCATCACGATGTTTTGACAGCAACAGGTTTTGTGATTGAGCAACCGGAAGGCGAAAAACGGTTTCTGTTTGCCAATCCAAAAATCAACCTGGAAATAAGGGAAGGAAACGATTGGTTTGATATTTATGCCATGGTTTATTTTGGCGAGTATCAAATCCCTTTCATCGAACTGAAACAACATATTTTAAACCGGCGGCAGGAGTTTATTTTGCCTTCGGGAGAGATTGCCGTGATACCGGAAAAATGGTTTTCTCAATACAGCAACTTGCTTTATTTCAGCAGTGGTTCTGATAAGTTGCAGCTGAAAAAGCATCATATTGGTTTGGTAAACGAGCTTGCTGTAAGCGATTATGCTGAGGTTACCATGAACCGAAAACTACAGCAACTTAACAATTTTGAAAGTTTAGAGGAAGAGCCTTTGCCTAAACATTTTAACGGCGAACTACGCAGCTACCAGAAAGCTGGTTATGATTGGTTTCACTTCCTCAAAAAATACAATTTTGGCGGTTGCCTGGCTGATGATATGGGCTTGGGTAAAACCATCCAAACGCTTGCTTTACTGCAAAAAAGTAAAGAAGACAATGAAGCAAATGGTAAAGTTACCTCGCTTATTGTAATGCCAACTTCTTTGGTTTATAATTGGATAAATGAAGCTAAAAAGTTTGCTCCAGAAATACAGATTTTAACACATACGGGCGGTTTGCGTCAGCGCGACATAAGTATTTTCAGTAATTACGATCTGGTAATTACCACTTATGGGATTACCCGGATTGATATTGGTTTGCTAAAAGATTTCTTTTTTGAGTACATTATTTTGGATGAAAGCCAGAATATTAAAAACGCTTCTTCCAAATCATTCCAGGCGGTAACAGAGTTAAGATCCCGTTATAAACTAATTTTAAGCGGTACGCCGGTAGAAAACTCTGTAAACGATTTGTGGACGCAGGTTTCTTTTATCAACCCAGGTTTGTTGGGCAATCAAACTTATTTTCAGAATAACTTTGTTATCCCGATTGAGAAGAAAAAAGACGAAGAAAAAGCGCAGCGTTTACAGGTTTTGATCAAGCCTTTTATTTTAAGGCGCACAAAAGAGCAGGTTGCAACGGAACTTCCCTCAAAAACAGAAAACTTATTTTATTCTGAAATGAGTGAAGAGCAGGCTGATGAGTACGAAAAAGTAAAATCTGAATATCGGAACGAGCTTTTGAAAAGCATTGAAGAAGGTACTTTTGCCCAAGCAAAAATGCACGTTTTACAAGGTTTAATTAAGCTAAGGCAAATTGCAAACCATCCGCGTTTAATTGACGAAGGTTACGAAGGTCGATCTGGCAAGTTTGATGACGTTTGGGAAATGCTGATGAATGCGCTGGAAGGCGGACATAAAGTGCTTGTTTTTTCTCAGTTTGTACGGCAGTTAACGATTTTTCGGAATCAGTTGGAAGAAAAAAATATCTCTTACGCATACCTAGACGGAAAAACTAAAAATCGGGAAGCCGTTATTAATAGTTTTCAGCAGGATGACAGTATCCGCATTTTTCTAATTTCTATTAAAGCTGGTGGCGTAGGTTTAAATTTAACTCAGGCTGATTATGTTTTTATTTTAGATCCGTGGTGGAACCCGGCTGTAGAACAACAGGCAATAGACCGAACGCACCGCATCGGACAAACGAAAAAGGTGATTATCTATAAATTCATCACTAAAAACAGCATTGAAGAAAAGATACTTCTTTTACAGCAACAAAAAATTAGAGTAGCCAACGCTTTAATTACGACAGAAGGTAGCTTTATAAAATCTCTGACACCAGCCGATATCAGAGAACTTTTAATGTAAAATTTAAGATTAACGTTTTGATGTTTCTGCTTTTTTGATAGAATCCTGCTTTTTTTGAGCTGCTTTTGCTTTCTTTTTAAAATACCCACGCAACAGGAAATTATGTTTTGCAGCTTCCATATTATCGCTAAAACCTTGCGTACCTGTTTTAACTGTTTTTAAAGTGCTTCTGGCTTGTACAACAGTTCCTTCTAATTCATTAGCCAGTTTATCACTTGATAATAATTTACCAATGCTTCCTTTACCATGATTAATTTTATATACAATCTGAGAAAGGTTTGTCATCAGCACTTCGGCATTATCTGCCACTTTAGTTACACGTCCAATTATTTTATCTACATCAATCGGGTTAGTGGTATTTACTTTATCGCCATTATTTAATGGTCCGGTTCCTTCCGTTCCCGGATTAATTACGATTAGTTTATCTCCCATTAAGCCATCACTGCCGATAGCTGCCCGAACATCTTTTCTTAAAAACTTTTGTACGTCTTTATTAAGCGTTAAATCCACTCGCACAGCTGTGTCTGATACAATTCTGATGCCTTGTATCACACCAATGTTAATACCGGCAAAACGAACGTTATTACCCACTTGCAAACCGTTAACATTTTTAAATATGCCAAAAACATTAAACGTTGTATTAAACAGGCTTTTCGATTTTCCAATAAAAAAAATGGCCATCACCAATATCAATACACCAATAAAAGTGAATATTCCTAATTTTAATTTTTGTCCGCTGTTGGTTTTCATAATTGTTATTTAAAAAAAGAGCTTACCAATTCATTATCCGAATTTTCTAGTTCTTCATAGGTTCCTTCGGCTATATATTCTCCGTCGTTCATTACCACTACTCTGTCAGCAGTAATTTTAGCGCAAGCCATATCATGTGTAATAATGATGGAAGATGTTTTATATTTTTTTTGCATCTCTAGAATCAGCTCACTGATTTCTTTTGATGTAATTGGGTCTAAACCGGTTGTAGGTTCATCATACAACATAATTTCCGGCTTCATAATTAAAGTTCTGGCCAAACCGATACGTTTACGCATACCACCAGAAAGATCGGAAGGCATTTTATCGATAGCATCCTTTAAACCAACTCCTTCTAACACTTCTTCAACCCGAGCATTAATTTCAGTTTCGTCTGATAATTTTAAAACCCTTGTTAAAGGAAATTCCAGGTTTTCACGCACAGTCATCGAATCATATAAAGCAGAATTTTGAAAGAGAAATCCGATTCGGGTTCTTAGCTGCTTTAATTCTTCATCGCCCAAATCACTAACTTCTTCCTGAAAAACTTTTACTGTTCCTTCGTCTTTTTTTAATAAGCCAACCATACATTTAATGGTAACCGATTTTCCCTGACCTGATTTTCCTAATACAACCAGGTTTTCGCTGCGTTTTAAATCAAGATTGATATTTTTAAGTACTTCAAAACCATTAAATGCTTTTTTTAGCCCTCTTATTTCTACAACATTCTCATCAGGTGAAGGAGAAACTGCAGCCTCATTTTGCTGATTGTTTGCAATAATTTCCATCTTATTGATAAGCTAAAATATTAGTTAGCTGAACGGCGATGGCATCAATCACGAAAATCCACAAAGAAGAAGTAACCACTGCGGAATTTGCGGCCAAACCCACGCTTTCTGTTCCTTTGTTAGAGTTGATTCCTTTATAGCAACCAATAAAACCGATTGCCAAGCCAAAAAATATAGTTTTGATAGTTGCCGGAAAAATATCCGTAAAGCCCAAAACAGCAATAGATTTAGCAAAATATAAAGCGAAGCTTACTTTACCGTCAATATTTACAGCTAGAAATCCGCCAAACAACGCAACAGCATCTGAAATAAACGTGAGGATTGGGATCATTAATGTTGTCGCCAGAATTCGGGTTACCACCAGATATTGCATTGGGTTAGCACCGGATACTTCCATGGCATCAATTTGCTCGGTTACGTTCATACTGCCCAACTCCGCACCAATACTGGAAGCTACTCGACCTGCACAAATTATTGCGGTAATAACCGGACCAATCTCTCTGATGATGGATAAAGAAACCATGCCTGGCAGCCAGCTTTCAGCTCCAAAATCTGCCAATGTTGGCCGCGATTGTAAGGTAAGTACCAAACCCATGATAAAACCGGTAAGCCCAACTAGCGTTAAAGATTTATAACCGATTTCGTAACATTGCCTTATAAATTCTGACCATTCAAAACCAGATTTAAATATATTCTTAAAAAAGCCTCCTAAAAACAGTATCTGCGAGCCTGCTTCTTCAAACGTTCTTTTCCAAGCAGGTAGTACTTGTTCTGCCATAGCGTGATATAGTTAATAAAGACTTTAAGTTTGGAGACTTTAACGGTAGTTTTTTTAAAAAGTTAATTTTGCTATTAAAAAGTAAGAATATTCCAAAGAATTGTATTCAGGCTTAGCTCATTATCATTCCAAATTCTTAATATGTACTTTTGCGTATAAATAAATTTTATGCAGTACAAAGCAGTAATTGCTGGGGCAAGCGGATTAATAGGAAATTTGCTGCTCAATCATTTACTAAACCATCCTGATTATCATGAAGTGCTCGTTTTAGTGCGCCGAAAGTTAAACCTGGAACACCAAAAGCTTCGACAGCTGGTTGTTAATTTTGATAATTTGAAGGATTGCGAGAATGAAATTATTGGTCATGCTATATTTTGCTGTTTAGGAACAACTAAAAGCAAAACACCTGATTCAAAAGATTATCGTAAAATAGATCATGATTATCCTGTTCAATTAGCAAAAATAGCTGCTAAAAACAGCATCCAACAGTTTCATTTAGTTTCTGCGTTGGGTGCAGATATGAAGTCTTCCTTTTTTTATAATAAACTAAAAGGCGAAACAGAACAAGATATTAAACAGATAAAAATTCCTGTTATAAATATTTATCAGCCTTCCTTGTTAACCGGCGACAGAAAAGAAAAACGATTGGCAGAACGCTTTGCATCAAGCTTATTCAAATTGATTGATCCAATATTAATTGGTTCATTAAAAAAATACAGCAGTATTGCTGCATATATCGTTGCGCTGGAAATGGTTAATCAATCTTTAAAAAACAATTCCGGCATTTTCACTTATCCATCAGATCAAATAAAAAAATTAGCGTGAGTACTTTAATTTCGGCCGAAAACCTGGGCCACTCTTTTCATGATAACTGGTTATTTAAGCAGCAAACTTTTGGTATTAATTCCGGCAGACGGATTGCTTTGGTTGGGGCTAACGGTGCTGGCAAATCAACATTACTAAAAATTCTTGCAGAAAAACTAAAGCCTACAGAAGGTAAAGTTGTAAAAAGCAAGTTCCTTTCGATGGGTTATTTAGAGCAAGATCCTTTATTCAATCCGGAAGAAACCATAAATGATTTCATTTTTAAAGCGGATAACGAGCAGCAACAATTGATTAAAGCTTATGAATTATTGCTGGAAAATGATCCTGAAAATTATGACCAGATTGAAGTTTTAACAACTAAAATTACGGAACTGGAAGCTTGGGAATATGAATATAAAATCAAAAATATTTTAGATCGATTAGATGTACGCCACTTAGATCAGCAAATCAAAACACTTTCCGGAGGACAAAAAAAGCGTTTAGCTCTGGCCGAACTACTTATTAGTGATCCGGAATTGTTTGTCCTGGATGAGCCAACTAACCATTTGGACATTGAAACGATTGAGTGGCTGGAAAGCTTTTTAACTTCCGGAAACAAAACAATTTTGTTGGTAACGCATGATCGTTATTTTTTGGACAATGTTTGTAATGAAATATTAGAAATTGATCAGCAGAAAATATTTCCATACAACGGTAATTATAGTTATTATTTAGAAAAAAGAGCTGAGCGTGAAGCTGCAGATCAGGTTCGATATCAGAAAAATTCCAATTTGTTAAAAAAGGAATTAGAATGGATGCGGAGAATGCCTCAGGCACGAAGCACTAAATCCAAATCTCGAATTGATGCTTTTTATGATCTTCAAAGCAGAACACAAAACAATGGCCCGAAAGAGCAATTAGATTTAACAATAAAATCAGCCAGACAAGGCAATAAGATTTTAGAGATAAAACATCTTGGCAAGTCTTTTAATGATGTTACGATTATCAATGATTTCAACTATGTTTTCAAAAAGGGAGACCGAATTGGCTTAGCAGGCAAAAATGGTAGCGGAAAATCTACATTATTAAATATTTTGACCGGACAGATTCAGCCGGATTTGGGCATTGTCGATGTAGGCGAAACAACCACAATTGGTTATTATCGCCAATCAGGTTTAAATTTTAATGATGCAGAAAGAGTAATTGATGTGATTAAAAATGTAGCTGAATTTATTACGATGGCAGATGGTAAACAACTCTCCGCTTCGCAATTACTTACTCAATTTTTATTTCCACCAAAAAAACAACATGGTTTTATTAGTAATCTAAGTGGTGGCGAAAAGAAGAGATTACAGCTGTTAACAATTCTGATTAAAAATCCTAATTTTTTAATTTTGGATGAGCCAACCAACGATTTAGATACAGATACTTTAAATGTACTGGAAGAATTCCTGACTAATTTTGGTGGTGTAATTATGTTGGTTTCCCATGATAGATATTTGATTGATAAGCTTACAGAGCAGTTATTTATTTTTACGGAAAATGGCCATCTTCAAATTTACAATGGAAATTATACTGATTTCCGTTTGGAAGATGCGGAAAACAAGCAGAATGTAAAGAATCAAAGTAAAACTATTAAACTAACTGTTGTAGATACAAAAAAATCCGCTTTTCAGTTTAAAGAACAAAAAGAGCTCCAGGATACAGAAATAGCTATCGCTTTTTTAGAAAACAAAATTAGTGAGCTAAACGAAGCATTGAATAATTTTTCTACTAATGCTGATGAATTAATTATAACTTCTAACAGCATTCAATCTTCACAAAAAGAGTTAGATATTTTATTAGATCGTTGGTTAGAATTAACCGAATTAAAAGAAGGATAATTTCTTCATAAATGTTTCACGTGAAACTTATTAGAAATAATGTTTAAAAAATATGATGTAATTGTTGTTGGCGGCGGACATGCAGGATGCGAAGCAGCAGCAGCGGCAGGAAAGTTAGGCTCATCTGTTTTATTGGTTACTATGAATATGGCAACAACAGCACAGATGAGTTGTAATCCGGCAATGGGTGGCGTAGCTAAAGGACAAATTGTACGTGAGATAGATGCAATGGGTGGCGGTTCTGGAATTATTACTGATAAAACCACTATCCAATTTAGGATGCTTAACCTATCTAAAGGGCCAGCCATGTGGAGCCCGCGTGCACAAGTAGATAGAATGCGATTTGCAGAAGAATGGCGCTTAATGTTGGAAAGGATACCAAATGTTGATTTCTGGCAGGATACTGTAAATCGTTTGATTGTAAAAGCTGGAAAAGTTTGTGGTGTGGTAACCTCTTTAGGAATTGAGATTGAAGCAGAATCTGTGGTATTAACTAATGGCACTTTCTTAAACGGCTTAATTCATATTGGTGAGAAAAAGTTTGGCGGAGGTAGAACTGCAGAAAAAGCTGCGCACGGCATTACAGAACAATTGGTAGAATTAGGTTTTGAATCTGGAAGAATGAAAACCGGTACGCCACCACGAGTTGATGGACGAAGTCTGGATTACTCTAAAATGGAAGAGCAATGGGGAGATGAAGAACGTGGAGAATTTTCATACACTGGCATCAAAAAATCAACTGACCAACGTTGCTGCTGGATTACCTATACCAATTCGCAGGTTCATGAAACCTTAAAAGAAGGTTTTGAAAAGTCACCGATGTTTACTGGTAGGATCAAAGGACTTGGTCCGCGTTATTGTCCTTCTATCGAAGATAAGATTAACCGTTTTGCCGAACGCGACCGGCACCAGATTTTTGTAGAACCAGAAGGCTGGAACACTGTAGAAATTTATGTAAATGGATTTTCTACTTCTTTGCCGGAAGATGTTCAGTACAAAGCTCTGAAACTGATACCTGGATTTGAAAATGTGAAAATGTTCCGGCCGGGTTATGCCATCGAGTACGACTACTTTCCTCCTACCCAGTTAACTTTAACACTGGAAACCAAGTTAATTAAAAATCTGTTTTTTGCCGGACAAATTAACGGAACGACGGGTTATGAAGAAGCAGCCTGCCAAGGTTTTATTGCTGGAATTAATGCACATAAAAACGTAGCCGGCGAAAGTGCACTGATTATGAAACGATCAGAATCTTACATTGGTGTTTTAATTGATGATCTGGTAACTAAAGGAACGGAAGAGCCTTATCGTATGTTTACCTCGCGTGCAGAACACCGTTTGTTATTGCGCCAGGACAATGCTGATATTCGCCTTACGCCTATTGGTTATGAAATTGGTTTGATTGATGAAAAGCGAATGGAAATTGTTAATCAAAAAATTAAGAATTCGGAAGATATTGTAAAATTCGTCAAATCCAATTCGATTAAGCCGGAAGAAGTAAACACGTTATTAGAAGAAGCAGGTACAAGCAGCATCAGTCAAAATGTAAAACTATCCGCAATAATTGGCAGGCCGCAAATCAATTTTAATACGCTAAAAGAAGCAAGTTCTTCTTTAAAGGAATTTCTTTCTCCATACGATCAGGAAACAGTTGAACAGGCTGAAATCAAAATCAAGTACGAATCTTATTTTGAAAAAGAACTGGATATCGTAAACAAAATGAAAAAAATGGAGGATAAAGAAATCTATCCGAATTTTAACTATAATGAAATAATTTCTTTATCAAAAGAAGCAAGAGAAAAACTGATTAAAATTAAACCCAGAACTTTAGGTCAGGCATCCAGAATTTCCGGTGTATCGCCTTCTGATGTTTCAGTATTGATGGTTCACATCAGTAGATAAAGAAAAAAGTAAGATAAAAACAGCATTTTTGTATCTAAAATAAATCTTCTATAAACGGAGATTTATTTTTTTTAATGATATTCTTCATTCAAAATTAATATTTGATTTTAGCGCATTTAAATGACCTTTAAAAAGACATCTGTTTTAAAAACGCAACAAATAGCTTTTTTTACGCTCTTAATTTCGATTTTTGGTTGTGCAAGCGTACAAAAACCACAAGGAGGCGCGAGAGACAGAATTGCACCTAAACTTTTAAAGGCAACGCCAGGCGATAAAACGAAAATGTTTAGTGCTAAACAAATTCAGCTGGATTTTGATGAATATTTCAAACTGAATAATCAGTACCAGGAAATTACCATCTCTCCTACTCAGGAAAAACAGCCGGAATACCGAATCAAGCAAAAAAGCTTAGTAATCAATTTAAAAGATTCGCTCCAAAAAAATACTACTTATGTTATCAATTTCGGAAAGGCAATTGGTGATGTGAACGAGAACAACATTCTGAAAAACTTCTCGTATGTTTTTACAACAGGAAATGAAATTGATTCTTTAAGCATTTCTGGCAAAGTAATCAATGCCGAAACGCAGGAACCGGAAAAAGAAGCCACCGTTTTTATTTTTACCAGTAAACAGGATTCTGCTTTGTTCGGTAAAAAAAAACCTGCTTATTATAGTATAACGGATAGTTCGGGAAATTTCAGGATTAATAATCTGCACGCAAATACTTATAAAATTTATGCCTTAAAAGAAGTAAGTCCAAACAGAATTTATGATAATGATAATGAATTGATTGCAGTATTGCCCAAAAACATTCAGCTTAAAAAAGACACAAATAACATACTCTTAACTTTGTTTAGTCAGGTTCCGCAAAGATTTAGAGTGGTTGAAAGAAAAATAGAACAGGATGGAAAACTGTTTTTTTCGTTTAATAAAAGCATTGCACAGCCTGAACTGCGCATCCTGCAAAACGAAACGTTGAATGCTCAAAAAATTGTAGAGTTTAATAAGCAAGCCGATACTGCCAGATTGTATTTGCGAAACATGGATTTTGATTCTATCAACGTAGCTATTCTATCTGCCAATAAAGCGTTAGATACCATTACGCTGAGAAAAGGAAAAAAGGAAACTTTTAAAAGAAACTTAGCAATTAGTAACAATTTAAGCGGAGGCACTTTAAAACCAAAAACAGATTTGCATTTGATTTCAAATTTTCCGGTAGAATCAACTAACGAAGCGCAGTTGGTTTTAAGTGAAGATTCTGTTCCGAAATATGGTTTTACTTTGGAAAAAGATACTTCCTCATTAAGAACTTACACATTTAAATATCCCTGGAAAGCAGATAAAAATTATCAGGTTTTAATGAACGAAGGTACATTTATAGATATCTATGGTAATAAAAATAAAAAAACTACAGTCTCTTTTCGGCTTAATAAAGAAGAAAATTATAGCACTATGATTTTTGATGTAAATGCTCCCGATACCGCTAAAACATATTTGTTTCAACTGTTAAATGCGGATAGAAAAGTAATAAAAAGTATGCGTTTTAACCGAAATGGAAAACTAACTTTCAGTAATTATTCTATCGGAAAATATCGTGTCAGAGTAGTTTATGATCTCAACAGAAACGGAATTTGGGATACCGGAAATTTAAAAAACAGAACTTTGCCCGAACCAATTTGGTATTACAGTAAAGAACTTAGTTTGAGAGCAAACTGGGAAATGAATGAAACTATAGTTGTTCCAAAATCAGCTACAAGTCCGTAAACCAGCTCGAATACAAATTATAATTTAAGGGAAGCTGTTTCAATAGTTGCATTTGTGCTTCTGAAACAGCTTTTATTTTTTTAGCGGGCGTTCCGGCATAAATAAATCCTGACTCGCATTTGGTATTTTCCAGCACAACTGCTCCTGCTGCGATAATACAATAGTCTTCTACCACAACGTTGTCCATCACAATTGCGCCCATTCCTATCAACACATAATTCTGAAGCGTGCAGCCGTGCACAATCGCATTGTGGCCAACAGAAACATGATGACCAATTACAGTTGCTGCTTTCTGATAAGTACAATGGACAACCACGCCATCCTGAATATTAGAAAAATCGCCGATTATAATTG
>JBPBQV010000038.1:0-21697 GCA_050955045.1 Janthinobacterium lividum | reverse complement strand
AGCAGGAAGGCGGCAAAGGCGTAATTGTAAATATGGCTTCTACAGCTGGTTTGGATGCTACGCCAAATATGATTGCTTACTCGGCTTCCAAACATGCCGTAATAGGAATGACGAAAACTACAGCAATCGAATATGCTGAAAAAGGAATTCGTGTGAATGCAATTTGCCCTGGCGCAATAGAAACGCCGGGAATTACACAAGGTGAATTTGCGCAGTATTTAGATCAGTATCGCAACAACCAGCCGATGAAACGTTTTGGACAGCCCGAAGAAGTAGGCAATTTAGCTCTTTGGCTTTGTTCTGATCAGTCTTCGTTTGTAAATGGTATTGCCATGTGTGTGGATGGCGGATTACATGCTAAATAATTAGTTTTTTTAACATATAGTCTATTAATGACTATATGTTAAAGCTTTGCTAACAACTGGTTGACAAGATGCCCGATTTTAGTAGACTTTCTAAAAAAATAAGCAATAAGTAATGCGGTATTTAACTACAATTAATTGTTGTAGCGAGTTCAACTACCTAATGTTTATTAACTTTGGCGTTTTTTCTTTTAGTAATAAATGCGCTGCTTAACAAAATTTATAAGATAAACTTCTTGTAAGCAGCAAAAAAGTAGCAGTTTAAGCTGATAAACTACGGTTAATTTGTTTATCCAGTTCCAGGGCTGCGCTAATAAGGGCTAAGTGGGCAAATGCCTGTGGAAAATTACCAAGATGTTCGCCTTTCTTACCCAACTCTTCGCTAAATAGACCAAGGTGATTGGCATATCCCATCATAATTTCAAAGTTTTCGACTGCACGGTCGGTCTGTCCGCTTTTTGCCAGGGCTTCAATATACCAAAAGGAACACATATTAAACGTACCCTCTTCACCATCTAGGCCATCTACTTTTTCCAATCCATTCTGATAACGGTAAAGAAGCACATCTAGTCTTAGTTTATGGTCGATCACTTCCATCGTGGATAACCAGCGAGGCTCGATCGGAGAAATAAAATGAGTTAAAGGCATCAGTAAGGCGCTTGCATCCACCACTTCAGCACCTTTATACTGTACCCATGCTTTGATGTCTTGATTCCAAAAATTATAATAAACATCATTATAGATATCATCTCTAACCTTGGTCCACAGGGCAACGGGATAAGGAAAAGATCTATGCTGTGCAATTTTAATCGCCCTGTCCATAGCTACCCAGCACATTAACCGCGTATGCAGAAATTCTTTCTTTTCATTTCTAATCTCCCAAATCCCGTGATCTGCAACCTGCCAGTTTCGTATAACTGATCCAATGAGTTCACTAATCACCATCCAGAGTTCATGGGTAATAGGTTTATAAGATTTGTCGTAGATATATATCGTGTCAATTAGTTCACCATAAATATCTACCTGTAACTGATCCTTGGCAGCATTTCCTATGCGGACCGGTTTTGATTGCTGATAACCTTCCAAGTGAGTTAACTCTTTTTCCTCAAGATCGCAATTGCCATCGATACCATAAACCAGCTGTAACTTATTGTCTTTGCACACCTGAAGTATCCATAAAAGGAAATCTGTTGCCTCCTGATAAAATCCAAGCTTTAAAAAAGCATACATGGTAAAAGCAGCATCCCTAATCCAGGTAAAGCGGTAATCCCAGTTACGGTTGCCGCCTATTACCTCAGGCAGACCAAAAGTAGCCGCCGCTACCACTGATCCAAACTGATAGGAAGTAAGCAGCTTTAGGGTAATAACAGACCGGTAAACCGGCTCGCTGTATCTTCCGGCATAAGTTGATTTCTTTAACCAGTTGCGCCAGCCATTAATTGTTTCTGTATAAGTGTGCTTTGCGTAATAATCAACATCCCTCAAAATACTTTTTTCTCCTACCTGGATGGATTCCAGCACGACATGAACAAGATCAGACTCGCAGAGCGTAAATTCAGCAATTCCATCTTGATTGTTTAACTGTAAAGGGACATCTGCAATCAGACGCAGTTTTGTATTTTCATCATTTTCAGCAGAGAATATAATCTGGTTATCTTTCAGCTCACTTTTGTGTCCGGCTCTTGCATAATCGAATCTTGGGGCACACTTCATTTTAAAAGTAATATTTCCTCTGATCGCCTTTATTTTTCTGACAATTGTACTAATAGAGTTGGCTTTATCTTTATTAAGCGGCATATAATCAATGATTTCCACAATGCCATCCTCAGAGAAAAAACGGGTTAGTAAAATAGCTGTACCAGGAATATATAACTGCTTGCTTTTGTAATTATTCATCACAGGCTCTACAGAAAAATATCCTCCTAGATTAGCATCCAGTATAGAGGCGAATATGGTTGGAGAATCAAAACAAGGGAATGACATAAAATCAATAGATCCGGTAAGGGATACTAAAGCTACCGTCTTTAAATTTCCAATAATGCCATAATTCTCAATAGGTTGATAAGGCCGGAAGGCATGTTTCATACTGCTTTAACAAGTTCGCTAAAGTGTTGTTTAAGCTAAACGCTTGTCTAATCAAATTTTGAGATTGTTAAAAACACGCCAGATTTATTAAAGTAACATAACTTTATTCCTGATGCTGGTTTTATAGGAAAATAGTATCAGTTTTTATATGCTTCTTTTACCACCTAAAAAAATCAGTATAGTTTAGGTTTTTTTTGCCCCGCTATCAGTTTCAAAAACAAAATTTGTGGCGTAAAAGAAGCATTAACATTTCTGCACTAAAAAACTTAAATAGGCTCTAATCGATTATGCAGCTTTTCTTGTAATGCTTCGATTCTAATTTGTTTAACAGTAAACGTTCAGATTAGCATATGTAAAATCAGATAGTTTAGGCTTTCATATCTGAAAAAATCTCTTCTTTAAACTCCAAACCCTTCAATATCTCTAAAATTTCACGGCAGTTAAATTGAAGTTGTGCATTTGTACTCTTGTGTAGTAACCACAATTTACTGCTTTTTTGCAGCTTGTACAACTGCTGTTGAATTTATTAAGGATATGGTTATCAATATACTAAGACTACCGGGAACGATTGCATAAATTTATGTAAGAAAATTATATGATTTTATTTAATTAGTATGTAATCTTGACCTATAAACTTAAAATAATTTTCCTCTAACTGTTATAAGCTCTATAATAATAGATAATATTTCAGCGACAATTATTCATTCCTTCTTATCAAAGTTATTAATTAGTATGAGAAAATTTTTACTATTGTTTGCAATATTGCTTATTCTTAGAGCTGTTGCATGGAGCCAAACCAGGCAAATTACAGGATCTGTAACCGAAACAACTACACGGGAAGCACTTATTGGTGTAAGTGTGGTTGTTAAAGGCAGTAACCAGGGTACACAAACAGATATCAAAGGTAATTACCGTTTGTCTGTTCCGGCTGCTTCAGGAACGATATTGGTATTTAGGTCTGTAGGTTACAAACCACAGGAAGTAAAATTAACCAACCAGTCAGCAGTCAACATTCAATTAGAATCTGCTTCGCAAACATTAAACGAAGTTGTAGCTATTGGTTATCAAACTGTAAGGCGCCGAGACTTGGTAGGTGCAGTTTCTTCTGTAACAGCGAGGGATTTGCGTGATAATCCAACCCTGTCAGCAGCGGAAGCATTGCAAGGTAAATTAGCCGGTGTACAGGTTACTGTTACTGATGGACAACCTGGTGCATCTGCCGATGTTTATATTCGTGGTCGGACGTCTATTACACAGAGTGGTTCCCCATTATATATTGTAGATGGTGTTCAGCTGGATAATGCGCTTAATGTATTATCTCCACAAGATATAGCTTCTATAGATGTGCTGAAAGATGCAGCCTCAACATCCATTTACGGTGCGCGTGGTTCCAACGGAGTAGTAATTATCACTACTAAAGGTGGTACTAATACTAACGGAAAAAGCACTATCACTTATAATAATACTTTTGCAATTCAACAACTACCTAAGGAGTTAAGTGTGATGAGTCCTTATGATTTTGTTCAGTTTCAATACGAACGTTCAAAAATTACAGCTGATACCTCCGTTATTTCCAGATATTACAGAACTGGAGATCCATACAGTAAAATTTTAGCTTATAAAGATGCTACTCCGGTTGACTGGCAAAAAGAAGTATTTGGCCGTAATGCCTTATTGCAAACCCATAATATCAGTATTTCCGGAGGAACTAAACAAACCCAATATAATTTAAGTGGTACCTATAATGAGCAGCAAGGTATACAACAATATACAGATTATAAACGAGGCTTGATCAATTTTAGATTCGATCATCAGGCTACCAATGCTGTAAAAGTTGGATTTAATGTTCGTTATAATAACAACGTTTTAAATGGTCAGGGAACAGCAGATGTTGGTGGTGCAAGTTCAAACAATTTGCGTCAGGTTGTACGCTATCAGCCAGTACTTTTGCCCGGTCAGGACAATGATTACTATGATGCAGCACAAGCTACTGCAACAAATGGAAACGGCTTGTCTTTAATTAATCCGCTGGCAGAGTTACAGGCGCAATATAGAAAAAGGTCGAATAATGTTCTGAATTTGAATGCTTATGTTAATATTAACATTACTAAAAAATTAACTTTACGATCTATTGCAGCTATAGATTATAACAATACAAACAGCAGGGCATTTGATGATACGGTTACATATAATTCGCGTACAACCGGAGGTAAACAACCTTTAATAACTGTTGCTAATGCCAACATTCGTACCATTAACAATTCCAATACGCTTGATTATAATAACACCAACATTTTAGGTTCTAAACATAGTTTGGATGTTTTATTGGGGCAGGAAACCTATCAAACTTATACAACTCTTAACGGTTTAGATTTGCGTAACTTTCCAGTAGGTACTACGCCAGCCGCAGCTTTTGCCAATTATGCATTAGCTCAAACCGTCCAACCTCCAACGGTATCAGAAGTACCTATTCATAATTTCTCTCTGTTTTCTAGGATCAGTTACAATTATGCAAGTAAATATTATGCCACATTTAACGTACGGGCTGATGCAAGTTCTGTATTCGGGCCTTTGAATAAATGGGGATATTTTCCTTCCGGTTCACTAGCTTGGCGGATTTCAGAGGAAAACTTCATGAAAAATCAGGATATAGTTTCCGATCTCAAATTAAGGTTAAGCTATGGTTCAGTTGGTAACAACCGCATTACACCCTATTCATACGGTAATTTCTTTGCCTCCGGCAGATCATATTATTTAAATGATGCCTTTGTATTTGGTGCTTCCACTACTGGTTTAGGAAATCCTAACTTGCAATGGGAATCACAAATATCCAGAAATGTTGGTCTTGATGCCGGTTTCTTAAAAGGACGTTTGCAGTTAACAGTTGATGCTTATCGCAACAGCACAAGTAATCTTTTATTGAACAACGTAATACCTATTAATTCAGGTTATGCAAGTCAGTTTCAGAATGTAGGAGCTACCCAGAATTCAGGTTTGGAAATACAACTGAACGGAACAATTCTGCAATCAAAAAATTTCAGATGGACTGGCAACTTCAATATTTCATGGAATAAAAACATTATCAAAAGCTTAGGTGCACAACAATCATTTACTGTAAATTCCGGTTTCTTCAACAGTTCGCAGCAACCTGCCGATTTTATAGTTAAGGTAGGCGACGAAGTAGGTACATTTTACGGTTTGATAAATGATGGCTATTATAAGGTTTCGGATTTTACCACCACACCATATTCTAATGCAACTTATCCTTGGGCTACTACAAAATATACTTTAAAAGCAGGCGTTCCGGTTTCTTCAATTTCATCAACAACCACACAGCCTGGAACACAAAAGTTTATTGATGTTAATGGAGACGGAAGAATTACAACTGCTGATTATTCAGTAATAGGACATGCATTACCAAAAGGAATAGGGGGTTTGGGTCAGCAGTTTTACTACAAAAACTTTGATGTTAGTGTTTTCCTTAATTATTCTTATGGTAACAAGGTTGCTAATTATAACAAACTGGAATTTACCAGTACTTATAGTAACGGTGCTAATTTATTAAGTGATTTTAATGATCGTTATCGTACTGTTGACCCAAATACTGGCGTGCAGTTACAAGGAATTCCTTCATCAGCAATTGGTGTTATCGGTGCATCACCAGATATACTTGAGGCGCAAAACGCTAATGCTAAATACTGGATACCTGTACAAGGAATAGAATGGAATAATAATCAGACTTACGCACTCGAAAATGGTTCTTTTATTCGTGTAAACAACGTTACAGTTGGTTACACATTACCAAAAACAGTAACTCAAAAAGTAAAAATAGCAAGTTTGCGGGTATTTGTTACCGGCAATAATCTGGGTACAATCACTGGTTATACAGGATATGACCCTGATGTTAGTACCAGACGCGCCTCTCCGGTTACTGCAGGTATAGATTATTCAGCCTATCCAAAATCACGTGTGTACGTAATTGGTTTAAATGCTTCATTTTAACAGAATACAAACATGAAAAATATAATTAGATATAAATTCGCAGGCGCAATTGCTATCCTTGTAATTGTTTTTGCAACGCTGGCGGGATGTAAAAAATACCTCGCCCCGGAACCAGTTTCTTCTTTTAGTCAGGATTTTGTTTTCAGCAACCTGCCTTATGCCAAAGCCGCAGTAATTGGAACTTACAATAACCTTTCCGGCCAAAATTCTTATGGTTTATATTACAGCATGTATTTCCCGTTTGATACCGACGAAATGATGGGCGCTGGCGGCAATACGCAGGACAATGAACGTAGGGATTTGGCACGATACAACATTACTTCACTTAATGGCGGTATAGCTTCAGCTTATGCAAACAATTATTCTGGCATAGAAAGAGCCAATATATGTATTGAGCAAATTCCCAAAATGCCATTATATACTAATGGTTCTACTATTGAACAGGGAGAGTTGAAAAGATTATATGGAGAAGCCCTTACATTGAGAGCCCAGTTTTATTTTGATCTGGTAAAGATTTGGGGAGATGTGCCTGCGCAGTGGTTGCCATCTGCAGAACAGGCCAATTTATTTCTGCCTAAAACAGATAGAGATACTATTTATACCCACATTTTAAATGATTTAAAAAATGCAGAAAATATAGTGCCTTGGAGAACAGAAATCAGTACCCTGGGAGATGCGGCTGATGAACGTATTACTAAAGGTGCAGTAAAAGCTTTAAGAGCCAGGATTGCACTTTTTCGTGGTGGTTATTCGTTAAGAAGGGCTACAAACAATATGGAAAGGCGTTCTGATTACTTAACTTATTACCAGATAGCGCGTGATGAATGCGCCGATATTATGGCCCGCCGGGATCAGCATAATTTAAACTCAAGTTACAAAGCAGTATGGCAAACTTATGTATGCGGCCGTAATGCCAACGAACCAAGCGGTGAATTAATGTTTCAAATAGCTGAAGGTGGGAATACAGGTACCACCGACGGCAGAATTGGCGTTTTTAACGGTACAAAAGTAGGTGCCAGTTCCAATGGATCACTTTCTATATTACCAACTTATTATTACGCTTTTGATTCAACCGACGTGCGTCGTGATGTTACAGGTGCACCTTATGAAACAAAAACAGATCTTGTAAACAGAACCGGACACAGCATCAACAACTTTCCGGACGGTAAATTTAGACGTGAATGGTGGAGCAACCCTGTTAATCCTACATTAGCTACTTTAAATTCTGGTATTAACTGGATTTTAATTCGTTTTTCGGATGTGTTACTGATGTATGCTGAAGCAGATAACGAGTTAAATAAAGGTCCTTTAAAAGACGCTATTGCAGCGGTAAACGAAGTTAGCAGGCGCGCTCATAGCAATAATCAAACATTGGTTCCGGCTATTCCTAACGATTATACAGGTTTCTTTAAATTTCTCGTTCGGGAAAGATATCTGGAATTTGGTGATGAAGGTATCCGTAAATATGATCTGATCCGCTGGAATTTACTAAGTACAGCAATTGCAGAAACCAAGGTAAATCTCGCTAATATTGGTGCAACAGTACCGCTTCCTATAAAAGCCCCAAGCTATATGGCATCACCGCCGGCTTATTGTTTAAGTGCCAATCTGCCATTATTCATGTATTATTTTAATACTACAAACGCCGATGATTCTAAAATCTGGTCCAACTCTTTGTATAAAACAGCTCCAACTTTAGTACCTGCCGGTACAACGAGGGTAAACTGGATTGGTGCTACAACTATCAATACAACATATACAAGTTTGTTTGCTTTTGCTTTCAAAACCAATCATAGTGAGTTATACCCGATTTATATTAACCAGATTAATGCCAGCAGCGGTGCATTAACACAGGATTATGGCTACTAATTTTATAAAAAGCTCTACAAAGCGGCTTTTAATTTAAATAATTGTATGATCAAGAATAATATCAAAGAAGCATGGTTTGCCGCCATGCTTCTTTTAACAACCTTTTCTTTTGCTCCTGATAAGAACATCAAAGTTTACCTCATCGGAGATTCTACCATGGCGAACAAACAGGTAAAAGCTTACCCTGAAACCGGCTGGGGAATGCCATTTGCTTACTTTTTTGATCAAACGGTTACCGTTGATAATCGTGCACAAAACGGTAGAAGTACCAAATCTTTTATTGCCGAAAACCGCTGGCAGCCGGTAGCAAATGATTTAAAAGAAGGAGATTTTGTGCTGATTCAATTTGGGCATAATGACGAGGTGCCAACCAAAGTAACTTATACGCCTGAAGCTGATTTCAAAACAAATTTGATTAAGTTTATCAACGAAACGAAAAGTAAAAAAGCCATTCCGGTTTTGATTACGCCGGTTGCCCGCCGCAAATTTGATGCTGCCGGAAAAGTGGAAGAAACACATTCCATTTACGCAGAACTAGTACGCAAAACTGCTCAGGAAACCAAAGTTGCGTTGATCGATCTGGATAAAGAAAGCCAGGAACTGTTACAGAAATATGGTCCGGAAACTTCAAAATACTTGTATAATCATTTAAATGCAGGCGAAAATCCTAATTATCCCGAAGGAAAAGAAGACGATACACACTTTAGCGAGTTAGGTGCCCGTAAAATGGCTGAAATTGTTTTGGCAGATATCAAGACCTTGAAATTGGATCTGGCCAACCGGATCATTCAGCCTAAAACTAAATAACATGCAAAGCAAATTTTTTACCGGTAAAAGAAGCATCTTCATTTTTGGTGTTTTCCTGCTATTATCATTTGCCTGGTATCAGCCTAAAAAAATAAAAATCTACCTGATTGGCGATTCTACGATGTGTTTATATGAAACTAATCGGTTTCCAATTACTGGTTGGGGAATGCCTTTCGCCAATTATTTCGACCCATCAATAACGATAGATAACCAGGCAAAAGGCGGTAGGAGCACCCGCACTTTTTTAAGCGAAAACCGCTGGCAACCCATTGCAGATAGTTTACAAGCAGGCGATTATGTGCTGATGCAGTTCGGACATAATGATGAAGCGAAAGAGCCGAAATACGCTGATCGATATACGCCCGTTCCGGATTATAAAAAGAACCTAGTTAAGTTTATTACCGAAACCAGAAATAAAAAAGGTATTCCGGTTTTGATTACGCCGGTTACAAGACGACAATTTGATCAAGCCGGAAACATTAAAGAAACGCATGTAGAATATTCAAAAGCGGTTTATGAAATTGGAGAACAATATAAAGTACCGATAATTGATCTCGATAAAAAAAGCCGTGAGCTGCTGCAAACGTACGGGCCGGAAAATGCAAAGTTATTATTTATGGATTTTCAGCCAGGCGAAGAACCAATTTATCCTGAAGGACAGCACGATAACACGCACTTTAATAATTACGGTGCGCGCAAAATAGCAGAACTGGTTTTAGCCGAAATAGAGCGCTTACATTTAAGTTTGGCTGACCACATTGTTCGTCCAGTCTCGACAAAAAAATAACCGGTAAAAGAAGCATGAAGTGATGAAGAATAAACTTTGTTTGTTACTGGTTTTGATAACGCATACTGTTTTTAGTCAGCAAAAAATAGTGGTAGCGCAAGATGGAAGCGGGAAATACAAAACTGTACAAGAAGCTTTGAATGCCGTTCCGCTTAATAATAAAAAGAGTCTGAATATTTTTATTAAAAATGGAATTTATAAAGAAAAACTTCGTCTGGATTCATCTAAAAACTTTGTTCATCTGATTGGGGAAGATCGCTTCAATACCATTTTAACTTTCGATGATCATCCAGGTAAAAAAAATGCTGCCGGAGCTGATATTAATACGCGTTCTTCCTATAGTTTTTTGGTTTTAGGTGACAATTTTAAAGCTGAAAATATCACTTTTCGTAATGATGCTGGATTTACAGCCGGACAAGCTGTGGCTTTAGAAGTAGATGGCGACAAGGCAATTTTTATCAATTGCCGCATCATCGGTAACCAGGATATACTATTCTTAAACAGTGAAAAAAGTCGTCAGTATTATCAAAACTGTTACATCGAAGGAACAACCGATTTTATATTCGGCGCAGCAACGGTTTGGTTTGAGCAATGCCATATCCACAGCAAAAAAAACTCGCATATTACAGCAGCTTCTACGCCTCAAAACCATCCTTTTGGCTTTGTTTTTAATGATTGTATTTTAACCGGCGACAGCTCGATACACAGCGCTTCTTTAGGTAGGCCATGGCGCCCTTATGCGGATGTAATTTATCTTCATTGTTATATTGGGCAGCAAATTCGGCCCGAAGGCTGGTCGAAATGGAACAATCTGGAAAATTTTCAATTGGCGCGTTATGCGGAATATCAAGATTATGGTCCGGGCGCCAATATTAACCAAAGAGTTTCCTGGTCGCATCAGTTAACAGACGAAGAAGCTAAAAAAACCACGATAAAAACAGTATTCGGAAACTGGAGCCCAAAAGCAAATTAAAAGTACATGTAAGATATACAAGTTGGTTCTCTTTTAGGTCCTTTTGGTTTTATAACCGAAGTAAATGTGCAACCCGTTCCTTATCTCTAATCAAAAAGATTAATCGTACTTTATGTTCTTCTAATTTTGTGAAACTAAAGCGAACTATTATTGAGGACTTGCTAATTATTAAGGTCTAAAAACTATCACCAAGATGGCCTTTTCTTTTCAATTATATTGTTGTTAATCCTTTTGCAAAAAACTGTGACATCAATCTAATGACACTTACCATAACTTATTGCATATTTAAATGTAAACACTCAGGTGATTATAAATATTGTTTTAATTGGCTTAATATCATATCGAGTTTTTCCCTGAACTGTAGCATCACCAGCAAATCTTATTGCCAAACATGTTAGTTAGATGTTGGTAAACTCAATTATTCTTATTGTTCTATCCCACAAAATGGTCGTTTTATTAACTGTAAAGAATTGACTTCAATAAGCTTTTTATGTTTTCTAACAGATTAAATATTAGTGTTGTACAAATACTATAAGTTATCGTTTTTCCCACTTGATAAATTTTTTAATAACTTTTTAATTTTTTAATATATTAACTATCTTGCCCTTGTCAATCTTCTTATGAATAGAGAAATTTCTAACAGTTATACAAATTTTATCCAGATAATTCAAGCTATATACTTTAATAACATTCTTAGCATAATAGACATAAGTAAAGCCACCACGATAAGTATACCAACCACAACAAAAAATGTTCAGGAGTTGATTCAAGCAGGTTATATATCTGAAAAAGGAACCGGTAATTCTAATGGAGGTAGGAAACCGGCTATGTACAGTTTAGTACAAGATAAAGCTTTCTTAATAGCTGTAGCTATGGATCAGTTTTACACCAAAATTGGGTTGGTAAACCTTAGTGGTAAATTTATATCTGATGTGGTTAAGATAGAACTGGATTTAGAAAATGATCCTGCACCGATTGACATTTTAATAGATCAAATTCAGGCAGCAATATTATTATCAGGAATTGATAAAAGCAGATTTTGGGGAGTTGGCATTTCGATGCCAGGATTTATTGATATTGAAAACGGCATTAATCATACATTTTTAAAAAGTACAAATCAAAGCCTGCAATCTTTGATAAGCAAAAAACTTGAGTTACCTGTATACATTGATAACGACTCTAGTACAATAGCTTTGGCCGAACTTCGGTTTGGAAAAGGTATTACCCAAAAAGAGATTATGGTAGTTAATATTGGCTGGGGTATAGGTTTGGGAATGATTGTTAAAGGAAAAATATTCAGGGGATTTAGTGGTTTTGCCGGAGAATTGAGTCATATCCCACTATTTAACAATAATAAGCTTTGTAGTTGTGGTAAGCGAGGTTGCCTGGAAACAGAAGCTTCATTGATAACACTGGAGGATAAAGCAACAGAAGCTGTTAAAAGTGAACAACTTACTACAATGAAATTACAGAACGGTAAAGTTTTGATTGATACGATCATAGCTGAAGCGATTAAGGGCGATTCACTTGCTATCAAACTAATTTCCGAATGTGCTTTTCACATTGGTCGAGCGATAGCTGTACTCATTCATATTATGAATCCACAAACTATTGTTTTAAGCGGAAAGGGAATCCAAGCAGGAAAATTATGGTTAGCTCCTGTTCAACAAGCAATTAATGAATACAGCATTTCAACTTTGTCTAAAAATACAGAAGTTGTTTTATCAGAATTAGGTTGTAATGCGCAACTTACGGGTTCTACTGCTTTAGTAATTGAACATATTAATAGAAATTCCTTTCAGTTAACTAATATAAAGAATCAGACTTTAAACTAAATAATTCACTAAACCCTTAATTTCTATGTTAAAACTCTACAATTTATTAAAAATGACATTGGTACTTTTGCTGGTCATCCTGACCGGTATCGCCTTTGCACAAACAACCGTTACCGGCACAGTAACTGATGAAACCGGGCCGGCACAAAATGTTAGCGTGTTGATAGTTGGAAGAACTATTGGTACACAGACAGACGCACAAGGAAAGTATTCAATTAACGTTCCTTCAGGTGCTACTTTGCGCTTTTCCTTTGTAGGGTATTCTCCAAAAGAAATTGCTGTAGGCAATCAAACGGTAATTAATGTTAACCTTAGCACTAATAATAATCAGTTAAACGAAGTAGTAGTTACTTCTTTTGGTATCAAAAAGCAGGAGCGATCTTTAGGTTATGCCACAAGTACTGTAACAGCAAAGGAGTTAACAGAAGCAGGGAATACTAATTTTGCATCAGCACTTTACGGTAAAGCTCCAGGCGTAAGACTTACTACATCACCTGGAGGAGCAAGTAGTGCTGTAAACTTAACAATTCGCGGTATTAATTCTTTAAGTAGTACTGTACAGCCATTATTAGTTGTTGATGGTGTGATTGTGCGGAATGAAGGCCAAAATGGTTCTGCTGGTGCTAATAATGGTGGATTTTATGATGATCAGCGGATACGTGGTAATGGTATTCTCGATATTAACCCGGAAGATATTGAAAGTCTAACTGTGTTAAAAGGAGCAAGTGCTACTTCCTTGTATGGTTCTGATGCAAGTGCGGGTGTATTAGTAATTACCACCAAAAAAGGAATTAGAGGTAAAGGTCCAACAGTTAATTTTAACTATTACGGTACAGTTGAAAAGGCTGCTTTTTTACCGGATTTTCAAAATGTGTATGGACAAGGATATGACAGGGCTACAAACTTAGCAGTTGGTGGTACAGAAGAAGGTTGGATTGCTGATGCCAAATCGCCATCGGGTTATCGACCTAATTTTAGAGCTTATGCTGAGTTTGGCCCTAAAATGGAAGGACAAATGGTTAGATGGTGGGATGGTTCTATCCGTGCTTATTCGCCTCAACCTAATAATTACAAAGATATTTTTAGAACAGGTTATAGTTCTTTAGCAAACGTTTCACTTTCAAATCAAACAGATAACGCTGATTATCGTATTTCTGCTTCCCGTTTAGATTATAATGGGATTCAACGTAAATCAAATCAGCAAAAAAATACTTTCAATTTAAATAGTACTTTAAAATTAAGTGATAAAATAAGTGTTGATATTATTGCAAATTATGTAAATACGTTAACACATAACAGACCTTATTTAACTAACCGTTTGGCTGCTTCTTATGATGGGTTTTTTGGTCGTGAAGAAGATACAAAACTTATTTTAGATAAATATCAAACTTCGCAAGGTTATGCGTGGGTTCCTTTAGCTCAAGCCAACAGAAATCCATCGGAAGCATTTGTATATAATGTTAGGCCTAATCTTTATGATTATTTCTTCTCCACATTAAAGAATACGTATGATGAAACAGAAAATCGTTTATACAACAGTGCAACTTTAAACTGGCAATTACTTAAAAAGCTAAAATTCAGAGGGAAAATTGGTAGTGATTATACTGGTGGGAATACAGAAGACAAGCAATATAGCCAATATCCGGTTGCTTTTAATGCAGGTTCAAGCAGTACCGGTGCTTATAGTGTTGGTAAATATAATTACTCCATACTCTATGGTGATGTGTTATTAACATATGCTGATAAAATAACTAAAGACCTTGATTTTTCTGTTAGCGGTGGTTATACAGCAAGAAGAGAAAGATATAACACACAAACTTCTGGTACAAATAGCGGTTTTGTAACTGAAAACTTTTTTTCTTTATATAATTCTATTGGAATTCTTTCTACTTCATCCAATAGACAAGAATTGATAAAATTAGGATATTTTGGTATACTAAATTTTTCATATAAAAACTTTTTATTTTTAGAAGGAACAGCCCGTCAGGAATCTTCATCTACATTACCTCCTAAAAATAATAGCTATTTTTATCCTTCTGTAAACGGAAGCTTTGTATTTACGGATGCTTTTAAAGGATTAAAATCTTTTATGTCTTACGGTAAATTAAGAGCTTCTTACGGTGTAACAGGTATCCCTTCACAAATTTATTCATCAAATATCCTTTATACACTTTCTTCTATTCAAACTACTGCCGGTTCTGTACCCCAGTTAACTTTGGCGAATTTGTACGGTAATAGCGAGTTAAAACCTGAAAGAAAGCATGAAGCTGAAACAGGTTTGGAAATGCGGTTTTTAAATGACCGAATTGGTATTGATGCAACTTATTATCAAAATAAAATCAATAATATTATTCTGAATTTACAGGTTGCTCCAAGTAATGGTGCTGCTAACCAAATTGTAAACGCCGGACAAATTGGAAACCGCGGTTTTGAAATTGGCTTAAACGGTACACCAATTCAAGGTGCATTTAGATGGCAGTCACGTCTTAACTTTGCTATCAATCGTTCAAAAGTTTACTCTTTAGCACCAACCATAAATCAGATAACGTTTTATTCAACAGAACAAAGTGCTATTCTGATCTCTGCAAAAGCAGACGAGGAAATAGGAAATATTTATGTTTACCCTCTTTTAACTGACAGTAAAGGAAATAACGTAATCAGTTCAGACGGAGTTCACATTGTTGATAAAACCCGTTATGTAAAAGCTGGAAATGTTTTGCCGAAAGTTACCGGTGGTTTTTCAAATACCTTCTCCTATAAAAACTTCTCGTTAACTACTTTGGTGGATTATCGTTTTGGTGGTCAAATCGTATCAACTCCACAAAAGTATTCCTTAGGTTCTGGTATGTATAAGAGTACTTTAAAATATAGAGATACAGAACATGGCGGTTTATCTTATTACATTAATACTGCCGGTACTTATGTACAATTACCAAGCACGGCAACTACTGGCCCAACTGGACAGAAAGTGTATCATGATGGTGTGATTTTGCCTGGTGTAACCGAAAGTGGACAACCGAATACATCGATGATCGATGCTGCGTCTTATTATGAAAACGAGTTTGGTTATGGTAATGATGCCAACAACCAAGAAGGAGCTGTTTTTAATAATAGTTATATTAAAATGCGTGAAGCAACTTTAGGCTATAGATTACCAAACAAATTGACTAAAGAAATTGGTATGTCTAACGTGAGGATCTCCCTAATTGGCCGAAACTTATTTTACTTCTGGAAAACCCTGAAAAACTTGGATCCGGAGACTGTTGTTGGTAATACCTGGCAAAGACAAGGTATAGATGAAGGTTCTGTACCGGCAACACGTAGTTTTGGTTTTTCTCTTAATGCAACCTTTTAAGTTCTCATCTTTAAATTTATTTCAATGAAAAATATAATCCTTAAAACAAGCATTTTACTTTTGCTAGTAGGCACGTTAAGTTCCTGTCAGAAAAAGTTGGAATCTTTATATAACAACCCTGAAAGGGTTGGAACAGCAAATATTCCTACTTTTTTTACAGCTATGTTAAATAACGACAGAGTAAGACCTGCCTATTGGAATGTGCGTACATTTTTGCTGCCCCATACAGCAGTTTATTCTCAAACAGCTTCTTTTACTAACTCAAATACAGTTTATCAGCAAAACGATGGTTATACCGGTCAGTATTGGTCAGACTTTTATTACCCCGCCGGAAACGGAAGCGGACCAATGGCTTTGTACCGCCAGATGCAAAATACTTATGCTTCTTTATCAGCAGCAGACCAAGCCAGTCAGCTTATTTTTATGCAGGCTGCTAAAATTGTTCTATGTGATCAGGCATCGCAAATGGTTGATTTATGGGGAGACATTCCTTACTCGGGAGCTGGAAATTTGGAAACAGCCAGCACCATTAAAGATGCCAAATTTGATGATGCAAAAACACTATATACAAGTTTTATAAGTGATTTGAATGATGCAGCTACATTTTTTGGTACAGCTGCTGCTAATTCGTCATTTACTAAGCAGGATATTTTGCTTGGTGGAAGCGTTTCTCAATGGAGAAGATATGCCAATTCTGTGCGGTTACGTTTACTGATGCGTACTTCTTTTGTAGATGAAGCAACAGCTAAAGCAGCTGTTACAACGATGCTAAGCAATAGCAGCAGCTATCCTCTAATTGATGGTGGAGGTAGTGGGAATTATAGCCCGGCTACTAGCGATGTATTATTAAAGCCTCTTACTACAAACAATGATAATTTGAATAGTGCTTTAACTGAAATTGGCAGTTATTATGCTCCCGATTACATGTTAAACACAGTAATGCTTCCTGCAAATGATCCGCGGATACCTGTCATGTTCGATAAATATGGCACAACGGTTAATGGTACTTTTGTGCCTAATAAAACCTTTAGAGCAATACCGATCTCTTATACTACAGCACAAACAGATACTGCTTTTACCAAATATGCTATCATTGATTCTGTAACACTATTACAAAATAAAAATCTGCCTGGTATTGTAATGACCTCTGCCGAAGTGAACTTTTTGAAAGCAGAGGCTTATGAGCGCTGGGGTGGTGGTAGTGCGCAAACGGCTTATGAAACGGCAGTTACCCAGTCTATTTATTTTTATTATTATCTAAACAATATTAACAGTGGAACAACATCCCCAACAGGAATTAGTACATTCTTAACAGCGGCAAATGTTGCTTATACTGGTTCTTCGGCTGATAAGCTTGGAAAAATCTGGACACAGAAGTGGTTAAACTTCGGTTTTTTGCAAAGCAAACAAGCATGGGCAGAGTACCGGAGAACAAAATATCCTTTATTAACTTTTTCTACAACAGGAAAGTTGGCTGGCTATACAACTCCTCCAACACGATTGGTATATCCAAGTATTGAAACGGGTTACAATACTAATTACAGTTCAGTACAATCTAAGGATACAAGAACAACCAAAATCTTTTGGGATGTAAAATAAGCATCCAATAACTCAAAGCCAGTTTGCATATGCAAACTGGCTTTTTTGTTGAATGAGTTTTATCTAAAAATAAATAAAAATGATGTTTTCACGGTTTCTAGTTAAGCTTATCAAAAAACCAGTACTGTTTTTATCACCTGTTTTTCTACTTCAGTTTACAATCGCTTCAGCTCAAAATGTATTTACTTTTAAAAGCGGTTTAATAGTAAACAACGTCCATCAATATGTACGCGAAGCTTTATTCACAGATCATTTAGCTTACCAGCTAAATAACGGAACTCTAAAAAAGCCGACAAACGGCAATACGCTGTTTACCGATCAAAAAGGTCAGGCCAGCATTTGGAAAACATTGATTGCAGATACCGGAAACCGCTTTAAAAGCAGGGCGTTAGTTTATGGTTATTTGTATCTCACTTATAACTCTGCCAGCGTGCAAACTGCTTTGTTAAATATTACCAGCAACCAAATGGTTTATGTTAACGGAGAGCCGCGTGCCGGAGATTTATATGGATTTGGTTACTTAGCGCTTCCCATTCAGCTTAAAAAAGGCTTAAATGAGTTTTATGTACGCGGTAGTAGTTTTTCTGCAGGAAATGGAATTGTAGCCAAACTAAATTTTCAGCCACAAAAAGTGTTTTTAAATATTGGCGATTTAACTTTGCCAAACGCCGTAATCGGGCAGCAAAATGATAAGCTTCGAGGTGCTGTTGTGGTGGTAAATGCAACTGCTAAACCGTTCAAAAATTTAAAAATAAAAAGTGCTTTATTAGGAAAAGAACTGATTAGTAACTTGCCGGAAATTCCGGCGATGACCACTCGAAAAGTTGGATTTTTATTTAATGCAGCCAATATTTCTCAAAAAGGAAAATATGATTGTTTTCTTAGTTTAATGCAGGGAAGCCAGCAATTAAATCAGCAAAACATCAAAGTTGAAATGATGAATGCGGATGAAGATTACAACAGCACTTTCATCAGCAAGATTGATGGCAGCACGCAGTATTACAGTGTGAGCCCGCAAAAGCAGCCTGGCAAAACACCTCCGGCTTTGTATTTATCGGTTCACGGCGCAGGTGTAGAAGCAATTAATCAGGCGCGCGCTTATGGTTCAAAAACTGAAGGTGTTTTGATTACGCCAACCAACCGTCGGCCGCGCGGTTTTAATTGGGAAGATTGGGGCCGCATTGATGCGATGGAAGTTTTAAACATCACCAAAAAGATATTCAATCCGGATACCAACCGTATTTACTTAACCGGCCATTCGATGGGCGGCCACGGAACTTGGTTTTTAGGTGCAACTTATCCCGGTAAATGGGCAGCAATCGCCCCATGTTCCGGTTATCCAACTTTGGCTGCTTATGGTTCTGCTGATGGAAAAATTCCGGATTCTGCCGGGAAATCTCCATTAGAGCATTTGCTTTTACAGGCCAGCAACGCCAGTAACGTACTCGAACTAGCCCATAATTATACAGCTGCCGGTGTGTATATTCATCACGGTGATAGTGATAAAGTAGTTTCGGTAGAATATGCGCGGCAGATGCTTCGTTTACTGGTAACTTTTCATAAAGATCTGGGCTACCACGAACAGCCAGGCGGCGAGCATTGGTATGGCGATATCAGTGTGGATTGGCCACCTATTTTCGATTTTTTTAACCGGCACACTATTCCGGCTGATAGCATCGTAGAAACCATCAATTTTACAACAGCTAATACAGCGGTTTCATCAAAGTTACACTGGGCCAGTATTTTGCAGCAAATGCAGACTTTAAAATATAGCCGTATTAATATAATGCGTGATAAAAAACTAAAAACCATCAGTGGAATAACTGAAAATGTAGCCGTACTTGGTTTGTCGTTAAATGATTTTAAAGCTGGTCAGCAGGTTTTCATCAAACTGGATGGTGGCAATACCATAAATTATACGGTAAAAGAAGCATCGGATTTATACCTCAGCAAAACAAATAATCAGTGGCAGATCAGCGTAAAACCAAATATTTTAAACAAAGGAATTGTACGAAACGGAACATTTAAAGAGCCGTTTAACCATCGGATGGTATTTGTTTATGGTACGAAAGGCAACGTTGATGAAAACCACTGGGCTTATAACAAAGCGCGTTTTGATGCAGAATCCTGGTATTATCGTGGCAATGGCGCAGTAGATATTGTTGCGGATAAAGATTTTAAAGCATCTGCTTACCCGGATCGTGGTGTAATTTTGTATGGAAATTTAACTACAAATTCTGCTGGTAAAAATTTATTAAAAAATTGTCCGGTAAAAGTTAGCAGGGATAATATTAAAGTTGGCAATGCTTCTTTTAACGGTGATAATTTGTCGGCTTATTTCATCTGGCCAAGAGCAGATAGTAAAACGGCATCAGTTGCTGTAATTTCAGGAAGCGGATTAAAAGGAATGCGTGCCGCAGAAGCAAATCAGTATTTGGCAGCGGGCAGTGGCTTCCCGGATTTTATGATTTTCTCTGCAGACTTGCCCGAAAACGGATCTAAAGCAGTTAAAGTGGCCGGTTTTTATAACAATCAATGGGCTTTAAACAACAGCCAGACAGTGGTTCAGTAATTAAATTATAAAAAAATTGGAAGCATTCTATTACGTTATTAAAATTAGAAAAATGTTCTTTCGCCTCTGGGTCAGCAATTTTTTGCAGATGCGCGTGCTGCCCGTCAATAAATAATTTCAAGCGTACTTGGGGCATCTCTGTACCATTGATATCTTATATCATAAGTAATAGTAGCACTCTGTTGGGCAAAACCATTGACTGCGGACAGCAGGAAGACAAACAGGGATAAGTATTTCATACTAACTGGTGGCGCAAGATAGCTATTCAAAAAAAGTATCATCTTTTGCATTTAATAAAATCAAAAAAAGAATAAACGTTTGGTAAATTTTGATTGATAAAAGAAGTATAGAAAATAAACTAAACGGATTTTAAACAGGCTCTACTATTTCCTGAAAACATGATATATTCACTAACGTTCATTAAAATGTTTAAGTTATATTTCTGTCATGCTTTGTATTGCTCAAAACATATCCTATTTTATATCTTTGGCTTTTCATAAAGCCTTTCACGTATATTCTATGGTCTCCAACATCAAAAAAATCCTTGTCGTTGCCCTTTGGTGTTTACTTTTAGCTGATTACGCGTTTGCTCAGCAATCTCTAGGTGAACGGGTGGTATCTGTAAATGCTAGCCAGGTTAAAGGGTCGCTTCCACATACTTTCAATCTCTGCATTGGTGCCGGCCGGGCCAATGAGGGACTGCGCGCAGATTGGCAAAGACAATTAAAAATAGCACATGATGAATGCGGCTTCAAGTATATCCGCTTCCATGGCCTGCTCTCTGACGATATGGGCGTATATTTTGAAGACAAAACAGGCAGACAGATTTATAACTGGCAGTACATAGATGAGCTTTTTGATTTCTTACAAAGTATCGGGATGAAACCTTTTGTAGAAGTAGGATTTATGCCCTCTGCTTTGGCAAGCGGCAATAACACGATCTTTTGGTGGAAAGGAAACGTTACTCCACCCAAAGATTATACTAAATGGAATGATCTGATTAAGGCAATGGTTAGTCATTGGACGGAGCGCTATGGAAAAAACGAAGTTGCAAGCTGGTATTTTGAGGTTTGGAATGAACCGAACCTGAAGGGTGCCTTTTTTACAGGTACGCAGCAGGATTACTTTAAACTCTATAAAGAAACAGCCACTGCCATAAAAAGCATATCGGCTAATTATCGTGTTGGTGGCCCTGCAACAGCCGGTAATGCATGGATTCCTGAAACTATTAGTTTTTGTGTGCAAAACAAGGTTCCTATAGATTTTATCAGCACCCATGATTATGGTGTAAAGCAGGGCTATTTAGATATTAATGGAGATGCAGGAACTGTTTTGAGCCAAAATAGAAACCAGGTTTCTGGTAATATGCTCGGCTCCAGAAAACAGATAGTAGCTTCTGCATTACCTCACCTTGAACTTCATTATACAGAATGGAGTGCCTCTTATACACC
>JBPBQV010000037.1:0-22306 GCA_050955045.1 Janthinobacterium lividum | reverse complement strand
AATTTTTATATTAAAGTATTACTTAAATTAACAGATATTGTTTGTGGATAACCTGCTACTCCTCCAATTTCGGAATCCGTTTCGGTGTATCATTTCCGGCAACAATACTTCTCGAACTTAAAGCAATTGCACGAATTGTAGCGGTAATATTATTCACATCCAATGAGCTTAATTCATCTTTTACAGTGTGATACAATTTATCTGAATCAATCTGATCAGTAGAAATAGTATGCGCCGGTACGCCAACTCTGGCCAGCGAAGCATTATCGCTTCTGTAAAATAAGTTTTGTTCCGGATATGGATCGGGATAAAATTTAAAGCTTGTGCCATCCAGATTTTTCTGCAAAATCGTTCCGAAATCAGATCGTTCAAAACCGGTGATAAAAGCAGTATTCGCTCCAAACTTGGAAGTTTTGCCAATCATTTCAATGTTAAACATGGCGATTGTTTTCTCCGGATTGATTTGCGTTGCGAAATATGCTGAACCAAATTCGCCAATTTCTTCTGCTGTAAAAGCCACAAAAATCAATGTACGTTCATTGTTGTTCAGCTTTTTGTAATACTTAGCCAGTTCAATTACGGCTGTTGTTCCGGAAGCATCATCATCGGCACCGTTTGCAATCGAATCGCCTTCAACCGCTTTAATAATTCCTAAATGATCATAATGTCCGGAGAAAACCACGTATTCTTCTTTTTTTGTTTTTCCGGGAAGCATTCCGGCAACGTTAAACAACGGCAACTTTTCTACTTTTCCTGTGTATTTTACGGTATAAGCTTTCACATCAGTAAAATCTCCTAAAACAAAAACCAGCTGCTGGTTTGGATTAATTTCTTTGCTGATATCTCCGTTAGCATATCGCACAGCAATACGTTTAAATAAAGCTTCAAAATGCGGATCAACCAAAGCCAGCGTTTTCTTATTGCTTGACGCGATTTTTCGATATTCAGCGATCAGGTTTTTTTCAGCACTAATTTTCACAACTTCTACATCAGCATTGTTACTCCAATCAAAAGAAGCTGCGCCGCTGATAGCGACAATGTTTTCTTTCGGAACAATTGTGTTGTTTACAGAAACTGAAGTTTGCACGGCTTTGCTGCGAAACATGCTGAAATTTTGTCGGAAATCCTGATTCCCGGGAAGCGGCAGCAAGCCAATATTTTTGTATTCCGTTTCGATAAACTTGGCAGCTTTCTCAATGCCCGGCGTAAATGTAGCGCGGCCTTGCATATCATCCGCAGTAAGCGTTTTGATGATTCTTTCAACATCACTTTTGCTGATTAATTGTTCCGGCGTTTGTGCGAAAGTACGACCACAAAAAATAGTCGATAAAAACAGTATATATTTTAATTTCATAAGCTTAATTTATTTTGGAAGATAACCAGCTTTTGCGGAAAGCTTCCTGTTGCGGTGTTAAGGTTTGATTGGCACTTTCAAAAGTAACCACTTCCAGCAAAGGGTTTTCTTCTAAAGTGATGACGGTTTGATGTGCACCGCTGCGGTTCTGGTAATCAATTTTGATCTGGTCGCCGGGCTTTTTGCCGGAAGCCAGATCTGTTAGCATTTTACTACCGGTAATGGTTTGTCCATCAGCTTTTAGTAAAATATCGCCCATATCTAAACCAGCTTTATAAACCGGCGTGTTCATAATTGTATTGCTGAAAATTACTTGCTGATCATTGCGTGAAACCAGATTCAAATTGCCCATCCAGCCGTTTCCCGGTTGTGCTTTTTGCAGAATTAATCCGGCGTTGGCCAGCAAGGTTTTGTAATCATTTTTCTCAAATCCGTAGATATATTGTTTGAAAAAAGTATCGGCAAAAACAGCATTGCCGGTTAGTTTTGCCAGCACATTTTGCAAATCCGGAATGGTATACGCAATTTCTGTTTTACCCTGTTTTAACCAAACGGCTCGCATAAAATCATCTAAAGTCAGCTTAAATTCTGACCGCAAACGCAAATCCAAAGCCAGCGCCGTTGCGCCGCCATAAGTGTAATAAGAAGTAAAAATATTGGCTTTATTAGTTGGATCGATAGCTACGCCAGCATCAGCAAAAACCGCATAACGACTGGCTTGCGCCGGCGAATAATGTGCCGCACCAGGCGTATTTAAAGCTTGATTAACCAGCCCGGTTAACACATTGGTGTATTCGTTTACTTTGCGGAAACCGGCACGAACCAGCAGCATTTCGCCATAATATTGTGTAAAACCTTCGGCAAACCATAATTCGCTGCTCATGTTGGCATGTTCAAAATTAAAAGGTTCCAGTGATTTTGGACGAATACGTTCTACATTCCAGCTGTGAAAATATTCGTGCGAAAACGTGCTTAATAGATCTACTTCGTTTCCTGCAATCTGCTTATTACGTTCTACAATAATGGTGGAATTTCGGTGTTCCATGCCATCGCCCGCATTTCCCGGATAAACATCCTGCAAAAAAGTGTACGAACCGTAATCGTAAACTGGCCACTCGCCAAAAACCGCTTTTTCTTCTTCTACCAGTTTTTGAATCATTTTACCGTACGCATCAACAACCGGCTGCTCATCATCAGCATGCGTTACATAATTGATATGCTCTTTTTTGCCATCTTTATTGATTACATCCCAGCCGGTTGTTTTGTAAGCGGAAAGCTCAACCGGACTATCCATAAAGTATTGCAGGTTTGGAGCACTGTACAAATTTTTTCCTTCGGATTTAAGCTGAGAAGCCTGTTTCCAGCCATACTTTTCCAGATCATTAAACTGAACTTTAATGGGTCGCGCATCCATTCCTTCAACCCAAATAAAAGTTGCGGGAATATTTAAATGTGCATGACTTATATCGATGCCTGCGTAAGTGCCATCAACCCAGTTTCCGTATAAAGTATAAGAAATTTTTACGGTTGAACCATGCTGCGGAACCTGATAAACATCGCCAGCAATTTGGTTAATTGTTAACGGTTTTCCGGAAAGATCAGCTGCTTTTACGCTATAAATATTCTTGCCAAACTCGTGTGTAGCATATCTTCCCGGCGAGGAACGGCTCATCCGAACGGTTAAAGCTCCGGCCGGAATATCATTAATTTGCATCGAAATTTCTGCTTCGTGATGAATAGCATTCGGGAAAGAAACTGTGTAAAAAATTTCTTTTTGTGCAAAACAAAGATTAGCAGATAAAAGCAGTATTAACAAAAAAGTATTTTTCATGACCTTAAAACAAGGCTGAAAAATACAGTTTTAAAGCGGATTACCATAAAATGTATGGTAAAAGAAGCATTACGTTTTCAATTCTTCGCGCGTTAACCTCCGTTCGGCACGCTTGGAAATATTGCTTTTGGTAACATTGATATTGGTACTGATGCGATGATCCTGCACGGCATCGGTAACGGTCATATCCTGTTCCATATCTTTTTCGGCAAAATGAATATTCGCTTCTTCCGTTTTAGTTAAAGCTACATCATACGGACCTTTTGGCGACATCAGTTTTACCAAAACCGGCAAACATTCAAACAAAATAAACAAGTAACTGATAAAAGATTGCGCCAGATAAGTGTCCAGCTCGCGCGTGCCGTTTGTATTATACGAAAGCTGGCCCAAAGCCCAGTTCCGATCAGCAAAACCGGCAACATTAGCCAAACTATCCAACTGGCGGTCGTTGAATAATTTGGTATCGGTTACGCCTTCCACATCTTTGCGGTTAGCAAGGTATTGATCCATTTTAATTTGATCTTCGCGAACCGTATTTAAACGCGCTTCTTTTTGCTTTAAAACTTCGTCTTTTTGTTTAGCAAACGTTCCGAAACCGGTTTTACCGGAAGTTTGGTTGGTTTTATCGCCAAAAATTTCCTGGTTTAATTGGTAACGCGAACGACTAATGTCTTTTTGCAATGAATCTCTTTCAGCTTTAATATCTGCTGCTTTGGTCAAATCCATGCCGTATTTTTTCACAAAAGTTTGGTTCATGGTATCAATTTTAGTACGCTGTCCTTTTAGATAAGATGTTTTTAATTTATTGCGGATTTCTTTGTCAAAAATCTTTAATTCCAGCGGACGGGAAATTACAATACCAATCATAATTGCTAACAAAATCCGAGGTGTGGCCTGCAAAATCTGCGCGTTGGTAGAACCTGTTTTTTTGATGCTGCCCACAATATAACGGTCCATATTGAAGATGGCCGCGCCCCAGATCAACCCAAACAAAATGGCAAAAATGGGTGCGCCAGGATTTCCGCTGAATACAAAATACATGGCATAACCGCCGGATAAAGCAGCAAATAAAGCAGTAAAAAATATAGTTGCGCCAATGCCCACATATTTATTCAGTTCGATCGGATACTTTTTTAATGTGTCTACATGCACACCGGAGCAGAACCAGAAAAATCGGTTTACTTGTTTCATATTTTCAAAAGTACGTAACTAATGTTTATTTGGTTCATTTTTAAGCAACTGCCGCCACCGGAAATGCTTTTTTTACCTGATAAAAACAGTATGTATAGAGAACGATCATCGGCAGGAATAAATTATTTCGAGCATGTTAAAAGCACTTTTAAATCAATTAAACACTTAACTTTGAAGTATAATATTTATGGAAATGAAAGAAATATCTGTACAGGAATTAAAAGAAAAAATGGATGCTGGCGAAGATTTTCAGTTGATAGATGTGCGCGAAGATTTTGAATACGAAATGTCTAATTTGGGCGGAGAACTGATTCCGTTGAGCGGCATTGCAATTGAATCCGGCAAAATCAATAAAGATAAACCTGTTGTAGTAATGTGCCGCAGTGGCAAACGCAGCGCTGCAGCCATTATGCAATTAGAGCAGCAAGGTTTTAAGGATTTGTATAATTTAAAAGGCGGCATTTTGGCCTGGGCAGACGAGATCGATCCTGAAATACAGGTTTACTAAAATGGGTTTTAAGCTATTTTTAAATATTCTTTATAATCTGGGAATTATTTTATGCGTAATCCTGATTTATTGGAGCGTGAACCATCAGCGTTATGACTGGATGGCGGCTGGCATTTTTATCATCGTGATAACCGTTATTTTAAAAATTCGGCTGGCAAAAGAAGTAAGGGCACTTCAAAAAAAGTAAATTCATAATTTAAATACATATGCTGTTAATTATTCTGGGCGTTATCCTGCTGATTACCGGCAGTTGGTTTAAACGTACGCCATCAATTAATCCGGCTTATAGTCCGGTTATATCTGTTGTTGGAATTGCTATGCTGCTTTTAGGTCTTAGTTTTTCGGTTTTTAAAGTAATTGATCCGGGAAAAGTTGGTGTAAAAACCCTGTTCGGAAAAGTTGAGCCTGATGTGATTTCCAGCGGTTTGCATTTTATCAATCCGCTGGTGGATGTGACTACTTTTGATGCAAAAACCCAGAATTATACGATGAGCGGCGTGAGCACTGAAGGCCAGAAAGAAGGCGACGATGCGATCCGTATTTTATCTGCCGACGGGCTGGAAGTAACTATAGATTTATCGGTACTTTTTCGTTTGAGAGCAGATCAGGCACCGTTTATCCTGCAAAATATTGGAACGGATTATCTGGATAAAATTGTAAGGCCCGTAGCACGAACCGCCATCCGTGATAATGCTGTTTATTATGAAGCTGTGGCACTTTACTCTACCAAAAGACAGGAATTTCAAGATAAAATTTACAGAACAATAGGCGAAAGTTTTGCCAAAAGAGGTTTGGAACTGCAACAGCTTTTGATACGCAATATTACACTTCCGCAATCTGTTAGAACAACTATAGAATCAAAAATTAATGCTGAGCAGGACGCGCAAAAAATGCAGTTTGTGTTACAGAAAGAGCGGCAGGAAGCTGAACAAAAAAGAATACAAGCGCAGGGAATTGCAGATTATCAGCGCATTATTTCTACCAATTTAAGTGATAAACAGCTGCAATACGAAAGTATTTTGGCGCAAAAAGCTGTTGCGTTATCACCAAATGCCAAAGTTATTATTATGGGGAGCGGTAAGAGCATGCCGCTTATTTTGAATGATAAAAACTGATGCTTCTTTTATCAACCTAAAAAACAGTTGGTAAAAGCAGCATTTTGTTAGGCACAGATGAACTTCTGATTGAAAGTTCTGTATCCAGCAATTGTGTTGTAAACTCGGCAACCGGATATTTGCTTTCGATAATACTAATTAATTTTTCGGTAGCCAGCTGGCCGATTTTAAAAGCTGGTTGCCGGATTGTAGTTAGCGGCGGATTAAACAGTTCGGCTGTGTTGGAATTGGTAAATCCGGCAATCGCCAGATCATCCGGAACAGACAAGCCCAAACGATGTAAAATAGTGAGGCAGGAAGTGCTTACACGATCACTTGTAATTAACACTGCATCGGGTTTGTTTTTTAAGGAAAGTAAATTTTTCACAGCTGTTTCTACTTCTTCGTAACTTACTCCGCCTTGATCGCAATATTTAACTAACTCTTCTGCAAAAGGCAAATGATGCTTTTCTAAAGCTGCTTTATAGCCAGCCAGTCGCTCTATTGAAATAGATAAATGTGCTGCATTTGCCAAATGTGCAATGGTTTTAAAACCAGAATTTATTAAATGTTCCGTCGCTTTAAAAGCACCGTCAAAATTATTAGAAGCTACTTTATGCGTATCAATTTCTTTAGGAATGCGGTCGAAAAAAACAATTGGCAAGCCTTTGTTATGTAGCTTTTTAAAATGATCTAAATTTGTTGTGCCAGAAGATAAAGAAACCAGCAAACCATCAACCGAGCGGGAAGCTAAGTGATTTACATTTACAATTTCCCGTTCAAAAGATTCATGTGTTTGGGTGAGGATAACATGATAGCCAAGGTTGTAAGCAATAGATTCAATTCCGCTGATGGCTTGGCTAAAAAAATTATTGGCCACTTCGCAAACTACCACGCCGATAGAATGGCTTTTTCTTTCTTTCAAACTTAATGCAATCGGGTTAGGCTGATAGTTGATTTTTTCGGCGTATTCTACCACGATCCGTTTTGTTTCAGCACTAATTTCATGACTATGCCTTAACGCACGAGAAACCGTTGAAGTAGAAAATCCAAGTGCTTTTGCAATATCTTTTATGGTGATGGATTCGTGCATTTACTAATGAAATTCAAAATAGAATTTGTTTAGTAAAAGTACGAAAAACCTGATTAAGAGATTTTGCTTATTATTTGGCTGTTCAATTTAACAATCTGAAAAACTACATTTAGCTTTGGCTGGTCACATTCGCATTTCAGAAAAAAAATAACCGGTAAAATAAGCATTGGGATATGAAAAAAATAGTTGGTTTCATTTTATGTTTTACACTTTTATTGCTGGTAAAAACAGCATCTGCGCAACCAGTTCCGTATCCGTATCCAAAATTATTAACCGTTGCACAAGATGGCAGCGGCAATTTTAAAACGATTCAGGAAGCGGTAAATGCCGTTCGGGATTTGTCGCAGGAGCAGGTAACCATCCGCATTAAAAAAGGAATTTATTATGAAAAACTGATCATTCCTTCCTGGAAAATAAATATTGCTTTGGTTGGAGAAGATAAAGAAAACACAATCATCAGCAACAATAATTATTCCGGACAACCTTTGCTCTCAGGTAAAGATGCTTCCGGCAGAACGCAATATAATACCTACACTTCTTACACGGTTTTGGTGCAGGGAAGGGATTTCTCCGCAGAAAACCTGACGATAGAAAACACAGCCGGGCGCGTTGGGCAAGCGGTTGCGCTGCATGTAGAAGGTGATCGCTGCACTATCAAAAACTGCAAATTGCTGGGCAATCAGGATACGTTGTACACAGGCACGGAAAGCAGGAGGCAATATTATCAAAATTGTTATATTGAAGGTACAACAGATTTTATTTTTGGTGAAGCAACCGTTATTTTTCAAAGTTGTACGATCAAAAGTTTAACCAATTCTTACATCACGGCTGCATCTACAACACCGCGACAAAAATTCGGCTATGTGTTTTTTGATTGTAAACTGATTGCGGATTCTGCTGCCAAAAAAGTTTTTTTGGGAAGGCCGTGGCGACCATATGCCAAAACTGTTTTTATTCGTACAGAAATGGGAGGTCATATTTTGCCAGCAGGCTGGGACCCATGGATCAATCCGGCTAAAGTTGATAATACCAAAACCACTTTTTATGCTGAGTTTAAAAGTACAGGAACCGGCGCAAAAACTGGTGAAAGGGTAAAATGGTCGCATCAATTAACCGCTTCCGAAGCTAAAACTTATACACTTGCCAATATTTTTGCCGGAAAAGAAGGCTGGAATCCGCTTCAAAATAAAAATTAGCTTTTGCCTTGGATACATTTGCGATAATGAAATACACTTTTCTATTGGTATTGCTAACTATTTGCAATGCTTCTTTTGCACAACAAAAATCAGCAAAAAAAGAAACGACAGCTTACGTTTCTAAAGTTTGGGTTGCCGATCAGGGAAACGGTACGTATAAAAACCCGGTTTTAAATGCTGATTATTCTGATCCGGATGCGATTCGTGTTGGTGATGATTTTTACCTGATTGCTTCCAGTTTTGAAGATATTCCGGGTTTGCCAATCCTTCATTCGAAAGATTTGGTAAACTGGGAATTAATCGGTCATGCCTTAAAACGGCAGCCACCATTTCAGCATTTTGCTAAACCGCAACATGGAAACGGTGTTTGGGCGCCTGCAATCCGTTACCACAACAACGAGTTTTATATTTATTATCCTGATCCTGATTTTGGTATTTATCTCATCAAAACAAAAAACATAAACGGCCCCTGGACCGAGCCGGAACTGATTTTGCCGGGAAAAGGTTTGATTGATCCTTGTCCGCTTTGGGATGATAACGGCAAAACTTACTTAATTCATGGCTGGGCGGGCAGCCGGGCAGGAATTAAAAGTATCCTCACCATAAATGAAATGAATGCTGCCGGAAACAAAATTTTAGATGAAGGCGTAATTGTTTTTGACGGACACGAAATAGACCCAACTCTAGAAGGCCCAAAGTTGTATAAACGCAACGGTTTCTATTACATTTTTGCGCCGGCTGGCGGTGTTTCTACCGGTTGGCAATTGGTTTTAAGATCGAAGAATATTTACGGCCCTTATGAACGAAAAGTAGTAATGGATCAGGGGAAATCAGCTGTAAACGGGCCGCACCAGGGCGCTTGGATAAATACTCAAACCGGCGAAGACTGGTTTTTGCATTTTCAGGATAAAGATGCTTACGGTAGAGTTTTGCATTTGCAACCTATGAAATGGCTAAACAACTGGCCGGTAATTGGTTTGGATAACGATGGCGACGGTAAAGGCGAACCTGTTTTATCATACAAAAAACCGAATGTGGGCAAAACTTATCCAATACAAACACCGCCCGAAAGTGATGAATTTGAAGGAAATATGTTAAGCGTACAATGGCAATGGATGGCAAACTCAAAAGGCACATGGGCATTTATGCAGCCAGCTAAAGGAATGCTGCGTTTGTATGCTGATCTGGTTCCCGATAGTGCCAATTTATGGAATACACCAAACGTGTTACTGCAAAAGTTTCCGGCAGATGAGTTTATGGCAACTACTAAACTTACTTTCCACCCAAACACAAAGCTGGAAAACGAAAAAACAGGTTTAACAATTATGGGATTAAGTTATGCTAATCTTGCTGTTAAAAGTAAAAAAGATGGCCTGTATTTAGTTTATTCGGTTTGTAAAAACGCAGGAAAAGGGAACCAAGAGCAGGAAAAAATGATTGAAAAGCTCAGCACGAATACTGTTTTTATCAGGGTAAAAGTGGCAAACGGCGCCAAATGCAGTTTTAGTTACAGTTTAAACGGACAACAATTTACAGATATAAAAGAAGTATTTCAGGCAGAAGTTGGGCAATGGATTGGTGCTAAAATGGGTATCTTTTGTACGAGAAATTCTCAAACAAATGATTCTGGTTATGCTGATTTTGACTGGTTTCGGGTAGAATTGGTTAACTAAATTTAGCTTGTAAAAACAGCATTATTAAACAGCAAAATTATGGTGTTAAAAAAAGTTCTTTATCAATTTTTGGAATTACGCCTGATATCAACGCTTTATCAAATAATATCTGAATCGCTTTTCTGCCTTCATCCCCTAGATTAATAGAATATTTATTGACGTACAAATCAATGTGTTTGTACATCACTTCTTCACTCATTTCCTGCGAATGCTGGCGGATAAATGCCAGTCCGGATTTTGGATTTGCAAAAGCAAACTCTACTGATTTCCACAGCACACGATTAATTTTATGCTGAATTTCTATCGGCAAATTCCGGTTAACCACAATGCCGCCAAGCGGAATCGCACAGCCGGTTTGCTGTTCCCAGTAATCGCCCAGATCTACAATTTTATGTAAACCTTTATCCTGATAAGTAAAACGGTTTTCGTGGATGATCAAGCCCAAATCTTTTTCACCGCTGATTACCTGGTTCTCGATTTCCGAAAAAAGCACTTCCGTCTTGTTTTTTCCTTCGGGGAAAGCCAAACTGAGCAGAAAATTTGCGGTTGTATATTTTCCCGGAATGGCGATTTTTAAGTTCTGAATCTGGGATTTCAAATATTCCCGATCCAAGAATTTTTCATCTTTACAAATCAGCAACGGCCCAACGCCAAAGCCCAACGCGCTGCCCGCATCCAGCAAAACATATTGATCGGTTACGTAAGCAAAAGCGTGATAGCTGAGTTTGGTTACATCCAGTTCTCCGCGAAAAGCTTTTTGATTCAGCGTTTCCACATCATCAAAAAACACTTCAAAATCCAAACCTTCGGTATCAATTTTATGGTGGATTAACGCATCAAAAATAAAAGTATCATTTGGGCAAGGCGAAAAGCCGAGGGTAAGTTTCATAGTTTCTTTAGTAATTCAATTGCAAAATCATTCAGATTCTTAACTGCCAAACCGATTTTCCAGTTTTCGCGGTTGCGTTTCTCTACATAATTTGACACCGACCTGATTTGGATTGAAGGAACCATGCTGTTTTTACAGGCATAAAAAAAGGCTGCACCTTCCATGCTTTCTAATTGCGGATTTAATCTTGCTGTTATTTTTTGGATAGATTTTTCCTCGCCATGAACAGTGTTTACAGTAATGGCACGCACTTTTTTAGTTGATAAAAGAAGCATTGGATTGATGGGTTGGAATTTACTTTCTCCAAAACCTAAATCTTCAATTGGTATAAACTGGTTTCCGTCTTCGGCTCCAAGTTCTGATAAATTATCTTCCTCAATTTCAACAACTTCACCTAGATTTAGTGTTCGGTCAAAACTTCCCGCAATTCCTAAATTGATAGCTAGATCATATTTTTTTCGGGCGAAATGTTCGCCTAAAGCAAACGCTGTAGCAACCATTCCAACGCCGGTGATTAAAATATCAAATGGTTTTTCTTCTCCAAAATGATCTAACAAAGGTTGTATTTCAGGTTGCGTTGCGGCCACCAGCAAGATTTTCATGTCCAGTATTTCGGGCAAAGTTAAAAACAGCGGGCTTCTTTTGTTTTAATATATTTGCAGTAATTAAGCTATGATGATTCATATTACACGGAAAGAACATTTTAACGCGGCGCATCGGATGTACCGTGATGAATGGAGTGCCGAGCAAAACCAGGAAATGTTTGGCAAATGCGCCAACCCCAACTGGCACGGCCATAATTACAATTTATTTGTAACGATAAAAGGTGAAGTAACGCAGGAAACCGGTTATTTAATGGATTTGAAAGACCTAAAAGTGATCATCAATAATTACGTGATCGAGAAGCTGGATCATAAAAATATCAACCTGGATGTTGATTTTATGAAAGGCAAAATGGCTTCGACAGAACTGTTGACGATTGAGATTTTTAATCAGCTTAAAAGGCCAATTGAACTGCATTCGGGCGTTTTCCTGCATTCGGTAAAACTGTATGAAACCGAAAATAATTCTGCCGAGTATTTTGGCGGATAAAAGAAGCATCATAAAATGAACAACGAAAACCACAGCCACGATACTGAAGAAGTGGATGGCTACCTCAAGATAGATCGTTATAATTCTGGAATGATCAGTAAAATTGCTGATCATTATCAGGATATTTTAAAACAATTAGGTGAAAATCCGCAGCGCGAAGGTTTGTTAAAGACACCGGAACGTGTGGCAAAATCTTTAACTTATTTAACACATGGCTACGATTTAAATCCGGTAGATATTTTAAAATCGGCTATGTTTAAAGAAGAATACAGCCAAATGGTTGTAGTAAAAGATATTGAAGTGTACTCGATGTGCGAGCATCATATGTTGCCATTTTTTGGAAAAGCGCATATCGCTTATATTCCGAATGGACATATTGTTGGGCTGAGTAAAATTCCGCGGGTGGTTGATGCTTTTGCGCGAAGATTGCAAGTACAGGAACGTTTGACGAATGAAATCCGGGATTGTATTCAATCAACCTTAAACCCAATTGGTGTTGGCGTGGTGATCGAATGCCGGCATTTATGTATGAGTATGCGCGGTATCCAGAAACAAAATTCAGTTACTACAACTTCGGCTTTTACGGGCGCATTTTTGCATGATAAAACAAGAAGTGAGTTTTTACAGTTAATCTCTTCCAAATTAAGCTAAACGCTGCAATTTTTATTTAGAATTATGAAAGCATATATTTTTCCGGGACAGGGCGCACAGTTTCCAGGAATGGGAAAAGATTTATACGATAATCACGAACAAGCCCGCGAATTATTTGAGCAGGCAAATGAAATTTTGGGTTTCCGGATTACAGATATCATGTTTAACGGCACGGAAGAAGACCTGAAACAAACCCGCGTAACGCAACCGGCCATATTTTTACATTCGGTAATTTCAGCAAAAATATTAGGAAGTGATTTTGAGCCGGAAATGGTTGCGGGACATTCTTTAGGTGAGTTTTCTGCTTTGGTTGCAGCCGGTGCCATCACTTTTGAAGATGGATTAAAATTGGTTGCTGCCCGTGCAAATGCGATGCAGCGCGCCTGCGAAATTCAGCCTTCTACTATGGCAGCGGTTTTGGGTTTGGATGATTTTACGGTAGAAGATATTTGCCAGCGCGAAAGCAATGTAGTTGTTCCGGCTAATTACAATTGTCCGGGGCAGCTGGTTATTTCCGGAACAATTGAAGGTGTAAACGGAGCAAGCGAAAAATTAAAAGCTGCCGGTGCCAAACGGGTTTTACCGTTAAATGTGGGCGGCGCATTCCACTCTCCGCTGATGGAACTGGCGCGCGTAGAACTAGAAGCAGCCATTTTAAATACAGCTGTAAAAGTGCCTGTTTGCCCGATTTACCAAAACGTAAATGCCGAACCAACAACTGATCCGGATACGATCAAAATCAATTTAAATAAACAACTTACCGGTGCTGTGCGGTGGACGCAAACTATGCAGCGTATGTTGCAGGACGGAGCTACTTCATTTACAGAAACCGGTCCGGGAAACGTTTTGCAAGGCTTGGTTAAAAAGGTTGATAAAAATGCAGTAACCGCTCACGCATAATTAGATTTTATTTAGGCTGAAATTTTGCACTAATTTTATACAGATTAAATTACTGTTTTGAATACGTCTGTTAAAGTTCGTTTACTGTTGATGATACTGTGTGTAAGCCTTGGTTTGACGGCTTTAACAGTAAAGATGTCCTATAATTCGGATAATATACTAGTAAGTTCTGCTTTAACTTTACAAAAAAATCTAAACGACCGGGAAGCTTTTGTAGAAGATTTTTTAAAAGATCCGGCCAAGTTTAAAAAGCTTGAACAAATCTCTCAAAACGAAAAAGAAGCTTTAATACTGATCAAAGAAATTTCTGAGGATAAAGAAATAGCTTTTTGCACGTATAAAAATAATAAACTCAACTTCTGGAGCAGTATCCAAATTGTTCCGGATAGTTCTTCAACATATCAAACCGGTGCTTCTTTTACCCACGAAAAAAATGGTTGTTATGAGGTTATTAAAAAAACAGACGGCAATTTTGCTGTGCTATTTTTTATACCGATAAAAGCAGCATACGGTTATCAGAACCAATACCTTAGTAATCATTTTTCTGCAAAGCTTTTGAATAATGATAACATTACTTTTGCTCAACCAAATGAAAAGCAGTCATACCAAATAAAGAGCCTGCATCAGGTGCCCTTATTTTCGGTTACGCTAAATCCTGGAAAACAGTCTGATTATTTTGCTTTTACCGAAATTATTTTGTGGGTTTTAAGCATCTTTCTCCTGTTTGTGCTGATGTATAATCTTTGTACTTACATTGCCAATAAAGGCTATCCGGGATGGTCGGTGCTGGCGGCAACTGTATTTGTGTTGATTTGTATAAGTATAAATTTCATTTTCCATTGGTCCAACTTTTCACCTGAAAGCAAGCTGTTTTTCCCGTTACAGCTTAACCATGTTTACGCAGGTTTTTTTACTATTTATGATGTTGCACTCATCATTCTATTTGTAACCTGGTTAGCTATGTTTATTTACAGCAACCGTAGCAGAATTATAAAACCGATTATAAATCCTTCTAAAAGTTATTTAATATTACTGCTGCTGATTCTGTTATTACTGGGTTTATCAATTACTTTTTCTGATATTTTCTCAAGTTTAATCCTTGATTCCAGAATCCAGTTTGATATAGATAACCTGTCGGACCTAACGGCCTACAACCTTTTAGGGTCAATCATGTTGTGCCTTTCTTATCTTATTTTTTATCTGCTTGCCGAAACCTTTATCGTTATCTGTACAAAGCTTAACCTGCCGGATAAAAACAAATTAATCGTTTTTGTTAGCCTGATTGTATTTGCAAATACATGGCACTTCTATCATTATCATTATTTTACCTGGTTTTACTTATTGTGGTCAGCCGTAATTATCTGGCGTGCTTACAACGTTTTTTATAAGGATAATGAGATATTTGCGACTGCTTTCGTTGGGATCATTGGTTTGTCTGCGCTTATTGCAACTATCAAGCTTACCTACATTCAGCATGAGCAAGAGTGTATTAACAGGCATGCATTGGTGCACAAATTAGCAAACAAAGTTGATGGTAATGCAGAATACGTATTTCAGCAGGTAGAAAGCACCATCAGTCAAGATCCTAACTTAATCAGCTATTTTACTAAAACAGAAAAGAATGAGGTCTATTTAAAAAACCATCTGCGTAAGTTGTATTTTGATGATTACCTCTCCAGGTACGATCTAAAAATGTATGCCTATAATGCCAATCAGCATAGTATAAACGGACAGCAGGATTATAATTTAGATGTTTTCCAGAATTCAGCATATTTTGGTTCGCTTAAAGTAATTGGTACAAATTACTTTTATCGGGTTACAGATACATTTGGAATGATCGAATACTTTGCCATTATTCCGGTGAAATCAGGTCAGAAAATACAGGGAACATTAGTGGTTGATCTCAAATCAAAATCTTTAGAAAACGATCATTCTTTTCCACCTTTGCTGGCAGATGAAAAAGTAAAGCAGCAAAACGAGTTTAAAAATTATTCTTATGCTTTTTATAAAGACAATAAATTATTAAACCAAAACGGAAAGTATGAATACAGTTTGTTTAATACTCAGTTTAAAGGCAAACTGAAAAGTTATACAGAATTAGAAACTAAAACGCCCAGATTTAGCCATTTAATTTATCAACCTAACGAACGCAAGCTGATTGTAGTAAGTATTGAAGAAAAAGCACTACGCGAAAAGCTATCTATCTTTATTTTCTTTTTCGTTATCTTCCTGATTTTTACATTATTAGTAATTACCATTTACTGGTTCTGTAACATTGTAAAAGGCTTAAACTTTAACCATTTTACCTGGAGTTTGCAGGTAGCAGCCAATAGTTTATTGTATAGAACACGCATACAGATATCTATGGTTGGCTCGGTTGTTCTTACCTTATTAATTATCGGCTTGGTTACGGTTATCACTTTTGGTAACCAGTACAGAAAACAGCAGGATGATTTAAACCGTGATAAAATAAAGCATATTGCTGCTGATTATGAAGACCAGATGATGGAAAGTAATATTACAAACCACGAAGAATTAGAACTGAAATTTAATGCTTTTGCCAAAACTTATTCTGTTGACCTGATACTTTATGATACCTGCGGTATGCCTTTATTATACACGCAGCCAAAGCTATATAATAATGGTTTGATGAGTAAAAGGATGGATGCAACCGCTTTTGTAAACATGAAACGGATGCAAAAATCAGAGTTTTTGAATGATGAAAAAGTGGGGAGTTTTGAATTTAAATCTGCTTATGTGCCTATTTATAACGTGCAGAAGGAGGTTGTAAATTTTATGCAGCTTCCTTATTTTTCTAATGAGGCAGATTATAAATCCCGCATTGGTTATTTTATCAATTCTATGCTTAATGTTTATGCACTGGTATTGGTAGCTGTTGGTTTGTTTGCTGTTTTTATCGCCCAAAAAATTACAGAGCCACTTAATTTGATTCAGCAGGGTTTAAGAAATACCGTGTATGGCCGCAAAACGGAACCGATTAACTGGAAACGTGATGACGAAATCGGTTCGCTAATTAGAGAGTACAATAAAATGATTGCTTCTTTAGAGTTGAGTGCGAATAAATTAGCCAAATCTGAACGGGAAAATGCCTGGCGTGAAATGGCTAAACAAATTGCGCACGAAATCAAAAATCCGTTAACGCCTTTAAAATTAGGTTTGCAGCTGCTTAACAAATCCTGGAAAGATAACGACCCCAAATTTGATCAGAAGTTCCAAAAATTCAGTTATTCTTTTATTGAGCAGATTGAAACCTTATCACGCATTGCTACCGAGTTTTCTGATTTTGCCAAGCTGCCTGATGCCAAACCGGAAGTGGTTAATATTTTTGAAGTTATCTCCAGGGTAATTAGTATTTTTAACCCAAGTGATAACCTTCGGATTGACTATACGCCTTCAACAGCTTTGTATTTAATCCGTGTAGATAAAGATCAGTTAACGCGCTGCTTTAATAATTTGCTCAAAAATGCAATTGAAGCCATGCCGCCAGATCGTGCAGGTATTATTTCGATTACATATATTTTAACTCAAAATAATATTGTAATTGATGTAAAAGATAATGGCAACGGTATCCCGGAAAATATCCGTGAAAATATTTTTCAGCCTAATTTTGCTACTAAAAGTTCTGGTACAGGGCTTGGTCTGGCTTTCGCTAAAAATGCAATTGAAAATATTGGCGGTAAAATCTGGTTCGAAACAGAACTTAACGAAGGCACAACTTTTCACTTGCTTTTTCCATCTGCATCTGTACAATCTGTGTAAAGTATGTCGTATTACTTAGCCAGATGCTTCTTTTATGGCATAAAAAAGGGAACTAATCAGTTCCCTTTTTAAATAATATTTAAGTTGATTTTTATCTTAGGTTGAAAGATGATTTGCCCATTTGATAACCATCAGCATATAATAAAATAGAATAAGTTCCTTTTTGAAATTCAGCCGGGTTAACCCAATCAATCACATAAGCACTTCCGTCATTTTTGTAATCAATAGAGCTTTTATAAGTATATTGTAAATCCTGGCCGTTGATGGTAAAATTGCCCGTAGCAGCAGAAGTTGCTAAATTACCTGTCGGATCAAGCACTCTTAAATAGATATCATGTAAACCTCTGGCAGCCAGTTCATTTGCAGTAACTGTAAAGTTTATTTTAATTTTTTTAGCCGTAGATGCACGTGTTACATCAACTTCTTTCCCGCTATTTTTAATTTTATAAGCAACAATATCAACATTAGAAGATTTGAGGGCAGCAGCTGTTTGTACCTTTGTATTCAAATCCTGGTTTTGCTGTTGTAAAGTAGTGGCTTTTTGATTAACCGTGGCCAAATTGGTTCTCAAAGTATCTCTTTCAACAGTTAAAGATGCATTTTGAGTTTTCAACTCTTCAATATCAGATGTGTATTTAGTGACAAAATAACGCAACTGTTTAATATCTTCCTGTGCAGAACGAAGCTGGTTTGCAGTAAGATTTCCATTGGCCAAGGCTTTTCTTAACTGGGTAATTTTTGCTTTTAACTGTACGTCTTTAGCCTGTAATTCCTCAGACATCCGGTGCTTTCCGCTATTGGCAGAGTCCAGTTCGCTGGTTAAACTATCTAATGATGCGTTTAAAGTAGTTTGCGTCTTTACCAATAACTTATTGTCATCATTTATCTGATAAACCAATTTCTCATCAGATTTATTTTTCTGAAAATACAGGTAAGCGTTTGTGCCAAGCAGCGCAACTACTATAGCAATCAGTAAAAAAATAATATTCGATTTTTTAGCAGGCGTTTCCGGTTTTTGATTTTCCATGTTTTAGGTTTAAGTGAAAATAGATTGTTGAAAGTTAGTTTTAGCTTAGTTTTTAAATTAGGTTAGTACTTTTTACTAGCTTATATTTCTGATAAAACTATGATTATACGCTGAATATTGTAGCTAAAGTAAAAAAATACTTAACCGAAGATAGTGTTTTCACGTTTTAACTGCTAAAAACGCTGCTTTAAAAAGCTGGAAATAGGTTTATTTAAAATTTTATCAGGCGGCAAATACAACTTATTTAAGTGCTGCTTTTGCCTGATTTTGTGTAAATTAAAATTTTTATCCCAATAAAATTGATTGAATGGAGTTTAACTATCTTTGCCGTTTTTAATGCTTAGCTTAATGTATATCCGTTCCAAAATAATATTGTTACTGTTTTTAGTCTTTCTGATTGAAATTACACAGGGACAAGTTTTGCCACAACCAAAAAGAGAGTTTAGAGGCGTGTGGATTGCTACGGTAACTAATATTGACTGGCCAAGCAGCGGCAAAACCAGCGCGCAGCGGCAACAGCAGGAATTGCTGGAAATACTAAGCGCGCACCATCAAACAGGCATCAATGCTATAATGTTCCAGGTCAGGCCAGCTGCTGATGCACTTTATGCAAAAAGCCGAGAGCCGTGGTCGCAATGGCTTACTGGCAAACAAGGTAAAGCCCCCAGCCCGGCTTACGATCCTTTAGAATTTGCCATAAACGAAGCACATCAGCGCGGTATGGAATTGCACGCCTGGTTTAATCCTTACCGCGCAACTTTTTCTGCCAATCAAAAAGGTTTAAGCGATGATCATATTACCAAGCAAAAACCGGAGTGGTTTTTTACCTATGCCGGCCGGAAGCTGTTTAATCCGGGTTTGCCGGAAGTGCGCGAATACATTATCAAAGTAGTTTTGGATGTGGTGGATAATTATGATATTGATGGCGTACACTTAGACGATTATTTTTATCCGTACCCAGTTGATGGGCAACATATTGATGATGCACAAACTTTCGCAGATCATCCGGATGGGTTTACAGAGATTAAAGACTGGCGCCGTCATAATGTAGATACGCTGATTCATGCTTTAAGTGATAGCATCCATCACCATAAAAATTATCTAAAATTTGGAATTAGTCCTTTTGGTATCTGGGCAAATAAACGCCAGAATCCAGAAGGTTCGGAAACAGGTGGTGGTTCTTCTTATTACGAACAGTTTGCCGATTCTAGGAGATGGATCAAAGAAGGCTGGCTGGATTACATCAACCCGCAAATTTACTGGCCGTTTAATAACCGCGCTGCCGCTTTTGAGAAACTGGTAGATTGGTGGAGCAATAATACTTACGGCCGCCATTTATATATCGGTATGGCTGCTTACCGGATTAATGAACGAATGAGTGCCAGCTGGAAAGAAAGCAGCCAAATGCCGCGGCAGCTTCGTTATTTAAGAGAAAATGCACGTGTGCAGGGAAGTGTTTATTTCAGTTCAAGATCTTTGCAAAACAATCCTTTAGGTTTTACTGATAGTTTGAAAACAGATTTTTACCGTTATCCAGCCTTGCCGCCAGCTATGTTGTGGCGAGATGCCGCAGTGCCAAATATTCCGCGCGAATTAACAGCAAAAGTAACCGGCAAAGCAGTGAGTTTACATTGGGAACTGCCTTTGCCCGCAAGCGATGGCGATACTGCCTTTGGTTATGTGGTTTATCGTTTTGATCAGCATGAACCTATAAACCTCACCGATCCAAAACACATTTTAAATATTACTTACACGCAGCAACGTTCGTTTGAAGATCAGTCTGCTGAAACCGGGAAAAATTACCAATACGTCGTAACCGCTTTAGACAGATTAAAAAACGAAAGCTACCCATCCAACACTGCGGTAGCTAACCTTCCAGGCAATAATTTATAGTCGGTAAAAACAGCATCAGCTATTCATCACCGCGCCGCAATTAATATCAATGGTTTGCCCGGTTATTGATTTTTGGCTAAGCAAATAAGCTACTAAATCCGCAATTTCTTCAGGCTGGCTCATGCGGCCAAGCGGAACACTTTGCATCGCCATTTTATAAAATTCATCCTTGCTGATGCCAATTCCGTCTGCAATTCCCTGTAAACCGGTTTGCGACATTTCCGTATCTACCCAACCCGGACAAATTGCATTCACCAAAATATTTTGCGACGCAAACTGTACCGCCCACGAACGCATCAAACCCAATAAACCTGCTTTAGAAGCGCAATAAGCAGAATAATTGGCCACGCCCAAACGCGCCAAAACAGAAGAAGTAATCAGGATATGTTTTTCTGCTGATGCTTCTTTTAGCAGAGGAAAAAAGGTGTTCACCAGATTATAAGTTCCGGTTAAGTTTGTGCCAATGATCTCGTCCCAACGGTCATTTTCGCCCCAGTAATTCTCGCCGCCCACACCAGAGTTTGCAATAATTCCATCGATAAAAGAAGTATTTACTTGTGCCGCTGCTTTTGCTAATTGGGTTTTATCGCGGATATCGGCTATTAAAATCTGGTGGTTGCTTCCAGGTAATGTTTCCAGCGTTTCTTTTAGGCTGCGTTCTGTTCTTCCTAATAAAATGCAAGTATGATTTGCTGCCAGTTTTTGAGTGATTGCTTTGCCGATACCGCTTCCGGCACCGCTGATGAGGTAGGTTTTAGATTGCATTAAGTTACTTTTTTTAGATTTTAGCTACTATATTTATACAAATATTTTGATTTGTAGTTGATCTAATTTATAAATTACTAAGCATTTTAATTTATGCAAAGAATTTACTTGTTAAAAAAAGCACTGTTCCATTACTGTATCATTATTGCATTTTGCTGTTCTGCTTTTGTGCTGAAATCCGGTTTTTATGAAAAGAGCAAATTACTTATTATCAATCAATTTACTAAAAAAGAAGTAAATGCTGGTTGTTTGAAGAAAGATTTGATTCATGCGTTTGGCAAGCCGGATAAAGATCAAAAATATTTTTTTGAAATGGACGAGAAAATGGGAAGTGTTGTTACCTATAAGAAAGATCAATTCTATTTTTTAGACGGAAAATTAGAATCGTTCACTATTTTGACTTCTAATTTTGCTTTAATGCTTGGAAAAGATTTTCCATTATTATCAATAGGTCATTCAGTTCAGTTTCCAAAAAGAGCTTCTAAGCAATCTTCAAAATTTATAGCATACGATTTGAAAAATACTGACGGTAGTTCGACTGATCAATTCTTGGAGTTTGATTTGAAAACAGATAAACACATTGAGAAGATCATTTTGGGCAATTACTAATCTACATCCTCACAACAAACTTTTCAAACTTTCCAGAGTATCCGCTTCTTCCTTTTTCTTATCATGCCGCCAGCGCAAAATCCGTGGGAAACGCAAGGCAATACCAGATTTATGACGCGAAGACTGGTTGATTCCTTCAAAGCCGATTTCAAAAACCAGTTCAGGTTTTACCGTTCGTACCGGGCCAAATTTTTCCAGCGTGTTGCGTTTCACAAAAGCATCAACTTTAGCAATTTCCTGATCGGTTAAGCCGGAATAAGCTTTGGCAAAAGGCACCAAACGGTCGCCATCCCAAACGGCAAAAGTATAATCGGTGTACAAATCAGCGCGGCGGCCATGCCCTTTTTGTGCATAAATCATTACCGCATCCACCGAAAGCGGGTCGATTTTCCATTTCCACCAATCGCCACGTTTACGGCCAACCTGGTAAGTTGCGTTTTTCCGTTTCAGCATAATCCCTTCCGAAACCATTTCCCGGGATTGCTTTCTGATTTCCGCCAGTTCTTCCCAACTATTAAAATTTATAATCGGCGACACCCGAAATATAGTGCTAAAAACAGTAGTGCGCTGCAATTGCTCCAGCAAAACGCGCCGTTCAATTTGTGTTTTACTACGGATATCTTCGCCAGCGACTTCCAGACAATCGTAAGCGATAAAAGCAACCGGATTTTCTTCGAGGATTTTTTTGGTAAGATTTTTTCGTCCGATTCTGGTTTGAAGTAAGTTGAAGGAAAGCGGCAATTCATCTTTAAAAGTGAGC
>JBPBQV010000036.1:0-83484 GCA_050955045.1 Janthinobacterium lividum | reverse complement strand
TTGGAAAAGGCTGCGATAGTAAACAGTAACCTATTAACTCATTTAAAACCAGTAATAAAATTTGCCTATGATGTAAGTTGTATGAGCTTAAAAGTGGGTTGAATGTGTTACCAGCACATCCAACCCGAAACCGTTCCTGCTAAGAAGCCTGAACCGGTAATCAATCAATTCCTGACAGAAGAATTAACCATTGTATTAAACAATAACTCAAATATATGATAAAATTTTTACCGCCTATTTGTCTGAAACGATCTGTAATCAGCAAACAAGGATATCTGATTTTAATGTTGCTTTTTAGTATTTGTACAGCAGAAGCAAAAATAAAATCTAATCAAAGTTTAAATACACGCATCACGCTAAACCTTAAAAATAGTGCCGTAAAAGATGTGTTTTTAAAAATCAGTAAAACTTACCACATCAACTTTGCCTATAGTCCGAATACGGTACCTAGTGATACTAAAATTAATATCCAGGTAAATAATAGAATTTTGGATAGTGTATTACATGATATATTAGACCCGATAGGAATGGGCTATTATGTAACCAATAATATTATTGTTATTGATAAAAAAGTACATTCGGCCGTACAGGATCAGCCGGTTAAAGGCCAGATTACTGATAGCAAAGGTGTTCCGCTGCCTGGCGTAAGTGTAATGGTAAAAGGTACAACAGCTGGTGCCACTACTGATAATGAAGGTAGATACAATCTGATTTTACCTTCCGGAAGCAGCACATTAATTTTTACATATATTGGTTTTGCCACACAGGAAATAGCTGTAAACAACCAGTCGGTTATCAATGTAAAAATGGCAGAATCTGCTAACGCACTAAACGAAGTTGTGGTAACTGCTTTGGGAATTAACCGTCAGCGAAAATCTTTAGGTTATGCCGTAACTGAAGTAAAAGGCGAAGAATTTACCCAGGCCCGCGAAAACAATGTTGGCAATGCTCTATCTGGAAAAGTTGCCGGTGTAAATGCCATCGGTTCTTCAACCGGTCCGGGCGGTTCCAGTCGGGTGGTAATTCGCGGAAATGGCTCACTCTCAGGTAATAATCAACCTTTATATGTGGTTAACGGTATGCCGATTGATAATTCTGTGCCGGGCGGCGCAGCAACAATTAACGGAATTACCAGTAATGTTGACCGTGGAGACGGTATTGGCGGCATTAACCCGGATGATATTGAAACCATGACCGTTTTGAAAGGCGGAACTGCAGCTGCTTTGTACGGTTCAAGAGCATCAAACGGTGTTATTTTAATTACCACGAAAAAAGGCCGCGCGCAAAAAGGAGTCGGTATTGAATTTAATTCAACTGCAACTTTGGAAGATATTGCTGTTTATCCGGATTATCAATATCAGTATGGACAGGGAGATAGCGGCGTTAAACCAACTGACTTAAGTTCTGCACAATCTACCGGACGACGTTCTTGGGGTTCATTGATTGATGGATCGACAGATTATGTAGCGGCAGATGGTTTAACACATTCTTATTCTGCACAAAAAAATAACCTGAAAAACTTTTATCAAACTGGTTCTACTTTTACCAATACGTTGGCATTTACTGGCGGATCTGATGCGTTAACATACCGTTTCTCTGCTGCTGATTTAAATAGCAGAGGACTTTTGCCGGGTACCACTTTTGATCGTAAAACTGGTAATTTATCTGTAAACGCAAAATTAGGCAGTAAAATAAGCATTGAAGCATTGGCGCAGTATAACTTAGAAAAAGGTCATAACCGTACTGGTGCAGGTGATGCTTTAGGAAATCCAAACTGGCTGCCTTACATGATTGCCAATACAGCAGATGTGCGTTGGTTGAATCCAGGTTATGATGCCAGCGGAAATGAAATTGTTTGGAACGATGCCGCGATTGCTTCCAACGGTTATTTTGTAGCAAATAAATATAAAGAAGACGATACCAAAAACAGGATTATCAGTCAGGGTTCTATTGCTTACGAACCAATCAAAAATTTGGTTTTTAAAGGAACTGTAAGCAGAGATTTTTACAATTATAATTATTATAACGTTTTGCCAACTGGTACTTTATATGTGCCAAATGGCCAGTACAGTGCAATCAAATCTGATGTTTCTGAAACCAATGGCTTAGCAACTATTAATTATAAAACGAAAATCGTTACAGATTTTAACGTATCTGTTTTGGGTGGCGTAAACAGCCGTAGTTTTGTTAACGAACAGCTAAATTTGAACGGTGCTACTTTTACCATACCTTATTTCTATAGTTATACCAATTTGGCTACTGCATCAACAGTACCGCTTACACAGCATTTAAAAACCAATTCTATTTTTGGGTCAGCGGATTTTGACTATAAAAGTTTACTATACTTAACCGTTACCGGCCGTAAAGACTGGTTCTCTACTTTAAGTATGGCTAACAACAATATTTTTTACCCAAGTATTGGCGGTAGTTTTATCTTGTCCGATGCCGTTAAATTACCTGCAATTTTCAACTTAGCTAAAATTCGTGCTTCTTATGCGCAAGTAGGCGGTGGCGGCCCGGATCCGTATGCTGTAAACCTAACTTACAGTAATGTGCCAAGTTCTGGTCCAACCTTGCAAAATGTAACCAGTACCCAAATTACCAATGCCAATTTAAAGCCTTACACTTCTACCACAAAAGAAGGCGGTATCGAATTGCAGATGCTTAAAAACAGGTTAAGTCTGGATGTTACTTATTACGACCGGAAAACAACCAACGATATTTTAAATTCTACCATATCCGGTACTTCGGGATATAATAGTGTATTGTTAAACGTTGGCGAAATTAGTAACAAAGGGATCGAACTGTTAATTAATGGTACGCTTGTAAAAAGCAGCAACTTCAGTTGGAATACCAGTTATAACTTTGCTTATAACCAAAATAAAGTTGTAAAACTTACCGAAGGCATCAATTCACAGCAGTTGGCTACAACCGTTGGAAACTGGGCATTTATCAATAATATTGTAGGGCAGCCAGCTTTTGCATTGGTTGGTACACACATGTTAAAAGATGCCGGCGGAAACGTGGTATTTAATAAAACTACCGGTTTCCCGGTACAATCTGGCTTAGAAGTTTTGGGTAATAGTGTTGCGCCTTATACTATGGGCTTTACCAATAGTTTCCGTTATAAACGTTTCAATTTAAGTGTTTTGCTGGATGGTAAATTTGGTAATAAAGTGTTTTCTGTAATGGAAATTTATGCAACACGTTTAGGTTTAATGAAATCAACTTTACCGGGCCGCGAAAACGGTTTGCTTTTATCCGGAGTTGATCAAACTGGCGCAACCTACAGTCGTACTGTTCCGGTTAGCGGGTTGCGTAGTTATTATGATAATTATAAAACTTACTCAGATTTATTTTTACACGATGGCAGCTTTGTAAAATTAAGGCAAGTTATTTTCTCCTATAACATTCCGGTTGCTGATTTGAAACTGGTGAAACTACAATCGGCCAGTATCTCTTTCGTTGCCCGCAACCTGGCTATTTTGTACAAAAAGACAGACAATTTCGATCCGGAATCCAGCTTTACAAATAGCAACTTTCAAGGTATCGAGTCTATCGGTTTGCCGCATACACGGTCTTTTGGTTTAAATCTTTCTGTTAAATTTTAATGAAAACTCTAATGAAGAACCACCTAAAAAAATACCTGATAAAAACAGTATTGCTATCGGGCATTATCTCCATACAATCCTGTACCAAAGATTTTGTAGAATTAAATACCAATCCCGATGCTGTTGCTACCAGCACACCGCAATTTATCTTCACCAAAGCACAATATGATGGTACAGCCAACATGCTAAACCTACTGCTGGGCACCATGCAGTACACCACCAGTTTTAATGATGTTGCAGGTTTTGGTTCCAAATATGTGCAAAGTCAGAGTACATCTTCTGCTGCTGCTTTTAACAGTGCTTATCCAAACGAAATCAATGAAATTGGAGAAGTGATCAAGGCAGTTACCGGCGATGCTGCCAGAGTTAATCTCCTATCCGAAGCCAGAATCTGGCGGGTATATTGCTTTAGCCGCTTAACAGATTTGTACGGTGATATTCCATATTCCCAGGCTGGCCAAGGTTATACCAACAGCGTTTACACGCCTGCTTATGATGCGCAGAAAGATATTTATGCCAACATGCTTGCAGAACTGGATGCTGCCGCAACAAGTTTGGATGCTTCTAAAACAGCAACGTTTGGTACATCAGATTTAATTTATGGTGGCAATACCGTTCAGTGGAAAAAATTTGCTTATTCGTTAATGCTTCGTTTAGGCATGAGAATGACAAAAGTTGATGCAGCTGCGGCACAAACCTGGGTAACTAAAGCAATTGCGGGCGGCGTAATTTTGACTGATGCGGATATTGCAAAAGTTGCTTATGTAGGTTCTGGTCAAGATATTAATAAAAACCCGTTAGCATTAAATCTGCTCAATTCAGATTATATCAAAGCTGATGGTAAAAGCAATACAGAAGGCGGTAAATATCAGGAAGTATTTATTAATTATTTAAAAGCGAATAAAGACCCGCGTCTGGCTACTATTTCTGTTGTTTACACTACTGGAACGGCTGATACAACTTCGGCAAACCAAAAAGGAATGCCATCAACGTTAAGTACCAAACCGAGTAATTTTGTAACTTTTTCTGAGCCACGGCAAAATACACTGCTTCTTTTATCCTCTCCAAGATTGGTTTTTACTGCTGCCGAATCATATTTTTTATTGTCAGAAGCTGCTTTGCGTGGCTGGTATAGCGGTGCAATAGCCTCAGCATCTTACCAAAACGGTATTAGTGCAGCTATGCGACAGTGGGCTGTAATTGCAGGTTCTGCCGGTACAATTACACAAAATCAGATTGATACTTACATCAGGTATCATCAGTTAACTACAACAGGAACTTTCGCCCAGCAAATGGAGCAGATTCATACCCAGTTTTGGGTAGGCATTTTCCCGGATGCGCAGGAAGTTTTTGCTAATTACCGTCGTACAGGCTACCCCGCTTTAGTACCAAACAATTATGCGGGTAATGCTACCGGTGGGCTAATTTTCAGACGGATGCTTTATCCGGTTTCAGAACAAAATTTAAATACGGTATCCTATAAAGCTGCCATTGCACGCCAGGGAGCAGATGATTTTTCAACCAGAATGTGGTGGGATAAACTCTAAACATCATCAGCTTTTTAAGTTGATAAATCTGTAGAAAACCTTATTTCTACAGATTTTTTATTCAATAAAAACATGAAAAAAATATTTTTTTGGATACTTCTTTTATCGTGCAAAAATTTGGTTTTTGCACAAAATGATGTGGTAAAAGATGATGAAGCCAGCAACTTCAACCTGAATAAACCCGAACGTACAGAGTGGTTGCGCAACACCAATGATGGTTTATTTATCCATTTTGGTGTAGATGGACAGCTTGGAATTGTAATCAGTCATGCTTTGGTTGGTGCTTCAGATGATTTTGTGAAACGTTATTTTGAGGAACTGCCCAAAACGTTTGATCCTGCTAAATTTAATCCGCACGAAATTGCTGTGCTGGCCAAACTGGCTGGTATGAAATATATTGTTTTTACCACCAAACATCACTCTGGTTTTTGCATGTGGGATACTAAAACGACTGATTTTAAAATCACCAAAACACCTTATAAAAAAGACTTATTAAAAGAGTATGTTGATGCCACGCGAGAAGTTGGTTTAGGCGTAGGTTTTTATTTTTCGCCGGAGGATTTTAACTTTTTGCATGATCATCATATCCCAATCAGCCGTACTAATGTAAAAATAGATGCAGCTACACGCAAAGCTTATGATGCTTATACACAGCAGCAATGCGACGAACTTTTTACCAATTACGGTAAAATTGATGTGCTTTTTATTGATGGTGATCCGAAGGAAATCGTCAAAAAAACAGCCTGGAAACTTCAGCCTGATATTTTGATTACCCGTGGTGCCATTAAAACACCAGAGCAGGTTTTGCCTGGCGCAAAAATCACAGATCCATGGCTTTCCTGTATTACAATGGGCACGGCCTGGCAATATCAGCCTACAAACGAACGCTACAAATCTGGCAATCAATTGCTGCAATTGCTGATTGAAGCGCGTGCAAAAGGTGGTTCGCTGCTGCTTAACATCGGCCCGAAACCAAACGGCGAAATGGCTATTGAACAGGAAGATCGTTTGCGCGAAATGGCCGGCTGGTATTTTATCAACCACGAAAGTGTGGATAGCGTACGAAGCTGGGTAGTTAGCCACGAAAAAGATACCTGGTTCACGGTAAAAAATAACCATACTTTATACGCTTTTATTACCGATGTAAAAGACTGGAAAGAAGGTCAGCGGAAAACGTTTCTCATTCATTCTGCAAAAAGTACCGGTAAAACAAGCATTAGTGTTTTGGGCCAAAACAGTAAAATTATTGAATATAAAACGGATGATGTAACCAGCCGTTTCCGACAAACTGCTGACGGTTTGGAAGTTTCTGTGGTGAAAGCGCAGCGTGTTTATGATGATCACCGCTGGCCAAATCCGGTGGTTATTAAACTGGATAACGTAAATCCTGTTATCAGCGAAGCGGTGCAAGTTATGACAGCCGACAATAAAGTTACTTCCGCAGGAGCTGTTTTGATGGGTAAAATTGAAGCTTTTACGCCAAAAAGTGCCCAGCGCGTCTGCTTTTATTATCGGCCATATACGGGTCAGGTAGAAACTTTATACGCTAGTCCGTGGATGAAATCTGGCTGGACAGACATCAAACCAAATGGCGAATTTGAACTGCTGATCAAAGATTTTAAGAAAGCTACGCAATATGAGTACAAAGCAGTTGCAGAGCAATCAAAATTGGAAGTAGAAGGAGAAAACAAGATTTTTAGAGGATTGGAATAACGGTTGATGACGTTTGTCATGCAGAACTTGTTTCGGCATAACAAAACGCGAATCAAAAACAGAATACAAAGTAACCACAAACACAATTTTATCACGATAAAAACAGCATGGAAAACTTAACAGCAGACGAGCGTTTTGAGCAATTAGGTTTAACCTTGCCGCCGGCACCAACACCGCTTGGTGTTTACAAACCTTTTTTAATTGATGGAAAATATCTGTATATATCCGGTCACGGACCAGTTCTGGATGATAAAAGTTTAATTATTGGCCGAATTGGCGATGGCATCAGTCAGGAAGATGGAAAATTAGCTGCTCGTCAGGTTGGTTTAACTATTCTGTCAACCATCAAAACCAATCTGGGCAGTTTAAACAAAGTAAAACGCGTAATCAAAGTGCTGGGCATGGTTAATTGCACGCCTGATTTTGAAAAGCATCCATTTATTATCAACGGTTGCAGCGAACTTTTTACACAGGTTTGGGGCGAAGAAAATGGAATTGGCGTGCGTAGTGCTGTTGGTTTTGGTTCTTTGCCGGATAATATTCCGGTGGAGATTGAAGCTTTGCTCGAGTTATATTAACACCAATTTTTAACTGGTAAAAACAGCATGAACAAGCCCTGGTATCAGATAGAAAACATAGAAAACCTGGAAACACCTGCCTTGGTGATTTATCCCGAACGCGTTCAGCAAAATATCAATTTATTGATCAGCAAAATTGATAACGTAACCCGCTTACGGCCGCATATTAAAACCTGTAAAGCAATGGAACCAGTAAAGCTGATGCTACAAGCTGGAATTAAAAAGTTTAAATGCGCCACTATTGCCGAAGCAGAAATGCTGGGAATGGCAAAAGCTCCAGACGTTTTATTGGCTTATCAGCCGGTTGGTGCTAATGTAGAAAGGTTTTTAAAGCTAATTAAACTTTATCCTGAAACCAGTTTTTCATGTTTGTTAGATAATCAGCTTTCGGCAGAAAAATTGAATGATGCAGCTTTGGATCAGCAACTTAAAATTAATGTTTATATTGATTTGAATGTTGGTATGAATCGAACCGGAATCCAACCTAATGCTGCGGTTAAACTTTACGAATTTTGTGCGTTAAAAGAAGCATTGAACCCAATTGGTTTGCACGCTTACGACGGACATATTCATGAACTTGACTTGGATATCCGAAGAAAAATCTGGCATACTTCTTTTATGCAGATAAAAACCGTAAGGCAAAATTTGGTTAAAAAAGGGTTCTTGGAACCAGTTATCATCGCTGGAGGCACACCAACTTTTCCTTTTTATGCAGAGCAGGAAAACATAGAATGCAGTCCCGGAACGTTTATTTATTGGGATGAAGGTTATCAACAGCATTTTGCAGAACAGCCTTTTTTAACTGCTGCTTTGCTGGTTACGCGCGTTATTTCTTTGCCTGATGAAACAAAAATCTGTTTGGATCTCGGCCATAAATCTGTTGCTTCTGAAAGCGATTTACAACACCGAATTTATTTTTTGAACGCGCCGGATTTAAAAATTATCAGCCACAGCGAAGAACATCTGGTTGCCGAAGCAGGCGAAAATCATACCTACCAAATTGGTGATGTTTTGTACGGATTGCCTTATCATATTTGTCCGACCGTTGCTTTGCACCAGTTTGCTACCTTAACTGAAGATCATCAAATTACCGGAACCTGGGAAACCATCGCCCGAAATCGTAAAATAACCTCATAAAAACAGCATGTTTATTGTTGATGCACACCTCGATTTGAGTATGAACGCGCTGGAATGGAACCGCGATCTGACCAAACCTGTTGCCGAAATTAATGCTCGAGAACAAAGTTTAACCGATAAACCTGATCGCGGAAAAGCAGTAGTTTCTCTGCCCGAGCTGCGTAAAGGAAATGTTGGTTTGGTGGTGGCTACACAAATTGCACGTTATGTTGCACCAAATAATCCACTTCCCGGCTGGCACTCGCCGGAACAGGCCTGGGCGCAAACGCAAGGGCAATTAGCTTGGTATAAAGCCATGGAATTTGCCGGAGAAATGGTTCAGATCAACAACTTGCAATCGCTGGAAAAACATCTGGATTTATGGGCGGATGATTCCTCCGCAGAAAAAAAACCAATCGGTTACATTTTAAGTCTGGAAGGTGCAGATTCTATTATTTCTATGCAGCATCTGGAAAAAGCTTACAACGATGGTTTACGCGCAGTTGGCCCTGCACATTACGGGCCAGGCAGATATGCGCAAGGTACAGATGCAACTGGTTTTATGGGCGAAAAAGGACATGAATTGCTGCGTAAAATGGAAGAATTAAACATCATTTTAGATGCTACGCATTTATGCGATGATAGTTTCTGGGAAGCACTGGATCATTTTAACGGAGCCGTTTGGGCCAGCCATAATAATTGCCGCGCGCTGGTAAACCACAACCGGCAATTTAGTGATGAGCAGATTAAAGCTTTAATTGCGCGCGGTGCAGTAATCGGCGGCGCAATGGATGCCTGGATGATGGTGCCCGGCTGGGATCGTGGAAAATCTGACCCGAAAATGATGAACTGCAATTTAAACGTGGTGATTGATCATCTGGATCATATTTGCCAGCTGGCCGGAAACTGTTTGCATGTTGGTATCGGTTCTGATTTGGATGGTGCTTTTGGCAGAGAACAATGTCCGTATGATCTGGAAACCGTTGCTGATCTGCAAAAACTGAACGAGTTATTAGCATCAAGAGGTTATGCTGCTGCTGATATTAAAAACATTTTGCATGGAAATTGGATACGTTTTTTAAAAAACACGTGGAAATAGTATCAATTTGTTTTCAAAGAATTATATGAAGAGGTTTTGTTTGAGAATTTTATTCCGGATTTCAGTAAATAACAATTAAATTACTTCTCTTTCTTCAGATTTCGTTCTGATAAAAACTTTGATAAGAAAATCTGAACTAGATTAGTCCTGATCACAGTATCAAGTGTCTTTGTTTTAACTTATCAGCATAAAAATCATTTTCAAATAGACTTAAGTCAGATAGATTTTAATAATTAAGTCAACAAATTAAATTATGAAGTCTGATAAAATTACACCGGTAAAAACAGTATTATAAATCAATATTTTAGGCAATAAAAACAGCATAACCGATTTTGCTGCGCAGCTTTTATCAACATTAAATTTGATAGTGAAACACTTTTACTGATATAAAAACGAGCATTTAACATTAAACACAAAAGCAACAATGGAAATCCCAAGAAGATCAATCTTAAAAAAACTAATAGCCGCGGTAGCCGGAGTTTCGGCATTTGGTGTAGCTGGTAAAGCCAGTGCTGCAACAGCAGCAGAAAAGGAAGTAAACAATGTAACCACTTTTCAGGATGTGCCTTTGTTTTCCGGCTCGACCAAAATGGGAAACATGGTTTTTGTAGCCGGACAAGGTGCACACACGGCGCCTTTTGAAATTAAAGCGCATACAGAAATTGTTTTAAAAGCACTGGAAGCGGAACTGAAAAAGGCCGGATCATCCATGGAAAAAGTTTTAAAAGTGAATGTGTATTTAAATGATATTGCAGATTATGCCGGCATGAATGAGGTTTACAAAGGCCGTTTTGGTAAAAAACCGCCGGTGCGTACTACGGTTGCTGTGGCCAAAGGCGGTGTACCCGGAAATTCGTTGGTAGAGATGGATTGCATTGCTTACGTTTAATCAGATTTCAATATAAATCATTATCAATCAAAATATTATGAAACGTAGAGATGTATTAAAAAGTCTAACTGCTTTGCCGCTGGTTGGCGGATTTGTAGGAAGCCTGATTCCGGATACGGTAAGTGCCGCACCGGCCGCGCCAAAACGGGATTTCTTTAAAGAACTGGGCGTTACGCCAACCATTAATGCAGGTGTTACGATGACTTTTTTGTCGGGTTCATTGATGATGCCAGAAGTGTTGGAAGCCATCAACTCCACAGCTCATGATTTTGCAAATATGTATGAGCTGCAGGATAAAGTAGGTGCAAAAATTGCAGAAATGCTAAAGGTTGAAGCTGCAATGGTAACATCTGGTGCGGCCTGTGCCATGGTTTTAGGCACGGCGGCTTGCATTACCGGAGCTGATGCGGAAAAGATCAAACAACTTCCAAATTTGCCAGGGGCTCGTCCGGAAGTGATCATGCAAAAATCGCATCGTTATCTTTTTGACCAAGCCGTAAGTACAACCGGAGCTAAAATTATTGAGGTTGAAGGTCCGGCAGAAATGGATAAAGCCTTCAATTCAAATACGGTAATGGCTTTGTTTTTTAATGCAGCTGATAAAAGCAGTGTTACACACGAAGATTTTTTGTCTATCTCCAAAAAACACAAAATTCCAACTTTTTTAGATGCTGCTGCCGATGTTCCGCCGGTAGAAAACCTGTTTAAATTTCAGAAAATGGGTTATGATCTGGTTACGTTTTCCGGCGGTAAAATGATGCGTGGCCCGCAAAGTGCCGGTTTACTGTTTGGCCGCAAAGATTTAATTGCCGCAGCACGGTTAAACCATAGTCCGCACGAAGCACCAATTGGCCGCCCGATGAAGGTGAACAAAGAAGAAATGTTCGGCATGTATGCCGCTTTAAAATCGTATCTCGAAAGAGATCATAAAAAAGAATGGGAAGAATGGCTGACACGTGCCAAACGGATTGGTTCTCAGCTGGAAACAATTTCATCGGTAAAAACAGCAACCCATATTGATCCGGGACCAGCCAACGCTTTTCCAAGTTTGGATGTAACCTGGGATTTCAGCAAAGTAAAAATTAAACCGCAGGATGTGCTTGTTGCCCTTAAAAATGGTACGCCAAGTATTGTTGCCAACGGGAATGATCAGAAATTAAACATCGGCGTGGTGTTGTTGCGGCCAGATCAGGTTGATGTAGTTGCCAGAAGAGTAAAAGAAATTTTTCAGCAAGCAGTATAGTTTCTTTTTAAAAGCAGCAGAACATGCGAAAAATACTTCTTTTACCTACTCTTTTTTTGTGCTTGTGGTACAGCACTGTAACAGCCCAACAATACAATATCATTATTAAAGGCGGCCATGTTATCGATCCTAAAAACAGTATTGATGCTATCATGGACGTTGCTGTTTTAGATGGGAAAATAATATTGGTTTCCAAGAATATAGATGCTAAAAAAGGCATTCAGGTTGTTGATGCAAAAGGGCTTTACGTTACGCCGGGTTTAATCGATATTCATTCTCATAATTTCTGGGGAACAGAGCCGGATCACGCTTACGAAAACGGTAATCTGGCGCTTCCGCCAGATGGTTTTACTTTTAGAAATGGCGTTACCACAGTTGTTGATGCCGGAAGTTCTGGCTGGCGCACTTTTCCAACGTTTAAGTCGCAAACTATTGATCAATCTCAAACCCGTGTTTTAGCGTTTTTAAACATTGTTGGCGAAGGAATGCGCGGCGGCTACGAACAAAATTCTGCCGATATGGATGCCAGAATGGCTGCAATTGTTGCTCGTCGTTATAAAGATTTAATTGTTGGTTTTAAAGTTGCACATTTTGAAGGACATGAATGGACCCCGGTTGACCATGCAGTAGAAGCTTCTAAACAAGCCAACGCAATCCCGGTAATGGTTGATTTTGGAGGAAGCAACCCGCCGCTGCCCATTGAAGAACTTTTTATGCAGCATTTGCGTGCCGGAGATATTTTTACACATTGCTTCGGGCAGTTAGGCGGCCGCGAATATCTGGTTGATTTAACAACCAATAAAGTAAAACCTTTTGTTTGGGCAGCCAGAAAAAAAGGGATTTATTTTGATGTAGGTTACGGCGGAATTAGTTTCGCCTATTCGCAAGCTATTCCGGCTGCTAAAGAAGGCTTTTTTCCAAATTCTATCAGCACAGATATTCATGTTGGCAGCATGAACAATGCGATGAAAGATATGTTGACTACCATGTCTAAATTTCTGGCAATGGGCATGGATTTAAAAAGCGTGATCCAGGCCAGCACTTCCAATCCGGCGCATGAAATTAACCACGAAGAATTAGGAAATTTATCTGTTGGTACGGATGCTGATGTGGCGATTTTAAACCTGCGCGAAGGTAAGTTCGGTTTGTTTGATTATACCGGTTACAAACTTAATGCAAGTAAAAAGCTGGAATGTGAAATGACGATCCGCGGAGGTAAAATTGTTTATGATCTGAACGGAATTGCCAATCCGGTTTATCCGCCAAAAGTTGCTGCAGAAAGCAATCAGAAGGCAGCAAAATCTCAAACACATTAAACCAATTCAGAAGTATTGCGATGCTTCTTTTATCGACCTAAAATCAATGAGACGAAGATTTATTTTTTGTTTTGCAATACTGTTTTTATCAACCTTTTTTAAGCAGTTATCGGCACAAACGATTCCAAAAGATGAACTGATTTTTCTTACCTCAGCCTGGAAAGGAGAACGTTTTGCAGATGGCCGTCCAAAAATCCCGGATGCCTTAATTGCCCGGGCAAAAAATATTGGCATAGAAGAAGCATGGACGGTTTTAAAAAATGAAGGCTACCGAAATCAGTTTGAAGGTAACTGGAAACTGGTACATGATGATGTGCCGGTAGTGGGTCGGGCAGTTACGGCGATGTTTATGCCCAGTCGCCCAGATATCGAAAAAAATATTAAGGAAAGAGGCCAGCAACAAGGCCGGAAAGGAAATACCAACGCCTGGCCGATTGATGTATTAACCAATGGCGATGTTTACGTGGCCGATGGTTTTGGAAAAATAGCCGGAGGAACTTTAATTGGTGATAATCTGGGAAATTCTATTTTTAATAAATCTGGTAACGGAGTTATTTTTGATGGTGCTGCACGCGATCTTTCTGGCTTGAGTGCGATCAAAGGTTTTAATGCTTTTGTCCGGGATTTTGATCCATCTTTTCTGGAAGAAATGGTTTTAACAGGATTAAATACGCCGATCCGGATAGGACACGCGATTGTTTTGCCCGGCGATCTGGTAATTTCTGAGAAAGAAGGCGTGCTTTTTATTCCAGCTCATTTAGCAGAAATTGTGGTTGCTACTGCAGAATTTATTGCGTTGCGAGATCAGTTCGGACATGAAATGCTGAAATCAGGAAAGTTTAGTACAGGAGAAATCGATAGTCAGTGGACCGAAGAAATCAAAATTGCATTTATGAAATGGCAGGATCAGCATAAAGAAAATGCCAAAATAACACGCGCCCAGCTGGATGAATTTATGAAAAAAAGAACCTGGTAACCATTTGAATATCCGCTAATGAATGTGACGGATCAATATTAACTTCCTACTGGCAATGGAAACCTATTGATAATTCTGTTTTGGTGGAAGAACAACTTATATCAATTTAAAAATAATACTTCTTTTATCACCTGAAAATTAGTGTTAAAAACTGGTTGATTATCGGCATAAACGAAGCATTAAATTAAACAACAACATGAGTAAAAATTTTAATGTAGGTTTGATTGGATACGGAATAGCTGGTCAGGTTTTTCATGCATCAACGATTAATTGTGTTGAAGGTTTCCGGCTAAAAAAGATACGGGAAACGAAGCCTGAAAATATTAAGTTAGCCAACAAAAGATATCCGGAAGCTGAAATTGTAAGTAATTCTGAAGCTATTATTTTAGATGATACAATTGATTTGGTTGTGATTGCCACGCCAAACAGTTCTCATTTTAGTTTGGCAAAACAAGCTTTAAATGCTGGTAAAAATGTGGTTGTAGATAAACCTTTTACCATCTATTTTGAGGAAGCGCAGGAGTTGATCGCGTTAGCCCGACAAAAAGAAAAGTTGCTTTCCGTTTATCAAAACCGCAGGTTTGACAGCACTGCTAAAACGGTAAAAAAAGTAATTGATTCCGGAATGCTTGGAACTTTGGTTGAGTACGAAGCGCATTACGACCGCTTTAAAAATTACTTCCGGCCAAATGCCTGGAGGGAGGAAGATGAGCCGGGTTCCGGAATATTTTACGATTTGGGCGCACACTTAATTGATAACGCGCAAATGCTGTTTGGTTTGCCAAATGAAATCACAGCCGATTTGCGCGTACAACGTCCGGGCGGAAAAACCATTGATAATTTCGAACTGATTTTAAATTATCCAAACCTAAAAGTTACCCTTAAAGGAGGCATGTTGGTAAAGGAGCCGGGAGCAGCTATTGCGCTGTATGGCATAAACGGTTCTTTTGTAAAGTACGGAATGGATGTGCAGGAAGATGCTTTGCGGGCCGGAATTATGCCAAACGATATAGCTAATTGGGGAGTTGAACCTGCGAGCAGTTGGGGTAAAATCAATACAGAACATGAAGGTTTGCATCTGGTAGGAAATATTGAAAGTGAAACAGGTGATTACCGAGAATATTATCAAAATATTTATCAGGTTTTAGCCGGAAAAGAAGACCTGATTGTAAAGCCGGAACAGTCAGCAAATACCATCAGAATTATTGAGTTGGCTATCCAAAGTAGCTTAGAGAAACGAACGGTAAAAACAGACTCGACAACAGGTTTTTTTAAATGATGATTTGGTTAATCGTTTAAAAATCAAATCATAAAAAAATAAACAAGCAGGGTTTATGTTAAAATCTTATCTATCGCAAATTTTTCATTTTCGTTTGTCCAAAGTGTTTTGCGTGAGTTTTGGCTTGATACTGATTTTATCAGGCTTTTCTTGGTACAGTTTGAAATCCGGTTTGCCAAAAAGTGATCCGGACAACGGAGGACTGTTTTTACCGGATGGATTTGAAGCCGTAGTAGTTGTAGATAGTTTAAAAGGACAGGCCAGGCACATCGCCATAAATAAAAACGGTGATATTTATGTGAAAGCCAGAAACCATGATTTAAACGATGGCTTTGGTAATATTGCTTTAAGAGATACTGATCATGATGGCAAAGCGGATGTAGTTACACCTTTTGGCCGTTACGATGGCCATACTTACGGAACAGCCATGCGCGTGCATAATGGCTATTTGTATTTCAGTTCGGAGCTGATGGTTTATCGCTGTAAACTGGAGCGTGGAAAATTGGTTCCGGAAAGTAAAATAGATACGATTGTGATTGATAATCCGCCTTACCATGAGCATCAAACAAAACCAATTGCATTTGATGATAAAGGACATATTTTTGTTGGTTGGGGTGCAGGATCAAATGCTGGTCAGGTTAAAAACAGGCAACCCGGATCGCCGGGAGTGGGCGAGCCAGATTCTCCAGATAAAGGAAATCCATTATTGATAGATCATGGTGGGATTTGGATGTTTGATGCCAACAAAAAAAATCAGAAACAAACCGACGGCGTTAAATATGCAACCGGTTTGCGAAGCATTGTGGCGATGGAATGGGACCCGGAAAGCAAATCCTTATATGCCGTAAATCATGGAAGAGACGATTTCAGAATGTTATGGCCAGATCTTTACAGTCCGTGGGAAAGCGCAATGCTTCCCGCAGAAGAATTTTTTAAAGTAACCAAAGGCTTAAACGGCGGCTGGCCATATTATTATTACGATCAGCTTAAAGGCAAAAAACTACTAAACCCGGAGTTCGGCGGAGATAAAGTAAAAGAAGGCAAAGGCGCACAATTGCCAAAACCGTTGATTGGTTTTCCGGCACATTTTGCACCTAATGATTTGTTGTTTTATCACGGAAAACAATTTCCTGAACGTTACAAGCATGGCGCTTTTATCGCTTTTCATGGGGCAACTAATCGGGCACCTTATCCGCAGGCAGGCTATATTATTGCCTTTGTTCCTTTTGAAAACGGATTCCCTACTGCTGATTGGGAAGTTTTTGCAGATGGATTTGCTAAAGTTGATCCGATTATAAATGTGAGTGATGCGGTTTACCGGCCAATGGGATTAACCGAAGGTCCAGATGGTTCTTTATACATCAGCGATACTGAAAAAGGTAAAATCTGGCGGGTGATGTTTAAAGGAAATAAAAAAGCATTTGGCTCGCCAGAATTAGCCGCTATGGCAAAGCGAAAAATTACGGCTTCTAACATTAAAACACCAGATGAAATAGCCGATAATTTATACAGAGGCAAAGTAAACGCTTCGGTAGTTTATGCAACTTATTGCGTATCGTGCCATCAAAGTAATGGTAAAGGCGATGGCAACCGTTTTCCACCTGTTGCACAATCAGAATGGGTGAATGGCAATAAAAGTAAACTGATTAGCGTGATTTTGAATGGTTTGCAGGGGCCGGTTAAAGTAAAAGGCCTTTCTTATAATGAAGTAATGCCAGCCCACGGCAGTTTTTTAAATAACGAGCAAATTGCAGAAGTATTAACTTATATCAAATCAAATTTTGGTAACACGCCGGAAGTAGTTACGCCCGCAGAAGTGGAAGCCATCCGACAATCAAACCAAAAGCAATAACGATCAATTTATGTTTAAAATACTCTCTCATCAACATACAAAATCAGCAGGATTAACAATACTATTTTTAGCAGTATATTTTTATGCAAGCGCACAGCCTTCTTCCAAACTTTTTACAGCATCAGTTTTTACTGCTAAAAACAGCTTTACAACTGGTGTTGAAGGTCCGGCTGTTGATAAAAACGGAAACCTTTACGCCGTGAATTTTGACCACGACGGTACAATTGGAAAAATTACGCCGGATGGAAAAGCAGTAGTTTTTATAGAGTTACCAGCAGGAAGTATTGGCAACGGAATTAGGTTTGACAGCAAAGGCAACATGCTGATTGCCGATTATACCAAACATCAAATTTTGCAGGTAGATATGAATACCAAAAAAATAAGTGTGTTTGCACACGAAGATAAAATGGCCCAGCCCAACGATATTGCGATAGATAAAAACGACCGGATTTATGCCAGCGACCCAAACTGGAAAGCCGGAACCGGCAAAATCTGGCGAATTGATGCGGACAAAAAAGTTACTTTGCTGGATAGCATGGCGACAGTAAACGGGATAGATGTTAGTCCGGATAATAAAACTTTATACGTAAATGAACTTCTGAAAATTTGGGCTTATGATCTTTCTTCTAAAGGCGAAATCAGCAATAAACATTTGCTGATTGAGTTTCCTGATTTTGGTATGGACGGAATGCGTTGTGATGTTAAAGGTAATATTTACCAGGCCAGGTTTGGAAAAGGAACTATCGCCAAAGTTTCTCCGCAGGGAAAGGTATTACAGGAAATTACTTTGACCGGAAAACGGCCGACAAACGTTTGCTTTGGCGGAAAAGATGGAAAAACAATGTATGTAACCTTGCAGGATCAGGGAAATTTGGAAACTTTTCGGGTTGATGAACCTGGTAGAGAATGGACACTGTCTCACAAAAAATAATATTGCATTTTTTTAATCAATACTGTTTTTAGCAAACAAAAATTCAGGTTTAAAAAGTACAAGTTTCTTTGTCTGTTTTAAAAAACTGCCAAATTTAAAAATCGCTCAAAATCTCTGATTTTAAGCGATTTTTTTCTTTTTTTAGACGTATGAAACTTACATCAATCTTTTAAACAATGTATCATATTTTATTGGTTGAAGATGAAACCAAAGTTGCAGCTTTTATTCGCTGGGGTTTGGAGGAGCATAAATACCAGGTAAGTTTAGCCAATAACGGAATTGAAGCACAAAGACTGCTGAAAATAGCAAAGCACGATTTAATTATTTTAGATGTGATGCTGCCAGATACCACAGGTTTAGAACTTTGTCGGAAAATTAGGCAAACCGACCAGCGCGTTCCCATTTTGATGCTTACGGCTTTAGCTGAAGTAGAGCATAAAGTAGCAGGTTTGCAAGCCGGAGCAGATGATTATCTGGCAAAACCTTTTCATTTTATAGAGCTGACGGCGCGTTTGGAAGCGTTGCTGCGCCGTAATATCAACCTGCCGGAAAATCAGGAAAACCATTTGCTTACTTATGCTGATTTAAAATTAGATACCTGGAGCAAAACTGCAGAACGTGCCGGCAAACAGATTGTATTAACCGCAAAGGAATATACTTTGCTCGAACTTTTTATCAATCATCCGAACAAAATACTTTCCAGAGATTACATTGCTGAGAAAGTTTGGGGAATTGAGTTTGATACCGGAACCAATTTTATTGATGTTTATGTAAATTATCTGCGCAAAAAAATTGAGAAAGGCTTTGACGGAAAACTAATTCATACAGTAATTGGCATGGGTTACATCCTGAAAACGGAAAAAGCAGCATGAAGATAAAAGATCGTTTGTCGATGAATTTTACCCTGATTAGTTCGGCCGTAATGCTTGGGCTGATGCTGGCTATTTACTTCACTTTTGAACTATATTTTCGCGCAGATTTTTACAACCGGCTGGAAGATCGGGCTGATGTAGCCGCACAGCTTTATTTAAAGGCCGACGAGATCAGTAAGGATTCTTTAACATATATCCGCGATCGTTACATGGTGCGTATGCCCGAGGAAGTGATCCGCATCTACAATCAAAAAAATGCAGCTTCTTTTATCAGGGATAATCAGCAATACTGGCCTCATGATATCATCAATTTAGTGAGGCAAAAAGGCGTACTGCGGCTTACGGAAGGCAACCGCCAAACGGTGGGCATTTACTACAAAGTTAACCAGGGCAACTTTGTAATTTTAGCATCAGCTGATGATGTACAGGCGCACAGGCGTTTGCATACGCTTTCTATGATTATGCTGATATTGTTTTTTGTGGTTTCGGCAGCCTTGTATTTTATCAGCAGGTGGTTTGCGGTAAAATCTTTAGAGCCGATACACGTGGTTATCAAACAAATGCAAAATATTCGGGCAAGTAATTTAAATCAGCGTGTTGATGAAGGCAATGGTCGGGATGAAATTAGCGAACTGGCCAGCAACTTCAACAAACTGCTGGAACATCTGGAAAACGCTTTCGATCTGCAACACGCTTTTGTTATTAATGCTTCGCACGAGTTGCGCACGCCGGTTACCAGTTTGCTGGGCGATATTGAAGTGGCGTTGCAACAGCCGCGCAGCCCGCAAGAACATCAGCAAATATTGCTTCGTTTATTAAATGATTCTAAACGATTGAAAGATACGGTTAATGTTTTGATGGAAATTGCACGAGCCGACCGCGATTACACGCGTGCAAATTTAAGTCCGGTTGCGATTGATGATTTGTTATGGGAACTGCAAACTTACTGGACCGGACAATTAGGAAAAGGTATTTTGAAGCTGGAATTTAAACAATTGCCCGAAAATCAGGAAAGTTTAATGCTGACAGCTAATAAATCTTTACTGATTATTGCGTTGAACAACATCATCAGCAATGCTTTTAAGTTCTCCGAAAATCAGCCGGTAAAAACAGTATTACTTGCGGATGAAACGCACATCTGTATCGAAATCCAGGATTCCGGCATCGGGATTCCATTGTTGGAACAAGATAAAATTTTCAAATCTTTTTACCGCGGCAGCAGTGCCAAACCGTTTCCGGGCAGCGGCATTGGTTTGTATGTAACCGAAAAAATTGTACAGCTGTTTAACGGAACCATCGAACTGCAATCTGCACCGGGAAAGGGTACAACATTTGTTATCAAATTTTATCATAAACGGTGATGTTTTCTTCTCGGAGAACATGATCATGCTTCTTTTATCACCTAAAAAACAGCAACACAAATTTACCGGCATAAAACAGCATCAAAAGTTTTTGCAATTCTAATGCTGCTCTAATGTGTATCTAATACCGCTCTAATACGTAACAAATAGCTTTGTATATATAAAATTATATCAGCTATGTATCTCAAGTTTGTTAGCGTTTTTTGCTGCACTGCCTTGCTGCTAACAGGGGCAAGTTTTAAAAGTATCGCACAAGCACCAGCTTTAAGCGCCGATACGTTGAAACTCACTTTGCAGCAATCTGAAGACCTGTTTTTAAAAAATAATTTAAGCCTGATTGCCGAGCGTTACAACATTGCAGATGCGCAGGCCGAAATTATCACCCAAAAACTATTTACCAATCCTAATATCAGCTTTCAGCATGGCTTGTATAATCCATCCGACAAAAAGTTTTTTGATGTCAGTTCTGGCAATCAACAATATCAGGCTGATATATCTCAGCTGATTACAACGGCTGGTAAACGGAACAAAAACATACAACTGGCCACGTTAAGCGCACAGCAGGCGCAAAATCAGTTTTTTGATTTGCTGCGCACCTTGAAATATACGCTGCGGACAGATTTTTTTCAGATTTATTTTCAGCAGCAATCTGCAAAAGTTTATAAGGACGAAATCAGTTCGTTAAGTAAAACATTGGTTGCTTTTGAAGAACAGTACGCCAAAGGAAACATCGCTCAAAAAGAAGTATTGCGTATCAAATCACAACTGTATTCTCTGCAAACAGAACTGGCTTCGCTGCAAAACAACATTGATGATGTACAAAGTGAGTTCAAATTACTGGTTAAGGCACAACCAGGCGTTTACGTAGCAGCAGTTTACGATCCGGGTTCTACAGGAATGGAAAACCTGGAAAAAGTACCTTATAAACAACTGCTGGATTCTGCTGATGTTAACCGTCCGGATCTCAAATCAGCCCGTACTGCAATTGATTACAGCGATGTTAACCTGAAATTGCAAAAAGCCAATGCAGTTCCGGATGTAAACATTCTGGCTGGTTATGATAAACAAGGCAGTTACATCCACGATTATAATTATGTGGGTGTTTCTTTACCGCTTCCATTTTTTAATCGAAATCAAGGAGCCATAAAACAAGCACGAATTGCTATTGATGCCAGCAAAACGGCATTACAATTACAGCAAGATCAGGTGGAAAGCCAGTTAGCAAACAGTTATCAAAGTGCTGCACGTTTGGAACATTTGGCTAACAGTTTTGACCCCAGGTTTCGTGCTGATTTTAACCGCTTGATTCAGGAAGTTTTTAAAAACTACCAGAAAAGAAATATCAGTTTACTGGAGTTCCTGGATTTTTATGAATCCTATAAAACCAATACCATCAATTTAAATACCCTGATGCAAAACCGTGCTGCTTCGCTGGAACAGCTGAATTTTGTAACCGGCACACCTTTTTTCAACAAATAAAATTTCCCTTGTAATGAATCCTAAATATAAAATCTCTCACAAAATTTTAACTGCTGCCTTAGGTTTTGGCATCGGAATTTTAAGTGCCTGTTCGTCTCATCCGCAGGAAACCGCAAAAGACGATAAGTTTGAAGTAACAGACACGTTTTTGAACAGCTTACTGGTTGATACCGTTCGGGATGGCAGCGCTTTAGGTGAAACTACTTTAAGCGGCAAAATTACAGCCGACGATAGCAAAATGGCGAAAATTTACCCGATGGTGAGCGGCGTTACCCAAACGGTACATGTACAATTGGGCGATGCCGTGCGCAAAGGGCAGGTTTTGGCTACCATGAAAAGTGTAGAAATGGCTGGATTTGCAAAAGATGCCATTTCATCCGCAGCAGATACGCGCAATGCAAGCCGTAATTTGCAGGTTACACAAGATTTGTATAAAAGCGGAATGGCTGCCGAAAAAGATGTAGAAGTAGCCAAAAGTGATTACCAGAAAGCACAAGCCGAAGGCCGCCGGACCAGTACGGTAATGAACATCAACAAAGGTGGTTCTAACATGGCTTACGAAGTGATTTCGCCCATATCCGGTTTGGTAATCCAAAAAAATGTAACCAGCAACATGCAGGTTAGAACGGATAACAGCGAGAACATGTTTACGGTTGCTAATCTCTCTACTGTTTGGGTAATCATTAATATTTATGAATCTGATATTTCGTCCATTCAACCGGGAGATGAGGTAAATATTACAACTTTATCTTATCCTGATAAAATGTTTAAGGGTCATATTGATAAGATTTATGATATGATAGATCCGGAAAATAAGGTGATTCAGGCACGTGTAGTGATCAATAATCCGGATAATTTATTGAAGCCGGAAATGTTTGCCAAGGTACAGGTGCAATCCAAAAGCGGCCAGACTTTGCCAAAATTAAACACACGCTGCCTGGTTTTTGATAACGACCGTAATTATGTGATTGTGATTGATGGCAAGGCACATGTACGCATCCAACCGGTAGAAATTGCTAAAAAAGCAGATGATTACGCCTACATCAGCAAAGGTTTAAAACCCGGCGATAGGGTAGTGGCATCCCGCCAGCTTTACCTGTATGAGTCGTTAAAAGACTAATTGCTTACACAACAATAAAACTCTGATGAACAAGATTATCAAGTCCATCCTGGCATTTGCCCTGGGCAACAAGTTTTTTATATTTTTTGTTACGTTGCTGATGGCCGTAGCCGGTTATTTCAGCTTTAAAAATATAGCCATTGATGCTTTTCCGGATGTTACCAATACTTCCATCACCATTATCAGCCAATGGCCGGGCCGAAGTGGAGAAGAAGTAGAAAAGTTTGTAACCCGTCCGCTCGAAATCGCCATGAACCCAACCGAGAAGAAGGAGAGTGTGCGTTCATCATCCCTATTCGGTTTATCTATTGTTAAAATTACATTTGCAGACGAAGTGGATTATAACTTTGCCCGTTTGCAGGTAAATAATCACATGGACGATGCCAATCTTCCCGATGGCGTGCATCCAAATATTTTGCCGCCGTACGGCCCGACCGGAGAGATTTTCAGGTTTACATTAACCAGTAACAAGAAATCTGTACGGGAATTAAAAACGATTGAAGACTGGCAGGTTGACCGCGAAATACGTTCTGTACCAGGCGTTGCTGATGTGAACAGCTTTGGCGGCGAGGTAAAAACTTATCAGATTACCATCGATCCGGAAAAAGCATTGCAATATAATGTAACACCGCTGGAACTTTATACAGCAGTTTCTAAAAGTAACATTAATGTTGGCGGCGATGTAATTACGCAAAGCGGCCAGGCTTACGTGGTGCGCGGTATCGGTTTGCTAAACAATGTTAACGATATTAAAAACATTATTGTCGATAATATAAAAGGTACGCCAATTTATGTAAAAAGTGTTGCCGAAGTAACAGAAAGTGCACTGCCAAGATTAGGTCAGGTTGGCCGTGATCGTGATCCAGATGTGGTTGAAGGAATTGTGGTGATGCGTAAAGGCGAAAACCCAAGTGTAGTAATTAGTGCTTTAAAAGCTAAAATTAAAGAACTGAATACTTCCGTTCTGCCGGATGATGTAAAAATCAAAACCTTTTACGATCGTGAAACACTGGTTGATTTTGCCACGCACACCGTAATGCACAACATGTTCGAAGGTATCATCTTCGTAACGGTTATCGTATTTTTGTTTATGGCTGACTGGCGCACCACGCTTATCGTATCCTTGATTATTCCTTTGGCATTGCTGTTTGCTTTTATCTGCCTGAAATTAAAAGGCATGTCGGCCAACTTGCTTTCCATGGGCGCAATTGATTTTGGTATCATCATAGATGGGGCCGTGGTGATGGTAGAGGGAATTTTTGTCGTGCTCGATCATCGGGCAAAAGAAGTTGGGATGGAGAAATTTAACCGTCTCAGCAAATTAGGCATGATAAAAGAAGCATGTCTGATTAACGGTAAAGGTATTTTCTTCGCCAAACTGATCATCATTACCGGTTTGCTGCCTATTTTCAGTTTTGAAAAAGTAGAAGGTAAAATGTTCTCGCCGCTTGCCTGGACGTTGAGTTTTGCATTGCTGGGCGCGCTTTTGCTCACCTTTACATTTGTTCCGGCAATGGCCAGCGTATTGCTCAAAAAGAACGTCCGCGAAAAACACAACGTCATTGTAGAAGCCATCATCAGCAATTCCATGCGCTTTTACAGTTTCTGTTTCAGGGTGAAAAGAACAGTTTTGCCCATTGCTTTGGGCGTGTTACTGGTTGGGTTGTTCTGCTTCAAATTTTTGGGTACAGAGTTTTTGCCGGAGCTGAACGAAGGTTCGATTTATGTGCGTGCAACCGGCCCGTTAAGTACAGATTTGGACGAATCCATCAAATTGGCCAACCAGATGCGTAAAATATTTTTAAGTTTTGATGAGGTAAAACAAGTTATCTCGCAAACCGGTCGCCCGAATGACGGAACAGACGCAACCGGTTTTTACAACATTGAGTTTCACGTAGATATTTATCCGCAGGGCGAATGGAAACGTAAAGAAACTAAAGAACAGCTGATTGACCGGATGCAGGACAAGCTGAAAGGTTTCCCCGGAGTTGATTTTAACTTTTCTCAACCCATTTCTGATAACGTGGAAGAAGCCGTTTCCGGTGTAAAAGGCTCTATCGTAGTGAAAATGTTTGGCGATGATTTCCATTATATTGAAGGTCAGGAAGAACGCATTTTCAAAATCCTGAAAGGTGTGAACGGAATCACCGATTTAGGTATCCTGCGGAATTTGGGTCAGCCCGAGCTGCAGATCAACCTGGATGAAACCAAAATGGCTTTGTACGGCGTTACCACTGCGGATGCCAACGCGGTAATCGAAATGGCCATCGGCGGAAAAGCAGTCACCCAGATTTATGAAGGCGAACGCCGGTTTGACCTGCGTATCCGCTACCCGGAAGATTTCAGGAACAACGAAGAATCCATTGGTGACCTGCGCGTGCCAACATTAAATGGCAGCCGCGTTCCGTTGCGGGAAATTTCGACCATCAAAAAAATCATTGGCCCAAGTTTAATTTATCATGATAAAAATGAGCGTTACGGTGCCATTAAATTCTCTATTCGCGGCCGCGATATGGGCAGCACCATTGAAGAAGCGCAAAGTAAAGTAAACGCCCAAATTAAATTACCAAAAGCTTATCGTTTGCAATGGGCCGGCGATTTTGAAAATCAGCAACGTGCAACCAAGCGTTTGGGGCAAGTTGTTCCGCTTAGTTTACTGGCTATTTTCTTTATCCTGTTTATTTTGTTTGGCAACTTCCGCGATTCCTTGCTGGTGTTAAACAATGTGCCTTTTGCCATCATCGGCGGCATTTTGTCCTTGCTGATTACCGGTACCAACTTTAATATTTCTGCCGGAATTGGCTTTATCGCGCTGTTTGGTGTGTGTGTGCAAAACGGTGTGATTTTGATTACCAAATTCAAATCAAACATGAAAGAGTTGAAGCATCACCCCGAAAGGCTAACTTTTGCGCAGGCTTTGTACAACGGTGTAGAAGATCGGATGCGGCCCGTAATCATGACGGCGATGATGGCCACCATCGGTTTGCTGCCAGCCGCCATATCAACCGGTATCGGTTCCGAAGCTTCTAAACCGCTGGCTATTGTGGTAATTGGCGGTTTAATTACCAATACTGTTTTTAACTTGTTTATTTTCCCGATTGTGTTTTACTGGGCTTATAAAAAGAAAATGGAAAACGGAATGGTTATCCGGTAAGCCTAAAATCAGGTTTTTGCCTGATAAAAACAGCATCTTTACTGCTGATAATTAAAGTGATTTCTCTAACTGCTTTCCTGTAGTTTGAGAAATCACTTTTTATTTTTAACAGATTTTTTACTTCGGAACAAAGCCGGAAAATAAATTCAGTACTCAACATTTTACACAACAATATCATGCTTCGTTTATCGACTAAAATTTACCTTTGAGCAAATCATTACATCTTCCAATTCGAATGAAAAATATCTGTACTGTTTTTACCACTGCTTTTTTGTTAACCGTTGGAATTCAACAAAGCTGGTCGCAAAATACCACCACTGCAACCGGCAAATATGATCAGCATAAAGTATTCGACCCAATGTTTTATACCGATAAAGGCAATCAGTTCCGTACGGCTGGTGGCGCGCCATCTGCAAAATATTGGCAAAACCGGGCAGATTATCAGATTAATGTTGCTTTGGATACGACTAAAAAAACCATCACCGGCAGTACAACAATTACTTATACCAATAACAGTCCGGACGGATTGCCATTTTTATGGCTGCAATTAGACCAGAACATTTATAAAGAAAGTTCTCGTGCAGAAGCTACCACGCCCGTAACCGGCGGCCGTTTTGCCAACAAGGCTTTTACAAAAGGTGATGAAATAAAATCTGTTACGCTGATTAGAAACGGAAAATCAGAACCGGCCAATTATTTAGTTACCGATACGCGGATGCAAATCAAACTGAAAGATTCTTTAAAAGCTTCCGGTAGTAAAATTCAAATTAAAATTGATTACAGCTTTGAAATCCCGGAAAACGGAACAGACCGGTTGGGCCGCGTAAAAACCAACCAGGGCTGGATTTATGAAATTGCGCAATGGTATCCGCGGATGGAAGTTTATGATGATGTGAGCGGCTGGAACACGATTCCATACCTGGGCGCTTCCGAGTTTTACCTGGAATATGGCAACATCAGCTATAATATCACCGCGCCTTCCAACCTGATTCTGGCAGGTTCCGGCGAGTTGTTAAATCCGGCAGAAGTGTTGTCGCCAACGGTAATTAGCAAGTTAAACAAAGCCAGAAACAGCGATCAAACGGTCTTTATCCGCGATTCTGCCGAAGTGGTTCATCCGGTTTCTTACTTTAAAACGCCAACGCTTACCTGGCGATTTTTGTGCAAAAATACGCGCGATGTGGCCTGGACAGCTTCTGCTGCTTTTGTGTGGGATGCCGCGCGGATTAATCTCCCAAGCGGAAAAAAAATCCTGGCGCAATCGCTTTACCCGATACAAAGCGGCGGACGGGAAGCCTGGGGCCGATCTACAGAATATGTAAAAGCCAGCATTGAAATGGATTCTAAACAATGGTTTGAATTTACGTATCCAACTGCAACTAACGTAGCCGGCATTGTGAGCGGAATGGAATATCCGGGTATTGTTTTTTGCGGAGCCACCAGCGCAGGCGGCGAATTGTGGGACGTAACCAACCACGAGTTCGGGCACAACTGGTTCCCGATGATTGTAGGTTCTAACGAGCGCAAATATGCCTGGATGGACGAAGGTTTCAACACGTTTATCAATCAGGTAGATGCCAAACTGTTTAACAAAGGCGAATATTACACCAAAGCAGATGCGGAGGCAAATGCAATGTCTGCTTTTGGCACGCGTGCAGAAGCGATAGTAAATACGCCCGATGTTTTGCAAGCTTCGTACTTGGGTGAAGCAGCTTATAACAAACCTGCACTCGGACTTAAAATTTTGCGTGAACAGATTTTAGGTGAAGAACGTTTTGATTACGCTTTCCGCACGTACATCAAGCGCTGGGCTTTTAAACATCCAACGCCCTGGGATTTTTTCCACAGTATGGATAACGCAGCAGGAGAAGATTTGAGCTGGTTTTGGAAAGAATGGTTTTTTACTACATGGAAATTGGATCAGGGTGTAAAAGGAATTGACTATATCGAAAATGATGCGGCAAAAGGAGCATTAATCACCATTGAAAACCTGGAAGAAATGGCTTTACCAGTTACGCTGATGATAAAAGAAGATAACGGAAAAACCAATACGATAAAACTACCGGCAGAAATCTGGCAGCGTGGCAGCAGCTGGACGTTCCGCTATCCGTCCACCTCAAAAATTAGTTTTGTAACGATTGATCCGGATCATGTTTTGCCGGATGTGGATGCCGATAACAACACTTTCAGCGGAGTTACCATGCCAGCCGGAACAACAGCAGCCAGCGTAATTAAAAAATACCTGAATGCAATTGGTGGAGCAGAAAAGTTAAAAAGCCTGAAAGATTTAACCATAACTTCTGCCGGGCAGGTTCAAAATTTGCAATTGGAGGTAACAGATCAATACAAAGCTCCCGGGCAATATGCACAGGATTTAAAGATTCCGGCTTACAGTGCGGTGGTGCATACGGTTGTTAATGGCGATAGCGTTAAAAGATTACAGAACAATCAAAGCATCAAACTTTCTGCAAATGATAAAGCGTTGTTAAAACAATCGGCTATCAATTTTCCAGAATTAAATAATAGTAATAGTGTGCTTTCTCCGGATATCAAAATGATCAACAATCAGCCTGCGTATTTAATTACTTTAAATGATCCGTCCGGCAACTCAACCAAAGCCTATTACGATATGGCAACTGGCTTGAAATTAAGGGAGGTAAAAATAGCACAAGGCGAAACCATCACCGCGGATTACGATGATTACCGTATTGCCGGAAACGGTATCAAGTTACCTTACAGCACCAAAACAGCAGTTTTTGGCCAGGCCATTGAGTTTAAAGTGACAGATGTAAAAGTAAACAGCAACTTAACGAACAATACATTTCAATAATATTGCCGGTAAAACCAGCATCAGTTTTACTTGATGTAGCAAGAGGAGCGCGGAAACAGGCTCCTCTTGCTGGTTGTAACAAATTGGCATTTCATAAGTATCACGAATATTATCGCATCAAAAATAAAATTTACTACTTTAGGCGATAGAATTGGCTTTTTCCTGAAGCCATTCAAACCAATAAAAAACATCTGTAAAAGAAGCATTTAATTCTAAAACCAAACTATGAAGCACCTATCCGTACTTTCATTACTTTTTCTGTTCAGTTTTCAGGTTTACAGTCAGCAAACAGCACAAGCTGTTGTTAACGGTAAAGATGCCAAAACGCAAATCAGCCGGCATATTTACGGTCAGTTTTCCGAACATTTAGGCCGAGGTATTTACGATGGTTTCTGGGTTCCCGAAGGATCAGCCATTCCGAACAAAGGCCGTATCCGAATGGATATTGTAGATGCTTTGAAGAAAATCCATATTCCAAACCTGCGTTGGCCGGGTGGTTGTTTTGCAGATGAATATCACTGGCGCGATGGTATCGGTCCGCGCACCGATCGTCCTAAAATGGTCAACACCAATTGGGGCGGCGTGGTAGAAGACAACAGTTTTGGCACACACGAGTTCCTGGATTTATGCGGATTGCTTGGCTGCGAGCCTTACGTTGCCGGAAATGTAGGCAGTGGCACGGTAGAAGAAATGGCAAAATGGGTAGAATATATGAACTTTGACGGCACTAGTCCGATGGCCAGTTTGCGTGCTCAAAACGGACATCCAAAACCGTTTAAAGTAACTTTTTGGGGCGTTGGAAACGAAAGCTGGGGTTGCGGCGGCAACATGACTGCTGAGTTTTATGCCGATCAATACAAACGTTATGCTACTTATGCCAGAGATTATCCCGGAACACCATTAAAAAAAGTTGCCAGCGGTGCCAACAGCGATGATTACCACTGGACAGAGGTAGCCATGAAAAATATTGGCAACCGCATGTGGGGTTTATCGCTGCATTATTATACGCTGCCAACCAACAACTGGAGCAACAAAGGCTCCGCAACCAATTTTAATGAGAAAGAATATTTGATTACGATGCGCAATTGTTTGCATATGGAAGAGCTGGTAAACAAACACTCCGCCATAATGGATAAATACGATGCGGCCAAAAAAGTAGCTTTGGTGGTTGATGAATGGGGAATCTGGACGAATGTTGAACCAGGAACCAATCCCGGCTTTTTATTTCAGCAAAACAGTATGCGCGATGCCCTGATTGCCGGAACCACGTTGAATATTTTTAACAATCATGCCGACCGCGTAAAGGTGGCAAATCTGGCGCAAACGGTAAATGTTCTGCAATCGTTGGTGTTGACACAAAAAGAAAAAATGATTTTAACGCCCACTTATCATGTTTTTGATTTGTATCAGGTACACCAGGATGCCACTTTGCTGCCGATTACCATCCAATCTCCGGATTATGTAATTGATGAAGTAAAAGTTCCGGCCGTAAATGCTTCCGCTTCCAGAGATAGTAGCGGCGTGGTGCATGTTTCGTTTGTCAACCTAAATGCGACTAAAAAAATCACCGTCAGCACCACTTTGCAAAGTGTAGATTATAAAACGGTACAAGGCCGCATGGTTACTTCTGCAAAATATACAGATTACAACTCTTTTGATCAGCCCGGAAAAATTAAGACTACTGTTTTTAACGGTGCAAAAAAGCAAGGTAACCAACTGGTTGCAGAATTGCCGCCATTGAGTGTTGTTGTTTTGACTTTGAGAAAATAGGGGTAAAAGGAGTATTGTGAAAAATAAAAAAGCAGTGGTATAAATATCTACTGCTTTTTTGTAGTCTAATAAAGACGTTTTAATTAAAAGGATTGATCATATTTTGAAAATCAATCACTTACCTAAAAATAATTGAGATTTAGGATATGGCTCGGCGTTTTCGACCAAGCGATTTTTCTTTAAACAATCTAAAAAAGCTGCATATACAACTTCAAAAGGATTTAAGAGAATATGATCATCAGGGGAAGAAAGTTTTAAACTTGCGTTATTAAAATTTGTTTTTATTGCGCTACTATTTGAATTTGGTTTAGATGGTTTGTATGAAATCTTAATATCTTGTTCTTTCTTATCTTTGAAATTTATAGATTTATTAACATTATAATCTATATTTTCATTAAAGAATTCTTTTTCGGATTCTAAAAATGGTATAGAATAGGAAATTAAAAGTTCCTCCACCCAATCATTTTGATATTTACGATTATCAAAAATTATTGATTTATTGCTATCATACTTTTGGGCTAAATTTTTTAGAGCATTATCCAATAAATTTAAACTTCCCAGTAACTGTTTTAAAAGATATATTAACACTAAAAATTCAAAGTCGGCTGCTGAAATATTACCTTTCCCTTTCACAGTAAAAGAATAATTTGGTAACCCATAGAAGCTTAGATGTGTAAAACTTCTAATTTTTAAGACTCCAACTTCAATTAAGTTTATAGCAACAAATTCAAATGCATTATAAAAATTAGAATTGAAAGGTTCTAAATGGTATATGTTATAATACTGTCTTGGAACGCCAAAATACTTTTCATAAACTATATCATATAGCATTTCTTGTAGATAAAGGCGATTGTTAAAATGGAATATTTCAGTTGAATAAAATTTATCGATGTATCCAGAGAACTCTACATCCTGACCATATCTATTTTGAAAAATTTTATGAATATTGTTTATATCACATACAAAAATTAGCTTATCTATTCCAAATTTGTTAACGGAATAATCGTTGTTATAGTGAGCTGAAAATATGTTAAATAACCTAAACATGTGTTCAGGATCAAGTCTATCTAAATCATCAATGATAAGTATAAATGGCTTTTTCGGCTCTTTTTCTTTAATTCTTTCAATAAAATCTTTTATCAAAATAGTAAACTCATCCCTTTCGTATATTGAACCTTTCTCTTTGTAAAAACGATTAAGATATTCTTCAAATCTATCTTTATCATTTTCTTTAACACCTTCTTTAAAGTTTATATAATCATCAGTAGTTTGTTTTAAAATATCTATAAATTCTACTGCTCCTTCCGAGCCAGGTGCTATAGCTTTTATAAAAGATTTTGTTAATCTATAAAAATCTAATTTGGTTTTAACAAAGCTTTGTACAATCCAGAGAATTGGAAAATCATTTTTAGATAATTTAAGTTCTTCTGCAAAATTTTCAAGCAACTGTGTTACGATGTCATACTTGATTAATTCAAATATATCTTGATTGGAAGCGATAGAATAATTCACAGGATTTAACTTTAATAAAAAGTATTCATCCTTATTGGCATCAAAGTATTCTTGTAAAAAGGTTGATTTACCAGTACCAAAAGGTGCTGAAAATAAAATTCTATTATTAATTGGTTCGTCTAAATGTTCTTGAAAAGATTTAACTATTTTATTGTGATCAATCCAATTGGTTTTATTTTCTGCCATGCTGTTGTTTTAAGTTTAATAAAAATAGCCATAAGTTTAATCACAATTCGCTTCAATTACTCTTTTTGATAAACAAAAAAGGTGTAAGCTATTAAACTTACACCTTTTACTATACAGAAGAAACTGAATTAATTACGCCAATTCTGATTCTACAAAAGCAGATATATTAACATTCTCTTCAATCACAGCTGATTTTACCGTTTTGATAATCCGTGCAGCCACTTTGTATGGGTCAGCTGCAGAATTTGGACGACGATCTTCCAGATAACCGTTCCAGCCTTTTTCTACTGTTGCCAACGGGATGCGGATAGAAGCACCACGATCAGAAACACCATAGCTGAAATCGTAAATAGAAGCCGTTTCGTGTTTGCCGGTCAAACGTTGCTCGTTATCAGCACCATAAACATCAATGTGTTCCATCACAACCGGACGGAAAGCTTCGCAAATGGTGTCATAAGTCCCTTTATTTCCTGCAGTTCTTAAAGCAGTATTAGAGAAGTTGGCGTGCATTCCAGAACCATTCCAATCTAAACTTCCTAAAGGTTTGCAATGCCAGTTGATGGAAACGCCGGATTTTTCGCCGATTCTTTCCAACAGATAACGTGCAATCCAAATCTGGTCGCCAGCTTCTTTAGCACCTTTGGCAAAAATCTGGAATTCCCATTGTCCGGCAGCAACTTCTGCATTAATGCCTTCTACATTCAGTCCGGCATCCAGGCAAACATCCAAATGTTCTTCAACAATGTCTCTGCCAAAAGCATTTTCTGCACCTACAGAACAGTAATACTGGCCTTGTGGTGCCGGATAGCCATTTACCGGGAAACCAAGTGGTTTATTCGTTTCCGGGTTCCATAAAAAGTATTCCTGCTCAAAGCCAAACCAAAAATCATTGTCATCATCATCAATTAAGGCACGTCCGTTAGATGGATGTGCTTTTCCATCCGAAGTCATTACCTCACACATTACCAGATAACCGTTTTTTCTTTCCGGATCTTCGCAAATAAAAACAGGTTTTAATAAACAATCGGATGAACCGCCGGGAGCTTGCTGCGTAGAAGAGCCGTCAAAACTCCACATATCGCAATCTTCTAATTTTCCACTAAAATTTTTTTCGATTTTAGTTTTACTACGCAGGCTTTGAGTTGGTTTGTAACCATCTAGCCAAATGTACTCGAGTTTTGCTGTCATAATTGGTTAAATTAGTATTAATATTGATTTAATGTTAAATTTTATAATCAAATATAACGGAAACAGGTTTATCATTAAATTAATATAATCAGTTTAAATAATTTTTATAAAACCTTTTATAAAAACTATTATCTGTAATAATTATAATGTTTTTTTGTTGATAATAATGGTGTTTTTTATTAAATTGATAATATAAAAAATCAATAAATAAAAAATCCCGATAGAAAGACTAGAAAAAAATCTTCAAACCAGGATGGAATTAGAAAAATGATGGGTAAAAGCAGTATCGCAGGTTTTATAATTCTTCGTCGTGCTGGCTTTGATCCAAACCTGCAATTTCATCTTCCAAAGAAACCCGAAGCGGCGTAATGGCATTTGTAATCCGCAACAAAATCATTGATCCGAAGAAAGCAAAAGCCGAAACGCCAATCAAAGCAACCAGATGAACGAAAAACAAGTGTGTTTCGCCATAAAATAAGCCGTTGCCTGTGGTGTTTCCGCTGTTAACAGCTTTATTGGCAAACACGCCGGTTAGCAACATACCAACCATGCCGCCAACTCCATGGCAGGGAAATACATCCAGCGTATCATCAATGTTAGTTTTTGAACGCCAAATGACAACCAGGTTACTAACCACAGCAGCTACCATACCAATAACTAAGGAATGCGGAATAGTAACATAACCGGCAGCAGGTGTGATGGCTACCAAACCTACTACTGCACCGATACAAGCACCCATGGCCGAAGGTTTTTTTCCTCTGAACATATCAAAAAATATCCAAGACATAGCAGCAGCAGCAGAAGCTGTAGTGGTTGTGGCCAACGCTGTTGCGGCCAAAACATTTGCACTACCTGCAGAACCTGCGTTGAACCCAAACCAGCCAAACCATAACAAACCTGTACCTAATATAACGTAGGTTATCCGGGCAGGAGCATGTTCCTGCTGTTTGCGCTGCTTTAAATATAAGGCAGAAGCCAGGGCAGCCCAACCGGCAGACATATGTACAACCGTTCCGCCTGCAAAATCTAACACGCCGGCTTTAAACATCAGGCCATCCGGGTGCCAGGTAGCATGGGCCAGTGGTGCGTAGATAAACACAATAAAAAGGCACAAAAAAATGAGATAAGAGTTAAAGCGTATCCGTTCTGCAAAAGCACCGGTAATTAATGCAGGTGTAATAACGGCAAACTTCAGCTGAAACATAGCAAACAGAATTAGCGGAACAGTAGGCATCAGGCTCCAGGTATTGTTGCCCAGCGTGCCTTTCATTAAAAAATAAGTTGCCGGATTACCAATTAGGCCATGGAAATCATCTCCAAAAGCCAAACTGAAACCAAATAAAATCCATACTACCGTAATTAAACCCATGCAGGCCAAACTTTGCAGCATAGTAGAAATCATGTTCTTTTTGCGCACCATGCCACCGTAGAAAAAAGCTAAGCCAGGTGTCATTACCAACACCAGTGCGGTGGATATCAATAACCAGGCGGTATCGCCCGTATCAATTTTGCTGTCTTTAATAATAGTTTGATCGGTAGAACTAAAAATAAGGGCAACTACCATTATAAAAAGTAGCAGAATAAATGGTAATGTTTTTTTCATTTGGGTAAATTTTGTGTTTTAATAGTTAGCTGGTTATGATTTATGGAGATTGAAACAAATTTTTGTTGTAAGATAAATTAGTAAAATCCAGAAAATGTATATTGGACAATCTGTTCAGATATATTCTCTGTAATTAATGCTGTAATTTAATTTAAATTGTATAAACTTTAAATATTTATTAAAAAATTCCTGCTCAGTTGTAAATATCACAAGCATAAGCAAAATTATTTAGCTGATTTGTAAAAATTGTGTGCTAAAAGAAGCATGAATCGGGAAAGCATAACGAAAATATCTTCTTCATCATGAGCAGCACAAAACGGCAATTCATTTTGTTAAGAGATGATGTTTAGAAAAACAACCTTAAAAACAGCATTGATTTTACCATGTTTGTTTGTAGTTATATCTGCCTGTTCTCAACCTAAAACATCAACACAAAATCAGGTTTATCAAAGTAAAACAGCAGACCCGGATGGAACGGGAAAGGCTTACTTCGGAAGAGAAATTGCCACCGTTATGGGTACAGCCGGGGCGGAATGGCTGGAGCGCAACAACCGGCAGCAGGAAGAAAATACAGCTTTGGCTATCAGTAAAATGCCGCTAACTGCTACTTCGGTTGTGGCAGATATTGGTGCCGGAACTGGTTATTACACTTTTCGTATCGCTAAAAAAGTGCCTCAGGGAAAAGTTTTTGCGGTAGAAGTGCAGGATGAGTTTGTAACTTATCTCAACCAAAAGAAAAAAGAATTGGGACAGCAAAATGTACAGGTAATTAAAGGAACAGCAACTTCGCCAAATCTGCCAGATGCGTCTGTAGATCTGGCTTTTATGGTGGATGTTTATCACGAATTGCTGTTTCCGCATGAGGTTTTGCAGGCTTTGCATAAAGCCTTGAAACCGGGAGGCAAATTGCTGTTGCTGGAATATCGGGCAGAAGATCCGGAAGTTGCGATTAAAGAACTGCACAAAATGTCGGTATCGCAAGCTAATAAAGAACTGGCTGCAAACGGTTTTAAACTGGCACAGCGCATTGAGGTTTTACCAATCCAGCATTTTCTGCTTTATCAAAAAGTGGATTGAAATTAGCGTAATGCTTCTTTTATCACCTAAAAATTATCAACCAAGTAGACCTAAAATAGAATAAACAATTATGAATTACAGAACATTTAAAAACCTTCAAATAGCAGAAGTTGGCTTAGGAACCTGGCAATTAGGTAGTGCAGACTGGGGAAATGTGGACGAAGCAGAAGCCATGCGCATTTTACAGGCTTATGTTGATGCCGGCGGAAATTTTATTGATACAGCAGATGTTTACGGTACAGGTATCAGCGAAAAGATTATCGGGAAATTTCTGAAAACGCAAACAAAAGAAATTTATGTAGCTACCAAACTAGGCCGTCGGTCTGATGCAACATACGGTTGGCCACAAAATTTTACCTATGATTTGATGCGCAAACAGGTAGAAGATTCTTTATATCATCTTGGTCAGTCGCATTTATTTTTGGAGCAGTTGCATTGCATCTTGACGGAAGAAATGCGTGCCGGAAAAGTATTTAATTACCTGCGCCATTTAAAAGAGGAAGGTTTGATTTTGAACTGGGGCGCAAGTGTAGAAACATCTGAAGAAGCGTTAATTTGTTTGGAACAGGAAGGTTTGGCTTCGTTACAAATTATTTTTAACCTTTTCAGGCAACACGTTGCAGATGAAATTTTTGAAAAAGCAGCTGCAAAAGGCGTAGCCTTAATTGTGCGCGTGCCTTTGGCCAGCGGTTTATTAACCGGCAAGTTTAATAAAAGTACCAAATTTGGTGAGAAAGATCATCGCAACTTTAATGCTGATGGAGAAGCTTTTAATGCCGGTGAAACTTTCTCCGGAATTGAATTTAATCAAGGTATTAAGCTTGCAAAAGATATAGGGAACCTGTTGCCGGATGAGCGGATGGCGCAATGGGCAATTCGCTGGATTTTGGATCATCCGCAGGTAACTACTGTTATTCCGGGCGCTTCTAAAGTTTCGCAGGTTAACAGTAATGTAGAATCTTCCGGATTGCTTCCTTTATCAGCAGAAATTCATCAGCAATTGCGAAAGCTGTATGATGATGAAATTTATGATTCCATTCGCGGACATTTTTAAGAAGTAGTTTCCATTTTGTCATTTCGACCAAAGGGAGAAATCTTATTCAAAGCGATTTACAGATTGCCTTTATACCACAATGAAGATTTCTCCCTTTGGTCGAAATGACAAAAAACTGAATAAACAGAACACTGGTAATACTTCTTTTACCAGTGTTTTTTTATGTATTGATCAGCTTAAACGCATTACCATCAAACAAACCTAAATCACTTAATTTAAGGTGAGGAATCACCAGTAAAGCCATGAAACTTAACGTCATGAAAGGAGCGGAAAGTGTAGAACCCAGCTTTTTAGATAGTGCATCAATCTGTGTATAAGCAGCAGCAACTTCGTAGCCATCATTTGCACTCATCAAGCCGGCAACAGGCAAAGGCAGAACTGATTCTTCCGAATTTCCAACACAACTGATGCCGCCATGTTGCGCAATAATTAAGTTTACTGCTTTGCAAATACTTTCGTCATCCACGCCAACAACCACAATATTGTGACTATCATGCGCCACCGATGATGCCAGCGCACCTTCCTTCAAACCAAAATTTTTGATAAATCCTTTGGCAATTGGCGCGTTTTGATAACGGTTTACCACACAAATTTTAAGTAGATCGTCCTCTAAATTGCTTGTTAAAAACCCATCTTTTATTGGCAGTTCTATAATTATTTTGTTAGTAATCAATTGTCCGTCTAAAGCTTCTATTACAGCAATATTTTGTTTTTTTGTGGAAGAAATTTCTGACGGAAAAGCAAATTCTTCAACCGTTTTTAACGCGCAATTAAAGTAATTGATTGTTGCTGAAGGAATGCTTTGAATGAAACTTTTACCATTTTCGGCAACCAACTCTCCATTAATATACGTTTGAGTTACTTCGAAATTCTGCAAATCTTTCAGCAAAACAAAATCTGCGGCATCACCTGTTTTAAGCAAACCGATATCTAAATTGTAATGCAAAACCGGGTTCACACATGCTGCTTTTAGCACCTTAAAAACAGCAACACCGGCAGTAACCGCACGCGCGCAAAGCTGGTTAATGTGGCCGGAAACCAAACTGTCCGGATGTTTATCATCGCTGCAAAACATCATCTGATCGGGATAATCATGAAGCAAATCAATTAAAGCTTCAAAATTTTTGGCTGCACTTCCTTCGCGAATCAAAATTTTCATGCCTAAACGAAGCTTGTCCAACGCTTCTTCTGCTGTAAAACATTCATGATCGGTACTAATTCCGGCAGCAATATATTGTGCGGCCTGTGCTCCGCGCAAACCCGGCGCGTGGCCATCAATTGGTTTTTGATATTTTTTTGCAGATGCCAGCTTTTGCATCACTTCTTTTCCCTGGTTTAAAACGCCTGGAAAATTCATCATTTCACTTAAATATTTAATTTCATCTCTGGACAAGAGCTTATCTACTTCTTCGGCGTTTAAAGTAGCACCAGCAGTTTCAAAAACAGTTGCAGGCACACAGCTTGGTGCACCAAAATTAAATTTAAACGGAACGGAATTGCCATTTTCAATCATAAACTCTACGCCGGCCAAACCGCAAACGTTGGCAATTTCATGCGGATCGCTTACGGTTCCAACTGTGCCATGCACAACAGCTAGTCGCGCAAATTCGGAAGGAATCAGCATCGAACTTTCAATATGCACATGTGCATCTACAAAACCAGGAACTAGAAACGGGAGCAGAGATGCTTCTTTTACCGATACTTTTTCGATGGCTCTAATCCGTCCGTTTTCCACCGTTAATTGAACCGGATAAATTTGTTCATCAGTTAGATCAACAAGTTGGGCAGTGATGGTAAAAAGCATAGAATCAGCTTAAATATTGATAATAAAATGTGATTTTTTAAGCTGAAGGTTGTGTTTTCAGTTTGGCCAATTGCTCAAATAATTCTTTTTCCTGATCAGATAAATTTTTTGGCGTTTGGATAACCACGCGCACATAAGCGTCGCCAAACGTTTCAGGGTCTTTATAAACCGGCATTCCCAAACCTTTTAATCGGAAAGTTTTATTGCTGTCGGTACCTGCGGCAATCGTCATGTTTACGGTTTTACTGATACCTTGTACCGGAATTTTTCCGCCCAAAACAGCCGTATATAAATCAATCGGCTGATCAAAATATAAATCGTTTTCCTTGCGTTCAAACTTTTGGTGTGCCAAAATGTGCATTGTTATCAGCAAATCACCATTATCTCCACCGCCTCGTCCGGCTTCACCTTTGCCTTTTAAACGCAAAACCTGACCTTCGCCTACGCCGGCTTTTAGTTTCATGTTTACTTTAGAATCGCCAATGTTTACCTGGCGCGATGCACCATGAAAAGCTTCTTCCAGAGTAATGTGCATTTCTGCAGTCAAATCTTCTCCGCTTGCGGCGCGCCTGCTGCTACGGCCGCCCGGTGATCCGCCTCCGCCAAAAATATTTTCAAAAAAATCTGAAAACTGACCGCCGCCATCATAAAAATCCTCGGTAGAAAAACCGCCGCCCCGCCTGCTGCTGCCCGGCCTGCCGCCGCCTTGGTTGGCATAGCCGCCAGCTTGCTGATAGCTTTGCCAGTTTTCGCCCAGTTCGTCGTATTGTTTGCGTTTATCGGCCTTGCTTAAAACTTCGTTTGCTTCGTTTGCTTCTTTAAATTTGTTTTCTGCAACCTTATCATTCGGGTTTTTATCCGGGTGATATTTAACAGCCAGTTTGCGGTAAGCTTTTTTAATCTCATCCTGAGAAGCTGTTTTACTTACACCCAAAATTTTATAATAATCTTTGTACTCCATGTTGAAATCCTAATTGATTAGGTTTGTGCTTTGACATCAAAATTAAACAAAACCTTAAATTTTAATTTACTTTTGTGGCAGGAAGATAAATTTAATCTATCAGGCTTGTTTTTCTGCCTAAACATTTTGAGTATTCAGCAGTTTTATCTGCATAAAAGAAGCATGCCGGTTGGTAATGTTTATCTTGCAAAATTAAAAAACCAAATTATTATGTCTAGTCAAAATTCAAATCAATACAGCCAAAATCAGCATCAAAAATCAACAACAGATGCCAATGATACACACGAAAGTACCTCTAAAACTGATAAAGCGGAAGGTGTAGGCGAGAATGAAGAAAACCATACCAGTGGCGATCACATTCAATATCAGAAAGAAGGCAAGAATTCGCAGCAATCTTCTGCTGGCGAAGACGGCCAGAATACGCACACGGATAACCATGGAGGAACATCAAGTGAGTAAAACGATTCTTTTTAAAACCACCATGAAATGTGCCGGTTGCGTTGCAGCGGTAACACCTGGTTTGAATGCTTTAAAAGAAGTAACCAGCTGGAAAGCAGATGTAAGCGGTGCAGAAAAAACGTTGAGTGTGGAAGCAGAAGAAACTGCAGTTCCGCAGATTGTTGCCACATTACAAAAAGCCGGATTTAAAGCTGAGCGGATTTAATAATTTTCATTAATAGAAATCCCTGTTAAAAATATAGTTTGCAACCGTTGCCTTTTAATAATTAGGTAGCAGCTGCAAACTTTATTTTTTTATGGCTGCCGAGAAAGATTTTGCTAAATAAGATTTTCTTCAGGTTCTTGTTTTGAAAAGCAAGGAAAAAGCTAAATCCAATCCTTTTAAAATACTAATTATGATGTATTTGCGTTAAATATGGTATAAAAACAGTATCCTGAATTTGCCTTGTTTCACTACACTTATTAAATTGAAAGCGACTGTATTTATCGGTGCTTCTTTTATCGTACTTTTTTTATCATCGGGTACATTTCCTCCTCCCAAGTCAGAACCAATTATCCTGCATCCGCAAACACTTTCAATTGTACCAAAATTTTACATCACAAAAGTTGTGGACGAACGGACGGAACAAGCTGCTGTAGCCTGGGTTTTTCCGCTTCCCATCCTGAAACAAAAACCGGTTTTGCAGGCGGTTGATTTACAGGGCGGCGGATTAAACGCCATTCAAAATTTTATCTGGCAAAGTTTTCCGCAGGATAAAAAATTACGACCAATTATAATTCGTTTAAAAGAATGTAAAATTACAGAATCTTTATCTGCGCCGGGCCGGGTAGAAGGCAAGGTTGCACTTTCGCTTTCGTTTGATTTAGTTTCTGATCCGGTAAATATCCACCTCACCGATTATCGGATTGATACCAAATACATTCGTCCGGATAACCAGTTAAATGTAGTAGAACCAGCATTGCGCGAATCTTTAATCTCAGCTTTAAAATACTTCAATAACTGGACGAACAGCCAGGCAAACAGCAATCCAAAGTTGGCTAATAATGTTAAAGTGATTTTTAAAGATTTTAAGGAAAAGGTAGAAGGCGATACCATTTATTATGCTGTAAACCGACCGCTAACCTGGAAAGATTTTCAGGAAAAACCACGGAGCGGAAAATTTGCCGCAGTTGTTTTTCCAAGTTTGGCTTTTGAGGAAAAACAGGAAATTGTAAACGGCGAAATCCGACTTCATATCGATATGAAAATATATGTGCCAAAAAGTGCCTGTTGGGTAAAAGGCGGCGAGCGAAATGATTATACTTTAAATCATGAACAGCGGCATTTTGATATTGCAGAAATAGTTGGAAAACATTTTGAGCGAAAAATTAATTCAGCTAAACTGCCAGTTACCAATTATGACGGCGTGATTAATGTGGAATATTATGAGTCTTTTAGAGAGATGAACCACCTGCAAGACCAATATGACGATGAAACGCAACATGGCCTCAATACAACGCAGCAGGACCGATGGAACAAACGGATTGACCAGAATTTGACTGCGCTTGGCGTTAAAAAAATCAATTCTTAAATCCCGGAAATTTTTATCTTAAATAAACGGCATCTTCTTCACCGTTTTCATCCAAAACAACATCCACATGTTCTTTTAAAATGGTAGAAAGCGCCAGTCCGGTAAAATCTGTTGCTATCGGAAAACTTTTGTGGTTACGATCAACTAGAACAACCGTCCGAATTTTTTTAAGCGGAATATCGATAAAAATACCAAAAGCATAAGCCATCGCCTTGCCAGAATTAAGCACATCATCCACTAAAATCACTGCTTTGTTACTGCAATCTTCTACCGGGATGCTCAAAGAACCATTTAAGTTTGAACTGTATTTATCCAAATCAATACTAATCAAAGTAGTTTTAAAAGGTGCAATTTTATCTAAGATTGCTTTTAATCTTGTAGCCAATCTAAATCCGCGAGAGATTAATCCGGCCAGTACAATTTCGGTTTCCTCCAAATTATCTTCTACAATCTGATAAGCGATCCGGTCAATTTTTTGCTGGATTTGATGACTGTTTAAAACAAGAATTTTTTTATCAGACATAAGTTTTTGGTGGATAAAAGAAGTATGAAATGGGTTTAAGTAAGCTAAAAATTAGACGATTTAATATCAATCTTTGGCGTACGGAACAAACACAAAGTTGGCACCATCCGGCACAATAACAAATACGCACATATATTTATCCGGATTTTTGTAAGTATCGGTAAAACGATCTTTCAGCTCTTTCTTGATAACACCGCGTTCCATAAATTCTTCCAAGGTTGAAGCTTGTATTGTCCAGTCCGTGTTCATTTCATGGTGGTCAAAAATAACTTCGCCCAAAGCAACTTCGTGTTGATGTGCAATGAAAATCGGATACTTGGATAATCCTTCCACCATAATTTCAATCGCAATTTCTTTGATGGAATCGCTTAGGAATTTCAAATCAACTTCCAAACTTTCCAGCGGACTTGCCTTTTTCTTTTTTTCTTCTTCGCTGCCTTCCTGCAATAAATCTTCGGGATTCATTTTCTTATTTTTTTAACTGTAAAAGAAGCACATTTTCAACATGTTGCGTATGCGGAAACATATCAACAGGCTGTATCTTAGTTACTTCATATTTTTCTTTTAACACCAGCAAATCACGGGCTTGCGTGGCAACATTGCAACTTACGTACACAATTTTTTCAGCTTCAATTTCCATCAGCCGGTTTACCACATCCGGATGCATTCCAGCACGCGGCGGATCTGTGATGATCACATCGGGTTTGCCATTTTGTGTTGTAAAAGAAGCATCCAAAACGTCTTTCATATCTCCGGCAAAAAAAGTAGTGTTGGTGATATTGTTAATTGCTGAATTTATTTTTGCATCTTCTATGGCACTTTCCACATATTCAATTCCGATAACTTGTTTCACTTTTCCAGCGATGAAATTGGCAATTGTGCCGGCGCCTGTATACAAATCGTAAACCAGTTCATCGCCTTTAAAACCTGCAAAATCTCGTGCCACTTCATACAATCGGGTTGCCTGGTGCGAATTGGTTTGATAAAAAGATTTCGGCCCGATCTGGAAACGTACTTTATTGATGCCAGTAAAATCAGTACGCATTTCTTCATAAATAAAATCGCGACCTGCATAAGTAATTACTTCCTGATCAAAAATGGTATCGTTTTTCTTTTGGTTGAGAATGTATAAAAGCGATGTGATTTGCGGGAAAGTAGTTTTTACGAATGCCATTAAACTTTCCACTTGTTCCGGTTCTGCAAAAGCAAAAACTACAATTACCATCAGTTCTCCGGTAGAAGAAGTGCGGATAATTAGGTTGCGTAAACTGCCTTCGTGCCTGCGCAGATTGTAAAAACTCATTCCGTTTTGCATGGCAAAATCGCGCACGCTGTTGCGGATTTCGTTGGAAGAATCAGACTGTAAATGACATTTCTGAATATCCAGAATCCGATCGAAATATAACGGAACATGGAAACCTAAAGCATCCGTCGAAAAAACTTCTCCGCTGCTGATTTCGCCATTCGTGAGCCAACGCCGATCAGAAAAAGTAAACTCTAATTTATTGCGGTAAAAACGGGTTTCTGGCGAAGGCAAAATCGGCATCAAACTGCTGACATCAATTTTTGCAATTCGTTCCAGCGCATCAGTTACGGCTTTTTGCTTGTAATGCAGCTGCGCTTCGTACGTCATGTGTTGCCATTTGCAGCCGCCGCAATCGCCAAAATGCTGACAAAAAGGTTCGGTCCGCAAATCTGATGCTGTTTTTAAAGCAGTAATTTTTGCTTCGCCAAAATTTTTCTTTTTGCGGAAAATTTCAATATCTGCCACATCGCCCGGAACAGCTTTCTCCACAAAAACTATCATTTCGCCGGCGCGGCCAACGCCTTTTCCTTCTTCAGCAATATCAAAAATGGCAATATCTTCTATTAAAGTTTTCTCGCGGGGTGATGATCTTCTCATGAGCCGCAAATTTAGGGCAATTTTTAGGTTTTGGAAATGAAGAAGGAGTTAAAGATTTTTAGGTGATAAAAGAAGTATATTGTGCGATAGAATGTATGGTTATGAAAATCTTAAAAAATCAAATTTTCTTCTTGTTAAATATGATTTTGTTGGTTAGCTGTTTATCTAACAAAAAACTAATTCCAAGTATTGATGGCTATTACAGGGTTAAAGTTTATAAGTCAGTAATGAGCAATAGAACCATTATATTTGGAAACCTATACGAATACAAAACGAACGAGCCTTTAGTTATTTCAGCGGTTAAGTTAAATAATACAATTCCTTACAAATCGGACTTTACTGGAAAATATAAAATTGTGTTGAATCATCCTGACACTTATACATTTACAGGAGTAGGAATGCCTTACAGATTTACTGAAACAGATCCAATAAAAGTGAATGTAGGCGATTCTATCAGAATAGATTTTTATCTTAAACCAGATAATACGCCGCTTGTAGATTAGAAAATTAATTTTGCCCGATAAAAGAAGTATTCTACTTCAAAGCCGCTTTTACCAAATAAGGCAAAATCTCTTTCTGAAAACTCACAAAATTCTTTCGCACATCCGAATCGCTAACCGAAGTAAAAGCAAAACTAAAAACAATGCTTTTGCTGGATTTAATCAAAAAACGCAACCGAGCCGGAAAAGTATCATTAATATGCAGTTCACTTACGCCAGTGAAAGATTTGTACAGTAGTTCTTCCAGTTCGTTGGATAGTTTTTTGAGGAAATCCTGCGCGTTGGCTGATTCCCGGATAAAATCCCAACCAATAAATTCGTTACAAACGGTGTACGAAAGCCGACTGGTTTTCATGATGAGGTTGGTTAAATGCTTTTCCTCATCCATATCTGTTGCACTGTTTTGGATCAGATCATCCACACTTAACCGAATGTAATCCATCAACAAAACCTGTAAAATTGCTTCTTTACTATCAAAATATTTATAAATAGTTGCTTTGGCAATACCGGCTTTTTTGGCAATTTCGTTTACGCTGGTTTTATGGTAACCAAACTTGCGGTAAAGCTCGCGCGCGGCTTGTTTGATGCTTTCTGTTGTTTTATCAGGTTCCATCAGTTGGTTACAAAAATTTGATTGATGCTTTTATTTACGGTGTAAGAACGTAAATAGCGTGTTGCCGGCGCTTTCACGGGAGAACCGTCTGACAAAGAAAATTTGGAACCACTGCAAGGATCTGTTGCCGTAAATGTTGGACTATCCAGCGTAATTGCACATCTGTTTTCGGGCTGATAACTGCTGCAGCGATCGTAAGCAACATAAATATCATCCGGACGATGGTAAATAATAATTCCAGAAACGCCATAACCATCAATAATAACTGCTCCGCCAGCGGCAGAAAGCCGGCTTAACCGTGGATCTGACAACGGCGCACTAAAATTTACCGGAACATTAGGAATGGCTCCAACGTTTGACTTCCCGCAGGAGAGAAATAACAGGCATAAAAACAGTATCGGCGTAAGTTTAATCAACTGATTTCGGTTTGGAACTGTTTCAAAAAGCGGACATCATTTTCGGAAAATAAACGTAAATCTTTAATCTGATATTTTAAATTGGTAATGCGTTCAATGCCCATCCCGAAGGCAAAACCGGTGTACTTTTCAGAATCAATACCACAGTTTTCCAGCACATTCGGATCAACCATCCCGCAACCTAAAATTTCTACCCAACCGCTGTATTTACACATCTGACAGCCTGCGCCTTTGCAAATGCTGCAGGATACGTCCATTTCCGCAGAAGGTTCTGTAAAAGGGAAATAGGAGGGACGAAAACGCAATTTGGTTCCTTCGCCATATAATTCCTGCACAAAATGATATAGCGTTTGCTTTAAATCTGCAAAAGACACGTTTTCATCAACATAAAGTCCTTCAACTTGGTGGAAAAAACAGTGTGCACGTGCAGAAATCGCTTCATTACGATAAACGCGGCCCGGCATTATGGCGCGGAAAGGCGGTTTGCCCATTTCCATCATCCGTACTTGTACAGAAGACGTATGCGTGCGCAAAGCAATATCGCCAGTAACTTCGGCAGCATCAGCCGGACTTTTTTTGCTGATAAAAAAAGTATCCTGCATATCGCGCGCCGGATGTTCCTGCGGGAAGTTTAAGGCTGAAAAATTATGCCAGTCGTCTTCAATTTCAGGTCCTTCTGCTACAATAAATCCCAAGCGTTTAAAAATATCAATGATTTCGTTTCGAACCAAAGAAAGCGGATGGCGCGAACCTAACTGAAACCCTGTTCCCGGCAAAGTCAAATCATCTTTTGAAACTGCTTTTTCCGGTTGTGTTTCCAGCTGCTCTTTTAAGGTTTGATATTTGGTTTCTGCCAATTGTTTAAACTCATTCAGCGTTTTACCAAACGTGCGTTTTTCTTCGGTAGAAACAGTTTTAAATTGATCAAACAGATCTTTAATCAATCCTTTAGTTCCTAAAAAACGGATGCGAAACGATTCCAGTCCGGCAGCATCAGCAGGTTCAAAAGCGTTAATTTCTGTTGTATATTGATGGATTAGATTTTGCATGATAAATACCGGAATAACCAGAATTAGATTGAAACACAAAAATAAGGGTTATAATCTTATTTGCGCTTGTTTAAATCATTTGGTTTGATTTAGTTTTCTCCGCAGAAAAAATTGCTCTGAATTGTTTTAAGCAAAACAAGATACTTCTTTTACCTGAGGAAATTGCAATAATCATTTAAAACTGGGCTTTATGATTCGCAGTAAATTAACCGGTATATTTGGCTTTGTAAAAATTCTGTTTATACAACTAATTATAATGTAGCAAGATCAAACTTTTTTCTGCCGGTTTTATCTAATTGTTTTGCTTTTTTCATGTCAAAAATTTTTCTGTTTTTCTGTATTTTTCTGTTTCCTGCATTGGTGCTTGCCCAGCAAAAATTGCAGGTAACAGGCACAATTACCGATAGTACCGGCAAACGGCTGTCGTTTGCCGCTATTTTTGCAGAACATACTACCATAAACACAGTTGCCAACGAGCGGGGTTTTTATCGCCTGCAGCTAAATCCCGGTTCTTATAAGCTTATTTACCGGTTAATCGGACAAAAGCAAACGGTTGTAAAACTGGATTTGAAGCAGGATACAATAATCAACATCAAACTAAACCCCGAAATTTACCGGCTAAAAGAAGCATTGGTTACAGGCAAAGACCCGGCTTATGCCATCATAAAAAAAGCAATTGCCAAACGCAGTTTTTATTTAAAACAGGTAAACGGATATTCGTGCAATGTTTATTTAAAAGGCGTACAAAAATTAGTAAGCGGGCCAAAACGTTACCTTAGAGACAGTGTACTTAAAGCACTCAGTTTAAATAAAAATGGCAGCGGTATCATTTACCAGTCAGAAGCCAGTTCGCAGTTTAATTTTTCGCGGCCAGGCAAAATAAAGGAAGTTTTGCTGGCATCGCGGGCAGCCGGAGACCATGCTTCTGTTAGTTTTAACCGCGCGCTGGATATCAAAACCAATTTTTACGAAAACCTGCTGCACTGGGATGCTTTAAGCAACCGTTCGTTTGTATCGCCCGTTGCAAGCAATGCTTTGGCTTTTTATCGATATAAATTAAGCGGAAGTTTTATGGAGAACGGCCGTCTGATCCACAAAATTCAGGTAATAGCCAAACGCAAAAGCCACCCAACTTTTAATGGATTTATTTATATTGCAGATGGCGATTGGCGCATACACAGTGTTGATTTAAAGTTATTTAAGCTGGCCAACATCAGTTTTGTAGATTCTTTACGGCTTACGCAACGCTATATTCCGGTTGTGGGCGATGTTTGGGAACCATCTTCAGTCCGTTTTAATTATACTGGCAAAGTGCTGGGCTTTGTTTTCAGCGGTTATTATGAAGGTATTTATGCTGATTATAAAATCAACCCAAGCTTTCCGCCGGCTTTTTTTAATAATCAGGTGATGGAAATCCCGAAACAGGCTTTTAGAAAAGACTCTGTTTATTGGAACCAAAACCGGCCGGTGCCTTTAACTCAGCAGGAAAAAATTTATTACTACAATAAAGATAGTTTGGGCAAAAAGCGGCAATCCTATCAATACCAGGATTCGGCACAAACTGTAAACAACACGTTTTTATTTGTTCCCTGGATTATCAATGGCTACACAGTAAAAAGTTTGGATGCCAAACAGGTTTATAATATTCAATCGCCAAAAGATATTGTATTTTACAACACGGTAGAAGGTTGGGGCGTAAACGTAGCGCCACGCTACAAAAGGTTTGCTGCAAATGGCAAAACATTAGAAATCAGGCCAATCATTCGTTATAGTTTTGCCAGGGAACGGTTAAATGCAAACGTTTATGCTTCGTACAGGTACAACCCTTTAAAGCAGGCCAGTTTTTACGGTAAAATCGGTTCTGATTTTCTCGACCTAAATAATTCGGGTACAGTCAGCCTTTTTTTGAATACCTTGAGTACTTTGTTTGCCGAGCATAATTTGTTAAAGCTGTACCAATCTAAATTTATACAAGCCGGAACGCAGGGCGAAGTAGAGAATGGCATTTTGCTGAATGGTTTACTGGAATATGCAGACCGGCGCAGTTTAAACAATGTACGTACTTTATCCGGAAGAGACAGCACGCAAGTATCTCCCAAGTTTGGCTTTCCGCCAGAATCAAATAATCCTTTAAATCCCGGAAGCAATGTGCCGCTTTTTCCGCATTATCAGGCACTTTCTTTCAGCGGTTCGGCTACTTTTACTTTCAATCAGCAATATACTATGCGGCCCGACGGGAAATTTATTGAACCATCACCTTATCCTCGTTTGCGCGTAAATTACCGTAAAGGTTTTCCGGTTTTAGGTTCGGATATTAATTATGATTTTCTTTCTGTTGATGTTTTTCAAGATAGGCTGCGGATGGGTACGCTCGGTTATTCGTCGTACTATTTTTCTACAGGAACTTTTTTAAATTATAAAAATGTTTATTATCCTGATTATAAACAGTTTCGTGGCGGTCAGCCTTTTGTTTTTGATTCTTCTTTAGGCAGTTTCCATTATCTTAACTACTACATTTATAGTACCAATCGTAACTATCTGGAAGGGCATTATGAGCATAATTTTGGAGGATATTTTTTAAACCGGTTACCATTGGTACGCAAATTACGATTGGAAGAAATTGTCGGCGGTTCTTTCCTCACCCAAAGGATTTTGCCTAACTACAACGAATTTTATTTCGGAATTAAAAAGCTACTTATCCGGTTTGATTATGGTTTTGCTTTTGACGGGCACCGGAAAGTGTACCAAGGTTTCCGGTATGTGTATAGTTTATAACTCCCCAATATTTTACCCGTAAAAGAAGCATTATTAGTTTCAGGTAAAAATTATAAACACAGCGAAACCTTTTGGTTTGAAAACGCATCTTTGTAGCAATCCGCTTTTTTTATGAAAAAAACTTTATTGCTGTTTATTTATTTGCTGTGCATTTCTAAAGCCTTTTCTCAACAGTTTTTAATTTCCGGCAAAATAACAGATGCGCAGGGCAAACCGGTACCTTTCGCTTCCATCTACTTAAAAAACACAACGCAAGGCACGTCTGCAAACGACAGAGGTTTGTATCAGTTTAAACTCAATCCAGGAACTTACGATGTAGTTTACCGTTTTGTTGGTTTTAAAGAAAAAGTAGAACACCTGACGATACAAAACAACCTGCAGCACGATATTGTACTCGATAAAGAAATTTACCAGCTAAAAGAAGTATCAATCAGCGGCAGCGGTGAAGATCCGGCTTATGCCATTATCCGCAAATCCATCCGAAAACGAAAACAATATTTAACAGAGTTAAAAGCTTATTCCTGTGATGTTTATGTTAAAGGTGTGCAAAAATTAATCAGTGCGCCAAAAAAGATTTTAGGCCGGGATGTACAAAAAATATTGCAGCTGGATTCTAACCGGAAAGGGATTATTTATCTGTCGGAATCCGAATCTCATTTCAATTATGAAGAACCGGGAAAGATCAGAGAAGTAATGGTTTCCTCTAAAATTGCTGGTCGTAGCAATGGGTTTAGTTTTAACCGTGCTTCTGATCTGCAATTATCCTTTTACCAAAACCTGATTGATTTAAACGGTTTAACCAACCGCGGTTTCGTTTCGCCGATTGCTGATAATGCTTTGTTTTATTACCGCTATAAATTGCTGGGAACGGATGTAATTAACGGACAAACGGTTGATAAAATTCAGGTAATTCCGCGCCGGCAGTTTGATCCGGTTTTTAGAGGAAATATTTATATTGTTGATGGCCAGTGGCGCATTTACAGTGTTGATTTACATCTCACCAAAGATTCTCAGATTAATTTTGTAGATACATTAAATTTAAGTCAGCAATATATTCCCGTTAAAAACAACATTTGGCAGCCGGCTTTTGTGCAATTTGGTTTTAAAGGAAAAGTTTTAGGTTTTCAGTTTGATGGATATTTTATTGGTATTTACAGAAATTACAACACCGATCCGAAATTTCCAAAAAACTTCTTTAATGGCGAGATCATGAAAATCACCAAAGAAGTAAACAAAAAAGATTCGGTTTACTGGAACCAAAACCGCCCAGTCCCGCTAACTTCCGAAGAAAAATATAACTATAAGTTTCGGGACGATAATGCAGAAAGAAAGCAAAGTAAACCGTACCTAGATTCGTTAGAAAGAGCAAATAACCACTTCAAAATATTTCCGTTTTTGATTGCTGGTTACACCAAAAATGATCGTTACAATTATACTTCGCTTAGTTTTCCAGCTATTTACAAGCAAATTCATTACAACACGGTAGAAGGTTTTGCAGTAAACCTAAAAGCAACTTATACCAAAAGTGATGAATACCGACATGCTTTTTCTGTTACACCCAACATCCGGTATGGTTTTGCAAACAAGTTGTTAAGCGTTAATGCTGAAGCAAATTACCGTTATGACCCGATAAACCAAGGGACAATTTTTGGTAAAATTGGAACTGATGTGTTGGATTTAAACAATTTAGGAACGCAAACTTTGCTGATTAATTCGCTGGGAACAATTTTATATAACCAGAATTATTTGAAATTGTACCGATCAGAAGCTGCGATGTTTGGCACGCAGCGCGAAGTAACCAACGGTATTTTGTTACGGGGCGAACTGGAATATGCCAACCACAAACAGCTGTACAACACAGCTATGTTGGATAAAATTAATCAGGATAATAAGTTAACATCCAACAATCCATTAAATCCGGCAGCAGAAACAACATTATTTCCGGAGTACCAATCTTTGACTTTCAGGGCAAGTGCTTTGCTTACTTTTGATCAGCAATATACAACGCGCCCGGATGGCCGTTTTTACGAACCATCCAAATATCCGCAAGTCAGGCTAAATTATCGCAAAGCTTTTGGCATATTAGGTTCTGATGAAAATTATGATTTTGGTGCGATAAATGTTTTTAAAAATCATATCAGAACCGGATTATTCGGTTATTCTTCTTTTTCGGTATCCGCAGGTAAATTCTTCAATACCAAAGAAATTTTTTATCCGGATTATAAACATTTCCGCGGCAACCAAAGCACAACCTTTAACCCAGAAATTGGCTCGTTTCATTTCCTTGATTTTTATCCGTACAGTACTAATAATCATTTTTTGGAAGGCCATCTTGAACAAAACTTCTCCGGATTTTTGCTGAACAAAGTGCCTTTTTTACGCCGGTTTAAATTAGAAGAAATTGCAGGTGCCAATTACCTAACACAACCTTTAAAGCACAATTACACCGAATTATACGTTGGTGTGCAACGCTTTATTTTCCGGGTAGATTATGGTATTGCTTTTGATGCGGGCAAAAAAGTACATCAAGGCTTTAGAATTTATTATGGATTTTAATAGGTTGTAAGTGGTAAGTTTTAAAATGTGTATTATGGTATAACACACCTCTCACAACTTAAAACCTACAATTTATAACTTAATTCTTACTTTTGAGTCTCATTTTACGCTGTTTACACCAGTATCAATGTTGTTATGAAATATCAAACCTTACTTTATTATTGTTACGTTTCGATAGAAAACGGAGAGCAATTTGCTGCTGATCATTTACAATTTTGCAAAAGTTTAAATTTAACTGGGCGCGTAATCGTTGCTGATGAAGGTTTAAACGGAACAATTTCGGGCATAAAAGAAGCATGTGAAACGTACATGCAAACGCTCCATAATGATCCGCGTTTTGCCAAAATCGACTTCAAAATTGATGATGTAGCCGAGCTTTCGTTTATGAAAATGCACGTTCGGTACAAATCAGAAATTGTGCATTCTGGTTTGCGTGATCCTAAAATGATCGATCCAAACAAGCAAACAGGCATTCATTTAGAACCGCTGGAGTTTATGGAGATGAAAGACCGCGATGATGTTGTGGTACTTGATGTACGGTCCAACTACGAACACAATTTAGGCAAATTTAAAAACGCAGTTACTTTTGATATAGAAAACTTTCGGGATTTTCCCGAAATGATTAATCAACTTGCTTCTTTTAAGGATAAAAAAATCTTAACCTATTGTACCGGCGGCATCAAATGCGAAAAAGCATCTGCTTTGCTGTTGCACGAAGGTTTCGAAAATGTTTACCAGTTGCACGGCGGCATCATTAAATACGGAAAAGAAGCCGGCGGAAAAGATTTTGAAGGCAAATGTTATGTGTTTGATAACCGTTTATCGGTTGATGTAAATTCAGTTAATCCGGTTATTATTTCCCGCTGTTTTAACTGCGGAAAAGAAACACCAAAAATGATCAATTGCGCCAACCCGGAGTGTAATGAGCATTTTACGCAATGTGATGAATGCGGTTCAGTATTAGACGGATGCTGCTCTGCCGAATGCAAAACTCATCCGCGGAAACGGATTTATGATGGCTCAGGTTATTATGTAAAAGTACCGCAGCCGATAAATGTATTAGCTAAAAAACCAAAAGTAGTATCAGTTCAGGCTGATTAATGGTTTCGGTTAGTAAAAAGTTGATGCTTCTTTTGCCGGCAGTTTTTATGCAACTAAAAAAGTAAAACGCTATTCCTGATCCTCAGGTGGTTTAGGCATATTTTTCATTTGAAAGCGAGGCTTGTAAGCAGGTTTCGCTTCTTTATCTTCTTCTGATGCAGTAGGTTCTATATTTTCTGTTTCGGATTTAAGCTTTTCTGTTTCCAATGCTTCTTTTACCACATCTTTTTTGATATTCTGCATATTAAACCGTGGCTTGAAAGCTGGTTTTGCGGGTTCAGTTTCAAGCTGAGGATTTTTAGTTTCCGGTTCTGGCGTTTGAGCTTCGACTTCCAATGCTTCTTTTACCACATCTTTTTTAATATTCTGCATATTGAACCGCGGCTTGAAAGCAGGTTTCACCGGTTCAGCTACTAGTTGAGAATTTTCAATTACCGGTTCTGGCGTTTGAGCTTCAGTTTCCAATACTTCTTTTACCACATCTTTTTTGATATTCTGCATATTGAACCGTGGCTTGAAAGCAGGTTTTGCAGGTTCAATTTCAGGTTGTAGCCTTTCAGTTGTAGGTTGGGATTTAACTTCTACTATCGGTTCCGATAAATTTTCAGTTTCAGTTTTGTTGATATTTTTTGCGTTAAAACGAGGTTTGAAAGCAGGTTTTACGGTAGGAATTTCAGGATCAGTTTCTTTAATAATTTTTTCTTCTTCCGTTAAAGATACCTCGCTTTTCAGCACATTTTCATCAACCAAATCTGGCAAATTATCTTCTGCAAACTTTGGTCTTTCAATTCCAGCATCTATATTTTGCGCTGCTGCAACTGCAACTCCTTGCACAGCCATTGGAGAAATAGCTTCCGGTTGAACTGCGTGCGGTTTTACAGTTTCTGTCAGAGGATAACTGCGCCGCAAACTATTAAACCAGTATTTTTTTGTGTGATCAAAGCTTTTTTCGCCCATTAAAGGATAATGACTAGAAAATTCTGCAAACAAAGCTGGCTCCGCAACCTGAAACTGAGATAGGTTTATTTTCTTTTTCTGAAAAAATTCTTCAAACGTTAGCATTTAAAAGAAGCTACTTAACAAATGAGTGTCCGGTAATTTATAAGCGAATTTTTAGTTAGTTTCGATTAAATCTTGATTCTAAATGATCTAATCGATTAACAATCTTTTCATTGATGATCAGCTGTTAATCGAACTGCTTAAGCGAGCCCTCCATAAAAGCGGTCAACACTTCGCCTTGTTGTTGCAGCGCTTTATTTTGCAGTTCCAGCGTTTCAGAATGTTCATCCAGCTTTCGCAACATATCAGCAATAGTTTCAAGCAAATCTTTATCAGCCATTATTTCACAGGTTCATGATTACAAGATACTGTTTTTATCACACAAAAAACAAAATCAACTATTCCGCCATATTGTGGTAAACGGCTTGCACGTCGTCATCTTCTTCCAGCTTATCAATCAGTTTCATTACATCTGCAACTTGCTCTTCGGTTACATCATGATGCGATTGCGCAATGCGTTCCAGTTTGGCACTTTTGGTTTCAATGCCTTGTTCTTCCAATGCTTTTTGCATTTTACCAAAATCTTCGTAAGCGGCATGAAGTACGGCGATATCGTTTCCCTCTTCATCCGTTTCTACAAATAAATCCTCCAGTCCGGCATCAATCAGTTCCAGCTCCAGTTCGTCCAGTTCCACATTTTTCGGTTCAAAAGTAAAAACAGATTTCCTACTAAAAATAAAATCTAACGAACCGGTTTTACCTAACGAACCACTGGTTTTAGTAAAATAACTGCGCACATTGGCCACAGTTCTGTTGGTATTATCTGTAGCGGTTTCTACCAAAACGGCAACGCCATGCGGCGCATAACCTTCGTACACAATCTCTTCGTAGTTGCTTTCATCTTTGCTGGTAGCGCGTTTAATTGCAGCTTCCACACGGTCTTTCGGCATGTTTACCGCTTTGGCATTTTGCATGGCTGTGCGCAACCTGGAATTGGTATCCGGACTGCCGCCGCCGGCTTTTACCGCCATTACAATTTCTTTGCCTAATCGGGTAAATTGCACGGCCATTTTGGCCCATCTTTTAAATTTTCTTTCTTTACGGAATTCAAATGCTCTTCCCATTTATATTTTTATTGTTGAGGATTAATAGTTTATGGCTGATAGCAATCGGCAATCAGCTCCAAAGTTAAAAATTTGATCTAAACGTTTTTGTTTTTAACAGTTGATTGATGCTTCTTTTATGCACAGAAAATTGGAGTGCTCATCGTTTAGCCTCAAAAACCTCAAAAAATTTTGCATATTTGAGCATCATTCAATAAAATAGATAACAAATAAAAATGAAAGTAGCAGTAGTAGGCGCCACCGGTTTGGTGGGAACGAAAATGTTGCAGGTTCTGGCAGAACGCAACTTCCCCGTAACAGAATTAATTCCTGTAGCATCAGAAAAGAGTATTGGTAAGGAAGTTGAATTTAAGGGAAAGCAGTACAAAGTAGTTTCTGCGGAAACTGCCATCAGCATGAAACCGGATATTGCTTTGTTTTCTGCCGGCGGAAGCACTTCGTTAGAACAAGCACCGCTTTTTGCAGCAGCCGGAATTACGGTGGTTGATAATTCATCTGCCTGGCGCATGGACCCGACAAAAAAACTGGTTGTACCCGAAGTTAATGCCGATGTTTTAACTGCGGAAGATAAAATCATAGCCAATCCAAACTGCTCTACAATCCAGATGGTTGTTGCTTTAAAGCCGTTGCACGATGCTTACAAAATCAAACGTGTTGTGGTTTCCACCTATCAATCCGTAACCGGAACAGGCGTAAAAGCAGTTGAGCAGTTGATGAACGAGCGCAAAGGAATTGAAGGGCCAATGGCTTATCCGTATAAAATCGATTTGAACGTGTTGCCTCATATTGATGTTTTCACCGAAAACGGTTATACCAAAGAGGAAATGAAAATGATTTTGGAAACCCAAAAAATTATGGGTGATGACAGTATTAAAGTTACCGCAACTACCGTTCGGATTCCGGTAATGGGTGGTCATTCAGAATCTGTAAATATTGAGTTTGAAAACGATTTTGATTTAAGTGAAGTAAAAACACTATTGGAGAAATCGCCTGGAATTGTAGTTGTTGATGATGTAGCCAATTTAAAATATCCAATGCCGCTGGATGCACATGATAAAGACGAAGTTTTTGTAGGACGAATCCGCAGAGATGAAAGTCAGCCAAATACACTTAACTGCTGGATCGTTTCTGATAATTTGCGTAAAGGCGCAGCAACAAACGCCATCCAAATTGCAGAATATTTAGTGGCAAACCATTTAATTGGTGAGCCGGCAGAAATAGCAGGATAAAAACAGCATACAAAATTGTAAAGGGCGATAAGATATTCTTACCGCCCTTTTTTAGTCGATAAAAACAGCATGATCTCTATCACGCATCGAATTTTTCTGGAAGTAGCAGCTCATTTAAGCTTTTCTAAGGCTTCCAAAGCTTTATTTATCAGTCAGCCAGCGGTAAGTAAACAGATTAAAATCCTGGAAGAACAGTACAAATTAGCCTTGTTTGAACGCAAAGGAAATTCGATTTTAATTACCGAAGCCGGACAGAAATTGTATCAGTATTTGCTGGAAGCGCGGGAAATTGAAAAGAAGATTGAGTTTGATCTGTTAACGCTAAGTAAAGGTGCAGATGCTTCCGCTTTTTTAAAACTCGGTGCCAGTACCACAATTGCGCTGTATGTTTTGCCTTCAATTTTATCAGGTTTTCAGGAAAAATTTAAAAATATTGATATACAATTGGTCAACCGGAATTCTGAAAACGTGATGAACGCTTTGCTCAATCATGAAATAGATTTGGGTATTATCGAAGTAGAAAACAAACTCACAACCGTTTCTTACCAGCATTTTTTAAACGATGAAGTGATCGCTGTTTGTTCTAAAAAAAGTACTTTAACTGGAAAAAGTTTAACGATAGCAGAACTGAAAACTATTCCGCTGGCCTTGCGCGAACGTGGTTCGGGAACATTACATGCGCTATTGCATGAACTGGCTGGTCATCACCTCAAACCTTCAGATTTAAAGGTAAAAATCAGGCTTGGCGGAACCGAAGCATTAAAGAATTTTTTATTAGCCGATGAATGCCTCGGATTTTTGCCGCGTCCTTCTATTTTGCGCGAATTGAACTCAGGAGAACTGGTAGAAGTGCCGGTTACCGGTTTACAAATCAAACGCGAATTTTATTTTATCCGAAGAAAAGGAAGCGAAGAATATGGTTTGACCAAGCAATTCATTCGGTATTGTATGCAATCAATATAACTTTAACTTATAGGTTATTCAATAATTATATATGCTTAGTAATAATGAAGCAAGTATTTTTGTTAGATGCAAACAACAATCCAAAGCATTTCTCTCGCTACAAATTTAATTTGTTCTAATTGCAAATTAAGTTACGATATACACCAGCTTCATACTTTTTCTCCCTGCTGCACCAAACCTTTTCTGGTAGAATATGATTTTTCTGCTCCGCCAGAAAAAGAAGAATTGAAAAACCGCCGTCAGGATATGTGGCGTTATCAGGAGTTTTTACCCGTTTTTGAATCAGAGAACATTGTTTCTTTAGGTGAAGGATATACACCTACACGTTTTTTTGAAAAATTTGAAAACGTGGACTTGTATCTGAAAGATGAAAGCTACAATCCTTCCGGCTCTTTTAAAGCGCGCGGAATTGGCATGGCGGTTTCCAAAGCAAAAGAATTCGGGATTACACATTGCATCGTGCCAACTGCCGGAAATGCTGGCGGTGCACTGGCTGTTTTTTGTGCAAAAGCTGGTATCAAAGCAACGGTTGTGATGCCGAGCCATACGCCTGCTATTTTTATCCAGGAATGTGAATTGCACGGTGCGGAAGTAATTTTGATTGATGGTTTAATTAGCGATTGCGGCAAAAAAGTAGCCGAACTGAAACAAGAAACCGGTGCTTTTGATATCTCTACTTTAAAAGAACCTTATCGGATTGAAGGTAAAAAAACCATGGGCTATGAAATTGCAGAACATTTTGACTGGCAGTTGCCGGATGTAATTTTGTATCCAACTGGTGGCGGAACAGGTTTGATTGGCATCTGGAAAGCTTTCCGCGAAATGCAGCAAATGGGCTGGATTGGCGAGAAATTACCACGTATGGTTGCCGTACAATCCGAAGCATGCCAGCCAGTTGTTAAAGTATATGCTTCTTTTATCGGACAAAAAAACGAATACGAACTTCCAGCAGCTTCTGTGGCAAATGGTTTGGCTGTTCCTTTTCCTTTCGGGATGGATTTAATGATGGAAGTTTTGAAGGAATCCAACGGAACAGCAGTTTCGGTAAGCGAGGAAGACATCATCAACTTTACAAAAAAAGCTGCTCGCGAAAAAGGCGTTTTGTTGGCACCGGAAGGTGCAGCCGTTTGGAAAGCAGCACAAGATTTAATTGGATCTGGCTGGATTGCAACAAACGAAAAAGTATTGTTTTTAAATACCGGAACAGGCTATAAATATTTGGACAATATTATAGCAAGAAACAACAATTAAATTTCAATTTACTAAAAACTAACTTTTAAAAAGACTGTTTTTTAGAGCAGGAAGTAATATAATTACTTCCTTTAAGCACATAAATTAAAATATCATGGCTGATTTAAGTAATAAAAAAATAGCAATTTTAACCGAAGAAGGTTTTGAACAAGTAGAATTAACCAGTCCGCAGCAAGCTTTAAAAGATGCTGGAGCAACTGTTCATATCATTTCTCCTGAAGGTGGCGAAATCAAAGCGTGGGACCAAACTAACTGGGGAATTACCGTTACTGCCGATAAAAAATTAAGCGAAGTTAGTCCGGACGATTATGACGCATTGGTTCTTCCGGGCGGTGTTTTAAACCCCGATAAATTGCGTCAGGATAAAGATGCGGTAGCTTTTGTGTCTGCATTTTTGGATGAAGGCAAACCAGTTGCAGCGATTTGCCACGGTCCGCAAACATTAATTGAAACCGGCATGATCAGCGGCAGAACAATGACTTCTTATCCATCCTTAAAAACCGATTTAAAAAATGCAGGTGTAAATTGGGTTGACGAAGAAGTTGTTGCCGATAAAGGCTTGGTAACCAGCCGCACACCTGCAGATTTGCCGGCATTCAACAAAAAATTAATTGAAGAGATTTTGGAAGGACAGCATGAAGTGGAAGAAGTTCATCATTCTCCAGGTCAGGAAATCTAAAAAAACACTGATAAAAACAGTATTCGAAAAGCAGGATCCATAACGGTTCTGCTTTTTTGTTGAACTATATTTGCGTTTCCTGATACCTCAAACCCAGTACCTGAATGCCCAAAAAAGTTATCATAATTGGTGCCGGAATTGCCGGAATTGCAACTGCTATTCGACTGGCAGTAAAGGGTTTTGAGGTGGAAGTCTTTGAAGCAAACAGTTATCCTGGAGGAAAACTTGCTGAAATTACACAAAATGGATTTCGGTTTGATGCCGGGCCAAGTTTGTTCACGATGCCGCAATATGTGGACGAATTATTTGAATTGGCCGGAGAAAACCCAAATGCTTCTTTTACCTATCAAAAGTTAGATTTGGTTTGCCGTTATTTTTATGAAGATGGTACGCAGCTAAATGCTTTAAGCAATGAGAAAGCTTTTGCTGTAGAAATCAGTAAAAAAACAACCGATCAGCCGGAAACGATCAGAAAATATCTTCAAAATAGTAAGCGGATTTATCAGATCACGAACCATGTTTTTCTGGAAAAATCGTTACATCGGTTATCTACTTACCTCAGTTTTAAAACTTTAAAATCGGTTTTACGCTTACCGCAAATTGATGCTTTCCGTTCGATGCATCAGGCGAATAATGCTTTTTTTACCGATCAAAAAATGGTGCAATATGCTGATCGGTTTGCTACCTACAACGGTTCAAATCCATATAAAGCGCCGGCAACTTTAAACGTAATTCCACATCTGGAGCAGCATTTTGGTGCTTATTTTCCGGATGGCGGTATTTATCAGATCACGTTAGCTTTAGTTGCGCTGGCAGAAAGGCTGGGTGTAAAATTTCATTACAATTCTGCGGTAGAGAAAATTGTGATCGAAAAGAATAAAGTGAAAGGAGTGGAGAGCAATGATCGGGGATTTGTACCTGCGGATATAATTATTTCTAATGCGGATGTTTATTTTACTTACAAAAAACTGCTGGCCGATTATCCGGAATTAACGCCAAAACGGGTTTTACAACAAGAGCGAAGTAGTTCTGCCCTGATTTTTTATTGGGGAATTCAAAAAACTTTTCCGCAGCTGGATTTGCATAATATTTTTTTTAGCGGAAATTATAAGCAGGAATTTGAACATATTTGGAAAGAAAAAAACATCAGCAGCGATCCTACAATTTACCTCAACATCAGTTCGAAATATGAAGCTAAAGATGCGCCGCAAGGTTGCGAAAACTGGTTTACGATGATTAATGTTCCATCAAACCAAGACCAAAACTGGGACGAATTAATTGCAGAAGCACGTAAAAACATTATCCAAAAATTATCAAAAGCTTTAGGAGAAGATATTAATAAATTGATTGTTTGCGAAAGCATTTTAGATCCAAGAAGCATCGAAAGTAAAACTTCTTCTTACCAGGGCTCGCTTTACGGCAACAGTTCCAATAGTCAGTTTGCTGCATTTTTGCGTCATTCCAACAAATCTTCCAAAGTTAAAAACCTGTTTTTTTGCGGTGGAAGTGTGCATCCGGGCGGCGGGATTCCGCTGGCGTTATTATCTGCAAAAATTGTGGGTGATTGGGTTGATAACTAAAATAAATATTTTTTGCTGATGTTTGTATCTTCGTAAACAAAACAAATTTAAACTCATGTCAACATTAAAATCAAAAATCGTTTCTTTAATAGAACGTACACCAGAAGAAGAAAATTCTTTAAAAGTATTATTTGTAGATGAGCTAAAAGATATTTATTGGGCTGAAAAACATTTAGTTAAAGGTTTAAAAAAATTAGCTGATGGTTCTACGTCTGACAAATTGAAAAATGCTTTTACAACACATCTTTCAGAAACAGAAGGACAAATTGCACGCTTAGAACAAGTTTTTAAATCTGTTGGCGAAGAAGCCGAAGCAAAAAAATGCGAAGCAATGAACGGCTTATTGAAAGAAGCCGAAGAATTGTTAAGCGACACAGAAGAAGGAACAGAAGTGCGTGATGTTGCTTTGATTTCGGCTGCTCAAAAATGCGAACATTACGAAATTGCAACTTACGGAACGCTGAAAACGCTTGCTGGTGTTTTAGGTTATGAAGAAGCAAAAAAATTGCTGGAAGAAACGCTTGCAGAAGAGAAAAATGCCGATAAACTGTTAAGTGAAATTGCAGAAGGTGGCGTAAATATTTCTGCATCTAAAGAAAAAGAATAATCTTTTCTTAAAAAATCAAGGGCTGTTGTTGAAAAACAACGGCCCTTTGTTTTTTTATATATTTTGAAGGTTAAGTTTTTTTACCGTTTTTAAAAAATAACTATACTTGCTACTATGGGTTTTTTGGAGATTGAGGGTTTAGGTAAAGTACATTATCACGAATATGGCAGCGGCAAAAAGTTGCTTTTTGCGTTTCATGGTTACGGGTTAACCGGGAAGCAGTTTGATGTATTAGAACAATCTTTACTCAAAGAATACCGGATCATCGGTTTCGACCATTTTTTTCACGGCGCAACCACTTTATATGAGGTAAAAGAAGCATCAGTAATAAGCGGAATGCAGCCGGAGTTTTTAAAAGCTTATGTTGATACCTGGTTTAAACAATTTGGCCAGCAGCGGTTTTCTTTGTTAGGATATTCAATCGGTGCAAACATGGCTTTGTTTTTAGTAGAAAATTTTGCATCATTGGTAGATGAAATTATTTTGCTGGCTCCCGATGGATTGGTTCCGCATAAAGGTTTTCAAATTTTGCGTGCTTCTATTATCGGCAAAATGTTGTTTAAAAAACTTACTTATAGTAGTTGGATGATGCTGAGTGCTTTGAAATTGATTATGTTTTTCAGGATAATTGATCAAAGTTTATACGCTATTGCCTCGCGCGAAATTGATACACCACAAAAGCGGTTAAACGCTTATTTTACCATCAATTACATTAAAAACATTCATCCAAATATTGCGCAAATTGCTTTATTAATTAACCAAAACCACATCCGTTGCCGTTTATATTTTGGCCAGTACGATGATTTATTTCCTATAAGCAATAGCAAAAAATTGCTTTCTTTATTAAATCAGCCGGAGTTGCATGTTTTACCTTTAGGCCATTGGCTGGTAACTGCCGAGTTGGACAAATACATGGCTAAACAAACCGCATGATCACCAGCAAAAGGCATCCGTTATTTTACAAATATTTTTTGCCTTTTATGCGTTGGCGAATGCTGAAAAGCTTTCGGGCGTTAACTTTATATAATCAAATTGAGATAAAGCCAAACCATTCTGTACTTCTTTTATGCAATCATTTTAGTTGGTGGGATGGTTTTATGGGCGCTTATCTGATTCATTTTATCTTCCGCAAAAAAATTTTTACCATGATGCAGGAAGATCATTTGCAAAAAAGAATGTGGCTACGGAAGCTAGGTTCGTTTTCCATCAGCCGAACTTCTCGGGATATGCTGACTTCAATGAAATATGCAGCTTTGCAATTAGATCAACCTGATCATGCGGTAACAGTTTTTCCGCAAGGTGCGCTGGAATCAAATCATAGTACCGAAATCAGAATTGAAAAAGGAATCAGTTATCTGGTTAAAAATATTAAGGGAAATTGCCAGATTATATATTGTTCGGTTTTGGTTGATTATTTTGAGAGTTTTAAACCAACTGCTTATTTCCATTTGCTGGATTGCGGTACAAACCACGAGTTTAATTTGGAAAGATTGTCTAGACAAATCAACGATTTTCATCAGCAAGCCTTAAAAAATCAAATCAACGTTAGTCACTAAAAAAGTATCGGTAAAAACAGCATGGTCAGGAATAGAGATAATTGGTTGAAGTTTAACTTTTTTTCCTGGTATATTTCGCGCCGCGTAAAAAAGCATTTTTACAAAATCGAGTATAATCCGATAGCAATCAATTCCGACAAATCTGTTTTACTTATTGCAAATCATTACAGCTGGTGGGATGGATTTTTACTTTTTCATCTCAATAAATTACTTTTTAAAAAGAAATTTCATGTGATGATTTTGGAAGAAACAATCATCAAACACGGATTTTTAAAATACGTTGGTTCTTTTTCCGTTTCCAAAGGTTCAAGAAGTATTTTGGAAACCTTAAAATATGCCGGCAATTTATTAAACGATCCGCAAAATTTACTGCTGATTTTTCCGCAGGGAAACCTCAGTTCCAACTTTACAAACACGGTTAGTTTTGAAAAAGGATTAGGGAAAATAATCGAAATGAGCAATCAGAAGTTTCAGTATGTTTTTGCTGCTTCTTTTATGGAACATTTTTCGGAACCTAAACCAACCGCTTTTATTTACCTCAAAACGGAAGAAGTTGCAAACTTTGCCAACCTTGCAGCTGTTCAATTGTCATATCAGCAACACTATCATCAATCAAAAATAGTGCAAACTGCAATTGTTAAATAATGGCTATTCTGTTTTGTTACCTCATCTATTTTTTTCTGATTTTGCGCTTTTGCGTCACGCTTTTCAACTTTATTTCTAACCCAAAACTCACCAAAGTATCTCACCAATATCATGATCTGGTTTCCATTTTGATTCCGGCACGGGATGAGGAAAGAAATATTCTCACGTTACTACAATCCATTAAAAATCAGAATTATAAAAATATAGAAGTGATTATTTTGGATGATCATTCCAGCGATCAAACGTATCAATTGTGTGCAGATTTTGCTTTGAACAACGCAGCTTTCAAAATTATCAGCGGCAAACCTTTGCCTTCTGGCTGGCTGGGAAAAAACTTTGCCTGTTACCAGTTGGCGCAACAGGCAATAGGGAAATATTTGCTGTTTTTAGATGCTGATGAAGAAATTGACGACGACCTGATTAACAGTTCTATTTATCGTATAAAAGTGCACCGCTTGGCTTTGCTCAGTCTTTTTACCAACCAGGTAATGGTTACTTTGGGCGAAAAATTAGTTGTTCCGCTGATGCACTACATGTTGCTGAATTTGCTGCCGTTGCGCCTGATTTATCTTTCTACAAATCCTGCATTTGCTGCTGCAAGTGGTCAGTTTATGTTTTTTGATGCAGAGCAATACCGCAAACATCAATGGCATCAAAAAGTAAAAAATCAGGTGGTAGAAGATGTAGAAATTATGAAATGTGTAAAGCAGGAAAAACTAAAAGGCGAAGGTTTACTGGCCAACGGTTTAATTCGCTGCCGCATGTACAACAATTACAAGGAAGCAATTTATGGTTTCAGTAAAAATTTTCTGGCACCTTTTAATTATAGCGTAATTATGTTTTTGTTCTATGTCGTTTTTATTATCGGCGGACCAATTTTGATTGGCTTAACTTTGCCCTTGCAGCTTTCTTTGATGATGATTTCGCTGATTGTACTTACACGCGTGATGATATCATTATCATCCGGACAAAATCCATTTTACAATATCCTGCTGCATCCGCTGCAAATGATTAGTTTGGTAATTGTAGCACATTTAGCCGTCAAGAAATATCTCACCAAAACTACCACCTGGAAAGGGAGAAAAGTTTGAATTTGAGTAAAGCCCGTATTTCTATTTTTCTAGTAATTCTATTCCATTTGGTTGGATTGATTGGTTTTCTAATACCTTTTTTACGGCCACTTTTTTTGCAAATCGTGCCGTTTCATTTGTTGCTGATGCTGTTTTTGGTGCTTATAAATCATCAGGAACGCAACTTAAAATTTGCTTCTTTCATCGGTATAATTATGGCACTTGGTTTTGCTGCCGAGTGGATTGGCGTGCACAAACAATGGCTTTTTGGTCATTACGCTTACGGTGCAACTTTAGGTTTTAAGGTGGATGAAATTCCGTTGATGATTGGCATAAACTGGTTTTTACTGATTTATGCAACAGGTGTTCTCACACAAAAACTACCGATAAAAACAGCATGGACTAAAATATTGTCAGGTGCAGTTTTGTTGGTTTTGCTAGATTTACTGATTGAGCCGGTTGCCATTCGGTTTGATTACTGGCATTGGTTTTCTACTGAAATTCCTTTAAAAAATTATGTGTGCTGGTTGTTGATGAGTGTTTTTTTACTTACCATATTCCAGCAATTCAACTTTAAAAACCAAAATTGGGTTGCGCCAGTTTTGCTACTAATCCAATTTGTATTTTTTGCAGTTTTGAATTTTGCCTGATAATTAAAGAACTTAAATCCAGCATTTAACGTTAAATTTGCATTATGGGAAACTACCAGCTTCAGGTAACAATCGATCAGGATTCCGGTTTTTGTTTTGGCGTTGTTTACGCGATTGATATGGCCGAAGAAATTTTGGCGCAAGACGGTTATTTGTATTGTTTGGGCGATATTGTGCACAACGACGAAGAAGTTGAACGCCTGAAAATGAAAGGTTTGCGTATTATTTCGCATGAGGATTTGCCCAATTTGCAGTATGAGAAAGTTTTGATACGTGCGCATGGCGAAGCTCCGGAAACTTATCGCATTGCGTTGCAAAACAATATCAATCTGATTGATGCTTCCTGTCCGGTTGTTTTAAAACTGCAAAACCGCATTAAAACTTCCCACGATCTGGATGAAAAAATACTGATCTTTGGCAAACATGGCCATGCAGAAGTGATTGGTTTACAAGGGCAAACCAATGATGAAGCACTTGTTTTTCAGGATATAAAAGAACTGGACGATGTTGAGTTGCCGAAGAAGTTTACATTGTACAGCCAAACCACCAAAAGTATGGCTAAGTTTTACAACATAAAAGATGAACTGATTAGCCGTGGCCATGAAGTAATTGCTAATGATACGATTTGCAGGCAGGTTTCTAACCGTGATAAAGATTTGCCGGAATTTGTGAGCCGTTTTGATAAAATCTTGTTTGTGTCCGGCAAAAAATCCTCCAACGGAAAAGTTTTGTATGAAGTTTGTCGGAAATATAATCCAAATACTTACTTTATTTCCTCGTCTCATGAACTGGAGGTTTCCATGTTTTCGCCGAACGACAAAATTGGTATTTGCGGCGCAACTTCTACACCAATGTGGCTGATGAAAGAAGTAAAACAAGTTTTAGAACAATATTAAAAATGTTATGACCAGCCTGAATATCAAAAAATATACAGCTTCCGGGTTGGGTTTATTGTTTGCAACTGTTGTTATTTCCTTGTGGATTTTATCAACTGTTCTGTTAATGCGCTGGCATTTTAGCTGGACAAATCCATTATTTTATTTGCTGATTTTAGTACAGATGCATTTGTACACCGGGCTTTTCATAACTGCTCATGATGCGATGCACGGCACAGTTTCTCCAAATCCAATTCTCAACAAAGCAATTGGACAGATTTGCACCTTATTTTACGCTGCTTTCTGGTATCCGAAATTATATACTAAACATCATTTGCATCATAGTCATGTGCATACGGAACACGATCCGGATTATCACAACGGCAATTTTATCAGCTGGTATTTTCGTTTTATCCGGAATTACCTTTCTATCTGGCAGGTTGTTTTTATGGCGATTTTATTTAACGTTTTAAAAATTTGGATTCCGCAACAAAACCTGATTTTATTCTGGGTTTTACCTTCGCTGATGAGTACGTTACAACTTTTTTATTTCGGTACTTATTTGCCGCACAAAGGCGAGCATGATAATCATCATCATTCTACCACGCAAAACAAAAATCATTTTGTTGCTTTTTTTACCTGCTATTTTTTTGGTTATCATTATGAGCATCATGACGCGCCAGGAACGCCTTGGTGGTTGTTGTGGAAGATGAAGGCTGTTTCAACTAATCATTAAGCTCCACTGCTTGTGTTATCAAAAGGTCAAATTGATTTCTGCCTGATAATTTCATAACAACTCCTATTTAATAAAATCTAATTTTGCACCCATAAAAGAAGCATTGTATTTGTTTTTATGGGAAAAAAAGGAGTTTTATTAGTCAATTTAGGCACGCCGGATAGCCCGAAAACAGCAGATGTACGCAAATATCTGGATGAATTTTTGATGGACGGCCGCGTGATTGACATCAATCCGATAACACGTGCCTTATTGGTAAAAGGTGCTATCGTGCCTTTTCGCTCGCCAAAATCTGCTAAGTTGTACCAGGAAATCTGGTCTACCGAAAATGGTTCGCCTTTGTTGTATTACAGCATCAAGCAAGCTGAGTTATTACAGGAAAGTTTGGGCGATGACTACCAGGTAGAACTGGCGATGCGTTACCAAAGTCCATCCATAGAATCTGCGTTGGAGAAACTAAAAGCAGCCAATATAGATAGTTTAAAAGTAATTGCACTTTTCCCACAATATGCTTCGGCTAGCAGCGGTTCGGTTTATCAGAAAGTGATGGAACTGGTTAGTAAATGGCTTACAATTCCTGATTTATCTTTCGTTAATTCTTTCCATAATAATGAATTGCTGATTGAAAATTTTGCAGAAAACGGGCGCAAGTATCAACCTGAAACTTATGATCATATTCTGTTCAGCTTCCACGGTTTGCCACAAAGACAGCTGATCAAATCTGATCCTACCCAAAAACATTGCTTAAAAACAGCAGATTGCTGCTCTACTTTAACTGATGCCAACAAATTTTGCTACTCGGCACAATGCCATGATACAGCGCGTTTAATTGCAGCAAAACTTAATTTAAGCAAAGAGCAATACACCATTTGCTTTCAATCACGTTTAGGAAACGACCCGTGGGTGAAACCCTACACGAGCGAAGTGGTAGCCGAACTGGCTAAACAGGGCAAAAAACGAATGTTGGTATTTTGTCCGGCTTTTGTGGCTGATTGTTTAGAAACAGTTTACGAGGTTTCGGTAGAATATCACGAAGAATTTAAAGCTTTAGGTGGAGAAAAAATTCAGCTGGTAGAAAGTTTAAATGATTCGCCGATGTTTGTTCAGGCTTTGCGGGAAATGGCGGTTGCATAAGTTTTTAAATAAGCAGTAATTTAAATTTTGTCATTTTCACCGTAGGGAAAAATCTTCTTTCAACATCAGAGGTAAGTTTTCGCTCTGATAAAGATTTCTCCTTACAGTCGAAATGACAACTGATAATAACAACCAATAATATTTTAGGCGATAAAAGAAGCATCAAAATTCTTAGTTAGAAATTTGAACGGATATAACGCATAATCCTATTAGTTGCACCAGTATTTTGCTGGGTATAATTAGTAGCTTGCATAGAAGCTTGCTGATAAAAATGTTCATCCGAAACCAGTTTGAAAACTATACTTTCCAGTGATGCTTCGTTTATAATAGAAAAACCGGCATTCAATTTAATCAAATCAACAGCTTCTTTAAATTTTTGGTAGGCCGGACCGAAAAGAACCGGTAAACCAAAAGCTGCAGCTTCCAACGTATTATGGATACCGGTGCCGAAACCGCCACCGATATAAGCTATATTTCCGTATTGATAAAGTTTTGAAAGCAGACCAATATTATCAATCACTAAAACCTGTTTTTGCTGTAAAACAGTTGTATCAGGTTTGATTTCTGAGTAGCAAATGGTTTTTTCTGATGGAAGCTTTCCTATTAGATTAGCAATTCTTTCTTTACCGATTTCGTGCGGCGCAATGATGAATTTCCAGTTTGGATAAATGGAAATCAATTTCACCAATAAATCTTCATCAGGCGGCCAGGTGCTTCCAGCAATAAAAACCTTGTTGTAGCCTTTGAAATTAATGATGGTTTGCAATGGTTCTACATGTTGTGCATTTTGCCAAACGCGGTCAAACCGGGTATCTCCGCTAACAGTTACTTCATCTATATTAATGCTGGCTAGAAGCTTTTTTGAAACTTCATCCTGAACAAAAAAATGTTGCACTAAAAGAAGCATGTTGCGGTAAAAGCCACCATAATTTCTAAAAAATATTTGCTGCGGACGGAAGATTGCTGAAATTACAAACAACGGAATTTCACGCTGATATAACTCATCCATATAAAAATACCAGTATTCGTATTTGGTAAAAACAGTAATTTTAGGATTGATGGCATTGAGAAATTGTTTGGCGTTGCGCCTTGTATCCAACGGCAAATAATACACATAATCTGCTAAAGGCGTATTTTTCCGGATTTCATATCCTGAAGGGGAGAAAAAAGTAACTACTGTTTTTACCGATGGATTTTCTGATTTTAGCTTTTCGAGAACCGGCCGGCCTTGTTCAAACTCGCCCAACGAAGCAAAATGGAACCATATACTTGTATTTATCGTAACAGGCTTTTGAGTTCTGCGGCCATCAATCCAAAACCGGGCTTTCTGGTTAAAAAAGGACGCCAGCCAAATGCCAATATGGTAAAGCTGAACGGTAAGTTGGTATAAAAAAAGCATTGCTTAACAAAAATTTATATATTCGTCGAAGGTAGAACAAATGTTAAAACAAAAATTTCAAATATGAAAATTGCCGTAGTAGGAACAGGTTATGTGGGTTTAGTAACCGGAACATGTCTCGCAGAAACCGGAAACGAGGTGATCTGTGTGGACATTAATGAAGAAAAAGTAAAAGCCATGCAAAACGGCGTTCTACCAATTTATGAGCCCGGCTTAGAGCAGCTTTTTCATCGGAACATTAAACAGAACCGCTTGCATTTTACAAAAGATTTAGCCGATGCCATTAAGGAAGCACAGGTTATTTTCTTGGCTTTACCAACGCCTCCGGGTGGAGATGGTTCTGCGGATTTAAGCTACGTTTTAGGTGCTGCAAAAGACATTGCCAAACTAATAACTGAATATAAAGTAATTGTAACCAAATCAACTGTTCCGGTTGGTACGGCTGATAAAGTAACGGCTGCTTTTAAAGAAAATACAACTGTTGAATTTGCCGTAGTTTCCAATCCCGAGTTTTTGCGCGAAGGCGTAGCTGTAGAAGATTTTATGAAACCAGACCGTGTGGTTATCGGCACTACAGACGAACGCGCACGCGAAATTTTAGGCGATTTATACAGCCCGTATGTACGCCAGGGAAACCCTATTTTGTTTATGGATGAGCGTTCCTCAGAATTAACAAAATATGCAGCCAATTCTTTTTTGGCTACCAAAATTACTTTCATGAATGAAGTAGCCAACATGTGCGAACTGGTTGGTGCAAACGTAGATATGGTGCGTGCCGGAATTGGTGCTGATGCGCGTATAGGGAAACGCTTTTTATTTCCGGGTGTAGGTTATGGCGGAAGTTGCTTTCCGAAAGATGTGCAAGCGATGGCCAAATCTGCCAAAGAGTTTGGGTATGATTTTAAAATCCTGGATTCTGTGATGGAAGTAAACGAAACACAGAAAAAAATATTGGTAAAAAAAGTATTAGAATATTTTAAAGAAGGAATTGAAGGTAAAAAATTCGCACTTTGGGGATTAGCTTTTAAACCGGAAACCGATGATATCCGCGAAGCCCCGGCATTATATATTATTGATGAACTGATTAAATACGGTGCTTCAGTAGTGGCTTATGATCCGGAAGGAATGCCAAACGTGCAGAAAATGTTGGGTGATAAAATTACTTATGCGCCGGATCGTTATGCAGCGTTGGATGGTGCAGATGCACTGCTGATTGTTACGGAATGGTCTGTTTTCAGAACGCCGGATTTCAGCTTTGTAAAAGAGAAACTAAAGAATAGTGTTATTTTTGACGGCAGAAACTTGTACGATTTGGATAGAATGAACAAAATGGGATTTTATTACAGCAGCATCGGCAGAAAAACGATTCAATAATGGAAAATAGAAAACGAATTTTAATTACCGGGGCAGCGGGCTTTCTAGGTTCTCATTTATGTGAACGCTATATCAAGGAAAATTTCCATGTTATCGCTATGGATAACCTGATTACCGGTGATCTGAGAAATATTGAACATCTTTTTAAACTGGAAAACTTTGAGTTTTACAATCATGATGTTTCTAAATACATACATGTTTCTGGTCAGTTAGATTATATTCTGCATTTTGCTTCTCCAGCCAGTCCAATTGATTATTTAAAGATTCCTATTCAAACCTTAAAAGTTGGTTCGTTAGGAACACATAATTTATTGGGTTTGGCTAAAGATAAAAAAGCCCGGATTCTGGTTGCTTCCACTTCCGAAGTTTATGGCGATCCAAGTGTAAATCCTCAGCCTGAAGAATATTGGGGAAACGTAAACCCAGTTGGGCCACGTGGCGTTTATGATGAAGCTAAACGTTTTCAGGAAGCGATTACGATGGCTTATCATACTTTTCATCAAGTAGAAACCCGTATTATCCGTATTTTTAATACTTACGGACCACGTATGCGCTTAAATGATGGCCGCGTTTTGCCCGCCTTTATTGGTCAAGCTTTAAGAGGAGAGGAGCTGACGGTTTTTGGTGATGGTTCTCAAACACGTTCTTTTTGTTATGTAGATGATTTGATCGAAGGTATCCATCGTTTATTAATGAGCGATTATGCCCAGCCAATGAATATTGGTAATCCAGATGAAATCACGATCAGACAATTTGGAGAAGAAATTATTAAGTTAACCGGAACAGATCAGCAATTGGTAAGCAAACCATTGCCAACAGATGATCCGAAACAACGCCGGCCGGATATTACAAAAGCCAGAGCGATATTAGGCTGGGAGCCAAAAGTATCCCGCGAGGAAGGTTTGAAAATCACGTATGAATATTTCAAATCGCTACCTGATATAGAAATTCAGCATAAAGATTTTACGTATTACAACAAATAACAATGTCAAAAATTCTGGTTACCGGCGGCTTAGGCTTTATCGGTTCACACACAGTAGTAGAACTGGTACACGCCGGGTACGAACCGGTTATTGTAGATAATTTATCTAACTCAAATCCAAAAATTTTAGATCAGCTTGAAAAAATTTTGGGTCATAAACCAGCTTATTATCAGCTTGATTTATGCTATGAACATCAAATTGCAGAACTGGTAGCAAAAGAGCCAGACTTAGAAGGTATAATTCATTTTGCAGCATCAAAAGCGGTAGGAGAATCTGTTCAAAAACCTTTGATGTATTATAAAAACAACTTTTTTTCGTTGATTAATTTGTTGAATGCTTACTCAGGCAAGAAACTAAATTTTGTGTTTTCATCAAGTTGTACAGTTTATGGTCAGCCGGATGAATTACCAGTTACTGAAAACGCACCTGTAAAAAAAGCACAATCGCCTTACGGAAACACCAAACAAGTTGCAGAAGAAATTTTGCAAGATGTAATTGCTTCGGGCAGTGCTTATAAAATTGTTTCCTTACGCTATTTTAACCCGGTTGGTGCGCATCAATCTGCATTAATTGGCGAATTGCCTATTGGTATTCCCCAAAATTTAGTTCCGTTTATCACCCAAACTGTTATTGGTAAACGCCAAAAACTAACGGTTTACGGAAATGATTATAATACGCCTGATGGTAGTAATGTTCGTGATTATATTCATGTGGTTGATTTAGCAAAAGCTCATGTAGCTGCTTTAAAATATATGGAAACGGCTCCTGATTTTACCGGTTATGATATGTTTAATATCGGAACTGGTAAAGGAAGTTCTGTACTTGAAGTAATCAAGGCGTTTGAAAAAACAACGGGCGAAAAGCTAAACTATGAAATTGGTCCGCGCCGTCTGGGCGATGTAGAACAAGTTTGGGGGGATGTAACCAAAGCAGCCGAAAAGCTGAAATGGAAAACAGAACTGGATGTAGATCAAATGATGCTCACCGCCTGGAACTGGGAAAAATATATCAACCAAAACCCTTTATAAAATTTATCTGCTAAAAGAAGTACATTACTTTATATGGAAAAAAAAATTATCATCACCGGAGGAGCTGGTTTTATTGGTTCGCATGTCGTTCGTCGGTTTGTTAAAAATTATCCGCAGTATCATATCATCAATTTAGACAAATTAACTTATGCCGGAAACCTGGCCAATTTGCATGATATCGAAAACGAACCTAACTATCAGTTTGTAAAAGGTGATATTGTGGATGCTGCTTTTATCAACAATTTATTTGAGCGGGAGCAACCGGATGCAGTTATTCATTTGGCTGCAGAATCTCATGTGGATCGTTCCATCACCAATCCTTTAGAATTTGTGATGACGAATGTGGTGGGAACAGCAAATCTGCTTAATGCTGCGCGCGATTGCTGGAAAGGAAAGTATGATAAAACTCGTTTTTATCATGTTTCTACCGATGAAGTTTACGGTACTTTAGGTGAAGAAGGCATGTTTACAGAAGAAACAGCTTATGATCCTCATTCGCCATATTCTGCTTCAAAAGCTGGTTCTGATCATTTAGTTCGTGCTTATCAGGATACTTACGGTATAGATACGGTTATCTCTAATTGTTCTAACAATTATGGTTCAAATCATTTTCCAGAGAAATTAATTCCGCTAACCATTCATAATATTCAGGAGAAAAAACCAATTCCGGTTTATGGAAAAGGTGAAAATATCCGCGATTGGCTTTGGGTAGAAGATCATGCACGTGCAATTGATGTTATATTCCATAACTCTGAGTCTGGTAAAACTTATAATATTGGCGGACACAATGAATGGAAAAATATTGATCTGGTACAGCTGTTATGCAAAATTATGGACGAAAAATTAGGCAGGGCAGAAGGAGAATCAGCAGAACTGATTACTTATGTGAAAGATCGCGCCGGCCATGATTTACGTTACGCCATCGATGCATCAAAATTAAAAAACGAATTGGGCTGGACACCAAGTGTTACTTTTGAACAAGGCTTGGAAAAAACCGTTAGCTGGTATTTAATTAATGAAGACTGGTTAAACAACATTACCTCAGGTAATTACAAACAATATTATCAGGATCAATATGAAAACAGATAACCATGTTTGGGCTTTTTAGCAAAAAAAAGGTTGAATATGTAAGAACGTTCGATTACAGCACACTCGGGGTAGATATGCATTCGCATGTTTTACCCGGAATTGATGATGGTGCACAAACGGTAGAAGAATCAATTGTGTTGGTTCAGGCCATGATTGATTTAGGTATTAAAAAGATAATTGCTACGCCGCACATTATGATAGATTATTACCGTAATACGCGGGAAACAATTGGTGCTGCTTTGCAAATTCTGAAAAATGAGCTGCAAAAACAGCATATCGAAATTGAGTTAGAAGCTGCTGCAGAACATTTGCTGGATGAAGGTTTTGAGGTTTTGCTGGATGAAGCTAAAGTAATGCCCATGAAAGATGGGTATTTACTTTTTGAAATGTCTTTTATTGATACACATCCAAATTTAATTCCTATAATACAAAAAATGAAGGCTTTGGGTTATAAGCCGATTTTGGCACATCCGGAACGTTATCCTTATTTTACAATCAGTAATTGTGAAAATGTTAAAAGCTGGGGATGCGATTTGCAAATGAACACTATTTCTCTAACCGGATATTATGGGGCAAAAACCAAAGAAATGGCGCAGGCAATGGTGGATTTTAATCTAGTAGATTTTATTTCAAGCGATATGCACCACGTAAAACATGCCGCCGCATTAGAAAGGTCACTTCAAAGCAGTTATATGGAGAAATTGCTTTTTGATTATCCACTGAAAAACCAATTGTTATTGTAATAAAAAAATGCGTTAAATTTAAAAATTCAACGCATTTTTTATGCCGATAAAAGAAGCATTATACAGAAAAAGAGGTACCGCAACCACACGTGCTGGCCGCATTCGGATTGTTAAACACAAATCCACGGGCATTTAAACCATTTTGAAAATCAATTTGCATACCAGCCAAATATAAACCGTGTGCTTTGTGCATAAAAGTTTTAATTCCGTCAATCAGAAATTCCTGATCTCCATCTTTTTTCTGATCAAAACCTAAAATATAATTCATTCCGGAACAGCCGCCACCTTCTACACCAACACGCAAACCAAAATCAGCACTGATTTCCTGCTGATTGATCAATTTATTTAATTCTGCAACAGCACCTTCTGTAAAGGTAACTGGAGCTGAAACGGATTCTAAAACAGTAGCCATTTTTTGTTAGTTTTATTGAATAACAAATATAACTGTATTTGTATAATTTAGTTATACACCTAAAGTTTATGACCATTTATTAACATTCATTTTTTATGCTAAACAATTACCTTTTTGACATTATTTCTTCCACAATTTCTGGCTTACTGATCGTTTTAGCTGCATTTTACATTGCCAAACCTTACCTGGAACGATTTGAAAAACAACAACTCATTGGATTGAAACAAGCTTCTAACAAAGAAACACTTGCCTTGCGTTTACAAGCTTACGAGCGGTTAATTTTATTTATCGACAGAACGAATCCGGTTAATTTACTGCTGCGTTTAAACAATCAAAATTATACTGCCGGAGAGCTGCATTATCTGGTTCTTGCCGAAATTAAAAGTGAGTTTCAGCATAATATTACCCAGCAATTGTATGTAAGCACAGCCTCCTGGGAAATAACAAAAAGGGTAAAAAACGATACCGTTTCTTTAATCAATAATGCGTTGAGAGCGCTTCCAGCTGAGGCTAGCGGAATGGAATTTAGCAGGTTGATTTTGGAGCAAATTAGCCGTATGGAAAGTAGCCCGTATGACGTTGCTGCGGCCTTGATTGGTGATGAAGCCGGGCAGCTTTTGTAATTTAAAATCATCAAAAACAGCATTGTTAATAACTACTTATAATTTTCGGTTTATCCCCATAAATAATATGGTTTTTTTTAATATGATTGTGATAGTTTAACACTGCCATAATATTAAAGTAGTTGATAATCAGTTAATTAAATAATATTGCTTTTATTCATATTAAATTAAGATGAACTACTTCATTATAAAAAAAAAGCTTAAAACAAAGTGTTTTTATTAGGTTTTTTTGCACAAATCAAGGTGGATTTCTTATCTGCTTGCATTTGAGCAGCTTATAAAAAATCGTTAATTATAGTTTTTTTCCACATCTTTTTTTTGAATCTTCGGTCTCTCAAACGGCCAGATAAGAAACCTTACTGATCGTTTGGAAACGCACTTTTTGAGGAAAATTAACATGGAAAAAACGGGTACGCAAGTCTGGAATAACTGTCTTAGTATTATAAAAGACAATATTCCGGCCCAAAGTTTTAAAACCTGGTTCGAGCCGATTAAGTCGATTAGGCACGAAGGCAGTGTTTTAACAATACAGGTTCCCAGCTTGTTCTTTTACGAATGGCTCGAAGAACATTATGTAGGGTTGCTGCGTAAAACGATTAAAAATCAGTTGGGCGATGAGGGAAGGCTGGAATACAATATCGTGATGGAACAATCCTCATCAAAACCTTACACTACAAACATGCCTTCTAACGGAAACGGCAGTGAAGGAAAAAATCAGTCGATGCCGATGCCGGTTTCGATTAACAAAGACATTAAAAACCCTTTTGTTATACCAGGATTAAGGAAACTTCAGGTTGATCCGCAATTAAACCAGAATTACACTTTTGAGACCTTTATAGAAGGCGATTGCAACCGTTTGGCACGTTCTGCCGGATTTGCTGTTGCTGCAAAACCGGGCGGGACTTCTTTTAACCCGTTAATGATTTATGGCGGCGTTGGTTTAGGTAAAACGCATCTATCGCAAGCTATCGGAAATGAGATCAAACAATCTTTTCCAGAAAAATTAGTGCTTTATGTATCGTGCGAAAAATTTACTACGCAGTTTGTAGAATCTTTGAAGAATAACAACATCAACGATTTTGTAAATTTTTATCAGGCGATGGATGTGTTAATTATGGACGATGTGCACAATTTTGCAGGCCGAGATAAAACACAGGATATTTTCTTCCATATTTTTAACCATTTGCATCAATCTGGAAAACAAATTATTCTGACTTCTGATAAATCTCCAAAAGATTTGTCAGGTTTAGAAGAACGCTTGCTGTCTCGTTTTAAATGGGGACTTTCTGCCGATTTGCAAATTCCGGATATGGAAACGCGTATGGCAATTTTAAAAAAGAAGATTTATCAGGATGGAATTGAGTTGCCGCAGGAAGTAATCGAATACGTTGCACACAACATTGATAACAACGTACGTGAGCTGGAAGGTGCCATGGTTTCTTTGCTGGCGCAATCAACCTTAAACAAAAAGGAAATTGATATTGCTTTGGCTCGGCAAATGCTGAAGAACTTCATCAAAAATTCGAGCAAAGAAATTTCGATGGAATCTATCCAAAAATTGGTTTGCGAATATTTTGAAGTTCCGGTGGAGATGGTTAAATCATCTACCCGAAAACGCGAAATTGTACAAGCACGTCAAATCTCGATGTATCTTTCCAAAGCGCACACCAAGAGTTCTTTAAAAACAATTGGCCAGTTTTTTGGCGGACGAGATCATTCTACTGTGATTTATGCTTGCCAAACTGTTGAAGATTTGATCGACACTGATAAGAAGTTCAAAACTTACGTAGCCGATATTCAAAAAAAACTGAAAATGAATTAAGTTGGAAAAGTTGTTCCACAAAAAAAGTCCTGAGCATATGCTCAGGACTTTTTTTATGCCATAAAAGAAGCATTACATTTTCAGTTCGCCCATTTTTAACAAAGCATGAAATATTGCAGTTGTATGCAATGCCTGTCCGAATTGTTGGTTCACTAAAAGTTCTTTCAGTTTTGATATTGATACTTTTTCAACAATAATTTCTTCGTGTTCATCCAGTTTTTGGCCTTGCACCAACTTTCCGCCTTTAGCCAAAAAAGCGTGGCAACGGTTGTTTCCGGTAGAAGGATTTGGGTAGATCACAGAAATAAACTCAATGTCATCAAACTGATAACCAGTTTCTTCCAGCAATTCTCTGCGGATAGCCGTTTTCGGGTCTTCGCCTTTATCTATTACGCCGCCCGGAATCTCCAGTAAAACTACATTGGCTGCGTGGCGGTATTGTTTTATCAGTAAAACTTCATTGTCTTCTGTTATGGCCACTGCATTTGCCCAATCGGCGTATTCCAATACATAGTAATCAGCTACAATTGTGCCGTCCGGCATTCGGCAAGTATCCTTGCGCATCGTTGCCCAAGGCTTTTGTATAACGTATTCGGTAGAAAGTGTTTCCCATTTCAAATTATCCATGTGCGTTGTGTTGTTCTAAAAATTGAATGATGCTTCTTTTACGGGATAAATTTTCAAAAGATTGCGTATGATGTTCCTGTTCCAGCAATTGATAAATCGTTAATACATGATTTAAAACTGCAGTTGTTTCGGGTTTTGGCTGAAACGGGGAAACGCTTTCCCACAAAAACTGACTCAATAAATCCAGTTTTTGTGCAGGAAAGTTTTTGATAGATAAAAGCAGTTTAAACTGATCAGCATTTAGAGGAATGAGTTCATCTACAGTTAAATCAAAATCCTGTAGTAAACTTTTACTGATTAGATCATCAGCTTCCTGCACTTTTCCTGCATTTTTCAAACCCAAAATTTTGGCTAAAGCCTGAGTTAATTTTGCAATTTCTGCTTGTAAAAAATCTCTGCGTATCATTTTTCAGGTGCTAAAAGAAGTATTACCAACTTCCGCTTGAGCCGCCGCCGCCAAAACTTCCGCCGCCAAAACCACCAAATCCACCACCACCGCCAGAATCTCCTCCACCAAAACCGCCGCCGCTCCAGCCGCTTCCATTACTGCTTCCACGACCTAAAGCATTTCCGGCCAAAAACCACCAGAAAGGACTTGAACCACCACGACTGCCAATTACCTGGCTTCCGCCACCACCGCCACCGCGACGACGCATTAACAGAATCACCACAATTACAATAATAATGATGATCAATGCAGAACTGCCACCGCCGCCGCCATTGTTTTGTTTGGCTTGAGCAGGCGCTTTGTATTCGCCTTTCATGTATTTAATCAGCGAATTAGTACCGGCATCTATCCCGGCATAATAATTTCCCTGCTTAAAATTAGGCTTGATATCGTTTTCAATAATTTCGTGCGAAGTAATATCCGGAACACCGCCTTCTGCTCCATAACCGGTTTGGATGGTTACTTTGCGATCGCCAACGGCAATCAGCATTAAAATACCGTTATTTTTTCCTTTTTGTCCGATGCCCCATTTCCGGCCCAAATTGGTCGCATATTCTGCAATATCATAATCGCCGACAGATTTTATTAAAACAACGGCAATTTGTGTAGACGTAGAATCATTAAAAGCAACCAGCTTGTTTTCAAGAGATTGTTTTTGATAAGAAGATAAACTTCCGGTATAATCGGTAACAAGTGTGGTTGATTTTTCGGGAAATTGCTGTGCAAAAAGGAATATACTGCTGTACAAAAGCAGCCAGGTAAACAAAAGTTTTTTTAACATATTCATCGATTATTTACCGTCCATAAAAGCAATATCATCGGGCAGTTCGTTTTGATCAGTATCACGACTTGGAAAATATTTCTGTAATTGTTCTCCAGCCATTCTCAATCCAACGATAATTCCTTCTGTTAGGTTTCCGTATTTAAAATGGCTCAGCATGGTTTCTTTTGTTTGATCCCAAAAGTTTTCTGGCACAACTTTATTAATTCCCGCATCACCGATAATGGCAAACTTGCGATCAACGGTAGAAAGGTAAATTAAAACACCATTTCGAAGTCTGGTTTTGTGCATATTTAGTTGCTTAAAATAAGCTACTGCTCTGTCCAGCACTTCTTCGCTACAAGTTTTTTCTATACAAATCCGTATCTCGCCCGAAGTATTTTTTTCGGCGGCTTCAACCGCTTTTCTAATCAGCTGCTGTTCTTGTTCTGTAAATAGTGCCATTTTTTTGAGGATTACAGTGACTATTTGAATTGATTACACATCTTTTTAAATGAGAAATGCTTCTTTTATCAACACTTTTTCGGTATCTAAAAAAACATCGATAAAAGAAGCATAGTAAAAATCTGTAAAATCACCGAAACGTTTAAAACGAAACTTTTGGTGCTTTATCAGCTCCAGCTTCGGCAGCGAAGTAACCTTTTTCTGTGAAACCGAACATTTTAGCTGTTAAATTAGCTGGAAACGTACGGATAGAACTGTTGTAATCTTGTACAGCTGTATTAAAATCTAAACGGGAAACGTTAATTCTGTTTTCCGTGCCTTCCAGTTGCGCTTGTAATCCTTGGAAGTTTGCGTTAGATTTCAAGTCAGGATAGTTTTCTGTAACAGACAGCAATCTTCCTAAAGCAGAACCTAACTGACCTTGCGCTTCCTGAAACTGTTTAATAGATTCTGGCGTCAATTTAGAAGGATCAACCTGAATAGAAGTTGCTTTCGCACGCGCTTCAATTACAGCTGTTAAAGTGCTTTTTTCAAAATTTGCTGCACCTTTTACCGTATTTACCAAATTTGGAATCAAATCTGCACGGCGTTGATACTGACTTTGCACTGCGCCCCAGGCAGCTTTTACATTTTCATCTTTTTTAACGGTGCTGTTGTAGCTGCACGAACTTAAAGACATTGCCGTAAAAAGGCATAGCATTCCAAAAACGATTTTTTTCATGTTCAAAGGTTTTGATTTTTATTGATATATGAGTATAGATTGCAATTTACATACCTTTGTTACAATTCGGGATAAAAACCTGACAAAATATGATTAAAGAAATAGAAATTACATGCCTTCCGGAAGAACGCGAAGACGAATTGGTGCTGAAAAAGCTGGCATCTGCAAAACTCAAAATCAATTTAAACCGAATATTTGCGCTTCAAATCCTCAAAAGATCAATTGATGCGCGTGGCAAACAGGTTTTGTACCGCATGCAAATTAAGATTTATGTTGATGAACATCTGCTGGCAGAACATTTTAACATAAATTATCAAAATGTCAGTCAAAAAAAATCTGTTTTGATTGTTGGTGCTGGTCCGGCCGGACTTTTTGCGGCGTTGCGTTGTATTGAATTAGGTATAAAACCAATTATTTTAGAGCGAGGGAAAACTGTAAAAGATCGTCGTAGAGATTTGGCTGTACTGAATAAAGAAGGAATTGTAAACTCAGAATCTAATTATTGTTTTGGAGAAGGCGGAGCAGGAACGTATTCTGATGGCAAACTGTACACACGTTCTACCAAACGTGGCGATGTGCAGCAAGTGTTAAATACTTTCGTTTCGCATGGTGCTTCCGAAGATATTCTGGTTGATGCGCGGCCGCATATCGGTACCAATAAATTACCGCAAATTATTACGGCCATCCGCGAAACGATCCAAAATGCAGGCGGCGAAATTCACTTCAACACAAAAGTAACCGAACTGCTGATAGCTTTTAACAAAATTAGAGGCATAAAAACAGCATCAGGCGCAACGTTTAAAAGTGATGCGCTGATTTTGGCAACCGGACATTCGGCACAGGACGTTTATCATTTGCTACATCAGCAAAAAATTTTGGTAGAAGCCAAACCGTTTGCTTTAGGCGTCCGGATTGAACATCCGCAGGAAATTATTGATCGTTCACAATATCACTGCGAAGTTCGGGGTGAATTTTTACCGCCTTCTTATTATAGTTTGGTGGAGCAGGTTGATCAGCGCGGTGTTTTTTCTTTTTGCATGTGTCCGGGTGGCATCATTGCGCCTTGTGCTACCAAACCAGGAGAAATTGTGGTAAACGGCTGGAGTCCTTCTAAACGAAATAATCCTTTTGCTAACTCCGGAATAGTTGTACAAATTAATTTGGAAGATGTTTCAGGAGATGAAAGCGATCCTTTTCGCTTGCTAAATTTTCAGCAACAGATAGAACAAGCGGCTTTTGCTGCCGGTGGCGGGAACCAGATTGCGCCGGCGCAACGAATGATCGATTTTGTGGAAGGCAGATTATCTGTTGATCTGCCTATTAATTCTTACGTTCCCGGAACCAAAAGCGTTGAGTTGAGAAATATTTTGCCTGATCGGGTTTTTAACAGGCTAAAAGAAGCATTGCCACGATTCGGCAAAAAGATGAAAGGTTATTATAGCAATGAAGCAATTTTAGTTGGTGTAGAATCCAGAACTTCCTCGCCTGTAAAAATTCCGCGTGATAAAATTTCTTATCAGCATCCGCAAATTGCCGGTTTATTTCCTTGCGGAGAAGGAGCAGGTTATGCCGGTGGCATTATTTCTGCTGCTATTGATGGCATAAACTGTGCAGAAGCCACTTTCAAAACTTTGTAACGGCTTTTGTTTGATGTACAAATTACTGATAAAAGCAGTTTTTGCAATTAAAATTTTTATCCGATAAAAACAGTATCATGGAAAATAAAAAAACTTTAGTGTTGGGCGCAACGCCAAATCCAAATCGTTATGCGTATCTAGCAGCAAACCGTTTAAAGGCAAAAGGACATACAATTATTAATGTAGGTATAAAAAAAGGAGAAGTTGCTGGCGTACCAATTGAAGAACCGGAACAAATTTATGCTGATGTTGATACTTTAACTTTATATATTGGGCCGCACAACCAGCCGGATTTATATCAGTATATCTTAAATACGAATCCAAAAAGAATCATTTTTAATCCCGGAACAGAAAATCCGGAATTGGAAAACTTAGCTTTAGCACAAGGAATTGAAACGATTGAAGCTTGTACGTTGGTGATGTTAGCCACAAATCAGTATTAATGTTTATTATTTTTAGATTTTTTCTAACACATTCTCAGTTGTTTAACTTTTGTTTTGCACTGTTTCCTTCTTATCACTTGCCAGAATAGGTATTTAAATCTACTTTTGCGTCCGCTTTCGGGAGGAGGTTTGGTAGTAGTTAGTTGAGAGGTTGCGGTGAAAGAAGGAGGAGTAGAGGCTTAAGTTTTTACGATTTCCTAATAATAATATCTTTAGAAATGCCGA
>JBPBQV010000035.1:0-88885 GCA_050955045.1 Janthinobacterium lividum | reverse complement strand
CTGCTTCGTCGCTTGTTTTAGCATGTACGGTTACAATTGCACCTTTACGGCCTACTTCAGTATATCTGTCAGCATCATCATCATTTGTTCCAAATAAATTACTAAAAAAACCACCAACACTATTATGAGTATCATCATCGTAATCATCTGCTGATGTACCTTCGGTTTCTGCACCGCGTGAAGAAAGATCAATATCTGATCTGTTAAAACCATTGCTTACAAGATAACCTACAGCTTCCTGAGCCTCACTTGTGTAGTCGAAAATTCCAATTACTGTTTGTGCCATGATTGTTTGTTTTTAATTGTTTATTTTTAATTGTTTATTTATTGTTTGTTGAAGCATCAATCCGGTTGATTTCGATTTCTTCTTTTCGTAGTGTTTCTGTTACCGTAGCAGATGAAGTAGTTTGTTTTTTAGAAATATGCAGTTCTTCAACCAGCATCAGGCGTTTTTCTACTACTAATACTTCTTTTACCACCGAAATTATGGTCGTATCTCCTTCGTAACGAACTTGAGGTGCAGCATCTACATATTGGTTCATCACCACACGTTCAATCTGCACTTCTTCTTGTGTAACCTGAACTTCCTGGGTTACCTGTTCTAAAATTACTTTTTTGTGAACTTGAACCGTACCAGTTTCTACTTTTTGAATGTCGATATTCAACCGTTCTTCTACCAAAGCAATTTTTGGTACGGCTAATTCCACATTAGTAATATCAAGCTGATTAGCCACTTCTTGTAATTTATTTAACTCATTCATTTCATTGCGATATTTTCACCAAAAAGCATTAAAAATTTACTCATTGATAATTACTTAAAGATAACTTTAATAAGTTTTGTTTTTTGAGAAAAATTCTGGAGATAGAAACTTCTAAGAAATTTCTAATTTTAATGAAAAAGTACCGGCCTATTTTAAATTAAAATTCCTTTTTAATACCAAATTAAAGCAGTTATGGAAAGCATTTTTACCAATATGGTAATAGTAATATTGGTGGTTTTGGTTTAATTGATAAGGATTGAACAGTAAAAAGTAGATGTTTTTGATTTGTAAACAATTACAAATGAAATAATGAAGGTTGATAACGCCGAAGATTGAAGGATTAAAAAAGGATTTTTTTTGGCGAAACACTAGTTTGTAATTAAAAAAAGCGGTTAAAAACCGCTTTTAATGTAGTAAGTTAATTTACCTTTTTGTGCATTTTGTAACGCAAATCTGGTTTGCCGCCGTTGGTTGTAGCTGTGGGTTTATATTTCACAGGTGGCCGGGTTGTGGTGTACTTTCTTGTGCCTGAACTGTCTTTTTTGGTTTGTGCAAAAGCGGCCGTTAAAGTGATGGCTACAATGGCTGTTGCCGTAATCAATTTTTTCATCATAAGTTTTAAAATTTTAATTTAGTTAATCCAGGCTGTTTTACAAATCCAGATGCTTCTTTTATCAACCTAAAATCTGTATCAAAAATAAACAATGCTTGTATCAATACCGAACAGCACAAAATTACTTCTTTTTATAACAGCTTGTAAATCAGCTTTTATTATTTCTGGTACTGCATTTTATACTGTTTGTGTACATACAAGGCTTTTTAATAATAGTTTTAAAGCAAATACAAAAAGAAGATGATCGAACTTAAACATATTTACAAATGGATTTCCTCCGGCGGAAACCGTACTTTTTTATTAAAAGATATTAACCTTACCATCAACGAAGGTGAGTTTATTTCGATTATGGGCCCTTCCGGTTCCGGAAAATCTACGCTTTTACATATTTTAGGAATGATTGATGAACCATCGGAAGGTGAATATATTTTCCTTGATCAATCCGTTTTTAAGCTGAAAGAAAAGCAGCGTTCTAACTTATACAAGCAACATATTGGTTTCGTATTTCAGGCTTATCATTTAATTGACGAGCTGACTGTTTATGAAAACATCGAAACACCGCTGATTTATCAGGATATGAAATCTTCGGAACGAAAATCCGTGGTGGCCGATATTTTAGATCGTTTTCAGATTGTAGGCAAAAAAGATTTATTCCCGAACCAGCTTTCGGGCGGACAGCAACAACTGGTAGGAATTGCCCGGGCTTTGGCTGCTAATCCTAAAGTAATTTTGGCTGATGAACCAACCGGAAACCTTAACTCCAAACAAGCCGAAGAAATTATGGAACTGTTTAAAACCCTGAACCAGCAAGGCGTAACGATTGTGCAGGTAACGCATTCAGAAAAAAATGCAGCTTATGGTTCGCGCATTATTAATTTGTTGGACGGAAGGATTGAATAAGAGATTAGCTTTTGGTTGTTAGCTTTCAGCAATCAGCTTTAAAAATTCTGTTTTAATAAAATTTAATAGCAATTGCTGAAAGCTGATTGCCGACAGCGAATACAAAACTCATGAAATTTCTTTTTCCCTGCTTGCTCCTATGCTTCTTTTATGCCACAAAAGTTGTTGCGCAGGACAGCACATTTCGTAACCCGGCTTTAACACTTCAAACATGTGTGGAAACAGCCATCAACAATAACCTCAACGTAAAACAAAGCGAACTGGCTGCGCAACGTTCTGGCATCAGCTACAATCAGGCTAAAACCAATTTGCTGCCCAGCATAACCGGAAACGTGCAGCAAGGTTTAAACCAGGGCCGCAGCATTGATCCGTTTACAAATGCTTATTTAAACCAGCAAATTAATTACACCAATTACAATGTTGGCGGCAGTATTACTTTGTTTAACGGATTTTTATTGTGGAACACGATTAAGCAAAATCTGCTGGCTTTCCAGGCGAGTAAACTGGAACTGCAACAGCAAAAAGACAATTTAACCCTAAACGTAATTTTGGCTTACCTGCAAATTTTAAATAATCAGGAATTGGTTAATCAGTCTAGAAATCAGGCTTCGGTTTCTAAAGAACAGGTTCACCGGTCGGAAATATTGAATAAAGACGGTGCTATTGCGCCTTATCAGCTGGCAGATTTACGCGGACAATTAAGTAACGACAGTCTTTCCATCATCAACAATCAAAATAATCTGGAAGCTGCAAAAGTTACGCTGGCGCAATACATGAATGTGCCCTATCAAAAAAATGCAACTTACGCGCCACTAAATGCCGAGCAGTTAACTTCTACTTACAACGGCAATCCAGATTTAATTTATGAAGCCGCGTTAGAGCAACTTTCGCTGGTAAAAGCGACTGATTACCGTAAAAAAAGTGCCATAAAAGGAGTAAGTGCTGCGCGGAGTTACCTGTATCCTACGCTTTCGCTCAACGCTTATTTGTTCACCAATTACTCCAGCGCGGCCAGTAAAAGTACTTTTTTAGATAGCGCCAGAGTGGCAACTAACGATTACGTAAACCTGCAAAACGGCAGCAAATCTTACGTGATGACGAATCAGAGTGATTACCGGACGGATAAAATCAGCTATCGAGATCAGTTTAAAAACAACTATAATTCTGCGGTAACTTTAGGTTTACAAATCCCGATTTTTACCAATTGGGTTGCCCGAAACCGTATTGCTTTAGCTAAAATCGATTTAAAAAATGCAGAACTGGTAGCGCAAACTACGCGCATCCAACTAAAACAATCAGTAGAACAGGCATTTTTTAACAATACGGCTTCTTTTAACCGTTACCGTACGCTGCAAAATCAGGTAAGTGCTTATGCAGAATCCTTTAAAGCAACAGAAGTAAAATTTAATGCCGGCGTAGGCAATTCTGTAGATTATACCGTTGCTAAAAACAAGCTTGACGCAGCCAATATTAATCTGATTTCTGCACGTTATGACTATATTTTACGACGAAAAATTTTGGATTATTATCAGGGGAAACTGACCTGGTGATGCTGTTTTATGGAGGTAAAAACTGTATTAATTGATGTTGACCGATTTCCGGTCAATCTTTAAAAAAAAGAAAAGAACTTGTAAACTTTAAGCTAAATCTATTACTTTAACAGCCGTTATCATAGCTGTTTTTATATGAGGAATTTTCTTTTTTTGATTTTACTTTCCATCGGTTGCTTTTCTTGTCAGCAAAAATCGAATGAAAATCAATCATCAATACCCAAACAAGAAACAAACGAACAGCTAATCGCGCGGACAAAAACATCTTTCAAGTCCGTTTTAAACATTCATTATACAGAAGTTTATCGTCGTTTTGATAATGGCGTTTCTTTTAATGCACAAGGTTATCAGCTAAAACCTTCCTGGAAATTTTACTTTGTGGCCGATACAACTGTGCAACTTTATAGCGATATTAAAAAACGGTATTACGATATGCCGGTAACGCTGGATCATGATTCGCTATTTAGCATGGGCGGTGCCTGGTTTAGAGCCAGAAAAATCAGTAAAGACAGTTTATTTTTTCAGGTATTATCCGTTAAAAACAAAGTAATCAGCTGGAAAAACTCTAACGTTTACGTTACTTTTTATGCAGAAGATTACCTCAAAAACAAACTGCACCAAAAAGCAGCAACATTGCAAGGAACTACAAAAAAAGATACCGCTTATATTCTGGCTTTGGCGGCAGCATCTGCTCAAGATTCCAAAAAAGTTTTTGCCGCACAACAACCTGTTCTTTTAAAAAGCAATAGCCCAACCGTTAGCATTACAGATGCTAAGAAAAAAGCTGGAATTTTAAATAATTACTACATTCCGGAAACCTTGTTTTATCCGGAGTATGAAGTAACCATCCGCAAAGCCTACGCAGATTTTTCGCACGCTTTTGCGGTTAAAATAGATGCAAAAGGACAAATGCACTTTATAGAACCTATGGAGATGATGTTGCCTGATGAACGGGAACATACCATCAAAATAATGAAAGCCATTATGGAAGGTTATCTGTTGCATTATCTAAATATCACGCCCGGCAAAACTTTAGGCATTCCGCATGACAGTTTGATTTTGCTGGAAGTTAAAGGCAGCAAAAGTTGATACTGTTTTTATCGGCATAAAAACAGTATTGAGTTGCAAATCAAACAGTTCACTCAAACTCAAAATTGTTAATAATTGTTAAAAATTTATTTTTTTGCTTTTAAATAAAATATAATTAAAAATTTAGTTATATCTTGAAGCCCATAACCACCTGCGTATGAAGGGCATCATTTTTACTTTAATTTGTTGTTTTGCAACACAATTTTTAATCGCACAGAATAGTTATCGTATCAAAGGCAGCGTTGCCGATACGATTGCTAATGTAAAACTTAAAAACACCAGCGTGGTGGTTTTAAATGCCAAAGATTCTACACTCCGAAAGTTTACGCGAGCTGCCGAAGACGGAACATTCAGCATTAACGGATTACCAAAAGGTAAATTTATTTTACTGGTTTCTTACCCGAATTATGCGGATTACGTGGAGAATTTCACGTTGGATTCGATCAACAAAGAACATGATTTTAAGCGGCTTTCTATGCTGCTGAAAGCTCGTTTACTGGCTGGCGTAATTATTAAAGGCACCAAAGCGGCCATCAAAATAAAAGGTGATACAACCGAATTCAATGCTTCCAGTTTCGTGGTTCAGCCCAATGCCAAAGTGGAAGATTTATTAAAACAACTTCCTGGCATACAAGTAGATAAAGACGGTAAAATTACTGCTCAGGGCCAAACTGTAAACAAAGTGTTGGTAGATGGAGAAGAGTTTTTTGGTGATGACCCAACGCTGGTTACCAAAAACATCCGCAGTGATATGGTTGATAAAGTACAGCTTTACGATAAAGCCAGCGATCAGGCAGCATTTACCGGAGTGGACGATGGCAAGAAAACGAAAACCATCAACATCAAACTAAAGGAAGATAAAAAGAACGGCTATTTTGGTAAAGTAGATGTTGGTGCGGGCACTAATCAGTTTTACCAGGAACAGGTTTTGTTCAATAAGTTTATGGGCAAAAAGAAGTTTTCGGCTTATGGAACGCTGGCTAATACCGGTAAAACCGGTTTAGGCTGGGAAGACAGTAATAAATATGGCGCATCTAACGCTAACACCGAAGTTGGAGATGATGGCAGCATCAGCATTTATTATAGCGGCGGCGATGATCTGGATTCTTTTGACGGTAGATATAACGGCCAAGGCATCCCAACTGCCCGAACCGGCGGTTTGCATTTTGATAATAAATGGAATGGTGATAAAGAAAGCATCAACACCAATTATAAAACTGGTTTTTTAAATGTAAAAGGTAACCGAGATATGTTAAGCCAGAACACGCTGCCAACCGGTTTAATTAAAAGCAATACTACCCAGGATTTTAACAATTCGATTTTCAGACAAAAACTGGATGCAGCATACACGGTTAAGCTAGACACAACTTCTACCTTAAAAATCACGATTGATGGCACTGTTAAAAGCAATAAAACGCGAAATAACTATTTAGCAACCAGCTTGCGCGGCAACGATACTTTGCTGAACCGAAGCAACCGGATATTAACAAACGACGGCGATGAAAAGATTTTAAACGCCAGCATCTTTTACACCAAAAAATTTAAGAAAAAAGGCCGCACGTTTACGGCAAATTTTACCGAGGCATTAAATCAAAATAATACTAAAGGTTATTTAAACACCGAGATTAGTTATTACGATAATTTGGGAAGATTGGATAGTATGCAGCGTGTTAATCAGTATAAAACCAACGATATTAAAAGCAGTGTATTCAATTCAAACTTTACATTTTCGGAGCCGCTTACCAAAACGATTACGCTAACTGGCAACTACCGGTTTATTCTAAACAACAGTAGCATCAACCGTTTATCTTACAACCAATCTTTACCGGGAGAATATGATCAGGTAGATAATACTTTGAGCAGCAATTACAAACTGAACCAGATTAGCAATCAGGCTGGTGCTGTTTTTAATTATAAAAAAAATAAAACCACTTTTAATTTCGGGACGAAAATAGCTGATGTAAAATTTGACCAGACTGATCTATATACCAATAATGAACTTAAAAGAAATTTCATAAATTATAATCCGCAGGCTAGGTACCAGTATCGGTTTTCCTCACAACGTTCTATAAGCGTTGATTATAATGGTAACAACACACAGCCAAACATAGATCAAATTCAGCCGATACGCGTAAACACCGATCCGCTAAACATCACCATCGGTAATCCGAATTTAAGGCCATCCTTCACCAACCGGTTCAGTTCTTATTACAATTCATATAAAGTTTTGAGCGGACAATCTATTTATATAAACGGATCATATTCAATAACTTCTAATCCAATTATTAGTAATACCATGACGGATTCTGCAGGAAAAAGCATTTATCAATTTACCAACCTCCGCGGAAAACAAACAGCTAACTTTTATATGTATGGAGGTTACAACCAAAAAATTAAATTTTTAAACCTAAATGGTGGTTTGAACATTAACGCAAACGGTAACACTTATTATAGTATTACTAACGGTGCATTAAATAAAACGCAATCTTACACGTATGGTGTTTCTGCTAGGCTTTCTAAATATAAAGAAAAAAAGTATGATGTCTATGTTATAGGAGGTCCAACTTTTACCAGGAGCCAGTCATCACTGCTAACGTCAGTCAACAATAATGCAACAGGTTTTACTGTCAGGGGAGGTTTAGATATTTACCTGCCAAAGAAATTTCAGGTTAGTACAGATGGAAACTATGAATATCAGGGTAAAACAGTTTCTTTTAATCAGGATTTCCAACGGACAATTATCAATGCAAGTGTGAGTAAAGCCTTTTTTAAGGATGAAAGTTTTAAGCTTGTTGCTTCTGTTAATGATCTGCTCAACCAGAATATTGGTTTCAGCCGCAGCGCAACCAGTACATTTTTAACACAAAGCACTTACACCACAATTCGCCGGTATTTTATGTTCTCAATTGTTTATGATTTTAACAAAATGGGCGGTGCAGCCCCTAAAAAATAAAATGATGAAAAAAAATCTCCTGATAATAGTTTGCCTGTTCATTTACAGCCAAACACAAGCGCAAAACACACATTTTACAACAGTTGGTTCTATCGAGTTTGAGAAAACCATTAACATGTTTGCGATGATTAAAAAGCAGATCAACAAAAACAACGAAAGCTACATGCAACAGGCTTTTGATCAGTATAAAAAAACGCAGCCGCAGTTTAAAAAGCTAAAAAGCACATTGTATTTTTCTAACGATAAAACTATGTTTAAACCCGATGCAGAAGACGGAACGCAAGGTGGATTTTTTAGTGGTGCGCAAAGTACACAGAACAATATCATTCGGACGGATTTAGGAACAGGAACTTTTATCGATCAGAAAAAAGTGTTTGAAGAAACGTTTTTAGTGAAAGACAGTATCCGCAAAATTAACTGGAAAGTTACAGACGAAACCCGCGATATTGCCGGTTATACCTGCCGCCGTGCCAATGCTATTGTGCTGGATTCGATTTATGTGGTTGCTTTTTATACTGATGAAATTGCGGTTTCCGGCGGACCAGAATCTTTTGCCGGCTTACCCGGTATGATTTTGGGCGTTGCGCTGCCACACGAAAACATCACTTGGTTTGCCACCAAAGTAAATGAAGTAACGGTAGATTCCAAAAATTTTAATCCGCCAACTAAAGGTAAACCGGTAAATAACAAACAGTTGCGTACTACTTTGCAAGCCGCTTTGAAGGATTGGGGCGATTATGCCAAAGAATCATTTAAAGCTTTACTGTTGTGATTTTTAGATGATAAAAGAAATATTAAGATTGATTATTTAAAAGAAGCAATTGCAATTCTTCTTTTAGCACATAAACTATTTGATCGGGCTTTCAGCCTTCTTCTCGTATTTTCGTTCAAGCAAGAAAAACGCACAAAGAAAAAACTCAATGAAGATGCTTCGACAAGCTCAGCATGACAAGATGCAGACTTAGCACGCAGCTATTAATTTTTAGTCGATAAAAGAAGCATCAATAACTGACTAAAAACAAAAAAGGTGGACTATAAATCCACCTTAATTTTATACCGATAAAAACAGCATCTGTTTTAATGACAAATATTACTGTTGATCAAACACACACAACGATTCTACATGATCTTTGCTGCCATCCGTAACCCAGGCATCGAGTTGCGCCGGGTCTTTCATTTGCTGGCCGCGTGTTCTCGGCACCACCAGATAACCGCATTTTAAATCGGTTAAAGCCGTCATGTCCGTCCACAGTTTTTCAATTTGGGCAACAGGATAAATATCTTCCTGACCGTGTCCCCAACGGTATTTTACATCTTTAATCGTTACATAAGTTGGAATGCGTGCTGCAACACTCCGCACCGCTTTGGCAAACAGGGCTTCGTTACCGTTCTGCAAATCGTCTCGCGTTAAACCAAAAAGTTTTAACAATGGGTCTATCTGAATCCAGGTAGTGTTCGAATTGTAATAACTCAAATTCAGTTCATCTTCTTCCCGCGGCTGTGCTAAACCTTCCAGCAAACGCAAGCTGCCGTTTACGCGCGCCAAGCCGCCGCCTCTGTCCTCAATCCGGCGTGGAATCAGCTCAAAAGTAAGTGCATTTCCCGAAGCCAAATGTGCTGCCAAAGCATCCGGGGCAACATTTGCGCCCAGCGTATCTACATTATGCAGCATTAAAGTTTCCAGTTGCGGTTGATCGATTAGCATTTTTGCAAGCGTTCCGTTTCGTAGCAAGTTAGAAACTTCATACCAATGCCCCAACGGCGAAAACCGTTGTGCCGCAATATTATCTGTATAATCAGCACCTTCGCCCTTGGATTTTGCCCAGCCAATCATGGTTTGCCGTACCGCATCACGCACTTTCTGCTTGTTTTCGTCCAGCGTTTCCTGTGGCGTTTCCTCCCACAAAAAAATCAAATCACGCGCCATCGGTACAAAACGTTGTCCGATGGAACGGCCCGGCGATAAATAAACGCTTCCTTTATTGCCAAAATTTTGGGTGAGATCGAGCTGCTGCTCAATGGGTTTATGTGTGAGATAACTCGTGGCCACAATATGCGGGATCGAAGTTTGATACTTTTCGGCTACTTTGCGTGTTTTGGCCAGATGAATTTCCAGAAAACTACGATGAGAACCATCCAGTTCTACAAATGGATTGATGGCCTTAATTACACCTGCGCCTTTTGTCCAGCGGCTACCAATTCCGGCGGCCAGACTCATTACCGCAACTTTTCCGGCACGAATCGCCTCCTCGCCTGCTTCTTTTACCGCTATATTTTCAAGATTGATTACATCATTTGGCTGCACATCTTCAATCAAAGTTTCTGCCGGTAAACGGTTACGCGACAAACCGATCAAACCTTTCTGCATCTCTTCCCGGATTTCCTCATGCTGGATAAAATCAAAACCATTTTCTTTTTTAATGAAATCTGCTTTTTCGTTTTCCACATTTCGGTTTCCTTGTGAAGATGGATCAGAAACTTTAAACAAATTGCTGATAATGGTTCGCAGTAACGGATATGCCAAATTATTTTTCTCACAATAAGTGGTGAAAAAATCAATTTCTGCACGGCGGACATACGAAACCGAAGCTGGGTCTTGCTTTACCAAACCCGAAACATGAATGCCATAATACTGCTCCGGCATTAAAGCCTCGTTGCCTTGCAGCAAATTGCTCCAGCTGCCGCGGTTGTTTATGCTCCAGTTGTAAACCACCGGCTCCATGGCAAAAGGCAGCGAACTGGATAATTCCTTTTTGGTTTCATGCAAAATTTCCAGCACTTTTAACTTGTAATCCTCGTATTTCTCGGGATTTACAAACATGCCCATGCCGCCGCCGCTCATTCCGCCCAGCATTAAAAATCCGTAGTAATCTTCACCGAACTGTTTTTTTGCTTTCGCGATAATTTGCTCGGTAAAAAAAGTACTTGCCCACGGGATGATGGTTTTAATCGGCCCTTCCCAGTTAGCAGCGGTGCTGGCAGCCAAACTTTTAATATCGCCGGTTTTAATGGCTTGCAAAATATTGTCGTAAATCTGGTTGGTTTGCTGGCGCGCGTTCCATTCTTTTTCTCCGCGGAGCAAATATTTCTCGCTCACCATTTCCAGAATTGGCCCAACATTGGAAGCCATGCCGCCATGCATCAGCACCAGTGATTTCATGATGCGTTCTGCTGCTTCCGGATGCGCTTCTTCGCCTTGCAAAACTTTGTGGCGCGGCAATAAAGTTCCTCTGCTAATGCCAAACTCCGGATCGCCTTCATATGCAAAAGTTCCCTGGATAGATTTGATTCCTGGCCACACGCCACCAGAATCCTGCCAGCCACCGCCAGAACCGCCAATCCATTCGCCCAAAATAGCGCGGGAAGCAACCAAACGGCGTTCGGTTTCTTCCAATCCGCCTTCCAGTTTTTTGGTTTGATTGGTTGCACGCATCAGCAAACTGATAATTGAACCCAATAAGTTTGTAGAAACAGCAAACCGTGAGCCTTTCGGAATATCGTTTACTCTGGTAACCAGCTCCACGCCCATTCCAGGCGCTACTATTCTGGATAAAATTTCGGGTAAAGATTGATTTGTTCCTTCAAAAGAAGGCGGAATCAAACCAGAAGCAATTACGCCAGCTTTAATCAAACTTAAATAATCGTTGCCAAAATTGAATAAATCAGATAGTTCGGTTACGTCTTTCGTTACGTTCAAATCAATGCTGGTGAGCCGCAAAACCGGTTCCGGAATTACCCGAAAATAAGTATGCAGCGGCGGATTGATATCTTTATCGCGGCCAAAAACGCCCAAATCAATTGATAGATTGACTACGCGCGCACCTTCGGGATAATCCATTCCTAAAAAGAAAATATCCGACCAGCCGCTATGCGTTAAATCCATCCGCACCGAAGTATTTTCGTGCAATACAGGATAAAACAGCGAATTATTTGATCGTTGCAGCAACGCCGAATGAATACGAATCGGATGCTCTTCCTGATGCCCCACACGGAACATCCACTGGTTGCCTTTGCTTGAACGCACGCTTTTGCGCACTTGATTAGCCAGCGTTTGAAAAGATAACTGGTGATAACTTTCAGCAAGCGCACTTAACAAGGTGGCATTCGGACCGTTTTTGTCCAGTTCAGCCAAAAAAACCACAATTGATTGTTCAAATCTTCGTGCCAGTAAATCTTCAAAACCAGCGTAAGGAATTTTTCCGGTCTGCGGGATTTCCTTGCTTTCGGCCAGAATAAACCGAAAACCAGCGTATAAAAATTGTATTGCGCGAACTTTATCGTACAAACTCGGTGTGGTTTTCCGGAATTCATCCAATTCGCGCAGCGATTGCAAAAGTTCTTTTGCTGAAAATTTTCGGCTGATTTCAAAAAAAGAATGGTTTCTTTTGCTGATATCTGTTGAGGTGATCGTTTCTATAAAAACATTCATCTTTATTTTTATTACGTTTTTATAGCTTAAATTAATTGCCGTCCCTGCGCTTCCGTCAGCGATTCTACCAGCGTGGTCAGCGTTTCGTCGTGTGCTTCTCCGGCCAAACCCAAAGCAATTTGTGCGCGCAGCAAACCATGTTTTTTACTGAGGTCGTAGCGGCTACCTTTTACTTCCAGCGCCAGGTATTTTTCAGTTTCGGCAAGTTCCTGCAAAACCGGAGTCAGCATTAAATTGGTACTGTTTTTATCCATGTAATTTTGAAGGAGATCAAAAATTAGCGGCGTAAAAACGTGCATTCCAAACAAACACAAATAATAACCGGCACGTTGGCCTTGTGTATGCAGTTCCAGTTCGGCCACGCTTAATGATGGTTTTTCGATGATTTTTTCAATCTGATAAACGCCGGGCTGATCGTGAACATGCTTGCCGGTCAGCGTTCCGTAACGGCCAATTTGATGTTCGATGATAGCAGTTACAGCCGAAACCGCGCAATCTTCCTGCACGGCCAACTCAATTAATTGCGTGGCGCAACGTTTGGCTTTCAAAGCCGAAACGTACAGGTAATCGCCCAGCAGTAATAAAAAAGGCTCGTTTCCAACAAAATCTTTGGCACAATAAACTGCATGGCCATAGCCTAATGCTTCCTTTTGCTCGGTAAAATGAATATGGTTGAGTAAATGCGTTATTTTTTCTGCCTGCTGCTTTGCCCAGTCTACGCTTTTAAACGATTTAAGCAGGTTATCGCGTAAGGAAGTAAACGCGTTCACATACAAATCAGGATCACCGGGCGCGCAAACAATGCAAATATCTTCAATGCCACTGGCAAAAGCTTCTTCAGCAATAATCTGAATAGCTGGCTTGTACAAACCGTCGGTATCAATAACTGGCAACATTGCTTTTTGTATCGTATCTGCAACCGGATACAAGCGCTCACCGCGCGCGGCGGCTGTAATTACCGCTTTTCTTATCTTCATTTTTTTCTGATTGAAAATGTTATTGTTAGATTTTAAAGTTCCTTTTACGGACAGAAAGCAATAATACTACTTCTAAATTTAAAGATTTTTAAAAAACATTTCGTTTGCACAAAACAGACTCTAAAAAAAGTATGGAGGATGCTTCTTTTAGGGCATAAAAATCAATATGAAAGCTAACTAATAAAGTTAAAAATCAGCTGATTTACTTTTGTAGCTTTTTCATGATGCAACCAATGCGTGGCATCTTCTAGCATAATTAATTTTCCTTTGGCACAAAGCAAATTACTTTTTTCGGCCATTGCCGGCAACAGGAATTTATCCTTTTCGCCCCATAAAATTAACGTTGGAACACTGATGCGTTTTAAAGCAGGTTTGCTGTATTTATACGCGCGGTACCAGTTAATCATGGTTGCTACGGTAGCGGGGTTTTGCCAGGCTGTTTTATATTGACTGAGATCATGCCTGGAAAAAGTGTTTTTATGAGCTGTTTTTACCATACTTTTTCCCAGTAGTTTGAAGTTGAACATACTGAGCAGCCATTCTGGTAAACGCGGAATTTGGAAAAACCCAAAATACCAGCTCCGCAGTAATTGCTTCGGGTTACTTTTTAAAGTATCATTCATTACTTTTAAATGCGGCATGTTCAGGATAATCAGTTTTTCAACCAGTTCGGGATGCTGACCGGCAACTTCCCAAGCAATTCCTCCGCCCCAATCATGGCCAACCAGAATTATTTTTGGGGTTGAGATTTGTTTAATCAGTTCAACAATATCTGCCACTAAAGTTTCATTCAGATAAGCTTTAACGCCTTTTGGTTTACTGCTGAGGTTATAGCCGCGCTGATCTGGCGCAATAACCCGAAAACCTTTTGCTGAAAAGTATTCGATTTGTTTTTTCCATCCCAAAGAAAACTCGGGGAAACCATGCAAAAACAAAATTATTTTTCCTTCCGGCGGGCCTGCAACAGCAGCGTGCAAACGAATGCCATTTACCTCGTAAAATTTACTACTGATTTCCATATCAAAATTAAACATAGCTATTACCCAAATATGCTGATGCTGTTTTTATCAACATAAAATATGTGCTGTTTAGTTAAAACTTCCGTTTATCAATTACAAATAATTGGAAAGAAGGCTTAGTCTTGATGAATTTACAAATTATTTTAAAATGATTAATAAATCCTAATTTTATATCATATTAGTGATCTTACTAAACTTCATGAAAAAAGTAATTTATTTTTTATTTGTATTGCTAACCTGTTTTAGCAAAACAGTTGATGCTCAGAATGCTAGCAAATGGAATTATTTATTTAACGGAAAATCAGTTGCAAATTTGCGAGGCTACAAGATGGACACTTTTCCTACTCAGGCATGGAAAGTAGAAGACGGAGCTTTAGTAGCCCAACCAGATGTTCCAAATGTTGATCTGGTTACAAAAGACACTTATACCAATTTTGATTTGACTTTTGATTGGAAAGTATCAAAGGCAGGCAATAGCGGCGTTTTTTATAACGTACAGGAAACGGCAAGTCATGAATCAGGAAATGGAAACAGTCCGAATTGGCTGGATAATTTTGAAATGCAGTTATTGGATGATATCAATTTCAATGATAAAGAGCCAATACGATCAGCCGGTTCTTTATATGATCTGATTGTTCCTGAAAATAAAAATTTAAAACCTGTTGGCGAATATAATACTGCAAGATTATTAGTAAATCATGGTCATGTAGAGCATTGGCTGAACGGGGTAAAAGTAGTGGAATACGAAATTGGCTCGGAAAAACTAAATAAATTGATTCAGAACAGTAAATATAAGGATAACCCAAAATTCGCTAAAAATACCACAGGCCACCTGATGTTTCAACATCATGGGCAAAAGGTGTGGCTCAAAAACATTAAAGTAAAACGGTTATAAAATTTACAGTTTATTTTAGTAGCTAAGCCTATCCTACTTATGTTTACCTCAATAAAAGCTTTTTTATGAGGTAAAAGAAGTATAAGAAACAGAACTACCTATGAGGTGATTTAATAGCTGAGATGACTAATCATTTAAATTTTCCACTTGTTTGTTCTTCCGCTTAAACCACCAATACATCGGCACGCCGGTGAGCATTAAAACCATGCCTAATGCTGCCTCGCGCGGGCGGGAAAAAAAAGTGTTGATAAATAATCCCGCACAAAACAAAACTACAATTGCCGGAACCACCGGATAACCCCAAACTTTGTATGGCCGTTCGACATCAGGCATTTTTTTTCGCAAGATAAAAACGCCTAATGCTGTTGCGCCGTAATAAATAAACACGGCAAAAACAATCATATCGGTCAACTGATCAAACGTTCCGGAAAGCACCAGCAAACAAGCCCAAACACCTTGATACAGCAAGGAATTTACAGGAGCCTGCGCTTTATTAAGTTTGGCTACTTTTGGAAAAAACAAACCTTCCTGCGCCATGGCGAAGTACGGGCGCGCGCTTGCCAAAATGGTAGCGTGAGTACAACCTAAAGTAGTAATCAGCACTAAAACCGAAATAAATATGCCGCCGCTATTTCCCCAAAAACTTTTTACGGCCTCGATAGCTGCGATCTGATTGCCTGCCTGGTTAATTTTTTCTAACGTAGCAATTGGTAAAAGTGATAGATAAGTTGTGTTAACCAGCAGATACAAAGCAATCACGATGAACACACCAACAGCAATTCCTTTGGGTATGTTCCGCTTGGCATCTTTTACTTCTCCACCAATAAAACCGATGGCAGCCCAACCCTGATAACCCCAAAACGCAGATAACATAGCGGTAAAAACAGCACTAATGGTAACGGGCGTATTGTTTATGGTTTGGAGGTTAATTGCTTGGGAAACAGCTGCGTGAGGACTGCTCAAACCAAAAAAAATGATTGTAAAAATCCCGATAAAAACAAGCACTAAAATAATGTTACTCATGCCGGCACCTGTTTTAACGCCTCGTGTATTGATCCAGGTAAGTAAAATAATGAGTAGAATAGCGGTGAGTTTGACGGAAAAATCAGCAAAAGGAAAGAAAATACCACCGATAGTAAACGTATTCAGTTCTGGAAAAAGTGCCGGTAAACGAAGCAAACTGTTTAGCGATTGCGCAAATACGTAAGCCAGCGAAGAAATAGCAGCCGTTTGGATTACGGTAAACAACGACCAGCCAAAAATAAAAGCAAAAAAACGGTTATAAATTTTTTTGAAATAAGCATATTCGCCACCCGTATCTGCCAGTAAACCTGCAACTTCTGCATTGCTTAACGCACCAAACAACGTGATAATTCCGCCTAGCAGCCAGGCGATCAAAACCCAGCCGGATGAATGCAGTTCGGCAGACATTGGCGCTACTTTTTTATAAACGCCGGAACCGAGGATGTTGGCAATTACAACCACAATAACGTATTGTAAACCTAAAGAGCGGTTAAGTTTGGAAGGTGCATTCATCAATAAGTGTTTAAGCTTACAAGCTAATCATCTTCCCGACAAAAGCAAAGAAAAGAAGTTGTTTTTATTCAGAGAAAAACGTTGTGATTACCTGAGTTTTAAATTTAGAAACTACCAAATTTTCGAACATATATAAATGCTTTTTTACCCGATCAATATCGGCAGTAATTTTTCTATAAGTGATGAACTATCAACCGGTTTTACCTGCGCTTTTTATTTAAATAAGCACCAATTAGTTGCACGTTTTCAGCAGTTAATTCTTCTCCGGCTACTTCTTCCAGGTTCCAGCCGCCGTTTTCTTCTAAAATTTTGCCGATAAAAACAGTATCTATCGTAATGCTATACAAACCTTCACCCAAAGGTGTGGCCCGGCAAATAGCATCTTTAAAAACCCCGGCAATTTGAATGGCTTCCATAAGCAGCAAATATAGAAGAATAGTGATTGATCTGATCAACCATTAAAATTACCTCCACAAAAAAACCTCAGTAGCTATACTGAGGTTTTTTTCAAATTTACCAGCTGCGATAAGCCCTGTCGCGATTATCTCTGTTGTGGAAATCACGGTCGTAACGGCCCCGGTCTCTTCTATCCCAACCACGATTAGGGCGGAAATCTCGGTCGCGGTCCCTGTAATCCCGGTCGCGGCGATCTCTGCCGGCATAATCCCGGTTTTGGTTTCCCTGGTTCTGCTCAAATTGTCCGCCACGGTTCGGTGTGTTTTGACTGGAGTTATTTCGGTTATCAGGCGTTTGATAAGCCTGATTATTATTTCCGCGGTCAGAATTAGTTTGGCCTTGATAATTGGAATTACTTTGATTTTGGCTGTTCTGATTTTGCTGATTGCCTGAACCGGAACCAGATTTACCGGTTGTATTTCCGTTTCCGTTTTGACGGTTGCCGCGTTCCTGGGCAAAAGCTGTATTTGTAAAATTCAAACTCAGGGCAGATAAAACAACCAGCATCGTAACTTTTAGCGTTTTCATAATTTTAGTTTTTAAAGATTGATGATGAATAGAGCGCTAACAATTGCAGTAGTTTAACCTGAAAATATATAGTTTTTTAGGTTAAACCTTTTGAAAAACGATATTTTAGATTTAAGCATTAACCTTCCAACAACGTTTTTATATTTTTTTCGTATTTTGATTTTTGCTAAGCTGTGAAAATGCAAGTTTAAACATGTATTTTTGATACTGATAGTAACAAAGTTTAATAATTTAGTTTAATGATGGAATTAGGAATAAGCACATTTGGAGAAGTAGCGCCGGATCATGTATCAGGAAAAGCTGTAAATGCGCATCAGCGTGTGCAGGAATTATTGGAAGAAGTAAAACTGGCAGATGAAGTTGGTTTGGATGTTTATGCTTTTGGAGAGCATCACCGTCCGGATTTTGTGGTTTCAGCACCGGAAGTGATGATGGCTGCGGCAGCGGCTGTTACTAAAAATATCAAATTATCCAGTTCTGTAATCGTTTTAAGTTCTGCTGATCCAGTCCGCGTGTTTCAAAATCTGGCAACGGTTGATCTGATTTCCAACGGCCGGGCAGAAATAATTGCCGGCAGAGGTTCTTTTATCGAGTCTTTTCCTTTGTTTGGCTATGATTTAAATGATTACGACACACTTTTCACTGAAAAGTTGGAGCTGTTGATGCAAATTAATCAGCAGGAAGTTATTTCCTGGAAAGGTAAACATCGTGCAGCGTTAAATAATCAGGGCATTTACCCAAGGCCTTTACAAGCTGCAATTCCAATCTGGCTGGGAGCCGGCGGTACGCCAGCTTCTGCGGCGCGGGCAGGTAAACTCGGTCTTCCTTTGGCTATTGCTATTTTAGGAAGTGCGCCGGGCCAGTTTGTACCTTTTGTGAACTTATACCGCGAATCGGCAGCAAAAGCTGGTCATGATGCAAACAAATTACAGCTGGCTATCAGTTCTCAGTTTTATGTAGCAGAAGATTCTAAACAAGCAGCAGACGAGTTTTATCCATCTTATGAAGCTTTGATGAACCGCGTTGGCAAAGATCGTGGCTGGTCGCCGATGAGCAAACTGCAGTTTGAGTATTTGCGCAATGACGGGCCGTTAGTTGTAGGAAACGTGCAGCAGGCGATCGACAAAATCATGCTTCAACACGAACTTTTTGGTAATACCCGCTTTTTGGCCCAGCTGGTTACTGGTTTTACGCCTCACAAAAAAGTTTTGCGCGCTATAGAACTGTTTGGTACCCAAGTAGCGCCGGTTATCAGAAAAGAAACTGGTGTTGCAAACCTGGCTTTGCATTAAAACAACACAGCTGTTTATACCAAAAAAATAAGGTGATAAAAGAAGTATGAGATGCTTCTTTTATCACCTAAAAAATGTGGTGTTAAAATAATTTATAGTGATGGTTTGGCCTGAACTAAACTTTCGCTCTGCTAGTTTTGACCATCGAGATAATACCTTTTAACGGAACAATTACCCAATCCGGGCGGTGGTTTAGTTCGTAAAGCAACTCGTTTAATGCTTTTTCAAGCATGAAAACCTGCATTAATGTGTCCAGTCCTTCTTTATCTTTTGGTACAAAACCGGCATCTTTTACGGTATCTAAATAAGCTTTCATAAAAAATCCGGTTGTGTAATGGTACCATTGCTCGGCAAAAGGCAGCAGTCTGGCAATATCTTCATCGCGGATTTGGTTATCAGCATACAAACTATGATAAGCCACATAACTAAATGAACGGATCATGCTGGCTACATCCCGCAAAGCAGATCGCTTAATCCGGCGTTCGCTGAAGCGCCGTTCCGGGTTGCCTTCAAAATCTAAAATATAAAAATCTTTACCAGTAAACAAGGTTTGTTCCAGGTTGTAGTCGCCATGTAAGCGGATTTTGTCTACCTCAATTTTTTTGCTGTAAATGGTTTTAAAAATCGTCAGGATTTCCTGTTTCATTTCCAATACTTCTTTTGCCAGTATTTTTTCATCATCAGGCAATTCGTTGATTTTACGGTTGAGCAAAGCGAAGGAAGTGCGCACTAAAGCCAGCAAATTAGAATACAGCGAACGCTGATAATGCAGCGAAAATTCTTCGGGTTCAAAATCGGGAAAATCAGTGCCGGATGCCAAAGCCAAATGCAGCTGGCCGGTACGTTCACCCAGTGTTTGGATACGGTTGGCCATCGTATTATCCAGTATTTCAGCCAGATAAGCAGGCATATCTTCGTATTTCAGGGAATTGGTAAGCGTTCCCTTCAATTCCGGAATTACCGGCGAAAAATCTGATTGGGCAATTACGCGCTCGTTAAAATCCGTCATGCGGTCCAGCATATACGTCCAGCCATCACTATTGCTTTGCACCACTTCCTGCAACATTCCTAAAACCAGGTTTCCGTTAGCGAATTTCCATTCGATAGAACCTTCCAGTGCCGGCGTATTTTTAAAATTGGTATGCAGCGTAAGGAAACGAACAAGCTCCAAATCAGAATTTATTACAAAATCTAATTTTCGGAAAACTTTGATACAGAAGATATTATCATAAATGATCATCGTATTTACTTGCGTAGAAGACAGCACCCGAGGCCTGATTTTCTCCTGTTCTGCCAGATGATCTTTGAGCAAACTATTGCCTTTAAAAATTAGTTCGCTGCCATTTACGTGGATGGTATGATGATGTGCGACCATTTTAAACAATGCCATTTGCAAATTAAGACCGTAAATAGCATCGTATAAAATACCTTCTTCGCCATTGATATTTAAGTGCGCTAAAATGGCTTGCGGACAAGTATCAAGGATTTTTGCTGAAAATTTCGGGCTGCCAAAAGCAATCGGCAACTGGAATTTATCCGGCAAATTACTTTGGTACGAAACCTCAATCAGCAAATAAACAGCACTGCCTTCTGCCAGCGGCACTTCTGCATGTTCAATCACTTTAATGCTTTCTACACCTTTTTCTTTGCCGTCAAACCAGGGCATTTGCATCAGGTAATTGGGTAAAATATCGTTTTCAAGCCGTTGTAAAGTTGCTTTTGAGGTGATGTTTTTCCAATCCCTCAGTTCTAATACGGGCAAAACAGCCGGTGCTATACCAATTGCTTCTTTTACCAGCTCAAAACACTGACAGGCGTGCGCGCCGAGCGTAAAGAAGTACGGATGATCTGCCTTGATTTGCGGGAAACGGTTTTTACTGGTAATTTCTACCGGAACAAAGCCCTGATAAGTTTCTAAATCCAGCTCAGCGGCTTGTGGGTAACGTGATAAATTTGCTACAATCAACATCACCTGATCCTGATAAGTACGCGTATAAACCAGCACTTTAGCATTTTCTGAAGGAATAAATTGCAAATCTCCCCTGCCAAAAGCTTTGTATTTTTTGCGGGTGGCAATCATGCGTTTCGTCCACCACAATAACGACGAGGTATTTTTAGATTGAAGTTCTACATTAACCGATTCAAAGCTATACTGCGGATCCAGAATCAGCGGTAAATAAAGTCGTTGCGGATTAGCGGTTGAAAATCCGGCATTTCGGTCAGAATTCCATTGCATGGGCGTGCGCACACCGTCGCGATCGCCCAGATAAAAGTTATCGCCCATGCCAATTTCATCACCATAATACAAAACCGGCGTGCCCGGCAAGGTAAAAAGCAAGCTGTTTAGCAGTTCAATCTTGTTCCGGCTGTTTTCTAAAAGCGGGGCCAAACGATGGCGGATTCCCAAATTAATACGCGCTTTCGGATTTTTCACATACGTTTTGTACATGTAATCGCGTTCCTCATCGGTAACCATTTCCAGCGTGAGTTCATCATGGTTCCGCAGAAAAATTGCCCACTGGCAGGTTTCCGGAATGGCTGGCGTTTGCTCAAAAATATCTGTTAGCGGATAGCGGTCTTCCATCTGCAAAGCCATAAACATGCGTGGCATCACCGGAAAATGATAATTCATCTGGCATTCATCACCATCACCAAAATACGCAGCAGAATCTTCGGGCCACATATTTGCTTCGGCCAAAAGCAGCGTTCCGGGGAAATGCTCATCTACATATTTCCTTAATTTTTTCAGATAAGCGTGCGTTTCGGGCAGATTTTCGCAATTGGTTCCGTCGCGCTCAAACAAATACGGCACGGCATCCAGGCGGAAACCATCCACACCCATTTTGCACCAGTAATCTACAATTTTGAAAACCTCATCCTGTACAGATGGATTATCGTAATTCAAATCCGGCTGATGATGAAAAAATCGGTGCCAGTAATACTGTTTGGCCACCGCGTCCCAGCTCCAGTTGGAAGCTTCAAAATCCTGGAAAATAATGCGCGCATCTTCAAACTGTTTGTTATCGTTTGACCATACATAATAATTACGATGATCTGATCCTTCGGGTGCCGTTCGGGCGCGCTGAAACCAGGGATGCTGATCGGAAGTGTGGTTGATAACCAGTTCTGTAATCACTTTTAAACCACGTTCGTGTGCTTCTTTTAGCAGCAATTTAAATTGTTTGATGTTACCGTAAGCCGGGTTAATCGTGTAATAATCAGCAATATCGTAGCCGTCATCTTTTAACGGCGAAGGATAAAACGGTAGCAGCCAGATCGCTGTAACGCCTAAATCCTGCAAGTAATCCAGCTTTTGCAACAAGCCTTCAAAATCGCCGATACCATCAGCATTTCCATCACAAAAAGCTTTAATGTGCAGTTCGTAAATTATGGCATCTTTATACCAGTGTAGTTTATCGTCGAGTATTGTTTTTTCTTCGGGCATTAGTTAAATATCTCTTTTTAAAGCTTCTAATCTGCTGTTATTTTTTTGAGGAAACGGGTAAATCAATTCCAGTTCAAGATTACAGAAATATAAATTTTTATCCGATAAAAAGAGTATCTGTTTTTGCAGTTATTTTTTTATCTCCAGCTTAAAATAATAACTAAAAATACGTGTAACACGTATAAGGAGGCTTTAAAGTTATTCATACAGCCGCTAAAATACATATCCAGAATGACCGTAAACCACAACGCAACAAATCCGGGTGATAAACAATTTCGTTTGGTACAACAGCTTTTTCAGGATCAGATATTACATACGCTTGATGCTGTTGCTGTTTCATTTGCAGATCAGCGGCTTACTTATCAGGAATTAGATCACGCTTCAAATTTTCTGGCAACACAAATTACGCAACAGGCTTTTTCTTCGGATTTGATTGCGATTAGCACCACGCGTTCCATCGAAATGATTGTGGGCATTCTGGCGATTTTAAAAGCTGGAAAAGCCTATTTGCCACTTGATCCGAGTTATCCGAAAGACCGTTTAAAACAATTAATTGCAGGTTCCGGAATACAGTTTTGCCTTTCTGCAAAACACGAGCAAGCTTTTTTTGAAAAACTTGGACTTGGTTTGATTGCTTCTACAGAAAAACCGGATTCTGTAACAGCCATAAAACAAGGCGAACTGGCTTACGTGCTGTATACTTCCGGTTCTACCGGCGCACCAAAAGGCGTTTGCATGGGCCACGCGGCTTTGGCAAATTTAATTACCTGGCAAAAACAGCATTCTGTTGCTGGTGCCAATACTAAAACTTTACAGTTTGCGCCTTTAAGTTTTGATGTTTCGTTTCAGGAGATTTTTGCTACACTTTGCTCTGGCGGAGAACTGGTTTTAATAGAGGACAACCAACGCCTCGACCCAAACCTGCTGTTAAAACTTATTCAGGATGAGCAAATTAACCGACTTTTTTTGCCATTTGTGGCTTTACAATATTTAACCGAAGCTGCTGTTTCTGGCGGAATCTTCCCCACTTCTTTGCAGGAAATTATAACTGCCGGAGAACAGTTAAAAATTACGCCGCAAGTCAGAACTTTCTTTTCGGCTTTGCCCGGCTGCGCTTTATTTAATCAATACGGGCCAACAGAATGCCATGTGGTTACACAATTAAAATTGGAAGGTGACGCGCAAAATTGGCCAGATTTACCTTCCATCGGTACAACAATTGATGCGGTTGAAGTTTTAATTTTAAATGAAAACCTGCAACCGGTTGCAGCAGGTGAAACCGGCGAATTATGTTTGAGCGGTGTTTGTTTGGCTCAAGGTTATCTCCATCAGCCGGAACTGACTGCCGAAAAATTTCCTGACATTTTTTATCCGGTAAAAGAAGCATTGCGCATTTACCGTACCGGTGATCTGGCTGCAATTTTGCCGGATGGCAACATAAATTTTTGGGGAAGGATAGATCATCAAATTAAAATCAGAGGCAACAGGATTGAGCCGGGAGAAATTGAAACTTTGCTCAATCAATCGCCAGCGGTAAAACAATCTGTGGTAGTAGCACGGGAAGATGTACCCGGACTGAAGCGTTTGGTTGCTTATCTGGTTGCTTCCGGCGATCAGCAAAATTCGGTTGCTTTAAGAGAAATCATCACCCAAAAACTACCGGATTATATGATGCCTGCGGCTTTTATCTGGCTAAAACAATTGCCTTTTACCAGCAGCGGCAAGGTTGATAAAAAGCAATTGCCGGCACCAGATTTTAAACGACCGGAACTTACTTCGCTTTATAAATCACCTTCCACTGAAATAGAAATAAAAATTGCCGCAAGTTGGTCGGCTTTATTGCAAATTGCCGAAATTGGAACGGATGATAGCTTTTTTGAGTTGGGTGGAAATTCTCTGCTGGCCTTAAAATTTATTGCTGGTTTAAAAACTTTGGGAGAATATCATTTGCCAATAACCAAATTATATCAGTTCCCAACCATCGGCGGCATTGCAAACTATATTTTAAACGGACAAACTTCAACCCTAACACAAAAAAATACCGGTAAAAGAAGCATTGTAAAAGAAATTGCCGTTATCGGGATGGCTTGTCGTTTTCCCGGAGCCAACAATCCGCAGGAGTTTTGGGATTTGCTGAAAAACAGCCGCGAAACCACCAGCTTTTTTACAGATGCAGAACTGGATTCATCTATTTCTTCAACCTTAAAAAACAATCCGCTCTATGTAAAAGCGCGTGGCGTGATCAACAAAGCTGATGAGTTTGATACTTCCTTTTTCAATATCAACCCAAAAGCTGCCGAATTAATGGACCCGCAGCAGCGTGTTTTTTTAGAACTGGCTCGCGAGGTTTTGGAAACAACCGGCCATTTACCGGAAAAATATTCGGGTATAACCGGGGTTTTTGCCGGAGCAGGAAACAACACATATTACCAAAATAATGTGCTGCCGAACACGGAAATGGTTGAAAATGTAGGCGATTTCCAGGTAATGTCTTTGAATGAGAAGGACTACATTGCCAGTCGGACTGCTTATGAACTGAACTTAAAAGGGCCAGCTGTAAGCGTTTATGCAGCTTGTTCAACCGGTTTATTAACCATTGCGCAAGCGGCAGAAAGTATTCGCAACGGACAATGTTCTATTGCCGTAGCCGGGGCTGCTGCCATTACGGCTCCGTTAAAAAGCGGAAGTTTGTACCAGGCAGGCGCCATGTTTAGCAAAGACGGACATTGCCGCCCTTTTGATGCCAATGCACAGGGAACTGTTTTTAGCGATGGCGCAGGTGTAATTTTATTAAAAAGCTTGGAGGATGCTGAGCGAGACGGCGATACTATTTTTGCTGTGCTAAAAGGAGCTGGCATAAATAATGATGGTTCCGGAAAAAGCAGTTTTACAGCACCAAGTGCCGAAGGACAGGCCAATGCAATTGCACAAGCACTGGAAAATGCGCAGGTTGATGCTGCTGAAATTTCGTACATCGAAACACATGGAACAGCCACACCAATTGGTGATCCGATTGAAATAGAAGGTTTAAAACTGGCTTTCGGCCAGCAAAATTTCAATCAGTTTTGTGCCGTTGGTTCTGTAAAAGGCAATTTCGGCCATACAACTGCTGCGGCTGGCGTTGCCGGTTTTATCAAAACAGCGCTGGCGTTGCATTATCAGCAAATTCCGGCTTCTATTAATTACGATCAGCCTAATCCAAATATCGATTTCAAAACCAGTCCGTTTTTTGTAAACACAGCTTTAACTGATTGGAATGTTGAAAAAACACGTTACGCCGGAGTAAGTTCTTTTGGCGTTGGCGGAACCAATGTGCACGTGGTTTTGCAGGAATATATTCAACCTGAAATTATAGAAACCGAAACCAAACCTGCACATTTAATCAGCTGGTCGGCCAAAACAGAAGAAAGTTTACAGCTTTACACTAAAAATTTAATTGCTTATCTGGAGAAAAACCCAGAAGTAGAACCTGCAAATGTTGCTTACACGTTGCATCATACGCAACAGGATTTTAATTTTCGCAATACTTTAATTGTTTCTGACCGACAGGATTTACAGGAGAAACTGGAAATCTCAGCCGTAAAGCGTTTTCATAAAAACCTTCAAAATAACCGGCTAAAAACAGCATTGCTTTTTCCGGGGCAAGGTTCGCAGTTTATCAATATGAACCTGGAACTGTATCAGCAGGAAGCCATTTTCCGGGATGCTGTGGATAAGTGCGCCATCTTACTGTTCCCTATTTTAGGTGAAGATATCCGCAATATAATTTATCCAGCTGCACAAGATTCTGCCTCTTCAGAAAAACTAAACCATACGCTCTACGCGCAGCCTGCTGTTTTTACCATGCAATATGCAATGGTAAGGTTATGGACGAGCTGGGGATTGCAGCCAAACGCGATAACCGGACATAGTTTGGGCGAATTTATGGCTGCTCATTTTGCCGGCGTTTTTAGCTTGGAAGATGCTTTAAAACTAATTGTTGCCCGTTGTCGGCTGATGCAGCTTTTGCCCGGCGGAAATATGCTTGCTGTTAAAATATCTCCGGAAGAACTGAATTTAATTTTACCCAAAAATTTATCGATTGCGGCAATCAACAGTAAAAATGTAATAGTGGTTTCAGGCGAAATTGAAGCGGTTGCTGCTTTTGCAACCATTTTAAATGAGCAAGGTATTGCCTGCCGTTTGCTGGAAAATAAGCACGCGTTTCATTCTGCAATGATGGACCCGATCCTGCAACCTTTTGAAGAAATTGTAAAAACCATCACCTTAAATCCACCAAAAACACCTTTCGTTTCTACCGTTACCGGAAAATTTATTCGGGATAAAGAAGCAACCAGCGCCGCTTACTGGTCGGCACATATCCGCAATACAGTTTTATTTACAGATGCGGTTGATACCTTGCTGGATCATCAGCATAACTTTTTGATTGATGTTGGCCCCGGCAATACCTTATCTCAGTTGGTACGGCAGCAATGTGTGAGTAAAAAAGCAACTATTATGAGTGCGGCGGCTCCAACGGGCGAAAAAGAATCGGTTTATGCCGGAATGCTGAAAGTGCTTGGACAATTATGGGAAGAAGGTTTTAAACCGGATTGGAAAGCATTTTACAAGGGTCAGATCAGGAAGAAAATACAGCTTCCGCCCTACGCTTACGCTTACAAAAAATGCTGGGTAAATCCGCCTTCGGCATCAATAAAAACACTATCTATTGTTTCAGAAATATCCAAAGAAACTCCTCTACAAGAAATTGAGATAGCACAAGTTAAAATCATGAAAACAAATAATTTATCTGAACAGATCAAAACTATTTTATATGATGCTTCGGGAATTGAACTGCAGGATATGCAGCCCGAAAGTACTTTTATAGAAATGGGTTTTGACTCGCTTTTGCTGACACAAATTTCTATTTCGATCAGTAAAAAGTTCAACGTTCCGGTCTCGTTCCGAAACCTGAATGAGCAGTTTGATACGATAGAAAGCTTATCTGTTTATTTAGAAAGTAAATTACCAAAAGAAGCTATTGCTGAAAAAGTAATTTCTTCGGAACAAATCTCTCCTGTTTATTCAGCAAATTATTCAGCACAAAACAGTTCTGTGCTTAATTTACTCGCGCAGCAAATTCAGTTGATTTCGCAGCAAATCAATTTATTGCAGGACGACAAAAAAACACCGGTAAAAGAAGCATCTGTTTTTGCAGAAAAGAAACCTGCGGAACTGAAATTATCAGCAGATGAAGCTGCAGAAATTAAAAAACCTTTTGGCGCAACGGCTCGCATTCAAAGAGAAAAAGATGAACTGAATCCAATTCAGCAGGAATTTTTAAAAAGTCTGATTCGGAATTACAATCAAAAAACAGCAAAAAGCAAAGCGCAAACGCAGCAAAACCGTGCTTTTATGGCCGATCCGCGTGTAGTTTCTGGTTTTAGTCCGGCTACAAAAGAAATTGTCTATCCGTTGGTAGTCAACCATTCAAAAGGAAGCCATTTGCAAGATATTGACGGCAACGATTACATTGATGCATTGAACGGATTTGGTAGCAGCTTTTTAGGCTATCAGCCAGAATTTATCAAAAAAGCATTGCAGCAGCAAATAGAGATTGGATACGAAATCGGTCCGCAACATCAATTAGCAGGCGAAGTAAGTCAGCTAATTTGCGAGTTTACCGGTGCAGACCGTGCAGGTTTGTGCAATACCGGCTCGGAAGCGGTTTTGGGCGCGATGCGGATTGCGCGAACCGTAACCGGCCGCTCGCTGATTGTTGCTTTTTCCGGTTCTTACCATGGTATTGTGGATGAAGTGATTGTGCGCGGAACTAAAGCATTAAAATCGTTTCCGGCGGCGCCCGGAATTATGCCGGAAGCTGTGCAAAACATGCTGATTTTGGATTATGGAACGGATGAATCTTTAAAAATCATTCGAGAACGGGCGCACGAGTTGGCAGCCGTTTTAGTAGAACCCGTTCAAAGCAGAAGACCAGAATTTCAGCCGGTTGAGTTTTTGAAAGAAGTTAGAAAAATAACAGAACAAGCCGGTACAACCTTAATTTTTGATGAAGTAATTACCGGTTTCCGGATGCATCCGGGCGGCGCGCAGGCGTTGTTTGGAATTCAGGCTGATTTAGGAACTTATGGAAAAGTGATTGGCGGTGGCTTATCTATCGGTGTAATTGCAGGTAAAAAACAATTTATGGATGCGCTGGACGGCGGTTTCTGGCAATACGGAGATGATTCTGTGCCCGAAGCCGGTGTTACTTACTTTGCCGGAACTTTTGTGCGCCATCCGCTTGCGCTGGCTGCTGCAAAAGCTACTTTAACATACTTGAAAACACAAGGCCCGGAATTGCAGCAAAGAATCAATGCGGAAACAAGTCGATTGGCAGAAGCAATCAACAAAACCTGTACACAACATAATTTACCTGTTTATGCGGTTAGTTTTGGCTCTTTGTGGAAGCTGAAATTTAAGCAGGAATATAAGCATAACGAGCTACTCTTTAGCTTAATGCGTTTAAAAGGCATCCATATCTGGGATAACTTTCCTTGTTTTTTAACGGCGGCGCATACTGTTTCAGAAATAAACCGTATTGCTTCTGTATTTGAAGAAAGTGCACTAGAACTGGCTAATGCAGGTTTTTTAGGTTTTTCTGCTGCACAATCTCAACTTAAAAAAACAACGGTAAAAGAAGTACCGCCAGTTCCAGGAGCGCGGCTTGGAAAAGATAAAGATGGAAACCCGGCTTGGTTTATTGTAGATCCGGAACATCAGCATAAATTTTTACAGGTTAAACAAAACGATTTAGTTTGAAAACAGAACAATCATATTACTTAGATCCGATTGATTTTGACCCTTTTGCAGGGCCAGCAATTGAGCAAATAGTTCCGCTGGCCAAACCGCAAGAAGAAATCTGGCTTTCCTGCAAATTGGGTGGTGATGATGCTAACAGATGTTATAATGAATCTGTTTCCCTGCAACTAAACGGACAGCTGGACAAGCAGGCATTACAGATTGCTTTACAAGATTTGATCCTGAGGCATCAATCTTTACGTAGTACTTTTAAAAGCGACGGAACTCAAATTTTAATTTACCAAAGTATATCTGCTAATCTCATTTTTAGAGACTTATCTTCTGAAAGTTCATTTGATCAACAGAAATTAATAAAACAGTTTCTCGAAAATGAATCGCTTCAGACTTATGATCTGGAAAATGGGCCATTGTTTCGTACTACACTTTTTAAGCTTTCGGCTGAGGAATATTATTTTACGCTGAGTGCGCACCATATTATTTGCGATGGCTGGTCGTTAGGCGTTTTATTGCAGGATTTAAGTAAACTTTACACCGTTTATCAGCAAGGTCAGCAACCGCAGCTACCGGAAGTGCCGCAAATGAGCTTGTATATTACCGAGCAACTAGAATTTGCAGCAACACAGGCTTATCAGCAAACCAAACAGTTTTGGATTGATCAATTTAGCCAAAACATACCTGTTACAGAACTTCCGATAGATTTTTCGCGGCCAGTGGGGCGGACTTATAAAAGCCATCGCCAGGATTTTAAATTAGATCCGGCACTTAGCTCAGCCATCAAAAAAACAGGTGCTAAAATAGGTTGCAGTTTTGTAGTTACGCTGCTTTCGGCTTTTGAAATTTTGCTGCATCAAATTACAGGTCAACAGGAAATTGTTCTTGGACTTCCGGCATCAGGGCAGGCAGCTTCGGGTTACTATGGATTGACTGGGCATTGCGTAAACCTACTTCCCATAAAAAGTGTGTTAAAAGAAGCATCTACGTTCAACGCGTATCTTAAACAAAGAAAAACTGAAATACTGGATGCACTGGAACAGCAGCAGTTTAGTTTCGGTACTTTGATTAAAACACTTCAGTTTTCGCGAGATGCTTCCCGTATTCCGCTGGTACCGATTGTTTTTAACATGGATATGAACATGGACGATGGCGTAGCATTTACAGGTTTATCGTATCGTTTACATTATAACCCAAGAGCTTTTGAAACTTTTGAGATTTTTTTAAATGCTAGTGGTTCTGAAAATGAATTAACACTGGAATGGTCGTATAACACACAGCTTTTTAAGCCGGAAACTATTCGTTGGATGATGGCTTGTTTTGAAGAACTGCTACAACAGCTTTCTGAGCAACCAGACCGTGCGATTAATCGTATTTCAATCCTACCCAAAAATAGTTCAAGCGATCAAGAAAAAACACGGAATGATACTGCAGCTGTTGATTCGCAAGGTTCTCTTCCGGATATGATCAGCCAGAACCTTGAAAAATATGCGGTAAAAACAGCAATAAGTTTCTATGATCAAACTATTACAAACGGCGAACTGCTTTCAAAATCCAACCAGTTAGCAAATTTCCTTGTTAAAAAAGGCATCCGAAAAGGTGATTTAATCGGCGTAGCATTAGATCGTTCGATAAAAATGGTGATGACTATTTTGGCTGTGTTGAAATCCGGCGCGGCTTATATTCCGCTTGATCCAACTTATCCACATGATCGTATTCACTACATGCTGCAGGATTCGGGCGCAAAATTACTGCTGGTTAATCAAAAATACAAAGGACAGTTTTTATCAGATGCAGAAGAAATACTGCTGGAAGACGTTATTCCGGAGCTTCAATCTTATTCAGCCAAAAACCCGGAACTAACAATTAACGGTTCTGATCTGGCTTATGTATTGTACACTTCTGGTTCAACTGGCAGGCCAAAAGGTGTTCAAATTGAGCATCATAGCTTAATTAATTTATTGAGCAGTGTTTATAAATGGCCCGGAATTGCTGCGGATGACCGAATGTTGGCTCTTTCTACCATTTCTTTTGATATTGCCGGACTAGAGCTATTTTTACCTTTAATAAGTGGTGCTGAAATGGTTTTGGCCGATACAAAAATAGCTAAAGACGGTTACGAGTTGCTGAAATTGATTAAATCAGCAAATATTAGTTTGATACAGGCTACACCGGCAACGTTCCGCATGTTGCTGGAGGCTGGTTGGACAGATAAATTACCTGTCAGAATTTTTTGTTGCGGCGAGGCCTTGCAACCTGATTTGGCAAAAAAACTGACTACACTTTGTGCCGGCTTATGGAATATGTATGGGCCAACGGAAACAACCATCTACTCTACCGGGAAACAGATTTTTTATGAGGATAAGCTGATTACTATTGGCCGTCCCATTGATAATACACAGGTTTATATTCTGGATGAATATTTTAACCTTTTACCCGATGGGGAAATTGGCGAAATATTTATTGCCGGAGATGGTGTTGCAAGAGGTTATTTAAATCAGGTTGGATTAACTGTTACGCGTTTTCCTAAAGATATAATCAGTACAGATTCTGGTAAAAAAATGTATCGTACCGGTGATGTGGGTCGCTTATTGCCAAATGGCGAAATTGAGTATTTAGGCCGTGCAGATCATCAGGTTAAAATAAGAGGTCATCGTGTAGAATTGGGCGAGATTGAAGCGCAGCTTACGCTTCAAAACCAGATTAACCAGGTAGTAGTTGTGGCGCAGGAAGATCAGTACGGCAATCAGCAACTTGTTGCTTATGTTATTGCTCCGCTTGTAGATGAAGATAATTCAAAAATCTGGATAAACAACTGGAAAACAGCTATAAAAGAAGTATTACCTCCATTTATGATTCCGGCTCATTTCATCCTTCTTACTGAATTTCCTTTAACGCCAAACAACAAAATCGACCGCAATGCTTTACCAAAACCACAAACAACGCAAAATAATGAAACCGCTTCCGATTACATTGGCCCCAGAACAGATGCTGAAAAATTAGTATCAGATATTTGGTGCAGTGTGCTGGGGCTTTCTGCTATCAGCATTAACGATAACTTTTTTGAAATAGGCGGTCATTCTCTTTCTGCAGTTCAAATTATGAGCCGTTTAGAAAAAGAAACCGGAAAAAGGCTGCCTTTGTCCTCCCTTTTTAAATCTTCTACAATTGAATCTTTATCTCTTTTACTAACAGGTGTTGAAAAATCCATCAACTGGAGTTCATTAGTTCCTATCAAACCAACAGGAAATAAAATGCCAGTTTATCTTATTCACGGCAGTGATTCTAATGTTTTAAACTTTAATAGTATAGCAAAACATGTAGATGATGATCAGCCTGTTTACGGATTGCAAGCTAGAGGACTTGATGGTCATGACAAACCTTTAGATAATATGGAAGAAATAGCTTCTAACTACGTTGAAGAAATTGTTAAAAATAATCCTGTTGGACCGTATGCTATTGCTGGTTACTCTTTTGGCGGATATGTAGCTGTAGAAATGGCACGTCAACTGCGTTTAATGGGAAAAGAAGTAAAAATGCTTGGTATGATTGATACAAATGCTGAAGACCATCTTTCAGACAAAAGCATTTTTTACAAAGTTTTTATTAAAATATTCAGACAATTTAAAAAACTTGTTTGGATCATCCTCTCTTTATTTACACAACCTAAAACTACCATTACTTATCAATTTAATTTTGTATTAAAAAAGATTAAGGCTATCGCTGTTTATTTAGGAATACTAAAAGAGGAAACGGTAACAACTGACAAATATATGTTGGAAGTAAAGCAAATTAGCGAACAGCACGATATTGCTTATTACAATTATAAAGTAGAACCGTTTGATGGTACAATTGATCTTTTCAGAGCGAAAGAACGAATCTACTACATAGACGATTTTAAATTTTTGGGATGGAAAAAGTATGCTTCAAAAGGTGTAAAAATTTATGAAGTACCAGGAGATCATAAAACTTTATTTGATAGCCCAAATGATAAAGAATTTGCAACTGCTTTACAAGATTGTTTAAACCAGTGTGCCTGATATAATAAGCACACTGGTTTTATTTAAGATTTTTTAAAGTAGCTTATCGGGTGTAATAGGCAATTCGCGTATCCTTTTACCAGTAGCATTAAATATAGCATTTGCAATAGCTGGGGCAACGCCAATTATGGCAATTTCACCCAAACCTTTACTTCCTACCGGATCAACTAAAGTATCTGGTTTATCTACAAAAAATACTTCAATTGCCGGCACATCTGCATGTACAGGCACGTGGTAGTCTGCAAAATCTTTCGTTACATATCTACCAAAACGATGATCAATTACAGCATCTTCTGTTAAAGCCATACCGATACCGCCGGTTGCACCACCAATCATTTGATTTGCAGCCGTTTTCGGACTAACAATTGTACCAGCATCTGCACAACAAACTACTTTTTTAACCCGCACTTGTCCGGTTGACGGATGTACGTGAACTTCTGCAAAGTGCATAGAAAAGGCGTACATTGAATACTTAGTTCGGTTATCATTCGGTTTAGATTCTTCTGTAGCTTCTATTTTTTGTACGTTGTTCTGTTTAAACAAATCAGCAATTGCTATTTTTACCGATGGATTATTGATAAGCGAAAGCTGACCTTCGTTAATCATCATATCTTCAGGTTTAGCTGTACTAAAAGCTGATTCGCTTTCGCCTTTTGCGATAGCCATTGTTTTTAACTGTTGCTTAATCGCATTACAAGCAGCTTGCACAGCAGGGCCAACCGTGTTAACAGTTGAAGATCCCCCCTGATTACCGGCTTTTGGATATTCAGAATTACCTAACTGGAAACTTATTTTATTTGTTGCAATACCAGTGGAATTGGACGCAATTTGTACCATAGCTGTACCTGTTCCTGGGCCAATATCTGTAATAGCACTTTGCATTACCAAATTCCCATTAGCATCTAATTGTGCTCTAACCGTTGCAGAGCCACGGTTTGCACCAAAAGTTCCTGTTCCCATACCGTAGCCCACCAGCCATTCTCCGGATTTTACCTGACCTGGCTGTAACTTGCGTTTGCTCCAGCCTATTTTTTCCATTCCGGCCTGGTAACATTCTTTTAAATATTTAGTTGACCAAGGTAAATTTTTATCCGGATCAGAGTCTGTATAGTTCCGTAACCTGAATTCAACCGGATCAATATTCAAGGCAAAAGCCATTTCATCCATTGCCGATTCCAACGCAAAAGCACCAGTTGCTTCCCCCGGTCCGCGCATCCAGATTGGCGTAGCTACGTTAAGTGGCAAAATACGATAACGTGTACTTACGCTTGGCGAAGCATACATCATTTTGGTTTGCTGCAAAGTTGATTCTGTAAACTCTTCGTAGCTGGAAGTTTGCCCGATAGACTGATGATCGATGCTAACCAGTTTTCCATCTTTTGTGGCTCCCATTTGTATTTTCTGCCAAGTATGTGGACGGTAGCCAACCATCGTGAACATTTGCTCGCGCGTTAATACCAACTTCACCGGACGTTTTACTTGCTTTGCAGCAATAATTGCGGCGGTTTCATGCGGCCAGTTGTGCAAACCATTTCCAAAAGCACCACCAACAAAGGTTGCAATTACCTTAACGTTTTCTGCAGGTATTTTCCACTCTTTGGCAAAGTTTTGCTGTGTGGGTTGCGTTCCCTGCACCTTGTCATAAACAGTTAATTTATCATCAGCTTCCCAATGAGCAGTAATTGCTTGCAACTCCATTGGATTGTGCATTTCTGAAGGATGAACATATTCAGCTTCTACTTTAACCGGAGCCGTTTGATAAGCGTCAGCCTGACCTCGGTTATAATCAGCCAAACCAGATTTAGGGTTTTTTTTGACCTGAGCCGGCTGAATTGCGTTTTGCACATTCGCATTAAAATCAGTTTGATGCTGCTCTTTATCGTACGTTACTTTTACTAACGATGCACCATACTGTGCTCTTTCAAAAGTATTAGCCACTACAGCGACAATTGGCTGTCCGTTAGAAACGATTTTATTATCGTAAAAAACGCGTAAAGGTTGTCCATTTGTAGGAGGTTCGGAAGGATGGCCAGCATCTGATTTATATCCTGGAACCTTAATCGCATTCAAATAAGAAATAACTGCCAAAACACCTGGTGCGCGTTCTGCTGCTTTAGCATCAATACTTTTAATAGAACCTTTTGCAATGGTGCTGCCTACCAAAACAGCATACGCCATATCAGGCAGCTGAAATTCGGCAGAATATTTGGCTGCACCAGTTACCTTAAGCCGGCCATCTACCCGGTCTAAAGGTTTATAATCTTTATTGTCGAAAAATGCTTTTTCCATGAGTGTAATTTTCAATAGTTTTTTAGTGCTTTATACTAATCCTGCTGCATGTTTTAAAGCTTCAACAATGGTATTCGGCCCTAATTTTAATTTAAAAGCATTGTATTTGTAAGCTTTGGCACCTTGCATCGCTATTTGTGCAGCTTGTTTAAACGTTTCTTCTGTAGCTGGTTTACCTAATAAAGCTTTTTCTGCTTCTGTTAAACGCCAAGGTTTATGCGCCACACCGCCCATAGCTAAGCGTGCTTCTTTTATCCGGTTATTTTCGAGATTTAAAGCTGCACCTACCGAAACCAGTGCAAAAGCATACGAAGCACGGTCGCGAATTTTCATATAATAACTGTTTTTGCTGAAGTTATTGTCGGGGATTTCAATAGCCGTAATCAACTCATTTTTTTGCAGGTTATTGTCTTTTTCAGGATGATCTCCCGGCAAACGATGAAACTCTGAAAACTGAATCCTACGCTCGCCTTTCGGTCCGGCAACCAAAACTGTAGCATCAAGCGCAACCAAAGCAATATTCATATCGCTAGGATTTACAGCGATACATTTCTCACTGGTGCCAAATATTGCGTGCATCCGGTTAAAACCACCTAAGGCACCACAACCTGTTCCTGGTTCACGCTTATTGCAAGGCAAAGCAGTATCATAAAAATATGGGCAGCGTGTGCGTTGCAAAATATTGCCACCTACAGTTGCCATGTTTCTAATTTGAGCCGATGCACCCGCATTTAAAGCCTGGGCCAGCAGAGGATGCTTTTCTAGAATCAGTTTATTTTCAGCTACCTGGCTGTTTAAAGCCAACGCACCAATCCTGATTTTTCCGCTTTGCTGCTCGATACTTTTTAGCGGAATATTATTAATGTCAACTAGTTTTGCCGGTGCCATTACATTGCGCTTCATCAAATCAACCAGGTTGGTTCCGCCAGCAATAAATTTAGCATCCGCACTTTTAACGAGCGCATCTACTGCTACTTTTGAAGTGGAAGCACGTACATATTGAAACTGGATCATACTTTTTGTCCTCCATTTTTAACTGCTGTAATCGCATTCACAATGTTAGGGTAAGCACCGCAACGGCAAATATTACCGCTCATATATTCTCTGATGTCTGCTTCATTATCGGCATGTCCTTCCCGAATACAGGCAACAGCCGACATAATTTGGCCCGGTGTGCAGTAACCGCACTGGAAACCATCATGTTTGATAAAAGCTTCCTGCATTGGGTGCAACTGGTCGCCTTTCGCTAATCCTTCTATTGTGGTAACTTTTTGTCCTTCGTGCATTACAGCTAAACTTAGGCAGGAAAGTACGCGCTCGCCGTTTACATGCACTGTACAAGCACCACACTGGCCATAATCACAGCCTTTTTTGGTACCGGTTAAATCTAATTGTTCGCGCAGCAAATCCAGCAAAGTAACTCTTGGCTCTACCGATAAGCTTTGTTTAACACCATTTACTTCCAGTTTTAACGGAACTTTTTCAAAAACTGCAGCCAGTTTTTCATCCATTTCCTTCTCAGCCGCCTGCACCAAACTAACTGGCGTAAGTGCCAATGCTGATAAAACAGATGTTTTTTTAAGGAAATCCCGACGACTGGAACCTGGGTTTTCATGCCCGTTTTCACCGTGTTTAGAACACTTATCTTTCTCCATAAGATTTATTATTTTTCTCAGTTTAAAATTACTCCTTTTAATTGCATAAAAAGAATATTATATGGTGATTATTATATTGCCGGTTATATTTTTTGCCAGATTTTTTCTGTTGAGTTGATTTTTTTGAACTGCTGTACAACAGTTGCAAAACGCAAATTTTCTTTACTACCCAAAGCCAAAAAACTGCCACTTTCTAAACTGCTATCGAACAATGTCAATACCCGATTTTGTAATTCCTGGTCAAAATAAATCAGCACATTTCTGCAAATAATTAATTGAAACTGGTTAAAAGAAGCATCAGTAGCCAGGTTATGTGTTGAAAATACGATCTGCTTTTTTAACTGCTCATCCAATTTTACCAGTTCGTAATGTGCTGTGTAGTAATTAGAAAAAGAGTCAGTTCCGCCCGATTGCACATAATTTTCAGAGTACTGCTTCATCCCGCTTAGCGGAAAAATTCCTGCTGCTGCTGTTTTTAATACTTTTGAGTTGATATCCGTTGCATATAAAACCGATTTATGCAGAAGATTCAGTTCTTTCAAAATAATTGCCACCGAATAAACTTCTTCGCCGGTAGAACAGCCCGCGTGCCAGATTCGGATTAGTGGAAAGCTGCTTAAAACCGGAAAAACTTCATTTCTCAAAGTCAAAAAAAACGAAGGATCACGAAACATCTCTGTCACCGGAACGGTCACTTCTGCAATAAACCAGTTTAAATATCCCGGATCGCTGCGCAGTAAATAACGGAAGGCACCAAAGCTGGAAAAGGAGCGCAACTTAAAAAGCCGGTTAATACGCCGGTGCAGCATTGGTTTGGAATAGCCTGTAAAATCGTAGCTGTAAACTTCAATCAAATCAGTTAGCAGTACATTAATTTCCTCTTCCGTTAGCAATAAAATCAGATTTTAGATTGATAAAAACAGCATTCCGAAAAAAACATCCATACTGTTTTTATTATCTATTTTACAGGTTTTGATCGTACAGCCAAACCCGCAAAAGCGAAATCAACTGGTCCACATCCACTGGTTTAGAAATATAATCCGACGCACCTGCACGGATGCAAGCTTCCCGATCGGCAGGCATTACTTTGGCCGTTACAGCAATTACAGGCAAGTTTTTAAACTTTGGATGCTGCCGGATCTGGCTGATGCTTTCGTAGCCATCCATCTCTGGCATCATCATGTCCATCAGCACAATATCGGTTTTATGCTGCTCCAGTTGCTCCAAAGCTTCGCGGCCGTTGGTAGCCGTAATTACGTTCATTTTGTATTTTTCGAAAGAACGTGTTAGCGAAAATATATTTCGCACATCATCATCAGCAATCAAGATAGTTTTATTTTTTAGCACTTCGGTTAAAGAGCCAGCGGTTTTCGACATTAAATTAGCACTTGCAGGCGTTTTTTCTTTCCCTTCCATTACATGTAAAAAAAGTGCTACTTCATCAATTACGCGTTGGTAAGATTGTGCTGTTTTTACCACAATAGAATCCGCAAAACGCAAAATCAAGCTTTCTTCTGCAGCAGAAAGATTTTTTCCGGTAAAAACAATAATCGGAATCCGATCCAGATCAGGTTGTTTAGTAATTAGTTCCAGTGATTCGTAAATAACTTTACCGGAAACGCCCATATCCAAAATCACGCAATCTACTTCCTTTTTTTGCAGCGTATCAATACTATGGTTGATGTTGCCCGAAATTTCTGAAGTGATACCAAAAGTTTCCAAAAAATAAGATAATGCCTTGGCGTGCTGATCATTATCTTCCACAATCAATACTTTTTTCGGGCTGCGGAGCATAGCCACTTCCAGCTTTTCAAACAAGGTTTTCATTTGATCTGCTGCCATCGGCTTGTTGATAAAATCGATTGCTCCTTTTAGCAAACTTTCTTTTTTTACTTGCAGTGATGACATGATATGCACCGGAATATGCCTTGTAGCCGAGTTGCTTTTCAACTCTTCCATCACTTCCCAGCCATCTTTTACAGGCAATTGTATATCCAACAAAATCGCGTGAGGCTTGTATTGCTGCACCATTTCAAACCCCAAATCACCACGCATTGCTACCAATCCTTTGTAACCTCTGGCCCGTGTAAATTTTAATAAAGCGTTAGCAAAAACCGGATCATCTTCAATAATCAAAATCACTTTATCTGCTTGTTGCAGCGTTTCGCGGTCGTCTTTGATTTCGGCAGAAATTGTATCTGATAAATGCTTTACCCGATTATTCGCAACCGGCAATACTTCTTTTATCAATGTTTTTTGGGTTGATAAAGGAGTATTGTAAGCTCCATCTTTAAAAATCGAAACCAGTGGTTTTTCTTTCGGAATGGTTAAAACAAACGTACTTCCTTTGCCCGGTTCGCTTTCAAGCCGGATTTCGCCTTGCAACAGTTCCGCTAATTTCCGGCTGATAGAAAGACCCAAACCAGTGCCGCCGTAATTTCTTCTGGTCGAGCCGTCTGCTTGTTTAAAAGGTTCAAAAATCAGTTCCTGGTCTGCTGTCGAAATCCCGATACCACTATCCGCAACAGTAAAATTAATCTTGTTTTCCTGATCTGCTTCTATTTTTAAGCTCACCTCACCTTTTGCTGTAAATTTAAGTGCGTTAGAAAGTAGATTTTTTAGAATTTGCTCCAGTTTGGGTTGATCAGTTTCTATGCTGTCTTCCAAATCCGGCTGCAAAAAAATGTTCAGATCGAGCTTTTTTTCTTTCGCTACCGGCAAAAACAAACCATTCAATCCAGAAACAATTTCGCTGATCGTGATTTTTTCGTAATCGGCATCCATTTTACCGGCTTCAATTTTCGACAGATCCAAAATTTCATCAATTAAATTGAGTAAACCTTTACCCGAACTCAGAATTACTTGTGCCGATTCTATTTGTTCTGCGGATAAATTTGCTTCATCATTTTCTGATAAATACCTGGATAAAAGCAGTATGGAATTTAGCGGCGTACGTAACTCATGCGACATATTTGCCATAAATTCCGTTTTATATTGCGTACTGATTTCCAGCTCTTTAACCTTCCGATGTATTTCCTGGTTGCGATCTAAAATTATCTGATTTTGATCTTCCAGCAATTGGCTGCGTTCTTCCAACATCTGGTTTGATTGCTCCAACTCTTCTTGCTGTACGCGTAATTCCTCTTCCGAGTACTGTAATTTTTGGGTATAGGCCTCTAATTCGGCATTCATGTTTTCAAGTTCACGCTGCCTTTTAACCAGTTCTTCTGCCTGCAATTGTGTACGTTCCAGCACCAGTTGCAGCTCATCTTGGTTTTGTACCGAATGCAGTATAATACCAATATTTGTAAGCACCTGCTCCAGGAATTGAAGACTTAAATCGGTATAATTTTCTAGTGAAGCCAACTCAATCACCGCCAAAACACTGCCTTTATAATTAATGGGCAAAGCTATTACCTGAACTGGTTTAATATCTCCACCACCGAAACTAACTGAGATGCTGTTTTTATCAATGTTTTTTAGGTGAATAATCTGCTGATCGGAAGCACATTGGCCACTCAGCCCTTCGCCAACTTTTATTTCCTGCTGATGGTTTGCAGACAAAGCATAACCACTTTGTAAATGCAAAATATTTCCCTGAAGTAAATAAAATGCACCGGTGTTACTGTTAGAATGAGAAACCAGATAATCAAGAACAGTTTTAGTTAAAGCATGTAACTGTTTAACATCTAACATTTTATTATTCAGTTCATTTGCTGTGTTTTGCAGCCATTTGTTCTCTTCCAGATTACTGAAAGCAAAATCAAGAGATTTTGCCATCCGGTTCAAATAATCGGATACCACACCTAGCGTTTCTTGATCGGTACTGATGATTTCCGTTTTATAATCACCGCCCGAAATCCGCGAGGTAGTTTCCTGTACAATTTGCAACCGCTTAGTCATTATTTCTTCTTTTTCCTCTAAACCCTGACGCAACTGTATGTTTTCAAAATATTTTTTGCGCAGTTTGAAGTAATAAACAGTAGAAATCAACAAAGATAAAAGCGTTGCAAAAACAATAATTGGAGGTGTTGAAGCAGTAAGAAAACGTTGTGTAGCAGTTGATGCCGACAAAACAGCCTTTTCCTGCTTTTCCATATTGGAAATTAATGCACGCAAAGCATCCATTTTTTCTTTGCCTTGTTTAAGCTGCTCGAGACTAATATTTTTACTGGCGCGTTTCTGATCAATCAGCTGCTGCAACTTTACAAATCTTGCCGTAACCGCTGCTTCCAACTGCAAAATTTGCTGTTGCTGAATGATGCTGCCGGTTGTAAGCTGACGTACTTCTTTTATCCTGCTAAAAACTTTTTGATCTGCACCAATATAAGGTTGCAAAAATATTTCTTCTCCCGAAAGTAAAAAACCTCTTTGACCGGTTTCTGCATCCTTCATAGTCGAAATAATACTTTCTAATCTTAAAATAACATTGTTGTTCTGGGTAACATTTTCTGCATTGCTTAAAAGATTGCGAATGCTGATATAAGAAGCTAAAGAACTGATAATAAGCAATAACAGAGATAAGCCAAAGCCTATCTGCAAATCGTGGTTGATTTTGGTTTTCATGATAAACCGAAGGATAATTGTTTATATTTTTAACCTTTACTGCTGATGTACTGGCAACGTAAAATAAAAGGAAGAACCTTTGCTCAATTCGCTATTTACACCGTAACGGCCATGATGCCGTTTAATAATTTCGGCACAAATGTATAAACCCATTCCCAACCCTTGAAAGCGGTTTGATGATTCTTCTACCCGGTAAAACTTGGTAAATAAATCTGCTTGTTTATCTTTTGGTATCCCGATTCCAGAATCAGTTATATTTATCATCACTTCATCACAAGACAGCAAAGAAACGTCAAATAAAATCTCAGATGAATTTGGGGAATATTTAATGGCATTGGTTAAGTAATTGAGGATCACCTGTTCAATACGGATTGGATCACCAAAAACATTAACACCCGCCTGGCCAGTTTTGATAATATTGTGACTTGGATACGTTTGACGAATAATATCTACTGCGTTATCAACAATGGGATCGATAGCATAAACATCATTATTAAAATCAAGTTTACCGCTGGCAATTTTAGAAGTATCCAGTAAATCATTAATCAGGATGTTTAATTTTTCCAGTTGCTGCCGCGTGCGTTCCAGGTACTTTTTGGCATCTTCTTTATTGTCGCGGTCAACCGAGCGTTCAACCAGTTGCATATAACCTTTTATAGATGTTAATGGTGTTTTTAGCTCATGGCTGGCCATCGTAATAAACTCATCTTTGGTTCTTTCCGCCTGCTTTCTAAATTCTATTTCCTCAAGCAAAACCTGCTGCATGTTTTGCAGGGTAAGCGTTTGTTCGTACAGTTTTAAATAGGTTTTAACTTTTAATACCAGCACATCCGGATCAAAAGGTTTAACCATATAATCACGGCCACCGGAAGCATAACCTTTGCTGATAAACTGTTTGTTTACATTTACTGCGGAGAGAAAAATAATCGGAATATCTTTGGTTTTACTATAGCCGGAAATAGATTCGGCCACTTCAAAACCATCTAAGCCAGGCATTTGCACATCCAGAATAATAAGGTCGTAACTGCTTTTTAAAACCTTTTTTAAAGCTTCCTCGCCTGATAAAGCAGAATCAACTTCAAATTGATGTTTTTCAAGTATCCTTTTTAAAGCAATTATATTTTCCGGCTTATCATCGACTATTAATATCATGCAAATCAGTAATGAGAAATAAGGCTAAAGTAAATATATTTTTCTTTTCTACGCTGCAGCGACAGAAAAGGTAATGACTGATTTTGCTGATCAGCTTATATAATAATACTATTCTTTGAGCTTACAAATTGTGTGGATTTACAGTTTGCAACCCATATATTGTTTTAAAGTCTGATACGTTTCGGGAAATCAAAATCAGATCATGAACAAGAGCGGTAGCGGCTATAATTGCATCAGGAGTTTTGATTTTATGATTTTGACGTAACTCAATTACTTGTTTTACTACAAATTTATTGAGCGGATTGATATTCTTCGGGAATAGAAATGCTAATGGTAGTATCGGTTGGCGTGATAACTATTCGTATCATATTTTATATTTTTCACCTGTTTATTGCAATGCTTCTTTTACCAGCATAAAATTAGAAAAGTTTTACTTTTTGAGTTGAAGGAATTCTTCAAAAAGCTTAAATTACTGCCGTAAAAGAAGCAATTTAAAAATATCTCCACTATAATCCTAAAATAGTGAAATGACTAAATGTAAAGTTGTTGCAAGCAACGCTTCTACTGTAACAATGGATTTTTTTCTTTGGTAAAAACCTCATAGACTTTTTTATCTAACCAACCTGGAATCAGTTTATTCAGTAAAACAGTTAATTTTCCTTGTCCGGTCATCACCAAAATTCGTTCGCGTTTGGCAATTCCATCTGCAATAATTTTAGCAACTTCTTCGGCGGTCATCATTTTTTCTTCGTTCATGGAAGTTTCGCCATGCGCCGTTCCATCATTAGATAAAGCCGTACTGCGGATGTTGGAAGCGGTAAAACCCGGACAAGCGGTCATCACATGCACTCCAGTTTTTAAATTTTCTACGCGCAAACTATCTAAAAAACCATTCATTGCAAATTTGGAAGCAGAGTAGCCCGTGCGGCCCGGCAAACCTTTGAAACCCGCAATGGAGGATACGCCAACAATGCTGCCTTTTGATTTTAAAATCGCTTCCATTGCATATTTGGTGCAGTAAACGGTGCCCCAAAAGTTTACGTCCATCAGGTTTTTTAAAACTACCAGATCCAGATCTTTAAATAGCGCGCGCATCGAAATCCCGGCATTGTTTATCAACACATCAATTCCTTTAAAAGTGCTTATAGTTTGGTGGATCAATACTTTACAATCTTCTTCTTTACTTACATCGCATTGCACCGCTACTGCTTTTATACCGTATTTTTTTTCGAGGTTTTGGGCGATTTCACACAAAGTAACAAACTGCCGCGCACCTAAAACCAAGTTTGCACCGCGCGAAGCCATTTCTTGTGCCAAAGCTTCGCCAATGCCAGATGAAGCACCGGTGATAACAACTGTTTTACCTTTAAAACTCATTTTTATATTGAATGGTTACCAATTTTTATGCTGATAAAAGAAGTATCTGCATTAGCGCACTGAATTTTCATACAAAACCCGCGTAGCAATAGAACGGCCCAAAGTAATTTCGTCCACATATTCCAGCTCGCCGCCAAAAGCAATTCCGCGCGCAATGGTAGATATTTTAAGTGAAAATTCTTTTAGTTTTTTATGCAGATAAAAGATGGTAGTATCGCCTTCCATTGTAGCACTTACTGCAAAAATAACTTCCGTTACTTCATTATTTTTGAGTCGTTCAGTCAGCGAATCAATGTTTAAATCGCTCGGCCCAATACCATCCATCGGCGAAATTAATCCGCCCAAAACATGATATAAACCGTTGTACTGACTTGTATTTTCTATCGCCATCACATCGCGCGTATCTTCTACCACACAAATAACTTCGTGGTTTCTTCTCGGCGAAGCACAAATCTCGCATATGGCTTGGTCAGAAATATTATGACAAACTTCGCAAAACTGAACCTCGTTGCGTAATTTACTGATGGAGTTACTAAAACGCTCTACTTCCTCTTTATCTTGATTCAATAAATTAAGCACTAAACGAAGTGCCGTTTTTTGTCCGATTCCGGGAAGTTTGGCAAACTCGGCCACCGCGGTTTCCAGTAGCTTGGAAGAAAAATTCATGTTGTAAAAATAGCAAGAAAGTGAAAGGTTTTAGTAATACGTTATAAGTTTTACAGCACGGTGAGCATGACTGAATTTGTTAGTCTAAAATTCAATAATTAGCTTTAACGCTGGACTTACTACTTAAAACTTACAACTCCTAAAATGGCACCTGGAATTTTACTCACATTTATTATCGGATATTTTTTAGTGCTGATTTTGATTTCGTGGTTTACATCTCGCAATTCATCCGATAACGATACTTTTTTTGTAGCCAACCGAAATTCCAAATGGTATCTGGTTGCCTTTGGGATGATTGGCACAGCTTTAAGCGGCGTTACTTTTATTTCCGTTCCGGGGAAGGTTGGCGCGCCCAGCGGAGATCAATTTGCTTATTTTCAGTTTGTTTTGGGTAATGCAGTTGGTTTTATTTTGATTGCAACCGTTTTGCTGCCTTTATATTATCGTTTGCAGCTCACCTCGATTTACAGTTATATTGAAACCGCATTGGGTAAATGGAGTTACAAAACTGCCGCCGGTATCTTTTTAATCAGCCGCGTTATTGGTTCTGCTTTCCGTTTGTATCTGGTGGTAATTGTGTTGCAGAAATTTATTTTCGACAGCTACCATGTTCCTTTTGCCGTAACGGTTTTAATTTGCCTGGCTTTGATTTGGAGCTATACGTTTAAAGGCGGTTTGAAAACGATTATCATTACGGATAGTTTACAAACATTTTTCCTGGTAAGCTCGGTTTTTTTATCGATTTTTTTTATTTGCAGAAGCTTGCATTTAAACGTTTTTGAAGCAGCGGAAACAATCAAGAACAGCAGCTACTCCAAAATATTTTTCTGGAACGATTTTCTGTCGAGCAAACTGCATTTTGCCAAACAATTTTTGGGCGGAATTTTTATCACCGTTGCCATGACTGGTTTGGATCAAGATTTAATGCAGAAAAACCTCAGCTGCAAAAACATCGGCGAAGCACAAAAAAACATGTTCAGCTTTACGGCCGTTTTCGTGTTGATTAACATTTTCTTCCTAAGCGTTGGTGCGCTGCTCTATATTTATGCTGCTAAAAACAGCATCAGCGTAGCCAAAACCGATTATCTATATCCAACCATCGCGCTAAATTATCTCGGCGTTTTGCCGGCCATTGTATTTATGTTGGGTTTAACGGCTGCAACTTTTGCCACCACAGATTCTGCGCTAACGGCCTTAACTACATCGTTTTGTATTGATTTTCTCAACTTTAACAAAAAGGAAAATACAAACAGCAAAAAAATGATTAATGTGCGCCATTGGGTACATATCGGCTTTTCGGTGCTGATGTTTTTAACCATTATTATTTTCAACAGCATTAATAATGATGCTGTGGTAAGTGCCATTTTTAAGGTGGCGAGCTACACCTACGGACCATTGCTTGGTTTGTACAGTTTCGGGCTTTTTGTAAAAAACCGGCAGGTAAACGATCGTTTAGTTCCTTTTATTTGTCTGGTTAGTCCGCTGGTTTGTTATTTTTTAAGTACCGGATCTAAAACTTTATTGGGCGGATACGTTTTTGATAATGAACTAATTATTGTAAACGGATTAATCACTTTTTTCGGACTGTTATTTACTTCACAACGTAAAAAGCTGAGTGTAACCCTTTAAATTATTTTTAAGATAATAATATGACAAGTGACGAAAAGATAAGACGCGCTTTTGAAAACCGTAACTGGCACGAAATCAAGGTAACTGATTCCTGGCAGATTTTTAAAATTATGGCCGAGTTTGTAGATGGATTTGAAAAACTGGCCAAAATTGGCCCTTGTGTTTCCATTTTCGGCTCTGCCAGAACACAAAACGAGAATCCTTACTACCAGTTAGCCGAAGAATGTGCACGATTATTAAGCGAAGGCGGTTACGGCGTAATTTCTGGCGGCGGACCGGGCATTATGGAAGCCGCAAACAAAGGCGCATATGAAGCTGGCGGAAAATCTGTTGGATTAAACATCGAGTTACCTTTCGAGCAGTTTCATAATAAGTACATCGACCGAGACAAGCTGCTAGAGTTTGATTATTTCTTTATCCGCAAAGTAATGTTTATGAAATACTCGCAAGGCTTTATCATTTTGCCTGGCGGTTTTGGCACGATGGACGAATCTTTTGAAGCGATTACGCTGATACAAACCGGTAAAATTGCCCGTTTCCCGATTGTTTTTGTCGGAAAAGATTATTGGGGCGGATTATTTGCCTGGATTGAAGAAAAAATGCTGGGCCAGGAAAAAAACATCAGTCCGGATGATTTAAACCTATACCGTGTGGTGGATACCGCTGAAGAAGCAGTAGAACACGTTTTCCGTTTTTACAACAAACATGTTTTAAAACCTAATTTTTAAGTTCAATTTATGGTTGATAAAAGAAGTATAAGTGTTTCATCTTATACTTCTTTTATCAACCATAAATAATTACTCCAGATGGCTCACGCCGCCAGAAATTACAAATTTCATCATATCTGCGGCACTTTTATCAATTGGTTCAACCCTACTAGCCGGCAAAATTACCAGCTGCCCGGTAAAAGAGTAAGAAAACGGAAAATAAACCGCCACATCATCCGGCAAACCTAACACGTTCAAATCTTTATGTGTTACAAACCCAATCCGTTTTAACCCAAATTCATCCATCGTAACCAAAACAGGTTCGTTAAATTTCTTTTCATCGCCTACAAAAGCTTCCGTTAAATCTTTGATCGATGTATAAACGAAATTGAACAGCGGCAAACGATGAAACAGTCGCGAGAACCATTTATAAATTGGCTCGGTAATGAGATTGGTAACAATTACACCAGCCAGCATAATTACAACCAAAATAGTTAAAATACCTAATCCCGGAATGTAAATTGGCCTGCCCTTGGTGTCTGTCAAAATCAAATCACTTAAATTGAGTGATTTATCAATGGAGCTAATGATCCACAAAATCAAAAAAATTGCCGCACCAATAGGCACCACAACCAGCACACCTTTAATAAAATAATTAACTAATGCTCTGAAAACCCGGTTCATGTTACTGTTTTTATTCGTAAAAATATACTCTTTTTACCCGTTGAGAAATATTGGTAAGAATTTCGTACGGAATTGTTCCGACTTGTTCAGCCAGTGTTTCTATCCGAAGTACATCATTAAAAACAACAACCGGATCGTCTTCCTGCACCTTAATTTCGCTGACATCCAGCATACACATATCCATAGAAATATGCCCGATAGTTGGTGCTAACTTTCCGTTAATCAGCATTTTACCATTTCCGTTTCCAAAAACACGCAGATAACCATCAGCATAACCAATCCGTACGGTTGCAATGGTTCCGTCTTTCTCCATACGGTCATTCCGGCTATAACCAACTGTTTCTCCAGCTTTTACTTTTTTAAGCTGAGAAATGCTGGTTTTGAGCGAAGCAACAGGCTGCAAAGGATTATTTTCCAGACCCGCTGCCGAATCAATTCCGTACAAACCAATGCCCAAACGAACCATATCCAACTGCATTTCAGGCCAGCGGCTGATCGCTGAAGTGTTGGAAATATGCTCGATAAACGAATATCCTAATGCATTTTCCAGCAGCTTGCAAACTTGTTTAAAAGCGTTAAACTGATGAAAAGTAAACTCATCATGCTCCGCCGAACCGCTGCCAGCCAGGTGGGAAAATACCGATTTCACCTGTAATTGTGGGTTGTTTTTCAGCATTGTACACAATGCTTCTGCTTCGTGAAATTCAAAACCCAAACGGTGCATTCCAGTATCAATTTTTAAATGGATAGGAACAGCATTAGAAGATTTTTCATCGATAAAAACAGCATATTTTTTCAGCATGTTAAAGCTATAAATTTCTGGTTCCAACTGATAATCAATTAATTCTGCAAAAGCAGAAATTTCCGGATTTAAAACCATTATCGGCAGTGTAATGCCTGCATTCCGCAATGCAACACCTTCATCCACGTAAGCAACCGCCAGATAATCTACTTTGTTAAACTGTAAAATTCCGGCAATTTCAAAACTTCCGCTTCCGTAAGAAAAAGCTTTAACCATTGCCATTAATTTTACGTTTGGTTTTAAGATGGATTTATAATGATTAAGGTTTTGCTGCAACGCATTTAGGTTGATTTCCAGAACTGTTTCATGCGTTTTTTGCGATAAAATCCTGCTGATACGTTCAAATTCAAAACTCCTTGAACCTTTTAATAAAATCGTTTCATCCCGAAATTGCAGCGTGGACAACTGCTTCAACAGGCTTTCTGTATCTGTAAAAAAGTATTTTTCGGGCGTTAAAAACAGCATTTGATTTTCGGAAATCTCCTGACCTACGCCAACCAATTTATCAATTTTCTTTTGCTGAATCAGATCGGAAACCTGCTGGTAAAGCACGTCACTTTTTAACCCGGATTGATAAATATCCGACAAGATTAACGTTTTTTTGGGATGCTGTTTTTGTCGCTCTAAAAAGTTCAAAGCAATCTCCAGCGAGTTAATATCCGAGTTGTAAGAATCATCAATAACCGAACAGTTGTGTGTACCGTTTTTCAGTTCCAGCCGCATACTTACCGGATTTAGCTTTTCCATCCGCTGACCAACTACTTCCGGTTTTGTGCCCAAAGCAAGCAGCGTTCCCCAGCAAAGCAATGCATTTTCTATCGAAGCTTCGTCCGTAAACGGAATGCTGCATTCCACATCTTCATCCTTAAAAACAGCCTGAAATTGTGTTTTGCCAAATTTATTTTCCTGCTTAAAAACATATAAATCAGCTTGTTCTATTTTTTTACTGATGATGAAAGTTTTTAATCCGTACAGTTCTTCTACAATTTCTTTTGTTGCCTGATCAGCATGATAAATCAGCAAACTAACGTTTTTAAACAGCTTTAATTTTTCGTGCAGCTTTGCTGTACGATTGAAAAAACCTTCATCATGTGCAGCAGCAAAATGCGTGAGCAAACCGATGGTTGGTTTAATCATCGCTTCCAACCGTTCCATTTCTCCCGGCAAAGAAATTCCGGCTTCAAAAATCCCCAGTTCGTACTGTGCATCCATTTGCCATAAAGAAAGCGCAACGCCAGTTTGCGAGTTGTAGCTTTTCGGGCTGCGAACCACGTTTTTATCTGGCGAAAGCAGTTGGTACAACCATTCTTTAACTACCGTTTTTCCGTTGCTGCCGGTAATCGCAATTACTTCATAATCAGATTGTTTTCGGTGATAAGCCGCTAATTGCTGCAAGGCTGGCAATACTGTTTTTACCGATATAAAATTAGCATCAGTTATTTCGGGTGGAATGCTGTAATCTTCCTTCACCACAAAATTAAAAACACCGGCGGCGTAGAGTTCTGGAACGAAATCGTGACCGTTTCGCGTTCCCTCCAAAGCAAAAAACAAAGTTTTTTCGGCGTTGCTAATTTTGCGGCTATCAGTTAATAAATGTTCAATCATTACTTCTCGCGAGATGCTTCTTTTAGCACCTAAAATTGCAGCAATTGCTGTGATGGAATACTTGCCGGGCATTTGGCGAAGTTGAAGATATTTCTGCCAATAGAAGAATTTTAACGATTTTTGGGCAGATGGAATTTGAAGACCGTAAACCCAAAATTACTGACCCAAAAGTGGGTTTACAAAAAGCGGAGAAATATTGCGCTTATCAGGAAAGATCACAGCAGGAAGTACGCCAAAAGCTGTATGATTTGGGTTTGTATCCGCGTGATGTGGAGCAGATTATTTCTGAACTGATTGGAAGCAATTTTTTGAATGAAGAACGCTTTGCAAATGCTTATACGTTGGGAAAATTTAGGATTAAAGGTTGGGGGAAAATCAAAATAAAACAAGCATTGAAACTGAAAAGAGTTCCCGAAGGCTTGATTAAAAAAGCTTTATTACAGATTGATTTAGATGATTATTTAGCAAGATTAAAAGAGATTTTGGAGAAAAAAGCCGCTTTGCTAAAAGAAAAAGAGCCTTATAAACGCAGTTATCAGCTGAAACAGTACGCATTTGGCAAAGGTTATGAAGGAAATTTAGTAGCAGAGATTTTGAAAGACAGCGAGTTATAAAATAGTTGAGAAAATTTGTTGCAAAATGCTTGCAGATTTTTTGAATCTGTATATATTTGCAACCGCAATACGAAAGTAATGCCATGCGAAAGTAGCTCAGTTGGTAGAGCGCAACCTTGCCAAGGTTGAGGTCGCGAGTTCGAACCTCGTCTTTCGCTCTATCCCTTCCTTCAAAGAAGGGATTTTTTTTAAAGGTTAATCACCTGCCTGGGTGGTGGAACTGGTAGACACGCAGGACTTAAAATCCTGTTCCCGTTAAAGGAGTGCGGGTTCGATTCCCGCCCCAGGTACTTGTAAATCAAGCGATTAAGACGTTAAACTCTTAATCGCTTTTTTGTTGAATTAAAAATTATCCTTTTTTTGTTAGAAAAACTACAATTTTTGAGTTGAAAATCATCTTCTATTTTAAAAACCCAACCCGTCCGTCTTTAAACTCCAAAGCGGCATCAAATGCAGTTCCAGCTTTAGATTTAAAACCTTTTAGAACGCTTGTTTTTCCTTTTTGGATCAATGTTTTAAGCTGATTATCGGTCAGTTTTTTTTCTGCTATGGTACGCCAGATTACAAATTTGCAACCGCCGCGATACTCGCTACAACCGGCGGCTTTATCATTGAAACGGATAATTCCTTTGCCGCAAACCGGACAAATTAAATCGCCTTCTTTTGGCACAGGACTTTCGGAAACCAAGGAAATGGTTTTTCCGCCTTCCAGTAGTTCACTTGTTATTGTACGGGTATATTCTTTAATCTCTGCTTTGAATTCCTGCACAGACGACCCATTTCTGATTTCTTCCAAACGTTTTTCCCAAAGTCCAGTCAGTTCTGCCTGCGCAATCCGCTTATCTTTTACCAAATCAAAAACAGCTAAACCTTTATCTGTTGGCACCAAATTCTTTTTCTCCCGCCAGATATATTCCCGCTTAATCAGCGTTTCAATGATGCTTGCGCGTGTTGCAGGCGTGCCCAATCCGGTTTCCTTCATCGCCTGCCTTAAATCCTCATCTTCAATTTCTTTGCCCGCCGTTTCCATTCCGCGTAGTAAACTAGCTTCGTTGTAGAGCGGCCTGGGTTTCGTTTGCTTTTCCAGTACGTTTTTTTCGTTGATAGGCAAAGCTTCTCCGGCAATTACTTTTGGCAAAAGTCCGCCTGTTTCTTCGTCTTCTTTTTCTTCGGGTTCATTCAAAACTGCTCTCCATCCGGCCGATTGAATTACGGTTCCGTTACTAATAAAAGTTGCGCCGGATGCAATCGTAATTTTAGTCAGTTCTTTGATACATTCCTTACTAAAAGCTTCCAGCATTCTTCCGGCAATCAAATTATAAACCGACTGCTGATCGGTGTTTAAAGTTGATGGCAAATTTTGGGTAATCAGCAACGCATGATGATCAGTTACTTTTTTTGCATTAACACTTCTTTTATTCAGCTCCAAACTGTTCATGGCACTTGCAGCACGGGCAAATAAAGGATATTGCGTTAAAGTTTTGATTAGCACAGGAATCTCCGCAAAAACATCATCACCAATATACCGACTGCCGGTTCGTGGATAAGTAATTAGTTTTGCTTCGTAAAGCGATTGCGCCAAATTCAAGGTTTCTTCAGCTGTAAAACCTCTTTTTCTGTTAGCTTCCTGCTGTAAGCTGCTCAAATCGTGCAGTAAAGGTGGCGCTTCTTTTTTAGGTTTTATTTCTACACTGATAATTTCTCCGCCCGCCGGAAAACCAGCAGCTACATCTTTAACTTGATCTGATACTTGTTGGGCCTGTTCTCTGGTTTTATAGTTTTCTGCGGATAATGCTTTAAAAACCTGACCATTTTTGCTTAAAACTATTGAAACCTGGAAGTAGGTTTCTGGCTTAAAGTTTTTGTTTTCCTGATAACGCACACTAATCATGGCCAGGGTTGGCGTTTGTACTCTTCCCAAGGATAAAACCGAACGATTGCCTGCTGCAATGCTTAATGCTTGCGTTGCATTTAGTCCAACCATCCAATCTGCTTCCGAGCGGCATTGTGCCGAATAAAAAAGTGTATCGTAATCTGTTCCGGGTTTTAGTTTCCGGAATCCATCTTTAATAGCTTCATCCGTTTGCGAAGAAATCCACAGCCTTTTAAACGGTTTTTTACATTTCAAATGATAATAAATGTACCTGAAAATCAGTTCGCCTTCTCTTCCAGCATCGGTAGCCACAATAATTTCGGTGGCTTCATCAAACAGCGTTTTGATAATTTTTAGCTGTTTTACTACGCCGGGATCATCCACAAATTTGTCCTTTTCTTTTACCTGACGGATGGCCAGTTTAAAGCGTTCGGGCAGCATCGGCAGATTTGTTTTGTTCCAGCCGTTAAAACCGTAAGCCTGCGGACCGGCCAGCTGCACCAAATGCCCGAAAGCCCAAGTAAAAGTGTAACCTTTGCCTTCAATATAACCATCTTTTCGCGTTGTTGCACCAAAAACTCTTGCCAGTTCTCGCGCTACGCTTGGCTTTTCTGCCAGTATTACTTTCATTTGCAGATAAAAAATTAAAAATCATACAGCATTTTGATGCTGTTTTTAGCACTTAAAAATTGGCACTGTTTCTGTTTTGCTGAATTTTGACCGGATGCAATTACGCCATTTATCAGCATAAATTAGCACACACAAATTTAGGTGATAAAAGAAGCATCAAAAAATCAACCTAAAAATTATAAAACCGCATTGTAATTGTAAATATTGAACACGATCTGAAGAAATATTCTACTAAACTTGCATTAAAAAATAGATGTTTGGCTTTCATTCTCTTATTCATCCATACTTCTTTTAGCACCTAAAAATTTATGAAAATCTACCAGCAATCCATCCAACTCAAAGCGCGAACAAGAGGTTTCCATATCATTACTTCGGAAGTGGTTTATGCCATGCCGCATATTATTGATATTAAAACAGGCATTTTCCAGGTTTTTATCCAGCATACTTCCGCTTCATTAAGTATCAATGAAAATGCAGATCCGACCGTGCGAAAAGATTTTGAAATGTATTTTAATAAAGCTGTGCCTGAAAATGATCCTGATTATCAGCATGATGATGAAGGTTCTGATGATATGCCGGCGCATTTAAAAGCGGCAATGCTGGGCACATCTGTGATGATCCCGATACGAAACGGACGTTTAGCTTTGGGTACGTGGCAAGGAATTTACTTGTGCGAACACCGCAATTATGGCGGACAAAGAAGTTTGATATTGACCGCCTGGGGAGAATAAATAATGATGTGTTTCAAGCAGAATTAGATTTGTAGTTTCTACTTTCTACAAATATATTCGGTACTTATAATCTGCTGAATGTACCGTTTTAAACTTTCCATCATCCTGATACTGTTTTTAGCACCTGTTTTTTTATTTAACGTGTCTATTCACGCTCAATCAATTAGTCGGGCAGTTCAGTTAAAAACAGAATATTTGGTTAACCCGCTTGGAATAGATACTCCACTCCCACGCTTTACCTGGCAATTGATTGATAATCGGCAAGGTGCCAGGCAAACAGCTTACCGCATCCTAGTAGATACAGATTCTGCTACAGTTAACAGTGGAAAAGGTAAAATCTGGGATACGCAAACTGTACAGTCTGATGCTAACTTAATGGTTTATAATGGGCAGCCATTTCAACCTTTTACCAAATATTACTGGAAAGTTATTTTAACGAATCAGGAAAATAAACAGGTAAACGATATAGGTATTGCTTCTTTTGAAACCGGCATGATGCAAGCCAGTAACTGGAAAGGCAGCTGGATTTCGGATGTAAGTGATATCAACTTAAAACCTGCACCCTACTTCCGGAAGAATTTTAGTATGATAAAAAAAGTAAAATCTGCCAGAGCTTACATTGCAGTTGCCGGCTTGTACGAACTTTACATCAACGGTAAAAAAATTGGTAATCATCGCCTCGATCCTATGTACATAAGGTTTGACCGCCGCACACTTTACGTAACTTATGATGTTACTTCAGCCTTGCAAAACGGACAAAATGCGGTTGGCGTTTTGCTGGGAAATGGCTGGTATAACTTTCAATCTACCGCAGTTTGGGATTTTCATAAAGCCAACTGGCGTGCCCGTCCAACTTTTTGTTTGGATATGCGCATTACTTATGAAGATGATTCTGTCGAAACCATAACTTCCGGCAAAGGATGGAAAACAGCTTTAAGTCCTACTATTTTTAACAGCCTTTATACGGCAGAACATTATGATGCACGACTTGAACAAGCAGGTTGGAATACTATCAGTTTTGATGATGCCAAGTGGAAAGAGGTAATGTATCGCTCTGCTCCTTCGGATAATATTGTGGCGCAAGTAATGTACCCGATTAGAAATGTAGAAGAAATTAAAACTAAAAGTGTCAGAAAATTTAACGATACCAGTTACGTTTTTGATCTCGGTAGAAATTTTTCAGGTGTTAGTAAAATTAAAGTAAAAGGCTCACCTGGTACCATAATTAGGCTTCGCCATGCAGAACGTTTATATCCAAACGGACATACGGATATATCTAATATCGATATTCATTACCGGCCAACAGACAATACTGATCCTTTCCAAACGGATATTTTTATATTAAGCGGAAAAGGCGAAGAAACTTTTATGCCGCATTTCAATTACAAAGGTTTTTAATATGTTGAAATAACCAGCAGTCAACCTTTAACGCTCACGAAAGAAAACCTGGTTGGTTATTTTATGCACAGTGATGTACCAACTGTTGGTTCAATTGCATCTTCGAACCCGATTATTGATAAAATCTGGTATGCAACCAAAAATTCCTATCTATCTAATCTTTTCGGTTATCCAACAGATTGTCCGCAGCGTGAAAAAAACGGTGGGACGGGTGATGCACAAATCGCTGTTGAAACAGGTTTATATGGCTTTGACGGAATTACGATTTACGAAAAATGGCTGGCCGATCATCGGGATGAGTAGCAACCAAATGGTGTTTTGCCATCCATTGTTCCAACCGATGGTTGGGGTTATGAGTGGGGAAACGGACCGGATTGGACGAGCACGATTGCAATTATTCCGTGGAATATATACTTGTTTTATGGAGATAAAAAGCTGCTGGATGATTGTTATGAAAACATCAAACGTTATGTAAACCATATTAACGAAATTAGTCCTACCGGATTAACTACTTGGGGTTTAGGCGATTGGGTTCCCGTAAAATCTGTTTCGCCAGTAGAACTTACTTCTACCTGTTATTATTATGCTGATGTAATTATACTGGCAAAAGCAGCAAAAATTTTAGGTAATCAGACAGATTATGAGAAATATTCCAATCTTTCCATAAAAATAAAAAACGCTTTTAACGGCAAATATTTAAACCGCGAAACCGGAATTTATGCACATGGTTTTCAAACGGAATTAAGCGTACCACTTTACTGGGGTTTAGCACCAAGTGAGTTAAAAAGTAAAATTGCTGCAAATTTGGCCAAATGCGTGGAAGCTGATCAGTTTCATTTAGATGTTGGATTACTTGGACAAAAAGCTATTCTAAGTGCTTTAAGCGAAAATGGTTATGCAGATGTAGCTTACAAAATTGCTTCGCAAAAAACGTATCCTTCATGGGGTTGGTGGATGGAAAATGGCGCAACAACTTTGTATGAGAACTGGAAAATTGATGCTAAAAGCGACATTTCTTTAAACCATATTATGTTTGGCGAAATTGGAGCCTGGCTATATAAAGGTATTGCTGGTATTAAACCGGACGAAAATAATGCAGGTTTCAAAAACACAATTTTAGAACCTCATTTTGTGGCGGGCTTGGATCATTTTGAAGCCAGCCATAAAAGTCAGTACGGTACAATTTCTTCTGCTTGGCAAAAAAAAAGAAAAAAGATTTTTTATGAAGTTATAATTCCTGCAAATTCAACTGCAACTGTAATTCTTCCCGTTTTAAACGGAATGAAAACATTTCAGAACCGGAAACGCATCACAGAAAATACAATATCATTGCCTTCCGGCAAGTATAATTTTAAATGGAAATAATTATTTTTTAGTTTGATAAAGTTGGTTTGTAAAAATAGTTAAACCATACTTTGCAGCTTTCCATTTTTCGTCCAGTGCTTTTGGTGCCGGGCCCGGACTTTGCGCAAAGTTGCCGGTAATAATATCCATATCACCATCACCGTCGATATCAGCTTTTTCCAAAGCCAAAGTTTTTATCGGCACTTCACTTTTTAAAGTATAAGGTTTAAAAAAGTACTTGTCTTTGTTGGTATTTTCCAAATACATAAAAGATTCATCTACCAGTTTTCCAAACTCAGGAAAAAAGGCTGTGGCAGCAAAATCCAAGTCGCCATCTTTGTCAAAATCTTCGGCCAAAACTTTTGTAACGCCATAAATCGGGTAAAAAAACTTTTCTGCAAAAACATCATTTCCCTGGTTGATATTTAACCTGATACCGTGATAAGCTTTTAATATATTAGAATAATCGGCATTATCGCCGTGCACGGTTACAATATCTATTAAACCATCCTGATTGTAATCTGCCAAGACTATATCAGTTGTACCATAATTGGGTGGAAAACGCAAAATTCTTTTAGCTCTGAACTTCAAATTATCTTTCTGATAAAAAATATATACACTTTCATCACCTTGCGAAAACATAGCAACAATGTCTTTTTTACCATCGTTATCCATATCTTTTATGTAACATTTAATGGCTCCGGCAAGCGGAAGTAAAATTTGCTCTGTATATTTTCCGGCTTTATTTTTTTTGTAAAGTGACAGAGAACCTGTTTTATTACCAAAATTACAAACCACAATTTCAGGTATGCCATCCTGATTTAAATCTTGGATTTCTGAATGAACCGGACGATGAAGTGCCGTGATTAATGGCTGACTGTTACCGTTTTCAAACTTTGCATAAGAACCTGTACTTAATTCCGTTGGATACAATTTACCGATTTCTGTGAAGTATGTGCTTTGATTATCGAAGTTAAAATCTACAACCGGACTGGCTGTTTCTATTGTTTTGGTTACGCCTTTGTTGTATTGCCAGTTTAAAACTTTGCTGTAAAAATCACTGATCCACAGCGTATTGGTTATAGTATTGTATTTTAGTCCGGTTATTAAAGATGGCGTTTGATTATCTACCTGAATATCGTTTCGTACAAACTGCTTTAATGGACTATCGCGCGTTAAACGTTTTTCATCAAGCATAATACTGTCTGGTGCGTTGTTTAGCACATAATTTACCAGTTTAGCCCAATCTTCGTTACTAAGGACTGGCTGGTCCGGAATGATATGATTTTTGTTTACAATCGCTCTTTCTTCTTCTGATAATCCACGTAGCGGATCGTAACCCGGATAAATAATTCCCATGCGTGCGCCCATAGTTGGCAAAACATGATTCTGCCAAACTTCTTTAGTTAAACTGGCCGGATCTGCCAACATGTGGCAAACACTACAATGCCTGATAAAAAGCATTTTTCCTTCCTCATTAACCTCCGCAGTTTTTTTTATGGTGAATGAATTTATACTTACGATAACCGTTAGAGTAAAAATGCCTGTTAAAAAGAGTATGCTTAACTTCATAAAATCACACTACGGAAGGTAGTTAAAATTGAGAAAAGATTTTACAAAACCAGTTGTGCAAGCAAACGGCATAGTGTTTCTTTTGCATCAGCACACAAGCCGGGATGAACTTTTGAAGCCTGAACAACTGTGCTTCGGGTTGCCGTAAGCCAGCGGAAACGGGAAGCAATATCCAACTGGCCAATTGGTCCTGCTTCTTTTGTGCCTGCACAAATATGCTCGATTGCAGCAATGTGTTTTTTTAACTCAGAAATATCTAAATCAGCAGCAAACGCTTGCAACTTGCTTTCATTCAAACCAAACCGAACTTGTAGGAGCTTCTGTTTAGAGCAATACAAAATCACACCAATATTTAAAAACTCTTCACGCTCTACCCTGGGCACCACGCGGATAACGGCGTACTCAAATACGTGCTGCTCGGGCATGTTGGGCTTCTTTTACAAAAATTTCGGATGCTGCAATTCTCAACGTTAAAAATCGGGCATAAACCTGTCTTCGTTCTGCTGCTGTGTCTGTAGTTGATTCATCATCCAGCCATTCATCCGGAATTAAGGAAATGATAGATTGAATACGTTCCTCCGTTAAAATAGCGCGAAATTCTGCGTCTACCAAATCCAGTTCTGTAGCCCAAGGCAGCAAAACATGATCTTTTATCTGCACAAAAGGCCTTTGGGCTTGCTCCTGCCAGTTATCCCAGGAATGATGAAAGTACAACGCTGCACCATGGTCAATCAACCATAATTCTTTGTGCCAAATGAGCATATTGGTATTGCGCGGCGTTCTGTCTACGTTGGTTATCAAACAATCCAGCCAAACAATTTGCGAAGCCAATTTTGGATCGATTACAGTAACTGCCGGATCAAAAGTGATGGCACCGGAAAGATAATGCAAAGCCAAATTCAACCCAACGCTAAATTTAAGTAAATCCTGTATTTCTTCATCTGCTTCGGTGCGGCCAAAAGCCGGGTCCAAGCTGGCAAAAACAAGTTCAGGAATTTTTAAACCTAAAGAACGCGCAATTTCGCCGCCAATCAGTTCTGCAATTAAAGCTTTTACGCCTTGGCCAGCACCACGAAATTTCAATACATACAAAAATTCGTCATCTGCTTCGGCAATGGCAGGCAAAGAACCGCCTTCGCGCAAAGGCGTAACGTAACGTATTACGTTTACGGTTCTTAATTGTGGTTGATTATTGTTCATTTTAACAGTATTTCTGTTTGAATTTTTACAGAAATTGATAACGTTTAAAGCTTGAAAGCTAAATGAAATATTTGAGAAATCAGGAATCCAATCAAATATTCCATATTGGTTAACAGAATTTTTTTAGGCTGAAGATTGAGTTTAAAAAAATGGATACTGTTTTTATCAGCATAAATTTTAGGTCGATAAAAACAGTATCCAATGATCTTAAAAAAACATCTGCAAAATTATTCTATATTTAAAGCACCAATTATGGCTGAAAAGCTTTTTTCGCAAACCTGAATTTTTGAATTTATGACAAGAAGAGAATTGTTTTTAGTAGTGATAACGATAGGTGTGATGTGCGTTCCGTTGTCAATGCTTGCTTACCAAAACAAACAGTTAAGCGATATGCCTTCTTCGGTTTTTGACTGGAATGGGATAAAAGCAGTAAAAACTAAAACCGGAGAAAAGCGCCAGTTCTTTGATTCGCCTACCGCAACTTTAAATAATCTGGAATGCCATGTTTCTACTTTAAATCCTGGTGAAACTGCGCATCCGCCGCATCAGCATCCCGAAGAAGAATTAACTATTGTAAAAGAAGGCACAGTGGAAGTTTTAGTTAATGGCGAATTAAAAAGAGCAGGAACAGGTTCTATCATCTTTGCGGCAGCTAACAAATTACATAATATTAAAAACGTTGGCAACACGCCTGCAACTTATTATGCCATCAAGTGGAAATCAGCCAAAACAGGAAACGCCGTTAAAACTAATTAACAGCGTTTCAGTGATAATATATAATGCTTCTTTTACCCTACTTTTTTTGAGCAAACTCCGAAGAAAACTTTTTAATCTGATCTGTGGAAATTGCGTTTTTACCTTCATCAACCACAATCCGGTAACGAAAAGTAACTGATTCTCCTTTTTTCAATTTCAGGTTTTTTGCAGATTTTCCATTGGTAAAAATTTTTTCTCCTAAAGGGTTTGCAGCAAATAAACCGTAACCGCGTGCGTGCCAAAAAGTTGGATAATTTGGGTTTTGCGGATGATCAATCATCACTACACTTACCGAATCATTGCCCATTTTACCATAAACTTTACACCAGTTTCCTCTTGTGCTCCAGGCATCATTTCCGGTTTTAGCTTCACTGGTAATGTAATTTCCGTTCGGAATGTTATCTGTTCCGCCTTTTACAATTGTTACGTTGCCTTTATCATCAGTAAATTTCTGATCTTCTTTGGTTGGCATTTGCAGTTCGTGCGCCAGTCGCAATCCTAACAAACCATCTTTTGCATCGGTAAAAGTTACTTCGGTATTTGCTTTTAAAACCGTGGTTCGGTCGATTAAACGCTTGTGTCCAACCTGACTAAATTCCAATGTTGTTGTTTCTTCCAGCAGAACTGAATTTTGCTGATTCGTCCAGTTTGCATGATAAGCCAATACTCCTTTTATGCCACTTTTTATGCTGAGGATTTTATCCGTTTTTACCCAGCCGTACTGGCTTTTTTTCTCCTTTGGGATGGCGTAAGAATTGTTCCAGAAATCCAATCCGTTTACATTTTCATAATTAAACCAGATGCCAATGTGATGCGGATGATCTGTTGCGTCGCCGGGTTTCGGGTTGAGTGGAAAACCTCGGGTTACGTCCGTTCCTTCAACCGTAAAAACCGGATACAAAACAGGTTTTTCCAAAGTATCCGGATACAGAAAGCTGGTAAAAGGTTTTGAACCGATAAAAACATCAATCTTGTTTTTATTGGCTTCTTTTAAAATTCTTACCTGATTATCAGTTTGCCCAAAAGCTGTAGAAAACAACAATGAACCAAACGTGCAGGCAGCTATATATTTAAAATCAAATTTCATAAATGCTTCTTTTATCCCTAATATTTAAAAGCTTTGCCGCCAACCATTACTTCCTGCGTTTTTTCGTCAAACGTTGCTTTTTGGCCAGTATGAACCGCGGCATTTGTCATGATAGTTGCGATCGAGTGGCTGTAACCAGCTTCAACCGGGGCATGTGGTTGCTTACGGCTGCGAACGCATTCCATCCAGTTGCGTACATGGTTAGAAGTAAGCACATCACCGCCAGTATTAGCTGAAGCAATTACTTTTTCTGTGTTGGATAAACTTATTTCAGGCAGTAAATTAGCTTGCATGTTCATTTCTGCTGCATGTGCTTTGGTTAAACCGCCTTTAGGAGAAACTTTATTGGTGTTGAGGTTCAATTCGCCGCCATTTGAGTAATAAATTTCTGCCGGATTTTCATCACCATTGTGCATTCGCGAAGAAAAAGTTACCTGAAAACCATTTGCCGGATCATTCACTTGGCCATAATCAAAAACTGCCGAAATTGTATCCCAGTTTTTTCGGCCATCTTTCCAGGCATAAATCCCACCATTGGCAACTACACTTCGTGGATGTTGTATTCCGCTAAACCAATGCACTGTATCAATCTGATGACTCATCCATTGTCCAGGTAAACCAGATGAATACGGCCAGAATAAACGAAATTCCAGGTATTTTTTTGGATCGAAGGCATCATTTGGCCGGTTCATTAAAAATCGTTTCCAATCAGTATCTTCTTCTTTCAACGTCGGAACTACGTTCGGCCTGCGCCAGCGTCCTGGCTGGTTTACGTTCCAGGTTAATTCTACCATTGTAATCGGCCCAAATTTTCCGGATTTAACGAAATCTGCAGCTGTCTGATAGTTACTGCCGCTTCTTCTCTGCGAACCAATCTGCACAATCCGGTCTGTTGCTTTTATCGCTTTTAAAGCCGCGCGATTATCTTCCATGGTTTCTGCAAAAGGCTTTTCACAATAAACATCGCAACCAGCTTTTACGGCTTCTATTGCGTGTAAAGCATGTTGAAAATCTGCCGTACTTACAAAAACGGCATCTACCAGTTTTTTATCATACATTTCTTCGTTGTTGCGGCAGGCAACCACATCATGTCCCATTTTTTCTTTCCATAAAGCTGCGCCTGCTTCTCTCCTTTTATTCCAGATATCCGATACGGCAACTAAATCAAAGTTTAGTTCCTTGTAATGATTCATAAAACTTGGAACATGCGAACTTCTGTGCCGATCTGAAAAGCCAACTACGCCAACTCTTACACGATCATTTGCACCAATAATGCGCTTATAACTTTTGGCACTCCAGCTAACTTTAGAAACCATAACTCCGGCCCCTGCCAAGGCAGCTTGCCTGATAAAAGTTCTACGAGAATTTTCCATAATAATTTATTCAGGTTGATTTATTGTAATTCTTTAATTTTGATACTGCGGAAGGAAACCTGGTTACCGTGATCTTGCAAAAGCAGACGTCCAGCTTTTGCCATTCCAAAGTTTGGCCACACTTTGTATTTGCTGATGCTCACCAAATGTTCAAAATCTTTCGAGCCACGTTCGTATTCCAGCACTTTAACACCGTTTAAATAATGTTCTACATGATTATTGGGATAAACGATTACGCGACCATTATTCCACGTACCAATTGGATGCAGGAAACGCTTTTGCTTATTTGCCGGAATCAGATCGTATAAAGAAGCTAAAGTTCTGTCGCCATCGCGTCCAAGTTTAGCATCCGGATGCAGTTCATCATCCAAAACCTGGTATTCCAAACCAATAGAAGAAGCATCCGTTTTTTCATCCAGCGTTACAAAATATTTTAAACCGCTGTTTGCACCAGGCGTGAGTTTAAAATCAAAAGAGATATCAAATGATGAAAATAATTTTTTGGTTACGATGTCTCCGCCGTTTGCTGCTTCTTTTCCTTCGGAAGATAAAACCGTCATCAACCCATTTTTTACCTGCCAGCCTTTTTCGGGGAAGGTCGTTCCTTTGGCACTTTGCCAGCCGTTAGCTGTTTCGCCATCAAATAACAACTTCCAGCCATGCGCTTTTTCATAAGGATTTAAAAAATTTGGTACATTGTTTACCACATAAATATCAGCGGGAAAAACAGCCGGTTTTAAGTTGGTAGTCTGGATGTGGATATTTTTAAAATATACTTTTTTGCCAGCCTGCTCTTGCGTTGTAACGGCGTGAACTTGTAATCCAATAAATCCTTCACGATCTAAAGTATCTACTACATAAGCGATTGGAATTTGATTAATCCAGGTTTTAGTTTCATTGCCGATACATTCGATTTTAATGTGATTGTATTGCCCAAGTTTGAAAGCAGTTTTAGCTTTCGCGTTTAAATCTAATGGATACAACCATTGACGGCGGTCTTCATCATAAACGCCACCCGACCAGCTTCTGGTTGAAGGATCAAATTCGACTTGCTGACCATAAACTTTTCCTTTGTGACCTTCAGTATCAAAATGACTTCTGATTTGAATGCCCGAATTGCTTTCGGCACTTTCTATTTTGGCATCTAATTCCAGTACAAAATCGCGATATGCTTCTTTTGTCACTAAAAAACTATTACCCGAATTGATAACGGTTGTACCAACGATTACACCGTTTTCTACTTTATAATCGGCAGTTCCGGCAATACGGTTCCAGCCGTTTAAAGTTTTACCATCAAAAAGACTAACAGCTTGTGCCTTTACTAAATTTGGTGTGCTAAAAACAGCAAGCGCTATTACTTGAATTATCAGAATTATTTTTTTCATTTCAATAAAAGCAATAGTTAATTGTTTAACCTTCCGTTTGAATGAAAAAATTTCAATTAAAGTTGAAAGTAATGAAGGCTAAACAAAATAACTACAGTAAATGATTAGTTTGCTGTTTAGGTTTATAATTGGTTTTGTAAATAAACTACAAAGCAATGCTAACAAAAATTTGTTGCTTATTGAAAGAGAAATGCTATAATTATTTTTATAATAATATAGAGAAGAATGCTGTAACGAAACAATTCAAAATGAGATAAAACAATCACTTTTATCTCCGAAAATTTACTTTTAACACAGGCAATCATTTCTATCCCGTTCATTTGAGGCATATTAATATCAGCCAGAATCACATCAACTTGCAGTCCTTTTTCTAATAATTCTACCGCATGTTTGCCATTAATAGCTTCTGCAACAACTTGTAAATCATTTTCTTTTTCTAAAAGAGATTTAATGCCGTTACGAACTACGTTGTGATCCTCTGCGAGTAAAACACGAATCATGAAATTTTAGATTTGGTATGGCGAATGAAATGTACAGAGCGTTAAAAACGATATGGTAGGTTTGTAAAAACACTTTGTACAATATAATGATAAATTTGGTAGCTTTTTATTATTCAACATGATAAAATCAGATTGAATCTAAGAGTTTTCTATTAAATACTGTAAATTTCGCTTTGATTAGAAAACAAGCCATTATAAATTATTAAAAATCAAAATTTTATGAAAAAAAATAACCGAATGCTTCTTTTACTGCCTTTAATTCTTTGTGCAGGTTTTACAACAATTTTTAAGGAGAAAAACAACTGGATTACCCTTTTTAATGGCAAAAATTTGCAGGGCTGGGATACGTATATCGGTCCGGAGCTGGATGCTGCCGGTAAACCTGTAACCAATATTCCGGTTGGATTGAACCGTGATCCAAAACATGTTTTTACTGTAATTAATCAGCAGGGAGAAAAAGTAATCCGAATTTCCGGGGAAAGCTGGGGCGGTATTTCTACCCAAAAAGAATATGAAAACTTTCATTTTCAGCTACAATTTAAATGGGGAAATTTGAGTTGGGGACAAAAAAAGAACAAGAAAAAAGACAGTGGCCTGCTATACTTTGCCGTTGGGCCGAATGGTGCTGATTATGGTGCCTGGATGCGTTCGCAGGAATTTCAGATTGAGGAAGGCAACTGCGGCGATTACTGGGGCGTTGCCGGCGGAACAGAATCTGTAAAAGTAATCAGGAAAAACGACAGCACTTTTGTTTATAACCCGAACGGTGAACTTACAACCTTTAGTGCCACCAGCAAAACCGGTCGCCATTGCCTGAAACAAACGGACGGCGAAAAACCTAACGGCGAATGGAACACGCTGGATTTATATTGCCACGGCGATACCAGTATCCACATGATAAACGGAAAAGTAATGATGGTTTTGGTGAATTCACGCCAACAGGAAAATGGTTCGGAGTTGCCGCTTAAAAAAGGGAAACTGCAAATCCAATCCGAAGGAGCAGAAATTTTTTATAAAGACCTAAAAATACAACCTATCAAAGTTATTCCTTCAGATCTTCTTCAATAGAAAGCAAAAAAGCCAGCTAAAAATTTAGCTGGCTTTTTGATAATGCTGTTTTTATCGGTATAAATTATTTGCTCATGTCGCTGTTGCTGATGAAAGCAATATGCTTGCTGTCGGGCGACCAGGAAGGTGTATTGATCGAACCTTGTCCACCATAAAAATAAGCAAGCACTTTTGGCGTTCCCTGCCCGCCGATTGGTAACATCCGGATAGCAACATGCTTGTACGGCGGATGGATTCCCGGCTCTACTTCTGTTTTCAGAAAAGATAAAAACACCATCGATTTGCCGTCCGGCGAAATATGCGCAAACCAGTTGTCATAATCATCTTTAGTAACCTGCTCCTGCTCGCTGCCGTCCGGTTTCATGCGCCAAATTTGCATCAAACCGGAACGAACGGAATTGAAATAAATATACTTTCCATCCGGCGTATATTCCGGGCCGTCATCCAAACCTTTTGCTGTGGTTAGCCTTATTTCTTTTCCGCCTGTTACAGGAACTTTATACACATCAAACTCACCGTCCCGTTCTCCGCAGAAAACCAGACTTTTACCATCCGGCGACCAGCCGTGCATATAAGACGGCCCTTTTGGTGTGATTTGCTTTGGCGTTCCACCAGTTACCGGCATCGTATAAACAATAGAACCACCCAAGTTTTGCACGGAACTGCTTAGACCGATCATCTTGCCATCAAAAGAAAGCACATGGTCGTTATTATTATTTTTTACTTCACCTGTATTCAATAAAGTTGGTTGACGGCTAGCCAAATTAAAATTATAAAGCAAACCTTTGCTATCGTTGTAAATCAGGCTTTTACCGTCTTTATTCCAGTTTGGTGCCTGGATAGAATTTGGAACGGTGTAAATAATTTCGCGGTTTCCGGTTGCCACTTCCATCAGTTCCAGGTTGCTGCCTAAAGTCATTTGTGTTCTTTGATCTGCAACACCTGCAAACGGAACCGTAATGCGTACATCTCTGAAAATCCCTGTTTCAGCAACATCCGCATTGTGCGAACCAACAAATAAGCCTACGTAAACATCATCGCCCAGATCCAGATTCGTAACTTCTTCTGTTACAAATGGTTCGCCGTATTTGGCAACGCGCATAGTATAAGTATTTCCTTTCCTTTCTAACTGGATAATGTTGGCGTGTGTGATTTTAGAACGTATTTCTTCTGTTGTTGCACCATCTTTCCGTCTGAATTGTAAAGAAGTTAAACCATCGCCATGTTCTACTGCATTGATTTGTGCCGAATTTCCTTCTAAACTTTTACGCACCATCCAGCCAACTTTCCGGTGTTCTTCTACGCCGTTCCAGCCGGCAAACTCAGCTTTTGTATACAAGATGAAGTCGCCTTTCATTTTTTTCCACACATAATGAAACTCGTCATGATCAAACCAAATGTTATAACCTGCACCGGAAATAACATATTGCTGCGTTTGCGGGATATAAGTTCCGGAACCTGGTTTGGTGTTTTTGCCAACGTCTGTTTGTCCGTCAAACATTCCTATTTTTTGTGCTGAAACATTTACTGATAAAAGCGATGCAAGCACTGGCAAAGCTGCCTGAAGCAGATATTTTGTTTTCATACTGTTTTTATGACTAAAAAATCAATGCCCTGCCAAATATTAAAATTGTAGCAGAGCATTTGAATATTTTAAATTAAAGAATGATTTTTTTAAACCAGGTTTTTTTTGATGTAATTGATACTTTGTGTGATACTGTTGAAAGGGTCGCCGGGCGTTTTGTCCTGCTCTACAAAAAAGTATTGCAGGCCGGCTTTATCAGCAGACTTGAATATTTTTTTGAAATCGATAGAACCGTTTCCAACTTCTGTAAAATTATGTTCAGGCGTTTTGTCCATATCTTTCACATGCCACAGCGGAAAACGACCGGGATGCTGATTAATAATGGCCATCGGGTCCTGCCCTGCTTTGTTTACCCAATACATATCCATCTCCATTTTTACCAAGTTTTTATCGGTGTTATCCAACAAAACTTCATACGGAAATTTGCCATCCTGTTTATCAAACTCAAAAGCATGATTATGGTAACAAAACTGAATGCCGGCTTTTTTGCAGGTTTCTGCCGCTTTGTTAAAATCATCAGCAATTTTTTTGTAATGATCCAAGCCGCCGCGTTCCTGCTCAGATAAAAAGGCACAAACCATATATTTTATACCAGCTGCTGCTGCATCATCAACTGCTTTGCCCCAATTAGATAATAAAGTGCCTTTGGTAGTTTCGCCGTTTGTTTTTTCTTCTCCCAAACGGTAATGGCTGCTGGGCATAATTAAACCGTTTTGTTTCAACAACCGCGAAAATTCTGCTGGCTCCATCCCATAAAATTTTTGCGTACCGGTATAAGTGGCACCTTCAACAGAATTATAACCTAATTTTGATACTCGCGCTAAAGTAGCTGAAGGATTACTCTGCATGGCATCTCTAACTGTATATAATTGTAAACCAATGTATTTATGGTTGTAATTGAGTAAAGATGGCGCAACAAGTAAACTGGCAGAATAAACTGCTGTGGATTTGATAAACGAACGTCTGGTAGTCATCATATAATTGGTTAAAATTGGTTTGGTTAGCATCAAGGACAATGCTTTTCAAGTATAGATATTTATACTGATATTTTTAATAAAAATTTCATGATGCTGTTTTTACTGGCATAAAAACAGCATCATGATTCTAGATTTGAGAATAAGCAGCCGGAACCAAAAATGTAGAAGTAATACGGGATACGTTTTTCTTGTCAGAATATTCTGGCATCGTACTAATTTTTTTCCAATCAGGATCACTGCCGAAAGATTTCCATTTGGCATCATGGTCTTCCATATTATCAAACGTAATCATGTACGTTAAATTCGGCCTCATTTCTCCAATTAAGGTTTCTGCAAAAAACACGGGTTTAAAATTAAGCCGTTTAAAAATAGCTGCTTCGCCAGCCTCGTTAAACATTTCTATTTTCTTTTTCCCGGTAAGTTCGCTTGCACTTTCGTATCGGCGCAATTCAAAAAAACGTTCTTTTTTTGCGGGAGCCATTAGTTTTGGTGTGGATGAAAATGCTTGAAGTAAAGAACTTTCAATCCGGTCATACGCCGGGTCTGTTGCCAGTGCCTGCAAATAGTTAGCTCCTGCTTTCTGGTAATTGGCATCTTTTAACAAATTATCCTGCACTTTTAAAAAATCGTCTACTGAGCTAAAAGGAATCAGCACAAAAATTTTGGTTTGTCCATCGGGTTTCATTTCTGTAAAAACACCTACATTTTTACTGCCCATTTTATTTAAAGCCGGGATAGCAGCCTGCTGCCAATAATCTTCCACCAGTTTCTGCTGAGCTGCATTTTTTAAAGTATAAACCTGCAACTCGTAAAATTCCTGATGCTGTTTTTGCATATCTTTTTTTGGTGGATTGGCCAACGTAGATAAAGCACTAGCGGTACTACCTGCAACTATTGCTGTTTTTATAAATGATTTTCTGTTCATATCAATTGGTTATTAGTTTTTTGTTTGAGATATTTTGTAATACAATTAGCGGTAGTTTTAGATTCCAATCGGGCTTAAAACCGTTTATATTATTAAAACCCATCGAAAAATTGCCTAGCACAATATCCGGTTTATTGTCGTGGTTCCAATCATTCACGTCCATACAAATCCAGCGGCCATACTGATTAACCGGAACTGCATGTGGAATAAAATGTAATGGTTTATCCTGCTCAAAATAAATAAATCCTTTTGATGGGCTATTTTTAAAATCAGAGAAAAAAGCAATTGTTGCCACATCCAAATCGCCATCATTATCAAAATCCGCAGCCATTGCTTTGGTACAACCATCAATAGGATAAAAGTAACTTTGTTTGAATTTAAAATTTCCCTGATTTAGGTAGATGTACATGCCATGGTAAGGCTTCAGGATTTTAGAATAATCACTATTGTCGCCGCAGGTATATAAAATATCAGGTTTGCCATCCTGATTAAAATCAGCGATCTGGAAACTGTTTGAACCAAAAACAGGTAAAAACCTCATCAGATTTTTGGTAGTAAAACCACCATGCTGATCGTTCAGAAACAACCAAATTCCTTCCTGCGCTTGTGCAAAAAGACACATGATATCCGGCCAGCCGTCATTATTATAATCTCCAGTTTTGGCTTGAATGGCACCCGAAACGTCTCGAATAGTTAATTTTTCAAACTTATGATCCTGCTTTTGTTTCAGCCAATATAAGCTGCCGATGTTATGGCCAAAACCACAAACCACATAATCTGCTAAACCATCTTTGTTAAAATCGGCAGAAATGCTTTGTACCGGCCGTGGCAGGTTTACGGCTAAAGTATCTAGTTTTGCTGTTGTATTTTTGTTAAAAGCGAGTACTTTGCCTTCTGCTACATCTATCGCCATTAAATCTCCTATACAGGTAAAAATGGTTTTGTTTTTTTCGGGATAACTTACATAAACAGCCGGCGATGGTAAATGCGTGAATATTCTAGGTTTCAATTTTGCATTCCATTGATTAACGTTGTTTGTAGTTGCATCTCCGGAGTACAATTGCTGATTGCTGCTATCAACCGAAACCATGGTGGTTGTAGCAATGTATTTAGCTTCGGCAGTAGGTTTTTTTAAATTGAAAACTGCCCAGTCTTTAACCAATAATACTGGCGGTTTTGCTGATGATAGTTTTACCGGCGCTGTTTTTTCGTAATAATCTACAATTTTCATCCATTCATCGTAAGTAACGGTGCTTTTTTTACCCGGATTATTTACGTATTGATCGCCAGCATAAACTGCAATTCCTAATCGTGGTGCCATTGCCGGCAAAACGTGTTTCAGCCAAGTTTCTTTATCTAAAAAAGCCGGAGCGGTAGCTAAATGGCAACTGCTACAATATTTTTGAGCCAGAATTTGTCCGTCTTTTACATTTTGGGCGATCAATTTTATGCTGTCTCTGGCTTTGATGTTTTGGTTATTGCAGCTACTAATCGACAAGAAAACAGTGCTAAAAGAAGCAATTGAGATAAAGGTTAGTAGCAGTACTCTTTTAATCATATAAATTTTAGCACAATGTAATTAGTTATCATAACAAAGGGCAGCAAAATTTGCTGCCCTTTGTTATTTTTATGGTTAAAGAAATTAATAACCAGGATTTTGCTTTAAAGCAGAAGTTGATCCTGTACTTTCTAAATCTATCTGCGGTTGTGGTATCGGATAATACTCGTTTTTATTAGGTGTGAATTTTGCACCAGCCACATCAGAAATAAATTTTCCGTCAAATGCAAAATAAGCAGCCAACGATTGTTGTGCAATTCCCCAACGGGAAAGATCGAAAAACCGTTGACCTTCCATACCTAACTCAATTTTACGCTCAAAATAAATAGCTTTTAATGCACCTGCCTGACCCAGAGTTGCAAAAGCACCTGCAGGATACTGGCTAACTACATATTTTGCTGCAGGAGTAGTAGTAAACCCACCAATTGTATTAGCCAAATCAATATAAGTGTATACAAAACTTGCTGGATTTGCTGCTCTTGCACGTACCCGGTTTACATAGATTTGAGCCGTTACCAGATCACTTGTTTGTGCTTTAACTTCTGCAGCCATCAGCAAAACATCAGCAAAACGGATTACGTTAACCACATTTGCTGTTCCGGGTGCCCAAGAATGCTGATCTGCATATTTATCCTGAGTAGATTTAAAGTAAACATTTTTTTTAGGAGAATAAGGGCCGGCAGAACTTTGCTCTCTGATCCAGTCTTGTCCCGGATGCAAACCCCAATCTAAGTAAGGAATACCGCGGCGGCCTACTGTCCAGTCTAAACGCGGATCAACGTTACCAGCATCAGGTCTGAATGCTGCACTTGCAGCATCTTTTGCAATAGTTGATACACCTGCGACACCCTGATCAGTAACAAGTGGATGAGTGTTGTAATCATCTACATATGGCAGTCCTCTATCATCTGTGCGGAACGAATTAGCTAAATCCATTGTGGGCTGGAAAAAACCACAGCATCTGAACGGGCTGTTATACGGGAAATTTAACATTTCGCCGTTATTTGCTTCTGCAATCAGGTTAGTACCGTCATTAGCCGCTTGCTGAATAGCAAATACGGTTTCTTTGTTGTTTTTTGTTGCTGCTCCAAAATTATCTTCATAATTATCGGTTAAGCCATAAGCACTACCAGCAGAGTTTGTACCGCTTGTTATAACAGCTGTAAAAATCGGATCAGCAGCAGTATATTTTTTTTGATATAAGTATGTTTTTGCCAAGTAAGCACCAGCTGCCCATTTATTAATACGCCCTATTTGTGTCTGAGTGGCAGGCAAATTGTCATAAGCAAACTTAAAATCATCTTCTATTTTTGGCCAAATATCTGTTACGTTTGGCTGTACAAAACTGGTGGTTGTTTCATCAATATAAGGTACATTATTAAACATTTTTTTTAAGTCGAAATAGTAGTGACCGCGTAAAAACCTTGCTTGTGCTGTAATATTTTTTTGATCAGCATCTGTTATGCCTGTAGCCCCAGCTAAAGCTTTCAACACATTATTTGCTCTGTTTATACCTTCGTAATCTGCTTTCCATTTAGTGTTTAAAAAACCATTACTGGCATCCACCGTAAAAATTGCAATAGAATTTATTGCAGGTTGATCAATACCAGAGCTTCCTTTATGCGCATCGCCACCGGCAACGCTGCCATAAATCCAATTGCTTGGTGCTACTTCCCAAGGGTTTCCACCACCTAAGGCAGTATTGGTTGTTCCATTTACATTATTGTTTCCTGCTTGGCCATCCAGTGCAGAATAAGCACCTATTAAAAGTCCATCAACCCCTGCTTTAGTAGTAATTTGAACGTTACTAAGCGCACCTAAAGCTGGCTGATCCAAAAATGATTTTTTACAGGAGCTTTGAAAAATACCAGCTGCTACTAGTGCAAATACTGATAATCTTTGTATGTTTTTCATCGTTTTTTTGATTAAAATTTAACTTGTACACCTAATAAATAAGTACGATTTGGAGAGTAATTTCCACGATCGATACCAAAGTTTGTACTTGAAGTCTGCGTAGAGTTATTACCTGTACCAGTAATTTCTGGGTCAACACCGCTATATTTGGTTATTGTAAATAAATTAGCTCCGGACAGATATATTCTAAATCTATCTATACCTACTGCTTTTAAAAGTTTAGGATCAAAAGTATAACCCAACTGTGCATTACGTAAACGTAAGAAGGAGCCGTTTTCTACATAAAATGAGTTTGGTACAGTATTGGTACTAAAAGATCCATCAATTTCTTGAATTGGTGCTTTTGCATCCATGTGTGTTGGCGTCCAGGAATCATAAAGTGCTGTCTTGCTTTTTACACCAGCAAAATTTGCATAAAAATCTGTCCACCATCTTACATCATTCCATATTTTGTTGCCAACAGAAGCATAAAAGAACGTGCTTAAATCGAAATTTTTATAATTAAAATCAAGGTTTAAACCGGTAGTGTATTTGGGATTAGGATTACCAAGCAAAGTACGATCTGCAGCAGTAACTCTTCCATCACCATTAACATCTGTATATTTAAAACGTCCAACAGCTGCATCGTTTTGATAAGTTGTTCCAGCAACGCCAGAGCTTTGTGCGGCTGCAGCATTAGCAGCATTAATTTCTGCCTGTGAATTCCAAAAGCCGTTAGTTTTATAACCGAAGAAACCACCTACCGGGCCTCCTACCTGATTTCTAATAATACTGCTACCGTTAAACCTTCCTGAGTTTTGATCAAAATAAGGCTGGCCTAAAGTTACTTGCCTTATTACGTTATGATACGTGGTAAAGGTCAAGGTAGCATTCATTTTCAAGTCATGCGTAATGTCTGTATGGGTAGTTATCGCCATATCAAAACCTGTATTATCCATAGCTCCAGAGTTACTATACGGTGCTGTTGCAGAACCCGCTGTACCTGGAAGATTAGGATTGTACAATAACCCAGTAATGATCTTTTTATAATAATCCGCAGAAATATCTAACTTCTGGTTAAAAAATGAACCATCAAAACCGATATTTAAGTTTTTATCCAACTCCCATTTTGCATCTGGATTTCCAATATAATTTTGTGCATAACCTGTTACAGTACTGTTTGATGTACCACCAATATCATAGTAAGAATTTGTTCTGTTAGAACCGAACGTAGTAAATGCGTTAGAGGGTGTTACATTGATTTGGTTACCCATTACACCATAACCACCTCTGATCTTTAAATCGTTTATCCAAGTTAAGTTTTTTATAAATTTTTCCTGTGATAAACGGTAACCAGCACTAATTGCCGGAAACCAGCCATATTGATAATTTAAGAATCTGGATGATCCATCTCTACGAATGGTAGCGTTCAATAAAAACCTATCATTAAACGTGTAATCTAAACGGGCTAACAATGAAGAAATTTTATCTATAGATATGTTGCTGTAGACGGTAGGCGTACCAGAACCTGTAGAAAGATTAACAAAATTAGGGTCAAACGTAAAATAGTTGGTATTTGTACCACCTAATGACTGATATCTGTTTTTATATGCTTCTGTACCCACTAACAGCTTAACATCGTGCTTACCAATTAACTGATGGTAGGACAATGTATTGGTCCAGGTGTAATTAAAGCCGTTGTAAGAGTTTTCCGTATAAGAGTTGGTACCGTTGTTTTCAGAATTTTCATACTCTGGATAAGTAAAGCTATGGTTATAGTTGGCATAATATTCTCCGCCAAACTGAGTGCGCAATGTAAAATATTTGGCAAGGTCTATTTCTGCAAAAACGTTTCCGAATAACCGATTTGTTAAGCCATAATTTTGTGCAGTCCGTTGCTGAATAGCAACCGGGTTTCTGGCATTACCTAAATTAGCGGTGTTAGAACCTGCATAATTTCCGTTGATATCATAAACCGGAATAATGGGCTGCTCACGAAATGACATACCAATACCACTACCTTCATCATTTTGAAGTATTTGAGGATTTTCAGTTAATGAATAAGCAAGATTTTCGCCAACTCTGATATGTTTGGTAACATTAAAACTTGTATTGGCCCTTGTTGTATAACGCTTATTATAAGTGTTAATTAATGTTCCTTGCTGATTAAAGTAGTTCATGGAAAACAAATAAGTTGCCTGATCACTCCCTCCACTTAAAGAAACGTTATGACTTTGCAAAGGAGCTGTTTTAAAAATCTCATGGTACCAATCCGTACCTTGTTTATTGGCTAAGGTTATCCGATAGAAATTTGAAGCATCACCTGTGGTATAAAAAGGGTTTACACTGTACTTTGAAGGATCAACAACTGCATCGCCGGCTTTAACACCGAAAAGACTTGCAGTAGGGCCACCTGCACTGATATAATCCGGTAATACTGTTCCAGTTGGCCCGTATAAATTGCTGGTAAAAACAGCAGGTATTCCTTTTAAAGTAGCCGTATTTTGGATAGCCAAATTACGTAAAGAAGTCATTTCTTGTGGGTTAAGCAAGTCAAACACATTACCCCCTTTAGGAACTTGTGTACCGTAGTAAGCATCATAAGAAACACTTACTTTACCGCTCCCTTTTTTAGTAGTAATTACAATTACACCATTTGATGCACGTGCTCCATAAATAGAGGCCGAACTTGCATCTTTTAACACTTGCATGGTTTGGATATCGTTCGGGTTGATATCCGAAACATTGGTGGTAGGGATACCATCAACTACGTATAAAGGCTGATTGTTACCAAATGTGTTTGCACCACGTATTTTTACCTGGGGTGTTTGACCAGGCTGGCCAGAGTTAACAACTGTTACACCTGCTGCTTGCCCTTGTAACTGGTTTTCTACAGATGCTGTTGGTTGCCTGTTTAATGCGGCAACATCTACTACGGCAACCGCGCCTACTAGATCTTTTTTTCGCTGTGTACCATAACCGGTTACTACAATTTCGTTTAAAGAATTTGAAGCTGGTGAAATTGTTATATTATAATTTGATTGGTTACCTACTAATATTTCTCTGGCAGTATATCCAATAAATGAAACTACTAAAGTACTTCCAGTACTTGCCTGTACAGAAAATGACCCATCTATTCCTGTTACTGCACCGGTCGTAGTACCTTTAACCTTTACAGAAGCACCAATAACTGGCTGCTTATCATCGCTTCCGATAATTACACCTGTTATTCTTCTTGTTTGGGCATTAGCTAAAAATGATATTACTGTTAACATCAATATCAGGCATAACCTTTTTATTCCTGAAAGTAAAATCTTGTTCATATATAATAGTTTATTGTAATTGGTTAAATGCTGTTTTTATCTGATAAAAATTGAATTAATATATCATGGAGGTGCATTACACCAGAAAATAGCAAACCGACAGGTGTTGATATTTATCCCGACGGTTAAGATCCGTGCTGTCATAAATAGTTAATAGTTTAGTTTATAAAATTGGTTGGTGTACGGATTGGTTATCCGTGATCTCTTAAATCGAGACTAAGGTAGGGGCATGAAACAAGCAGCAGGTAACTCAAATGTTACTAAAAGGGTATTGAAATGTTTAATATTTAACTTTTGAATACCATTTTTGGTGCTTTTTATTAAGAAACTGTGTGAATTTTTTTATTATGAAAATGACAGCCAGGCAATGAAAAGCCAAGCATTAAAATTTTTTAGTGATAAAAGAAGCATATGAATTATCTCAGCAAAACTTATAACAATTCTTTTATACCCGTAAATTTTGTTTTGTAATCAGTTTTAACAGAAAAAACCTATCAGAACTCAAATTTGGAGCAATAAAAGAAGCTTAGAAAAATTTGAATTGAAATTATACCGATTTTAAAAAATACTGGCAAAAGAAGTATTAGTCCAGGTTATATTCCGACCGCGGATCTTCCGGTAAAATTTCCATTTCTGGGTTGCCTATATATTTGGCATACCATTGAATGGCCGAAGCCATATCCAATGCATCTTCTGATTTAATATTAATCGTTTCGAAAACTAGCGGATTACCACGATCATTTGCATACAACTGAATTTCATCCGGATGTGCCTGAAACTGAATTTCATCTAGACAATAAACCATAATTTTCAAATCCGTATCCCTGGAGCGAATAATATCCCTACAGGAATCATTCGGATCTTTTACTAAAAGAAATACGTTATGGTTCATGCTCTGTTAACATTACAGAATAAAAAATAGTTTCTTTAAACTAACTGATTTTTATTTCTGATCCTTAGCTCAAAGGATAGGCTTGAAAACTACGAGTGTTCGAAAGATTCTAACTCGCTTTATCATTCTACTTCTGCTTCTTTCACCTCCTTAAAATTCAAACTCATTATCCGGCATACCAATAGGCGCTCCCGGCGGCATTTCCAACGCTGGTGCGGGTTGATATTTATCCGGGGTTTTGTGGAAATCTTCAATTTGAGACAAAGCAAAATACATTGCTGCTTTTTGCTTTGGAGTTGCAGCAGCCAGACTGCTGTTCATCCATTGTTGAAGTTCGTTAATTTTTAACAAAGCTTCTCCCCTAACATTTTCGCCAGCCTGATTATTGGCAGCCATTTCAAGCAAATATTTTAAAGTCAGGTTGTTTACCAAAATCTGTAATTCGCCTTTGTAACCCGACATTACCGGTGCTTTCCAGGTTTGGCTAAGCAGTTTATCTAACACAGCTAACAAACCGGGTTGCTTGCCATCACGTGCATTGTATTCAATTAAACGGGCAGCACGCTGTGCATCGAGCAAATAAGTTAACGTAGCATTGGTAGCCGTTTCTGCAGCACCAATCGGATCGAAAGTAACACCTGTATGGCCGCCAAAAGTTTCTACAGAAGAAGGATAACCTACCGGCCGCGGCGGAATCTTAGCAATTAAACTTTCGGGTAAAGCTAATGCGTCAGGCGAAATAGTACTCATTAAAGCGTCAAAAGCGCGCCATTGTTCCGCAGGTTCTACCATTTTAGTTACGATTTGTCCGTCGTTTTTTAAAGCGTGCGTAAAATACAAACCACCTAACGAATTTGCTACCGCTTCAATCTGGTAACGGTGCAGTAGATACATCGGCACCAAAACTTCCTCCAAAGTGGACATCGGCGCATCTTGTTTAATGGCTTTTTCGGAAAAATTATCCAGAATATGCCGGCGTACCAGCATCAGTTTATTCAACTGATCTACCGAGTTTGAACCTTCATCCCACTGATGTGCCAACGGATGAACGCTGCCACCAATATCCGGGATAAAAATATGGCCTTGTGCCAGCGTTTCTTTCATGATCTGATCCAGCGCATTGTTTTCATCTGCACCTTTTTTAAATTCCGAATAGCCCCACATAATGGCACGTTTATCCCAAGAACCAATACCAGTTGCATAAGCATCAGATATATCTATCGAACCATCTGCTTTCATGGTGAACCGCGGAAAAGGATAATCCATTACAGAAGCACGGCCATGCGTGCTGGAAGTAAAGTTGTGATACAAACCTAAAGTATGTCCGATTTCATGGGCTGATAATTGCCGGATACGTGCCAAAGCCATTTGCTCCATTTTAGGCGATACCTTTTTGCCATCTTCATAAGGTTGCAGCAAACCTTCGGCAATCAGGTAATCCTGCCGATGACGATCTGAACCAAGCGTTACCACACCTTTCAGTATTTCGCCTGTTCTTGGATCTGTATAAGACGAACCGTAGGAAAACGCACGCTCCGGACTGCCGGAACGGTTTACCCAATTGACTACATTATAACGCATGTCCATCGGGTCAGCACCTTCCGGCAATTCTTTTACCTGGAAAGCATTTTTGTAACCTGCTGCTTCAAAAGCTTGGTTCCACCAGGAACCGCCTTCTATCAAAGCTTTTTTAATTTGAGCCGGTGCGCCACGATCAATATAATATACAATTGGTTCAACAGCTTCACTCATGGCTGCATTCGGATTTTTCTTTTCCAGGCGATGTCGTGCTGTAAATCTTTTTACAAGCGTTTCTGTCATCGGTGCAGAAAAATCATAATAACTAAACTGGTTAAAGCCGGAACGCGGATCAAACTTTCGAGTCTTGAAATTATTATCTGGAAGTTCTACAAAAGCCTGGTGCATCCTTACGGTTACTGCACTTGGGTCTGGTGCGATGCTGCCACCTCTGCCGCCGCCTGCGCTTCCGGTAAAAGTAATTAGTGCTTCAAATTCAGAATTTTTAGGGAAGTTTTTTGTATTATCCATATAAACGGCAGAACGGGTTTCATCAATCCGATAACCGCCACCAGCCGGGCCACTATTGGCTCGGCCACCAGCTGCAATGGCCGCACCGGGATTACCTCGGGTACTTCCAATGCGATCGCCTAGTTTCTGACTATCACGAATAATAAAAGGCGTAAAATCAATCAAAACTTTATTGCCTTCCGCCGCAACGGGTGCGAAACCCCAAATTATCGATTTGGCAAAAGCATTTTCAACCGCTTTCTTTTCATCGGCATTACCGTTTACAGAACGATAACTGTTTGCCGGCTGCACCAAAAAAACTTTTGGCCCAACTTTTATAAACCGAGTAATTACCGATGAAGCTTGTCCGCGTTCCGGTCCGCCATTTCCTACACCATCCACCAAAGAACTGAAATACAAAAAGTCTTTATCAAAGTTGTTTATTTCGAGATAAACTTTGCCAGTTTTCTCATCATAATAAAAGTTAAAAAAACCTTCCAGCTTTTTAAGGTTTTGCGTGATTGATCCAATAGTTATCACAGTTCTGGCTTCTGTTCCGCGACTTTCAGCAGGAACTGGCCGGTTTTGTGCAGATGTTATACTGCAGATCGTAAGCATAGTAGCGGTTAAAGGTATATAGTACTTCATAATTTAACAATCAAGCATTTCTAGCAGTATAAACTTCAAGAAGATAATTAAATCAGTTCAATTGTAGTTTTTAGATGATCAACACGAAAAAACATCCTTAAAAAGAGTATATTATTTATCTGAAAGTTATAACTTTTTTGAAAAGTACAATTATTTTCGACCAAGATTATAATTTTTATCTTTATTAATTAAAATATTATAGTTATTTAAGATTTAACTTAATGCAGTATGATATTCAATCTGATGCTTCTCTTAGCACATAAATTCTTGTGTATTCATCTTTCTGAACTACACTTTTCTTCCTAAACAAAACACTATTTTTGCCGACACGGATTTTTAATCCTGTTTGTTAAATTTTATGCTCAGTATCGATACTTTATTTCAACAGGCTGTACAATTATTGCAGCAGCTGATTGCCACGCCTTCTTTTTCTAAAGAAGAAAACATTACTGCTGAGTTGATCAATACTTTTTTAGTAGAACACGAGGTTCCAACGCACCGAAAACTTAATAATATCTGGGCCTGGAATAAAAATTTTGATCCGGCTAAACCAACTATTTTACTCAATTCTCATCACGATACGGTTAAACCAAATTCCGGTTATACACGTAATCCTTACGATGCTGAGATTGAGGACGGGAAGTTGTTTGGTTTAGGAAGCAATGATGCAGGCGGTTGTTTAGTTTCGTTAATTGCTACTTTTTTATATTATTACGATCAGCAAAATTTAAAATATAATTTCTGCCTGGCAACAACTGCGGAAGAGGAAATTTCGGGTAACAATGGTTTAGAACTAATTGTGCCCGAATTAGGAAAACTGGATTTCGGAATTGTAGGCGAACCAACACAAATGCAGCTGGCTATTGCCGAACGCGGTTTGATGGTTTTAGATTGCACCAGTTTTGGCCGCGCCGGACACGCTGCGCGGGAAGAAGGCGACAATGCGATTTACAAAGCGATGAAAGATATAGAATGGTTTCGCACCTATCGTTTCCCGAAAGAATCAGAAGTTTTTGGGCCGATTAAAATGTCGGTTACGATTATCAATGCTGGTTCTCAACATAACGTAGTCCCGGCAACTTGTACTTTTACGGTTGATGTGCGCGTTACCGATGCTTATCGAAATGAAGAAGTTTTAGAAATAATACGCAAACAGGTTGATTGCGAAGTAAAACCGCGTTCTATCCGCTTAAAACCTTCTTCCATCTTCAAAGATCATCCAATTGTGCGAGCTGGAATTAATTTGGGAAGAATTACGTACGGCTCTCCTACCACTTCCGATCAGTCGCTGCTGGATATTCCTTCCATCAAATTAGGTCCCGGTGATTCTGGCCGGTCACACATGGCCGATGAATTTGTGTATGTTGATGAAATAAGAGAAGGTATTGAACTATATATAAAAATGCTGGATCAGTTAGTAAAATAATACTGGTAAAAACAGTATTGACTTTCCTCCACCAAAATTTAGAAAATAATGAAAATCTGGCAAAAAAATATTTCTGTTAATGAACTGGTAGAAAACTTTACAGTTGGCCGCGACCGGGAATTTGACCTGCAATTAGCTGCTTTTGATGTGCTGGGTTCTTTAGCGCATACACAAATGCTGGAAAGTATTGGTTTGATGAGCGCAGAAGATTTAACTTTAGTTCAGCAGGAATTAAAAAATATTTACAAAGAAATTGAAGCTGGAAATTTCACCATTCAACCAGAAGTAGAAGATGTGCATTCGCAAATTGAATGGCTGTTAACACAACGTATTGGCGAAGCCGGCAAAAAAATCCATAGCGGAAGATCAAGAAATGATCAGGTTTTGGTTGATCTGAAATTATTTTTCCGCAATGAATTGCAGGAAATTGTGGAGCAAACACAAACACTTTTTAATCTACTAATTAAATTAAGCAATCAGCATAAAGATGTTTTGCTGCCGGGTTACACACATTTGCAAATTGCCATGCCATCTTCTTTCGGCTTGTGGTTTGGCGCTTATGCAGAAAGTTTGGTGGATGATTTGGAAATGATTCTGGCAGCTTACAAAATCACCAATAAAAATCCATTGGGCGCGGCCGCTGGTTACGGTTCTTCTTTCCCGTTAAATCGAACGCTAACTACCAAATTATTGGGCTTTGAAAGCCTGAATTACAATGTAGTTTATGCTTTGATGGGAAGAGGAAAAACGGAACGAATTATCGCACAGGCTTTATCTGCTGTTGCAGCAACTTTAGCTAAAATGGCAATTGATCAATGTTTGTATCTGAGTCAGAATTTCTCTTTTGTAAGCTATCCGGATCAGTTAACAACCGGCTCTAGCATCATGCCGCACAAAAAAAACCCTGATGTTTGGGAAATTATGCGCGGAAAATGTAACCGTATCCAGGCTTTACCAAATGATCTGGCCTTGATGACAACCAATTTGCCTTCCGGTTATCACCGCGATTTGCAATTGTTGAAAGAAACCTTATTCCCCGCTTTTACAGATTTGAAAGATTGTTTGCACATGGCCACCTTTATGCTCGAAAATATCACGGTAAAAGAAGCAATTCTGGAAGATGAGCGTTATAAATATTTATTCAGCGTAGAAGAAACCAATAAGCTTGTTTTAAGCGGAATTCCTTTCCGCGAAGCTTACAAACAAATTGGAGCCGAAATTGAAAATGCTTCTTTTAACCCGCAAAAAATGGTAAATCATACGCACGAAGGTAGCATTGGCAATCTGTGTAATGAAGAAATAACGGAATGTATGCAGGAGTTACTGGCACAATTCCCGTTTATGAAAGTAAATGAGGCTGTTGAAAACTTATTGAAATAATTATGAACGGACAAAACAGAAATGAAATTTATCCGGGTTTGGAAGTTGATATTATCCTGAAAAAAGATCAGCGCAGCGGGAAACGTACCCGTGGAATTGTTAAAGATTTGTTAACGAGTTCTGCTTTTCATTCGCGTGGCATAAAAGTTAGATTGGAAGACGGGCAAGTTGGAAGAGTTACTGAGATTGTAGAAGAAGATTGAGGGTAAAATCTGTAATATTTCTTTTATCACCTAAATTTTGTACATAAAAAAAGCTGCTTCCTTTTGGGAAGCAGCTTTTTTGCAACGATAATGATTTATATCTTGGATTAGATAACTTGTACATTTACCGCGTTTAGGCCTTTTTTGCCACGCTCAACATCGTATTTTACTTTGTCGTTTTCACGGATCTGATCGATAAGACCTGAAGAGTGAACGAATACATCTTCTTCGCCTGAATTTTCTGGAATGATGAATCCGAATCCTTTTGTTTCGTTAAAAAATTTAACTGTACCTTCTTTTTGCATTGTAATATAAATTTATAATTCTGCTAAGGTATAAAATAATATTGGTAACTGCTATTTATTTTACTGTAAAATTAACCAGGTGGTCTCCCCACATCAATGCTACTTTGCCACTTTTATCAATTGTGTAAGTTACTTTTTCTGCAAAAGATGGTGCCTTAGCTTGTTTTACTTTTACTTGTAAAGCATCCTCAGCTTTGTTTTTTTCGTAATCATAAGCACCCCAAGTTTTCCAGGTTTTATTGAAAATCAACGTCCAATCATTACCATTTTTAATGGTAAAAAAAGCATATTTACCTGCAGGCAAAGCTTTTCCTTCAACCTTAACATCTTTGCTTACAACAAAGCTGGTTGCTTCATTTGCACCGGCACGCCAGATTTTCCCTTCCATCGGTTCCAAATCTTTGCCAATTGTTCGGCCTTTAACAGCTGCGCGACTGTAATCAATTTCAATATTTACACCTGCAGCAGTAGTGGTTTTAACTGTATCAGGCAAACTTGGGCGAGGCTTGTCTTTATCTTGCGCATTTACAGAGTAGGTAGTAAATAAGGCGCCTGTTAAAAGGCACAATAATAATTTTTTCATAGTTGGTTTTTTTATTGAAACGAAGATGCGGAAAATTTACGGAAGGAAAATATATTTCTACCCAATTACAACCGCATCAAATTCACAATGGAAATTTGCTTAATTTGCTAATCAATTTTTACCTTGTAAAAGAAGCATTACACAAAGCATTCCTTACTTTTTATCAAAACTTAATTCTGCTTCAAACTGTTCACCAACAAATTTGACCATCTTAACTTTATGAAAAAAACAACTATAAAAACTGTTGTAGTATTGGCTGCTGTAGCTGGTTCTTCATTATTTTTTGCAGCAAAAACAGTTCCGCCAAAAAACGTTAAAAGTTTAAAAGTTGCAGATGAATCGGGTTTAAAACTACCTTCCGGTTTTTCTGCTTTAATTGTTGCTGATAATATTGGTCGGGCCAGGCATATTGCGGTTACCAGTTCCGGTGATATTTATGTAAAACTAAACCGGGTTAAAGACGGAAAAGGTATTTTAATGCTGCACGATAAAAACGGTGATGGTAAAGCAGATGACATTACAGGTTTTGGTAATTATGGCGGTACCGGAATGGCTATCAAAAACGGGTATTTATATGCTTCTTCTGATGAGAATGTTTACCGCTACAAATTAGACAACCAGCAGCATGTGATAGATGGTACAAAACCGGAAGAAATTGTAAAAGGTTTACTTTCCCGTCGGGAACACGAAAGTAAATCTGTTGCGTTAGATAATGCCGGAAATATTTATGTAAATGTTGGTGCTTATTCTAATTCCTGCCAGAAAGAAGACCGTCAAAAAGGTTCTATGGGTATAAATCCTTGTCCAATTTTAGATTCTGCCGGAGGTATCTGGCAATTTAAAGCTGATAAAATGAACCAGACTTATGGCGATGGCGCGCGATACGCCACAGGTTTGCGCAATGTAGTTGGTTTGGATTGGAACCAGCAAAACAATCAGCTTTTTGTAATGCAGCACGGCCGGGATCAGTTGCATGATATTTTTCCGGATATGTTTACCGTGCAACAATCTGCAGTTTTACCAGCTGAATGTTTGTACGCCATACAAAAAGGAGATAATGCAGGCTGGCCTTATCTGTACTATGATCCTATCCAAAAGAAAAAAATGATGATGCCGGAATATGGCGGCGATGGCAAAAAAGAAGCGACCGTTAAAGCTATCACGCCAGCTATCGCATTTCCCGGCCATTTAGCACCAAACGGATTACTGTTTTATACCGGAAATAAATTTCCTGCCAGGTATAAAAATGGTGCTTTTATCGCTTTTCATGGTTCCTGGAACCGCGCGCCAGAACCACAAGCAGGTTATTTCGTTGTTTTTGTTCCGTTTGAAAATGGCAAACCAGCTACAGACAAATGGGAAGTTTTTGCAGATAATTTTGCCGGCGGTGCCGATAAAGTTAAATCTGGAAGAGCAGATCATCGCCCCTGCGGATTAGCACAAGGCCCAGACGGTTCTTTGTATGTTTCTGATGACTCTAAAGGCACAATTTATAAAATCTCTTACAACCAATAATCAGAATGAAAAAACTGCTTGCCTTTATACTGATCTCACCTTTTTGTTTGATGCTGATGGCACAAACCAAACCTAAATCTAAAGCAAAACCTGCACAAACGGTTGTTTCGGCTGCCGCAAAAGCATCCGCAGCAAACGGCTTAAAAATATATTCGCAAACCTGTATTTCCTGTCATCAGGCGGATGGCGGCGGCGTACAAAACATGAATCCGCCTTTAATTAAAACGCCCTGGGTTTTAGGCGATCAAACCCGTTTAATAAAAATTGTGTTAAACGGTTTTAAAGAAGATGTGGAAATTGAAGGCGAAAAATACTCGAACGTTATGCCTTCCCAGGCTCACTTAAAAGATCAGGAAATTGCGGATGTATTAACTTACGTACGCAGCAATTTTGGCAATAAAGCAAGTGCTATAACTGTAAAACAAGTATCTGCCACACGCGCTGCAAACACTAAATAATTTTTACCTGCTAAAAGAAGCATCGGTTGTGAACTGATGCTTCTTTTAGCAGGTATTTTTTTGTAACAATAAATAAGCAATCATTTTCCAGATGAAAAAATGATGTATATTTTAGCCTGATAATTGATCCTGAATCATGCAGCCAACTCCTATCATTACAGTTAAAAACCTGGTAAAAAAATACGGTAATTTTACTGCTGTTGATCAAATTAGTTTTGAAGTTTTTGAAGGAGAAATTTTCGGTTTGCTTGGCCCGAATGGTGCAGGTAAAACTACTACTTTAGAGATTTTAGAAACGCTGCGCGATAAAACATCAGGCGAGGTTTATGTAGATGGTTTTTCGGTAGAAAAAGATGCCGGAAGCATCAAAAAGCGTATTGGTGTACAATTACAGGCAGCAGGTTATTATCCGAATTTAAACCTGACAGAACTGATTGAACTGTTTTCCGGCTTGTATGGAATAAACGTTGATCCGATAGCAATGCTTGCAAAAGTTTCTCTTACTGATAAAGCAAAAGCAAAATACAAAGAACTTTCGGGCGGACAAAAACAGCGTTTTTCTATCGCAACAACACTTATCAACAATCCCAGAATTGTTTTTTTAGATGAACCAACCACCGGTTTAGATCCGCAGGCGCGTCGTAATTTGTGGGATTTGATTCGCAATATCCGTGATGCCGGAACTACAGTTGTCATCACCACACATTATATGGATGAAGCCGAAGTTTTGTGCGATCGTGTGGCTTTTGTAGATGCAGGCCGAATTATTGGCATCAACACACCAGATCATTTTATTGATGAACTAGTTGCATCTGGCTTTGAGCGGCAAAAACAAGTTAAAAAAGCAAATCTTGAAGACGTTTTTATTAACTTGACAGGAAAAGAATTGCGCGAAATGTAATTTTTCTACTTAAAATCAATGCTTCTTTTATCTACCTAAATCTATTATTTATTAATGAACCAATCAGTACCATACAGCAACGTAAAAGCTACTTTGGCCATGGCAAAAGCCAGTTTTCGTTCCATCATACGCAGCCCTTCTGCTGTTGTTTTCACGCTTGCATTTCCACTCATCTTTATTTTGGTGTTTGGATTTATTGGCGGTGGCAGCATTTCGGTAGATGTTGGTGTAGCAAAAGCAAGCAATCAGCAAAATCCCATTTATCAGGCATTAAAAAAAATAAAAGCAATACGTTTGGTAGAAACAGAAACGGATGCAGAAATGAAATTGGAACTGGAAAAAGGCCGTTTGGACGGGATTATTGATATTCAAAATAACACGGGCAAACTTCCTGCATTTTTAGTGAATGTACAATACACCAAAGCTTCTTTAGATAATGGAAATATCCTGAAATCTATTTTGAACAACGTTTTTTATCAGATAAATTTACACGCAGCAGGCGCACCGCCCCCAGTTGCCGAATTGCGCGAAGTAACAGTTGAAGGCCGGGCATATAAAACCATCGATTTTATTTTGCCAGGGCAATTGGGTTTTTCTTTGCTGAGTACAGGTGTTTTCGGTACTGCATTTGTGTTTTTAAGTTTGCGGCTTACGCTTGTTATTAAACGTTTTTTTGCTACGCCAGTGCAGCGTTACAGCATTGTTTTAGGCGAAGCTTTAGCACGAATTACTTTTGCGCTGATTGGTGCTTTGTTTATCATCCTGATCGGGCATTTTGCTTTTGGTTTTACGCTGATTCATGGCTTCATTACCGTAATAAACATGCTTATTTTAGCAATTATCGGTATTATTGTTTTTATGGGATTCGGGTTCATCATTTCTGGCATTGCTAAAAATGAAACTTCCGTTCCACCCATTGCCAACATTGTTACGCTACCGCAATTTCTGCTTTCCGGAACTTTTTTTTCCATTAATGCATTTCCTTCCTGGCTGCAGCCTATTAGCAGAGCATTGCCATTAACTTACTTAAATGATGCCATGCGCAAAGTTGCTTTTGAAGGTGCGGGTTTAACAGATGTTGGTCATCAGCTATTAATTCTGGCAATTTGGGGAATTGCGCTTTATGCTGTTGCCGTAAAAACTTTTAAATGGGAATAGGTTGAAGAGCTGTAAGTGGGAATAATGGCCTATATCTATGAAATATAAACTATTACCAAATTGTTAAACTTGCTTCTTTTACAGTATAAATAATTGCAATTTGTATATTTGGCTCGGTTAAAGCCGGTGTACAATACACACTAAGGCGTTTTTTTATTCATTCAACCTGAAAAATTTTCATTATGAGTTTAATAATTGATGTACATGCCCGCCAGATTCTGGATTCACGGGGAAATCCTACGATTGAAGTAGATGTTTTAACTGAAAATGGTGCAATGGGACGGGCAGCCGTACCTTCCGGTGCTTCTACCGGTGCCCACGAAGCAGTTGAATTACGTGATAACGACAAAAGCAAATACCAGGGTAAAGGTGTTTTGCAGGCTGTTGCTAACGTGAACGACAAGCTGGCTCCTGAACTGAAAGGCATGGACGTGTTTGAACAAAACGCAATTGATCAGTTTATGATTGAACTCGATGGCACCGAAAATAAAGGTAATTTAGGCGCAAATGCTATCTTAGGTGTTTCTTTGGCTGTTGCTAAAGCTGCAGCACAGGAAAGCCGCCAGCCTTTATATCGTTATGTTGGCGGTGTAAATGCTAACACACTTCCAATTCCGATGATGAACATCGTTAATGGTGGTTCTCACTCTGATGCACCTATTGCATTCCAAGAATTTATGATTATGCCTGTTGGTGCGCCGTCTTTTTCGGAAGCATTAAGATGGGGAGCTGAAGTATTTCATACCCTGAAAAAAATCTTACACGATAGAGGATTAGTAACAGCAGTTGGTGATGAAGGCGGTTTTGCGCCAACTTTTGAAGGCACAGAAGATGGTGTAGAAACAATTATACAAGCAATTGAAAAAGCAGGTTACAAAGCTGGTGAAGATATTTATCTGGCGTTTGACTGTGCAGCTTCTGAGTTTTATGTAGATGGAAAATACGATTACACCAAATTTGAAGGCGAAAAAGGTGCAATCCGTACCAGTGCAGAACAAGTAGATTATTTAGCTCAACTGGCAGAAAAATATCCTATTATTTCTATTGAAGATGGTATGGCCGAAGATGACTGGGATGGTTGGAAATTATTAACCGAAAGATTAGGTAGCAAAATTCAGTTAGTTGGCGATGATTTATTTGTAACAAACGTAACTCGTTTACAACAAGGCATCGACCAAAATATTGGTAA
>JBPBQV010000034.1:0-94593 GCA_050955045.1 Janthinobacterium lividum | reverse complement strand
TTTATCTCGTTGTTTTTTGCGATTTTGATTGGTTTGCCGCTGGGCATTTGGATCGCCCGGAAAAAACAGTTTTCAGGTAGCGTTTTAGGTTTTGCGGGCGTTTTGCAAACTATTCCAAGTCTGGCCTTGCTTGGTTTTATGATTCCGTTATTAGGAATCGGACCAAAACCAGCCATCGTTGCCTTGTTTTTATACGCGCTGCTGCCGATCATCCGCAACACGTTTACCGGCATCAGCGAAGTAAATGCAACGGTAAAAGAAGCAGCGCGCGGCATGGGCATGAGTACGTGGCAGATTTTATTTAAGGTTGAATTGCCGCTGGCTATGCCGGTTTTGCTGGCCGGAATACGCACGGCAACGGTTATCAATGTTGGTGTTGCAACTTTGGCTGCCTTCATCGCAGCTGGTGGTTTAGGCGAATTTATTTTTGGTGGGATTTCTCTTAACAACAGCAATATGATTTTGGCTGGAGCGATTCCGGCTGCTTTGCTTGCTATTGTTTTAGATTTTTTACTGTCGAGGATTCAAAATCTCAGCCTGAAAAAAGTTAAAGGTTTTTTGTGGATCGTCCCGGCAGCGATACTTCTTTTATCGGCTATTTTTTTAATTCCTTCAACCAAAAAAAATAAATTGCTGGCTGGTTTTACGCCCGAATTTATGGGCAGAAGAGACGGCGATTTAGGTTTGCGGCAGGTTTACGGCCTGAAAATTAAAACGGTTGTCATCAGCGATGCGGTGATGTACAAAGCCGCTTTCGAAAAGCAGTTGGACGTGATTAGCGGCTACAGCACAGATGGCCGTTTAAAAGCTTTCGATTTAACGATTCTGGAAGATGACAAGCACATTTTTCCGCCTTATTATTGTGCGCCGGTGGTTCGGAAAGATGCTTTGCAAAAATTTCCTGAACTGGAAAACACGCTGAATTTATTATCCGGCACGATCAGCGATTCTGTGATGACGGATTTGAATTACAAGGTTGATCAACTGAAACAATCACCCGAAAAAGTAGCACATGATTTCCTGGTACAAAAGAAACTTTTCCGTCCTTCTCAAAATGGAACTAACGGAACCGTTCGCATTGGCTCCAAAATATTTGGCGAGCAATACATTTTGGCGGCCATGTATGCTGATTTGATAAAAGGTTATACCGATTATGCAGTTTCAACCAAAACCGGTTTGGGCGGTACAAAAATCTGTTTTGATGCGCTCACTAATAACCAGATTGATTTTTATCCCGAATATACTGGCACCGGTTTGCTGGTGATTTTGCAAGCTTCACAAAAAACAACAGATTCTATCGGCAGCAGCAAACTCAAAGTGTATGATTTTGTTAAACATCAGTTTGAACAACAATATGCGCTGGAATGGTTGAAGCCAATAGGTTTTAACAATGCTTATGCGCTGATGATGAGAAATAAACAAGCACATGAGTTACACATTAGAACCATCTCCCAGCTTACAAAATACCTCAACGGCAACTAATTTACTGAGCCGTTACGCAACTGTGCGCAACCGCTCCAAGCAAATCTGCGCGCCGCTGCAAACTGAAGATTACGTGGTGCAGCCCGTTCCGGATGTGAGTCCGCCGAAATGGCATTTGGGCCACACAACCTGGTTTTTTGAAACTTTTATATTAAAACCAAATGTTATTGGTTATCAAGAGTTTAATGCAGATTATAATTACGTTTTCAATAGTTATTATGAAAGCGTTGGCGTAAGGGTGATCCGTACCAATCGCGGTAATTTGAGCAGGCCAACAGTGCAGGATATTTACGCTTATCGCGATTATGTGGATGCGGCGATGGAAAATCTGTTGCGTTGCGGGGTTTCTGCGGAACTGCACGAACTGCTGACTTTAGGTTTTTATCATGAAGAGCAGCACCAAGAATTATTATGGACAGATATTAAATACATTTTAGGCCATAATCCGCTGCTTCCAGCTTATGCCGAAAATTATCCTGGTAAAAACAGCATGCCTAAAAGTGATGCTGTTTTTATGCCTATAAAATCCGGTTTGTATGAGATTGGACATGAAGGTGCAGGTTTTTATTTTGACAACGAATTGGGTCGCCATACCGTTTATCTGCCCGATTTTGAGATCAGCAGCGAGCCTGTTACCAACGCAGAATATTTAGAATTTATTCATGACGGCGGTTATCAAAACTTTCGTTTCTGGCACGCCGAAGGTTGGGATTGGGTTAAAAATAACGAAATTAAAGCACCGCTTTACTGGCATTTAGTGGATGGCGAATGGTACAATTATACTTTAGGCGGCATCAAAAAAATTGATCTTAAAGAACCCGTTTGCCACGTCAGTTATTTTGAAGCCGCCGCTTTTGCCAGCTGGAGAGGTTTGCGCCTGCCAACAGAATTTGAATGGGAAGTGGCTTCGGAAAAGTTGAATTGGGGCCGGGTTTGGGAATGGACAAACAGTGCGTATTTACCTTATCCCGGCTTTGTTACGGCTCCCGGTGCTATCGGCGAATACAACGGCAAATTTATGGTGAACCAGATGGTTTTGCGTGGCGCCTCGGATGTAACTTCTCCAGATCACAGCCGGAAGACATACCGTAATTTCTTCCAAACCAGCGCACGCTGGCAATACACCGGAATCCGTTTGGCTAGATAATTTATCAGCATGAATACAATTTTATCAACCGAAATACTTCCTGATCCGGCAGAAAAAAAACAGCAGCAAAATGCTTTTTATGAGGATGTTTTGGCTGGATTATCGGCATCGCCTAAAAAGCTGCAATCCAAATATTTTTATGATGCCGCGGGCGATAAACTCTTCCAGGAAATTATGAATTGCCCGGAATATTACCTGACCAATTGTGAGTTAGAAATATTTTCGGAACAAACTGCGCAACTTGTTCAAACGCTAACAACGAATTTTAAAAGTTTTGATTTAATTGAATTAGGTGCCGGCGATGCAACCAAATCCGTTTTTTTGTTGGAGGAATTGCTACAGCAAAAGATTGATTTTACATATCTGCCAATTGATATTTCATCCAACGTTATCAATCAATTAGAACAAAATCTGCCGGCAAAATTACCCGGTTTGCAAATGCGCGGTTTAAACGGCGACTATTTTGATATGCTAAAAGAAGCATCGCAGCTTTCATCCCGCCCGAAAGTGGTTTTGTTTATGGGATCGAACATCGGAAATATGCCGGTAAAAGAAGCATTTGGTTTTTGCAGTGCTCTGCGCCAGGCTTTGTCGCCGGGAGATTTGGCGATTATTGGATTCGACTTGAAAAAAAATCCGAAAACCATTTTAGCAGCTTATAACGATCCACAAGGTATCACCAAAAATTTCAACCTAAACCTTTTAACCAGAATTAACAGAGAGTTGAATGCTGACTTTAACGTCCGTCAGTTTGATCATTATCCGGTTTACGATCCGCAAACCGGTGCTTGCAAAAGCTTTTTAGTGAGTTTGGTGCAGCAGCAAGTAACAATCAGAACAGCTGTTATTCAGTTTGAAGAAAATGAACTGATCGATATGGAAGTTTCCCAAAAATATGCGCTAACGGAAACAAACGAAATGGCTTTAACAGCCGGTTTTGAAACGGTACAACATTTTTTCGACCGTAAAAAATGGTTTGTAGATGCCGTTTGGAAAGCTGTTTAAACAAAACTTTATAAATACTTAGCAGCTTACAAGAAACTGATTCTTGCTTAAAGCGTTACTACTAAAATTAATTAGGAAAACACAAAAACCATGAGCGCACAAGCAAATACCGAACTCCAAAAGAAATTTGGCGAAGCCGTAAATACCGGCAAATTAGAGTTATTACGCGATTTGATTTCTTCGGATTCTATCGATCACGATCCATCACCCGGACAAGGAACCGGCCCGGAAGGTTACATCAAATTTTTTACAATGATGCGCACCGCATTTCCGGATTTAAAAATTGAAGTAGAAACTTTGGTTGCCGATGAAGATAAAGTGGCGTTTGCTTACACCATTACTGGTACGCATCAGGCAACTTTTATGAAAGTTGAACCGACTGGAAAAACGATTAAAGCACGCGGAATGCAGATCAGCAAATTTGAAAATGGCAAGATGACAGAACGTTGGGGAAGCAGCGACGAGTTAGGGATTTTGAAACAATTAGGTGTAGAACTGAAAGAAATTTAAGTGATAAAACTTGATTTTGATAAAAGTCCTGGATCATATCCGGGACTTTTTTATTGACACTAAATTTCGCCTGAAATCAAATTTTTAACTGGTAAAACAAGCATCATGGTTAGTCGTTTAAGCTACAACCAATTTATTTTCTTATGAAAAACAATTACTTTTCCCGCCGTGATTTTCTTCGCCAGCTATCAGTTGGTGCTGGTGCGCTTACGTTAAGTGCTTCGCTTTCCTCGTTTGATGAGCTTCTTTTAGCACCTAAAAAACTTGGAATCGCTTTAGTTGGTTTGGGCGGATACAGTAGCGGGCAATTAGCACCAGCTTTACTTCAAACCCAAAATTGTTACCTGGCGGGTTTGGTTACGGGTTCTCCGGAAAAAGCAAAAACCTGGTCGGCCAAGTATAACATTCCGCAGACAAATATTTACAACTACCAGAACTTCGATTACATCGCCCAAAACCCAAATATTGATATCGTTTATGTGGTTTTGCCGGTTTCGATGCACAAAGAGTTTACCATTCGCGCAGCAAAAGCTGGTAAACATGTAATTTGCGAAAAACCAATGGCTTTAAACGCAGCCGATTGCCGGGAAATGATTGCAGCTTGCAAAAAAGAAAACCGGATGCTTTCTATCGGTTATCGCTTGCATTTCGAACCACATAACTTGGAGGTAATGCGTTTAGGGCAGCAAAAAATTTTAGGAAAAGTAACACAACTGGAAACCGCAAACGGCTTTACTTATGGCGGAAATCCGAATGCGTGGCGACTAAAAAAAGCACTTTCAGGTGGCGGCGCATTGATGGATATGGGCATTTATGCGATACAAGGCGCGCGTTATACATTAGGGCAAGAGCCGATTGCCGTAAAAGCAAGACAGGAAAAAACACGACCAGAACTGTTTAAAGAAGTAGATGAAACCATTTTTTGGGAACTTGAATTTCCAGGTGGTTTGATTTCTCAAGGCAAATCAAGCTACAACAATAATTGGGGTTCTTTAAAAGCAAAAACAACCAATGGCTTTTTTGAACTGGAACCAGCTTATGGTTATGGCGGCATTGTTGGAAAAACCTCCAATGGGCCGATGAACATCCCCAATATCAATCAGCAGGCTGCACAAATGGATGATTTTGCTAACTGCATCAACCTAAAAAAACCAACGCGTGTGCCTGGAGAAGAAGGTTTAAAAGACATGCTGGTAATAGATGCAATTTATCGAAGTTTAAATTCTGGTAAACAGGAAAAAATAGGTTAAGCATTTGTTTCAACCAGTAATCATTACAACATATACCATTTTTTAGGCGGTAAAAGAAGCATCAAAAATGCTATTATTTATAGCAGGAATTTCAGAAAAATGCTTATTATAGCATAGTGAATATAAATCCAGCTCTAAATAAACCGCTTAAAATTTTACAGGCTTCGGCCGGTTCTGGCAAAACATTTAGCTTAACGGCGCATTATTTAACGCTTCTGTTTGATAATGAGTTGAAATACCGAGAAGTGCTGGCCGTAACTTTTACCAACAAAGCAACGGAAGAAATGAAAAGTCGCATTTTAAGCGTGCTGCGTTCTTTAGCTTTAGGTGAAGAAAAAGTTGCTGTTTTCAGGCAAATGATTTTAGCAGCGCATCCAATGCTCAATCCAAATCAGCTGCAGGAGCGGGCGCATCAAATTTACCGGCGAATTTTGCACGATTACAGTCGTTTCGCCATCAACACGATTGATGGTTTTGTGCAGCAAGTCATCCGAAGTTTTACGTTTGAATTGGGTTTAGATGCCGGTTATAAACTGGAAATGAACCAGGAAAAAGTTAAAAAAGCTTTGGCTGATAAACTGAACGAACGGCTGGACGAAAACCCGAAACTGCTGCACTGGATTATCGATTTGGCGATGGACCGCATCCAGGATAACAAAAGCTGGAATTACCGTCGCGAACTACTGGATTTAACGAGCGAAATTTTTAAAGAACGTTACCAGCCTTTTGAAAACGCGTTAAAGCAATTCGACCCGGAAGTTTTATTTAAAGATCTGCGGCTTTTAACACGCGGCATTGTTACTTATTTTGAAGAAGGTTTTGCGGAGATGGCAAATCAAGCGTTGGAAAGCTGGCAGAAATCCGGCGTACAAGCGGATGAACTGAAAGGAAAATCCAGAAGTCCGGTCGCACAATTATCCAAATTAGCAGCCGGCGATCATGCTGCTTTTAAGGCACTAAAAAAGTTAATCGATCAGCCGGAAGAATACCAGAAAGGCGGCAATTTAACGGCCGCTGTTGCCTCGCTTTACAAACAGCTCAATCCGGTTTTATTAAGCTTACAGGATTTTTTTGAAGCCGAAACGGGCCGTTACGAAATGGCAAAAGCCATTGATGCCAATTTGTATTATTTGCGTTTGATGCAAGAAATGGCCGGTTTGCTCAAAGATTACCGCGACGAAAATCAAACGTTGCTCATCAGCGATGCCCAGTTTTTATTAAAAGGAATTACGGAAGATCATGGCGATAACCCTTCTTTTATCTGGGAAAAAATGGGAAATCGTTACAAAAATTTCCTGTTTGATGAGTTTCAGGATACGTCTTCTTTTCAGTGGGACAACTTTTTGCCGCTGCTGAAAAATACCATCGGCGAAGCCAACGGAAAAATGATCGATAATTTGATTGTTGGCGATGTAAAACAATCTATTTACCGCTGGCGCAATGGCGACTGGCGCATTTTGTTAAACCAGGCTCGAACTGATATTGGTGGCCATAACGTAACCGATCAATCACTGGAAGAAAATTACCGCAGCGCAGCCAATATCATCGATTTTAACAATCATCTGTTTAAAGAAATTCCGCAAATCCTTCAAAACCTTATCAACCAAAAAGTATTGGAAGATGGCGGCGAGGAACTATTTGATTCCTGGTGGAAGGAAAGTCAGCTCGATCGCATTATTACTGATGCTTATCAGCACAGTTTCCAGTTAAAAGCAAAATCTACATTGCCCGGCGGTTCTGTAGAAGTGCTGTTTTTACCGGTAGAAAATAATGCTTTCCGTCCGGCAAAAGTGCGCGAGCAGGCGCTGCAAAATTTATCCGAAACGTTAAATAAATGGATTAGTTCGGGCAGATATCAGGCCGGGCAAATTTGTATTCTGGTAAGAAGCAATCGCGAAGCAAGAGATGTGATCGGGCATTTAATGGCAGATCAGCAGCTTAGAAGATTGGTTACCGGCAGTGAACCATTTAAACCTTACGAAGTGCTTTCGGGAGAAGCGTTGCTGATCATCAATAATTCGGCAATTAAACTGTTAGTCAGCACATTAGAGTTGATGGTTGCGCCGCAAGAGCAATCCGCTTTGTACAAAGGTTTGTGTGTGCAGCTTTATCACAAGCAATTGCAAAAAAGAGTTCCTGCAGATGCCTGGACGAAGTTAAACGATACGGCTGTTATCAACTTAAAACCATTGTTGCCTAACGATTTATGCGAGCATTTTTATACTTGGCAGCAATTGCCTTTAAACGAACTGATAGAGCAACTGATTGCTTCTTTTAGCCTGGAAAAAAAGGCAGAACATTTAGCATATTTATTTGCCTTCCGCGATATGGTTGCCAAATTTACGGCGCAAGGCGAATTGGGCATCACACGGTTTTTAGATTGGTGGGGAGAAGAAGGACAAAATAAAGCGCTGCCATCCGGAAGTCAGACTGATGCGGTGCAGGTAATGACGATTCATAAATCTAAAGGACTTGCGTTTGATGTGGTGATGATTCCGTTTTGCAGTTGGGATCTGGATGGCATGGTGAACAGTATTTTTTGGGTAGATACCGAAGAAACGCCTTACCAAATGCTACAGTCGGTTCCGGTAAATTATAAGAAATCTTTAGGCCGGTCGTCTTTTTCCAAAGCTTATTTTGAAGAACTGCTGTTCAATTTTACCGATTCACTCAATATGCTTTATGTGGCTGCAACACGAACACGCAATCATTTATACATCACTGCGCCCGGACAAGGAAAAAATGAAGCTAAAACAAGCATTGCCGGTGATCTGCTTCTGGAAGCATTAAAAAAACCAGTTGACGGCCTGGCTGCGACACCAGATGAAACCGGTTTCTGGCTGGATGAACCGGTGGCCGAATCCGCGCAAAAAACATCCGCAGAAGAAAAAATTGAAATGCAGGATTACCCTATGTCTCGCCGCCTGGAAAAAGCTTTGGAAAGTAAAAAAGTGTGGGACAAGCTAGATTTGCTGAGCGGAGATGCTGCGCAGCATAAAGGCATCATTTTGCACGAATTATTGTCCAGAACGATGGATTTTAAAAAACTGCCCAAAGTGCTCGAAGAAATGCAGCAGGAAGGTTTGATGCGGCAGGGCGAAAAAGTAGAAATCAGGCGATACGCGCAAAGCGTGCTGGAAAATGTGAAACTGAAAGCGTTGCTGGATAAAAGTTATCAGAATTTATCCGAACAAACGATTATCAATACAGCAGGCGAAAGTTATCGTCCCGATAAATTATTGATTGGAGAGGAAGAAGTATTAATTCTCGATTTTAAATTTACCGCCTCACAACGGCCGGAGCATAGAACGCAGGTTCATACGTATGCCAAATTACTGCAGAATATGGGTTATCAAAATGTAAAATGCTATTTGTATTATGGATTTTTGGAGGAATTGGTGGAGGTATGAGGCTAACACAATATTCACCTGTTTACTTTAATTTTTTAAGTAAATGGATTACCAATCCTGATCTTCTTTTTCAATTTGCCGGAACAGAATTTTCCTATCCGATCACAGAAAATCAGATTGTAGATTACCAGCAGCGGAATCCCGACCGCAGTTTTTATATCGGATTGAATACTGCAAACGAAGCTTTTGCTTTTGGTGAAATCATTCCGCAGGAAAACAACACGCCGCGTTTGGGAAGATTATTGATTGGTAATCCAGCTGATCGTGGAAAAGGTTACGGTACTGCTTTTATCCACCTTTTATTGGCAGAATGCCAGAAAAATTTTCAAACCAAAACCGTAGAATTATTTGTGCTGGAAGGAAATACGGCTGCTATTCGATGCTATCAGAAAATCGGCTTTCAGTTTCTGCCCGGACAACCCTGGGAAGTAAGTCATCAGCAGCAAAATTATGTGCTGCATAAAATGGCTTACAATTTTAATTAAACGATCAACATGAATCCTTTTCTACATGATGTTGCTGCCGATTTGATCGCCCGTTTTGGTGATGATTTGAAAGACGTGGCCATCATTTTTAACAATAAACGGCCGGAAGCATTTTTAAAAATGCACCTGGGCAAATTGCTGGGCCATTCTACCTGGAGCCCGGCTTTTTTTACCATACAAAAGTTTTTTGCGGCTTCTACCGAACTGGTGGTGGCCGATCAGCTGAAACAGTTTTTTATCCTGCACCAGGAATTTAATAAATTGCTTATTTCCGAAGGAAAAACTGGTTTAACGCCCGACCAGTTTTTTCCGATGGCCGGAATTATTTTAGGTGATTTCAGCGAAGTAGATTATGATCTGGTTGATGCTGCAAAACTGTTTATGGCTTTGGAAGATATTGCCGTGATCCAGCAGCAGTTTGATGATTTTACAGAAGAACAGCAGGCGTTTCTGGAGCGTTTCTGGTCATCATTTTCTGCCGATAAACAACGCACGTATCAGCAAAAATTTGTGGAATTATGGAAACGGATGCCTGCGTTGTACCAAAATTTCCATCAGCATTTGCAGCAGGAAGGCATGACAACGGTTGCGCAAACCTATCGCCGTTTAGCAGAAAATAAAGCGGACCAGTCAGGCTTTATTTTCGAGTATAAAAAGCTGGTTTTCATCGGTTTTAACGCCTTGAGCAAAGCAGAAGAAAAGCTGTTTAAACAATGGCAGGAGCAGAGTTTGGCTTTGTTTTATTTTGATGCGGATGATTATTACCTGAAAGATGAGCTGGAAGAAGCCGGCAATTTTCTCCGCAGAAACCTGAACCGGACCGGTTTGATCAACGCGTACGGCCAGCACCGAAATTTAGCCGATAAAAACAGCACGGTAGAAGTGATCCGTACGCAAGGCCACACCACGCAGGCAAAAGTGCTGGCCACGCATCTGGATTTTGAAGGATTGGCTGCTGAAACCGAAAATCCTGAACGTATTGCCATTATTTTAGCAGATGAAAGCCTGCTGATTCCGGTGCTGCAAACCTTGCCGGACAACGCCGGAATTGTGAACGTAACGATGGGTTACCCAATTCTGCAATCGCCGCTTTTTGGTTTGGTGGAGCTTTGGCTCGGCATTCAGGAACAAATCAACAAACAGCAAAAACACACGGTTTATTACCGCGATGTGCTGGCCTTTTTATCGCATCCGCTTTCCGGCGTTTCTGCTGCGGAGCGCGAACCGCTGCAAAAAATACTGCTGCAAAACCAGTGGGTAGAAGTGCCGCTGACTTCGCTGCATTTGATTTCTTCACTTGCACCAAACTTTTTCACCTCGCGGCACAACGGCTTGCAAACGATTGATGCACTTTATTTGATGCTGACAGCCGTTTTAGAGCAGCGGCAACGCCAGAACCAGCTGAACGAACTGGAGGCCAACCTGATTTTGGAAGCCTGTAAAAAGCTCAATTTGCTGCATGATAACCTGGAAGCATATGCGCCTTTGCTTGGTTTATCGCTGGTTTTTTCGCTGATCCGCAAAACGCTGGCTGCGCTTGCCGTTCCGCTGGAAGGCGAACCGTTGCGCGGAATTCAGGTGATGGGTATGCTGGAAAGCCGTTGTCTGGATTTTGAACAAGTGATTGTTTTAGGCATGAATGAAGGTATGTTACCGAAAAAAAGCCTGAACCCAAGTTTTATTCCGGATAGTTTGCGCCGCGCCAATGGTTTGCCGGTTCTGGAAAATCAGGATGCCATTACGGCTTATCTTTTTTATCGGTTATTGCAACGTTCACAAAAAGTAACGCTGGTTTATAATGGTTTGGGCGGAGATACAGAAATGGCCGAACCAAGCCGTTTTATCCGCCAGCTGGAATACGAAAGCAAGCTGCAGTTCCGGTATCTGCAACAGGAGCAGCCGGTGAAAATCGAATCATCCAACGTCATTATCATCCCCAAAAAAGGAAAAGTCTGGAAAGCGATGGAAAGCTTTTTTTACAACGGAAACCCTTTCAAAACCACCAATATTTCGGCTACTACTTTTACCACATATTTAGCTTGTACGCTACAATTTTTCTTTCGTTATGTGGCGAAAATTAAAGAGCCGGAAGAAGTTTCCGAGAACCTGGAAGCCAATCAAATCGGTTCCACGTTGCATCAGGCTTTGGAATGGTTTTATGCGGATCTCATCAAAACAGATACCGTTATCACCGAAGAACGTATCAGCCAAAAATTAAAAGAAGTGCCGGAATATGCACGCGCGGCTTTATCAATCGTTCTTTTTAACAATCGTGCGCAGCTAAAACAACCCAACAGTATGCAGCAGATTGTTCTACGAATTGTGGCGGAATATATGCGCTCTATTTTGGATTTTGATCTGGCTCATTCGCCTTTTCAGATCGTGGAACTGGAGAATAAAAAAGATTATAAATATCATTTCCCGATAGAAATTAACGGGCAAAAGAAGTATCTGCAACTGTATGGCATCCTGGATCGGGTGGATGAAAAAGACGGACAAACGCGCATTGTAGATTATAAATCCGGCAGCGATGAACTGAAATATACTTCGCTGGATGCGCTGTTTGAGCGCGATGGCAAGGCACAAAACAAAGCTGTCGTACAAACTTTATTTTACACATATATTTATGAGCAGGTAAAACGAACCTCAAACGTGGAGCCAAACTTATATGCGGTGCGGAAGATGAAAAACGAAGGCACGCATTTTAAATCTGGCAAAACTGTTTTGCAGGCAATGGATTTGGAAGAAGCCAAAACTGGTTTTAAAGAACATCTGCAAAATACGATCAATGAAATGTTTAATCAGCAGGTTCCATTTCTGCAAACTACGCGTTTGGAAACTTGTCAGTATTGCCCGTATAAAGATATTTGTGAGCGATAATATACCGATGCTTCTTTTATCACCTAAAAATAGATAACGGTATAGTTTTATGCGATAAAAGAAGCATATTCAATAATTCCATTTTATACTTTTGTTTATGTCTTTTTTCTCCAAATATTGTTGTGTTACCAGCTTTTTTCTTTGCTTTTCAACTGCTTCCTTTTCTCAAACAATTTCTGCCAATCAGTTAAACCAACAAAATCATTGGATTGATTCTGTTTTTAAAAAGCTAAACCGCCACGATCGGGTGGCACAATTGCTGATGGTTCGTGCGCATACTAACCGAGGCCAAGCTTATGAAGATTCTGTAGGAGTTGTTATCCAAAAAGAACACATCGGCGGGTTGGTGTTTTTTCAGGGCGGGCCGGTCAGGCAGGCGGCTTTAACCAATCGTTATCAAAAATTATCGCGGATTCCGCTGCTGGTGGCAATGGATGGCGAGTGGGGTTTGGGGATGCGCCTGGATTCTACCATTTCTTTTCCATATCAGATGACTTTGGGTGCGATCAGAGATAATAACCTGATTTATAAAATGGGCGAGTTTGTAGCACACGATTTTAAACGACTGGGAATGCAGATGAATTTTGCGCCGGATATGGATGTCAATAATAATCCAAATAATCCGGTCATCGGTTTTCGTTCCTTCGGAGATAATAAAATTAATGTGGCTAAAAAAGGCATTGCTTATATGCAGGGAATGCAAAACGGCGGCATTCTCACCACCGCAAAACATTTTCCCGGCCATGGCGATACTGATGTAGATTCGCACTTTGATTTGCCACTGTTGCCATTTAGCAAAGAACGTTTGGATACCTTGGAAATGTATCCGTTTAAGGAAGCAACCAAAGCCGGAATTACAGGAATAATGGTTGCGCACATGAACATTCCGTCGCTGGATACTACGGCGCATTTGCCTTCCACGCTTTCCCGGCCAATTGTAACTGATGTTTTAAAAGATCAGCTAGGTTTTAAAGGATTGATTGTTTCTGATGCAATGGAAATGAAAGGCGTAATCAAATATTTTCCAGATTCTCAGGCAGATGTTTTAGCGCTGAATGCCGGAAACGATATTTTAGAATTAACTGAAAACTCTGTTCGAGCAGTTGCTGCAATAAAAAAAGCAATTCATCAAGGAATCATCAACAAAAAAGAATTTTTTAGTAAGGTAAAAAAAGTATTGGCTGCCAAATATGCTGTCGGGCTAAATCATCCGCAGGAAATTCAGGAAAATAATTTATATGCTGATCTCAATTCAGAATCAGCTAAAAACCTGAATCAGCAATTAACAGATGCGGCGGTTACGCTGTTAAAAGGCGATACCATGATTTCGCGTTTAAATTTTGTTCGTAAAACGGCTTTACTTGCTATCGGCACAGATAAAATTACGCCTTACCAATTGGGCTTGCAAAGATGGTTTGCTAATAACAACGTTTTTTTTGCTTCAAAAACAGCATCAGCAGAAGAGTTGAATCAATTGCTGGCGCAGCTTAAAACGTTCGATCAGGTATTAGTTGGTGTTTTTGATACGCGTGCAAGGCCGTATAACAAATTAGATTACAGCAATAACCTGAAAGATTTTACCAGCAACGTAGCCCTTTTAAACAATAGTCTGGTCGCTGTTTTTGCAAATCCATATACGATTGCTACCATTGTGGGGCTTGAGAGAAGCCGCGCTTTAATTGCCGGTTATCAAAATAGTTTGGAAATGCAACAATCGGCTGTAAAAGTAATTAGTAAGCAAATGCAGCCGATTGGTACGCTTCCAATAAAAATCAATGCAGATTTTGTTTATGGAATGGGAATTGTTTCCCGCTAAAATAAAAATCAGCTGTAAAATGGATGCTTCTTTTATCGGCATAAAATTCCTTTTTTCAACCCAAAACTGCGGTTGCAAATCACACTTTACTGTTTATATTTGCGTTCGAAAAAATACTTGAATTTACATAGAATGAGAGAAATACAGTTCAGAGAAGCGCTTCGGGAAGCGATGAACGAGGAAATGCGCAATGACGACACTATTTTTTTAATGGGTGAAGAAGTTGCCGAATACAATGGTGCATACAAAGTTAGCCAGGGAATGCTGGATGAGTTTGGTGCAAAACGTGTAATTGATACACCGATCTCTGAATTAGGTTTTGCCGGAATTGCTATTGGTGCATCTATGAATGGTTTAAAGCCGATTGTAGAGTTCATGACGTTTAACTTTTCGCTGGTTGCAATTGATCAGATTATCAACGGTGCTGCAAAATTAATGTCGATGAGCGGCGGACAGTTTTCTTCGCCAGTTGTTTTTCGCGGCCCAACCGGTAATGCAGGTATGTTAAGTTCTCAGCACAGTCAGTGTTTCGAAAACTGGTATGCCAACTGTCCGGGTTTAAAAGTGGTTGTTCCATCTAATCCGGCTGATGCAAAAGGCTTGTTAAAATCAGCTATTATTGATCCTGATCCGGTTATTTTTATGGAATCAGAATTGATGTATGGCGATAAAGGCGAAGTTCCGGAAGAAACTTATTACATAGAAATTGGTAAAGCCAAAGTAGTAAAAGAAGGAACTGATGTTACGCTGGTAGGTTTTGGCAAAATTATGAAAGTGGTTATGGCTGCTGCCACCGAATTGGAAAAAGAAGGAATTAATGCCGAAATAATTGATTTACGTACTGTTCGTCCGATTGATTATCCTTGTATTTTAGAATCCGTTAAAAAAACAAACCGTTTGGTACTTGTAGAAGAAAGCTGGCCTTTAGGTTCTATTGCTACAGAAATTGCGTTTAAAGTACAAAAAGATGCGTTTGATTATTTAGATGCGCCTATTTTGCGCATCACTGGTGGAGACGTTCCTTTGCCTTACGCACCAACTTTAATTCAGGAATATTTACCAAATCCTGATCGTGTAGTTAAGGCAGTAAAAGAAGTAATGTACGTTAAAAAATAAGTTTTAATCTCATCAAATAAGATATAGAAGCCTGCAAGTTTTTTCTTGCAGGCTTTTTTTATATCGGTAAAAACAGCATGATTTTATTTTGCTGGTTCTTTGGCTTCCTTAACTTCTTTTGCTTTTTGTTTTAATGCCCTGCGGCGGCGTATTAGCTTCCTGGCTACAGAATTTTCTCCGCGCGCAGTCTTTTTTACCGCAACTTTAAGCTGATAAAAAGAAATGTCAATACTTCTTGTATCCGGGTTGTGCACCAGATAAACAATCAGCAGAATAATCAGACCAGTAATAATTCCCAAAAAAATAAATGAATGTTCCATTGTAATGCCCTCTCTTCATTACAATATTACGCATAATTGCTAAAAAAGTTAGCAAAATAAAAGATATTTATTTTTGCGTTGGTTAATAGATTTTTTATGCTTCTTTTTCTAAAGATTTTTGATACTGTTTTTATCGACTAAAAATCTTCTGCCGAAATAAATCATTTCATACTTTTGGATGTAACCTTAGTCGCCATCTATGAAAAATATTTTTGATCAGTCTTATTTCAAAAACAAAATTTCCCGCCGAAAACTTATTATAGATTCAAGCAAAATATTGGCAGCAACAGCGTTTTTTTCCTCGCCATTAACCAGTTTTGCTGCTAGTTTTCTAAATAGATTTGAACAAGTTACGGTTGGGCAAATTATGGATGCTTTTATTAAACAGGTTCCGGGCGGAGAAAAATCTACTACGGTTGATACGTTAAAAGCAGGAAACCGTGAAATTGTGGTTACCGGTGTAGTTACAACAATGTTTGCGACTATTGATGTGATTCGGAAAAGTATTGCGCTGGGTGCCAACTTTATCATCGCTCATGAACCTACATTTTATAACCACGCAGATGATACCAAATGGCTGGAAAGTAACGATGTTTATCAATATAAAATGAATTTATTGAAGCAGCACAACATTGCTGTTTGGCGCAACCATGATTATATTCACAGTGCTGTTCCTGATGGCGTATTGGTTGGTGTGGTAGAGCAGTTGGGATGGCAGAAATATGAAGATAAAACGGTGCCTTATCTTTTCAACTTTGAGCCTGCGCCGAAATTAGATGGTTTAATTAATGAATTAAAAACCAAAATGGGCATCAAAATGGTGCGTTACATTGGAGATTTGAATCAACCATGTAAAAAAGTTTTGTTTATGGAAGGTTCGGCGGGCGGTAAAACGCAAATTAGCGGAACATCTTTGATCAAACCGGATGTGTTAATATGCGGAGAGATTTCTGAGTGGGAAACTGCCGAATACGTACGCGATGCAAGGGCAAAAGGAGATCCGCTTTCTTTGATCGTGCTTGGACATATTGCCAGCGAAGAACCCGGATCTGATTATTTGTTGAAATGGATGAAAACGAATTTTCCCGCTATTAAAACAACTCATTTGGCAGCAGGTAATTCGCTGTCATTCAGATAATCACATCAAAATTATATCGATAAAAGAAGCATCAGATTAAAGTTCAACTCACCAGCAACTTATAACCTTTTCCGTGTACATTGATAATTTCTACACTTGGATCATCTTTTAAAAACTTGCGGATTTTACTTAGAAAAACATCCATACTGCGGCCGTTAAAATAATTGTCATCATGCCAAATGTTTAATAACGCTTCTTCGCGGGTTAAAACCGAATTTTGTTTCAAACAAAGCAAACGCAACAATTCTGCTTCTTTAGTAGATAATTTTTGCAGCGGCGCATCAGCTGTAAAAATCTGCTGCGTAGCAAAATCAAAATCGTATTTGCCAATTTTAAAGCGCGTAGGTTTTTCTTCTTCCTTGCTGTCCTGATTGGCTACTCTTTTTAACAGCGCATTAATGCGCAGAAGTAGTTCTTCAATCCGGAAAGGTTTGGTGATGTAATCGTCTCCGCCCAGGTTAAATGCCGCAGCCTTATCTTCCATCATTCCTTTAGCTGTAGCAAAAATAATGGGCACCTGCGGGTTCATTTTTCGGATTTCTTTTGCCAGCGTAAAACCGTCTTTCTTCGGCATCATCACATCCAAAATAACCAAATCAAATTGTTCTTTGGTAAAAGCGCGCAAACCTTCATCGCCGTCTTTGCTTAGTACAACATCAAATTTGCCTTTCAGCTGTAAATAATCCTGCAGCAACATGCCCAAATTTGGGTCATCTTCTGCTAATAAAAGTTTTTTATTCATGAATTTGAGAAAAGATTATTTAAAGTGTAAACCAATATTTTGGTCGATAAAAACAGTGTTAAAGCACATTTAACTTTGCTGAAGCTGCGGAAATTTAAGTTCAAAAACAGAACCTTTATCTTTTTCGGAACGAACGTTGATAGAGCCGCTTAAACGTTTAACAATCGTGCTCACATAGCTCAACCCCAAACCGAAACCTTTTACATCGTGCAAATTACCGGTTGGAATACGGTAAAACTGTTCAAATATCTTAGCTTGCTGATCGCGACTCATGCCAATGCCTTTATCTGCTACCGTAATTGCTAAATTATTGTCCGTTCTTTTTGTGCTGATACGGATTTCCGGATCATCAACACTATACTTAATCGCGTTATCAATCAGGTTATACAAAACGTTGGTAAAATGAAGTTCATCGGCTTTAATCAGCGCGGGTATGGCATCCAAATCCAAAAAAACAGCAGCATTATGTTTTTGTATTTTAAGCGACATGCTATCTACCACGGCTGTAATTTGTTCGTTTACATCAATTGCTTTCAGATCTAAACTAAAATCGTCCTGCTCAATGCGTGCAATATTTAAAACGCGTTCAATATGGCTTCCGAGGCGCAAATTTTCATCATAAATGATTCCGGCCAGGCGCGCTATACGAGATTTATCCTGCATAATTTCTTCATCTTTTAAAGCCTCGCTAGCAATCATGATGGTAGAAACTGGCGTTTTAAATTCATGCGTCATGTTGTTGATAAACTCTGTTTTCATCTCAGAAATTTTCTTTTGCCTGAAAATTAAAAAGATGGTATAAGTGAAGCACAAAATCAGCACTAATAATAAACCGCCAGAAATGCCCATAGTTGCCGTCATCCGGTTTAAAATTAACCGGTTTTTTTCCGGAAAATAGATTTTGATCATGCCCGGATCATTCACTACTTCTTTGGTAAAAATAGGTGTTTGATAACTGCCAGCCTGCAAAAAAACCGGTTTCTCATCGTTTGTATTTTGCGCGTTGGAATAGATCAGCGAATCGTTTGAAGCGTTGGTAATTTCGTAACTAAAAGGCAAAAAGATGTTTTTGTTCTGCAACTCAAACCGCAACAACGAATCAATCAGCAATCGGTCAATACGTGTTCCCAAAGGCTCATCAGCTTTCTGATATTCTTCTGCCACTTTCTCAAACACATTCATTCTTTGCGGCGTTATCAGTTTTGCCTTCATTAAATGCACAGAATCTTCCAGCAGTTTTTTAATCCGCTTAAAAGTTTGTTCTTTTTTTAAACGGTGCTGCTCTTTTAGCCACAACGGATTAATTGTTGGGACAGAAACCATGGTAGGGCCAATCTGCGGATCATTGTACATGTAACGGGCCGTATCGTATTTATATAATCGCGGTTGAAGCTGCTGGCGTAGTTGCAGTGTTAGTTTTGGATTGATTACCTCTGTAACTTTGCTGTGCCAGCGCCCAATTTCATCAATATATTCTTCTACATGCACCTGCTGATAACTTAAAATATCTTCCCGGTTGTTGCTTTGGTTAGAAAGGTCTTTTAAACTGTCTTTCAAACTGGCAATTTTGCGTTGTTTGCGCTCGATTTCCGGGTGCAAGTGTTGTTTTTGGAAAGATGAATTTACGGCACTTTCAGGAATCCGATCATATACATAATGGCTGTGATTGCTGCTTCTTTCCGGATAAATGCTTTGTTTAGCAGGCATTTTCATCCGTTCCATAAAATTGATGGCATCCTGCTTTTCAACTTTAGCAACCACACTGCTTAATGCTTCGGAAACAGAACGGTCAAAAATTTCAGATTTAAGCTGATAAGATTCTACCAGAAAATAAAACTGCATAGCCATAACGCCAAGCAGCGCAAAGCCCATTAATCCGATAATTAGGCTAAGGCGTTTCATTTTCATCATACAAAAATATCAAGTTAAAAATAGCCGGATATGGCTTTAACATAATTTAACATCTGTTAACCAGTGTTTAACACCTCGGCTTATTACAAATCATTTTTATTTGTTGAGCAATTTATGCCGATAAAAACAGCATCAGGAAATGTTTAGTAATGGAATATACTAAAATTTAGTAAAAAGAAAAAGTAACAATAGATTTTTATAATAACGAAATTTTCACGATCATTACCATAATTAAATTTCGATAAAAAGCCGATAGCCAAATTTTAGAAAAGTATTTTTGATGAGTTAAAAATACAATCCAGTTTAGCCCCTTTTATATAAATAGCAAATAAATGATTGAAGTCCCCCGGCCTATAAAGCGGGGGACTTTCTTTTTTTAGAATGGAAGGTCGTCATCTTCTTCTGCACCGGCACTAATATTGGCCGCTGGCGCTGTATATTCGGGAGTTGAACTGCTGCCGGCTGCTGCTCCGGATAAAACGTTCACTTTCCACAAATTTAATGAGTTGAAATATGATTTTTTGCCAGCTTTATCTGTCCACGGGCGGCCGCGCAAGTTAAAAAATACTTCAACGTCATCACCAACTTTCACATTGTCTAACAAGGCACAACGATCCTGGCCGGCTTCAAATTTGATATATTCCGGATATTGCGGGTTCTCCACAAACTCTACAATCAGTTCTCTTTTTTTAAAAGAATCGGTTACCTGCGTGGTAGGCGAAACTTCGTGTACTTTTCCTTTAATCTCCATGGTTTAATGTTTTAAAGTGTAAAGTTAAGAGATAGCAGTTAAAAACGGCAGTCGAAATCGTTAAATTCGCAGGATTATGACGGATGTTTTCAATACAAAAAGTAAAATAATTATTACCTGCAACAAAAGGCTTTCTGCTTATTTAAAGCAGGAAGTAGAAGAGCTTGGTTTTACCATTAAACGCTTTTTTAGTACGGGCGTAGAGCTGGAAGGAACGGTGAATGATTGTATTCCGCTAAACCTGAATTTGCGTTGCGCCAGTCAGGTTTTGTATTCGGTTGCTTCTTTTGATGCCCGAAATCCTGGTGAATTATACAACCGTTTGATGGAGATTGAATGGGAAAACCTGATTGCTTTTGATGGTTATTTCTCGGTTACATCCAACGTAAACAACGAATATATTACCACGCCGCTTTTTGCAAATGTGAAGGTGAAAGATGCGGTGGTAGATCGGATTAAAGATAAAAAAGGCATCCGCCCAAACTCTGGCCCAGAGTGGAACAGAACAGTTTTACATTTATACTGGCAGGAAAGTCAGGCTGATATTTTTCTGGATACTTCTGGCGAAACTTTATCTAAACACGGTTACCGCAAAATTCCGGGCAAAGCGCCCATGCTGGAAGCGTTGGCAACCAGTACCATTTTATCTAGCAACTGGGATCAGAAAAGTACGTTTATCAACCCGATGTGCGGTTCCGGAACTTTAGCGATAGAAGCCGCTTTGCTGGCTACCAATAAACGTCCCGGACTTTTCCGGATGAATTATGCTTTCATGCACATTTTAGGTTATGATGAGCAAGTGTTTTTTACAGAACGCCGTAAGCTGAAAGACATTTCAAAAAAGGAAATCGACTTTAAAATTATTGCTTCCGATATTTCTGCGGATGCTATTAATATTTCCGAAAATAATGCAAAAACAGCGGGCGTAGATCATTTAATTACGTTTCAGGTTTGTGATTTTGCCGAAACAGAAGTGCCTGAACAACCTGGCGTGGTCTTCTTCAATCCGGAATACGGCGAACGTTTAGGCGTGCATACTAAACTGGAAGCAACTTACAAACGCATTGGAGACTTTTTGAAAACCGATTGCAAAGGTTACCGCGGCTACGTTTTTACCGGTAACCCGGAACTCGCTAAAAAAGTAGGGCTAAAAGCAGCACGCAAAATCGAGTTTTTTAACGGGAAACTGGATTGCAGGTTGATGGAGTATGAGTTGTATGATGGTAGCAAACGTGAGGCGAGTGAGCGGCCGGGAGCTAATGCTTGATCGGTTACAAATTAATATAAAATCAAGCTTCGAAAATGCCCGATATTTCTTTTATCATACAAAAAACAGTAACCTTCGTTAAACAAACTTTGCAAAACGCAGAAAGCGGCCACGATTGGTGGCATATTTTACGCGTTTGGAACAACGCTAAACTCATCGCCCAAACAGAAAAAGTTGATTTGCTTATAGTTGAACTGGCTGCTTTATTGCACGATATTGCCGATAGCAAATTCTATAACGGAGATGAAGAAATCGGGCCAAAAACAGCCGGGGAATTTTTAAAAAGTATGGAAGTAGAAGTTGCGGTAATTGAACATGTGCAGCAAATTATTCGAAACATGTCTTTTAAATCCAGTTTTGGAGAAGTTAGGTTTTCTTCCGAAGAAATGAAGGTTGTACAAGATGCGGATCGTTTGGATGCGATTGGTGCCATCGGTATTGCGCGCGCTTTTACGTACGGTGGTTTTAAAAAGCGCGAAATATATAACCCGGAAATCGAACCTGATTTTAACCTTACAAAAGAAGCATACAAAAATTCTACTGCACCAACCATCAATCATTTTTATGAAAAATTACTGTTGTTGAAAAACCTAATGAATACTAAAACTGCTCAAAAAATTGCCGAACAAAGGCATCAGTTTATGGAACAATATCTCAATCAGTTTTATGCAGAATGGAGTGGTGCTAGATAAATTTAAGGTATAAAAATAGCATCTTTGCAAAATCGATCACAAGATTCTGGTTTATGCTTAAAACTTTCTACACACTCTTTTTATCGGCCGTTTTTTTATCTGCTAAAGCACAAAATCCAGATACTTTAAAACAGCAGCGGTTCAATTTTCATTTCCAGCAAACGGTTATCACGCAAACGCATCCGGGTTTTGGTGCAAAATATTCTGGCGATAACAGTTTATCTACCAACCATGAAACGGCCACTTCTTTAACCACAACGCTTTTTGGCGGTGCAAGGCTTTGGAAAGGTGCCGAAGCTTATTTTAACCCCGAAATGTCTGGCGGTGCAGGTTTTAGCAGCACTTTAGGCGCAGCCGGATTTCCAAATGGCGAAACTTTTCGGGTAGGTTCTCCGGAACCGAAAATTTATATCGCGCGTGCTTATTTAACGCAGCGTTTTAGCTGGGGAAATGAGCAGGATACATTATCAGACGATAACAACCAATTGGCCGGCTTGCAAAGCAAACGCTATTTTTCTATCACAGCCGGAAAATTTGGAATGGCAGATTTTTTTGATAACAACGCTTTTAGTCATGATCCGCGGGCGCAATTTATGAACTGGTCGTTGATGAGCAACGGTGCCTGGGATTATCCGGCTAACACGCGCGGCTATGTTTTTGGCGTTTATATGGATTATCACCAGCCTTCATGGGATTTGCGTTTTGCCTTAACCATGATGTCAACTACAGCCAATGGTTTTATTTGGGACGAAAAAATCGGTAAAGCCAACTCGCAAACGCTGGAATTTGAAAAGCGTTACAGTTTTTCGGGCGATAAAAGAGGCACTGTTCGGGTTTTAGCTTTTAACAACAATGCCAAAATGGGAAATTACCGTCAGGCAATTACCGCAAATCCAGCTACACCGGATATTGCATCTACCCGAAATTATGGCCGCAACAAATTTGGTTTTGGTATCAATGCAGATCAGTTTTTGACAAAAGATTTCGGCGTTTTTGCAAAAGCAAGTTACAACGATGGCCGGACTGAAACCTGGGCTTTTACAGAAATTGACCGTTCCATCAGTTTTGGAGGCGTTTTAACCGGAAATTCCTGGAAACGCAGTAAGGATGAAGTTGGTTTGGCTTTTGTAGGAAACGGCATTTCTGCTGCACATCGCGATTATTTGGCTGCCGGTGGTTACGGTTTTATTATTGGTGATGGCGCTTTAAATTACTCGCCTGAAATGATTGCAGAATTGTACTATAAACTTAATGTTTACAAAACAAACTTTTATTTAACACCTGAATATCAGTTTATTCTGCATCCAGCTTATAATACAGACCGCGGCCCAATAAACGTGTTTGGTTTGCGCGCACATGTAGAGTTTTAACGGTTAATTACCAGGTATCCGAAGTAAATCAGCATAAAAACAGCGCTGATAAAATTCATCAACATGGCGTTTTTATAGTTTGCTTCGGATACTGTTTTGAGCACACTAAAAAACCAGTAATTAAAAAACAGGAAAATAGGGAAGGAGCAAGCCAGGAAAACATAAAAGTTTTTCATCTCGCCCAAAATATGCCAGTAAAAGAAGCTCAAGATAATTCCGGCTGCAAACACAATCCCCGAAAAAATAAAAGAACCTTTGTAGCCCAGCATTAAGCTCAGTGTGAAATCACCACGTTTGGCGTCTTCTTCATGCTGATAAATTTGCGTTAATGGATACGAAGCACCAATCAAACAAGAACAGATTCCGCCAGCAATCAATATTTCAGGATTGTATCCCATAAAAAGCAAAATCGGGCCGGCCAATCCACCATAAATTGCCCAATACATAAATGCGCCCTGGAAAAAGAAAACCGTTAAAAAACTAACAATCGGATATTTTTTCAACCGCGTTACCGGATGACTGTACAATTTAGACATTACGCCGTAAATCAGCACCGCAAAAGCAAACCAAACGCTTATGAATAAACCCAGCAAAAAAGCCAGCACTTCCATCAACAAAGAAACGTAATACAAACTTTTATCAACCGCGGGCGGTTTTTCTAACATGCCGATGCTGCCTTCATCTTTATCAAAATAACTGTTGTAGCCGTTGGTTGCCGGAATGGCTAAAACGTACCAAACCACAAAAACAATAACCGCCCGGAAAGCAGGAACATAACCGGCCTGACTGTATGCAAACAGATAAACCGGCAGCAAAAAAACAGAAAATACAAACCGAAGATGCGCCAGTGTTGATCGGCTTAAAATCATATTTTAAAGTTTACTTGTTTATGCAATAATACATCAGCAATTTGGTTGTGCTAACAAATAACCCACTGATGAAGCAAATTTTTTTCCAACTGTTTTTAGCTGTATTTCTTTTGCAGATGGCTGCTGCACAATCCGAACAAAAAGTAACTTCTGCTGCTGTTACTTTCAAAATTAAAAACATGGGAATTGCTGCCGAAGGAAAGTTTGGCGGCTTTAAGGCAAGCATCAGTTTTGATGAAAATAACCTCGATAAAAGCAGCATTACAGCATCTGTAGATACTAGAACGCTAGATTCTGATAACGATATGCGCGATAATCACCTCAAAAAGGAGGCATATTTTGACGTAGAAAAATATCCGGAAATCACGATGAAATCCCTGTCCTTTTCTCACCAGAAAAACGAAAACTACACCGGAATTTTCGACGTAACGATTAAAGCTAAAACCAAACGCATCAAAGTTCCTTTTACCTACAACGAAACAGGCAACAATGCATCTTTTAAAAGCAGTTTCACCATCACCCGTTCCGATTTTGATATAGGCGGAAAAAGTATGGTTCTGGCTGATGATGCGCTGATTGCCGTAAACGTAGAAACAACAAAATAGCCGCGCAAAAAATTTACATGAGTAGTTGCATCAGTGCCATTGGAATTGCCAATCCGCCAAACCGTATTTCGCAAATTGCCATCAACGGTTTTATGGAAAAAGCTTTCCGTTTGAATGAAAATGATGCGCTCAGACTTAAAAAAATTTACGATCACAGCGCCATAACAACTCGTTATTCTGTTATTCCTGATTTTGGTTATGATGATTTTGCAGAGAACCAGTTTTTCCCGGCGAATGAAATGCTGGAACCTTTTCCGGATACACAAAAGCGGATGCAATTTTACCGTAAACATGCTATTTCAGTTGCTGCACAAGCTGCACAAAATTGTTTGGCCAGTTTTAATGCTTCTTTTACCGGCAAAATTTCGCATTTAATTACCGTGAGTTGTACCGGCATGTATGCGCCCGGAATTGATATCGATTTGATTGAAACTTTGGGTTTAAACCGAAATATAGAACGCACCTGCATCAATTTTATGGGTTGCTACGGCAGCATTAATGCGCTTAAAATTGCTGATTCGATTTGTAAATCAAACCCGGAAGCCAAAGTATTAGTGGTTTCTATAGAATTGTGCACGCTGCATTTCCAGAAAGAAAACACGTTGGAAAACTGGGTAGCTAATTCGCTTTTTTCGGATGGTGCGGCGGCGGCAATCATAGAAAACAGTGCTAAAAGAAGCATTGAACAATCCTATTTTTTGTTGGAAAATTTTTATGCCGAGTACATTTATGAAGCAAAAGATGAAATGAACTGGCTGATTGGCAATTTTGGTTATGAAATGCGGCTTACGTCCAAAGTTTCCAAGCAAATACAAAAACACATTAAACCGCTGGCAGAAAAAGCTTTGCAAAAAACAGGTTTGAGTCTGGCTGAGATTGATCTGTTCGCCATTCATCCCGGAGGAAAAAAAATATTGGAAGCCGCAGAAGACGGTTTGAACATTTGCAAGTGCAAAAATAGCTTTGCGCACGAGGTTTTGGCAGATTACGGCAACATGTCGTCCGCCACAATTTTGTTTGTACTGCAAAAAATATTGCAGGCAAAAACAGTTCAGCCGGAACAAAATATTCTTGGTTTTGCTTTTGGCCCTGGCTTAACAGTTGAATCTATGGTGCTGAAAAAAACCAGCAATGAATGATATAATCATCATTGGCGGCGGATTGGCTGGTTTATTCAATGCAATTTTGCTGAACCGCGCCGGTTACAAAGTGCTGCTGATTGAACGTAAAACGTATCCTTTTCATCGCGTTTGCGGCGAATATATTTCTAACGAAACCATTCCTTTTTTAAAAAAGCTGGATATTGATTTGGAGGAACTAAATGTTTCGCGCATTAACCGTTTAGAAGTAACCGCAGTTTCAGGCGCAAAATTTTCTCAGAAATTAGATTTGGGCGGTTTTGGTTTGAGCAGATATACTTTTGATCATTTCCTCTACAAAAAAGCACTGGCAGAAGGCGTAGAATTTATGTTGAACATGAAAGTAGAAAATGTTCAGTTTCAGAATGATCTTTTCAAAGTTTTGGTTTCCGAGCGAGAACTGGAAGCGCCGTTGGTTATTGGTTCTTTCGGTAAACGCGCCAACCTCGACCAGAAAATGAACCGGAATTTCTTTTACAAAAGAAGTCCGTTTCTGGCTGTAAAATTTCACATCCGGGCTGATTTACCTGATAATTTGATCCAGCTAAATAATTATAAAGACGGCTATTGCGGCGTAAGCAAAGTGGATGGCAATTGCTGGTGCATGTGTTATCTAGCGCATCGGGATGATTTGCGGAAATACGGAAATCTGGCAGAACTGGAGCAAAACGTGATCCGCAAAAACCCGTATTTGAACAAACTTTTTGAAGAAGCAGAATTTTTGCTGGACAAACCGGAAGTGATCAACGAGATTTCTTTTGAGAAAAAACAACCCGTAGAACAACATATTTTAATGAGCGGTGATACGGCCGGCATGATTGCGCCGCTTTGCGGAAACGGCATGACGATGGCGATTCATTCGGCCAAAATCCTTTCCGAAAAAATAAGAGAATTTTATCAGCCGCACCAATTTTTTGCCGATAAAAGAAGCATATTGGAACAAGCTTATACAAAAGAATGGAATAGAAATTTTGCAAGCCGTTTGTGGACCGGGCGACAAATGCAAAAACTGTTCGGGCGAAATGCGGCTACCGATCTCACTTTAAAAACCTTAAATTATTTGCCAAGAGTTGCCGGTTTTTTAATCAGTAAAACACATGGACAACCTTTTTAACCATTTTTGCTGATGCCTGATTTTAGTAAGCGTGCAACCGAAGCAGAAATCATGGACGATTTTAGTCTTAGTGCAGACGAAATTGATCCTCTTTTAAGCGGATTAGAAATGGTTAACCAATATTTGGGCGGCTACAATGTCGTTTTTTCTGCCTTAAAAGAAGTATCGGTCCAGCAAAATTTTCACATCAGCGATTGGGGTTGCGGCAGCGGTGATGTTTTGCGCGCTATCCATCAAAACGCTAAAAAGAAAAATTTAAACCTGATTTTAACCGGAATTGATGCTACGCCAGCCGCCGTAAATTTTGCAAACCGGAAAAATACCAACCCGAATATTAGCTTTATTCTGGCTGATGTTTTATCAGAAGAAGTTGCAGTTTTAAAATTCGACGTTATTATCAGTACACTTTTTACGCATCATTTTGATGATGAACAATGGATTTTGCTGATTAAACAAATGCTGGCTTGCAGCAAACACATTGTTATTATTGATGATTTGCATCGGCATTGGCTGGCTTATTATGGCATTAAACTAATTACACGCATCATTACCAAATCCCGTTTGGCCAGGAATGATGGTCCGCTTTCTGTTTTAAAAGGATTTAAGCGGAAAGAACTGGAAACGTTACTGCAAAAAGCAGGCATCAATAATTATAAAATACGGTGGATGTGGGCTTTTCGCTGGCAAATTATCTTGTATAAAAGCTAAATTTGATTTATGAAACTCAATGTTCTGGTTTTTATCAATGCGCTGGCCGTTGCTGTTACACTTTCTATTGTTAATTATTATTTCAGCCGTAACTGGTACGATGTATTGCAAATTTTTGTGATCTCGCTGATTACTAGTTTTATCGTTTTTTATTATCTGATCGAAAAATATGTTTATTCTAAAATAAAAATCATTTACAAATTGATCAACGATTTGAAGCTTGGCCGGGATTTGCGTGATGCGCTTGGCGAAAATATGGGTTCTGATCCGATCCATGATGTGGAAGAGGAAGTGAAAGCTTGGGCAAGAGAAAAAAAATCTGAGATTGATGTACTTAAAAAACAAGAACAATTTAGGCGTGAGTTTCTGTCCAATCTCTCCCACGAATTTAAAACGCCGCTTTTTGCCATGCAAGGTTATCTAGATGCTTTGCTGGACGAAGATGGTTTGGAGGACACAGAACAGGCCCTTAAATTTCTAAATAAAGCTTCTAAAAATGTTGACCGGATGAGTTACCTGATTAAAGATCTGGACGAAATATCCAAGCTGGAATCCGGAGAATTGCCTATTGTATTTACCAAATTTAAAATAAATGAGCTGATAAAAGAAGTATTTGAATCGTTGGAAATAAAATCTGTACAATACAAAATTCAGCTTCTTTTTAAGGAAAAATATAATGAACCGATATTTGTAAATGCAGACCGGGAAAGGATTAGGCAGGTTTTAATCAATTTAATTGATAATGCATTCAAATACGGAAAAACAAACGGTACTACTTCTGTTAGTTTGTTTTCGCTACACGAACAGGTTTTGGTTGAAGTAACGGATGATGGAGCTGGAATTGATGAAAAAAATCTGCCACGCTTGTTTGAACGTTTTTATCGTACTGATGCCAGCCGATCAAGGCAAATTGCAGGTTCTGGCTTGGGTTTGGCTATTGTAAAGCACATTGTAGAAGCCCATCAGCAAACCATAAATGTTAGAAGTACGGTTGGAATTGGCTCTACATTCGGTTTTACATTAGAAAAAACAAAGCAACAGCCTTTTGTAAGCTTACCATACTCAAAGTTAACACTAACTTAACATCAGTAATTTACTTTTGTCTGTAATCCAAAAGCATGTCGTTAAATAGTATCTTCCAATATTTTGTTCCGAAGGATAAAAAAATCTTTTTTCCTTTGTTTGAAAAAGCAGCAGCTAACGTAGTAGAAATGGCTGTTTTGCTTGTAGAAGTAGTTAATTCAACTGATTTTAGCAGAAGAGAAACACTTTATCATCAGATTGATAAACTGGAAAACATTGGTGATGACATTACGCACCAAATTTACCTAGAGCTTGGCAAAAACTTTATTACGCCGTTTGACCGGGAAGATATTCACTCTCTTGCTACTGCCATAGATGATGTGGCCGATTTGATACAAGGTTCTGCTAACCGGATGTATTTGTATCAAATCAGCGAAATGATTGAGCCGATACAAAAACTTTCGGAACTGATATTGCAAGCCAGTTATGATTTGCAGAAAGCTGTTGCTGAACTGAAAGATTTGAAAAATGTAAGGAACATTGCAGAATCATGTATCCGGATCAATAGCATTGAAAATCAGGCTGATTATGTTTTTGACCGTGCCGTTGCTGATTTGTTTTTGTATGAGAAAGATGCCATTCGGTTGATCAAATACAAAGAAATTCTGGCTGCGCTGGAAACAGCAACCGATAGATGCGAAGATGCTGCAAATGTTATGGAATCCATCATCGTAAAACACGCTTAAACAATGGTATCTATTCTGCTGGTTGTTGTTATTATTTTAGCTTTGGTTTTTGATTTTATAAACGGTTTCCATGATGCGGCCAATTCTATCGCCACTATTGTTTCTACCAAAGTTTTAACGCCATTTCAGGCTGTTTTGTGGGCAGCTTCGTTCAATTTTATTGCTTATTTTTTAATTAAAGACCATAAAGTAGCTAATACTATTGCTAAAACAGTTTTCGAAAACTTTATAACCATGCATGTTATTCTGGCTGGTTTAATAGCAGCAATTGCCTGGAATTTAATTACCTGGTGGTTTGGTATTCCTTCCAGTTCTTCACACACTTTAATTGGTGGTTTTGCTGGTGCAGGAATGGCAAATGCTGCTTCTATGGGTATAAATCCTTTCCTGGCTGTTAATGCTGATCCTATTATCAAAATTGTGATTTTTATTTTCTTAGCACCCATCATCGGGATGCTTATCGGAATGGCGATAAATATTCTGATCATGAATATTTGCAAAAATGCGCGTCCATCTGTTGCTGAGGTCTGGTTTAAAAGATTGCAATTGGTTTCATCGGGTGCGTTAAGTTTTGCGCATGGCGGAAATGATGCACAAAAAGTAATGGGAATTATTTATGTAGCACTGGTTGCTTCTAAAGTAATCACCACTGATACAAAAATGCCAGAATGGATTCCTTTTGCTTGTTATTCTGCTATCGCGGCAGGCACCATGTCTGGCGGATGGAAAATTGTAAAAACAATGGGCACCAAAATTACTAAAGTAACTCCGCTGGAAGGTGTAAGTGCCGAAACAGCTGGTGCCATAACCTTATTTGTAACAGAACACTTTGGCATACCAGTTTCTACCACGCACACAATCACCGGTTCTATTATTGGTGTAGGTTTAACCAAGCGGGTTTCAGCAGTACGTTGGGGTGTTACCATTAATTTAATTTGGGCTTGGGTTTTAACCATTCCGGTTTCTGCAATTGTTGCAGCAATTGTTTTTTCAATTGTTAAACATTTTTAGTGTTTTCTCGTCTGATTTTAAATTGAAACTACTTATCCGGTTAACTTCCTGATATTTGTTTCGTAAAATCAAAGAAAAACTAATGATTAAATCTTCAAATACCTTTTTTAAAGTTACAGCAGTTTTTTTGTTGCTGATAACTGTTTCTACAGCAAAAGCTCAAAGCCAGATTCTTTCTAAACTCTTATTAAAATCTACCACAACTACACCATCAAACCAGGAAATTTCCAGTGGCATAAAAGAAGCATTACAACAAAGTGTTATTAAAAGCAGCGATCAATTGTCTGCTTCAAATGGATTTTTTGGTAATGCAGCTATCAAAATCCTTTTTCCGCCACAAGCGTTAAAAGCAGAAGCTACACTTCGAAAAATAGGATTGAATAAGCTTTGCGATAACGTTATTCTTTCTTTAAACCGCGCTGCAGAAGATGCTGCAAAAGAAGCGAAACCGATTTTTATTTCTGCATTAAAACAAATGAGTGTAAAAGATGCAGCCAATATTTTGTTAGGATCGAGTGATGCGGCAACACACTATTTTAAACGTACCACAACAGATTCTTTGGCTGCAAAATTCCGCCCGGTTGTGCATAATAGCTTAGACAAAGTAGGTGCTACTCAATATTATAGTCAAGCTGTAACAGCCTATAATAAAGTTCCGTTCACTATGAATAAAGTTGATCCGGATATAGAAAATTATGTTACCCAAAAGGCGATTAGCGGTTTATTTGTAGAAATTGCACAACAGGAATTACAAATCCGACAAAATATTTCTTCCCGGCCAACAGCACTTTTACAAAAAGTTTTTGGTTATGCTGCTCAAGCCAAAAAGTAAACCATAATTTTTGTGTGATAAAAGAAGCATCAGCCTAAAAACCTGATGCTTCTTTTATGCACTTTATTTTTGTGTGGCTGCCCAGCTATCCATTTTCTTTTCAAAAACAGCTAAAGGCATAGAACCATCTTTCAAAACCTGGTCATGAAATTCGGCCAGATTAAATTTACCACCCAACTGTTTTTCGTATCTGGTGCGCAATTCGCGGATTTTTAAAGCACCAATTTTGTAACCTAAAGCCTGACCAGCAATTGCCATATAACGTTCAATTTCTGCTGTTGCGCCTTGTTCACTAATAGCTTCATTATCCATCATGTATTTAATGGCCTGTTCACGCGTCATGCCTTTTGTATGAATTGCAACATCAACTACCAAACGCACGGCGCGGTGCATTTCATCGCCCAAAGCACCCATATACTGGTACGGATCGGTATAAAGTCCTAATTCTTTTCCTAAAGATTCACAGTATAAAGCCCAGCCTTCCACATAAGCATTGTCTCCACCAAAACGGCGGAATTTAGGCAAAGAGGTATTTTCCTGCGTTAAAGAAATTTGATAATGATGGCCAGGAATTGCTTCATGCAAAAACAAAGATTCCATTCCGGAAGTGGTATTAAACTTTGTTGCATCCAAAATTGGCACATAAAAAATACCCGGACGAGACCCATCTGCTGAACCTTGGTTATATTCTGCGCTAGCCGAAGCAGCCCGGAAAGCTTCTGTTTGCCGGATTTCAAAAGGTGTCTTCGGAACGTGATTAAACATCTTTTTCAAGTTTGGCTCCATCCGTTGGTGGATGTTTTCAAAAGCAGCCAACACCTGTTGCGGCGTTTTATATGGCATAAACTTCGGATCATTTTTCATGTATTCGAAAAACGCTTTCAAATCACCTTTAAAACTAACGCTGTTTTTAATGCTATCCATTTTGGTGCGGATGTGTTTTACTTCACTTAAACCTAATTGGTAAATTTCTTCCGGCGTTTTATCTGTTGTAGTTTGTTGTTTCACGAGATATGTATACATGGCTTTACCGTTAGTCATGCCCGAATAACCGGAAGTGTTGCGTGTATGTGGCAAATATTGTTTTTGCAGATAATCGCCCAGCTTTTTGTATGTAGGTACAACAACCTGCATAACAGCTTTTTGATATGCTTCTTTTAGCGTACTTTTTTCGGTATCCGAAAATGATTTCGGGAAATTGTTTATCGGTCTGTAAAATAAACTTTTAGTAGGATCAGTAACTTCCATCGCACGCATTTGCGGAATCATTTTAACCACTAAAGCCTTTGGCAAAACAAAACCTGCTTGTATGCCTTTTTGAAAATTTTCAATTGCCGTATTGCTCCAAATGCTAAACGCCTGTAAACGTTTTAACCAGTTTTGATAATCCTGAACAGTTTTAAACGGTTGTGCACCTGCTCCAGAACCTAATTGTCCAATCGTAAGCGGTAAGGCAAACATCTGATTAAAAGGCAGATACTCAAAATGATAGTTAAATCCTTCCAGTGCAATTTGCATTTCATAAGTAAAAATATCGTAAGAAAGCTGGTCTTTTTCGTTCAGGTCTTCGCGTTTAAACTGTTTTATTTTTTGCAAATGATCCGCATAAAAAGTTTTTGCTTTTTGGAGGAATTCAGTAGAACCATCATTTGGTAATTGATCGTTGTAGCGGTTATCACCAGCATAAGTGGCTTCCAGCGGATATAATTTTAACCGGTTTTCATAATACTGATCAAAAAACGCCGCCAAATCCTTACTTTTTTCTACGGAAGATGTTCCGAGTTTATTTTGGCAACTCATTAAAAGTAAACCGAGCGCAGCAAATATCAATCCTACTTTTTTCATGCAGGTAAAATAGTGTTTTAACCGGAACATCAAAGATTATAACAAAAAAAATCCTGCTAAATTAAATTAACAGGATTTTATATCGATAAAAGAAGTATTCGTTTAAATCAGCAATCTAACCGGTTCTTCTAACAGTGATTTTACGGTGTTTAGGAAAGCAGCAGCTGTAGCACCATCTACTACCCGGTGATCTGCACTTAATGTTACTTTCATCACATTTCCCGGAACAACAGCACCGTTTTTAACAACAGGAACTTGTTGAATACCAGCAACAGCCAGAATACAAGAATCAGGCGGATTGATGATCGCGGTAAAATCATCCACTCCAAACATACCTAAGTTAGAAATAGTAAAAGTAGAACCTTCCCAGTCCGATGGCTGTAATTTTTTATCTTTTGCTTTTTTGGCGAAGTCTTTCACTTCAGCAGAGATACGGCTTAATGATTTTCCATCCGCAAAACGCACAACCGGAACCAATAAACCTTCATCAACAGCTACCGCGATACCAATATTTACATGCTCATTGTAACGAATTTTATCACCTAACCAAGAAGAATTAATGGCAGGATGTTGTTTTAAAGCAGATGCACAAGCTTTAACTACCAAATCATTAAAGGAGATTTTAACTGGCGAAACCTCGTTCATTTTGGTACGGGCAAGCATTGCTGCGTCCATATCAATAGAAACTGTAACAAAGAAATGCGGTGCGGTAAACAAGCTTTCGGCCAAACGTTTCGCAATAACTTTGCGCATTTGCGTAACCGGTTTCTCGGTGAATTTCTCTTCGCCGATATATGGAGAAAGTGTAATTGTACCTTGCGCTTTGGCCATGCCTTCTTTAGCTATTGCGCTTGTAGCAATGGCTTCTTGAGCTTCTTTTACAGATGGAATTTCTGCTGATTGTGGTGTGGCAACAGCTCCGGCTGATTTTGCGCCTGGTTTAAAAGCTTCTATATCTTTTTTAACAATACGGCCACCTTCTGCACTTCCTTTGACTTCTGTTAAGTTGATGCCTTTATCTTTTGCAATTTTACGAGCTAACGGAGACGCTTTTACACGACTGTCATCTGCTACAATTGCTGTTTCTGCTGATGCTTCTTTTACTGGAGTATTATCTGCTTCTTCTTCAGTTTTAGTTTCTGCGGATGACGTATTTGTTCCGCCATCCTGCAATAAAGGAGTAATATCTGTTCCTTCTTTACCTACAATGGCAATAATACCATTTACAGGTGCAGCTTCGCCTTCTTTTACGCCAATATAAAGTAATGTTCCTTCCTCGTAACCAACCACTTCCATGGTTGCTTTATCAGTTGCTACATCAGCAATAGAATCGTCTGCTTTTACTTTATCACCTACTTTAAAATTCCATTTTTCAATGGTTCCTTCTGTCATGGTATCACTTAACAGCGGCATCCGGATTACAGTTGCCGGAATACTGGAAAGATCAACTTTAGGGACAGCAGCAGGAGGTTTTTCCTCTGCTTTCGGCTGTTCAGTTTTAGTTTCAGACTGAGGAGCAGAACCACCTTCTGTACCTAAGGCTATTTTATAATCTTCGTCTTCTTTTCCAATTACAGCAATTACAGCATCAATTGCCACAGCTTTACCTTCTTCGGCACCGATGTATAAAATCGTACCGTCCTGGTAAGATTCCAAATCCATGGTAGCTTTATCAGTTTCTACTTCTGCTAATAAATCACCTGATTTTATTTTATCACCAACTTTTTTATGCCATTTAGCCAATACCCCTTCAGTCATGGTATCGCTCATTTTTGGCATTTTTACTACTTCGGCCATATATTATAATTGGAATTTTTTGTATTGATAGGAGGAATGCTTCTTTTATCGGCTAAAAATTAATCCATAATATATGGATAATCCTTTTGTACATAAACATCAGTATATAACTCTGAAGCTTCCGGATAAGGAGATTCTTCTGCAAATTTTACAGCTTCTTCAACAATACCTTTCACTTTGGCTTCAATACTTTCAATCCAAGCTTCATCAGCATAATTCTCTTTCAAAATAGCTTGTTTAACTACCTCAATCGGGTCTTTTGCTTTATAGCTTTCTACTTCATCTTTAGTGCGGTATTTCTGCGGATCAGACATCGAGTGTCCTTTATAACGATACGTACGCATTTCTAAGAATGTTGGTCCTTCACCATTGCGTGCACGTTGGATAGCTTCATCCATTGCATTATGTACTGCAACAGGATCCATGCCATCAACCGGAGCCGAAGGCATATCATAAGCTAAACCCATTTTGTAAATATCAGTCATGTTCGTAGTACGGGCTACAGAAGTTCCCATTGCATAACCATTATTTTCGCAAATAAAAACTACTGGAAGCTTCCACAACATCGCCATGTTGAAAGTTTCATTTAGTGCACCTTGACGAACAGCTCCATCACCCATGTAACAAAGGTTTACAAAATCTTCACCTCTGTATTTGCTTGCAAAAGCAATACCTGCACCTAATGGAATTTGGCCACCTACGATAGCATGGCCGCCGTAAAAAAAGTTTGCTTTATCGAAAAGGTGCATAGAACCACCTTTTCCTTTAGAGCAACCAGTTGCTTTGCCATACATTTCAGCCATAATTGCACTTGGAGGAGTGCCTAATGCCAAAGCATGTGCGTGATCACGATAAGTAGTGATCATGCTGTCACCTTTTTTAATTGTAGACATTGCGCCAGCTAAAACCGCTTCTTGTCCGATGTATAAATGACAAAATCCACGAATTTTTTGTTGTCCGTACAATTGTCCTGTCTTCTCTTCAAACTTTCGCATTAGTAACATGGATTCATACCACATCAAATACGTGTCTTTGGTAATAGCAACTGAGCTCATGAACTTTATTCTTTTATTTTACGAGCAGCAAATCTAATTATATCCTACCAAAAAAGCGAAACACGAAACAGTTTGTTTCCGTATTAAATAAATTATATAGTAAAGAAATAATTATCAATTTCGTTTTTTTATATCAAAGAAAGAGTATAAATTTGAAATCCTGATAAAAGAGTGCTCTCAGGTAAATTAAATTAACTCGTTAGATAGTTAACTAATTGTTTTTAAATGAAGAAATTAGCAATCATTATTTTATTTGTAATAACAACTGTAACTGTTAATGCTCAAGTGGCAAAAGTTGTTCCAAATTCCTCTACAGAAAAAAATAATGACGATGATAATGATGATAATTTAAGTAAAGGGTACTTTTCCCAAATTATGGGCGTTGCATTGTCTGCTACTTCCAACGTAAAGCTGTTTCAATTTGTTTATGACTGGATTGGAACGCCTTACCACTTAGGCGGAGACAATAAAAAAGGTATCGACTGTTCTAAATTTGCATTTGAATTGTATAATAAAGTATTCAATACTGCTATTGGCAACAACAGTCGGAATATTTTCAGCATGGTCAACCCGGTTGGAAAAGAAGAGTTAAAAGAAGGCGATCTGGTTTTTTTTAAAATACATAGCCGCTCGATAACACATGTTGGCGTTTATATTGGCGATGGCCGTTTTGCCCACGCATCTTCCAGTAAAGGTGTAATGATTAGTAATCTGGCTGATCCGTATTGGACACGTTACTATTACAATGGCGGTCGATTGCTCGCCGAATTGGCTTCAAACAACTAACAAAGATGCCCTGTAATTCTTTTACAGGGCATCTTTGTTATACGTCTTTTGTAGTTCGAACTAAACTTATTCCGCTGAAGAAAAAGATAATACCTACAATTACAGCAACCCAAACAGACCGGTTGTCGCCTGTATGCTGTATAAAACTGTAAGCACCATAAATAATCCCGATAATACCAATTACAGTTAAAATTCCACCAAAAGTTCTTTTCATCTTTTTTTGTTTAAAGGTTTAAGTATTTCTACATCAGCAAAAAATAAACCAAGTTTACAGATGCTGTTTTTATACGTATCTTTCCATTCAAAGTCCTAATAAAATGACAAGTATTTTCATTCTGGTTTTCTTGTTTTTGGTGCTGCTTATTGCTCTTAGCTCCTTTGTAACGGTAAAATAAGGCATAATTGCTGTGGTAACTATTTTTGGAAGATACTGGAGAATTTATTTAATGAGCTTTTTTGGAAGAAACTGTACTCCTGGAACTATTATATTTTCTATGCTATATATTGATGTCGTTCTTCATTACTATTACATACAATTGGAAAAAAATAAAAGGATTGTTCAAAAATAACAATAATGAAAGTCCAGCCAATGATGAAAATAGTAATTGTATTTCGGCTTGTAGTAATGCTTAATAACAAAACTCAATACTTCTTTTACCTACCCTTTTTCATACTGAATCGTCATCTTTGCAACGCGCTCTTCCAAAGATTCCATCGTCATTTTTTCTCGTAAACGATCAACCAGAATCGGGAAAGCAAAAGGCGTTGGCCGTTTTATTTTTTTAATTACGATTTCCTGTTTCGAGATTCTGAGCAAAGCAGCTCGCAACCTGAATTCTTCTAGTTGATAAGCCAAGGCTTCATTATAAGATTGTCGCAAGAGCAAATTATCCGGCTCATACTCACTAAAAACATCAAATAAAAGCGACGTAGAAGCCTGCAAATGCCGATCTTTAACCGGCTGGCCGGGATAACCGGTAAAAACCAAACCGCCAATGTGCGCAATGTCGCGGAAACGGCGTTTAGCCATTTCGGTTGCGTTCAGGCTTTTTTGGATGTCGTCCAGCAAATTATTTTGCGTAAAAAGATCTTCTTCTAATGCTTCGTTTATCGGTATAAAATCATCTGTTAGCAGTTCAAAACCGTAATCATTCATGGCGATAGAAAACGTAGCGCTTTTGATCAAAGCCAAACGATAGGCAAGGAGCGAAGCCATGCCTTCGTGCACCAAACGGCCTTCAAACGGATAAAAAAACAAATGATGGCCTTCTTTAGATTCCAATTGTTCGATCAAAAACTGATGGCTTTGCGGCAAAAGTGATTCGGCAGATTGTAAATCAAACAGTGGTTTTAACGCTTTTATTTCCACGTCTTTCTCCAATCCGTGCGCTACTTCATCCAGTTTATCACGGATCATGGTACAATATTGCGAGGAAAGCTGCATTCGCTGGCCCATCCAACTTGGAATAATGCCTTTTTTAACGTTGGATTTTTTGACGAAAGCGGTCATGTCTTTCACCTTGATCAATTCTAAACTTCGGCCTGCAAACCAGAAATTATCGCCGGGTTTTATTTTGGAAATGAAATTTTCTTCAATCGTACCCAAACTTCCGCCACTCAGAAACTTTACGCGCAAACTTACTTCGCTGGTAATCGTTCCCATGCTCATCCTGTGGCGCATGGCAACACGGCGGTTATTTACTTTATAGAAACCGTTTTCCAGTTCTACTTTTAAAAATTCGTCGTATTGCGATAGCGTTTTACCGCCGTAAACAATAAAATTAAGTAAGCTGCCAAACTCTTCTCTGCTTAAATCTGCGTAAGCATATGCTGTTTTTACCTGCCTAAAAACCTCATCTGCCCTAAAACCATCAGAAACAGCAAGCGTAACCAGATATTGCATCAGCACATCAAAAGCTAGCAAAACCGGGTCGCGACTTTCGTAAATTCCGGCCAGCATCGCTTCTTTTAAAGCCGCGCCTTCCATCAGTTCCAGCGAATGCGTAGGCACAAAATAAGCTTTGGAAACCGCGCCCGGATGATGGCCGCTTCGTCCGGCGCGCTGCATAAACCGAGCAACACCTTTCGGACTGCCGATTTGAATTACAGTATCAACGGGACGAAAATCTACACCTAAATCCAAACTTGAAGTACAAACTACCAGTTTCAGCATTTCGTTGTGCAGTGCTTGTTCTACCCATTTCCGCAGTTCATTATCCAGCGAGCCGTGATGCATCGCCATAATTCCGGCGTATTCCGGATATTTATCCAAAATCGCATGATACCAGATTTCGGCATGCGCGCGCGTATTGCAAAATAATAAAGTGGTATTACTTTTGGCTACAATTTCCATCACCTGCGGCAATAGTTTTACGCCGATGTGTCCGCTCCAGGAATAACGTTCAATCTGCTTCGGAATAACAGATTCTATGGTGATCTTTTTTTCAATGTCCGAACGAATCAGCCGTATGTTTTCCTTCGGGAAATCCACGCCTAACAACACATCTGCAGCCTGATCCAAATTGCCAATCGTTGCTGAGATTCCCCATATTTTCAGTTGCTGGTTTTCTGTTTTCGGTTGTGCGTTTTGATTTTGCGACCAGTCATCACTCGAAATCGACAACTCGCTACTCGCAACCGGCAACTGTTTCAAACCTTTCAACCGCGATAATCCCAGCTCCACCTGAACACCTCTTTTAGTGCCCAAAAGTTCGTGCCACTCATCAATTACCACAACTTGCAGGTTTTGCAGCGTTTTGGGATAATCTTTTTGGGCGAGCATTAAATGCAAACTTTCGGGCGTAGTAAGCAAAACTTCGGGCAATCTTTTGCGAAGCGCATTTCGTTCCGCAGTAGTCGTATCGCCGGTACGCGTGCCAATTGTCCAGGGAAAACCTAAATCATCGCAAACGGATTGCATCGCTTTGCGAATGTCGTTTGTTAAAGCCCGAAGCGGCGTGATCCACAATAATAAAAGTCCGTTGTTTTTTTTAGTCTGATAATCTTTTGGATTAGCGTTGATATAATCTGCCAGAAAAGGCAAAAAAAGGGCGAAAGTTTTACCGCTTCCGGTTGGCGCATTGAGCAAACCGGAATTGCCAGCCAGATAAGCCGCTTCCATTTCTTGCTGAAAAGCAAACTGTTTCCATTTTTTAGTTTTGTACCACGCGCGGATAACTTGCTGCCCTTTTGTTAACATGTAGCTATTTATACAAAGTTAGCAGCCTTTGGTTGGGAAGCAAAAATCGGCTTTGTTGATAAATCATGAAAAACAGATGCTAAAAGAAGCTCAAAACAAACCGTTTATTTCCTAAATATTGCACGCCTTTAACCAGGTTTTCTTGGGATGATTAAAGTAATGCAGCTCAATTATCCGTAACCGGTTTTACTATTTTTTCTCTGGTAATAAAATAAACCTGATCAAATTATCTCCGCTCAAATATTTATTGGCAGTAGTTTTTGTGCTGGCAACCGTAATTTGGTTCAGGTTTTTAATGTGATCCAAAACGTCCGCCGGGTCTTGCTGATATTGATAACTTCTGGAAATCTGTCCCAGCCAGAAACTATTATCTTTCAATTGCAATTCGGTAGAACGGCTTTCTTCGGCAGCAAACTTTTGAATATCGGTTGCTTCGGCACCATTTTTTTTGATGGTGGCAATTTCTTCCAAAGCAGCAGCAATCAGTTTTTCTACGTTTTCGGGCGCACAACCAAAAGAAACAGTGACGTTATAACGCTGGTTCGGAACTTTGCTGTAACTAATCCGAACGCTTGGTGCATAAACGCCACTTTCTTTCTCGCGCAAACGCTCAATCATTTTGATGTTCAGGATTTCTTCCAGCGCATCTAACTGCAAATTATTTACTTCGTCATACGCGTAGTCTCCTGTAAAAACCAGTTGGACAGAACTTTTTGCTTCCAAACCTTTATAAACCGTTTTGGTGATTTTCCCGGCCGGCGCATGAATGTTCAGGTTTTTATAAGATGATACTTTATCCGAAACCGGCAAACTGCCCAGATATTTTTCCAGCAGCGGTTTGATTTTTTCCGGATCGAAATTTCCAACCAAAGTAAAAATAGCATGACTGTTATCTGCAAAACTTTGCTGGTAAAAGGAGTATGCTTTATCCAGCGAAGCTTCGTCCAGTTGTTTTAAAGTTGGTGTACTTCCGCGCAGGTTATAACTGCTCATTACGGCTGCAATCGTATCCTGAAAAACGCTTTCGGGCGCAGCACTTCGGCCGGCAATAACTACTTTGGTTTGGGTGATATTTGAAGTCCAGATATTTGGATCTTTTCGCGGAGCGGTAGTATAAAGATAAATAAGTTGCAAAGCAGTTTCCAAATCAGCAGGCGAAGCGAAGGCATTGAAACCCTGCGCAGTTGAACTAATATAAGGCGAAACGCGGGCAATTTTGCCAGTCAGCATTTTATCTAATTGTATCTGTGTAAAAGAACCAACGCCGCTGCTGCCAATCACATCATCAGCCATAGAAGCCGAAGTATAATCTGCGTTGCTCGCCAGCGAATTTCCACCAAAACTATAACTGTTAATCAGGATTTGGTCGTTTTTAAAATCAGTAGGTTTCATCACCACTTTTACGCCATTCGCCAATGTTAATTCTGTTGTGCTGATAGCTGCATTTTTCTTTTCGGAAACAATTTTAGAACCAGCCGGAATTTTTTCCAGCAGCGGTTTGTTGCTCACTTCATCTACATAAGCGGTAATTCCTTTTCCGGCAGAACGGATCCAGTTTAATAACGTTTTTTCGTTTGGTAAACTGGCTTTTTCTTTTTCCGGAGCCTGTACAATCACCACGCGGTTTTCATCACTGATGAATTTGCCGGTCAGCGCATTTAATTCGTTTAATTTAATGCTCGCAATATTGTTTCTGTAGAAATCGTACTTAAAATCAATACTCGGAATGGCATCACCTTCCAAAAAGTTTTGCTGATACTGGCCCACAAAAACTACAGAACGCGTTTTATCTTTCTCTTTAAACTGCTGTTCCTGTGCCGCCATTACGCCTTTTTTAGCACGATCCAATTCGGATTGTGTAAACCCAAATTTCTGCACGCGTTCGTTTTCTGCCACAACCGCTTTAATACCTTTTTCCAGTTCACCTGGTTTGGCTACTACAACAGTAGAAAAAGCATCTAACCGGGCCAAAAATCCACCATAACTACTTTGTGCAAACAAAAATGGTGGGTTTCCTTTTTGTGTGAGTTCGGCAATACGTGCATTAATCATGCTGTTAAACAAACTGATACGCAGATTTTGCAGCAAATCTATCGTGTTTTTGGTTGTCATTCCCGGATGTTTCACCACAATTTGGGCGATGGTATAAGGTTGCTCTTTGTCCGTTACAATTTTAACCAGCGTTTGCTTGTGTACCGGAATATCATAAATTGTTAACGGTTTTTCTTCAGCCGGATTTTTCAGTTCCGAGAAATTAGCCTTAATCAGTTGTAATACTTGCTGCGGATCAAAATCGCCCACGGCAACAACCGCTTGTAAATCCGGACGGTACCAATCTTTGTAATAATCTTTGATTGTCTGCGGTTTAAAAGTTTTTAAAACGTCTTCTTTCCCGATAGGAATCCGCTGTGCATATCGCGAATTGTTAAACAAAACCGGATAAGTTTGGAACTGGATTCGTTCCTGCGCGTTCTTTCCGCGAAGCCGCTGCTCTTCTAAAATAACGCCGCGTTCTTTGTCAATTTCACCATCATCAAACGTATCTAAACCAGCCCAGTTAGCCAGAATATCAAAGCCTTTAGTAAACAGTTTGGCACTGTCTGTTGGCAAAGGCAATTGGTAAACGGTTTGATCAAAAGAAGTATAAGCGTTGATATCAGCACCAAAACGCACACCAGATTTTTGCAGAAAATTGATTAGTTCATTTTTAGGGAAGTCACGCGTACCATTAAAAGACATGTGTTCTACAAAATGCGCCAAACCTTGCTGGTCATCATTTTCCAAAACCGAACCTGCTTTATTTACCAGGTATAATTCAGCACGATTTTTTGGCTCCGTGTTCTTGCGAATGTAATACGTTAAGCCGTTCGGCAGCTTACCAATCAAAACTGCTGGATCAGCCGGAAGTAGTTGTCCGGCAAGCATCTCTGTTCGCGGTTTGTTTTTTGGTGAAGGCTGCGGTTTAGCTTTGGTTTGTGCGTTTGCCGCAGTACCAAAAACCAGCAGTCCAAAAGAAAAATAAAGCATTGGTTTTTTATTCATGGAAAAGTTTTTGGTTGATGTTTTATGCAATTGGAGTAGCGAATGCTGTTTTTATAACACTTTTTTGGAGATTATCTTTTGTTCCCAAATTATACCTTAATGATAATGTTTTTCCGGTACATCAGCCACAAAATTACAAACCAAATTAAAACATAAGTTAAGCCGCCAGCCAGCGAAGCATTAATGGGCGAAAAATAAGGTGTAAAAAATGTTTCGTACAGATATTCGTGTAAGTTTTGCAGTTTGCCGTCGGAATTACGTAAAGTAATCATGCCTAAAATGCGAGGAATAATGCCCGAAAAAGTATAAACCGTAATGGCATTCACCCCAAAAATGACGAATGGTTTGGTAAAACGTTTGTAGCCTTGAACATCAACCAGCCAGTATAAAAGTGTTAAACCGATGACGGCCAAACCGCCGGCATAAAGCACATACGAGCTGGTCCACAATGCTTTGTTTATCGGGAAGAAAAGATCAACCAATAATCCTAAAATAGCGGCCAGCACGCCAATAGCAAACAGCCAGGAAACTTTTTGTGCTTCCGGCTGATCTTTTCGTTTTAGAAAAGTGCCGATCAGTACGCCAAAAATTCCGGTGGCAACGGCTGGCAAATCGGTCAGAATTCCTTCCGGATCCCAGGTTTTAGATGATTTCCACAGGTGCGCTTCACCCAAAATACTTCGATCAATCCAGGCACCTAAATTAGTTTCTGGGTTGAGGTTTGCATAGCCAACGCCCGGAACCGGGATGAAAGTCATCATCAAATAATATCCGATCAAAATCACCCAAAACGTAATCAGCATGGTTTTTCGGGTTTGATAGATGTAAAGCAAACCCACAATTAAATACACCGCGGCAATGCGCTGAATAACGCCCGGAATACGCACTGTTGCAAAGTTAAAATACGGAAACAAGCTCAGCACCAATCCAATCGTAAACAAAATTACAGCACGCCGGATGATACCAATAATTAATTGTCGGTGTAAAGCTGGATCCGCTTTTTTACTTTCCAGCGCAAAAACGATGGAAACGCCAACGATAAAAAGAAAGAACGGAAACACCAGATCCGTTGGCGTGCAACCGTTCCACTCGGAATGTTCCAGCGGCGTGTAAATATGCGCCCAGCTGCCCGGATTGTTTACCAGCGTCATCATGGCAACGGTAATTCCGCGAAAAACATCGAGCGAAAGCAGGCGTGGTTTGGAACTTTTGAGCGTAGAATTTTGCATGATGCTTCTTTTATCGGTATAAAATCAATGGAAATAAAATTACTTTAGCACGAATCAAAATCGTTCCTAAACATAAAGCATTGAATAGCAATTTACAGCAACTTTTTGCAATCGCGCAAAAGAAACAAAGAATGATTATTGGTTTGATGTCGGGCACGTCGTTAGACGGGCTGGATATTGCCTTGTGCCGGTTTAGTGGCAGCGGTTTGCAAACGCAATTTGAACTGCTGGAATTTGAAACGATGGTTTATGATGATTTTTTTAGAAATGAAGTGCGGCAGGTTTTCTCCAAAAAAATTGTTGATCTGGAAAAGCTGACTTTGCTGAATGCTTATATTGGGAACTTTCATGGCGAACTGATTTTGCAGTGCTTGAAAAAATGGCAGGTAAAAACAGCATCAGTGGATTTGATTGCCAGCCACGGGCAAACTATTTATCATGCGCCAAAACATCAGCATCAGCAAAAAAACTATCCGAATGCCACACTTCAAATTGGCGATGGCGATCATCTCGCCGTAAAAACAGGAATTATTACGTTGAGTGATTTCCGGCAGAAACACCTTGCTGCCGGTGGCGAAGGCGCACCGTTAGCTTTATACGGCGATGTAATTTTAGGCAGTAAAAAAGGTGAAAACCGGCTTTTGCTAAATCTGGGCGGTATTGCTAATTTCACTTTTTTACCTGCGGATGCTTCTTTTAGTCAGGTAATTTCTACGGATGTTGGTCCGGGCAATACCTTAATTGATGCCGCTTGCCGAAAGTATTTTGATTTGCCTTTTGATGAAGATGCGAAGTTTGCGCTTTCCGGAAATGTGAATTTAGAGTTACTGGCCGTTTTAAAAGCACATCCATTTTTTGAGGAAGCTTTGCCTAAATCAACCGGACCGGAATTGTTTAATCTGGAATTTGTGCAGGCAGCTCAGCAAAAATCATCCACCCAACAAATTAATTCTGCTGATTTGATTGCTACGCTTACTGTTTTTACAGCACAAATTTTGGCAGAAAGCATCCTGCAAAACTTTCCTGCTGATTTAAACATATTTGTAAGCGGCGGCGGCGCACGAAACCCATTTTTAATGCAATTGCTTCAAGAATTGTTGCCTAAAAGCAGTATCCAAAATTCTGACGATTTAGGTTTAAATGCCGATGCTAAAGAAGCGGTTTTATTTGCTTTGCTGGCTAACGAAGCTGTTGCTGGAGAACCTATAATAATTAACCAAAACCCAGCTGTTTTAATGGGGAAGTTTTCTTTTCCGGTTTAAAGATTTTAATTATTGCTTCTATTATCGCTAGAATTAAGTGCGACTTTTAATAAAATTAACAAATCACGAAGTAGTTTAAGAAAATAAGTGAGATTGGTTACAGAATGTTTTATACTTTTTAATAAACTTAATATATTGCGAACTAAATAAAACAATTTTCTATGAAAAAAACTTTACTTCTGCTTTTTCTGAGCTTTTTTTGTTATATAATAAGAGTTTTTGCACAGGAAAAAACAGTTAACGGAAAAGTAACTGATGTCGCTAACGGTGATGGATTACCCGGAGTTACCGTATTAATTAAAGGAACTAATATTGCTGCTGCCACAAATCAGGCTGGTAATTTTAAAATTAACGTTTCGGGAAGTGATGCTACATTGGTTTTTACCTATATTGGCTATACGCGAAAAGAAGTAGCAGTAACAGGTACAACTTTAAATGTTAGCTTAACAGCAGATAACAAGCAATTGTCAGAAGTTGTAGTTACAGCTTATGGCATTAAGCAAGAAAGAAAGTCTTTAGGATATTCTGTACAAGAATTAAGTGGAGAGGATCTTACACGTTCTAAACAACCTAATATTGTTAACGCGTTGCAAGGTAAAGTTGCCGGTGTGTTTATTCAAAGTTCTGGTGGTGCTCCGGGTGCTGGCGCCAGTATTATTATTAGAGGAATTACTTCGTTAAGTCCAACGGCTAATAATCAGCCGCTGTTTGTAGTTGATGGTATTCCGATCAGCAATGAAACTACAACAAGCAATGTATTACCAAGTGCAGGTTCTAATTCATCTGGCAGTAACGAGCAGTTTTCTTTTACAAACAGAGCTGCAGATATTAATCCGGATGATATTGAATCCATGTCTGTACTTAAAGGTCCGGCTGCAACTGCTTTGTATGGATTGAGAGCTGCAAACGGTGTAATTATAATTACCACTAAAAGAGGCACAAAAGGTGCACCATCTGTCAACTTTTCAAGCACTGCTGGTTTTAGTAATGTAGTAACTTATCCTGAAATACAAACTACTTATGGTGAGGGATTGGGAGGACGCAGCCGTGTTGCAAACGGGCAATCTCCTTTCTATACATTTGGCCCACCACTTCGCCCGGGAGAGAAAGTTTACAATAATTTTAAAGACTTTTTCGTAACAGGAGCGGATTATACCAATTCCTTAAATGTATCAGGCGGAAATGATAAAACAACTTATTATTCCTCCGTTTCTAATTTATATCAGCAAGGAGTAGTTCCTTCTACTAATTACCAAAGAACCACATTCAAATTAAGCAGCACTTCAAAATTGTCAGATAAATTTTCTATTAACGGTTCTGCAAATTATTCGCTTTCCGGAGGAAAACGTCCATCAGGAGGAGATAAAGGAACAATGTCTGCACTTTCCTATTATGCAACTACATATGATGTAAATGATTATATCTATCCGGACGGTTCGCAAAAAAGCTTTTCTCCGGGAAATGTTGATAATCCAGTGTATGTTGCAAAATATAGTCAGTTAAAAGATAACGTTAGCAGGTTAATTGGTAATGCAGGCTTTACTTATACACCTGCAAAATGGTTAAATATCGATTATAAAATAGGCGGAGATTTTTACAGTGATGCCCGTACCAGAATTGTTCCTGGACCAAGGTATGCTGGCGACCCTAACACATTAGATATTGCCATTTCTAATGGTGGATTTGTAGTAAATGACCGTATCAATTATAAAGAAATCAATTCCAACTTTTTAGTCACGTTTACTAAAGCCATAAATAAAGACTGGAATACATCATTTCTTTTAGGCAATAATGTTCTTTATCAAAACACAGATCAGGTAAATGTAAGAGGTGAAAGATTTGCAATACCTTATTTTTATGACATCAGCAATACTTCTAATTTGTACTCCTACAGAGCTACAACACAACGTAAACTGGTAGGAATATTTGGTGATGCAAAGATTGCTTATAAAAATGCTATATTTTTAGATGTTACCGGTAGAAACGACTGGTCATCCACACTTCCAAGTGCTAACAACTCTTTCTTTTATCCTTCTGTTAGTTTAAGTTATGCCTTTACTGATTTGCATAAAATAAGTTCAGACTTTTTTTCTTTCGGAAAATTACGTGCTTCTTATGCACAAGTTGGAAAAGATGCTGTTCCGTATGTTAATGGGCCGTATTATTCATCTTATACAGGATTTCCTTTTAATTCTATTCCCGGATTTTCAAGATCAACCACCTTTGCAGATCCGACTTTAAAACCTGAAAGAACAAGTTCTGTAGAGTTTGGTACAGAACTAAGATTCTTTAAAAATAAGATAGGATTAGATGTAACGGTTTATCAGGCGGATAGTAAAGACCAGATCATTCCAGTGCCAATTACTTATACCAGTGGTTATAGCACTTATTATACAAATGCAGGAGAAATACGAAATCGGGGTCTTGAAATATTATTAAGTGGTAAAGTAATCGCTCATAAAGACTTTGGGTGGGACGTTGCTTTAAACTGGAGCAAACGAGATGGAAAAGTTTTGAGCATTAAAGAAGGTATTTCTGAAATTGTGTTTGATAGCAATCAACGTATTTACAACAAGTTGGTTGTTGGAGGCTCTCCAGGTGATTTGTACGGAAGGCCTTATAAAAGAGATGCAAACGGCCAATTAATTATTAATGCTTTAGGTTATCCGGAAATAAATACAAATTATGTAAAAGTTGGCAATGCTTTTCCGGATTGGCAAGGCGGTTTAACCAATACCTTTCGATATAAAGATTTTAGTCTTTCTGCACTTTTAGAAGTGAAATGGGGAGGAGATGTGCATGATGTAAGTATGCGAAACAGTATCCGTCAAGGTGTCCTGAAAACCACAGAAAATAGGTATCAGGCAATTACATTTAACGGTGTTAAAGCGGACGGAACAGTAAACGATAAAGTAGTTCAGTTGGATGATGCTTTTTATCGTAATGAAAACTATTTTAATGGTGCTTCTGATGTAATCCTTCAGGATGCTTCTTGGATCAGATTAAGAAATGTAACTTTTTCTTATAGATTACCAAATAAGTTACTAAAGAGAACCAGATTTATAAAAGGACTTTCGCTTTCTGCTATTGGTAACAACTTCTTGTTGTGGACTCCTTTTAAAGGTTACGACCCTGAAGGAAGTTCTTATGGCTCTGGTAGTAATGCTTTTGGCTTTATGGGATTTAATATTCCTTCTACACGTTCATATAGTTTAAGTTTAAATGCTAATTTCTAAAAAAATACTATGAAAATTATTTTCAGGCACTTATTCATGCTAATCAGCTTGTTTTCAATTGCAAGTTTTTCAGCCTGTAAAAAATATGTTGGTGGAGACACAAATATAAATCCAAATCAATCAAGCACACCTACTTTAAATACCTTGTTACCTGTTGTGATAGAATCAACTACAGATAACCATTTTCGTGTTGCTTTTATTACCAGTATGTTTTCAGAGCAATTGGCTGCTTACACAAGTGGTGCACTTAATGAGGATCAAAACCGGGATGTAAGGATTGAAAATGCTTTTCAGGGAATTTACCAAAATTCACTTACTAATTTGGATGCTATGGTAAAGCTCGCCCAGCAACAAAATGCACCTTATTACATTGGTATTGGTAAAATTTTACAAGCAGTAAATTTAGGCCTGGCTACAGATACCTGGGGAGATGTACCCTACAGCGATGCTTTTCAAGGCGCAGCTAATTTGTATCCGAAATATGATTCGCAGGAGACGATTTATACTACTATGCAAACCTTGCTGGATGATGGAATTGCACAATTATCTTTAGCTCCCGGAACAATAAAACCAACCACAGATGATTTAATTTACGGAGGCGTAGCTGCAAGTTGGATTAAAGCGGCTTACGTTTTAAAAGCCAGGTATGCAATGCACTTAACTAAAAAGGGTGCAACAAACGCAGCTAATATGGCATTAACTTATTTAGCTAAAGGCTTTGCTTCAAATGCGGAAGATCTGCAAGTAGTTTATAATGACAAGAACTTAAATCCCTGGAATAAAAATATTGCAGTAGCTGCCGCTGGCGCAGTATATAAAGTTTCTCCTACGCAGAGATTAATTGACTTAATGAACGGTAGCGGTTACTATCCAGGGTTAGTTGATCCTCGGTTACCAATTATTATGGATAATAAGTCAGCAGCAACCTATATAGGAATAGTAAACGGATCAGGCGGAAGCGGTAACGTAAATTTAACAGCTAATACTTATTATGCAAAAGCGTCTTCTCCGGTTCCTATTGTGACTTATGCAGAACAGAAGTTCTTAGAAGCAGAAGCAGAATTTATTAAAGCCGGCGGAACAACAACTTCTGTTGGAAGTTCTGCAAATGCATACAGTGCTTATTTAGCTGGCATTAATGCTAATATGGACAAATTAAGTGCGGTAAAAGCAGCATACATTGCAAATCCTTTAGTTGCGGTTACAGCTACTGGTTTGAAATTGGAATACATTATGCGCGAAAAAAATATTGCTTTGTTTCTACATCCTGAAGAATGGGTTGATGTAAGAAGATATGATTACAATGCACAACTTTTTAGAGGAATGGCTTTGCCTCAAAATCAGGATGCAGCAATGAATGGCCAATTTATCAGGAGAGCATTATATCCTTTGGCTGAAACCACAAGAAACCCTAATGCAGTAGCTGCACAAAAAACATTAACTACTAAGGTTTGGTGGGATCAATAATGAAAATCTCTTATCAACTTAATTATAGAACATTAAAAATATTCTGATGAAATTGAATAAATTAATATATGGGGCTTTTTTCTGTGCGTTAATTGCAACTTCAGCATGTAAAAAAAGTATTGATTTTATTGCTGATAATACTACTCCGGCCGGTCCTGGCTATTATCCAATTAGTTCAAATACCTTTACGGATATTGCTACTAAAGTGGCTATACCTGTAACTGCAGGTTATACAAAAGGGCAAAACTTATCATGGGAAGTACAGTATTTCTCTCAGTCTCCTATAAAAGAATTAAATCTGTACGAAACAATTGGGACAGGGACCAGGAACAAAATAAAAAACTATCCTTATCAGCCTGCTTATTCAAAAGCGAAAGCCACAGATACCTTGATTGTAAATTATCAGGTTCCGGCAACAGCGGCAAGCGGAGCTTCAATAAAAGTGGAAACTGAAATATTGAATCAGAATACACTTAGTCTAATCAGAACATTTACTTACAAGGTAAAATAAGGAATTATCCTGATTTTTTGCTTATAAAAGAAGCATCCTAAAAATTTCAGGATGCTTCTTTTATCCTACAAAAACTTGTACCCCAAGCTCAAATGCCAAACATTTTGCCGTTGGCCATAAGCTGGGTTAACTTCCGTTAAGCCACCTTCATAGCGTAAATCAACAGAAAATCTAAGCACATCTACACCAGCTCCGGCCTGATAGCCCAAAGTACTGTTGCGGTAATTGTTAAAATCTTGATAAGCATTTTTTACGGTTTGGGATAATTTTTGGTCATTACTCAAAAAATACGAATACATTGGCCCGGCCATCAGTCTGAAATTCAGTTTACTCAATCCAAAAGATTGTCCAACTAAAAGCGGTACGTTTAAAGTTGTAAACCTCACTTTTCCGCTTTCGGTAACCGTTTGGTTGGATTGATCGTACTGGAAATCAAAATTACTGCCCGAACTGCCTAAATAAACTTCTGGTTGCACGTAAAACCCTTTTCCGATACGTGTCCAGATACCAACTTGGTAACCTGGAAGTGCGGTAGAATTAATTCGCCCCTGGTTTACACTCAGGCGAGAAAAGTTAACGCCGCCCTTTACACCAAGGCTAAATTGTGCTTGTGCACTCAAAAAAAATGTAGCAGCCAAAAGGGTAAAAAAATATTTTTTCATGTTCTTTTTTTAGGTAGGAGTAAAATTGGTTTAAAAAGTTTAGTAACTAACGGCAAAGGCGTTAAAAATTGCGTATGCTGTTTTTAAACGCCTGAAATTTATATTAGGTTTGAATAAAAAAATTAAATGGCAGAAATTACCATCAGCAATAAAGACTGGGAACGCGTAAAAATTAAAGTACAGCGTAAGTATAATAGCTTAACAGACGCGCAATTGCAATACACCGAAGGCAACGAAGAAGATTTAATCAGCCGAATCATGGCGCTGGTAAATCGCGACCGTGATTATGTAGTTTTTACCTTAAAAAAAGCTTTGGTGAACATTGATAATAATCGGTTATAAATACAGTTCTTCCTGCAATTGTAAATGTAGTTCTGTAAATTAGATTCAGATTTTTAAGTTTTATGAGAAAGGGTAACGTGTGGATCAGCAAGCGTAAAAAAATAGTTTTAGGCGGAGGATTATTTTTACTTGCGGTAACCAGCTGGAGTTTTCAGGATGATCTTTTTCAGGTGGCCAAAAACCTGGATATTTTCGCTACAGTTTATAAGGAAGTCAACCTAAATTATGTAGATGAGATTAACCCTACCAAACTGATTAAAAGAGGTTTGGATGCGATGATGGAAAGCCTGGACCCATACACCGAATTTGTTCCGGAATCTGAAATTGAAGATTACAAACTGCATTACATCAGCACGCAATATGGCGGCATTGGTGCGGGCGTTTATAACCGCAATAAAAAAGTAATTATTTCTCAGCTTTTTGAAGGCTATCCGGCACAAAAAGCAGATGTTCGGGTAGGAGATGAAGTGGTAAAAATCAACGATGTTGACCTAAACGGAAAAAATAGCGAAGAAGTAAGCACTTTGTTAAAAGGAGCAAAAGGCGGTGTGGTAAAATTGTTGGTTAAGCGCGAAAACGTAGCCCAGCCAATTGTTAAAAATTTGCTTCGTGAAGAAATAAAACAACCTAACGTTTCTTATCATGGAATGCTGAAAAGCGGCATTGGTTATATTAAGTTAGATAAGTTCCTGGAAAATTCCGGTCAGGAAGTGCAAGATGCTTTGCTCGACCTTAAAAAAAATAGCCCAAAAGGAATTGTGCTGGATTTGCGCTATAATGGCGGTGGCATCTTACAGGAAGCTGTAAAAATTGTCAACTTTTTTGTGCCAAAAGGAGTAGAGGTTGTTTCGCAAAAAGGAAAATTAAAAGAGAAAAACAACGTTTACCGTACCCAAAATACACCAATCGAAACGGAGTTGCCATTGGTCGTTTTGGTAAATGCCCGTTCGGCTTCCGCATCAGAAATTGTTGCTGGTGCTTTGCAGGATTTAGACCGCGCCGTTATTATCGGCCAGCGCAGCTACGGCAAAGGTTTGGTGCAGCAAACGTTCAGCATGCCGTACAATAGTTTGGTTAAAATCACCATTTCTAAATATTATGTGCCTTCGGGACGATGTATCCAATCTCTGGATTATACGCACCGCCAGGAAGACGGAACAGTTGTGAAAGTTGCAGATTCGTCTATTCATGAATTTAAAACCAAAAATGGCCGTTCGGTTTACGATGGCAGCGGCATTTATCCCGATGTGGTGGTAAAACAGGAGCCGATCGCCAATATCACCAAAGCGTTGATCACTAAAATGCTGATTTTTAATTACGCCAATACCTACCGAAATGCACATAATCAGTTGCCGCCAACAGAAAATTTTAATGTAAGTGATGCGGATTACAATGATTTTGTGAAATATTTATCCGGCAAAGATTACAGCTACAGCACGCAAACTGAAAAGGTTTTGGCAGATTTAAAAACCGTTGCAGACCGCGAAAAACAGTTGAGTGAGATTAAAACAGAATACGAAACACTTAAAACTAAGCTTGCTGCCAGCAAAAAAAATGATTTGACACAGCATCAGGCAGAGATCAAACAGATTTTAGAAAGTGAGCTGGTGACTCGTTATTATTATGAAAAAGGCCGGATTGAAGATAGTTTCAAAACTGATAAAGAACTGGCAGCAGCGGCATTAATTATCCAGAATAAACCCGAATTAGTATCTATTTTAAAAGGAGAAGGTAACCACAAAGTTATTGGAAAACCGATTGCTGCACTCACCACAAAAAAACCAGATACAGAAAATTAATTTAGTTTTCTAACCATTTTTAAGATCGATTTCCCCCACAATTTTCCTAATTCTACGGCTCCCTTTTCATTTGGATGAAGAAAGAAAACGCCTTGCTGTCCGTTTTCGTGCTGCATCAGTTCTTCATGATGTTTTTTGAAATAAGCGAAGCCTTTTTTATCACCTAAAAACACTTGTTTTGGATAGGTTTTAGCATAACTCTTAATTAACGAATGGATTTCAGGGAAATAGCTTTTTAAACGTTTTAAACCTTCTGCCAAATATTTGGATCGGTTATAAGTGTTTTCGCTGTACCAAAGCGGGTGATGAAAAATGATTTTGCAATTCGGGAAATCTTTCAAAAGTCGATCTGCAATGGCTTTTAAACTCTGCTGATAATTTTCTGCAGAAACCGGCGCTCCATGCGGACCGCTAATCGCACTATCATTCGTTCCTAAAATAATCGAAAAAATAAGTGTGGCATTTGTATTATCAAAGCTTTTGGCTGCCGTTTCTACCTTGTTAAATACAGTATTGGTTTTCGGTAGAAAATCTACCGTTGTAAAACCACTTACGCCTTGATTAGAAAAATTTACCTGACCAATTTGCGATTGTTCGCGTAAAAACTGAGTAGCAAAAACAGGCGGAGCCATTGTTTTAAAATCTTTTAAACCAGCACCGTGCGTAATGCTATTGCCAATAAAAACGATGTTCAGGTTTTGCTTCGCAGAGATTTGCGCATGTAAAAAAGGTGCATAAAAGAAGCATGGCATCAACAGCAAAAAAGTGATGATGCTTCTTTTAGCGACTAAAATTTGGTGTTTCATCATTTAAAACTCAAGTTCATATTTTGGAACATAAATGCCCATTTATCAGCTTCCTGATTAATTACCTGCGCAGTTGATCTTCCGGCACCATGTCCGGCTTTGGTTTCAATCCGAATTAAAACCGGCGCTTTTCCTGTTTGATCTTTTTGCAATTGCGCCGCAAACTTGAAAGAATGTGCAGGAACCACGCGATCATCATGATCGGCCGTAGTAACCATTGTTGCCGGATAATCTGCTGGTTTTAAAGCATGAACCGGCGAATATTGATGCAGATAATCAAACATTTCTTTAGAATCTTCTGCTGTTCCGTAATCATAAGCCCAACCTGCACCAGCCGTAAATTTGTTGTAACGCAGCATATCCATTACGCCAACCGCCGGGAAAGCTACCTTAGATAAATCCGGTCGTTGCGTCATGGTCGCGCCAATTAGCAATCCACCGTTAGAACCTCCGGAAACAGCCAGGTAATCTTTTGAAGTATATTTATTTTGAATGAGATATTCGGCCGCCGCAATAAAATCATCAAAAACATTTTGTTTTTTCATTTTCGTTCCGGCCAGATGCCAGTTTTCGCCATACTCGCCGCCGCCACGCAAATTTGGTACGGCGTAAATTCCGCCTTGTTCCAGCAAAATAATATTACTGGTACTAAAAGCCGGTGTCAAACTCACTCCAAAACCGCCGTAAGCATAAAGCAACGTCGGATTTTTGCCGTTAAAAACAGTGCCTTTTTTGTACGTGATGATAATTGGGATTTTGGTTCCGTCTTTGGAAGGATAAAAAACCTGTTTTGATTCATACTTTTCGGGATCAAAACTCACACCCGATTTTTTGTAAACTTCTGACTTGCCGGAAGCAATATTGTACTTGAAAATAGTGGACGGATAAACATAGGAAGTAAACGTATAATAAGTTTCTTTCTCCTCTTTTTTAGTGCCAAAACCGCCAGCACTTCCAACCGAAGGCAGCTGAATAGTGTGTTCCAAATGCCCATCGTAATTATATTGTTGGATAAAAGAAGTTGCATCTTTCAAATATTCCGCAAAAATTTTCCCGCCGCCGGTAGAAACGTCCAGCACATTTTGTGTTTCCGGGATTAAATCTTTCCAGTTTTCCGGTTTCGGATCAGCAGCATCAACCGTAATCAACTTAAAATTAGGCGCATTTAGGTTGGTGAAAATATAAAGTTTGCTACCGATATTATCGATAATCTGCTGCTGACTATCAAAATTATGAACGATGCTGGTAATGCCAGAACCTGATTTCTTCAAATCCTGAAAGTACAATTCATTTCCAGTTGTGCTATTGGCAGCTGTAATCACCAAAAAACGTTCATCTTCCGTTAAATAAGCACCAATATATCGGCGTGCTGTTTTTTCTCCGCCAAAAATCAGCTGATCTGTGCTTTGCGGCGTGTTGAGTTTGTGGTAAAAAAGCTGGTGATATTGCGTTAAACCGGCCAGCTGACTGCCTTCTTTCGGCTTATCGTAACTGCTGTAATAAAAACCTTCGTTGCCGCGCCAGGCCAGGCCAGAAAACTTTACGTCGATCAGCGTATCGCCGATACTGCTTTTATCGGATGTTTTTAGCACGATAACTTTGCGCCAGTCAGAACCGCCTTCCGAAATCTGGTAAGCCGCTAAACTGCCATCTTTACTAAAGTTAATTCCGGCCAGCGAAGTCGTTCCATCCGCAGAAAATTTATTCGGGTCGAGAAAAACCTCTGGCTCGCCATTTTCCAACTGCCGGTACAAAACCGACTGGCTTTGCAAACCATTGTTTTTGTAGAAATACGTGTATTTCCCCTCTTTAAAAGGCGCGCTGTATTTTTCGTAATTCCACAATTTTTCCAGTTTTTGGCGGATGACTTCCCGAAAAGGAATTTGTTGCAGATAGTTTTGCGTTACCTTGTTTTCTTCCTGCACCCAGGCTTTGGTTTCGGCAGAACGGTCATCTTCCAGCCAGCGGTAAGGATCAGGAACTACCGTTCCGAAGTAATTATCGGTAACAGTTCCTTTGGCAGTTTGCGGATAAGGCAAAGTCTTGATATTCATTTTTTGTGCGTAAATATGGCCGGAAAACAGAACGGCAACGGCGAAATAAACTATTTTTGCTTGCATTCTATGATTGATTCTTCATCTAAAGATAAAAATTTACCGTATAAAAGAAGCATTAGCTTGTTTTTAGAAACCTGTGCTTTAACGTATTTTTGCGCCGATGGCTGTTCGTGATAAAATTTATTTTGCTTCAGATTTTCATTTGGGTGTGCCTAATTATGCTTCTTCCCGAGAACGCGAAAACCGCATTGTGCGCTGGCTGGATATGGCTGGAAAAGATGCTTTGGAGATTTTTTTGATGGGCGATGTTTTCGATTTCTGGTTTGAATACAAAACCGTTGTGCCAAAAGGTTATATCCGTTTTCTGGGGAAGCTGGCCGAACTTTCGGATGCAGGCGTGAAGCTGTATTTCTTTAAAGGAAACCATGATATGTGGATGTTTGATTATCTGAAAACCGAACTAAACGTAACCATCATCAGCAATGAACTGGAACTGGAACGAAATGGTAAAAAGTTTTTTCTGCATCATGGAGATGGATTAGGTCCGGGAGATCAGTTTTATAAATTGCTGAAATGGTTTTTCAGAAGCAAAGTTTGTCAGTGGCTTTTTGCGCGTTTGCATCCGAATCTGGGCGTTGGTATTGCTTCCAAATGGAGTCGCAAAAGCCGCATCATCAACGAAGAAAAAGAAGAATCTAAACCTGGGCAGCAGGAATGGCTGGTTACGTTTTGCAAAGAAGTGCTGAAAACGCGCTTTTATGATTATATGATTTTTGGCCACCGGCATTTGCCGCTGGATATTCAGCTTGATGTAAAAAGTCGTTATATCAACTTGGGCGAATGGGTTTACCACAACACGTATGCTGTTTTTACCGGAGAAAAATTGGAATTGAAATATTTTGAAGAAAAGGAGAATAAATCCTTTGTTTCCGAAGAAAAATAAATCCGTTAAAACCTGTATTTTTACCCGATAAAAGAAGCATCAGCATAAACCTTCTCCAAAGGAAAATGAGCTGCTTATATCTTCAAAAAATAATATGTTAGATAAATTAGAAGCGATTAAACAACGCTGGCAAAACGTAGAAACCGAACTGAGCAACCCCGAAGTAACGAATGATATGAAACGTTACGCACAGCTGAACCGGGAATATAAAGAATTGGGTAAAGTGGTAGATGAATACACCATTTACTACAACATGGTGAGTAATATTGAAGCTAACCGCGAAATTTTGCTGGTAGAAAAAGACGAAGATTTTAAAACCATGGCCAAAGCCGAACTGGAAGAGCTTTTGGTGCAGAAAGAAGAACTGGAAGCAAAAATCAGGTTGATGTTAATTCCGAAAGACCCGGCAGATGCTAAAAATGCCATCCTGGAAATCCGTGGCGGAACCGGCGGTGATGAAGCGGCTATTTTTGCCGGAGATTTATTTAGGATGTACACGCGTTTCTTCGAGAAAAAAGGCTGGCAATACGCGATTGTTGATATGACGGAAGGTACTGCCGGTGGATATAAAGAGGTAATTATCGAAGTAAACGGAGAAGATGTTTATGGTTTACTGAAGTATGAATCAGGCGTACACCGCGTGCAGCGCGTGCCGGATACGGAAACACAGGGCCGCGTGCATACTTCGGCTGCTTCAATTGCGGTTTTGCCAGAGGCGGAAGAGGTAGATTTCTATCTGAATCCTGCGGATGTGGACATGCAAACTTCGCGTTCAGGTGGTGCTGGTGGGCAGAACGTAAATAAAGTAGAAACCAAGGTACAGTTAACGCACCGGCCATCGGGCATGGTGGTAGTTTGCCAGATAGAACGCTCGCAGTTTGGTAACCGTGAACGTGCTATGGAGATGTTGAGAAGCAAATTATACGACATTGAACTGCAAAAACACAACGGCGATATTGCTGCTAAACGGAAAACGATGGTTTCAACTGGAGACCGTTCGGCCAAAATACGGACTTATAATTATCCACAAGGCCGTGTAACCGAACATCGCGTTGGATTAACGATGTACAACTTGCCAGCCATTATGGATGGTGATATTCAGGAGATTATAGAAGCTTTACAGTTTGCAGAAAATGCCGAAAAGCTGCAGGAAGGTTCTACTATTTAAATTTTTTAAATAAAATCTTGCAAAAACCAAAATCAAAGCTATATTTGCATCCTCAAACGGAGTGGTAGTTCAGCTGGTTAGAATGCCTGCCTGTCACGCAGGAGGTCGCGGGTTCGAGTCCCGTCCATTCCGCTGAAACAAAAAAGGAGTTACATTTATTTGTAGCTCCTTTTTTTGTTTTTGGTTTACGCAAAATCGTTCTGACGCATATAATTGAATAACTAGAGATCCTTCCAGAAGCGACAGCAAATGTTTCGGTTTATAAAAATAACATGGCTGTATTTAATAACTTGGAAGATGTGATTACGATTTTCCCATCAGGAGATTTTAGGCTGAAGAAATTCTCTGCATGAGATGGCAACCAAAGCAGTGGTAAAAGAAGTAGCGGTCGAGATTTCATGTAAGAGGATTTGCTTCTTACAAAGTTGTAAAAAAACAAAAAGCTTTTAATTTTTACTAAAGTGGCTTTTAAAAAGCAACCCTTAACTTACAAGTGATTTTACAGTTTGTTTTGCTTGAAATTGCTTACCCTTTACATCAGATTTTATCCAAACTAACATGATGTTTAAGTTAATATTGCCAGCTTTACCATAACTCAAGTTGATAGTTAGATGTTGATGTGTCAAAGGAAAAAGCAAACACGAACAATACTACTTTCAGTAACCAAAATTTGTAAATTATTGCATGAAGTTTTTTAAGAAGCCCATGATCTCACAACTTGTAATTTCGGCAGGTTATTTTTCGGCAGTTTAATTAAAAAAGGTAAATGAATTACTGCAAATAGTTTAAGCTTAATGCTTGTTTGGCAGATATTTTACTATGTTTGGTTAACCTTTATAACCAGATTATTCATGAAAAATTCCAGCTTAACTGAAGCAGTTAATTTGCTGGCTATTGATAATAGCGAAGCATCGTATAAAACCCTTTTCAAATATTTATTCAATCCGTTAAAAAGGTTCTCGTTTTGCTTGTTAAAATCGCACGAACTGGCAGAAGAAGTTGCCAGCGATGTAATGTTTATATTGTGGCAACGCCGTACCGAATTATTGTTGATTAATAATCTTTATGCTTATTCTTTTGTAGTTGCACGTAATTTATCACTTAACATTATCAAAAAAAACCTTAAAACAGATACGATTTTTATTGATGACATCAGCATTGATATTTTTTTAGATAATGATACGCCGGAACAGATATTAATCAGTACCGAGTTAAGAGTTAAAATAGAACAGACAGTTAACCAGCTGCCGCCAAAAGGTAAACTAGTTTTTAAATTGATTAAAGAAGATGGCCTGAGTTATAAAGATGTGGCTGAAATATTAGGAATTTCTGTTAAAACGGTGGATGCACATTTAGTATCAGCAATCAAAAAAATAACTGTTATTTTAGATAAAGAATTCAATTTGGTATAAATATTTACTTTTCCACTAAGGAGTTTCTGAATTATTATTGTCTTACCATATAAACCAATAATAATCTTCTTCCAGAACATGCCTCAAAAAACAGTAACCCAATTACTTGCGCTTAAGCTTTCTGGAGAAGCCACGGCCAAAGATTTGGCAGAGCTGGAAGATTTAATGGCTAAAAACTCAGAATCTGTTTATCATGAGGAATTGCTGAGGCAACTGTTTTTGAACAAAGAAGAAGAACCTGATACAGAATATCAATATAACCTGCACCGTTTAAAATATCAGAACAAGTTAATTTTTGCTGAAGAAAACGTTACTGCGTTTAACCACTTAAAAATCGGCCGATACATCGTTGCTGCTTGCAGCCTAGTTTTAATTTCAATTGTAGCTAGGTTATTTATTGCCCCAAATAAGTACGATAAAAACAGCACCATTTTTAATACCGAAGTAATTGCAGGAAAAGCAGTACGCAAAAAAATAATATTGCCCGATGGCACACAGGTTTGGCTAAACTCCGAAAGTAAACTGGTGTATGATAAAGATATGGGTAAGCGCAACATTCGGGAAGTACAGCTTACCGGTGAAGCCTTTTTTGATGTTACCCACAATAAACGCCGTCCTTTCATTATCAACACCGATAAAATAAGTGTAAAAGTTTTGGGTACGGCTTTTAATATTAAAGCTTATCCTAAAGATCAAAAAACGGAAACAACTTTGTTGCGTGGTTCGATCGAGTTAACGGTGAATAACCACAGTGCTGAAAAGGTAGTTTTAAAACCGACCGAAAAATTTGCACTGATTGATCGAAAAGTAAAAATAACCAATTCAACCAAACCAGACCAAACTGCTGATATTACAATGATGGTACAAAATGTACTGCCTATAAAAGTTGCAGGAAAAGAATATTCCGAAGAGGTTTCCTGGGTGGATAACCAGCTTGTGTTTAGCAACGAATCTTTTGAAGAACTAGCGCCAAAGCTGGAGCGATGGTACAACGTTAAACTAAATATCCAGAATAGCCATCTTGACACCTATCATTTTTCTGGTGTTTTTACCAACGAAAATCTTGTGGAAGCACTAACAGCACTGAAATTAATAAAACCATTCAACTTTAAAATCGAAATGCATGACGTAACCATTTACTAAAAAACAAGGCGGGCAATGCGTCAACATTTCCCGCCTTGAAACCGGTAGTAGGAGTTTCCTACAAATTCAGATTTTTTTACAACTAAGCTTCAAAATTATGAAAATCGATAAACTCTGCAATAAAGTTTTATCTATTAAATTTCTCTTAAATTTTTTTCCGAACAGGTTCATTTTAATGTTAAACTGGGTAGTAATATTAACATTTGTTATGTGTTTGAAAGTTTCTGCAAGCAGTTACTCTCAGGGTGTTAACGTTAATATGGATGTGCACGAAATGCAGCTAAAAAAAGCATTTAATATCCTGCAGCAAAAAGGAAAAATAAGATTATTATACAGTGAAGAGGATCTTTCCTTGGAAAAAGAAGTTACTCTTTCTGTAAAAAATACACCTGCTTTAGATGCCTTGCAGATACTATTAAAGAATACCGAATTAAAATATCAGGTATTTGGAGATGGGCTGGTAGTAATTGTAGCACCTAAAACTGAAGTTATCCTCGATATAACAGTAAGAGGGCAGGTAAAAGATGCAAAAGGCGAAACCCTTCCGGGTGTAAGTGTAAAACTGAAAGGAACCAACATTGCCACCACTACTGATGCACAAGGGCGTTACAATTTAAATGTACCTAATAAAGGTACACTTGTGTTCACTTATATCGGGTTTATAGCTCATGAGGTTAGTATTAATGATCAAACAATCATCAACGTTGTTTTAAAAGACGAAGTAAAAGCACTGAGCGAAGTTGTAGTTACAGCTTTGGGGATTAGAAAAGAAAAAAAAGCGCTCGGTTATGCAGTCACCGAACTTAAAGGTGCCGAGTTTACAGAAGCAAGAAGTGTAAATGTTGCTAACTCTTTAGCAGGTAAAGTAGCAGGTTTAAATTTGGCGGCACCAGCAACAGGTGCAAATGGCTCAACCCGAATCACCATTCGTGGAAACGGTTCTATCTCCGGCAATAACCAGCCGCTGATTGTAGTGGATGGTGTGCCGATAAACAATGATAATGCATTGCTTGGATCAACGGTTTCGATTAGTAACGGAACTTACGCCGGTTCGGACAGAGGTGATGGGATATCCAGTATCAATCCGGATGATATAGAATCTGTAAGTGTGCTTAAAGGTGCAACCGCCGCTGCTTTATATGGTTCAAGAGCATCAAATGGTGCCATATTGTTTACTACAAAATCAGCTAAAGCGGGTAAAGCATTCGGGGTAGAATTTAATGAAAATGCAGTTGTCGAAGATATCCTGTACAAACATTTTAACGATTACCAGTATGAATACGGAAGCGGCACAGGCGGCGTTAAACCAACAACGGTTGCACAGGCCAAAACCGGTAGGTTTAGTTGGGGGGGCAAGCTGGATGGTACGAATGCCATGTTTTACGATGGTGTAATGCGACCATATGTAGCACAAAAAGATAACCTGAGCAATTTTTATCAGAAGGGTAATTCTTTTTCAAGTTCATTTGCTCTAACTGGTGCAAGTGATAATATTAGGTATCGGTTTTCATACACCCGGCTAGATTATAAAGGTGTTTTGCCAACCAACACACTGAAAAGAGACAACTTTGCTTTAAACCTGAATGGAAACTTGGGCAAAAAATTAACGTTCTCACTCAACACAAAATACAGTAATGAAAAAAATCACAACAGGCCACGTGTAAACGATTCGCCAGGTAATGCTGCTTTTACTTTAGAAGCTTTACCAACGTCTTTAGGAGTTGATGTTTTAAGACAATCAAAATATGATGCAAATGGTTACGAACAAGCCTGGTCTGATAATACTTTTACTACCAATCCTTATTTCGCAGTAGAAGATTTTAAACAGGATGACAGTAAAAGAAGGTTAATTAGTTCGTTTGAGCCGAAGTACCAGTTTACAGATTGGTTATTTCTAAAAGGGCGTTTTGGTATAGATCATTTTAATTATGATAACAAAACAATCGAGCCTTATGGTACAGCATACGAAATCCGTGGTTTGTATCAGGTAAACAAAAGAGATTTTACAGAAACAAACACCGAAATTTTGTTGGGTGCTAATAAAAATTTCGCTAAAGATTTTAATGTAAACGCTTTGGTTGCCGGTAACTTGATGAAACAGATTACTTTGGCGCAGGATTTTGGTGGTACAAACGCCTTTAACATTCCTTTCTTTTACGATATTTCCAACATCGATCCTACTGCCCGCACGTTATCAGAAGCTTATATCCAAAAGCGGATCAACTCTGTTTACGGATCAGCAGAAGTTTCCTATAAAAACTATCTGTACTTAAATGCAACAGGGAGAAACGATTGGTTTTCAACTCTGGCTAAAAACAAAAATAGCTTATTTTATCCATCTGTTGGTTTAAGCTTTGTTGTATCTGATGCGATAAAAATGCCTGAGGTAATCAACTACTTAAAGGTTAGAACTTCCTGGGCGCAATCGGGCGGTGATACAGATCCTTACAACTTGTCTCTTTATTATCAGCTAAACGGAGCGCATTTAGGTTCGCCCACAGCGGTTATCAGCAGCACACAAGTACCAAATGCAAACCTGCAGCCGTTAACATCAACTACTTCGGAAGCTGGTATCGAAACTCGTTTATTTAATAGCAGGTTATCAGTTGATTTTACAGTTTACAACCGTAAAACAACCAATGATATTGTTGGGGCAACAATATCAGAATCTTCTGGTTTTAATACCGCCTTGTTTAATGTTGGTGCCATTAGCAATAAAGGTATTGAGTTGCTGGTTAGTTTTACGCCGGTTAAAACACCTAATTTCTCTTGGGATGCTTCTTTTAACATGGGATATAACAAGAGCGAAGTGCTTAGTTTATACGGAAATTTAACTACGCTTCGCGTAGATCAAGGCAGATACGGTGCTTCTTTTATCCAGCAAACTATTGGCTTGCCATACAGTCAGATTGTTGGATTCGATTTTAAAAGAGATGCATCTGGTAATGTTATTTACGATAATGCAGGTTTACCATTACAAGGCAGTTTAAAGAATTTCGGTACTGGCGTATCGCCGTATCAAATGGGTTTTACCAACTCCTTCCGTTATAAAAAATTCACACTTAGTTTTTTGGTTGATAGCAAGTTTGGCGGCTTTATTTACTCTGGATCAAACGCGTTTGCTTATCGTTTTGGCTTAGCTAAAGAAACACTGGCGGGCAGACAAGGCGGCATTGTTGGTTTGGGCGTTAATCAGGCTGGACAACCTAATACAGTAGCTGCCGATGCCCAGGCTTATTGGGGTAACCTCTTTAATAAAGTTGCTACCATCAATGTTTTTTCTTCAGATTTCATCAAGTTGAGACAGCTTATTTTTAACTATACCTTTCCGAACACTATGCTCAGAGGAACACCGATTAAGGACATTTCTATAGGTTTAGTTGGTCGCAACGTGTTCACTTTCATGAAGAAAACACCAAATATAGATCCGGAATCAACTTATAACAGCAGTAATGCTCAAGGGCTGGAGTATGCTGGTGCGCCGGTAACCAGAACGCTGGGTTTAAACCTAAATGTTAAGTTTTAACAATTTTTTAAAGGTTTTGCTACTAACATTATCATGGCAAAACCCAAAAACTACGATCATGACAAGGAGAAATACACTTATAATTTGCCTAATGATTTTATTGGGATCTTGCACTAAAGATTTCCAGACGATTAATGTTGATCCCAACAAACCTTCAGCCGTTCCAATCGATTACCTACTCGGCGAATCAGAATTAATGGTTGCCGGATCAAATGATGCCGGTTCAAAAGCCTGGAGAGGAAACATTGCCAATGCGGCCTGTATTATACAGCATTTGGCTTCAACAGACGCTGGCTTTTACGGTGGTAATTTTTACACTGGTGGCAGTAATACATTTACTGCCTACTATGATGCTGCATATCCGAATGCGATCAAAAGTTTAACAAACGTAATCAACATTGCAAAAGCTGATCCTAAATACGTAAATGTACTTTCCATGGCCCGCATTTTAAAGGTGATGGATTTTACCAAAATCACAGATTTATATGGTGATGTTCCATATTCGGAAGCCGGAAGAGCATTCCTGGATAACAACTTCACCCCAAAATTTGATATGCAAAAGGATATCTATTTTGATATGCTTAAAGAGCTGGATGAATCCGCAACTGCTTTTAGTGCTACTGCATATATCCCAGCTAAAGCCGATTATATTTATGCTGGTGATATTGATAAATGGAAAAGAGCTTCCTATACCTTGATGCTTCGTTTAGCACTAAGAATTCAAAAGGTTGATCCTGCTTCTGCAAAAACCTGGGCTGCAAAAGCAGTTGCAGGCGGATTGATTACCAGTAATACTGAAACTATTGCCATACGTTATGATGCAACCGGCGCGCAGCTAAACTCTAATCCTAATTCATGGATATTTAACCCAAGCGGACAAAATGTGGCAAACGTTAATGGTGCGCTATGGTCAAAAACATTGATCGATATGATGGTTAATCGTAAAGATCCTCGCCTAAACATTATTTCAAGTTTAAAAAGCGGCGATACAACCGTTGTTAAACAGCTTGGCTTACCAAATGCAACAGATGCCAATGGCTTAACCAAACTTACGGTTACCACTTTAGATAATTATTCGCGGCCATCATCTGCCATGATCGCATTGGCCAATTCCTGGGTTTACATGAGTTATGCCGAAGCCAAATTATTATTGGCCGAAGCGATTGAAAGAGGTTATGTAACAACCGCCGGTGCAGCAATTGAAGCTTTTAAAGACGGACAATTAAGTGCTTTAAGACAAGTTTCTATCTATGGTTTAACGCCATCTACAGCAGGTATGAATAGCTATGCAGCAAGAAATACATATCCGGTTGCTGGTACGATAGACGACAAGATGAACGCCATCCATACCGAAATCTACCTTTTGCACGCGGCTACTTTTAACCATATTGAAGCCTGGGCAAACTGGAGAAGAACTGGTTTCCCGGTATTGGCTAACCTAAACCCGGTAGGTAATGAAACGAACGGAACAATTCCCCGCCGCTTAAAATATCCTACCAACGAGTATGGCGTAAACCCAGATATTGCTACAGCAGTTAGCCGTCAAGGTGCTGATTTATTTACAACCCGCGTTTGGTGGGACAAATAGTTTCGGATAAATAATTAATAATACAATTATGAAAGAGAACCGTAGAGATTTTATTAAGAAAAGTGCTTCGTTAGCGGCCGCTTTATCTATCGGAGGCACATCTGTGTCTACCGCAAAAATTCGTGACATTGTTGATCAGAAAACTGAGGAAACAATAGTACAAACAGCTTATGCCCGCGATGCAGGTATGCAAATGTGCGAAGCTTATTTTGCCGGGATGGAAGAGCGAAAAGTTGCCTTAACCAAACAAATGGATGTGTTAGGCGCAGTAGCAGGCATCAACCCGAAACTGATGAATGCGGATGCCAAACCATGGGAATTTGAAGCGATAAAATCAAACGTTGATGCCTGGAAAAAAGTAGGTTTAACGTTACGCGTTATTGAAGGGCCGCCATCATTAGCCGAAAAAACAAAGTTGGGTTTAGAAGGCCGGGATGAAGAGATTGCCAATTTTATCACCTTCATGAAAAACCTTTCTAAAGCTGGAATTGATACTATTTGTTACAACTGGATGCCTGCCATTGGCTGGTTTCGTACCAGTATGGACAAACCGGGCAGAGGCGGTGCGTTGGTTACAGCTTTCGATTATGAAGACATCAAAAATGCTCCAAATACTAAATATGGTGTGGTAACCAAAGAAACATTGTGGAAAAACCTCGAATATTTTTTAAAAGCAGTAGTTCCGGAAGCGGAGAAGGCAGGCATTAAGCTGGCCATGCATCCGGACGATCCGCAGGTTGATAGTTTGAAAGGTATTTCGCGGATAATGACTACTGTTCCTAATTTCGACAGATTGCTGAAAATCTATCCAAGTCCGAATAATGGCATCACGATGTGCCAGGGAAATTTTTCTTTAATGGGCGTTGATATTCCTAAAACAGTACACCATTTCGGGAAAGAAAAAATTCATTTTGTCCATTTCAGAAACGTTCGGGGCGGCAAGTTCAAGTTTGAAGAAACTTTTCATGATGAAGGTCAGATCGATATGTATAAAGCAATTGAAGCTTATTACGACATCGGTTTTAAAGGTCCTTTGCGCCCGGATCATGTGCCAACCATGGCTGGCGACAGCAACAGTTTTCCGGGTTACAGCACCATTGGTACTTTGTATGCGCTGGGTTATATCCGTGGCTTGATGGATGCGGTTACCCGGAACAAAACCAGATCGTAAATAAGGCAATGCTTCTTTTATGCCTATAAAATTAATGTAGTAATTCAATCCAAAAAAACGAAAAGCACACCAATTTTTAGTTGATAAAAGAAGCATGTTGCATTGCATTTTTAAATCACTATAAGCTTTAATACCTCCACCTAAAAATTAGAATAATGAATAAAAGAACAATTATAGCTGCTGTTTTATTGTTTGGAAATACTTTGGTCCATGCGCAGAGAGTAGGATCTTCACCAGAATACATTAAAGCGTTAACAACTGGTTGGAAAGGCGAACGTTTTGCAGATGGCAGGCCCAAAGTTTCTGATGCGATCTTGGCGCGATTAAAAAATATATCGATAGAAGAAGCCTGGGGCGTGCTGCGCAATAAGGGTTATGTTAACCAATATGAAGGCCAATGGCTGATCATCAACCCGGATAGCACGATGGTTGGCCGCGTGGTAACTGCGCAGTATATGCCCGAACGGCCGGATTTGGCCACAGCAGTTAAAGCACAAGGCAAAGTAGAAGGTCGCGCCCAACAGGGCGGCACCAACTCCTGGCCGATAGATGTTTTAACGGACGGTGATATTTATGTGGCAGATGGCTACGGTAAAATGGCAGACGGCACGCTAATAGGCGATAACTTGGGAAATTCCATCTACGCTAAATCTCACAAAGGCGTTATTTTTTATGGTTCTGTACGCGATCAGGAAGGGCTGGAAGAAATTAAAGGTTTTAACGGCTGGATCAAAGGCAACGATCCTTCCTACATTAAAGATATGATGCTGACTACCATCAACGCGCCGATAAGAATCGGCAGGGCAACGGTTTTACCTGGCGATGTGGTTCTGGCTAAAAAATTCGGTACTGTTTTTATCCCATCTTTTTTAGTAGAAGATTTGGTGCTGACTTCGGAAGTTACCGCCCTTCGTGATGAATTTGGGCATCAGCGTCTCCGCGAAAAAAAATACTTGGCCGGGCAGATAGATAGTAAATGGAGTGATGAAATCAGAAAAGATTTTTTGAACTGGTTAGCTAATTATCCTCAAAAACTGCCGATGAGCAAAAAAGAACTGGATGATTATTTAAAAGAACGTAACTACTAATAAAACTGTCTTAATCACTTGTAAACTTCTAAACCATAAAATCATGAAGAATATCCTACAGGAAATTATCGCCAAATGCAAATCAAAAGAAAAAGCCGAACAAACTGCTTTACAGGCTGAACTCGATAGTCCGTTTACCAGTAATAACCGACGCAGTTTTTTAAAGAAAACAGCGATTGGCGGTATTTCTATGGCTGGGTTGATGGGAATGACTTTTGAAGATACCGTAGCACAAACTACATCAAAAGTACAGCGGGCATCCAGTCCTTCTACCTTAAAAATAACCGATATGCGGTATTGTGTGGTACAAAATGTTGGCCGCACGCCCATCATCCGCATTGATACCAACCAGGGAATTTATGGTTTAGGCGAAGTGCGTGATGGAGCAGACGAGCGTTATGCCCTGATGCTGAAGAGCAGGATTTTAGGGCAAAATCCATGTAACGTGGAAATGCTTTTTAAAATGATTAAGCAGTTTGGTGGCCCTTCGCGCCAGGCTGGCGGCGTTTGCGGCGTGGAAATGGCTTTATGGGATTTATGCGGAAAAGCGTACGGCGTTCCGGTATGGCAGCTTTTGGGCGGCCGTTACCGTGATAAAGTGCGGATGTACGCAGATACGCCGGAAGCAAAATCTCAGGAAGAGCAATTGAAACTGATAAAATTCAGAACGCAGGATCAGGGTTACACCTGGTTAAAAATGGACGTTTCGATTTCCGAATTAAAAGACATCCCCGGCACTTTGGTAAACGCCGATTTTTGGGGAAAAGGCGTGAGCCAGTGGAACGGTGATTATATGTCGTACGCCAACGCCAAACATCCGTTTACACAGGTACAGATTACAGAAAAAGGCTTAGACGAATTAGCAAAAATTGTAGAGAACGTGCGTAATATGGTTGGTTATGATATTCCTTTATCATCCGATCATTACGGTCATTTCGATTTGAATAACAGCATTCGTTTAGGTAAAAAGCTGGAAAAATACCGTTTAGCTTGGCTGGAAGATATGGTGCCTTGGCAATATACCGAGCAATGGAAAAAGATTTCTGATGCTTTGGAAACACCAACAATTACTGGTGAAGATGTTTACCTACTGGAAAATTTTAAACCGCTAATTCACGAACGTGCAGTAGATATTATTCATCCGGATTTAGTGAGTTCTGGTGGTATATTGGAAACCAAAAGAATTGGTGATTATGCCGAAGAATACGGTATTGCGATGGCCATGCACCAGGCCGGCACGCCGGTTTCCTTTATGGCAAACGTACATTGCGCGGCTGCTACCCAAAATTTTCTGGCTCTGGAACATCATTCGGTAGATGTGCCCTGGTGGACAAACCTGGTTAAAACCACGGATGGACGCAAACTCTTTGAAAAGGGTTTTGCAAATGTTCCGTTAACGGCACCAGGATTGGGCATTGAATTAAATGATGATGAAGTGAAGCAACATTTGGTAACTAATGATAAAAGCTATTTTAAACCTACGCCGGAATGGAATGATGTACGATCTCACGATAGAACTTACAGTTAATAACTTTTGCTGAAATGAAAAACTCTCTGATATATAAAATTGCAATTGGTGTTTGTGTTTTATGCTTGCTGACAGCCGGGGTAATGTCATTTGTTGGAAAAGGTGCGGCTACCGGCCCGCTGGTTATCGGTGCTTTTGCAGCATTAGCTTTAGGTTTCAGAGGATTTACGCTGTTAAAAGGCTTTGTTTATACGGTAACAATTTTTGCAGCTGTAACTACGGCCTTGTATTACCCACAATATTTTGTGGCTTTTAATGGATTCAAATTTGCCGTGCTGATTACACCGCTGATCCAGATTATTATGTTCGGAATGGGTACTTCCATGAGTTTTCATGATTTTGTTGGTGTTGCCAAAATGCCAAAAGGCGTATTTATTGGCGTTTTTAGCCATTTCTTGATTATGCCGCTGATCGGTTATACGCTGGCCAGTTTAAGCGGCTTCCCGCCCGAAATTGCCGCCGGTATTATTTTGATAGGCTGCTCGCCAAACGGCATGGCTTCCAACGTTATCTCTTATCTCGCTAAAGCAAATTTAGCCTTATCCATTACCATTACGGCGGTATCAACATTGCTTGCACCATTGATGACGCCAATGCTGATGAACTTTTTTGCAGGAGCTTTTGTAAAAATCAATATGTTAAATATGATGTGGGATATTATCAGAATGGTAATCCTACCTATAGCTGCTGGCTTGGCTTTTAATAAGTTTTTTTCTGGTAAAGCAAAATGGCTGGATCAGGCAATGCCTTTTGTATCTATGTTTGGTATCGCTTTTATCATTGTTATTATTACTGCTGCTGGTCGCGACAGTTTGTTAACCATCGGGCCGGCTTTAATTTTATTGGTGCTGATCCATAATCTGGCCGGATATTTTTTAGGTTACTGGTCTGGACGTTTATTTAAAATGGACGAGCGCGACTGCCGAACAATAGCTATCGAAGTTGGGATGCAAAACGGCGGCCTTGCCTCCGGATTAGCTAAAGAAATGGGCAAAATGGCAACCGTTGGTTTAGCACCTGCCGTTTTTGGTCCGCTAATGAATGTTACCGGTTCTATTCTGGCTTCGTGGTGGCATCGGAAACCACCGCAATCCAGAAACGATAACCAGACAGAAGATCTTCCGCAAACAGAAATAGTAGTGTAAAAGAAGTATTGAATATCGGCATGCAAAAAATCACTTCAATAACGCTTGCTATAGCTGTTTGGCTTTGTGCAGGATGTAATAAACAAGAAAAAGCAATCTCTGATGCGGACTGGCCGAAATACGGAGGTAATAATGCCGGTAACCGGTATTCGCCATTGGATCAGATCAATAAAGAAAATGTTAAAAACCTGAAAGTTGCCTGGCAGTTCGAAACCGGCGACAATAAGGATACTACCCAAAGGCCGGTTAACTGGCAATGTCAGCCCATTGTGGTTGACGGAATTATGTATGGCACTTCACCGCGTTTAAAAGCTTTTGCCGTAGAGGCTGCAACTGGTAAAGAAATCTGGCGTTTTGATCCTTATAAAAACCGTGAGCCGGTTTATCATCCCAGCCGTGGCGTTACATACTGGCAAAATGGAAACGATAAACGCATTATTTATGCTGCCGGAAGTTTCATTTATGCGCTAAATGCAGCTACTGGGAAACCAGTTGATAATTTTGGCGATCATGGTAAAATAGATATTTATACCGGTTTAGGCGATGGTTTAGACCACGATGTGCATAAGCAGGTGGTTGCAGGTACAACGCCGGGCGTCGTGTTCAAAAACACGTATATTATGGGAACGATGGCCACCGAAAGTGGTGATGCTGCTCCCGGTCCGGTTCGTGCGTTCGATGTAATTACCGGTAAATTAAAGTGGGTTTTTCATACCATTCCCTTTCCTGGAGAATTTGGTTATGATACCTGGCCACCCAACGCCTACAAATACATGGGTGGTGCCAACAATTGGTCGGGCTTAACTTTAGATGAAAAGCGCGGAACGGTTTATTTGGGAACAGGTTCACCCTCCGTAGATTATTATGGCGCAAAACGTATCGGCACTAATTTATTTGCCAATTGTGTCCTGGCATTGGATGCAGAAACCGGTAAACGCAAATGGCATTTCCAGAATATCCATCACGATATGTGGGACAGGGATATTCCAGCTCCCCCAAATTTAATCAAGGTTAAACACAATGGTACAATGGTTGATGCAGTTGCCGTTGCCGGAAAAGATGGTGTTATTTATGTGCTTAACCGGGATAACGGAAAACCGCTTTTTCCGGTTATAGAAAAACCTGTACCAACAGATCATCCTTTAAACGGAGAAAAACCGTGGCCAACACAACCTTATCCAAGTAAGCCTGCGCCTTTTTCAACACAATATATAACAGAAAATGAACTGACCGATCTTACGCCGGAAGACCACGATTTTGCTTTAAAAAGATATTTAACTACACGTCGCGGTAATAAATTTATGCCGCCAAGTAATGCCGGAACAATTGTATTTGGTATTGGTGGAGGCGCAGAGTGGGGCGGCACAGCTGCTGATCCTGAAGGAATAATTTATTTAAACGCCAACAATATGCCCTGGGATTTGCGCATGATGGATGTGAAGACGTTTAATGATGAAACTGCATCAAAAGGTAAAGCGTTGTTTCTGAAAAATTGCGCCGTTTGCCACGGTGCAGACCGAAAAGGAAGCGGACAGGAATATCCGAGTTTGCTTAACATCGGTAAAAAGCTCAGTAAAGATAAAATCAACGATATCATTACCATGGGCAACGGCCGGATGCCATCGTTCAGGCATATTTCTTATCAGGATCGAAGTAATATCATTGGTTTTTTGCTGAATAATGAAACCAAAAAGATTGGTACGGATGCTCCGCACAATATTCCGGCCAGCCATGTTGTTAAAAAAACAGGGATAAAAGAAGCATCCGCAGAAACAAAATTTCCTTACGAGCCCGCTTACGTCAGCAATGGTTTCCTGCAGTTTCGTGGCCCAAGCGGTTATCCGGCTATTAAACCACCATGGGGAACTTTAAATGCCATCAACCTAAATACAGGAGATTTTGTATGGAAAGTTCCGTTGGGAGAATATGCAGCGTTAACAAAAAAAGGTGTTAAACCAACCGGGACAGAAAACCACGGCGGTTTGGTAGTTACGGCAGGCGGCCTGATTTTTATTGCGGCTACCGAAGATGAAATGCTCCGTGCTTTTGATAAAGATACAGGCAAAATACTTTGGCAATACAAACTACCCGCCGGCGGCTTTGCAACACCAATTACTTATGCCATTGATGGCAAGCAGTACGTGGTAATAGCAGCTGGCGGCGTACGTTATCATACAAAACCGGGCGGGTCTTTTATAGCGTTTGCGCTTTGATAATCTTTATAGAATTATATATCAATGAATTACACTTAAAGAATTATTTTCTTTATAAGATAAAGGTTTATCCAAAAGTCGAAAATTGATTATTTTTACAATGAAAGCGACATTAAAAAAGGTAACTACTACGCCAGATCATTCTTTCAATATTCATAAGGATGTAGGAAGGCAGATGCTTAGCTCCTGGCATTATCATCCGGAACTTGAATTGTTACTGATTAAAAGAAGCGCGGGTACTTGTTTAATTGGAAATCATGTAGGCCCGTTTAAAAATGGTGATACTTATCTATTCGGGTCGAATTTGCCCCATACCTTTCAACACGAAATAAAATATATACAACGAACTGATGAAAACGTTGGCGAATCTATCGTGGTACTTTTCCAGCAGGAACTTTGGGGCAACATGTTTTTAAACTTACCAGAAGTTAAATATATGGTGGACCTATTTGAAACGGCTAAATTGGGGTTAAGAATAAAAGGGGAAACTCGGAGGAAAGTTTCTGGAATAATTGAAGATATGATGTTTGAACCGCCAGCAAAACGGTTGATCTACTTATTATCTGCACTTGAGCTTATTGCATCCTCTCAGGAATTCGATACTATTTCGAGTAACGGCTCCTATCAGGAAGTGAATCATTTGGATAAATTAAGAATCGATAAGGTCTTTGAATATACATTCAACAACTTTCACCGAAAAATATTAATAGATGATGTAGCCGCTTTAATCTCAATGGGCAAGCACTCTTTTTGCAGATATTTTAAAGTAAAAACAAAGAAAACTTATCTTGATTTTTTAATAGAAGTAAGGATAGGGCGAGCATGTCGTTTACTAGTTGAACAAGATTTAAATGTTTCAGAAATTGGATATGCCTGTGGCTATAACAATATTTCACATTTTTATCATCAATTTAAAGCTATCACCAATAAACATCCGCTCGAATACCGTTCTCTGTATTTGAAAAAAGAACAAACTTTAATAGCTGTGTAAGCATCCTAAAGTTTGTTTAAATTTTATCCGGAATTTTGGATACTTCTTTTATCAGCCTAAAACTTTGAACTACTTTGTTTTTTGTGATTGCACCAGTTGTAAAATTAAAATTTACAGACATAAAAGAAGCATCAAAGCTTTGTAATAGAAATTTAAACAGAGGCATTTAAAGTGTTTCAGTTCCTTTACTTATTATTTTTTAGTGATAAAAGAAGCAATTAGTACACTTGATAATCATAAGGAATCATCATACAAATTGCTTCTTTTATCATCATTTTTTATTGTTTTGAAAGAAAAATAAAATTCGTTTTTGGTAGATTAGTTACACCTTATTTTATTTATCCCAAAATATTCGTGTTGCCATATTATCTGGTCCATTATGTGCTACTGCCGCATTATAATTATCAGTATTAACAGATTGTTCTCTTAAAGGATAAGGTAAACGATGGATAAAGTCTCCTTTAACAGATGCATCGGCAAATGGATACGGATTAGGTGCAAGAACCGGATATCCACTTCTGCGAAAATTAGCCCAAGCTTCGTTAAAATTAAGAAATGATGATACCCAGTATTGTGTATTGATTTGTTCTAAAGCTTTGGTTGGATTAAAAGGATTTGCAGCCAGATAAGCATTCTGAGCAGTAGCCGAAATAGTTGCAGATACATCAAATGCCGCCATTTGATCCATATGTGCTTTTACTCCTGTAGTATACAACGAAGCAACGTTTCCGGTAGTCAAGCCCCTTTGTACAGCTTCAGCAAGTAATAAAGAGGTTTGCGAATAAGTTACAAAGAACTCCGGAATATCAATTTTACCTAAGGTACGACGGTTTACCTGAGAATAATTATAACCTGCGCCGGATTTACCAGGAAATCCCGGAGCTGTGTTTATGGTTGATTCATTATAACCCATTGGCATTCCAACTTGGTTAGCAGGTGATGTATCTTCGGTACCAACAGTGCCCAACGGACTGGCTGGATTGGCATATTTAACCGAAATTACCTGCAAACGGGGATCAGCAGTAGATTTTAAATAGTCAACAAAAGGCTGGGCTAAATAAATATTACCACGTTCTGTAGCCTGAAACCAAGTGCCCGTTGGATTATTAAAGGTACTGTTAAATTGAATGAAAGTATTATCAGTGTTAGATTGCATCAGGCCGCCGCTAACTGCTATGGCAACATATTTTTGTGCTTTAGCCTGATCTATCTTGCTAAAGCGCATAGCTGCACGTAGCAATAGCGAATTTCCTAATTTTTTCCATTGTGCAATATTCCCTTTATAAAACAAATCGCCGCTTTCTGTAGCTTTAGAGGCATCGAGGGCTTTCGTAGCTATGTCGAGTTCGTTTAAAATATCATCATAAATAGTTTGTTGCTGATCATATTTTGGCAAATTTATTCCCTCCAAAAAACCCTGGCCAGCTTGTGTATAGGGCACGTCGCCATAAGTATCAACCAAAATCATAAATTCATAGGCTTTTAAAATACGTGCCATATTATACAGGTTGCTGCGTGCAGGGTTACTGCTTGTTTGGTTAATTACCGTAACAAGTAAGGCAACCGGGCCACCAACAGAACCGCCAGTTGGGCCTTTAAACAGGTAATTAAAAACGATATTAGAGTTAGCATCAAAATAAACATTATGATTTCCACCCTCCAGTACACCCGTACTTGGTGTGTTTAATTGCTGTACTATTTCTGGTTGATAATAGTAAACAGGCAAGGCAGAATTGAATTCGGCATTTGAAAAAAGATAAGATGCATCTAATGTGGTAGCTAATACTGGATTGGTATTTACAGCTTCAAAATCTTTTTTACAACTGCAAAAATTGATTAATAAAAATATTAAAGTAAAGGTTATATGTGTTTTTTGCATGATAAATTTTGATAGAGATTTACAATTTAACATTTAAGTTAAGCCCATAACTGCGTGTGGTTGGAAGCGTATGTGCCTCAATACCCTGCAAATTATCAGAAGCAGAAACTTGTGCTTCAGGATCAAGATTATCAACATATTTTTTGATCATCAGTACGTTATTAACTGTAGCTGAAAGATTAACGCCTTTGATAAAGGTGCCTTTAAAGAAGCGAGACAAATCATATCCAAGTGAAACAGTTCGCCATCTTACAAAACTGGCGTTATATACAAATGGTGTAGCTATGTTGGTACTGCGGTAACTCGTATAAAAAGTTTCTGCTTCTACAGCTGTTGTATTAGGTGTACCATCTGCATTTACACCCGGAAACACAACGCCGCCTTCCCGGCCAACTAAGGACTGCTGAGATAAACCTTCCCGTAAAAAATTAAGGTTTGAGTTGGATATTAATTTAGCTCCGGCCTTAAAATCTACCTGAGTATATAGCCTGAAGCCTTTGTACCTTACCGTATTGCTCCAACCGCCAACCCATTTAGGGATAGCACTGCCAAATGTGGTTAAGGCACCTTGTTGCGGTAAACCATTTACAGTGATGATACGGCCCTGCGCATCACGTTTATAGTCATACCCGCGAAGCGATGCCAAAGGAAGGCCAACTTCTTCTGAAACTGTTCCGAAAAATTCTCCTGCCCCAACATCAAACCGTTTTTGTCCATTGGCAAGCGCTAATACTTTACTAATGTTATAAGAGCCGTTAAAAGCAGTTTCCCAACTAATTTTAGATGTTCTAACTGGTACCAAAGTAAGTAAGACTTCTACCCCTTTATTTTGCAGTTTCCCAATATTAACTTTAGTTTGATTAAAGCCGGATGCAGCAGAAATATCAACGTTCAGGATTTCATCAACTGTATTTTTTTGATAAACAGACAAATCTAAATTAACCCTGCTTTTAAACATCCGGAATTCAATACCTGCTTCTTTTTCCTTTACTTTTAAAGGCCTTAAATTAGCATTCGGACTTACATCATTTGCAATAGAACCTAAGGCTGTATTGTTGAATGAATTTGCATTTAAAGAATAATAAAGGTTGTTAGAGTAAGGATCTGTATCGCCACCCACTTCTGCATATGCTACTCTCAATTTGCCATAATCCAGCCATGAAGGGGAAGATTCTCCCAATAATTCGCTAAACACGAAGCTGCCACTTACTGAAGGATACAAGTAACTGTTAGAATTTATGTTTAAGGTCGAAAACCAGTCATTACGTGCAGTAGCTGTTAGGTATAAATAGTTTTTAAATGAAAGCTCAGCCGAACCATAAAAGGAGTTTACGCGCTTTCTGCCATAAGTATAGTTAGGGCTCTTAGTTTGACCATTACCTATAGTATAAAGATCCCTGACATAAAAGTTAGTTACAGCAGTACTCAAATTATCATATACCTGTTGCATGGCATTTCCGCCAACCGTTATATCTACTCCAACATTGCCGAACTTATGGTTTGCGCCCAGCAAAAAGTCAAAGTTTCGTTCACGGAACGTAGAAACGTCCTGGTAATAATAGCCGTTAAAACCAGTAGTAACAGCACCTATAGAACGGGTACCGGTAGGCCGGTCGTAATTATAAGGGCGTGTAAAATAATCCTGACCAACACGACCCTGCAAATACAGCCAGTTTGTAAACTGATATCTTAAAGAAGCATTACCGAACAGTCTGTCGCGGTGTACATTCTCAAATCTCTGGTAAGTAACCCAGTATGGATTATTACGATTGGTAAAACGGGCTAAAGGCATTTCGTTGCCGTTAGCATCTTTATAGTTTTTTAACCAATCCGGGTTAATACTATTTGCCATAGTATAAATGGTTGTATTAGCATTCATATCCTGTATACCAATTTGAGGTGGGTTGTGGTTAAACTCGTTAGAGTAATTGGCATTAAGCTGCATGGAAAGCTTAGGTGTAAGCTTATAATTCAATCCTAAATTAAAAATTTTCTTATGGTAGTCTGAATTAGGCATAATGGCATCGGCATCTGTATTATTGAAAGATAAACGAAAACCACCTTTTTCATTACCGCCTGATAGGGCAATAGAATTTGAATAGGTTTTTCCAGTACGATAAAACTGGCTGATACGATTTTTAAAAGGAGAATAAGGCTGAGTTGAACCGTCAAACTGAATAGTAGGCGCACCGTCAAATTTTACACCGAAACTATGTACACCAGAACTTTGTGCATCGGCCAACGTCACTTGCCGTTTACCGTTTTCACCCTGGCCATAAATGTATTGAAAGTTAGTAAAATCGAGTGCTTGATCGGCTTGAAAATTTGAGTTAAACTCTACACCGATACCCTGGTCTTTTGAACCTGATTTGGTGGTTATGATAATTGCGCCATCTTTAGCACGAAATCCATATAGAGCTGCCGCTGCCGCACCTTTCAATACAGTCATGGATTCAATATCATCCTGACTAATACTTTGCAAGCCATCTCCCTGATCTGATGAACCGCCGGTAGGGTTACCTGTACCATTACCACTAGATCCACCGGCTGATACTGCCGTATTGTTAATAGGGATACCGTTTACAATGATTAAAGGCGAATTGTTACCTCCAAATGAAGATTGGCCCCGTATCCTAATTTTAGTTGAACCACCAGGACCACCTGCAGGCGGTGAAACGTTTAAACCTGCCACTTTCCCTTCCAGACTGTTACCTACGTTTGTAGTTCGGCTAACTGTAAGCTGATCAGTATTAACTGTAGCAGTTGAATAACCCAGCCTTTTTGATTCTCGCTTAATACCTAAGGCTGTTACCACTACATCTTTTAGCTGGTTGGTAGCTTCTACAAGTATTATGTTATGGTTATGGTTGGTACCTACTGTAATCTCTTTAGGGCTAAAACCTAAATATGATATTTGCAATACAGTTTGTGCACCTGCAACTCTGATACTAAATGCGCCTTTCAAATCGGTAACCGTACCAAGACCGGTGCCTTTTACTTTAATGGATACTCCTGTCAGAGCTTCTCCTTTTGTAGTAGTTACTGTCCCAGTAACCTGCACTTGCCCTTGTGCATATAAGCTTATGCAAAAGCACAAACAAAAAAATAAAAACAAACTTTTTTTGTAAAGTTTTAACTTCATGTAATAAGGTTTAATTTTTTTAAAAAAGTTTACAACAAATGCATCTTTCTGCTTTTTAAAGCGATAAATAAAAATTCCTTACCCTTAATTAAGAGACAGCTTTTAAAATTCCTGAAAAACAAAAAAATAGGTTATAATATAATTGGATTGAAAACTAAGAAACAATCAGACTTCGATACTTTTTACTTAATCTTCAATTCAAACATAAGTAATTGCTTAAGGGCAATATATATGTTATCTGAGCAATATTTTGTGGTATATTAACATTCTATCACTAAAGCTATTTAGTGATAGACTATAAAAACATAATTATAAAAATCTATTGACTCAAACATTAGCATCTATTTTTTATAGCTAAAAGAAGCACTAATAAAAATTAAATGTGTACTGAACTTGTCGCAGTTTAATATCATTTAAAACAATTAGATAAGTAGAAACTGACTTGAACATGCTTTTCTAAAGTTGTACAAGTTTTAAAGCAGGAATACTATAAAAAATTTCAACGCTTATTGGACTTGTAACAAAAAAGCCGATAATTGGTTAGATGGCGCTGTAAGCTCCCCTAAAAGTAGTACAATTTAAAAGAAGACAAAAGTTTTAACGGTAATCTCCCCAAGCATCAATCTATTGCCTTATTAATAAAAATAGGTAAGTAATGACAAGCAAGTAGATTAACCTACTCAAAGACGATCTTGTAATATTTAGCGGGGTAGGAATTGGTCGCTTCCGTCCTAGGCACATGGTCAATATATTCGAGCGAGGAGTTCGTCAATGTGCAAAGAAATCTTGCTGCTAAAAAGAGCATTAGTAGAGCTCAATCAGAAAATTCGCATGATCGTGCAGGATATTCATTAGAACCTATACTTGTTTCTTTTCAAAAAAGCTTTTAAAATTTCGCTACTCAAGCAGTTTTTTAAAAAATGGCAAGAGCTGCTCAGCCAGAATCTGGTGGTCCTCTACACTTGGATGACCATTGCATCCGTGAGCATCCATTGGTTTAAAAAAGAAAGTATCAACCGGCACATCTGCCGGATATTTGCTGTCAATTTCTTTTTTTATTCGATTGAGACATTTTTCAAGCATTATTCCAGCTGAACCTTTCACCATCGGGCTGCTAAGTAAAGCGATTCTTGCTTTAGGATATTTTGTTTTAACTAGCTGTACAAACCTAATGTAGCTACTGATAAAAATACTTTCGTCAAATGGTTTTCTGGGTAGTTTTCCATCTCCTGTGCTAAAATCATTCGTCCCTAAGGCAATGCTGACAATTTTAGGGGAATAAGTTCTAAAATCCCATTTACGAGTATCATCCTGCTGAAAATCAAGTTTTTCGTACACCTGTGGTATAGAAGGGCTTTCTTTATTCCAGGTTCTGTAAATTCCTATTCCGCTTACGCTGCTCATTAAAAAATTTACCTTCAAGGCTCTGGCTATCCTTGGCCCATAAGCCATATAAGCGTTATGGTGATCCTGGTACACACCCGTTCCGCAAGGAAATTCAGCTGTATCAGCCGCTGCCCCGCAGGTAATGCTATTGCCAATAAATTCAATCAAAGGTGCTGCTTTGGGTGCAGTTAACACTTTGGCTCCCGGAGCTGAGATTCTAGAAATAAATATCGGGCCTGTAGTTGCTTCTGTTGCTTTATAAATCCAGATACTATGCTTTCCCGAACCTATAGCTTTGATAATTAGAGCACTGTTCTCCTTGCCCTCAATACGTATTCGTTTTTGGTAAACGCCGTCCAGTTCATACTGTAGATAGTTATGTTCGTTTTCTGCCGGTAAAGAAGCATAAATTGTGCACTCTTCACCTGTAAAACTAAAGCCAAAATGTACTGCCGAGCTAACGAGTTCCAGTTCATGCCGCCCACTCAATGCATACCTGCCATAAGGCTGCAATTGATCCGCATTCAGTAAATTAGCAGTTTTGATATTTTGCTGCTGAGTATAACCCAGCTTACTAAGGAAAATAAGAGCCAAAAGACAGATGATAATATGTTTCATAAATTACTAATTGGTTAAAACAGTCAGTGGGAGGCACAAATCTAAAAAGTCTGCTCGAAGGGATGTTATTTATCCTGATATAATTTAATTTTTGAAATAATAGTATAACTTTCTAATCTGAAATTTATCCTCTATAATAGAGGATTTGGACTTTATAAAAGCATTTGCATCTGGCCGGTCACAATTTTAACGAAAAGATTGACCGCTCGTGGACGCCTCATTTGCAAATAAATCCGTTTGTTTGGTGCTGATTTAGCTTTCATGATACCAGCGATTTAAGGTATATCGGTGTATAAAAAAACTTCAAACCATTTTTACAAGCCACAGATAAGGCTTCCATCAATCGTTTCTATGGTAGAATCTATTAGTGCAACAGTGCTAATGTGCATGCAAAACAAGAAAAAAATTGAGTGATTATATGCTTAGCGAGCTTAAATTACAGCAGTAAAAGAAGTTTTTACATCCTTTTTGAAAGCAGTTTTAGTCATTATTGATGCTTCTTTTATTAGTATCTTTTAGGTAAGCCATTATTTTGGCTGATTCCTGTGGATAAACAGCAATACGGTGCGTAGTAACAGAAAAAGGCACCGCCACTGCTTTTACCGAAGTCTGAACAGTAATTGCAGTAGAGTTTTTTTCTGGCATATGGCACTTAACACAATTCATCCGAAGTGCATTGGCAGTTATTGAACCGGCCTTTTTACAAAAATTATGGTCTGCTGTTTTATGACAATTCATACAACGTTGCGCAAACAACATTTCGTTACCTCTTTCATTGTTGTGTGTATTATGGCACGATGAGCAATCCATTTTACTCATTACAAAACATTTGCTACTGGCTAGCAACTGCATTTGGTTTCCATGAACATCCAGGTTTGATGTGCTGGCAACACCTTCATTAAGGTCAGGCAACTTAAAATTAGCAAGCAAATTTCCTGGTTTAAAACCAAAAGTAGATTTTAACATTGTACTTTTATTGCCGGAATGGCAAACCGCACAAGCATCCAGTTTTTGTGCCCTTGATAACGATTGATATTGAGCCACAAATTTGGCTGTTTTCTGATCAGGATTTGCTGTCTGAAATTCTACATGATTGGCCAACGGGCCATGACATCTTTCGCAATCAATACTTAAGATCAGCGAAGATTTATCGAATGATTCTGCTTGATGCAAATTTTTTGTTTGCTGCAGATTTTCGTTGATAAAAGAACTATGACATTCAAAACATCTTGTTCCGATGGCTCGGCTATAATCAACTTGGCTGGCATCATAGCCCGGACTAGTTCCCCAAATTTTTAAGCGGTTAAAATAAGATAATGGCAGTTGAAACAGCTGATCTCCTTTCCAATAAACGTAAGTTTCGCCTTTAATTCCACCAAATACAATATCGAAACGTTGGCTGTTAGTAATTTTACCATTGGCATAAGCTGTTTGAAAAAAGCCGTTGTTATGCTTTTCCAATACAATCTTCAAATTTTTATCGATAAAAAAAGTATTAGAATCCGGATGAAAACTACCATGAACTGTACGAACAGATGCAGTTTGAGAAGCTTTATAATGAGCCGTAGTTAAGTAAGAATTATATAAATTCCGATGACATTTAATGCAAGAAGCAGATCCGGCAAATGCACTACCACGCGGATCTTGTTTCTTTTCTAAATTGAAACATTGCGAAAAGATAAATGCTAGTGGTACACAAAAAATTATCAGATACAAATACTTTCTTGATGTGATCATTTTATGTTAAATACAAACACAATGGTTTAAGTCTTTTAAACAAAATTCTATGCTTCTTTTACACCCATATTTTTAGAACAATTAATCTTTAATAGTATGAAAAAAAATAACAGAATTTAAATTTTTAGTTTATAAAAGAAGTATTAGAATTTTGTTGAATGTTGATTTAAACAGTTAACAAACATTTCAAAAATATTTGAAATAAAAAAAACCGCCTTATAGTTAAGGCGGTTTTTTTATTGAGTTAATACTACTAATAACTTGGGTTTTGTGTTAAAGTTGAATTAGCTGCAAGTACTGCCTGCGGAATTGGCATAATATCTTTTCCTGCAGGAATAGTAGTTCCGTAAGTCCTTAAAACGAAAGCAGCTTGAGAGCCGGAACGTCTTAAATCAAACCATAAAGACATTTCGCCAGTTAATTCATGACGGTATTCATCCAGGATAACATTTGTTATATCGGTACCAGAAGGCGGTGCTGGTACAACAGCTGCTGTATTGGTTAATTTACCGAATGCTCTGTTTCTAACTAGTTGTACAGTTGCTAATGCTCCTGCTGCATCACCACTTTTGGCCTGTGCTTCTGCTTTACTCAGTAACACTTCTGCATATCGCATCATAATCACATTTTGTCCGCTAAAGATGGCTTGCGGTGTTCCCGTAGCACCAGTGATACTTGGATCTCTCCAGAATTTTGTTCCATAATAACCAGATCTTGCTCCGTCAGCGCCTTTCCATGGTTTCTCAACTGTTCCACAAGTGTTGATGATATTCCCATCAGATCCAATATAACGCGCATTTTTAGCTGCAAATCCTGCAACTACAGCTGGGTAAGATGAAATTTTAATTGCTGGACTTGGGTGAACATCCCCAGGCCCAATAACCGTTGCTAGTTTACGGGTATCGTTGGTTTCATAAGAATCGTAAAGTTTCTTGTCAGCATAATCATAACCAAAAGTTGTAATCTCCTCGGGCATACCGAAGGAAGATAACCAATGTGTTTCATTTGCATGGCCCCAAGCTTGATCGCCATAAGCCAAAAACTGTACTTCAAAGATAGATTCTTTGTTATTTTGATTAGCAAACTCATGGACATCAATAAACTTCTCCATCAACTGATATTTTCCGGTTAACTGATTATAAGTTGTTACGGCATCAGCATACTTTTTTAACCACATTTGTGCTCCACCTAAATAAGCCAAAGCAGAACCTTTGGTTGCTCTACCTAAATCAGCAGCTGCCAAGTCTTCTTTCCACGGTAACAAACTTGCGGCCATTTGCATATCCGACACTACAGAAGTAAAAACTTCATCCTGTGTATTTCTTGGATGCAAACCATTATCCGTAACTACTTTCAACTCTAAGGGCACTCCCCCAAAATTTGTTGCCAGATAATAATAAAAAACGCCACGTAAAAAATACGCTTCTCCTGTTAAACGGTCTGCCAAAGCAGCAGTTAAAATGCCATCAGCTTTCATTTGGGCAATAACAGGAAACGCTGAATTGGCACGTGCTATACCAGCATAACTTCTCACCCAAAAGGTATTTAAAGGATCAAAACTTGCCGGTACTTCATACCGTTCAAAAAATGTATCCGAACCATAATTTTTGAAATCTTGAGATAAGAAATTTGCCTGATACCAAAGTGATTTCAGCATGAAATCAACATTCAGAAAGGTGTTATAAATTGAGTTGACCAGCTTTACAGCATCATCCGGATTTTTGAATAATGCGTCACCAGAAATATCGGTAACGTCTGTCTTTTCCAGCTCTTTAGAGCAGCCTAATGGTAACATCAGCGCGATGCCTAATGCTGCAGTTAAAATATATCTATTTAATTTCATACTATTTATCTGTTAGAATGATTAGAAAGTTACATTTAATCCTAGTGTGTAATATCTTGAATTTGGATAAGTGCCAATATCTATTCCCGATGCAGTTGAATTCCTTGTATTTGTGCCTGGATCGTTAGGCTGACCAATTTCAGGATCTAAACCAGAATATTTAGTTATGGTAAACAAGTTTTGAGCACTTAAATAAATTCGAATTCTGGTTAATGTTAACTTTTTAGCTAAATCTGTTGGTAAGCTATATCCTACTTGTACACTTCTTAGCTTTAAAAAGCTACCATTTTCAACATAAACATCGGAAGGCTGTGTATTGCCATTTGGATCATCTTTAACAACTCTAGCATATCTGTTCGAAGGATTTGTTGTTGTCCAACGGTTTAAATAGTAATTTTCACTAACGTTCTCAATACCAATACTTCCATTAGTAGCACCAAATGACTCTAAAGTCCTTTCCTGATAGTTAAAAACTTTATTTCCTACAGACGCAAAAAGTAAAGCATTAAAATCAAATTGTTTATAAGAGGCATCCAGGTTTAAACCAGTATAAAATTTTGGAAGCGGACTGCCCAATTCTACTTTATCAGCAGATGTTATTTTACCATCACCGTTAGTATCTACAAATTTACGGTCACCAGGTTGTGTTACAGTTGTTTGATAAGGAATAGCAACACCACCATTTTTAGCAGTTGCATCAGCGTTTGCAGCAGTTACTTCTGCTTGGGTTTGGAAAATTCCTGCTGTTTTGTAGCCATAGAATGATCCTATAGATCCTCCAACCTTAGATACAGTATAAGTTACCCAGCTGTTTGCACCAGTATTTGGGAAACCTAAAGTTGTTAAGTTATAAATAGCATTTTGACCTGTTGATAAACTCAATATTCTATTTTTCACAGTGGTAAAGTTTAAACCAATACCATATTTAAATGCACTTTTTGATTCACGATACTCTAAACCTAGTTCTAAACCACTGTTCCTGATGCTTCCTGCGTTTTTAGTAAGCGAAGTAAAACCTGTTTGTGCTGGAACAGGAATGTTCAGTAAAAAGTCTTTAGATTCTTTAATGTAATAATCAGCAGTTAAAGTAAGATTACCACCTAAGAAAGAAGCATCTAAACCAAAATCTGTTTGTTTTGATGTTTCCCATTTTAAATCAGGGTTAGGTGGAGTAGTAAGCACAAGGCCTTCCTGATAAACTTTATTTACTGGATAACCAAAATTATTTGTACTTGTGGAACTACCACCTGTTCCATATAGACTTAAATATTGAAATAAACCTATTGAACTTTGATTTCCTACTTCACCATAACTTGCTCTAAACTTTAGATCATTAACTGCACTTACATCTTTTAAAAACGATTCGTTTTTAATTCTCCAAGCAACAGAACCTGAAGGGAAAATTCCAAAACGGTTGTTAGCACCAAACCTGGAAGAACCATCTCGTCTTACCGTACCAGTTACCAAATATTTATCACCAAACTTATAATTTACCCTTGCAAACTGAGATGCTAATGCATAAGTTGATTCACTGCCGGTTAGACTTGTAATATTATTCACACTATTTAAGTTTCGTAATACATTGCTTACCTGCCCGTTTCCTTGTCCGCTTATAAAACGGTAAGTATTATCTTGTTTGGAGATACCTCCAACGAAATCAATACTGTGCAAACCAAAAGTTTTAGTGTAAGCTACTGTATTTTCCCATAAATATTCAAAACTGTTATTTGCGCTTTGAGAGTAGGAAGATAAAACAGTGCCGCCGTTCATTCGGTTATTAGATGGTGTAAAGTAATATCCGGAATTATCTGAACTATTAATACCAAAATTGGTTTTAATCCGCAAACCAGGTAAAATAGTAGCTTCTAAAGATTCATTGGTTAACAAATAATTAGTTAGGTTTTTTTGATCCTGAGTTTCTACATCTGCTAAAACATTATGTTGTGAGTTTAAATACTGATTTGATTTAGTATAAAAACCATAATTTCCGTTAGCATCTTTAGCCTGATCCGTTAAAGGATTACCTGTCATGGTCGGCACTAATTTGGTTAAACTACCAATACCAAAACCAGCATCCTGGCCACCGCTTCCAAAACGTACCTGACTGTCATTACGACTATATTTAATATTGGAAGAAGCTTTAAGCCATTTAAAAGCCTGATAATCTACATTTAAATTAGCACTATAACGTTTATATCCTGAAAGTAGAACGATGCCTTTCTGATTAAAGTAATTTAAAGATAAGGCGGTTTGTACTTTTTCATTACCACCTCGCAAAGACAAGTTATAGCTTTGTCTTAAACCAGTTTGATAAAGCTCTTTTTGCCAGTCAATTGTTCTCAAGGAAGCTGGGTTGTTCCATTCAGGTTCGATTGTAATACCATCAGCAGTTGCCCTCTCTTTAGTCAATGTAATAAACTGGTTTGCATCCAGCACATTATACATTTTTGGTTGAGATTGTATAGAAGTATAAGTGTCGAATCCAATTTGTACACCACCATCTTTTCGGCCACGTTTTGTAGTAATGATTACTACACCATTTGCTGCTCTAGTACCGTATATTGCTGTTGCAGAAGCATCTTTCAAAATATCAATGCTGGCAATATCATTTGGGTTGATTTGATTCAAGCCACCAGATATAGGATAACCATCAATTACATAAAGCGGATCTGCATTTCCGAACGTACCTAAACCACGGATTTGGACTTGTACACCTGCACCAGGTGCACCATCATTGTTGGTAACTTGTACACCTGCCGCACGTCCTTGCAAGGCTTGATCGGTTGTGGTTACCGGTACATCAGCAATTTGCTTGGCCCCAACAGAAGCAACAGAACCTGTTAAATCTTTGCGTTGAGTTGTACCGTAACCTACGGAAACAACATTTACTTGTTGCAGGGTTGTTGAACTCGGAGCAAGTTTTAAATTGATTACAGTGCGGTTGCCTACAGTAACTTCTTGTGTAGTATAGCCAATAAAACTAAAAACTAAAGAAGCATTAGCTGGTGCAGCAACTGAATAAGTACCATTAACGGAAGTAACTGTACCTACAGTCGTACCTTTTACCTGTACGCTTACGCCTGGTAAGCTCGTCCCGTCATCGCTGGCGATTACTTTACCAGTAACCTGCCTATTTTGGGCAAAAGAATTTGATAGTGCAAAAACAGTAAATATAAGCGTAAATATTATACGCTTATATTTACTGTTTTTATTAAACAGTAATTTTTTTTTCATAAATTTTGTAATTAGGGTTTTACAATAGGCATTATAATACAAATTTATAATTTAATCCTACTTATTATTAATAGTAATTCATCAAAACACGATACAATTTAATCTTTTTATTACTGATATAGACGATTAGGCATCACGCTGTTTGACTTATAATTGTAACAGGATTTAAGACTTTTCTTATTTCACATAAGACATATTGAAAATTATGAAGTGATTAAATATCTCGCTTGGAAAAGTGAGCTAGTTAACTGAAGCACTTAGTAATAAGCTTACTACCTGAATTATTATTGTGTATGGTGATCTGCTTTATAGTAGCAAATAACATTAAGGCTTTTATTAGCACGAAAACTATCACTAATTAGCGAGTTTTTTCCGATCACTATCCCATGAACCCTGTTTTTAATAATGTACTGTTAGTGATAGTTCTTTTTAGTCGTACTCAGTTCTATTTCTGAATACTAAACTTCTCTTATTCCTTTCTTTGTCAAGCATTTTTCATACCGCATGTTAGCAAAAGTCAGTGTTTAAAATCATGGAGTAAAGCGTCAAATGTACTCTTGATTATATTCCGGATTGTACTATTCATTGAATCGTTTTTAAGTTTCCTGCAAAACTTAAAAAATAGCGCAAGTAATAAGCATCGAATCGATGGACTTATAACTTGCGCTAAAAATGAACAGTTTGAATCAGCTGCTGATTCAAACTGTTCATTTTACTAAATTTTTAAAGGCTGATCCAAAAATTAAATAACTGGTATTTCCACCAATCGTGCCCTCATTCTGTCCCCAGAAAAATGGCCAGTCGTCGTAGTTTTCAAAGTGGTCAGGTTTTCTAAACAATAAGCCCGGAGCAACATTTCCCGGTATAAAGGAGAAATCAGCCCTGTTATTGCCATAAAAGACTGCTTTGGGACGTGTAGCACCCACAGTTGCCACTAATGAATAATTATGATATGGATGGCAGCCATAGAGGTAATTAGCGGCCTTAAATGCATGGCTTGCATCGATAATATCAGGGAAATATTTGCTGGCAAAGCAAATTGTCGTACCAAAGTTTGTCACGTCTCCGCTACCGGCCCAGTTACCAAGACCAATAGGTACGCTGTATGGGTTATCCTTTTCAAGCCCGATGATGTACGCTTTGTACTTCACGATATAAGGCCGGAGCTTTTCTTTAAAAGATGCGTCCATATGTGGTATCGCATCTAATGCTGTCAAAAGGAAGATATTTACGTTACGGTCAAGTGCAGGCCATAAAAGTTGCTGAAATTTATCAACGTATTGTTTTTCTCCGGTTGAGATGTATAATTGAAGATTTGTACCAACATCTGATCCTCTACGTCTGTCTAAGCTGTCTTGCGGCCGATTGGCAAGTAATTCTGCTGACTCTTTTAACAGTCTTTTTGATTGCTGCAATGCTCTGGCCGAAAGGTCATCGTTGTAACCTTTAAGCGCTCGGCTTGCTGCGGCAAACATGGTTGCTGCGTCGAGGTCGAGGCCAGGATTACGGCTTGTAAATGCCCACAAATCATCCTTAACTCCGCTTGATCGGCCGTCACTTGCTACTTCGTATGGCCCCAATTTGGGATTATAAGGAAGGCCATCTGTTATTGAGGCTGCATCACCGAGGTGATGGTAATTATCAAGAACAGAGTTGGAAAGCGTTTGTGTCATGTGGCCAACAATCTCAGCCTGAGCTACCAGGTTCAATGTACCATGCTCGATAAACTGCAATACGTCTGGTGTTCCGTCGGGTCGGTGAAGATCAACGTAGCGTTGCTTTTGGTCAACAAAAGTCTCATCACGTGATGGTTTAAAATATTCCCATGTCCGGACGAAGTTTTGCACTACGTTGATATTCGATCCGGTCTCGATATCAAAATCTCCGGCATCAAAAAAACCACCTACGTTTAATCCAGGGATCAATTCGAGTGCTTTATACTTTGTATCAGTAGTTGGCCCTTGAGCATGAAGGTCGAAGTGATCGGTGTTCGGCGGAGCTTGGCGATAACCTTCTTTGAAGGGTTCCCCATGCCATACCCTGTAAGCCTCGTTTACGAACATATGATCCATATGTATTGGTATCCATATATCGCTGGTGGCATCGGTGATTTTATCGTAAACGTTATTTTGTATTAAAAAGTTATTGGTTTTAAGGTTTCCATATTGAATATAATATATACCGGGAACCTTAACTGAAGTAAAGTCGAATTTTACATAATGGTATTTAAAATAGTTACCCCAAGACGCAATATTGCCGCTAAATACTTTGGTAGCTTTACCATCGTCGCCGATTTTGTATAACGATGAAATTGCAAGTGGTTTGTCTTTCTTGTCGAGTTCAATAACAGCAACTTTTGGTTGCGAAGGGAGATAGCCCACTTGAGAGAAACCAATATTTGGCTCTCGTATCCAATCCTTAATAGCATTTGGTTCAACTGTCCAGGTCAAAACCTTGCCTGTTTTTCCTGCCGGAAGTAAACTGCGAACTACAAACCAGCCATTTTGTGCCAGCATACGGCCGTCGAAAAGCATCAAATCGGCATCCTGCGAGGTGATTTTTACCAAGCGTGAGGGATCATCAGGTGCAAGAAGAAAGGTACGTCCGGTTTCGAGTGGAAGCGGATCAATATATTTGCCGGTTCCCCTGTCGTCGGAAGTTTTATACCCTTTATATTGCTTTGGTTTTTCACTGTTAGGCCTTGTAATGGTGTTACCTACTACATAGCGCGGAAACCGGTTATACCGCCCATCCATCAAATATGCCTTTTGCCAATATTGCGAGGGTAGAAACTCAAGGTTAAATCCGGCACTCCCCTCAAGTGCCTTTGGAACGGGTTTATCAAGGTAAACAGATATCTCAACACCTTTACCTTTTGCCGTAACAACCACCCGCGAATCAAAATTGTAATCTTCATACCTTAGAGTAGCCTCAATGGTTTTCGAGGCACGGTTTACCTTTCGGTTTGATATTTTGGGAACCAGATCCCACTGCTCCGGAGTGCTAGAAAGTCTCACCGCGCCACCTTGCGATGTTCTGACACCATGGTGAATCATTTCTATCCCGGCGTTCTTCTCATCGTTGAAACCTCCGTTAAAAAGGTTACTGTACACAAGGACATTGACGCCTTGTGTCTCGAAATACTCAAGATCATTGAGTTTCAAATCCTGACTTGAAGCATAATCAAATGCTACAAGTAGTAGCACTGCAACTGATAAAAATCTTAGTCTTTTCATGTTGATTAAAGTATAAATAATAGCTGCTATTGATTCGGTTGCTAATAAATAAAGGTAAACTAAACAGGCTTAAATACTAATTAAAAAAATTTAAAATAATCACTAAATACTTGTCCGAGTGGACTTTTTATGTAACCCTACTTTTATTTAATATTAGCCAAAAGTAGATATCTCCATTTACTAAGCTAGTGATATGAGGTAACCCTCCATCTCAATAATTCTTCGTGGCTGTTGCACAAGGGGTATAATTCGTCGAATATTCATATTTCAGATCGTAGTTTTTCAGCTTTCAGGAAAACTAGTAACTATTGTTCAAAAAGGCGAGTAAACCAAGGAAGATCTATTCAGTGTCTTCTGTGATGCCTTCAAAGCAGGCGCGCGAAGATTCCCTTCCTCCATTTTTCAGGTACTTTTTGAGGTTGAAGGCAACGGCTGCCAGGAGCATGACTTTGTGGGCACCGGCTTTGCCCAAGACACCTATTTTACTTAGCCCGTAATATTGGGTCAGGCTACCAAATACTGGCTCCACCGTACTTTGCCTCAGCTTTTTCATCTGTCTGCCTCTTTTACTTTGCTAGCAGCTGTAAGCTCGGTGGTACTTTTCATCGTAAGGTGTTCTCGTTATTTTTCTGCACGGGATGTTTGGTACACAACTGGGTTTTAACGGATAAAGTTTGCAATCTTTGGATGCCGCCCAGTAGTTTTTCTGCAGCCTGCCATCGGCAGTATGGTCGAAGCCTTTAAATGGTAATCGCTGCCCTGCAGGTATATTCATCTATTTCGTTGTTGTAAGTAAACCCAGGCACAACTGACTTATACATTCCAAATACGGGTCCCCAGGCGGTAATCCTTTTTGTTCTAAAAAGCTATAATTGGAACCATTTGAGTAGCCCGTATCGGCAAGTAGGTTCGCCATTGTCAGTTCGTTTTCTTTTAGCCGGTTTTGTAATTCTCGGGTGATCTCGAGAAGATATTGACTGTCCCTGCCATCAGCAAAATCTGCCTGCACATGACTGATCACACCTGCACCTGTATCGACGGCCATACTCATACGATAGTTCAGTTTTCTGGCCTTGCCTGGTTTTACTGATATCCGGGCATCCGGATCATGTGGGCTGTAATGCGTTTTATTACTTACTAACTGCGCTTTTTCATGAGAAGATCCTAATGGGCCCTGCGGAATGCCACGCAATTTCTGCTGATGTCTTTCTATATTCCTTAGCTGGTGCTCAGGTGCGCTGATATAGGATTCCCTTGGAGAATCATCCTTCTTTTTTGGTTCTGCGTTTTCTTCTTGTACTTTTTGAAAGTAATTTGCGAGCGAATCTTTCGGTTGCTTCAGAGCCAGGCTCTCCATCGAAGCATTAGCTTTAACAGGAGCTGAATCCACGGCCTGTATGCCCCAATACCATTCCGGCACCTACGGAAAGTGTGAAAACTTTGTTGAACAGTGTCTCAAACAAGGCAATCGGATATAGTTGCCGGGTCCTGCTGATGGTAGAGTGCCAGGGCAGTTCTTCATCGATATTAAAGCCCAAAAAGTACAGCACATCCATTCGCATGGCGCAGTGCTCTACCAGCTTTCGGTCAGAAGTAATGTTCTCCAAATAACCTATCAGCAGCAGTTTGAAAAAGACCACCGGTCTGGTGGACGGATTGCCCGTTTTGCCATAAAGTTCCTTCGTGTCCTTGTACAAAAAACTCAAATCGAGCGTTTCGCTCAATCTTCGATAAAAGTTTTCCTTCGGAACATGGTTAGATAACTGAAAACTCATAAACAGCTTTTCCGTGTAATCCTTTCTGCCTTGCATGGTTTTAAATTACACATTTTGCCAGCTAAATAAAAAAAATCTATCCCCCTTTATTCGAGTTCTGCAACAGCCACAGTAGAATTTCGGAACACAACTACCATTACATTTAAATTATAATTAGGTGTAATATGATTGATTTAATAGATTAATGTAACAGATAAGAAAGGAAAAAATCGGTAATTGACCGCTCTACTTGATGACACAAATTCCTTCGTTAAAACGTAATAGTCGAATCGTTTCTTTTGGGTTAACAGGGTATAAAAGTAAACAAACTCAACTATATGATATTGCTACTGAGAGGAGCTGTATGTATTCAGTCTGAGAAAAACTTAATCATCAGTCACTCCAATCTGCCGTGTGATAAAGAATATAAAAAGACGTGAACCTGACTATTAACAAATACTGGATATGCAATAATTCTTTCTCCTTTTTGATCGTCTAATATGTTTTGATGGCTTATTGCCTCTTTTTTAATTAGTGACATAATCTTGTTAGTTAGTTGCTACATTCTCCTACAGTCAAATATAGTAACTACATTTTCAATCCTAGTTTTTTGATAAACAGAAGACATAACACAGTTAAATAGTTGAGCGCAGAAGAGTAATGTAGCCTTTATACTCCTCCTGTTCGCCTTTGCTATTTTTGATCTTCAGGCTATAAAAATACGTGCCTTCGCCCAGATTGTTGCCCGTCCAGTTGTTCTGGTAGTTTTTGGCATGATATACTTCTGCGCCCCAGCGGTTTAGAATTGTTAGTTCGTTTTCTGGGTATTGCATAAGGTCAGGGATTGTAAAGGTATCGTTCCTGCCATCTCCGTTCGGGGTAAATACATTTGAGATAGTCATGCCTGCAATTTCTCTGTAATCAATAGCAGTATTGTTGACCAGATTGTTGTCTTTTTCATCCGATACCACTTTTACCGTGTTTTTTATTATGCCGTGACGGGTTGCTTTTGCAGAGAAACGTAGTTCGCAATAAGCATTAGCCTTTATCTGATCAACTTTCCAAGTTAATAAACGGCTTGTGGCATCATAAGTTGCTTTTCCAGTAGTAGCATTATTTATAGCTAAAAAACTAAGTGCTGCTGGTAAAGTATCAGTTACGCTTACATTTGTTGCGGCAAGGGCACTTTCGTTTTTTATAGTAATTGTATATTCAAAAGTCTGATCTATGGCAACTTGTCGGCTTTCTGAACTGGCAACTATGGCCAGATCAACCAAGCTATTTGAAATTGCTGTACTTATAGGCTTAACTTGCAAGGTTTGTATAGAAGCTACAGCGTCAATATAAGGTGAAAGATGGCTTCCTGCGATAGGAGTTTCCATTGTTGCATCGGGCAGCTGCCATTGTACGGACA
>JBPBQV010000033.1:0-127157 GCA_050955045.1 Janthinobacterium lividum | reverse complement strand
AAACAGTATTCCATTTAAAAAGCTCCTATGGCACAGAAAATTAAAGTAAACAACCCGGTTGTAGAACTGGATGGTGATGAGATGACCCGTATCATCTGGAAATTTATAAAAGATAAACTGATCCTGGCTTATTTGGATTTGGATATTAAATATTATGATTTAGGAATTGAGTACCGTGATGAAACCAACGATCAGGTTACGATTGATTCTGCAAATGCCATCAAAGAATTTGGTGTTGGAATTAAATGTGCCACAATTACACCTGATGAAGACCGTGTAAAAGAATTTGGTTTGAAGCAAATGTGGAAATCGCCAAACGGAACGATCCGGAATATTTTGGATGGAACGGTTTTCCGCGAGCCAATTGTGATGAGCAATGTGCCGCGTTTGGTTCCGAACTGGACTGCCCCTATTTGTATCGGTCGTCATGCTTTTGGTGATCAATATCGTGCAACAGATTTTGTAACGAAAGGAAAAGGTAAATTGACCATCAAATTTACGCCGGAAGATGGCGGCGAAGAGCAATCGTTTGAAGTGTATAACTTTAAAAGTGATGGCGTTGCGCTGGCAATGTACAATACAGATGAATCCATCAGAGGATTTGCACATGCTTGTTTTAATCAGGCTTTAATGAAAGGCTGGCCGCTGTATTTATCTACTAAAAACACTATCCTGAAAAAATACGATGGTCGTTTTAAAGATATTTTTGAAGAAATTTATCAGCAGGATTACAAAACCAAATTTACCGAAGCCGGCATCACTTACGAACATCGTTTGATTGATGATATGGTTGCTTCTGCCTTAAAATGGAATGGTAACTTTGTTTGGGCTTGTAAAAATTATGATGGCGATGTTCAATCTGACACCGTTGCGCAAGGTTTTGGTTCTTTAGGTTTGATGACTTCTACTTTGGTTACACCAGACGGAAAAACGATGGAAGCTGAAGCTGCTCACGGAACAGTAACTCGTCATTATCGTGATCATCAGGCGGGAAAACCAACTTCAACTAACCCGATTGCTTCTATTTTTGCATGGACTCGTGGTTTGGAATTCCGTGGAATTTTAGATAACAATCAGGAATTGATCAACTTCTGCAAAACTTTAGAAGAAGTTTGTGTAGAAACCGTAGAAAGCGGCAAAATGACTAAAGATTTAGCAGTTTGTATCCACGGAAATAAAGTAGAGCACGGCCGAGATTATTTATATACAGAAGAATTTCTGGAAGCTATTGATGAAAATTTGAAAGCTAAATTAGGTTAACCGATCCTGATTTTTAGTTGATAAAAGAAGCACGCCCTTGTTAGTCGAGGACGTGCTTCTTCGTTAAATTTGATTCTTATGTTTGTTTATGGCATATCTTGAAGAAGTACAGTTCATTTTGCAACAGCTCAAGCCAGAACTGATGTCTAAATACGGTGTAAGTACTTTGGGTTTGTTTGGTTCTATTGTCCGAGATGATTTTACTGATCAAAGCGATATTGATATTATGGTAAGTTTTAGTAAACCAATCGATACTGATTTTTTTGATTTGGCTGATGAATTAGAAGAAAAATTAAAGCGCAAAGTAGATTTAGTTTCCAGAAACGGGATCAAACCAAGATACTACGAAGTGATTAAGCCCGAAATTTTATATGTCTAAAAGAGAACCAGACTTACTATTTAGGGATATTTTGGAAAGTGCTGAAAGTATAATTAGCTATACAACTGATTAAACACAAGAACAATATTTATGTGATAAGAAGACTATAGACGCCGTCATTAGAAACTTTGAGATTATTGGCAAAGCAGCAAATCGTCTTCCCGACTATGAAAAATCTAAACTGCCTGATCTGGAATGGAACAAATTAAGAGGTTTTAGAAACAGACTTGCACATGATTATTTTGGTATTGATTACGAACTTGTTTGGAAAACAAGAACAAAGCTACTACCTAACCTTATCACTTCCATAAAAAACCTACTTAATATTGCTGATTAAATTCAAGATAAATTCACAGTTTTATCCGCATTCTAACCAGGTTTACACGGATAATTAATCAGTTAAAACTTTATGTTTAATAAAATCTGTTATCCTGAATCAGGAATTAGATCATCAGCTTTTAAGCAATTGGAAATACAAATTATGTCCTGATACAAAACACCAGTTACTGTTAAACTTCCGCCTCAATCTGTTTTTTAATCTGCGTAAGTTGTTCTAAGCTTTTAGTAATTGCTGCTTTTATCGAATCAAATTTTATCTTCAAATGCGAATCAAGACCACCGGCTTTTGCACTGATTTCGATTTCCTGAATCTCACTTTTAATCCGGTCCATTCCAAAAAAACCCAAATTTGATTTTACTTTATGCGCCAGTGCAGCTGTAGTAACCCAATCTTGGTTAGTTATAGCTTGAGAGATATTACCAAAAATATCCGGCGTTTGCACCAAAAACATATCGATAGATTCGATCAGAAACTCTTTATTCCCATCTGCAATTTCTTCTAAAAATGACAGATCAAAATCTTGTTCAGCACTTTGCGTATACATATAATCAATAGTAAATTATGAATCAATTTATATTTTTGTTACCAGCAAATCGTCGTTCGCGTTTTGCATTAGTTCGTGTATGGTTTTGTTCAATACCGGATGCACAAAATCCGGAATCAATTCATTCAGCGGAACCAAAGTAAACAATCGGTTTTGTAACTCCGGATGTGGCACTTTAAGTTCAGGTAAGTTAATAATTGTTTTACCAAAAAATAAAATATCTATATCAATTGTACGAGAATACCATTTATTAGTTCTTTCCCGATGCAGTTTTTCTTCAATATCCTGCGTTTTTTTTAAAATAGCGACTGGCAAAAAACCCGTTTCCATTTCAATTACCTGATTTAGGTAATCCGGAAGGTTTGCAACACCCCAAGATTGCGTTTCATATATAGCAGAACTACGTATTTCCCGCCCTACTGTTTGTGTAAGAAGTTTTTTTGCTTCATCTAAATAGCCATTTCTATCACCCAAATTACTACCCAGCAAAAAATAAACAATTTCCATGTTGTAACAGATTTATATAAGCAAAGCTCTAACATTTAACGTTAACGTTTTGCTAAGTTTGCAAAAAAGAATAAGCTTTAAATGAAACAGTTTTTTAAATATGTTTTTGCCACCATCTTGGGTGTTTTACTTTGCCTGATAATTTTTTCATTTGTTGTAATCGGCTTAATTTCTTCTGCCGGAAGTGATAAAAAAACGGAGGTAGAAGCAAATTCTGTACTTCGTTTAGATTTTGATTATGCTATTAAAGAACGAACATCTGCCAATCCATTGTCCGGTATTCCGTTTTTAAACCTCAGCGTAAAAAAAACACTCGGTTTAAAAGATATTTTAGCTAGCATCAAAAAAGCAGAAACTGACGATAATATTAAAGGTATTTATTTAGATGCAAGTTATATGCTTTCTGGCCAGGCTACTATCGAAGAAATACGTAATGCGCTGATACATTTTAAAAAATCAGGAAAATTTGTAGTTTCTTACGGCGAAATTTATACGCAGGGCGCATATTATTTAGCATCTGCGGCTGATAAAGTTTACCTCAACCCAAAAGGAATTTTTGAGTTCCGAGGTTTTAATTCGCAATATACTTTTTTTAAAGGCGCGTTAGAAAAACTAGGCGTTGAAGCACAGGTTATAAAAGTTGGTACTTTTAAAAGTGCAGTAGAACCTTTTATTCTGGATAAAATGAGTGAACCTAACCGCTTGCAGGTGAACTCCTATTTAGGTTCTTTATACGATTATTTTTTAACAGGAATCAGCAAAAGCCGTAAGCTGAATAAAGATTCGCTGTTTAATGTTGCTAATCACCTCGACATTAAATATCCCGAAGATGCTCTAAAATACAAGTTAATTGACGGTTTGAAATACAAAGATGAACTTTTAGATGAACTGAAAAAACGCACCAGAACGGATAAAGATGATAACCTGAATATGGTAGAACTAGCTGATTATTATTCGGCAGATGTAGATTCAGATAAAAGTTCTTCCAACACACGTATTGCTATAATTTACGCGTCCGGCGATATTGGCAGCGGCGAAGGTGATGATAATTCTATCGGTTCTGAAGGTATTTCTAAAGCAATCCGCAAAGCACGGATGGATAAAAAAGTGAAAGCAGTTGTATTGCGCATCAATTCGCCAGGCGGTAGTTCGCTGGCTTCTGATGTTTTGTGGCGCGAAGTGGTGATGACTAAAAAAGTAAAACCTGTAATCGTTTCCATGGGTGATGTAGCTGCTTCCGGTGGTTATTATATGGCTTGTGCTGCCGATTCTATCTTCGCACAACCAAATACCATCACTGGTTCCATCGGTATTTTTGCAATTTTGCCAAATATGCACAACTTTTTAAACCAGAAATTAGGAATTACTTTTGATGGCGTTAAAACCGGAAAATTTGCTGATTTAGGTGATGTTACCCGTCCATTAAATCCCGAAGAGAGATTGATCTTACAAAATCAGGTTAATCGTGGTTATATGGAGTTTACGACAGCTGTTGCGCAGGGCCGTAATAAATCTCAAAAATATATTGACAGCATTGGTCAAGGTCGTGTCTGGACAGGTACTCAAGCTCTAAAAATTGGTTTAGTAGATCGTTTGGGAAGTTTGAATGATGCCATCACTTCCGCAGCAAACAAAGCAAAAATTAAAGATTACAGTTTGGTTGCTTATCCCGAGCAAAAAAGCTTGTTGCAAAACTTCGGTTCCGGTATCGCTTCGGAAGCAAAAACTTATATGATGAAACAGGAATTGGGCGAAAGTTACCGTTATTACAACGACCTGAAAACCATTTTGAAGTACAGCGGCGCGCAAATGCGTCTACCTTATACTTTAGATATCCGCTAATAATTTCTAAATTTTATTTACAAAAGCCACCTTGCTACGGTGGCTTTTGTATTTTTACTGCTTCTTTTACCGATCATTTTTTATGGAGAATAAACAAATTTCCCGGAGTCTCCGCTTTTTATCGCAGTTAATGGAATTGCATGAAGAGAATCCTTTCAAAATAAAATCCATTGCAAATGCTGCTTTTAAGGCAGATAAATTGCCGTTTCCGCTGGCCGGAAAAAGTCTGGCAGAACTGGATAAAATTGATGGTATAGGAAAAAGTATTGCAGAAAAAATTGTAGAATTACTGGAAACCGGAACGCTTAAAGAAACAGAAAACTACCTGAGCATTACGCCTGAGGGTGTGGTTGAAATGCTGCGGATAAAAGGTATCGGACCAAAAAAAATTGCCGTCATCTGGCACGATTTGCATATTGATTCTGTTGGCGAATTGTATTATGCCTGTAACGAAAATCGTTTAATTGAAGCCAAAGGTTTCGGTTTAAAAACGCAGGAACAAATCCGTAAAACCATTGAGTTTAACATCGCTTCGCAGGGAAAATTTTTATACGCGCAGGCAGAAGCAATTGAACATGATTTGCTACAAAAGCTGAATACTTCTTTTACCGGCATAAAAACAGCATCAGCAGGCGATTTCCGCAGAAAACTGGAAATTATTGATGAACTGGTTTTAGTGGTAGCTACCGAAGATCAGGAAAAATTATTTTCAGGCTTAAACGAAGCTGGTTACTTAGAATTAATTTTGCAAAACCAAAGCTGGCAGGGCAAAACAGAACACGGAATGCGCGTTCAGATTATTCCTTGTGCGCTTCCAAATTTTGTAAAAACTTTATTTACTGCAACCGGCGATCAGGAACATGTAGAAGCTGTACTTTCTTTGATTAATGATGCTGATTTCAAGCCGCAAACTGAAGAAGAAATTTACCAGAAAGCAGGATTAAATTACATCGAACCAGAATTGCGCGAAGGAATTTACTGGATTAAAAAAGCATCCGCAGAAAAACTTCCAGAATTGATTGCGTTTAAAGATTTAAAAGGAACGCTACATAACCACAGCACCTGGAGCGATGGCGTAAACACACTGGAGGAAATGGCTTTATACAGTCGTGATCAGCTTCGGCTGGAATATTTTGGAATTTGCGACCACAGCAAAAGTGCATTTTATGCCAACGGTTTAAGTATCGAACGTGTGCTGCAGCAGCTGGAAGAAGTCGATTCTGTCAATAAAAAACTGCAAAATTTTAAGATTTTTAAAGGAATTGAATCTGATATTTTAAACGATGGTTCGCTGGATTATCCAAACGAAATTCTGGAAAAATTTGATTTTGTGGTTGCTTCCGTCCATTCTAATTTGCGGATGACAGAAGAAAAAGCAATGGACCGGCTGATTAAAGCGATTGAAAATCCGCATACAACCATTCTCGGTCATCCAACCGGCCGCTTGTTGTTAAGCAGAAACGGTTATCCAATTGATTATAAAAAAATGATTGATGCGTGTGCGGAAAATGGCGTTGTTATCGAAATTAATGCAAACCCTTTACGTTTGGATTTGGATTGGCGCTGGCATCAATATGCGCTGGAAAAAGGCGTTTGGCTTTCCATCAATCCGGATGCACACCGAACAATTGGTTTGTGGGACATGCACTACGGCATCCACGTTGCCCGAAAAGGCGGTTTATCTAAAGAAAAATGTTTAAATGCTTTATCGGCAATTGAAATTGAAGCATTTTTTAAATCAAAAAAGGACAAAATTTAACTGGTAAAAGAAGCATAGCACTTTCATAATTTCATTTTATATTGAAATCTCCCACTAACAAACCGCTTAAAATTCTGGTCATCCGCCTAAGTTCTATGGGCGATATTATTTATACCACGCCAATTGTGCGTTGCCTGAAATTACAATTGCCGGGTGCAGAAATCCACTTTTTAACCAAACCCGCTTTTAAATACATTTACGAAGGAAACCCGTATTTAGAAAAGCTGCTTTTACTACAGGAAAGTTTATCCGAAACGATCCAGCAGATTAAAGCCGAAAAATATGATTACCTGATTGATCTGCATAATAATTTACGCACTTCTGTTATTAAGTTTAGAACCGGCGTTCCGGCTTCAACTTATAAAAAACAGCCTTTAAAAAAGTGGCTTTTTTTGAAGTGGAAATGGAATTTAGTTTCCGAAAAACATTTGGTAGAACGGTATATGGAAGCGGTTGCGTTTCTGGGCGTTAAAAATGATGAGCAGCCTATTAATTATTATTTGAAGCAGCAGTATCAGCTGGCAGATTTGCTGCCTGCTGCTCAACTGCCTCAGTTTATCGTATTTATTATTGGTGCTACACATTTTACTAAAAGAATGCCGAATGAAAAAGTAGCTGCAATTTGTAAAGATATTCAGCTGCCTATTGTGCTGCTTGGCGGAAAAGATGTGGAGGCAAACGGCGAGCAGATTACTTCTTTTACCGGCAAAAAAATCTATAATGCTTGTGGAAAACTGACTTTGGATCAATCGGTTTTTATCCTGACAAAAGCTGAAAAAATCATTGGTTTTGATACCGGTTTAACACATATTGCCGAAGCTTTTGACCGCCCAATTGCTTCTGTTTGGGGAGGAACCACGCCAGATTTACTGGGCGTATTTCCATACAAAGTTAAAGATGCAGAAGTGGTTGGAATTGATTTGGCTTGCCGTCCATGTTCTAAATTTGGCTTGGAAAAATGTCCTTTAGGCCATTTTAAGTGTATGCATGATATTCCGAATGAGCAAATCAGCGATTTTGCAAACAGAATTTAAATAGAAGCTTATTTAACCTTAATACTTCTTTTACCAATGAAAAAATTAATTTTAATCAGACATGCAGAAGCTGAACCAGAGACGGAAAAGCTACCAGATTTTGAACGAAATTTAACGGTTACTGGCAAACAAGACGCCGCAAAAATGGCAGCACTTTTGTTAAATCAGGCTACTTTGCCTGAAACGATAATTTGCAGTCCGGCTGTACGTGCTTTAACTACAGCTCAGATTTTTACGGTTACTTTAGGTTTGGAGGAAGCAAAAACAAATCTAAAAATCTATGAAGCTGATGCAGATACTTTACTTCAGATAATCAATCAACTGGATGATCAAAACGAGGTTATAGCTTTGGTTGGACATAATCCAGGTGTAAGCAACATATTATATTTTTTAACCGGCAAAATCACGACAATGCCAACCAGCGCCTGGGCGGAAGTTGAGCTACAGGCTGATAGCTGGGCAGAAGTTGGCAAAGATTGCAGTAACATTATTCAATATCAATATTCGTAAAACTAACGGACTAAACTATAAGATTTGCCTGGTAAAGAACGCACCAGTCCCTGCATTTCAAGATTTAACAAGTTCATTGCCAATATACTTGTAGAAAGACTGGTTTTCATGGACAAATCATCCACACCAATTTGTTCACATACTTGCAGCACATCAAAAATATGTTTTTCATCTTTTGTTAAATCAGGCGGAAATAACAAATGCTGTTTTTTTATAGCTATTTTGGTATCCAACCAGCCTAACTGTTCTGCTAAATCAGCATGGCTTGTCAGTAACCCGGCTTTATTAAAACGGACCAGAAAATTACATCCTTCCGAAAACTCGTCGCCAATCCTCCCCGGAAAAGTAAAAACATCGCGGTTGTACGAGTTAGCAATTTCTGCTGTAATCAGTGCGCCACCTTTTATACTGGCTTCAATAACCACCGTAGCATCCGCCATTCCTGCAATAATTCGGTTTCGTTTTGGAAAATTTTCACGGTCAGGATTGGTTTGCGAAGGAAATTCTGTCAACAAACCACCACACTCGAACATTTTTTCGGCAATACTTCGGTGCTGTGCAGGATAAATCCGGTCTAAACCATGCGCCAAAATACCAACAGTTGGCAGATGATGTTTCACACAAGCTTTGTGGGCACAAATATCAATGCCGTAAGCCAAACCACTAACAACTGTTACGTCATAATTTTTAAGATAGTCAACTAACTCCTCACACAATTGCCGACCATAAGCAGTTGCGTGGCGCGTGCCTACAATGCTGATTACGCGCTGCTTGTTCAAATCTGCCTGACCGTTAAAAAACAGCATCACCGGAGAATCAATACAGCTTTTTAATCTTTTGGGATAAGCTGCATCTGTATAAAAAATTGGTTTGATTTTATTTTTTTCAATGAATTGAAGTTCGAGTTCTGCCCTTTTAAAACATTGCTGATTCAAAATCGAAGACGCCATTTTCGGTCCGATTCCAGGTATTTGTAGCAATTTATGTCTGGAAGTTTTGAAGATTTCTTCTGCACTACCGCAATAACTAATTAAGTTTTTGGCAAGTACATCGCCAATTCCCGAAACAAATGTTAATGCAAGCTGATGAAGTAGTGGCATCATAATTTCTTCTAAATTAATTATTTAATTTAAAGTAGAAAATATAATACTCCTTTTATGCCGATAAATATTGATTAGGAAGGTTTACCTGCGATGTAAATCACCTTTTTCGTTTCGAAAAACGCTTCTTCAAAAAAATCACTTAAAGCAAATTGCTGAACTTTTAAACCGGATTCTTTAACTTCCTGTTCTAAATCACCGCCTTTTAAATACACAATGCCGTTTTTAAGCTTGTTTTTTGACTGTTTGTTGAAGCTATTTTTTACCCAGGGATAAAAATCTTTTAATTGTGTAACTGCACGGGAAACTACAAAATCAAATTTTTCCGAAATTTCTTCCGCTCTGGCGTGGGTTGCTTTTACATTAGTAAGGCCGAGTACCTGCGATACTTCTTTTACTACCATAATTTTCTTGCCGATAGAATCTACCAGATGAAATTGGGTTTCGGGAAACAGAATTGCTAATGGAATACCCGGAAAGCCACCGCCTGTACCAACATCTAAAACAGTTTCTCCTGGCAAAAAGCTGATGATTTTAGCTATTCCGAGAGAATGAAGTACATGCCGTTCATACAACAAATCAATGTCTTTTCGGGAAATTACGTTGATTTGATCATTCCAAAAACGGTAAAGTTCTGGCAATTGCTGAAATTGCTGTTGTTGTTGAGATGTTAAATCGGGAAAATATTTTTTGATGAGATCAGAAGTCACTATTAATGTCTTTTTTTCTGCGGTTAAGCACATTTGAGAGTAAATCTCTGGCCCTAAAAAGTTGTGCTTTTACAGTTCCTAAAGGTAAATCTAACTCTTTGGCAATTTCATCATATGATAGTTCTTCAAAATAACGCAATGTAATCAGGTTACGATAACGTGGTGGCAAACCTTCTACAACCAACTTCAATTCTTGAGCCTGTTGTTTTTTAATCGAATGCTCTTCCGGATTTAGCGTATCTGATTTAATTTGAAGTGGCTGGTTATTGCCTTCTTCATCAACCAAACGATCAATTGAAAGTGTGTTGAGTTTCTTTTTGCGAATAAAATCGATACAATTGTTGGTAGCGATACGAAAAAGCCAGGTACTAAAAGCGAATTCCGGTTGGTATTTATCCAGTTTTTGGAAAGCTTTTCCGAAGGTTTCTACCGTTAAATCTTGGGCATCGTCCTTGTTGTTCACCATCTTCAAAACCATAAAATAGATAGATTCCTTGTAGCGCTGCATTAAATCGGCATATGCCTTTTGCTCGCCTTTCCTGGCCCGCACTACCAGGTTGAAATCATTCTTTGCGTTTTCAGAAAAGTTTACGTTTATTTCCATTTCAGATTTTTTGTTACCGAGCCCACCACTCCAAATAAGTTCAGATAGATATAATAAAATAAATCTAACACCGGAAACCACCAAATCAGGTCTGCTGCATCCAGCTTTCTAAATATTTTCGGGTAAATTAAGCATTGTGCTATCAACCTGAAAATAAATATTCCGCCTACTATCCATGGCTCGAATTTCAGGAAAAGTAATATAGCAAACAAGGTATAAAAAAGAAATCCGCTTAAAGCATCTAAAGTAATTGAAATGCGGTTTCGGGATTTGTAATATTTGCCTACGCCCATGTGCCGTCTTTTCTGACGGTAATAATCACTCAGGTTAGATTTAGTTTCGCTATAAGTATGTGCTTCCGGATTAATCTGAACAGCAGTGTTAACAGCAGTAGCATTTTGGTTGATAAACAAATCATCATCCCCGGAAATTAAATGCAAATGAGAAGCAAATCCTTTAGAACGAAAAAACAATGATTTGGTATAAGCCAGATTACGGCCAACGCCCATGTAAGGATGATTGTTTAAAGCTGCTGACAAATAGTTGATAGCTGTTTTTATGGTTTCAAACCGAATAAACGTATTTAAAAACTTACCGGTTTTTTGGTACGGAGAATAGCCCAAAACGATTTTCTGCTGATCAGAAAATTTTGCCTGCATCAGCTTAATCCATTGATTAGATGCCGGTTTACAATCTGCATCCGTTAGCAGTAAATGCTCATTTTTTGCTGCTTTAATCCCCATCGTTAGTGCAAATTTTTTGCCGGTTTTAAAACGCTTATGCTCAGTTACCGTAACTACTTTTAAGTTAGGATAATTGTTTTCAAGGTGATTTAAAATGATGGAAGAATCATCGGTAGAGCAATCATTTACAAGCACTACTTCAAAATCAAGGTAATCCTGAGTCATGATCAATGGCAAGTTTTCCTGTAAATTTTGGGATTCATTGCGCGCGCAAATCACAACTGATACAGGTAAAGCTTGTGTGACATTGGTAACCACTGTATCACTAAACTTCATATTTCGATAGTATGAAAAGAGAAAATATAGCTGGACAACAAAACAAACTTGAAACAGCGCAAATAGGATATAAGGCAACAGTACTTCCAAAGTAGGGAATTAATTTTTCGGACAGGGCAAATTTCTTAAAAATTAACTGAACTACCGTATTGGCACCGGAATAAATCTGTTACTAAAATACTTTTATTTCCTACTTTTGCGCTTTAATTGGTGTATATATAAATGAAGTTTCAGCAAATTGCCCTTGATCCGTTATCGAAAGCCAGAGCAGGAGAAATTACCACGGACCACGGAACAATACAAACACCGATTTTCATGCCGGTTGGCACAGCCGGAACCGTAAAAGCAGTACACCAGCGGGAACTGGCAGATGATATCAAAGCGCAAATCATCCTTGGAAATACTTATCATTTATATTTACGTCCGGGTTTAAATACCATAGAAAAAGCCGGTGGCCTGCACAAATTTATCAATTGGGACAAACCAATCTTAACAGATAGTGGTGGTTATCAGGTTTATTCGTTAACAGAGGTTCGTAAAATTAAAGAAGAAGGCGTAACTTTCCGTTCGCATATTGATGGTTCTAAACATTTATTTACGCCTGAAAATGTGATGGATACGCAGCGCACAATTGGAGCTGATATTATTATGGCTTTTGATGAATGCACTCCTTATCCCTGCGAATACGGCTATGCCCGACGATCTATCGAAATGACACACCGCTGGCTAAAACGCTGCTGTGATCGTTTTGATACTACAGAACCAAAATACGGCTTTTCGCAAACGCTTTTCCCAATTGTTCAGGGTTCGGTTTATAAAGATTTACGTGAAAAATCTGCCGAAGTAATTGCTTCTTTTGAACGTGAAGGTAATGCCATCGGTGGTTTATCTGTTGGAGAACCTGCCGAAGAAATGTATGCCATGACTGAAGTTGTTTGCAATATCCTCCCGCAAAACAAACCGCGCTATTTAATGGGCGTAGGCACACCGATTAACCTGCTTGAAAATATTGCTTTGGGTATTGATATGTTTGATTGTGTAATGCCAACCCGAAACGGCCGCAATGGTATGTTGTTTACCAGAAATGGTATCATCAACATTAAAAACGAAAAATGGAAAAATGATTTTTCGGCAATTGACGAAGACAGTGATTTGTGTGCCGATACAAATTATTCAAAAGCTTATCTTCGACATCTGATTCATTCTGGGGAAATGCTCGGTGCACAGATTGCTACACTTCATAACTTGCACTTTTATTTATGGTTGGTAAAAGAAGCACGCGAAAAAATTATCAGTGGCACTTTTTACAACTGGAAAAATAGCATGGTAAAAACACTTGCACAACGATTGTGATGCAAAAGCTAACTAAAAGGTATCTTAAAATTATCGACTGGTATATCATCAATAAATACCTCGGAACCTTTGTTTTTACAATCGGAATTTTCCTGGTAATTATTGTGGTGTTTGATATTTCGGAAAAACTGGATGACTTTTTAAAGCATGATCTAAGCTTTGGTTTTATTGTTACACATTATTATTTTGGCTTCATCCCTTTTTACATCAATCTGTTATTCCCGCTGATCAACTTTATTGCGGTTATTTTTTTCACAGCTAAAATGGCCGATCTAACCGAAATTGTACCTATTTTAAGTGGTGGTGCAAGTTTTAACCGTTTTCTGCGACCTTATGCAGTTGCTTCTTCGGTCATATTTTTAGTCTCGCTGGTGTTTAATGTTTTTATCATCCCGCATACGAATCAGCTTAAAACTACTTTTGAAAACACGTATGTAAACAGTGGCAATAACGAATTAAAAAATGAAGTGCATATGCAGCTGGATAAAAGCACCTACGTATATCTTCAATCCTTTGATAGTCAGCAACATACTGGCTATCAGTTCATGTTAGAAAAGTTTGACAAGGATACTTTAAAGGAAAAAATAATGGCCACACGGGTTACTTATGATTCGTTAAAAAGAGTATGGTCGATGCTTGATTACTCTATCCGTTACGTTAATGGTTTAAAGGAAAAAATGGTTAGCGGTGTAAAAAAAGATACAGTTCTAGATATGCGGCCGATTGATTTTTCTGCCCATAATTTGTATGATGCCATGCCCATGAAAGAACTAAATACCAACATTGAAAAAGAAAAAATACGTGGTACGGGCGTAATGGTGAACCTGCAATACGAAAAATTTCAGCGCTTTGTTTACCCGCTTTCCGCCTATATTTTAACGCTGATTGGCGTAGCTATGTCCTCCCGAAAAGTACGTGGCGGCATTGGTTTGCCTTTAGGAATTGGTATTTTTCTGTGTTTTGCCTATATTGTTACTGTACAGTTTTCTAAAGTTTTTGCTTTAAAAGGAGGTTTGCCGCCTATAATTGCTGTCTTTATTCCTAATCTGATTTTTGGCATTTTAGGCTTGTACCTACTCAAAAAGGCTCCCAAGTAATGAAGTTTAAAACCTCTTTAAATGAAGTAGAAAAAAATCTGCTTATCCTCCATTGTACTGTTTTTATCTGGGGATTTACCGGAATTCTAGGTGCGCTGATCTCCGTTTCAGCATATTATTTGGTTTGGTACAGATTATTAATCGCGTTCGTTTCCCTATTTTTATACTTTATTTTTGCCAAGGTTGATTTTAAAGTAAGTCGAAAATCTTTTTTCCAGTTGATTTTTACCGGCGCAATTGTAGGTACGCACTGGCTGCTGTTTTTTCAATCAATCAAAATTTCAACTGTTTCAGTAACGTTGGTTTGCCTCTCTGCAACTACTTTATTTACGGCAGTTTTTGAACCGTTAGTTACCAATAAAAAAATATCCAAACTTGAAATCGTAGCTGGATTAATGATCATTACCGGTATATTTTTGATTTTTAAATTTGAAACTCAGTACACTAAAGGCATTATTTTAGGCTTAATTAGTGCTGCTGCAGCCAGTATTTTCAGCATTATCAACTCGCAATTTGTAAAACAAAAAGCAGCACCTGTTATTGCTTTTTATGAGCTTTCCGGAGCTTTTTTCTGGCTGTCAGTTTATCTTTTAATTACAGGCGGTTTTAAAAATGGCTTCCATTTAAAAAATGATGATATCGCCTACTTGCTTCTTTTAGGCACAGTTTGTACCTCTGTAGCTTATGTTGCTGGCGTTTCCGTAATGAAGCAATTATCTGCTTTTCGCGTTGCATTAATTACTAATCTGGAACCAGTTTACGGTATTATTATGGCTTTTATCTTTTTCGGAGATTTAAAAAAAATGACTTCGGGATTTTGGATAGGTGCTGTTTTAATCCTTTCAACTATATTTTTATTCCCAATAGCGCAACAAAAGATTATCAGTTACCGAAACAGAAAAACTTTAATTTGAAGACGTATTTAGAAAATATTTTATACGGTTATTATCAGATATTCTCTAAAACCAAGTTTTTCAATAATTATATTTCTTTACCAAATATTTAATATTCAATTGATTATAAAAGCTAACTCTAGTTTTAATTAAAGTAGTATTACTTAAACTAACAGTTTCTTGCCAATATTTTTAGCTTTATCAATTTATAATGAAAATAAGATTTTTAAATAACTATTAATCAGTAAAATATCTTGCTCTTCATGAAGTATAATATGAAGTTTTTTTATAAAGATTTATAAAACTTAGAGTATCATTGAAAAGTGTTACAAAAACCTTTAAGAAGGAAAAAGATTGAAATAAATTCTTCTACTAGTTCGTGGCAAAGAGCATACCACAAAATAATATTTTTTTAAACAGATCATATTTTACGTTAGACAAAAAAACTTCCTCTTTACCCAAAAACATCTATTACAAACAATATGTTTAATGTTTAGATTATGAAAGCTAAAACACTTTTTGCCATCTTATTAACTGTTCTGATTACCATCGTAATGATGCAAAATTCTGATGAAGTAAAATTTAAAGTTTTATTCTGGGAATTATACCTACCAAAATTAGTTATCCTGACAGGTGTTATTTTCATCGGAATTATTTTGGGTTTAATCATGGCGAGCAGGCCAGCTAAAACAATTTATACAAATACAAACAACGGAAATCAAAACAATAATCAAAATCGGTTTGATACACTAAGTGCCGAAGATAGAGATTACATCAGCGAATAATTATGAAAGAAAAAATAGGTTTTGTAGGATTAGGAAACATGGGGCTGCCTATGGCAAAAAACCTGCTTAAAGCAGGTTACGAATTACAAATTTATAACCGTACTGCATCCAGAGCGGATGAGTTAGATCAGGTTGCAATTACTGTTTGTGCTTCTCCCGAAGAAGCTGCCCGTAATGTTCAATACATTATAACGATGCTTTCCGAAGATGCGATTTTAGAAGAAGCAGTGAGCGGGGAAAAAGGACTTTTAAAAGCTTTAAAAGAAGGTGCAGTGCATATTTCGATGAGTTCTATTTCACCAGAAACTTCTGTAAAATTAACGGCTTTGCATAAAGAAACCGGTACACATTACTTAACGGCCCCGGTTTTTGGCCGGCCAGAAGCTGCTGCTGCCCAAAAATTATGGATTTGTACTTCTGGAGATTCATCTTTAAAAGAAGCAGCAAAACCAATTTTGGAAAGTATGGGGCAAGGCGTTGTTGATTTTGGAGAAGAACCAGGAAACGCCAACGTGGTTAAAATCACCGGAAATTTTATGATTATGGCTTCAATGGAAATGATGGCCGAAGCATTTACTTTAGGAGAAAAAAACGGAATTGATCCTAAAAAGTTAGCTGACTTTTTTGGCTCTACTTTGTTTAACGCACCAATTTATCAAAATTACGGCAAGCTGATTGCCAATAAACAATACGAACCAGTTGGTTTTAAAGCCAGATTAGGTTTAAAAGATGCACGTTTAGCTTTTACTTTATCACAAAAAAGTGAGATGCCGATGCCTTTTGCCGCAGCCGTTCACAATCGTTTGTTAACCGCTATTGCAAAAGGTTGGGGCGACCGCGATTGGGTGGAAGGTTTTGGTCACGGCGTAACAGACGATGCCGGACTGTAATCTTTAAACAGCATAAAAAACCTGATTTGCTTTTTCAAGTTCCTGCAGATCAGGTTTTTTGCTGAAAATTCCAAATACAGCAGCTCCACTCCCACTCATGGCTGCATAGATTGCACCTTGTTGGTACAATGCTTCTTTTACCGATAATATTTGAGGATGATGCAGAAAAACAGATTCTTCAAAATCATTTTTTATGAAATTTTTCCATTCTTCAACAGGAAGTTTTGAAGCTGATTCTAAATCACTTTTAGAAGCTTTTGGTTGAACGCCACTGTATGCTTCTGCTGTAGAAACATGAACCGGCGGCATCACCAAAACTAAATGATAAGCAGAAAGATTTAAATTGATCGGCTCAAACTGATCTCCTTTTTCAAACGCAAAAACAGATTTATTGCCGATAAAAAAAGCACAGTCTGCACCCAGTTGCCGGGCATAATTTTGCATCGTTTCGATACTTAATCCAATTTCGCAAACTTCATTCAACAATTTAATAAAGAATCCCGCATCTGCTGATCCTCCGCCCAAACCTGCGCCAATCGGAATATTTTTATGCAGATGAATATGTACCGGCGGCAAATTATGCTCTTTTTTGATCAGGTGATAAGCTTTCAAACATAAATTATCATCTGAATTTCCTGGAATGAGGTTTCCGGAAGAAGTAAAACGCAGCACATCACTCAACACAACTTCCAGCGCATCATGTATTTTTATCGGATAAAAAACAGTTTCCAAGTTATGATAACTATCTGTACGCTTATTAATTACGTTTAAGCCGATGTTGATTTTTGCGTTTGGAAAGACGATCATGAAAGGTATTGTGGCTACTTTTAAACATTTATAGGTTTCCAAAAATAGATTATTTTTCTTTGCAGTTCTGTAATGCTTCTTTTATCATACAAAAATCAACATGAAACAATATCAGGATTTGATGCGCCACGTTTTGGAAACCGGCAACCAGAAACACGACCGTACTGGCACCGGAACAATCAGCGTTTTTGGCTACCAGATGCGTTATAATTTGCAGGAAGGTTTCCCGCTGGTGACGACTAAAAAACTACATTTGAAATCCATTATCCATGAATTGCTTTGGTTTTTGAGCGGAGATACCAACATCAAATACCTGAAAGAAAACGGCGTAAAAATTTGGGACGAATGGGCTGATGCCGAAGGAAATCTCGGTCCGGTTTATGGTTATCAATGGAGAAGCTGGCCAACGCCGGACGGAAGCCATATTGACCAGATCAGTCAGGTCATCAATCAGTTAAAAAACAATCCGGATTCGCGCCGCATCATTGTTTCCGCCTGGAATGTTGCCGATGTAAATAAAATGGCGCTACCGCCCTGCCATTGTTTGTTCCAGTTTTATGTTGCCGATGGCAAGCTTTCCTGTCAGCTGTATCAACGCAGTGCAGATATTTTTCTGGGCGTGCCGTTCAATATTGCTTCTTATGCTTTGCTTACGCTAATGATGGCGCAGGTTTGTAATTTAGAACCTGGAGATTTTATTCATACTTTGGGCGATGCGCACATCTACAATAACCATCTGGAACAGGCAAATTTACAGCTAAGCCGCGAACCGCGAACTTTGCCAACCATGTGTATTAATCCTGATGTAAAAGATATTTTCAGTTTTAAGTTTACAGATTTTACGTTGGAGAATTATGATCCTATGCCGCATATTAAGGCACAGGTTGCTGTATAATCTGATGCTTCTTTTATCACCATAAAAACATTATGAATATTATAAACTATTCTAAATCAACTATTTCAATTGTTTTAGTATCAGTAATTTGTTCTTTCAAAAGTAAAGCACAAACTTTAACTATGCCGGATTACGTGCAGCAGGCTTATCAAAAAGGCACGCGTACCATAACCGGAAAACCAGGCAAAAGCTACTGGCAAAACACAGCTAATTATAACATTTCGATTGCTGCTGCACCGCCAAATCGTTTAGTTTCTGGCACGGAAGAAATTACTTATTTCAATAACAGCCCAAATACGTTGAATGAATTAGTGATGAAATTGATTCAAAACAGCCATAAACGAAGCACTGCAAGCAGAAAAAACAGTTCTACCCGGGATACTTTGAGCAACGGAATTGTGATTGATGATTTTAAAGTGAACGGAAAGAAAACGCCTTTGCCGGATAACGAAGGACATTACACCTGGCAAAGCGTTGCGCTCGAAAAACCTTTGAAGCCAAATGAATCCATCAAACTGAACGTAAATTGGCATTTCTATATTTCTCCGCAAAAAGGCCGGGAAGGAATTATTGACAGTACAACTTTTTTCCTGGCATATTATTACCCGCGAGTTGCAGTTTATGATGATTACAACGGTTGGGACCGTTTGGATTTTACCGGCGGACGTGAATTTTATAACGATTTCAACAATTATACATTCCAGGTTACCGTACCCAAAAACTACATCGTTTATGCGACCGGAACTTTGCAAAACTCTGCTGAAGTGTTGCAGCCGGAATATGCGCGCCGTTTAGATCAATCAATAACGGCAGACTCCGTTATTCGTATCGCCACAAAAGATGAATTAGCTAATCATTCTGTAACTGTTCAAAATCAAACCAATACCTGGAAATGGAAAGCTGATCATATAACAGATGTTGCATTGGCGATGAGCGATCACTACGATTGGGATGCCAGCAGTACCATTGTTGATGAAAAAACCAACCGCCGGGCAAGTGTGCAAGCCGCTTACAATGATACTTCGGCAGATTTCCATCAGATGGTAAAATTTGGCCAGCATTCGTTAAACTGGATGTCTAAAAATTGGCCGGGCGTGCCTTATCCTTTTCCAAAAACTACAATTGTGCAGGGTTACGCGGGCATGGAATATCCAATGATGGTGAATGATGAAACTTATCCCGATCCGGTTTTTTCACAATTTGTTGCCGAGCATGAAATCGCACATACCTGGTTTCCTTTTTACATGGGCATCAACGAATCCAGCTATGGTTTTATGGATGAAGGCTGGGCAACAACCTTTGAATATTTAATTGGCCAAACTGATCAGGGAAAAGAAAAAGCCGCAGAAAATTACAGACAATTTAGGGTGAACCGCTGGATTAAAAATCCATCGATAAAAGAAGTACAGGAACCAATCGTTACACGAGGCGAGTTAACATCAGGAAGGATTTTAGGAGATAATGAATACGGCAAACCGTCGCTTGCTTATTTAGCTTTAAAAGATATGCTCGGCGATAACGAATTTAAGAAAACGCTGCATGTTTTTATGGAGAGCTGGCATGGCAAACATCCAATTCCCTGGGATTATTTTTATTCGATAAATGATGCTTCCGGCAAAAACCTTAACTGGTTTTGGAACAATTGGTTTTTCTCAAAAAACTACATCGATCTATCTATTTCCAAATTAGATAAAGCTAAAAAGGGTTATAATTTAATTGTTGATAATATTGGAGGTTTTGCTGTTCCTTTTGATGTTGTAATTACTTATGCTGATGGCAGCAATCAAACACTTCATCAAACGCCGGAAGTTTGGCATAAAGATGAGAAACAAGCAACCATACTTCTTTTATCGACTAAAAAAATAGCCTCTGTAAAATTAGATGGCGGCATTTGGATGGATGCAGATTTGAGCAATAATAATTTAGTGGTAAACTAAGTATGATTATTTCTCTTGTTGTTGCTGTTTCGGCTAATCAGGTTATCGGAAAAAACAATCAGCTGATCTGGCATTTGCCTGCCGATTTAAAACATTTCAAACAGCTTACAACTGGTCATACTGTTTTTATGGGTAGAAAAACCTACGATTCTATCGGGAAACCGTTGCCAAATCGTAGGAATATCGTGATCAGCAGAAGTGTAAATCAGCTTGAAGGTTGCGAAATTGCGCCTTCTCTGGAAGCTGCGCTGAAACTTTCATCCGAAGAAAAAAAAATTTTTATTATCGGCGGCGCAGAAATTTACCGTCAGTCTTTACTGCTGGCAAACCGAATTTATCTAACGCGTATTCATCAGGATTTTGATGGAGATACTTTTTTTCCGGAAATTGACTTAAAAATCTGGCAGGAAACAGAACGCGAAAATTTTTTACCGGATGAAAAAAACAAGCTCTCCTATTCTTTCATCACTTTAAACAAACGCTAAGCAACTGGTGCTTCTTTTATCAACTAAAAAAACCAAAATTGCATAATTTTGTTAGCTTTGCCGTCTTGTTAAAAAACCCATAAACAACATATATACATTCCACAGAACATGCAAAGTAAAGGAGTAATTAAATTCTTCGCAATCGTTCTGGCTATTGTCTGCCTTTATCAGTTATCCTTCACGTGGGTAGCGCAAAACGTAGAGAAAAATGCCAGAAATTATGCCAAAGGTAATCCTGAAAGGGAAAAATCTTATCTTGATTCTATCGCAACACAACCGGTTTATCCTGTTTTTAACCATACTTATCAGTACTGCAAAGAAAAAGAGCTGGCTTTAGGTTTGGATTTGAAAGGCGGAATGAACGTTACGATGCAGATTTCGCTTGCCGAACTGGTGAAATCTTTGTCTGATAACAATACAGACCAAGCATTTAACCAGGCGCTTGCAAATGCAGAAGTCCAATCTAAAACAAGTCAGCAGGATTACATTTCGCTGTTTGTAAACGCTTACGAAAAACTCAATCCAAACGGTAAACTGGCGGCGATTTTCTCTACCAAAGAAAGCCAAAGCCGGATTAAGTTTGATGCTTCTAATGGCGAAGTAAAACGCTACTTACAAGATGAAGCTAAAAGCGCGGTTGATCGTTCTTTTAATATCCTGAGAACTAGGATTGATAAGTTTGGCGTTACGGCTCCAAACATTCAGTTACAAAGCGGAAGTAACCGTATTTTGATTGAGTTGCCAGGCATTTCAGAAGGTAATACAGACCGTGTTCGTAAATTACTGCAAGGTTCTGCAAAACTGGAGTTTTACGAAACTTTCGATAATGCCGAAGTGGTAAATTTGCTGGGCAACGTCAATAATATTTTAGCTGCGAAAGCCAAAACAGCAACTGCTCCGGCTAAAGATACTGCAGCTGTTAAAACTCTTGCAAAGATAGATACAACTGCTGCGAATACCAGTTTGTTAAATAAAGTAGCTAAAAGCAAATTAACTGATACCAGCAGCAAAAGCTTAAAAACCGACAATCCTGCTGTGAACAGTCCATTGCTGAACCAGAATATGCTGCGTCCGAATGTTTATGCTTCGCAAGATGGCGGCATTCAGGCTGTACCAGGACCAGTTGTTGGTTTTGCAGCTGTTGGCGATACCATCAAAATAAACAAGATGCTGGCCAATGCAGATGTAAAATCTGTAATGCCGCAAAATCTGAAATTGATGTGGGGCGTTAAAGCTATGGCACTTAATGATGATTACAGCAGACGTTTTAACGACAAAATTCAGCGTGTAGAACTTTATGCCATCAAATTGACGGGGGCCGAAGCAGGACCAGTTTTAGCTGGCGATGTGATTGCAGATGCGCGTAACGATTACGATCAAAAAGGCAGCCCAGAAGTGCAAATGACCATGAATACTGAAGGTGCCGCAAAATGGCGCACAGTTACAGCTGCTGCCGCTGCTGATCAGAATAATAAAAAAGCAATTGCTATTGTGTTGGATAACAGTGTTTACTCTGCTCCAACTGTTCAGAATGAAATTTCCGGTGGTGTTTCATCAATTTCAGGAAGCTTTACGGTTGATGATACCAAAGATTTAGCCAACGTATTAAAAGCTGGCCGCCTGCCTGCTCCTGCCCGCATTGTGGAAGAAGCAATTGTTGGCCCTTCTTTAGGTCAGGAAGCAATTAATGCAGGTTTGATTTCCTGTGTAGTTGGTTTACTGGTAGTATTGGTTTTCATGATTGTTTACTACAATCGTGCAGGTACAGTAGCCGTTGTTGCTGTTTTTATCAATGTTTTTTTCTTGTTTGGTGTATTGGCCAGTTTAGGTGCAGTGCTTACTTTGCCTGGTATTGCAGGTATTGTGTTGACACTTGGTATTTCTGTTGATGCTAACGTGTTAATTTACGAACGTATCCGTGAAGAATTGGCGCAAGGCAAATCTGTCCGGATTGCAGTTGCCGATGGTTTTAAACATGCCATGCCATCTATTCTAGATTCAAATATTACTACTTTTTTAACCGGTATTATTCTGTACGTTTTTGGTTCCGGTCCGATTTTGGGTTTTGCAACCACTTTGCTAATTGGTATTATCACTTCCCTGTTTTGTTCCTTATTAATTTCCCGATTAATTTTTGAGTGGATGCTGGAAAAAGGATGGGATATCAGTTTTTCTCATCCCTGGAGTGCACATACTTTCAAAAATGCACATTACAAGTTTGTTAAAAACAGATATAAATTTTATGCTTTCTCTGGGTTATTTATTCTGGCTGGTTTAATTTCTATGTTTTCCAGAGGTTTTAGTTTAGGTGTTGATTTCAAAGGCGGCAGAACATATGTTGTCCGTTTTGATAAACCAATTGATGCCCAACAAGTGCGTGATGCGCTTGATAAAACATACAACCTGACTACAGAAGTTAAAACTTTTGGTACAACTTATCCGCAGCTGCGTATCACTACCACTTATTTGGTTGATGATAATTCGCCTAACGCAGACAATCAGGCTGAAAGTAAATTAAAACAAGGCTTAAAACTGATTAATAATCCAAGCCAGATTATGAGTCAGCAAAAAGTTGGTCCAACTGTAGCTAATGATATTAAAACGAGTGCAGTATATTCGGTTGTGTTTGCCATATTAGTTATTTCATTTTACATCCTGATTCGTTTCCGTAGATGGCAGTTTAGCTTAGGTGCATTGATTGCAACTGCGCATGATTCTTTGCTGGTATTAAGTTTCTTCTCTTTATTTTGGGGAATTCTTCCTTTCTCACTGGATATTGACCAGGCATTTATTGCAGCATTGCTAACAGTTATTGGTTATTCTATTAACGATACAGTTGTTGTATTCGACAGGATCAGGGAGTTTTTAAACCTGCATCACTCTAAAACAGATAAGCAGGAAGAGGTCATCAATGACGCTATTAACAGCACATTAAGCCGTACCATTATTACTGCTTTAACTGTGATTTTTGTACTGGTTGTCTTATTTATTTTTGGTGGAGAAGTAATCCGTGGATTCTCTTTCGCCTTGCTGATCGGTGTTATTTTTGGAACTTATTCATCTATTTGCGTAGCCACGCCGGTTATTGTAGATTTTGGAAAGAAAGACTTAAACTAATCTTAATCTCCTATTTTAAAGCCGTTTTGATTATTCAAAGCGGCTTTTGTATTTTAGTATCAAACAGAATACTTTAAATTCTGTAATTAATATATGGAATCAAATTACAATACAGGTTTTCCTAAAGTCGTGATTGTTGGTGCAGGCTTTGGTGGTATCGAACTTGCAAAAGCTTTAAACAAAAAAGAAGTTGATATTTTATTAATCGACAAGCATAATTACCATACTTTTCAACCATTAATGTATCAGGTTGCAACTGGCAGCTTGGAAGCAGATTCAATTGCTTTTTCTGTTAGAAAAAACTTTGAAGGACAGCAGAATTTTCGTTTCAGGATTGCAGAAGTACAAAAAATAAACACTTCCAAAAACAGTGTCGAAACCAGCATCGGCGAAATTGAATATGATTATTTAGTAATTGCGACAGGTTCTACTAATAATTTTTTTGGAAACAAAGATTTTGAAAAATATACACTTCCGATGAAAAGCCTTCCGGAAGCTTTGAATCTGCGCAGTGCTGTGTTGCAAAATTTAGAAACAGCTTTATTACTGCCAACAACGGAAGAACGTGAGCCTTACTTAACCTTCGTGTTAGTAGGTGCCGGTCCAACAGGTGCAGAATTAGCTGGTTCAATTGCAGAAATTCGTAACTTTATTTTAACTAAAGATTACCCGGAACTTCATAAAGAAGAAATGAAAGTTTATTTGGTGGATGCTTTGCCAAAAGTGCTGGCCAACATGTCTGAACAAGCTTCTAAAAAAGCACAGCAGTTTTTGGAAGATATGAATGTACAGGTACTTACTAATGTAAAAGTACAGACGTACGATGGTAATGTTATCTCGTTTGAAGGCGGCAAAGAAATTAAAACAAAGAATGTAATCTGGTCTGCCGGTGTTATGGGTGTTGTTCCGGAAGGATTTACTAAAGAACAAATTGCACGTGGTAACCGGATTTCTACAGATGAAATAAACCGTGTAATTGGCTTGAACAACGTTTTTTCTATTGGTGATGTTTCTTCCAGTGTTACTGAAGCGATGCCGAAAGGTTTGCCAGGCGTTGCGCCGGTTGCCATGCAGCAGGGAAAACATTTGGCTAAAAACCTTTTACATATTATTAAAGGTGAACCAACAGCTAACTTTAAATACAATGATCAAGGTTCCATGGCGACAATTGGCCGGAACAAAGCGGTTGTTGATATGGGGAAAATCAGGTTTCAAGGATTTTTCGCGTGGTTAGTTTGGATGTTTGTCCACCTGATTTCGCTGTTAGGTTTTCGTAACAAAGTAATTGTATTTATCAATTGGTTGGGCAGTTACATCAGTTACAATGGCGGAACACGTTTAATTATCCGCCCGTATTATAAAAATGGCGAACCGATTAAAGAACCTGTTGCACAATCGTAAACATGTTTTACTCACAAACAAAACAGCCGCATTAATCAGTGCGGCTGTTTTGTTTAATCCATTTTTATGCTGATAAAAGAAGCATACTGCTTTTATCAGTTAAAAATCAAGATAACTTTAAACAGATTTCAACTGCATTTTATAGTGCCTAATGCCCGCTTCTTCAAACTCTTTACCTATTTTTTCAAAACCAAATTTTTCATACAAAGTAACCGCTTGTATTTGTGCGTGCAAGTAAACATAATTTGCATCAGCTGGTAAATCTGCTAAAACAGCTTTAACCAGAGCCTGTGCAACACCAAATCCACGAAACATTTTTAATACAGCAAAACGTTCCAGTTTGTAGCCATTTGCGGTTTTTCGCCAGCGTGCAGCTCCGGCGGGTTCTTCATCTGCCTTTGCCAGGAAGTGCGTGGATTCGTCTTCATATTCCCATTCTAATTCTGGCGGGCAGTTTTGTTCTTCTACAAAAACCTCTCTCCGAATGGCAAATACTTTTTCTAACACAGCCGGATCATTTACTTTATTTACTTTGATGTTCATTTTTTTGTTCTTTTGTTGATTCCTGAGAAGATTTTATTTTACGCAGATGATTTTTCTTGGCCGCATCAATAGAATGCGATTCGTGAATATCTGAATCTTTTTCGGCCAGCTCAGTTATCGTGCAGTAAAATTCCCGCAGTTTGTCCAGTTCTCTTTCAGATAAATCTTCGATGCTTACCATCCGGTTGCTTGCATATTTATCAGCAGCAATTAACTCGTTCAGCTTTAAATGTATTGCTTTTGAATCTTTATTTTGAGATTTCTGAATCAGGAAAACCATCAAAAAAGTAATAATGGTAGTTCCGGTATTAATTACCAGTTGCCAAACTTCAGAATACTTAAAAATTGGCCCAGATATTCCCCAAACAATAATAACCAGCAATGCAATAATAAACGCAGTTGCGCTGCCGGTAGCTTTTGTTGCCCAATTAGCAAATCGTTCAAAAAGATTAAGTTTATCAGCCATAAAATTTGATTATTTATCTAAATAAAAAACGCCATTGAACTGAACAATGGCGTTTCCCAATCTATTATATCAACGTTATATTTTTTCGTTTATGTTGATGCAATTCAAATCATCAAATGCTGTGGTCAAACGCTTTACAAAATTTTCTTCTGCTTTGCGTAACCAAACACGCGGATCATAATATTTTTTATTAGGTGCATCTTCTTTGCCTGGACTACCAATTTGTGTTTGCAAAAAGCCTTCGTTGGTATGGTAATAGCTTAAAATTCCTTCCCAAAAAGCCCATTGCATATCTGTATCTAAGTTCATTTTAATGGCACCGTAAGAAATAGCTTCCCGTATTTCTTCCTGCGTAGAACCAGAGCCACCATGAAATACAAAATTTACTGGCTTTTCATCCGCAAGATTAAAATGCTGTTTTACATATTCCTGGGAGTTGTGCAAAATTACTGGCTGTAGTTTTACATTTCCGGGTTTGTAAACGCCGTGTACATTACCAAAAGCTGCAGCAACTGTAAACCGGTTACTTACTTTACTTAAATGTTCAAAAGCGTAAGCCACATCTTCTGGTTGTGTGTATAAGCGGGAACTGTCAACATCTGTATTATCCACGCCATCTTCTTCTCCGCCGGTAACGCCTAGTTCAATTTCTATCGTCATGCCTAATTTAGACATCCGTTCCAGATATTGTGCAGAAATTTCTATATTCTCTTCAATTGGTTCTTCCGATAAATCCAGCATATGAGACGAAAACAAAGGCTTGTTATGCTGCTCAAAATAGCGTTCACCGTGGGTAAGCAAACCATCGATCCAAGGCAAAAGTTTTTTAGCAGCATGATCGGTATGCAAAATAACGGCAATACCATAATGTTCTGCCAATAAATGAACATGCTTTGCAGCAGAAACAGCACCTAAAATACAAGCTTGTAACTGATCGTTATTGAGTGATTTTCCTGCATAAAATTGAGCACCTCCATTAGAAAGCTGAATGATTACCGGAGAATTTACCGCTTTTGCAGTTTCCATGACTGCGTTGATCGTATTGGTATTCACTACGTTAACAGCCGGCAAAGCAAATTGATGCACTTTGGCCAGTTCAAACAATTGCTGTACCTGATCGCCGTGCAGTACACCTTTAAAGTTTTTAAGATCCATAATTGTGATGTTCTTTTGTAAATATCGAAGTTAAGGAAAATACATATCTTGGCAATAAATTCTAGCACTTTTAACCGATAAGCACTTTTTACTTTTACTTACTGTTGAAAAAATGCTTCTTTTATCAACCTAAAAAAGGCTTTAATACTTCTTTTACCAACCTAAATTTAGTAGCCTAAAAGAAGTATTGTTAATTTTTCTGATCGCTAGTAAAGCTGATTTTAGATAAAATAAATCACGCTATTGTTAATTGTATAATGATGGTTTCTACAACAATAATGCTGATGGTTTTTTTGTTTATTTGTGCTTTAAAAACAGTATAGTTAAATGGCTTGGTTTAAAAGGGAAGAAAAAGGAATTATTACAACCACACAAGAGAAAAAAGAGGCTCCTGACGGTATCTGGAACAAATGCCCGAACTGCAAAAAGCCGCTTCACTACAAAGAACAGGTTGAAAATCAGTACGTTTGTCATTACTGCAACTACCATTTACGCATTGGTTCTAAAGAATATTTTTCTATTCTTTTTGATGATAATGAGTTTACAGAGCTTTTTCCAGATTTAACTTCTGCTGACCCGTTAAACTTCGCAGATACTAAAAAATACACAGACCGTTTAGCAGAAAGCAGAAACAAAACAGGTTTAAAAGATGCTATTCGCGCAGCAACCGGAAAAATTGACGGACAGGATTTGGTAATTGCCTGCATGGATTTTACCTTCATTGGTGGTTCTATGGGTTCTGTTGTTGGCGAGAAAATTGCCCGAAGTATTGATTATTGTATAAAACACCGTATGCCTTTTTTGATGATTTCAAAATCGGGCGGTGCGCGCATGATGGAAGCCGCATTTTCTTTAATGCAGATGGCTAAAACATCTGCTAAACTGGCTTTACTTGCTCAGGCAAAATTGCCTTATATATCTTTGCTAACAGACCCAACAACAGGTGGCGTTACTGCTTCTTATGCCATGCTGGGCGATGTTAATGTATCCGAACCTGGTGCATTAATTGGTTTTGCCGGGCCACGCGTAATTAAAGAAACCATAAAAAAAGATTTGCCAAAAGGATTTCAAACTGCAGAATTTGTGCTGGAGCATGGTTTTTTAGATTTTATTGTTGATCGGCGGAAGATGAAAGAAAAATTAGGCACTTTTATTAAAATGCTGAATAACTAATTTTTTTAGTTATTTCACATCTGATTAAAACAATTATATTTCTTTTAAGTTGATGTGTTTACAAACAATATATCTCAAAAAATGAATTTACCAGAGGAAGAAAATTTATCTAATCAGGATAAAAACAGCACGTCTGAAAGCAGCAATCACCCAACAGACAATACCAATACAATAAAAGATCCGGATACCTGGACAACTGGCGAAGAACCAATGACGGGCGCGCAGCATTCTTACTTAAAAACTTTGTCTGATCAGGCAGGTGAAACAATGGACGAAACGCTAAATAAAGCGGAAGCATCAAAAAAAATTGATGCTTTACAACACAAAACTGGCCGCGGATTAGATCAATAAATTTAATTGATAATTAATAATAAAACGGAGTGCTTCTTTTAGAAGCACTTTTTTTGTTATTCATGATCCAGATATTTGTTTTTTATGTCAGAAGGAAATCCTCCATCACAAAACAACAACCAAAACTTAAAGCAGATTTTGTTTTTTGGCGATAGCTTAACTGCTGGTTATGGTTTGCCAAGTTATCAGGCTTTTCCAGCTTTGATTCAGCAAAAAATAAATGATCAGCAACTTCCGTATCATGTTATTAATGCAGGTTTAAGCGGCGAAACTTCTGCTGGTGGTAAAAGCAGAATTGTAAGTATTTTGAATCAGCCGATAGATGTTTTTGTGTTGGAGTTGGGCATTAATGATATTTTGCGCGGAATAACGGTTGCAGAAACTTTGAATAACCTGCAATTTATTATAGAACTGGCTAAAGTAATGCATCCAGATGTTAAAATGGTTTTACTGGGAATGGAACTTCCTTTGTTTTTGACAGGAAATTTATTAAAAGATTTCCGAATGATTTTCAGACAGCTGGCCGATAAAAATAACATGACTTTGATGCCGTTTTTGTTACTCGGTGTAGCAGGAAACCGTTTGCTAAACCTACCGGATGGTGTACATCCAAACGCAAAAGGCTACGAAATTATAGCAGGAAATGTTTGGCAGGTATTAAAAACAGTATTGTAACAGCTATGCATCTTTTATCAGCCAAAAACTAATACAAACAATGAAATTTTTTAGAATGCTCTTGCTTTAAAACAGTTAAAACTTTGATGACGAATTTATTTTTATCAATCAAGTCCGAACTTTTAATCAGCCAGTATTTAGAAAGTAGATAATCACATTCTTTTTCTAATTCTTTTAAATAAATGTTGTAATCTGTTTCACTTAAAAAAATCATCTTTAAATCAGAACTGTGTTGGTGTGCAGGCATTAGCAATTGATGTTTTGCAAAATCGGCTGCAATAAACTTTACAGTTACAATCTCCAAAAAAACCTCATTCATGGTCAAAAAAATAATTAGTAGTAATTTCTTAAATAGTTACGCGTTAGTTTTACACGCCTGATAAAAAATTTCTTTAAAAAATTGTTTTTATTACTTGTGCACCTTTACTTACGTAAATTTTAAAAACTACGATTATCATTTAACTGTAAATTAATTAATGGAGAATTATACTATATACCTAAACTTAAAACGCGAGATCCAGAAGAAAAAATTGAAATTATCAGATTTGAATACTAAATCAAGTGAAATAAATGCCGAAATCGAAAGACTTAAAGTTGCTATTGAAGAGGATATGAATGGATTAAGTATGATTTCTGATTATCTTATTTTGCAAAATGATAACGTTTAAGTGTATTTTAGAACAGGATCAAAACAAAACATCCTTTTATTAATCATACAAAATTCAAAAAAACAACAGCAGTAGATAAATAAATATCTACTGCTGTTGTTTTACATCTAGGCTGAAAACTTTTTTCTATTATGGATTTGTTGACCATAAACCAGCTTCTTTTACAAATACACGACGGTATTTCCGGTATCTAAGGTTGGAGTGAATTCTAGTTAAAAATAAATTTTTGTGTGTTAATTTTGGACTAATGCTTCTTTTAACCTATATTTTTCAAGAAGAATTTACGTTGATATAATTTCTAAGCTAACCTAATCCAAAATTCAAATAATACAACAATGATCAAACTTGTACTAACCAGTATTTTTAGTTTTGCTGCTTTGCTTTGTTCTGCTCAAAAACAGTTGCTTACTTATCAAGATTTACAATCAATTATACAAACTCAGCCAGCCGCAGTTGCTTCTTTTTTGCAGCAAAAAGATTATCATTTCCATCCTTCGTCTGCCAGCAATGAAACCCGCTATTTAGGGATTTATGCGGATAACGATTATGCAGATATCATCTTAAAAACCAACGGCAAACACAATATTGTAGTTGTATTAACTACCCATTTGGAGCAGGTTCAGGTAATACAAAAATCGCTTGAGGCTTATTCTTTTAAAAACAGCAAAGGCGGAAAAATTTATCGGGTTAAAGATGCTGCCATTTCTAAAGTTGTTTTCTCTGAAAATGAACCGCAAAATAATACTAATAAAATTTATACCATTGAACTGGAAAACTGACAGCAAGAATTTGTGATGCTTCTTTTACCGCCTAATTTTTCTTTTTAGGAACGTTCTCGGTAATATAACCATTAAAAGAAATTGATTGCCTATTGTTGCTGATTACGTTTAGCGTTGCATAACCGGCTTCCGAAATATTTAGCGTAAATCGCCTGGTTTCTTTAACATCATGTGGCACAATTGAAACATCCCAACCGTTTCGCTTTGAAACATTGTTTGCATATTCAAAATTTTTAGAGTTGAATTGAATTCCGGTTTCTTTAGGATCTGAAGGGTTGATTGGTGCTACATAAGCGCGGCCATAATATGGCAAATAACTGTCAATAGAATCTTTGGAAACTACCACACTATAATTGTAGTTTAACTGAATTGTTCTCCAACCCAACGGATTGGCCATTTGCGCCATAAAAACATAATTTTGATTGTCAACCATCTTTTTAACAGCTTCTAATTTGGCCTGCTTTTTTTGAGCTTTAGTATTTTGAGCCTGTACATCAGCCAGAAAAAAGACGGCCAAAGTACTGTATGCCAGAAAACGAAATAAATTTTTCATAGTAATTTTTGAATTAATTCATCTCTGAAATACTAACAAAAATTGTGCTTGGGTTGATGTAATCAGAGATTATGACCGTTAAAAGAAGTATTGTTTTTTTTGGATTTCAGAATTAAAATTCATTACGTTTTTAAGGTGATAAAAGAAGTATAATACTTCTTTTATCACCTATTTTTGGTTACAATTTAAGCTTTAACAGCCGTGTTAAACAGTTGGCTTTTCCTAATTTTTAAGCGGACAGATTTAGATGTTGGCTGATTACTTTGATCGGCTACACAATTGATTGGCACCAGAACATTGGTTTCCGGATAATAAGTGGCCACACATTTTTCCGGGATATCGTAAGCAACGATGATAAAACCGTTTACAGAACGCTCCTTGTCTCCATAATTATTGTATAAATCTACCACTTCGCCAATTTCGAATCCTCCGCGCAAAATATCTGTCGGATTCATAAAAATAACTCTGCGTTCGCTGTAAACACCGCGGTAACGGTCGTCTAAACCATAAATTGTGGTATTAAACTGATCGTGGCTGCGGATAGTCATCATTAACAATTCATCTTTTTCTAGCGGCTCTACAACCAACTCCGTCAGCGTAAATTTGGCTTTACTATTTGTGGTATCCCATTCGCGGATGCGCGTTCCGTTTGGCAGGTAAAATCCGCCTTTAATGCGTACTTTGATATTGTAATCCTCAAAACCGTTAATTACTCTTTCAACATCATCCCGAATATAATCGTAGTTTTTTTCGTATTGATCCCAGTTTACTTTTGATTGGCTTCCCAATGTAGCTTTCGCCATCCGACAAACAATCACCGGCTCACTCAGCAAATCATTAGAAACCGGTTTAAGTACGCCTTTAGACATTTGCACTACGCCCATCGAGTTTTCGCAGGAAACAAATTGTGTAATTCCATCATGGATATCCAAATCTGTACGGGCCAAACAAGGTAAAATCAAAGCTTCTTTGCCATGCACCAAATGGCTACGGTTTAGTTTGGTAGAAACATGCACTGTTAAATCGCATTTTCTTAATCCTTCCGCAGTATAAGTTGTATCCGGCGTAGCCGACAAAAAGTTGCCGCCCATTCCAAAAAATACTTTGGCTTTGCCTTCATTCATCGCATGGATTGATTTTACAACATCAAAACCATGTTCTCGCGGCGGTTCAAAACCGTGTACTTTTTTAATCTGATCCAGCAAAGCTTCGTGCGGTTTATCAAAAATGCCCATCGTGCGATCGCCTTGCACGTTGCTGTGCCCACGTGTCGGGCAAGTGCCTGCGCCTGGTTTACCAATGCTTCCTTTAACCAATAAAAGATTAACCAGCTCATTGATTGTGAAAACCGCGTTTTTGTGTTGCGTGATGCCCATGGCCCAGCAAACAATAATTTTACTTTTATTTTTGATCAGTTCTACAACTTCTTTAATCTGATCGATACTAATTCCACAAACTTCTGATAAGTAATCCAGCTCATATTTTTTCACGCCAGAGATAAATTCCATATAACCCGAAGTATTATCGCGGATAAAATCATGGTCAAAAACAGTTCCCGGGTTCTTTTCTTCTTCCTCCAGCAACAGCATTTCAATTGCTTTTATCAAAGCCAGATCACCGTTGATTTTCACCTGTAAAAATATGTCGGTTAGCTTGGAACCAATTCCCATAACACCCTGAAATTTCTGCGGATTATTAAAACCAAGCAAACCAGCCTCGTGCAACGGATTTACAGAAACAATTTTGGCACCGTTTGACCTTCCTTTTTGCAAAGCGGTAAGCATACGCGGATGATTGGTTCCGGGATTTTGACCGAGAATAATAATTACTTCTGCTTCGTAAAAATCCTCCAGTTTCACTGATCCTTTGCCAATACCAAGTGTTTGCGCCAAAGCAAAACTGGTAGATTCATGGCACATATTCGAGCAATCCGGCAAATTATTGGTACCGTACTCTTTGGTAAATAACTGGTAAACGTAGGCTGCTTCGTTACTTGTACGGCCGGAAGTATAAAAAATTGCTTCGTTCGGACTCTCCAAACGGTTTAAATGAGAAGCAATTTTTTTAAAAGCATCATCCCAACTTATTGGCTGATAATGTGTTGCGCCTTCCGGCAAATACATTGGCTGCGCTACACGACCTTCTTTACCAATATGATAATCATCCAGCTTGGCCAGATCAGCAACCGAATTCTCCGCAAAAAACTGTGGTTTTAAGCTTTTGGTTGTGGCTTCGTCTGCAACGGCTTTTGCACCATTTTCGCAATATTCGGCAATAGAAGAACGGTCATCATCCGGATCAGGCCAGGCACAACTTGGGCAATCGTAACCTAATTTCTGGTTCAGCTTAAACAGCGCTTTCATGCCACGCGCTACATTCATTTGCCCAAAAACATGTTCGCCTGCAACCACAACTGCATGAACGCCAGCGGCAACATTAGCAGGTTTGCCTAATTTTAAACCGATAAATTTTTCCGGATTTTCTGCGGCCGGCTGTGGTGTTGTTTCGCTTTTCATATATACTAACAGGTTTTAACCGGGTTATCAAAATATTCAGACTGATCTTCTGTTGTATCGCCATCAATACATTTAAAATCTTTTTCGATCAATAAAAACAGCGTTTTGTTTTCGCCAACCGGCAATTCGTGGCTAAAACCAATTGTGTCCGTATCAATCCATTGCTGTACAATATGTTTAGGAACAAACAGTGTCAGTTTTTGGTCGATAAAAGAAGCATCCAATGTTTTACTATCAAACATTTTTTGGATGGCATAAGTAAAGGTATTTCCAGGAAATTCTGTTTTTTCTTCCACATAACCTTCTTTTCCAAATTGATCTAAATCTAGTTTAGAAAGGCGCAAGCGCACCGAGTTATCTTTAATGCGTATTTTCATTTTGTATGAATATTTTTGTGATGATCATTTTAAAAAATCAGGAAGCTAAATCAAGCTTTGTTAATCAGCTTCTTAACCAAATTTATACTTTATACAACAGCTTCATAATTTGTTAAACTAATCCTTTTTTCTCCGCAGTAAATGTTAAAACGTTCTCCGCGTAAAAAACCAATTAGTGTAATACCAGCGTCGTTTGCCATTTGCACCGCTAAACTGGAAGGTGCACCAACCGCTGCAACTATTTTAATTCCAGCCATATATGCTTTTTGAATCAGTTCAAAACTTGCACGTCCGCTTAAAAGTAAAAGGTAATTATTTAAAGGAAAAAGATTTTGCTGCAATGTTACGCCAATTAGTTTATCCAGCGCGTTATGCCGGCCAACATCTTCCCGTGCAAGCAATAAATTCCCGTTCTGATCAAAAAGCGCACAGCCGTGCAAACCTCCTGTATGATCAAAAACAGTTTGATTTTGGCGGAGAAGATCTGGCAAACGGTAAATCACTTCGGAAGAAAAAGTAAGTTTATCTGAAACTGGTTCCTGCAAACGGCATACTGTTTTTACTGCATCAATTGATGATTTACCGCAAACGCCACAGCTTGAAGTAGTGTAAAAGTTGCGTTCCAATTTGCTCATATCCAGTTCCAGATCATCAATTAACTCTACGCGGACTACATTTTCGTACAAACCGTTGCAGTGTTTGATGGAAGCAACCTGAGCAATGTTTTCGATAATTCCTTCGGTAAACAAAAAGCCGATGGCCAGTTCAAAATCATTTCCCGGCGTGCGCATGGTTACCGAAATGCTTTTTTGGACGCGCGCCTGTGCCGAACCATAACCTAAACGGATTTCCAGCGGTTCTTCTGCCGCTAAAAAATCTTCTGTCTGGAAGTTGGAAAATTCATCAACCTTAATAATAGTAAGCGGCGTAGCAGCAGTTCGGAACATAGCAATATCGTGAGTTGAAAAGTTAACGATTGGCAACCGTTTATAGTTTCAATCCCAGAATTTATAGCTTAAAGAATTTAGGTGGTAAAAGAAGTATGATGAGGAAACTTAAAATTGTACTTGAAAGGCAAAGTTCATGAAGAAAGAATTACATCGAATTAGCATTTCAATTATTTGTATCTTAAAACCAATACTTCTTTTATTAGCTTAAAAATAACTGCTTGTGGTAAAGTTTTGGGTAGCTTTTTTGGTGAGGTAAATTCCTAAGGATATTTCGTGGGAGCCGTTGCCAAAACCACTATAAGAAGACATGGAATAATCAAACGCGTAACCAATACGGAGTTTATTAGTAGCAAAAAACTCTATTTGGGCAACCACAGCATTTGCGTTTTGAAAGCCGCCACTGGTGTAAGATTTTGCAAACATATTTAAATTAGTACGATAAGTTCCGCCAACCCAAATCCGGTCGCCCAGGATTAAAAAAGTGTTTATATCTAAACTGGTGGCCGTACCGGAAGCGTTTTTCAGCAGGAAAGAAGGTTTGATTTTAGCATCATCATTCAGAGATAATAGCGTTCCAGCAGTTAAATAAAAATGCGGCTGCGGAACCGGAACGATTAAACTTTTATCCCGTTTGATGTATTTAGCAATGAGGTTATCCGCAGAAAACCCGGCGAAAAAGCTTTCAGTTGTATATAAAACACCGGCGCGGGCATCAGGTAAAATCGTGCTCTGGTAACCTATTGGTACTATATTATCACCTTCTTGTACATAGTTTAATTTCGAACCATCAATTCCGGATTGAACTAATCCTGCACCAAGCCCGAAAGCCAAACGCTGGTTTCCACTTTGTCCTAACTGTAAACGGTAGGAATAATTACCATAAGCTGCCAATGTGCTTTGTGCTCCAATCTTATCTTTAGCCAATAAAATGCCTAAGCCTACTTTTTCATTACTGATTGTACCGTCTGCTGCAAGAGAAAAACTTTGTGGTGCTCCAGTAACACCTGTCCATTGCGAACGATAAAAGCTGTGTACATAAAAATCTTCTTTAGCACCCGCCGAAGCCGGGTTGATGTATAAACCGTTGAATATATACTGACTGAATTGTGCGTTTTGTTGTGCTTTTACATTAAAACAGCAGCTGATTAAAAGAATAGTTAGCAATACTGCAGGAGTATTAAATCTGCTATTTTTCATAAATTTCCCCTTTGTTGTATTGTACGTTTCTCTTACGCAGAGGTTATATTTTAATTAGATAGCGGTTCGCAGCAACGTAACATAGCCTTTGTACACTTCCTGTTCGCCTTTGCTGTTTTTAACTTTAAGACTGTAAAAGTAGGTTCCGTCTTCCAGTTTATCTCCGGTCCAGGTATTCTGGTAATTTTTAGCCTGATATACTTCTCCTCCCCAACGGTTCAGGATGATTAATTCATTTTGCTGATATTGAGTAATATCCGAGATGGTAAACGTATCATTACGCCCATCGCCATTTGGTGTAAACACATTTGGAATGTTGATGCCTACAATGTCTTTATAATCTAAAGCTGTATTGTTAAGCGGATTGCTGTCTTCTTCTGCTGATACTACTTTTATCGTATTTTTTACTGTACCATGGCGTAATGCAGTTACAGAAAAATGCAGTTCACCATATACACCGCCTTTTAACAAACCCATTTTCCAGGTTAATATACGGCTTATTGGATCGTATGTTGCTTTTCCTTCAACAGCTCCGTTTATCGCTACAAAATTGATGGTTGCTGGTAATGTATCTGTTACGGTTACATTGGTTGCATCCAGTGAACTTTGGTTTTTCACGATCAGTGTATAATCAAAAGACTGATCTACACTAATCTGTTTGCTCTCAGAACTGTTAACCAAAGCCAAGTCAACTACGCGTGTTATAGCAGATACACTTTTAATTGCTTTAGGGTTCACCTTCAATGTTTGTGTAGCTGTAATTGCATTTCCGCAACTGTTTTTTCCGGGGCTGGTTGCAGTAATTGTAACCGTACCGGCACCAATAATAGTTACTACATCATTTTTTATTGTAATAATACCGGAAGGAGAAGCTGTATAACTGATATTATTTTTTGTAGAAACTGCTTTTAATTGAAATGGTGCATCACCAACTGTTTTATCAGCTAAAGGATTAAAAGTAATACTGGCAGAAGTTGTAATATCTACTTGTATCACATCAGAAGCATCAGATGCGCATGATTGCGTGTTGTAAGCAACAACAGTATAGTTTCCAGCGTTCCCTGCTGCATAACTTTTTTCATAAGCACCTGCAATTGCCTGTCCGTTTAAATACCACTGGTAAGCGGCTGCATTCAGAGTTGCTGCATTTAACACCGTAAAAGTTCCTTGGCAAATAGTAACAACCTGAGTTGGCGAGCCGGTACTTTTAGCATATACCTTTGTAAAAGTAACAATCATCAATATCAACAAGGAAATATAGCGAGAAAATCTATTTAATGTCATAGCTTGCAGGTGTTTGCTTTTTTTATCGGTATAATTTATTGACCTACAGAAATTGCTGGTTTAGTTGGTACTGGTATCATATTAACTATCTGACTCGCAGTTCCAGTAGTGCTGGGGTTTAATACATAAGCCACATTTACACTATAAGTATTGTTGCCGGTTGTACTGGTTGGAGTTGTATAAGTGGCAGCAGTTGCACCAGAAATGTTAGTACCATTAAGTGCCCATTGATATTGGTAAGAAAAGCTACTGTTGCCGGGGTTAGCTGTTAGTGTGGAGGTGCTGGTTCCGTTAGAACAAATAGTACCGCTGCTAGCTGCAATAGTTGGTTGCAATGCAGGTAACACATACACTTTAAAAGGATCAGAAATTTCTGATGTACACTGATTAGAATTACTGATAACCAGTTGATAAGTGTAATAGCCTGCTCCTGCTGCTGTTTCTGCTAATGTACTACTGCTACCATCCTGTACTAAACGTTTTGTACCAGTATTATCAAGCTTATACCATTTGTAGTTAATCCCTGTAGTAGTTAAAGTACTGCCTATTTTTAATGATATGCTGCCGCCAGAACTCAAAATCTGGTTTACTGCAGAAGCACTGGCTGGAGGAGTCGAAGTACCGTCACTTGGACCTGTAACTGCTGTTACCTGTGCATTTGCACCCAATACAGAAATAGTAAAGATCATTCCAATTAATGAAGATTTAAGTAATGATAAAATATTCATATTCAATTTTTTAATGTGTTTATTTATATTAAAAATTTAATAGTATAGATAGAGACGAAATTGAAAAAACTATAATTTGAAGTGTAAAAACACTATCGAGGAGAATCTATTAGATTTATGAAATGCTTGTTGAGTAGTAATCCTTAACTGATCATTTAGGATTTCGATAAGTCTATTGTCCTGATTTTGAAACATAGTGTGTGTTATTTAAGACTATTTGTTTTTATGCTGGCTTGTACGGTGTGCCAACTATCAGAGTTATTTTTTGTGGTATATATTATATTAACTATTATTAAATAGAGGTATATGTTATAATTCAAAAAATTACAACAAAAGATACTTAGTAATTGAGATTTATAAGAAGTAGATTTTATACTGAAATTGATTTACTTATTGGTACAGTAAATTTCTTTTTTAGCGTAAAGCGAGTTTTATTTAAAAAAACTAATTTCAATCAGACTTAATTATAATGAAATATGAATTTTAAACTGAACAGCCGTTCTGACGATTTAATGATAAAAGTAATTGAAGAGAATTTTTAACGTATAACTAACATGATCTAAGCATCTTACTCTTTTAGTTAAAGTTTTGCTATAGATATAACTTCAGGTTGATAGTTTTTCTCTTAATTATGAGAAACAGAAACTTTTTGTACAGAATTTTAATTAGCAAACCAGTCAAATAATATTATTAATAATAATATTATTATAAAAAAAGATGTTTTAAACAGTACTAACCAATAATTTATGTACAAGTAGAGATAAATTTTTGCCAATGATTAACCATTTAAGCAAGATTTTTATGTAAATGTTAAATATCCTTTTACAGCTCACTTTTCTGAAAAAAACTAAAACGCGTATTTTTAGCTTTTTTAGAAAATAGCAGTAGAAACAAATACTGTTTTACATAAAATTTTAATGTTTAAATAGGTGAAAAAGGTAAGTGTAATATTACTTACCAATTTAATATTTAAAAAATATATATTCTATAATTAGTTGATATAAAGTAAACTGCAATTAATTATAAGTATTAATTACCATTTATGAAATTCGTTTTAACTTGGTATAAAAATGAACCTGCTGTAATAAACAAAACTGAACTGTTTTCATTCCAACAACAATTTGAAATCACTTCCTGGGTAGTAATCGTTCCTAATAATTTTCCTGCTTTATCAATTATTAGCATACCGCCTGGCCCGCTTGCCCAGATGTTTCCTTCTGCATCTACCTTTAAGCCGTCTGTTACCTCTTCATGAGATTGTTTAGGTAGATCAGAAGCATCAAAAAATATTTTTCCTTTGCCAACAGTTCCATCTTTTTTAACTGGATAAACCATAATCTGCGGATGTACTCTATTTGATACAGAAACGTACAACATTTGCTCATCAGGAGAAAAAGCCAAACCATTTGGGTATAGCAAATCAGAAATTATCAATTCCGGTTTACCGTCTACTCCTATCTTGTATACTCCATTTACCGGTATTTCTTTGGTAGAATCATTATCTTTCATGGGCAGTCCATACGCTGGATCAGTGAAATAAATCGTTCCATCGGCTTTAACAATTACATCGTTCGGACTATTTAATCTTTTTCTCTGATAATTATCTGCAACCGTACGCTTTCCATATTTGCCGTTTAGCGGAAAACTTGCCAAACGCCGGTCGCCATGTTCGCAAATCAGCAGCAATCCGTTTTTGGTGATAGCTAAACCGTTGCTTCCCGGCTCCTCGCTGTAAGGCAAACGGCCTGTAAAGCCACTGTGTTCCAAAAATTTGGAACTTCCTGCACTTTCCTTCCAGCGGTAAATTATTCCGGCCTTGGTATCGCTAAAAAGCAACATGCTGCTGTCGGGAACCCAAACCGGGCCTTCGATATGCTGAAAGCCGGAACCGATCAATTCAATTTTTGAACTGCGCGGGATTAGTTTTTCCAACTTTGCATCATTATAAATTATAGAACCGGTAGTAATTTTTGATGAATTTTGTGCGAAACCAGCTGTTCGAATCAGCATCAACACAAAAAATAGGTGGTAAAAGAAGTATCTGTTCATAGTTGAGAATTATTCCGAAACATGTTTTTTAAACTTAGTTGGTTTTGTAATGTTCTCCCGATAAATAAAAAATCTCCTTCTATGAAAATAAAACACCTTTTACCAATAGTTTTTATCATGACGAGCCTGCAAGTTTCGGCGCAAAACGATCCGCCAGAATCACCTAAATTGATTGAAGTTGCGTCTTTTGATCACTACCAGCCTATTGGAACGGCAATTACCAAAACAGGAAGAATCTTTGTAACCTTTCCCCGAAATAAAATTTATGAATTTGGTGTGGCTGAAATTATAAACGGACAAAAAAAGCCGTACCCGGATGCAGAATGGAATCGCTATGATTCTTTAAAGGCAACTACTCATTTCATGAATGCACAAGCTGTTTGGCCAGATAATCAGGATAACTTATGGATTTTAGATCCTTCCAATCCTGGCGATGAACCAACTGTTGCAGAAGGCGTTAAATTACTTAAAGTAAATTTAAACTCTAATATAGTTGAACGTGTTTACCGTTTTACAGATTTGCCGCGCGAGCAAATTGCCTTAAACGATGTTCGGATTGATACACGCCGACAACTGGCTTATCTATCGGAACCAAAAACGGCTTCTCTAATTGTGCTGGATTTAAAAACCGGTAACAGCCGGATGGTTTTAACAGCAGATCAATCTACCAAAGCAACACCTGGTTTTAAATTACACATCGATGGAAAAGATGTGGTTGATCAAACCGGAAAAGCTTTTAGTTCTAATGTAAACGGTATTGCTTTAACCAAAGATGGAAAATGGTTCTATTTCCGCGCCATTAATCAAACCAAATTGTACCGGATTGCAACTGAATTTTTAGCGAATGCAGCTTTAACAGATAAAGAAATATCTGCAAAAGTAGAAACAGTTGGCGAAACCGGTATTTCGCACGGTATGATTGCAGATTACAAAGGCAATATTTACTTGTCAGATTCGCCAAATAAAGCCATTCGTTACGTTACTTCGGATGGAAAACTGGAAACTTTAGTGAAAGATAAACGGTTGAGCTGGCCGGATACTTTTTCGGTTGGTGCGGATGGTTATTTATACCTCACCTGCTCGCAAATTAATCGCACCAAAAAATACAATAACGGAGAAGATAAAGTGGAATATCCGTTTCGATTGTTCAAAATCAAGCTTCCTTAAAACCGGCAATTGCAACGTGATTTGCAGCTGACAAACAATAACGTTGCGTACTGTTTTTATCAACATAAATTATTAATTGTATATATAATGAGTAAAGTGTGGTTTATAACCGGTTGTTCTACCGGTTTTGGCAGAGAGTTGGCCAAGCAAGTGCTTGCAAATGGTGATCAGGCCGCCGTTGCTTCCCGAAAAACAGAAGACGTAGCAGATATTGTAAAAGATTATCCCGAAACGGCAATCGCTGTGAAGCTGGATGTTACTGATGTGGAAGAAATTACAGCTGCTATAAAACAGATTAACGAAAAATTCAGCCGGATCAATGTGTTGGTGAACAACGCCGGAATCGGTTATTTTGGTGCAATCGAAGAAAGCGAAGAAGCAGAAATCCGCCGTATGTTTGAAATTAATTTCTTTGGATTGGCTAATGTAACCAAAGCAGTTTTGCCGATGATGCGCCAGCAACGCAGCGGAAACATTGTAAACATTGCTTCTATCGGCGGCCTGGTTTCTTTTCCAACGGTTGGTTTTTACAATGCTACCAAATATGCGGTTGATGGTTTTTCAGAATCACTTTCCAAAGAAACTGCACCATTGGGCATTAAAGTTACTATTGTTGCGCCAAGCGGTTTTCGTACAGATTGGGCCGGACGCTCGGCAAATGAAAGTCCTGTTGTGATTGAAGATTATGCAACAACTGCTGGAAAAAACAAAGGAGATATTCGCGGTTACAGCGGCAATCAGCCCGGCGATCCAGTTCGCGCAGCCAAAGCGATTATCAAAGCGGTAGAAGCTGATGAGCCGCCTTTACGTTTGCTTTTAGGAAAAGCTGCTTTAAAAGGAGCACGCAACAAACTGGAACTGCTGAAAAAAGATTTTGACACCTGGGAAGAAACTACAACAGGTGCAGATTTTCCGGAGTAATAATTAGATTTAATAATTAAATCCAGTGCTTCTTTTATCGATTAAAAATAGTATCGATAAAAGAAGCATTTTCAATTTTACATCAACAATGAAAAAAATACTACTATTTGTGTTCGCGCTAATCGTTGCAATTCCTTTTGCACAGGCGCAGTTAAAAACGGTTTTTTATTCTGATGGAAACCAGAAACTAAACGGATTTGCTATCAAACCAACCAGTTCAACACAAAAAAAAGCAGGCGTTTTGGTTTTGCCGGCCTGGATGGGCATTGATGCACATGCTAAAGAAACTGCCGAACAATTAGCCAAATTGGGTTATTACGCTTTTGTGGCAGATATTTATGGCGAAGGTAATTATCCAAAAAGTCCTGCTGAAGCTGGCAAACTGGCTGGTGATTATAAAAAAGATTACAAAGCTTATCAGCACAAAATTGAACTGGCAATGCAGCAATTAATTAAATCAGGCGCAGATCCTGCACGTATCGTGGCAATTGGTTTTTGCTTTGGCGGAACCGGCGTACTGGAAATGGCGCGTGCAAATTTCCCGGTTCGCGGTGTAGTTTCTTTTCACGGAGGTTTGGGAAGAGATGCCAGCCGCCCGACAGAACAGATTAAACCTAAAGTTTTGGTTTGCCATGGTGCAGATGACCCTTACGAACCGCAGGCAGAAGTTTTAAGTTTTCAGCAGGAAATGCGTGATAGCAAAGCTGACTGGCAAATGATTTATTATGCTAATTCCGTTCATTCTTTTACCGATCCAAATGCAGGAAACGACAATTCCAAAGGTGCTGCTTACAATGAATTAGCTGCAAAACGCTCTTGGCAACACATGCAAATGTTTTTTAAGGAGATTTTGTAAGATTTATGTTGATTTAACAATATCTGTTTTCAACAAAAGCAAAATGGACTGCCTCGGCAGTCCTTTTGTGTTATTATATTGTTTGTGGTTCCAGTATTGGTGGTTCCTGAATCGTTTCGCCCTGCTGTTGCGGCCGACCGTTTTTGAAAGCTTTTCGCGGTGTTAAACCTAATAATTCAAACATCATCCGGTCTTCATCCAATGATGGATTTGGCGTAGTTAACAGTTTTTCTCCAGCAAAAATAGAATTAGCACCGGCCATAAAACAAAATGCCTGCTCTACGGTGCTCATCTCGGTTCTTCCGGCAGAAAGTCGCACTACTGTTTTTGGCATGATGATTCTGGTAGTAGCAATCATCCGAACCATATCCCAAACAGAAACTCTTGGTTGATCAGCCAGCGGCGTTCCTTTAACCGGAACCAAAGCATTAATCGGAACAGACTCCGGATGCGCAGGCAAATTAGACAGCGTTTTTAGCATCGAAATCCTGTCTTCCACCGTTTCACCTAAACCAATAATGCCTCCGCTGCAAACAGAAATTTTTGCTTTGCGCACATGTGATAACGTTTGCAAACGCTCATCATAAGTGCGTGTAGTAATGATGCGCTTGTAATCATCTTCCGAAGTGTCCAGGTTATGGTTGTAAGCATACAAACCAGCATCAGACAAGCGTTGCGCCTGTGCTTCGTTTAGCATGCCTAAAGTGCAGCAAACTTCCATATCCAGGGCATTTACTGCTTTTACCATATCAATTACTTTGTCAAAATCACGATTATCACGCACTTCGCGCCATGCCGCGCCCATACACAAACGGGAAGCACCGCCAGCTTTTGCTCTTTCGGCAACGGCAATTACTTCTTCCTTTGGCATAATGGCGTGTACATCAACACCAGTATTGTAACGGGCAGCTTGCGGACAATATGCGCAATCTTCTGGGCAACCGCCGGTTTTGATGGAGATAAGAGAACTGATCTGGACTTCTGCGTAATCCTTATTTTCACGATGTACCGTTGCCGACCGGTAAATTAAATCGAGTAATGGTGTATGATATATTTCAGCAATCTCTTCTTTTGTCCAGTTATTTCTAATCTCCGTCATGATGTAATCCGATTTACAGTAGGCGCAAATTTAATAAAAAGGATAAACGATAAAAGCGCACAACCGCAATCGTGATACTTTATTTACCTCCCAAAAAAGTAAGGATTCCGGTAATGTTTGATTTTAAACCAAGATAAGCCGGAAAGATATTGACATCTAAGTTTTGCACCTTGCTAAAGTTACGGATATAACCGCCTTGCAGGAAAACCACAAATCCGCCTAAAGAATAATCGATACCCAAGCCAGCTTTTGCAGAAGCTGTCCAGCTGTAATTATCAACCATCGTTGCGGTTTGCTGCGTTGTGTTTACCGCAGCATTTGGCAGATCGAGAAGGCCAACGCCCGGACCAGCATATCCGTATAAACTGATGTGTTTAAAACGCTTGCGATAACCAGGCGTAACTTCCAGCAGGTAAAAAGTGCTGTTGCCGTTTTTAATACGAAAAGGTTCCTGAGCCTTTTCTGTATAATTCTGGTAATAACCGAAAGAGAGAATATCTGCAACTGCGGAAATAAAAAAGCTACCGTTTTTCGGAATAAGTTGAATTCCCAGATTACTTGAAAACCGTGGTTTTAATACCTGCTTGAGTGTACCGGAAGTAAAACCATATCCAACTCCGCTTACGCTAAGTAGCTGGGTGCGCTTAGTAGTATCAGACTGTGCAAATGTGTGATTAGAGATGAAAAAACTAAAACTAATAACGGCTAAAACAAGGATGCTTTTTTTCATAGATTAATGATTGAGAAGAATCTTTTATACTTATCCTCCGCTGTTATTGCAACAACTTAAAAGCGTAATGTTTTCAGCTTAAAAAACAAACTTTACAACAATATTTTTGAAGCTAAACCCAGAATTAATAGAAATCCAAAACAATCGGTAAAAGTGGTAATGATGATGGATGATGCTACCGCTGGATCAATCCCAACCCTTTTTAAAAGTAACGGAATAGAAGAACCGGCCAAACCGGCAATCAGCAAATTTCCCGTCATTGATAAAAACAATACGATACCGAGTTTGAGGTTATGATCAAAAAAAACAGCAATCAAAAAAATAATAATTCCGTTGGATGCACCGTTGATCAATCCCACTAAAAACTCTTTAAAAACAGTAATATAAGCCTGGCGGTCGCTCAGATCAATTAACGAAATCCGCCTGACAGTAACCGCAAGTGCTTGTGTAGCAGCATTTCCGCCCATTCCGGCAATAATAACCATGTAAGAAGAAAGGATAACTAATTTGGACAAAGTTGCATCAAAACTGCGAATAATTGCCGCAGCCAGAAAAGCCGTTCCCAAGTTAATAATCAGCCAGGGCAAACGACTTTTTATCGCATCCTGCCAGGTTCCGCCTAATTCTTCATCTTCAGAAACACCGGCAATTTTTAAAATATCTTCGGTACTTTCTTCTTCCAGTACATCAATAATATCATCGACCGTAATTCTTCCAAGCAGTTTTAGGTTATCATCCACAACGGGAATGCTGGTTAAATTGTATTTGGAGAACAAACGGGCCACTTCTTCCTGATCCATTTCGGCTTTTACGTACACAAAATCGCGGTTCACCATATCGATTACGTGTACATCCATCCGCGATTTTAGTACTTCTTTTACCGATAAAAAACCTTGCAAAATGCTGGCGTCATCTACCACGTAAATGTAGAAATCGTCCATATCTTCAGATTGGCGGATGATTTCGTCCAAAGCTTCTTTTTTGGTGTGGTTGATATTTACCTTGATAATTTCGGTATTCATCAAACCGCCGGCCGTGTCTTTTTCGTAACTGAGCAGGTTGCGGATATTCGACGCATCTTCTTCATCCAGATGTTCCAAAATTTCCTGCTGATCTTCCTCGTCCATTTGCGAGATTAAATCCGTCGCATCATCGTAATCCAGTTCCTCTACAATTTCAGAACGTTTTTCGGGATCGAGATTGAACAGGATTTCTTCCGGATGATGCTCGTCACCCATTTCCGCCAGCACTTCAGAAGCAACATCACTTGGCAATACATTGATAATTCTTTCGCGGGCTTCTGGCGAAACCTTACCGCAAAGGTTTGCAATTTCCGAAGCGTGATAATCTTTTAACAGATTGACTAATGTTTCATCATCTTCTTCCAGCGCCTGCCGCACCAGCAGTAAATCATTTTTATCTATCTCAAAAGACTGCATCGGCCTAAGTTACGGTTTTGGGTTGAAGGAAAGTTGCACCTTATACGTTTTAAGTTGCTGCAATGCTGTTTTTATGGCACAAAAAAGAGCAGACCGGTTTTTGATCTGCTCTGATAAAAATTTGTATTTTGAGGCAATTGCTTACCTTAAACGCTTCTTGATTTTAGGTTGATAAAAGAAGCATTCGCATAAAATAATTATGATTTCGGATTTAAAGCCAGTTCAATCCGTTCGCTCAAATCCATTAAATGATAATTGCTTAAACTATCGGTTGTATTCGGCATAGCTGTTTTAATCAGCGCATTAATGCTGCGTAACTGCGCTTTAGTAACTGATAATACATCGGTATCCTCTTTTTCCGGATCAGGCGCACTATCACCCTGACCTCTTCCGCCAGCTTGTGCAAAAGAAAGCGCGGTTGGTGCAGGCGTTGGCTTAACCATATCAATCAGTTTGGCCACATACAATTTTTGCAGGTTGCGGCGATAAACATCAATGGCCTGGTTACTTTTCAGTTCCTTAAAAACCATGTTTTGCATATCCGTATAAAAATCTGTGATTTTATAGGCACTGCTTCCAATTGCTGCTTCCGCAGAAATCATTTTGTATAAATTGTGGTTGGTAATGATGCGGTTTAAAACACCATTCTGTAATTTGTAAACAACCTGCACCGGGCTTTGGCCAATATCGCTTAATATATTTTTGTCCAGCAGCCAGGTTGGCGTGGTAAATAATTGCTGGTCTAAAAACAGCATTGCTTCTTTTTGCGAAGCTGCCGGTTCGTAAGTATAAACCACACCGGTTTGTTCAACTGTTTTCGGGTTTTCGTAAATACCACCGATATTTTTGCTTACATGGCCCATGTAACGTGTAAACTGCGAGGTTAACTGGTTGTACATATTTTCCAGGTTATCATAACCTTCGTTTTTTTCGCTGGTCCATTCCGGTAGTTTTACGATGATGCGTTGCAAATTTTTGATGCCGTAAGTGCTTGATTTCATGGCATTGTCACCTAAATCTTCACTTTGAGAATGCGCATCGTCCGGGTTTGATTCTGTTCCAAAAAACAATCTTCTGTCTTTTAACCTGTTTACAGAGATTTTATTCAACGCAGCAACTTCTGCCCCCGGACTTTTGTATTCCGGCATTAACCGATAACCCCATTCTATCGCCCATTTATCGTAATCGCCGATTCTTGGGTAGATGCCCGATGATTTGATATTATCTTCCGGTTGTGCAACATAATTAAAACGCGCATAATCCATAATGGAAGGCGTGTGACCGTTGGCTTCTACAAAAGCTTTATTACGCAGCATTTCTGTTGAAACGGTAGAACTGGAACCGAAATTATGGCGCAATCCTAACGTGTGGCCAACTTCGTGCGAAGAAACAAAACGAATCAGATCGCCCATCAGTTCATCACTAAAAACCATTTTACGCGCACGCGGATCAATGGCTGCAGTTTGAATCATGTACCAATCATGCACTAATTTTTGCACGTTGTGGAACCAGTTAATATGTGTTTCTAAAATCTCGCCGCTTCTTGGGTCAGAAATATGCGGACCACTTGCATTTTCAGTTTCAGAAGGTTTGTAAACGATTACCGAGTGGCTGGCATCATCCAAACTCCAGGTAGAATCCTGCTTGGAAGTTGGAGCGATTTTAGCCACAATCGCATTTTTAAAGCCTGCTTTTTCAAACGCTTTTTGCCAATCATTTACGCCAGCGATTAAGTACGGCTGCCATTTTTTTGGCGTAGCCGGATCGATGTAATAAACAATCTGTTTTTTCGGTTCCACCATTTCGCCGCGTTTGTATCTGGCCATATCTTGTGGCTTAGGTTCCAGTCTCCAGCGGGCAATCAGCTGAATTTCTTTTACACCTTGCGGGTTGATGTCAAAATCAGTATAACCTGTTGTGAAATAACCGATACGCGGATCGAAAAATCTTCCCTGCATCGGCACTTTCGGCAAAACCAGTAATGAAGTATTCAACTCCACTGTTTCAGAACCGGAACCAGCTGCGGCACCACCAACTGTTGGCGCAGGCGTAGCCGCCCGGCCAAACGGCGAAGCTGCAGCAGTTAAAGTATAAGTTTTAACAGTGCTGATTTCGATGTTATTGGAAAAACTTCTAATGCTTTCAATATAACTTCTGTCTGCCAACAAACTACCTAAACGGAAGCGCGATTTAGCATTTGGAGAACTGAAGAAAAACACATCATTATCACCGTTGATATAATCTGTTACATCAATCACGCTTCCTTTGGTATCCGGCGAATAAGCCGCAACATTAAATGCTGCTGCGATGGCCTGAATATTAGAACGCTGAACTGCCTGATACATAGACTGGGTACTATCTGGACTATAAGTTCTGTAAGAAATCTTCCGCATAAAAACACGGTTAGTTGGCCCTTTTTCAAACCGGATTACGCTGCTGCCAATCTGATCGCCGGCATAACCGCCAGCTTCCCGAACTTCGGCACCGGCACGCGAAATACGGCTTACTACCAAAATTTCGCGGTTTAATAAGCTGTCGCCAATTTCAAAGTAATATTTGTCCTCTACTTTGTGGGTTTTAAATAAGCCGCGGCGCGTAACTGCTTTATCAGTAATAACGGTTTTATAAGGTTTCGGTGCAGCTTTAGTTACGTTCCCTGCAAAACCGGAAGGTACGGCCGTTCGCCGGGTAGAATCTGCCGGACGGGTTTGTGCAGAAAGTATTGCCACACAACCTGTAACCAGCAATACACTGGTAAATATTTTTTTCATGAATACTGTTTTATGCTGTTAAAAGTAGCAAGTTTCTGATAACATACCTGCTTTGCGGCAGCAAATGCTGTATAACTTTATGGTTACAATTTTTTCGCAGAAAATTAATGTTGATTATTCAATAAAACTTTGCAGAAATCAGAATTTACAGTCGATGCTGTTTTTATCGGTATAAAAACAGCATCGACTGTAATAAATTCATATTTTAATTTGATAAAAGCAGTATTTATTATCATCCTAAAATCCTATAAAACAAAAAGTAAAAACAGAATAAACTTTTAAAATCTATTATAGTCTGATTACTATATACGATTCAAAAAAATTAATAAATTAAAATATGAAAAGTGCAGGCAAATTTGCAAAGCATCTGCTGATAGCCAGTTTGGTTATTTTAACTTCCTTTTCTGTTGCAGAAGCACAACGTGGCGGCCGTGGAGGAAGCGGTGGTGGTGGTAGAAATTTCGGTGGTGGAGGCAGAGGCTTTGGTGGCGGTGGAAGTTTTGGTGGTGGCCCGAGAATCAGCAGTGCTCCCCGTGGTGGTTTTGGCGGCGGAAACCGTATTGCTGTTGGTCCGCGTTATACACCAAACCGAACTTTTGGTGGTATTCGTGGCGGTATAAATATAGGCCCGGGTTATAACTATCGTGGCAATTACGGTCGCCCATATTATGGTGGCATTTATAGAAGGCCATTTTTTGGTGGTTACGGTGCCTATTACCGTGGTTATTATCCGCGCATTGGTTTTCAGCTGAATGTTTTGCCTTTCGGTTATTATCCGTTTTCTTACGGCGGATACCCTTATTATTACAACGAAGGTTTGTTTTATCAACAATATAACGATGGCTATCAAATAGTTGCGCCACCGATTGGTGCAGAAGTGCCGCGTTTGCCAAGAGGAACACAGGATATTACTATTGACGGACAGCAGTATTTTGAAAAAGACGGCGTGTATTATCAAAAAATCATTGACGAAAATGGTAAAAAAGCTTACCGTGTAGCTGGCAAAGACGGTGTTTTAAATACCGCTGGTAATGACGGACAAGATGATCAGCAACAATATGATAACACTGATCAACAACCATACAACAACCAAGCCCCGCAACAATACAATAATCCGTTGCCAAAAGTGGGTGATGTAGTTAATAGCATTCCATCAGAAAGCAAACCAGTAATAATTAATGGCGAAAAGCTTTTTATTTCTCCGGATGGTGTTTATTATCAGGAAGATAACTCTGGAAATACCCGGATTTTTAAAGTAGTTGGTTTATCAACAGTAGACGATACATCTGATACCATTTCCAATCCGTAATAATAATTTTGTATATCTGAAAAAACCCGGCACTAATGCAAATTAGTCCGGGTTTTATTTTTTAGGTAATAAGAGAAGCATTGAAGTTGATGGCTGATTACTATTAGCACATAGTTGCGATTTGATTGCTACAGCCTACTTCTTCTTCACCTTTGTCAGTTCACTTTCTGATTTTAAAGCTTCGTTGCCATTTTTCTGCTCCACCAAAACAGCTGGTTTCTCTTTGCTGGCATTCCGTTTTACTGTTGCGCTTTTAATCTTTTTTTCTACCGGTTCAGTAAACATTTCCTTTACTTTTCCTTCTGCTTCACCTTTGCCAAATTTCCAGGTAACATCATCTCCTTTTTTCATCTCGATTTTGATTAGTTTCTTTTTTAATAAAACTTTTGGCTCAAAAAGGTTTAAAATTGATGCTTCTTTTACCACTATTTTTAATGTTGATGTAACAAAAATTTCCAGAAAAGATCATATGCTTGTTTCTCATCAACTTAAATTTAAAAAACTATGAACTGGAAATTCAAATTTAAAAAGCCCGAAAATCAACCCCAAAAAAGCAAAACACGCGAATGGCTGGATGCCGTTTTATTTGCTGCCGTGTTTTCAACTATTATCCGCGGATTGATATTTTCTGCTTATGCCATTCCTTCCGGTTCGATGGAACGCTCTTTATTAACCGGCGATTATCTGTTTGTAAGCAAAATCAGCTACGGTCCGCGGATGCCTTTTACGCCGGTTACTATTCCTTTTTTAGAATCTACATTAACTACCGACAGTATTAAAACTTATTGGGATGGCGTTAAACTGCCTTACTTGCGGCTGCCGGGTTTATCAGCCATAAAAAAAGGTGATGTAGTGGTTTTTAACAAACCGGAAGAAGTTGATAAACCGGTTGATGTGCGCACTTTACTGATTAAACGCTGCCAGGCCACGCCCGGCGATGTGCTGAAGATTGTAGACGGACAGGTTTTTATCAACGGAAAAGCAAATGCTAACGCAACAGAAGCGCAAACTTCGTACGAAGTAAAAACAGACGGACGGGAAATTAATCCGAAAATTTTTCAGGATCTGCATATAGAAATCCGCCAGCAACTGGCCGAAAACGTGTTTGAAATGATTATTCCGACAGAAAACTTATCGGTTTTAAAAAGCTATTCGAATGTGAAATCCATCAAACCAATTGTAGAACCAAAAGGCAGTTTCGATTTACAGGTGTTTCCGCACAACGAACGTTTTAAATGGAACCTGGACAATTTTGGCCCGCTTACGTTACCCAAAAAAGGAATGACGATTGCGCTAAACGATTCTACCCTGATTTTGTATAAAAGGGCAATTGAGTTTTATGAAAATAACACGGTAAAAACAGCAGGAAAGGCTGTTTTGATCAACGGAAAACCTGCTGATCATTACACTTTCAAACTTAATTATTATTGGATGATGGGTGATAACCGCCACAATTCGCTCGATTCTCGCATTTGGGGATATGTGCCTGAAGATCACGTAATTGGTAAAGGAATAATTACCTGGTTTAGTGTGGATAGCGCGGCTTCGGGTTTAAATAAAATCAGATGGAACCGGATTTTGAAGATGATTGAATAAACTTTGTTGATGCTTCTTTTATCAACAAAAAATTGCCGCTTTGTCATTTCGACCGTAGGGAAAAATCCTCATCGAATAAAATCATTTGGCTTTGAAGAAGATTTCTCCCTGCAGTCGAAATGACAAAATGCAAAACAATTACAAACGGTAAGTTAGCGTAGTATAATACAAACCGCCAATTGAAGGACCGCCCAGATAAGAGTAATAATAATGGTTCAGAATATTGCTGCCGCCAATTTTCAGGTTAAGCGTTTTTAAAAGATTATAGTTTACTTGTGCATCTACATTGCCGTAACTTTTCACATTTCCGTTCACCAAAAATGTTTGCGAATAATAGCCACTCTGGTATTTAAAACTCACGTTAAAACCTAAACTTTTATACAAATTTTCTCCGCCAAAAGCAACATTCGTAATCCAGTTTGGCGTATTAAAACCATCTTCCAAACCGTCGTTATTATTGGTACGATCCAGCTTTGCATAAGATACATTTCCCGCGATGGTAAACTGTTGCAGCAACTCGTATGATAAACCTAAACTGCCGCCGTAGTTGTAAACCGTACTTCTGGAGTTCGTCCAAACACGGTAGCGTGATTGCAAGTTTTTGTCATTCAGCCTGATAGCAATCGAATCCGGATTTGCAGTATTTGGCGTACTCATTTCTACCTGCGCAATAAAATTGTCGTATTTGTTGTAGTAATAATCTATGTCAACCTTTAATTTATGGTCGATAAACAAAGCTTTGTAACCAATCTCGAAGGAATTGATGTGTTCTGGTTTGATGTAATCGTAATAGTTTTTCACCAGCAAACCTTTGTTTTTGGTGATAGCAGCACTGGTTGTTAATCCGGTATTAAAATCATTTTTAACCGCCGCCTGAAAAGCATCAATAGAACTTTTCAGATAAGATTTTTCGAGTACGCCGTTGGATAAGATTTTTAAACCGCCAATCCGTTTTACGCCGCCACTGTTTACGTTAGAAAAAGCTTCGAAAATACTTGGAAAACGCGAACCACTTTGAAAGGAAACACGAATATTATGATCTTCTGCCGGAGAATAAACAGCTGTAAAACGCGGGTTTAATTTTAGGTTGAAGTAATCGTTACGGTCAGCACGTAAAGTTGCCGTTAAACGTAGCGTGTTGTCCAGCAAATCTTTTCCAGCCTGCAAAAAACCTCCGGTTTTTCCATAGGTAAAAACAGCATTTGGTTTGCTGGCATCCGGGTTTATAAAATAATTTCCGTCAGGCTCAATAATATAATCTCGATGATCAAAACCGGCTTGAAAATCAAAACCTGTTTTTTGTTTGAAATCTGCAGCAATTGCTTTTGATATATCAACCTGACCTTCTACATGCAACAACTGATCTTTTACGCGCAAAGCCGAACCAATGTCCCAGTTATTTACATCGGCCAATTCCGATAAAGTGTTGTTAAAAGCAGCAGTACCGGGTTGTAACCTGCCCAAATCTGCAAATTGCCGAGCTGCAATTAGTGCTTGTTGCGCACTCGTTCCGCTTACTGCAATGGATTTATTAAAACCGGTTGTAAAATCGGTGTACCAAACATTGTCTGATTTAAACGCTTTGTCTTCGTTTTCTGCCGTTGAGCGTAGGTTGTAAGATTTACCGGTATTTTCTGTGGTAAGATAAACACGAAACTGGTAAACCGGATTTTTCAACTCTAAAGCGTGTTGCTGCAATAAATAATCTTTCAGCCTGAAACGGTTAGAACGCTGATAAATATTATCCAAATCAGCAATACGATAAGTGTACGTTAAAGCACTTTGATCTGTTAATTTATAAACCAAACCCAAATCTGCTTTAATATTTTGCAGATGATAATCCGCTACTTCTTTTTCCAGATAACCGGTGCGTGCAACAGAGTATTGTTTTCCGCCCAGCGTAACATTTTTGCGGTTGGAAGATTCGTTGCCGTAACCACTTACCGGATCGTAACCCGGATTATTCACTCCGCCCAAAATACCAACTGCTGTGTTTGCCGCCGCGTTTAAATCAGTGCGATTATCTGCAATCCAGTCGTAGCCTTTGGTTAAAGTTCCGTTGAGTTTGAAGGCAAAGCGGTTAGATATTTTTTCAGCAATCCGAAAACTGGTTTCTGAATACAGTTTGGCCGAAGTTTCCGCATCGTTTACATGGTTTATGCCTGTTTTTTGCTGAATGGTAATGCCGGTACTGGTAAAAGGATTTTTGGTGATGAAGTTGGCCAAACCGTTAATGGCGTTCAATCCGTAAAGTGCAGAAGCCGTTCCGGGTATAACTTCCACATGTTCAATATCCAGATCGCTCGGGCCCATTGCATTTCCAATCGGTGCGCCAATATGCGGCGCTTGGTTATCAATCCCGTCCACCAGTTGCGTAAACCGGACGTTAGTTGTGTTGGCAAAACCACGTGTGTTGATGATGCGGAAACCCAAACTTGGCGTAATCATCTGCACACCTTTTACGTTTTCCAGCGCATCAAAAAAAGATGGTGCGGCTGATCGTTTAAAAGCGCTGGTATCTATCCTTTCAATACTTACTGGCGAACGCAAAATGCTTTCGTTAGTTCTGGAAGCAGAAATAACCACTTCATGCAGCGAATGATTTTTATCGGTTAAAGTATCAGCCAAAATTGGCGTTTGCTTTTTTTGTTGTGCAAAAGCAGTAGAACCGAATAATATCAAGATGAAAGCAGCGGCAAAAAATTTATTCATTTTAATCGTTATACTTTTGTAAATATAACGATTCGTAAAAATGTTTTACACACTGAAAATTTATTTTCAAGAAATGGATAACTATAAACCAGGTTTATGCTGATTAAGAAATTCCAGAAACAGTTTCTGGAAAGAATGAAATAACGCAATTGCTTTCAGGCCATTTTCGGTAATAGTTGTAGTGCCACCGCCTTTACCACCACGATGTGCAATGATTACCGGGCCACCAAGTTGTTCGTTCATGTGTTTAATCATGTCCCAGGCTTGTTTGTACGACATTTTCATCTGCAAAGCTGCCTGCCGCAAAGAGCCGGATTGCTGTATGCGTTCCAGCAATTCTACGCGGCCTGCACCCAAAACTGGTCCATCTGCTGTTTCCAGCCAAATGCGGCCGGTTAGTTTTAACTGCTTATCTGCTGCCATAATCTGCTAATTAAACCATAATTTATGCTGATAAAAGAAGCATCCTCCAAAATTTGTCTGTTAAAAACAGTATGTAATTTGTGCGGGTAACAAAAAATATTTAACCAGCCAGCAAAGATGAGATATATTTGTAAAATAATTTATCACGCACATATTGTTTCATTTTCTGAATTTGAGAACTATCGTAGTATAAAAACGCTTACTTTAATTCAGACAAAAAAATAAAACCTGATGGAAAAAGTTTCCAAATCTTACGCCATGATCCATGCCAAATGCCCACGCTGCCGCCAAGGCAATATGTTTGCACACAGCATGTATGGTTTTCATGTACAAAAAATGTACGATAAATGTCCGTATTGCGGCTTTGTGTTTGAGCAGGAACCCGGCTATTTTTATGTGGCCATGTTTGCCAGTTATGCTTTAAACGTAGCCGAAATGGTATCAGTGGTTGTAGCTATTTATGTGCTTACCGGCAAAATCCAGTCGGCATGGTTTTATATTTTTACCATTCTAGGCGTTTCGGTTATTTTATCTCCTTTTAACTTTCGTTTTTCCAGAGTGATGCTTTTGTATTGGTTAACACCTAAACGGGTTAAATATTATCCGGATATTAAGCCGTTGCCTACTTATCATGCAGCAGTTGAGAAGTAACAAGTTGAAAAAACTTCTTCAAAACCAATGATCCTTTAAAAAGTAAAAGAGGCTTTCCTAAACAGGATTGCCTCTTTTTTTATATGTATTAAAATATAGTTTTTCTGGTTCTACTGCACTACATTACGCGGATCAGGTTTTGGTTTTAATTGGTATTCTTTTGGTGGTTCTGCACCTAATAAATTCTTTACAAAATAATCCCAGCGGCGGCGCATCATGTATGAAGAATAAGGGCCGTAACCATGTGCACTGTTTGGAAAGATCACCAGATCAAAATCTTTATTAGCTTTTTCTAAAGCCTCTGCAACCAGCAACGTGTTTTGCGGCGGTACGTTGTTATCCATCAAACCATGAGCAAGCATCAGTTTGCCTTTCAGGTTTTTGGCATACAACTGGTTGGCATGTGCCGCATAATCAGAATTTGCTGCCAAACCATCATAACGTTCGCCCCAATCGTCTTCGTAATTACGGTTATCATGATTTCCTGATTCTGAAATACCTACTTTAAAAAAATCAGGATAGCGAAACATGGCTGTTGCAGTTGCAAAACCGCCGCCCGAATGGCCCCAGATGCCTACGCGATTTGTATCGATATATGAATACTTTTTGGCCAGCTGCCGAATACCTGTAACCTGATCAGGCAGTGTGTTTTCTGACATGTTGCCATAACTCATATCGTGGAAACTTTTGGAGCGCAACGGGTTGCTGGTGCCTTCTATCAAAACTACCACAAAACCCAATTCTGCCAGCGACTGATGATCGCCCCTGGAAGAGGAAAAAGACCAGCTACCAACACTGCCACCCTGCGGGCCGGGATAAATATAATCTACCACCGGATACTTCTTTTGTGCATCTAAATTGGTTGGCGTAAACATTAAACCATACAAATTAGTAGTTCCATCGTGGGCTTTTATAGTGATTGGAGTTGGTGCGTGCCAGCCAGTAGCGGCCAATCTGGAAACATCAGTTTTTTCTAAATTAACCAGCAGTTTTCCATTCAAATCACGCAAAACAGTAACCGAAGGAACATTAGGTTTGGAATAACTATCCAAAAAATATTTGCCATCGGGCGATAACGAAACCTGGTGGTTTCCGCTTTCTGGTGTAAGTACTGTTAGATTTTTTCCATCAAAACTTATTTTACAAAGCTGACTGAAATATGGATTTTCCGACTCGCGGCCACCTGCATTAAAATAGATTACGCGGTTTTTCTCATCTACTTTAACTATTTTGGTTACTACCCAATCGCCTTTGGTTATCTGGTTTTTTAATTTTCCGGTTAAAGAATTATACAGATATAAATGGCCCCAGTTATCACGCTCCGAAAACCACAGAATCTCGTTTGATTTTTGCAGATACTGCCAGTTGGCACTTCCCCAGCCTGATTCGTATTGCGTGGCCGCTGTTTCCCCAAAAACTTCCCGCACGGCTCCGGTTGCGGCATCAGCAATGCGTACTTTTTCCTGTTTATGATCCCGTGAGGTAGAAATAAAAGCCAACTGAGAACCGTCTTCTGTCCAGTTTACATCTTCCATCGAAATATCATCGCTAAAAGTAGATCTGTGCGCATCGGGCGGAATTTGCAGCACAATCACTTTAGGAACATCTACGTTAATAATCACCCGTTGAATGGTGGCAATTTCTTTATCGCCGGGCAACGGATATTTCCAGGCTTTAAGCGTTGGTTTGCCCACGTTTGTAGTAACGAGGTACATATCGCTTACGTTGCGCTCATCTTGTTTGTTGGTCGCAATCTTTTTAGAATCAGGCGACCATAGTAAAATCGGCGCATCGCTGCTTGTCCAGCCGGCATTATCTGTAGCATAACCAAAATTTTTGATACCATCGGTAGTTAACTGGGTTTGCTTGTTGGTTTGAACATCGCGCATCCACAAATTAAAATCCTTGATAAAAGCAGCTTTTTTTCCATCCGGAGAAAATACCTCATCATCCGCAAACTGCCGCCGGCCCTGGCTCCTGCCTGTTTTGCTGCCAGAAGAAGTATCTGCGGTAACTTTATCGCTCTGCAAATCATAACTCCACTGCTGTGTGTTGGCTTGAAAAACAATAGATTTTCCGTTGGGAGAAAATGAAAACCCAGTAAACGGAAGCCTATTGGCCTGATACTGTTTGCCTGTAGCAACCGAAAGTGCAGCCGCCAGTTTTTGCTGGTTAAAAGCAGTTTGACGTGTTTTTTTAACCGGATCAACCAGTATAAATTCACTGCCTTGCGATGTTAACGTACGATACCAGAAACGATTATCCGGCAGCCAGTTTGGGCGCACGCTGCCATGGTCAACAAATGGTTCGGTATTATAACTCATTAAACGCTCTGCCCGTTCGTAATCTTTTTCGGTTAAAGCATTGCGCTGCTGGCCGTATGCAGTTAATGCTAGCGTAAAAGGCAGAGCTGCTAATAAAAATTTATTCATTATTGGATAAGCTGTATAACTTGTTTTTAAAAGATGAAAAACCTAAAGTATAGCAAATTCAGGAGTTTTTATGTAACTCTTTTGATGAAGAGGAAAATAACTGTAAAAATGAAGTAGTACAATACAAAAACGCTTGTTTATGCTCCAGATTTTCAAAGGTAAATTTCAATAGTGTTTTTCGATACTTCTTTTATCAGCCTAAAAAATTGTTTTACATTGATAAAAGAAGCATTAATATTGCCAAGAGATTCTTTAGCATAATTTCAAACTTAATTTTACCTAAATCCGTAAATGAAACTTCAGGTTTTTTTACTTTCTAATAGATTATTTGAGTGAGTATTGAAAATAATGATTGGTTTTATAGCAAAGAGCAGTTTCGTGCTTTTTTTGAAAAGTCTGATCAATCATTGCTGATGAAGGCAGATTTGCCAAACTTTAACGTGCTGGCTGTAAGCAATAAATATTTGGCACTTACCCACAAACAGCGCAATGAGGTGTTGGGCAAAAACTTGTTTGAAGTTTTTCCGGGCAGTGCAGCTGATCCAAATGAAAAGTTCAGTGTTTTCAGTTCGTTTCAAAAGGTAATCGATACAAAAATGCCTCATGAGCTGCCTACTTTTAAATATGAAATTTTTGTACCTGATAAAGGTAGAATGGAAACACAATATTGGTCTAACCTGAACGAACCAATATTAGACTCTGAAGGAAATGTAGCTTATATTATCAATACAACAACCAATATTACAGAACAGATATTACACAAACAGGCACATGAAAGGGCTACGCTGCTGGAAGAAAGTTTAGCGCGGGAACAATTATTAAATGAAGAACTGGCTTCTGCCAACGAAGAATTGCACGCTATTAATGAAGAGCTACAGCAATCGCAGTATAATCTGGCTTTACTAAATTTTGAATTAGAAGAAAGAATTGCCAGCCGGACAAAAGCGCTTGCCAAAAGTGAAGGTATGATGCAATCAGCAATTGCCTCAGCAAAACTGGGCACTTGGTTTATCAATGTAGAAACAAAAGAATTTGTACCATGTACAAGAACAAAAGAACTGTTTGGCTTCTATCCTACCGAGGTAATATCTTATGAAGCAGTTATCAGGCAAATTACAGATGAGTATAGAGATCAGGTAGTAAATACCATAGAAACGGCTATCCAGCAGGGCGAAAGTTATGATATGGAATACCCGGTTATCGGTTTTCATAATGGGAAATTGTGCTGGTTGAAAGCAACCGGGAAGCTGTACCAGGCAGAGGCTGAAAAACAAGCTCATTTTTCGGGTACTTTGATGGATATTACCGAGCGTAGAATGGAAGATATTCGCAAAAACGGTTTTATTGCCATCGTGAGCCATGAACTTAAAACACCATTAACTTCGCTTAAAGCTTATGTGCAGATGCTGGCTGCAAAAGCGAAGAAAGCGGAAGATCCGTTTACGACTGTTGCTTTAAATAAAGTAAACGTTCAGGTAAAAAAAATGACCACTCTGATCAACAGTTTTTTGCATATTTCGCAATTAGAATCGGGTAAAATTCATTTAGACAAAACAAATTTTGATCTGGTAAACCTAGTTCAGGATAGAGTAGAAGAAATTAGCTTAACCACAAAAAGCCATACCATTTATTTCCAGCCTTGCAAACCACTGCTTGTTTATGCAGATGAAGAAAAAATCGGTCAGGTAATTAATAATCTGATCAGCAACGCTATCAAATACTCAGTTCAAGGAAAGTATATTGATATCAGCTGCGAAAACATTAACGGCAAAGCACAAGTAAGGGTAAAAGACGAAGGCGTAGGCGTCCCGATTCAGGATAAAAACCGCATATTTGAACGGTATTATCGGGTAGAAAACAATCAAACTAAAACTATTTCGGGCTTTGGCATCGGTTTGTATTTGTGTTCTGAAATTATAAAGCACCATAATGGCGAAATATATGTAGAAAGCGAATCCAAATATGGCAGCACTTTTTGCTTTAATTTGCCTTTAGGCCAAGTTGAGGTTTAATTTTTCTGCTGAAATTTCCGGCGTTGTTTGTAACCAGTCAATTTACAATCGGTAATTTAACAACCAGCTTTAAAAGCCTTTTAATTTTTATCAATCCTGTTTTTATGCTTCTTTTATCACCTAAAAAATGGTGGTTGTTTTATTTTTGATTGGTGTTGCTTACTGCCAATCCAAATTTTTGCCTGCTAAAAGAAGTATCATTTCTCTCAACAAAAAATTTCAATTTAAATGATGGTAAAACTGATTTGTACAGATGTGGACGGAACACTGTTGAACAAGCAAAGAGAAGTTGATAATTACACCATTGAAGTAGTGGAACAGCTGGATAAAAGTATTCAGATTATACTGGCTTCTTCCAGAATGCCAAAAGCGCTGTGGCATATTCAAAAAACTTTAAGTATTGCACACATGCCGCTCATTTGCTACAACGGTGCTTTAGTTTTATCGTCAGGAGTGGTTTTTGATGCTGAAAAAGTAATTTCTTCAATTACTATTCCGGCAAACATTGTATCTGATGTGATAGATTTGGCGCATTTGCACAACGTTCACATCAGTATTTTTTATAATAATACCTGGCTTGCTTCCGAGATTGATTTTTATGCCCAAAGAGAAATCAACAATACACAAGTAGAGCCTGATGGTTTATTAAGCGATCTCTCTGCAGAACAATTGAATAATTTTATAGCAAAAGGTGCCCACAAAATTATGCTGATGGGAAATCCGGATCTTATCGACATAATGGAGCAAAGCTTGAGTAATCATGCAGCGGTAGCTGTCTGGAGATCAAAAGATATTTATTTGGAAATAACGCCTCCAACCAATAAAAGCGAAGGTTTGATTACACTTCTGAAAAACTTTCCCAAATATGCCGAAATTACGTTGGAAGAAGCAATGGCTTTTGGTGATGGCTACAATGATTTGGAGTTGATAAGCAATGTAAAGTTTGGTGTAGCAGTGGCCAACGGTGTGCCTGCAATTAAAGAAATTGCTTATGCAGTTACAAAATCGAATGTAGAAAATGGTGTTGCCTGTTATTTGGATGCTTTTTTTAGCGGCAAAAATTTGTAGTTGCAGCATTTGGTTTTTGCTCTACAATATAAAAGCTTGTAAATTACAAATTTACAGGCTTCTAGTAGTTTTTAATATTTTTTCTGCGGTGAAGAAGGAAAATCAACCATTTTATTATCACACAAATAATCAATACATTATATAACACCAATTTTGCCTACTACACAAATCACGCAAGTGCATTTCAAGTGGTTCAAATTGTTAACTAAATACAAGGAATTATAAATAGAAAAACACGGATAAAAATTATAGCCAAATCAGGTCTTAGATAAGTGAATCCAGTTTTAATAATTAACTTAAGTATTTGTAATGAATCTTTCAGACCGCCAACTCAGCCGCTATTGCCCATTACAGCGAAAAAACAACAAAACCCGCTCTTATTTTTTAAACAGATTAGCTGTTAATCTAGACTGGGCAGTTGGCGGACGCTATCTAAACAGATCTTTACTAAATGCGGACTGATTGATGAGCTGAGTTTACTGCTGCTGCCTATTGCTGATGGCACGCCTAAATTACCGACGAATTTTGAAGTTAGTGACTATCTCTCCAAAGGGTCTGCACACTTCTAAAATTAACACAGATAAAGTAGTTGAAAAACGACGGGTATGGTTGAAGTACAGCTTAAATAGCCAGTAAAATAGGGATTGTATATAGATTCAAAATAGTAAATCAAAACTTCAGTCCCTCCTTTCTTATCTATTTAAAACAACTAAGAAACATTAGCCTTTATAACTACAACAATTCATAATTATAAAAACCATAATACAATGATTGAAACTAAAGCATATGCTGCCCAAGATGAAAATACACCTTTAGCACCATGGACATTTGAAAGACGTGAGGTGGGTCCTCGTGATGTACAATTTGATATTCTGTTTTGTGGCGTTTGTCATTCCGACCTGCACCAGATCAAAAACGACTGGTTCCCTGGCATATTCCCGATGGTGCCAGGACACGAAATTGTTGGCCGTGTGATTAAAGTAGGCGAGGAAGTAAAGAATTTTAAAGTTGGAGATTTAGCCGGAACTGGTTGTATGGTTGATTCCTGCCAGGTTTGCGAAAACTGCAAGCAGGATCTGGAACAATACTGTTTGGAAGGCAGCACAGGAACTTATAACGCCTTAGAGCGGGACGGTAAAACCCCTACTTATGGTGGCTATTCTAATACGATTGTTGTACGGGAAGAATTTGTGTTGCACATTTCTGATAAACTTAATCTTGCTGCCGTGGCACCTCTTTTATGTGCCGGTATTACAACTTATTCTCCGCTAAGGTACTGGAAAGTAGGCAAAGGCCATAAACTGGCTGTACTTGGCCTTGGCGGCCTTGGTCACATGGCCGTTAAGTTTGGCGTCTCTTTCGGCGCTGAGGTAACCGTGCTAAGTACCTCTCCTAAAAAAGAGGAAGACGCAATGAAACTCGGCGCACATCATTTTGTAGTAACTACGGATGAAGCGCAAGTAAAAGCGGCGATGGGAACATTTGATTTTATCCTGGACACCGTTTCTGCGGAACATGATTTCAATATGTACTTGTCCTTACTTAGAACTAACGGTACACTTATTTGTGTTGGTGTTCCGCCGAAGCCAGCAGAAATCGCAGCTTTCAGTTTGCTTGGAGGCCGGAAAAGTGTAGCCGGTTCAGGTATAGGTGGTATTGCCGAAACCCAGGAAATGCTAGATTACTGCGCCGAGCACGATATTGTTTCTGAAATAGAAATGATCGACATAAAAGATATCGGGACTGCTTATGACCGGATGGTTAAAGGCGATGTGCGTTACCGCTTTGTAATCGATATGGCTACCTTGTAAACGGGTAATTAACTTCAAAGAATACAACTATACCTATTTGTCAACTTGTTAATTTATTTACAGGTTGACAAATTAGCTTTTCTTCATCCTATAGTTACCTGTATGAATATTTAGGGTTAATCTATAAGAAACTGTTTAAAACGGTTCAACATAGTTTTTATAGATGATAAATGCACTAGGACTACAGCAGTATCACTGAGCCATCTATAGTTTTTGAATTTCGCCTATTGGCATCTATCCATGAAAAAGTCCTTTTCACAACCCATCTTTTAGGCAGCATTGTAAACTTGTGCAATTCATTGCGCTTGATGATTTCCATCTGTATTTTAAACTTCATCTAGATCTGCCCTATCAGTTTTCCACAATAGCCACCATCAGCAAATATTTTACTTATTGTTCTCCGGTTTTCTTTCATCTTGCCAACCACGTCCATTGCACCATTCCTGTCCTACACCAATGCACTTTGGATTACGCACTGCAATTAGCCCACTCCTTTTACAACTGGAAAAATAACAATAGCTAACAGGAAGTATTATCGCATATTCTTATGTGTTAAAAGAATTTCTTACTCAAATTTGTGGCTTACCAACGTAGTGTTTTAGTATTTATGGAAAAGATTTAACTGGAGGTTAAAAACAAATTTAAAACTTGCTATCTGCTTAAGAACAAAAGAAAAAGCCATACTCTCCTGTTTCTTCGATCTACGTTTACCGGATCAAAATCTATTCATATAAAATAGCAATCTCGGTGTTTTTATGTTTTGCTTCTTTTTTAACCTAAAAGTGTAACGTTTAAAAAAAGCCTGCGTCAGTTGATATGAAAGCTAAATACATTGGAAGCCGTTTTTACCGATAAACATTTCGATCTGGTTGCCAGATGCAAACAGGGCAACAAAGCTGCTCATTATGAGCTGTACAAGCTATATTCTAAAGCGATGTACAATGTGGCTTTCCGCATTGTGAACGATCTGGACGAAGCCAATGACGTTTTGCAGGAATCTTTTCTGGATGCGTTTTCACGGATAAAAGATTTCAGGCAGGAAACCACTTTTGGCGCCTGGATGAAGCAGATCGTGATCCATCGTTCCATTAGTTTTCTACGGAAACGAAGAGCGGAATTTGTGGATCTGGATGAAACCAATATGGAGCATCTGGCCGAAGAAGAACCGGACGAGGACGAAACGGAATATAAAATAGAGCGCATAAAAGAAGCTATGCTGCTTTTACCGGAAGCTTCCCGGATTATTATTTCGCTGTTTTTACTGGAAGGTTATGATCATGAAGAAATTGGGCAGGTTTTGGGCATCAGCGTAAATTCATCACGCACACAATTTTTACGGGCGAAAAGAAAGCTGATTGAGCTATTAAAACAGAAAGGACATTTGAAATGAGTAAGCGATTAGAGGATTTTATCAGACAAAACAAACCTGATTTTGATGACCACGAACCAGATGCTGATTTATGGCAAAAAATAGAAAAAAGTTTGCCGGCAGAAGTTAAAACTATCAAACCTAAAAAAAGCTTTTCGCTGGGTTTTGTGTTGCGTGTTGCCGCCGGGATTGTTTTGGTAATGGCTGCCGGCTTTATTTTTTATCTGCAAAAACAGCATCAACAGCCGGTTGATTTGGCGCAGATTAACCCGGAATACGCGCAGCAGCAAATTCGCTACGCATCCGAAGTAGAAAGCAAACGGATGGAATTGAAAGCGATTGCCAAAACCGATCCGGAGTTGTACCAGAAGTTTAATTCGGTATTGATTAATATGGATCAATCCTACAAAAAACTAAACCAGGAACTGCGGAACAGCCCAAACCAGGAAAGGGTTTTGCGGGCGATGATCAGGAATCTAAAAGTACAAACCGAGTTGCTTAACCAGCAGCTGCAGGTAATAGAAGAATATAATCAAAGTAAAAAGCAAATCCAAGATGAAACAAAGAATATATAAAACTGGCGTTTTGATGCTTCTTTTAGCACTACTTTTTCAGCAAAGTATGGCGCAGCAGGAATCTGTTTCTCCGAAGAAACTGGATTCAGCACAGCAAAAAAATTATCAGCAGCAAATGAAAGATTTGCAGCAAAACATGCGTGAACTGCAAAGTCAGATGCGAAGTTTACAACAAAAGCACATAACTGAAACGCTGAAAAAAAATGCAGAGAGCTTAAAAAAGTTGCGTTTACAAACTTTTGACAGCACGCAAAATTTTGTTTGGGTGGATAGTTTGCGTTCGTTAAGCCGTAGTTTAAGCAATAATATCCATGCAAATATTGGTAGTCTGAATGATTTTAACTTTAATAATCTAAACATTACCGGTCTTGATTCTAAAAAAAGATTTCAGCAGGAAAAGCTAATTGAAAAAACAAAAACCTTTAGCAAAAGCTACCCAGCTGATAAAAACGATAAGCTGACTATCAGTAATCAATATGGAAAAGTTACGGTAAATACCTGGAACAAAAAAGAGTTTAAGATTGATGTGGAAATTATTGTAGGAACTGAAAATGAAGGAGATACAAAGAAATTGCTAGATGCTGTGGATATTGCTTCTTCGCAGGATCAATCGGGCGTTTCCTTCAAAACTAACATTACCGAGCAAAACAGAAGTAACGGATTTTTTGGTTCAAGTCGCAATAATGTTCGCCGTAAAATCATAATAAACTATACTGTTTTTATGCCGGTAAAAAACGCATTGAGCATTACCAACAGTTACGGTTCAGTGGTTTTGCCTGATTTGGAAGGGCCGGTTATTGTTAGTAACAATTATGGAAGTTTTACCGCAAAAGAGCTGAACAATGAGGCTAATGAGTTGCGATTGAATTATACTGGTGCCAGTATCGGAACTTTGAATGGCGGAACTTTGAAGTTTAATTATGGCAATCTTAAAATTGGTACGGCTAACAACTTAAAAGCAGTAATTGGTTTTTCTCCGGTGAATATTGACCGACTGAAATCCGGTGCCAATATCAAGATGCAATATGGTTCTGGTTTGAAAATAAACAGTATCGATAAAGACCTGAAAAACTTGGATATTGATGCCAACTACACTAAAGTTTTTCTTGGTCTGAATGGTTCGGAAAATTTCATTTTCGATATAACTGCAACTTATGGCCGGTTCAGCCACAACGACGATTTTGTAAAAGTTCAGGCTCAGCCAGAAAGCAATGGCAGTCAACGTTATAACTCCACAAAAAATTACAAAGGTTACGTAGGTAAAGCCAGCTCGGATAATAAAATAACTATCCGCTCGAACTACTCTGGCGTTAATTTCAATTAGAATTGATTGCCTAAATAAACCCGACTCTAGATTAAACCGTTGCAAGCAAGACAGCGATGCTTCCCAGGCTTGGCTTTGTAACACAATACGCTCTGCTTATGAAAAAACTATTACTATCAGCATTCTACTGCTGTTTGGCTGCCACCGCTTTTGCTCAAAAAATAGCTGATAAAAACAGTGTTAAGGGTATGGTCACCGATTCTATCACGAATAAGCCTTTGGGATATGTTACCCTAACTTTGAAAGATTCTGTTACGAAGCGGCTGACCAAAAGTGGACTGACTAAAGATAATGGAATCTTTCAGTTTAATGGTTTACCGGTTAAATCCTACCAGCTCTCTGTTGCATCCGTTGGTTACCGAAGCAAAAGCATTGTGATACCAGCCTCAGCCTGGAATAACGTACAAGCAGCAGATCTGGGGACAATAGAATTATCAGCTACAACAAGTGAGCTAAAAGGCATATCCATTACAGCTGCAAAACCGCTCATCAAACAAGAAATAGACCGATTAAGCTATGACGTACAGGCGGACGGCGACAGTAAAGGGCTAACGGTCATGGAGATACTACGTAAAGTTCCCCTAATAACGGTGGATGGCGATGATAATATCCAGTTGCAGGGAAGCGGAAGCTACCGGATTTTTATCAACGGCAAATCTTCTGCCCTGATGACTAACAACCCCAAAGACGTTTTGCGCTCGATGCCGGCAAACAGCGTTCAGCGGATCGAAGTCATTACCACGCCTCCTGCCAAATATGATAGTGAAGGGCTTGCAGGAATCATCAATATCATCACGACTAAAAAGACAGCTGACGGTTATAGCGGGACAGCAACAGCACGTTACAATTTCCCCTGGGGACCGGGAGCCTATTTAAATGGAACTTACAAGAAAGGCAAATTTGGTATTTCAGTTTCCTTTGGAGAAGGTAACCAGCTCAAAACTATTTCTGGCCGTTCCAATTACCGGGAAACTTTTGCGCCTTATGCTTCCCGGTTCAGTCAGCAGGGTGATCGAAGCAACAAGGGAAATAACGTTTATGGCAGTGCCGAATTAAGCTACGAGATCGATACATTGAACCTGCTTACAGCTGCCATCAATTACAATAAAGGTCATTATAATTCCTACTCAGACTACTTTACGCAGTTTAGCAGCCAGTCTGCGGGTGCAGTTCCCCAGCGTTACAACCTGCTTAATGATGAAAGTTACGGCTATAAGGGTACCGACCTAAGCTTGAACTACCAGCTGGGCTTTAAGCGAAACAAGAATCAGCTACTGACCGGCTCTTACCGTTACTCTGGCTATCAGAATAAGGATTACAGCAATATAGCCACAGTGAACCAGTTAAACTACACTGCGCCTGATTATAACCAGCAGAACGATGCAGGTACCAGGGAGCATACACTGCAACTTGATTACGTGCAGCCAGTAGGAAAGTTAACTGTTGAGGCCGGAGCTAAAGGTATTTTCAGGAACAACTTTAGTGAATCTGCAGCCCAGAACCGTATGATGCTGAACGGTGAAAGCACCTTTGCGGACGACCCATCGCGCCGTAATAATTTCACTTACCATCAGAACGTGCTCAGTTTATATAATTCTTATACTTATCAGCTGACCAGTTTTACAGTTAAAGCCGGGGCACGTCTGGAGCATACCCATGTAGATGCAGATTTTGCGACTAGTGGCAGCTCATTGGACATGAACTATTTCAACGTAGTGCCTTCTCTGTCTTTGCAGCGCAGGTTTAAATACAACCAAAGCCTGACCCTGGGTTATACCAACCGCTTGGAAAGGCCAGGCATTTATCAGCTCAACCCTTTTGTAGATAGATCAAACCCGCAGATTATTAGTAGTGGTAACCCTGCGCTTCGTCCTGTGCTAAGTTATTTGCTAGAATTAAATTATTCAAAAGCAGGTAATAACACGTTTAACATTAAAGCCAGCTACTTTTATACGGGTAATGCCATCCAATACGTAACCAGGCTCCTGTCCGATACTTTAAGTGAAAATACGTATGCCAACGTGGGCACCAACCGGATTGCAAGGCTCGACTTTAATGACAACCTGCCGATTGGCAAGAAGCTGAACTTTACGCTCAATACCAATATCTTTTATGTGTGGATCAGTGGTTATGTGAACAGCATTTATTACCAAAACCAAGGGCCACGCACCAATACCTTCGGCAGTCTGAGCTACAAGCCAGCTGATGGCTGGCAGCTGGGTTTGTCCGGAGGTTATAACCGTAGGTATATCACTCTGCAGGGCAGCTCCAAAGACTACGCATATTCTTACTTCAATGCAGCTAAAAGTCTTTTTGAAAAAAAGCTTACCCTCACTGGGACCCTAACTAATCCTTTTCAAAAGCGGTATGCTTTTACCCAGTACAGCAGCACAGATCAGTTCTATCAGTCTAATACCAATAACAGTTATTACCGCGGATTTAACCTCAGCTTGGTTTATAAGTTCGGTGGGTTAAACAGCGACATCAAGAAGAATAAGCGTAGCATTAGTAATGATGATAAAACCAGTAGCAGTAATAATTGAAGTATATGACAAGAATAAAGTACCTTGTAGAAGTATTGTTTTACGTCCAGTGTAACGCAAACAGATTTATTTGTTTTTAATTCTTGATTTATAGTGCTTTCGATAAACTATTAATAAAATTTTCCTACTCTTTTTATGGCCTACCAGTCTGGCATTTTAAAGTTGTTTATGAGGGGATAAATTTAGCTTAACATAATCATTCTTATTAAACAGTTTGAATGTATTTGCTTTATAACTTTCATTATGTTGAGTAAAGAAATTATATAGGACGCTTCTACAATAACAATTATTTTAATCTTCAAATTAGCAATTGATACATTACCTTTTAAATGTAAGCATGTAGCGATGTGAAAGTAAAGAGAACATTTATAGGTCAGGTTTGCGTCCTAAATTTTTTGTGTTGTATGATCCAACGAACTTAAAAAAGAAAAATTTGTAACCTCTATAATTAATAACATGTATTACAGCAATCTACATGCCTTTCCAATAGTGTATTATTTATATGTTAAGTACCATTACAAACAAAGAGTGTCAGCGAATTTCCATAGCACTGGCAGTTACCCTACTGTTTGCCGGTTTGTTTGAAATCTTGAGCACTCAGGTTTTTAAAAGCAGCATTATCCCTATTGCCCCTGCTGCTACCATTGCTGAGCTGATCCTGACGTTAAGTAGTCTAAGTATTATTACTTTGAAACATAATCTGGTCAGGCTGACTAGAATACTGGTTATGATTCTTTCCATAACTACGGCTCTGATCTTTTTCCTGCACACCTTGCAGGTGTTGCTAGGCAGCTATCAAAAGATTTTTGCCAAAAACACCGGATACTTACTGCTTTCCATACCCCTGCCGGGTAACTCTTTTCCGGTAACTTCCGGATTTTCCTTACTGGCTATTGCCTTGTTACTGCTTTACCTAAAACGATATGTGACGTCGCAAATAATAGCGTTAATTGCATTTCTTCTGGCATATGCTGCTTTAGCGAATGCACTATTGGTTTCAGCTGGTTCCGCAATCAGTATTCTGACTGCACTGTTATTATTGTCTGTAGCAATAATTTTATACCAACCTCAGCAAGGCTGGATGGTAGTCATTAACGGGGAGCTTTTCTGTTGGAAAATTATTAGTTATACGTTCGCCTACGTTATTTGTACAGTTCCCCTACTGGTTGCATTTTACCGGTTTGTGACCCAAAACGTAAATATTTCCAAGGGAACATGTGCCCTTTCTTTGCTAATAGCTACAGCTCTGTTCTGCAGTCCGGTTTTAATCCTTTTATTTAACCGTTTAAAACGTCTTGCCCGCAAGCTTAAAAAGACGAACGAACAGTTAACGTTAGCTATAAACGCAGCCAGTATGGGGGTGTGGGATATGGATATTGCCTCTTGCACCATTCGCCGTTCTGAAAAGCAAGCCGAATTATTTGGTCAGCCTTTTACAGAGATCATATCAGAACAGCTATTTTTTGAACAGATTTATACCGAAGACCGACAGCTGGTACGGCAGGCATTTACAAAAGCTCTAAAAAGTGGCACTTTAGAAGTACAGTGCAGGGTGATATTACCGGATTTGCGCATGCATTGGCTGCTAATTTTTGGCGAAACCAAATATGATGAGTCAGGCCATCCTTGCAGGATACTGGGCATGATGAAAAATATTACAAACAGAAAAGAAGTAGAACGGCACAAGGATGAGTTTATCAGTACCGTAAGCCACGAACTTAAAACGCCAATCACTTCGATCAAAGCCCAAACGCAGATTCTAGAAAGGAAGTTTTCCAAGTCAGCTGACCCTGCTACTGCAATGATGCTTCAACGCATTACTGTACAAATTAACAGACTAAATATCATTATAAATGATCTATTGGAAGCCGGTCGTGCCGAGAGTCCGGTATTACCTTTACGTAAAGAAGAGTTTTATTTTGAAAAGATAGTGGAAGAAACCGTAGCTGAAATCCAACGAACAACCAGAACACATCAGTTAATTATAGAAAATACTAATGAAATTACGTGCATAGGCGACAAAGAAAGGATTTGCCAGATCCTATCTAACCTGCTTACCAATGCCATTAAGTACTCACCTGGAAAAGATAAAGTTATTGTTAAAGTGCAGGAGCAGCACCAGCAGGTGTGCTGCAGTGTGCAGGATTTTGGTTTAGGCATCGCGCCAGAGAAGCAGGGGCGTATCTTTGAACGGTTTTACCGGGTTACGGACAGTTACAGTGGAGGTATGATTTCCGGTTTTGGACTGGGCCTGTATATCTCTTGCGAGTTAGTTAAACGCCTAGGCGGGAAAATAGGACTTAACAGTTCCCCAGGAAAAGGTTCAGTATTCTACTTTAGCGTACCAAAAGTGATATAGAATCGGGATATGATTCATCTCTGGTTTAATGATAAAGTACCATTGCATCTGTGTCATTTCAATAGATACTTTTTTATTGTCAGCTATTCAAATTACTTCATATTTTTTTGTCTTATTTCTCCTCCAGTAAATGCCCGATAATGCGGTGAAAGAAGCTGCAAACCTGCTTCACTAAATGTATCCTGTATGTTTTGATGGAGTGTAGAGTAGATAAGGTCCTGTTTTCCGGGCTGCCTAGTGTAAGCATTGATTTGATAAGATACATAATAATCGTCCAAGCTGGTCTGGTATACAAAGGGAGAAGGCGCAGGCTCAATAAATTCTGTTACAAGTGCAGCTTTAATCAGTAGCTCATGTACCTGGCGCCATGAGGTTCCATAACCCATGGTGATGGTCGTATAAATCACTAGTCCGTCCTGTGCGGACTCACTACTATAATTAATAGTATGATTACTTAAGATAGTAGAATTAGGAATAGAAATGATCTCGTTTTTGATCGTTTTAATCCGGACTACGAGCAACGTTTCTTCTACAATATCACCAGTTATATCATTTATTTTCACCCTGTCGCCTGGTTTGAAAAGGCGCATATACGTTAGCACGATTCCGGAAATAACGTTTCCCAGTGGCCCTGCCGAACCAAACGTAAACAGCACGCCCAAGAAAACGGAAACACCTTTAAAGGCAAGCGAATCCGATCCGGGCAGATAAGGAAAAATGACAATGATCATAAAAGCAAGTACCAGCACGCGGATAATCTGGTAAGTCGGTTCTGCCCAATCCGGGTAAAATCCGGCAATTTTCAAATCCCCACTTTCGATTTCTTCTTTCAAATAATTTATCCCTTTAAGAAAATATCGAAAGACGGTCACGATGACCAGAATGGTGAACAGATCCGGCAGGTAATGCCATACCCCCAGCACAATCTTTTTAGCCGGATTTAAGAAGTACCCGAAAAGGGTTCCTGCTATACCCTTTGTCCAGGGAAAAAGACCAAACAAAATGGGCAAAGCCAGGTAAACAAGTAGAACAATTAATGCCCATTTGAAAAGTTTAGCAATCACCAGCAGGAGATCAATCTGCATTCCGGCATTAATCAACTCATAACCATTGATCGTAATTCCTTTAATCTTTTTTCCGCGCTGCTGCCTGATGGCATAACGAGCTTTTTTGTAAAACCGGTTAACTAAATAAATCAGCAAGGCTAAAACTAGAATAACCAATAGTGCTAAGGCTGCTTCCCGCATAAACGTTTTCCAACTGGTAACTTTTTGATGACTGGTAATTGCACCAGCTATCCGGTTTCGATAGGAAAGTGCTAAATGGTTTTTTGAAGTTTTCATCCATAAGGCATCAGTAGTGTCGATGGCCATCAATGGCTGGTCCTTGTATAAAATTGCCATTTGATTACCGGCAGGTTTTACAGTTAGCCAAGCAGAGTTAAAGATTTCGCCATGGGTGATTTTCTTGATCTTCTCGTCCGTAACATGGCTTCGTTCCAAGGGAGAAAAACCACCAGAAGGACTAAAAATATTAAACAGTGGCTCTTCAAAAGGAGTTACCGGAAAGCCCCCTGCAAGGTGCCTAAGCGAATCCACTTTTCCCAGCAGACTACTTTTTTTAAGCGAATCCGTCATTTCCAATTCTTTTAGTGAAGCTAAGAGTCGGAAAATTTTTATGCTGTCTTGAGGTCTTAGTTCTTGCAACTGTAACAAGGCAGCTTTTCTGAATGAATCACTTTTATCCGTATTTTCCAAGGCATATAGCTGCTCAGATAACCCAGTCAGACGGACATTTCTGACTGAATCCTGATGACGAAGTACAGATTTATTTTGTGCAGTAGCTTGCGTGCTTATTATACAGTAAAAAAAAAGAAAAATCAGCGTTTGCTTAAGCATCGAGTTTTTGATTATTCTTGTTATAGAAAGGGCCTGTATGTTATTATCTATGGTCATGGTTTCAGCTGATGTACACAGCTTATCGTTCTGGTCATCTTTTGCTAGTATATCCAGGACAATGCTAACGTTCCATTTTTTTGCAGTTCACTTTATTAGCAATCTTGAAATCGTTTTTCGAGACACAAAGCAGAACATCGAAACTGATATTTATTCCTTTTTCAAGGCCCTAGTTTAAATAGTTATAAAATAATGGTATCAAGGCACTATGGTTGCACTGGCAGAGGAAGTTTGTGTTCAAATCGCTTGGTAGATCTACTCTAAGTCAGCAAATTCTTTTTTGCTTTTTGTCAATTTTTACCGAAATTTTTTAATGTCTTTCTAGTTGTCCTGCTAGTCTTCTGGCGTTGTGAGTTTTAACTAGATAATTAGGTTATCGGCTTTGCCTACAAAATAGCGCCAAATGAGTGCAGCTAGGATACTACCCAGTATGGGTGCCAAAATGAACAACCACAGCTGACTAATAGCTACTCCTCCTACAAATAGAGCCGGCCCTATACTCCTGGCTGGGTTAACAGAAACTCCGGTAACCGGTATCCCAACAATGTGGATCAGTACCAGGCTCAGCCCAATAGCCAAGCCCGAAAAGTTACCATAGATGTTTTTTGAGGAAGTGGATCCGAAAATAACTAGCAAAAAAATTGCTGTAAAGACCATTTCTGCTAAAAAGCAGGAACCCATGCTGTAATGTTGAGGGGAAACTGGGCCATAACCATTTTGCCCTAAGCCCTGAGCCAAATCAAAACCTGGCTTGCCGCTGGCAATTAGATAAAGCAACCCTGCCCCTGCAATGCCGCCTAAGACCTGCGCCAAAATGTAACCGATGCTTTCGAGCGGCTTCATCCGCCCTGCTACGACCATGCCGATCGTGATAGCAGGATTAATATGGCAACCGGATATGTAGCCGATGGCATAGGCCATGGCGATAACAGACAGGCCAAAAGCAAAAGCGATCCCCAGTAAACCGACGCCCGTTGTACCATTTGCTCCTGCAATCACTGCACTGCCACAACCCATCAGTACCAGAATCAGGGTGCCTAAAAATTCGGCTACTAGTTTGTAATAATTATATGTTGTGCTTGGAACATGTTCCTGCGCTATAGAATCCATTAAGTAAAAAATAAAAGTTTTAGTAAATAGTATAAAGATAACAAAGAATATACTTATTAATTTAATAGTTTCTAGTAAGGCGGTATATTCATTTAGTTAATAATTTTTAAGTTGATTTTTCATAAAAAGCCACCCGCCATCTATTTCGGGTGGCTTTTGTGTTTACCTTAAAGCTTGGATTAATTTTGATTTTTCTAGTCTTCAAATTTCTGCTAGCTTATATTACCATTTTAGTAACCGCAGCATGATAATCAGCTGGCTCTTTAGTGTTCAAACAAAAAGCAATACAGCAATTAAAGGCTTAATGATATTCAATAGACCATATAGCATTCTCTATACAACTCATTAAGTAAGCATGTTTACTTGGAGAAGCTGTTGTCCTTGTCCTCAGTCGGCTTTGTACCACCAACTAATTTTGCAGATTCATCCGTAAAATTTTCTGTATCCACTTCTGTTTTGCGAACAGTTCCTTGTACCGTTTGGTTAGTTTCTTCCACTTCTTTGCCCAGGGAAACTTCGCCAGTCACGAAAGCTTCTTTGCTTACTACAGGCAGTTCTGCAAATTCTTTCATTTCAATCGAGCTGTTTTTAAAGCTGGCCAGGTCTTCCTGTGTCGCAGGGCGCATGGCATCAGTCCGGGTAACATGAACCCGCTCGGAGCGTAAACGCACATCTTCGTGAACGGCCTGCTCTACAATTCGGCTACGCAAACGCACGCCGCCTGTTTCTACTTCTCTTTTGCCCACCTGCATTTTCTCTTCAATGATCTTAATGGTATCCGCAGTTCCTACTGTTGCCGGTGCAACTGTTCCGGTCGCTTTATAAGATTCTGCCCGTTCGTTTACATCCAGCGCACCATAGTTGTCCAAAATCTGAGCAGCACTTTTTGCCTGCTCAGTGCTGGTCGCATGAACCGTTACAATAGCTCCTCTGCTACCCACTTTTGAGAAGTTATCGGTGTCTTCATGAGTAGAGCCGAACAGGTTACTAAAAAAGCCACTGACACCTTCGTGCATATCTTCATTATCTGCACTGGTGGTATCACTTTGCATTTCGGCACGTGTAGAAAGATCAATGCTTTCTTTACTAAAACCATTGCTTGTTAAATAACTCACGGCTTCTTGGGCTTCGCTAGTGTAGTCAAAAATTCCGATTACTGTTTGTGACATGATTGTTCTGTTTTAATATTAATGGATTGTGAATTTATTATTGGTGTTTGCTGAAAAGATTTTTGTGATCAATTTCAAGTTCTCCTTTACGCAGCAGCTTACTATATATATTATGCAAGAAGAATCTTCAGCATGATTTGCTTGCGCTTCCGACGAATTGTTCATGATCATTTGCTATAAGGTTAAGACTAAGCGCGTACAACTTTTGCCAAAATATTTGGCTTTCCTTTTTAACAAACTCAAGAATAAATAGAACGCTATTTTGTTTTTAAAGAAAAAATCAATCGATGGTTAATGATGAGAAGATTACATTTTGTTAGCGAAAATCAACCTATTTAATTGTCCTAAGACAGCTTTTTTTGCCAAACAAAAATACCTATGCAAGTAATTTTTGCCAGTTTGATAATTTAATGATCCAATAAAAAACTAGACTTCTTACACATCTCTAAGAGCCTGTTTAAATTTTATTCAATTAGTTTTATATGCTTCTTTTATCAACTAAAAATTGTGGAAGTTTTATATTGAAGGAAGCAAATCAACACTAATTTATAGTTGCTAAAAGAAGCATTGATATTTCCTTTAATTAAATTTTAAACAGGCTCTTAATAATTCATCTAATTTTAATGGGAAGTAATCGGCATTTAATCAACTACTTTTTGCCATTTCAATATAAAACGTTGTGCCTTTATTTTCTTCACTTTCAAACCAGATCTTACCTTCATGCCATCCAATGATGTTTTTGATAATGGACATGCCCAGGCCTACTGAGGGTTCCCCTTTGAGGCCTTTTCTCCGGGCTTCACTAAATTTATCAAACAAAGTTGCATGATATTTTTCAGGAATGCCAATACCATTATCAGCAACGGTAATCAGTAGGTTTTGTGCTCTTTCTTCGATTCCTAAAGTGATCGTACCGCCATCAGGGGTAAATTTAATTGCATTCGAAATCAGGTTGTTGATGGCCTGAAAAAACTTGCTTTCGTCAATTTCAGCGTAAATTGTGTTCGCATTTGTTTCATAAGAGAAAAACTTTGCCGACTGCACGTTTAATTGCTGGTACTTCAGAATAGCATTTCTAAAAATAACAACCAGCTCGGTCCGCTTTTTAATCAGGGCAACACCAGCCGATTCAATAAACTCCTGCTGGATAAATTCCTGTATGAGGTTAATTCCATTCCTGCTGGTTTCTCTCATCAGTGCTATCCATTGGCCAATTTCCTTATTTTCCAGATACTTTGTTTCATTATCCAATAAAGTAGTCAGACTGTCAATTGAATTCAATGGTCCTGCCAGCTCGTGTGAAAGAATATTTAAGATTGAGTTTTTCTTATTAGCATATTCGTTGAGTTTATTACTGTTGGCCTTTGCATCGGATATGTTATCCAAGTATCCGATCAATACACGCTCACCGCTTTGCCCTTCATCAAAAAACATGCTCAGCCGTAAAGTGTGTTCCTTCTTATTCGGCAAAAGAATTCGAAACTCTAAGTTATTTTTAAATACACCTGACTCCATAGCCCGGTAGTTCTCTCCCAGATACACTCTGTCATCAGGATGAATCATATCTAAGATTTCAGCTATCGAAACTATTGCAGGATTTATTTGAAAAAATTTCTCAAAAGCAGCATTCATATAAATGAACTGACTGGTTGCTACATTGAAGGCACCGCAAATGCGCTGGTCATGGGCGGCTAAAGCAAACATTAAGGAAGGAACACCAATTATCATTTAGGATACAAAGCGTTTTTAACAAAGCCAACGCAATATATTCAAAGATAGCTAACAAATTGAGTAAGCTACCTTTCAAAGTCATCTTTCAGGAGAGAAAATATTTTAAATCAGTTAACTATAAGCAGTTTTTAAAGGATCACAAATTGTCCTTTTTGCTATAGTTCCATTACATATTTACGTAACGATTCATAAATTTCGCTGTTTCATGGTAAAACTATTTATGATCCTGATCAAACTTAAATATGGCAAGTAATTTATTTAATGGAGGACAACCAAAGACTGCAACTGTAATGGACTCTCCTTCGCTCGTTTTGTGGTTTACCGAGTCCTGCATTTTAAGTTGTTTATGTGGAACAGATTTAATTTAACTTTACGTAATCATTAGTATAGCACGAGTTTCTCTAATCCGGCTCTGTGCTCGGTTTTTGTTTGGTTCCATCTTACAACAAATTAGATTCCTTTGTTTATCCGCATTTTTCCATTTTCGCTTTAGTTAGGGATATCACCGCTAGTTCCTTTATCATCGGCTAACAAAATGGCTTTAATACGACCAATATGGACTTCGGACAGTTTTGCCCTTTCCAGCGAGGACTGTAAGGCAGCGCCTTTTTGTCCTTTAGACATCGTGGTGAGCAGATTTTTTCTTTCTTCAAACATTCGCAGTGCGGTCCACATTGTTTCTTCCATCTTCTTGGTCTGCTCGGCAAGCAGGGAGGCAGATGTGTAAGCATGTCCGACATGGCAGCGGAACCTAAGCGCAGAACCTTTATCTACCTGCCATAGCACGCCTCCACAACCGGGACAATTAAATGGAACCTGATCGCCTAAAGCGTTGACTGCAGGCAGATCACTCAATACGCGCTCTGCAATTTTAGCTTCAATTAAGATATCTTCGGGAACAGGCTTGCTTTCTTCCGGCATTATAGTAGCAAGTCGTTCAAGCAAACCACCCATTGCGGATATAGGAACCAGGTAATCCGGCTTTACTTGGTTCAATGCGTTTTGCGGCATGTCCGGGTACTGTGCATCTTTCGGATCTTGTATGATACAGGTTCCACCGCACCTTTGAATCACTTTTAATCCGGCCGTTCCATCATCAAGGTAACCGGTGAGTATGATACCAATAAGCCTGCGGCCAAAAGCCACAGCAGCCGAGCGGAACAGCGGATCAATAGCCGGACGTGAGCGGTTTTCGTGCGCGCCTTTTGTGACTAATATTTTCCCTTGCTGATCGGTCATCAAATGTTGATCCGATGGAGCCAGATATAAATGGCCCGGCACAAGCTCCATCCCATTTTCGGCATGTACACAATGGAGTGTATTTAGCTTATTTAAGGTATCCAAAAGCACGTTTCCTACTGCATCAGCTGAAATATGCTGAACAACCAATACTGGGGCAGCAAAGTTCTTCGGGAGTTGGCTAATTAGTTTTGTTAGGGCATGAAGCCCTCCTGCCGAAGTGCCGATGACAATAACTTTTGACATCTGCCCCAGCTTGTGTATATTATCTGAACTTTTCATTCCAAAAAAACTAATAGTATTTAAAATAAGAGGCTGTTTGAAATTTGTTCTGTTTAATTTCCATGCTTCTTTTACCACCTAAAAATCATTAAGTTTTTATGTTTCAACATTTGCCCCGAATGCAGAAACAGAATTTATAGTGATAAAAGAAGCATTATCATTTCTTCTAATAAATTTAAACATGTTAGATAAGCCGTTTAAATTTTCCTTGTTTTTAAGCATCAGGCAAGGTAAACCAGAAAGAAGAGCCTTTTCCGGGTTCACTTTCCACGCCAATTTCTCCCTGGTGCCGCTTAACGATCTCTGCCGAGATATAAAGGCCCAGGCCTAAGCCTGCAAAGTTTTTCGTTACTTCCTCAGCCCTGAAAAACCGGTCAAACAGAAAAGGGATTTTTTCCTTTGCAACACCGATTCCAAAATCAGTTACTGTAATTTTCACAGCACTAATTTCCCTGGTTACTGCAATTTCCATTAGGTTACTTCCCGGAGCGTATTTAATGGCATTGGTAATCAGATTGGTCAGCACCTGCTCTGTCCGGTTTCTGTCTGCATATACAACCAAGTCTTCGCTGCCTTCAATTTTGATCTCGTATTTTTCTGTTTTGCCTGATATCTGCTCACCGCACTCCCGGATGAGCTCTAGAATTGGGAAGCTGACTTTGTTAAGCACTAAATTGCCTGACTGAATTTTGGTTACGTCTAGCAGGTCTTTTACCAGATCAGCTAATTTACCAGTTTGTTGGCTGGCCCTTTTTACCAGGGAATGAATATTGTTAAACTCTACTTTCCCGCTCATCGAGCGATCCAATATTTGCAGGCCAGCTTTAATACTGGTAACTGGAGTTTTTAATTCATGGCTGGCGATACTCATAAACTCATCTTTTTCCTGCAATAACTTACCCATGTTTTGCTCAGCCAGTTTTTCGGTTGATATATCTAAAACAGTACCCACGAAACGGATAACCTTATTTTGATCATCAAAGTAGGCTTTCCCTTTGGACTTCATCCAGCAGATCTTTTGTTCAGGAGGGCGTATCATGCGGTATTGTGCGTTAAAATTCCCTCCGTTTTCTCCCTTCAAAGTCCTTTGTATAAGCTCGTGCAAGTTATCGCGGTCATCGGGATGTACCTGGTTCATAAATATACTGTAATGGGCAGAAGCATCTGAGGTATAATTAAAAAGCTCTTTACTGCGCTTGTCCCAGATCAGCTCTCCGGTAGGCGGAATAAGGTCCCATGTTCCCATGCCAGCTGATTCTATGGCAAAAGACAACCTGTCTCGGCTTTCCTGCAATAACTTCTCTGTTTGCGCGAGCTTCTTTTTGGATGTAATATCGCTCACTGCCATTGTTATCAGATTTTCTCCTGTATGGGTTTCAAACTGCTGAGCATTTACGAGCAATACCATATGTCCGGCCCTGCTGCTCGTCATATCCACTTCCAGGCTCTCAAAATAACCTTGTTCTGGCAAAATGCTCTCCAGATAATGTCTGAGTGCTGGACTGTCCCAATGTCCTGCACCCAGTTCGTATAGAAACCTGCCTTCCGTCTCCTGTTCTCTTGTTTTAAATAACTTGTAAAACCCATCTGTCGCCCGCAGTACAACCAGTTCTTTATTTAAAACGATCAATGGATCATGCACCGTGCTAAATATTTTCTCGGTATACTTCCGGGCATTATTGAGCTGTTCATTCCGGTCAAGCAGTTCTGTATTTACCGTAATGATTTCTTCGTTCGTACTTTGCAGCTCCTCCTTCGAGGCCTCCAGCTCTTCGTTCAGGCTTTGCAGTTCTTCACTTCCCGAGAGCAGTTCTTCATTTGCGCTTTGCAGTTCCTCGTTAGCGGCATCCTGCATCTCTGTTACTGCCCGCATGTCTTCTCGCGCGCGCGTCAGTTCGCTTTCCAGCTGCCCAATCCGCCCAAGTAGCGGATTAGTATGTTCCGATGCCTGTTCTGGTGCACCTTTTGATCTCACCGTTACATCATGATTTTGCAACGAGATACTGTTTTGAAAAAGTATTAAGTAGTACTGCTCAGCGGCATCAGCTAAAGGCACTACTTCTATATCCACAAACTGCTGCACTTCGTTCAGCTTAAAAAATATGCCTTCTTTGCGAACAGCAACTTGCTGCGTTTTTGCCTGTTGCAGCAGGCCACGTATCTCAAAAGATAAGCCTTCTCTTGCCATTTTTAACACATTCAGGCTTGGCTTTCCCATAGGCACTGAAAGCCAGGAATCCGTTTTGCGCCGAAACTCGATGATATCAAAGTGCTCGTTAACCATAACGCCGGCAGGGGAATATTTGGAGAGTAAAACGGAATCGGCCGTTCTATGAATATCTTTTATACTGGCTTTATTAAGCGGCCCTGTTTGATCTTGGGCTTTCAGGACTTTTTCCCGTCTTTCAGGAATTGTATTAGGATACCTTCCATGAGTGCCTTTAGCTTGATATATCCGGTCCTGCTTGTTGAAAGCAGTAAACAGTTCATTATTACTACCTGGCGTTTCAGATTTTCCCAGCATTAAATAGCCTTTTTCATTCAGTGCATAATGAAAAGCACTAAAAGCCCGCTTTTGAAGTACCGGCTCCAGGTAAATCAGTACATTACGGCAACTCACCAGGTCTACTTTGGAAAAAGGAGGATCATTAAGGATGTTATGATGAGCAAAAACACAAAGTTCCCTGATGGGTTTATTCACCTGGTAGTGCCCGTCCAGTTTAGTGAAAAATTGCTGTTTGCGCCCCGGGGAAATACCATCCAAGTCTGCTTCGCTGTAAATACCGGAACGTGCCTTGGTAATTGCGGTTTCAGAAATATCTGTTGCAAAGATTTGTATTTTCTGACTGTCAGCCTTATCACCTAAAGATTCGTGCAGACATATGGCTATAGAATAAGCCTCTTCACCTGTTGCACAGCCGGCGATCCAGATCCTTAGCGGTTCCCTGGCCATTTTTTGTTTAAGGATTCCGGGAAAGATAATTTTACACAGGGAATCAAAACTTTTGGTATCCCGAAAAAATTGGGTAACCGAGATCAGCATGTCTTGATACAGGGCGTCCTGCTCGCTTTTATTTTCTCTTAAAAAGTGGAGATAGTCTTTTGGTTCCCCAATTTTGCTTAAGGCCATCCGGCGCATGATGCGCCTTTTGACTGTGCTTTGTTTGTAGTTGGTAAAGTCAACACCTTTGCGCACACGCAGAACTGCAAGTAGTCCTTTAAATATTTCTTCCTCCTGTTCATCCGGAGGAGCCGGAGCCGGCTCAGTTTCCTTTACAAAATTTGCCTGAAAAGAATGGTTAATAGCTATCAATTTTGGTACGATCTGCTCCGCAGGAAGCACAAAATCAACAGCTCCTGACTTTGCTGCATTTCTGGGCATACTCTCAAAAGCTGCCGAGGACTCGTCCTGCGCAAAGGTAAGGCCGCCGTTGGCTTTAATTACCTCAAGACCGAGCGTACCATCATTTAGCAATCCTGAAAGCACAACACCCACGGCAAAACTTTGATGAACCACGCCTAAAGAGGAAAAGAAAAGATCAATAGTCTTTATTTTCCGGTCTGCAAGCGGCTCCAGTTTGAGCGATCCATCCACAACCGTTAATAGCTGATCGGGCGGAATGACATAAATCTGGTTCGGCTGCAGGTGTATATTATCTGTTATCAGGTGTACCGGGGTCTGGGTATGTCGCTGAAGGATCTCCGTAAGCTGACTTTCAAAGCCCGAACTTAAATGCTGCACAAAAACATAAGCCATACCTGAATTTTCAGGAATTGACCCTATAAAAAGCCGGAACGCTTCCAGTCCACCTGCCGAAGCCCCGATACCAATAATTGGAAATTGCTGGTTGGAAACAGACTGGTTTAGATCATCGGCTATGGACATAAATAAGCTTTATAAGAGTTATGGGAAATGATTTCTTAAATATTATAATAATTAAGAAGATAAAAAGTAATTCTTTAATAAGTTTTAAACAAAATGAATTATAAATATAACTCTTTATTATTTAAAAGATTCTAATTTTTATGGGGCCAAAGTGTTATGGAGTTGCTACCTTTGAATGGACAATGAGTTAAGGGAAAGACTTAACTTTAGAAATAGGTCAAAAATAAGAAAGCAGTACGCCCGGGAGTTTAAGGTGATGGCTGTAGAATTAAGCAAGAGCCGTTCGGATCTGAGCGTGCTATCCAAGGAGTTAGAGATCAGGCCGGCTTTATTAGTACCGCTGGCGCAGGAAACTGGAAACGAAGGCAGAAACGAGTTTTCCTGGTAAAGGCAAAGTGATCTATACACCGGAGCAGGCGGAAATACACCGGCTGAAAAAAGAGCTGCTGGATATGCAGCAGGAGCGCGACATCTTAAAAAAGGCAGTAGGCATCTTCTCCAGGAGTGATGGCAAATATCCGGGTTCATAAAACAGAACCAGACAATGTTTAATATCGGGAAGATGTGTAAAGTATTTAAGGTAAGCAGAAGTGGCTATTATAGCTGGCTGTGTAGTAATTTATCTTTGAGAGTTGATGAAAACCAGAGACTAACCGGTCAGATATTAAAAGTCTATGCGGATAGTAAAAGTACTTATGGCAGTTCCAGGATTACAAGAGAGCTGAACAAACAAGGCACTAAAGTATCCAAACCGAGAGTGGCCAGATTGATGCAGAAAGCAAAAATCAGAAGCATCATCAAAAGGAAATTCAGGGTTACCACTGATTCTGAACATACGTATACTTCCGTGGAAAACAAACATGGATGTGATTTTAAGCCTGGTATTATTCGGGCCAAATGGGTATCGGACATTACTTACCTCAAAACAAAGCAGGGCTGGCTTTACCTGACAACCGTGATTGATCTGGGAGACCGTAAAGTAATGGGCTGGTCATTAAGTCAGACGATGAGAGCAACAAAAACAGTGATTCCAGCTTTTAAAATGGCACAAAAAAACAGGCGCATAACTACAGGGCAGCTCTTCCATTCTGACCGTGGCGTTCAGTATGCCTGTAACAAATTCAAGGATTTATTGAACAAGAATTCGCTAATCACCAGAAGCATGAGCCGCAAGGGCAATTGCTGGGACAATGCAGTAGCGGAAAGCCTCTTCAAAATGCTAAAAGCAGAATGTGTTTATCAAAATAAATTTGAGACTAAGCAGCAGGCAGCACTAATGGTGTTTGAATACATCGAAATCTGGTACAACCGTCAAAGATTACATTCTGCACTTGGTTACTTGTCACCACAAAAATTTGAAAAACAATTAAACAAACAAATTATTGCAGCTTAACCCTTTGTCCACTTTTTTGTTGCAAGTTCATTCTAATGTTGATATAGCTCCTACAGTTTTACACTTAAATAATATCCCTGTACCAAAGGAAATGGATGGAAGAGTTATCTATGAAATCTTAACGGAACGGGTCCCAGTAACTGCTCCATTAAAGGTGAAAATAGAAACTGTTCAAACAGATGTGAGTGAGCTGTGGGGGAAATATAAACTAACGCTTCAGCGTTCCTTATTAGGAAAATACTTTTATACAGATTTTACTACAATAACAAGGGTTTCAAAGGATGCAAAGTAATGGAAATTAGAAAGTTGAAAAACTATAGCAATTTGAATTTTATCTAAAGGTCTCGATAACACCTTGATCTTAATAAAATTAAACTTACCAGGAAAGCCGTCTGCATTAGAGGCCTTTCTTGGTTTTAAGTTAATTCTATTTTAAATTAAAATTTGCGCTTGACCGAAGCGTGAAAGCAAAAAGAGTTCTTTCTCCCTTTTGCTTAAAGTATTAGTGTCCAAGATACTAAGCTATCAAAACTCCCCTACTTACTTTTGTGGTCTACCTGCCCTCGGTGTTTACAGGAACAGATTTAACTGACATAATCAATGTTATAAGACAAGTGCCTTTAAAATTATATTTACATGACAGTAAACTGATTCAGTAATGTAAAACAGGTGTAGCTCAAGGTGTGGTGTGGCTTATTGAAATTATTACTTAATGTACAACTATTACTCATGTAAAACCAATAGCGAAAACTATTGAGATATGATCTCAAACGCATTTAATACACGGCAATACAAAACAAAATATGCTGCCTTCACCAAGTTTGCTTGCTAACCAAATTGTACCATCTTGGGCTTCGATAAAATCTTTGGCAATGGCTAGACCAAGGCCTGTTCCACTTTTTTCTTTCTGATTTGAAGGAACCTGGAAATAACGGTCAAAAATGCGCTCTATATATTGCTGTTCAATTCCTTTTCCAAAATCCCGCACAGAAAATTCAATCATTTTTTTGTTTGTTGATACTTTAAGTTCAATTTTTGAATGTTCTTTACTGTAACGAATAGCATTAGACAAAAAGTTGACCAACACCCAAGCTGTTTTTTCCATATCTGCATTAACTTTTGGTAACAGCTGATCGATCAGCAATTCAACTTCAATATCTTTTTGTGCTGCCAAAAAACGTACGGTATTAAAAGCATAATCAACGATTTCGCGAGGTTCTATTTGTTCAAATTGAAGTTGGATCTTACCAGTCTCAACCTGTGTAAGGTCAAGCAGTTCGCCGGTAATTTTTAAAAGTCGTTCGCTATCTTCTTGGATATTTCGAATCAGATCGCTTTGTTCTTCATTCAAAGCGCCAACCCGCTTATCTGCCAGTAATTTTGAACTTAGTTTAATAGCTGCAATTGGCGTTTTCAGCTCGTGCGAAATGGTTGCCATGAAATTAGTTTTTGCTTCGTTTAACTCATAAAAACGGGTGATATTTTTTAGTAAAATGACCGAACCAATTTCCCTTACTGTTTTTACCACTGCTTTTTCTTCAAAATTAGAATTACCTGCCGGAACAGAAATTTGGTAAACTTCCCTGCTGAAATAATTTTCTTTCTCGCCATCAAAAATTTTCAACTCTTTGCTTTGTTCGTTTTTCTGCAGCAATTGCCTCAATAAATCATTGTGCAAAGCCACATCCGGCGCATATTTTCCTACTACTTCTTTTACAGGCATATTTAACAGGCGAAGTGCTGTTGGATTGGCAAAAAGTATATTATTGTTTTCATCAAAACCAATTACGGCATCGTTTAAATTTTGCACAATGGTTTCAATCCGTAGTTTTTCAAACTGAATTTTGGCCAGATTGCTGTTTTCGTATTCGTTCAGTTTAAAAGCCATTTGGTTGTAGGCTTCGGCTAGTTCGCCAAACTCATCATTAGAATCAATATGGATACGCCGCGCATAATTTTTGTTGGCAATTTCACGGATTCCGGCAGAAAGATCGCGGATTGGATTGGCTACATATCCCGGAAAATTCACAATAAAACTAAAAGCAATCAGAAAACTGAAGCTGGCCATCAAGGCAACAAAAAGTGTAGCGTCATGAGCTGTTTTGCGGGCGATGTCATTTTTTTTGATGATCGCCCGGTTATTCAATTCAATAATGCTGAAAATAGTTTCGCGGATGCTTCTTTTACCAGTCAAAATTTGTTGCCGGTTTAAACCAGTTTGTTTAAGCAAGTTAAAATTATGACGGAGCTTTTGGGTTGCATCACTTTCACCAGCTTCGGTTATATTATGTTCCTGCTGCTGCAAGGTTTTCTCAAAAAGCTGCTGATGGTTTAGCGATAAGACTTCGGCTTCATTACCTAAATTTTGGATCATCAACTGCATGTATTGCAGTGTTTTGTAATTATCTTTCAGGATTTCTGCGGAAGCTTTGGAAAGTTCAGAAATATACCAGATCGCAATGCTGCCCAGAAATAAAAAGATCACAAATAAAAAGGTGAAGCCAAGGCGAAGTTTAGTCTTTATTTTCATGGATAAGAAAGATGGAAAACATAAAAATATTATTCCAGACCGTATTCTTTAAGTTTACGGTACAAAGTTGCTATGCCGATATTTAACAGCTTTGCCGCTTCTGTACGGTTTCCGCGGGTTTGTTTCAGGATGCGCCCAATGTGCTGTTTTTCCACAACAGCTAAATCATAAAGTTCTGTATCAAGATGATTAAAAACGAGCTTGTTTTGCATATTCACCGGCAGCAAAGTTTCATCCAAAATCTGATTATTAGTTAGGATAATTACACGCTCAATGATATTTTTTAGTTCCCTGATATTTCCAGGCCAGTTGTATGCTTCCAGTTTTTGATTGAAAGCAGGCGTTAAAACAGGAACTTGCTTTTTAACTTTTACTGCAAAATACTGCACAAAAAATTCGGCCAGTAGCATTATATCTTTTTTACGTTCGCGCAAAGCAGGAAGCGTAATCTGAAAAACAGACAACCGATAATACAAATCCGAACGAAAAGTACCTTTTGTAGTTTCTTCAAGCAAATTCCGATTGGTTGCTGCAATAATCCGGACATCTACTTTTGTAGGTTTGGTATCTCCTATTTTTATAAACTGCTGCGATTCGAGTACGCGTAAAAGTTTTGCCTGCAAGTCTAAATCCAGTTCGCCCATTTCATCTAAAAAAATTGTTCCGCCGCTGGCTTCTTCAAAAAGTCCTTTTTTATCTTTCAAAGCATTGGTAAAAGCGCCGGCTTTGTAGCCAAAAAGTTCGCTTTCTAATAATTCTTTGGTAAAAGCGCTGCAATTTACGGCCACAAATGATTTTGTTTTACGATTGCTTGCCTGATGGATCGCTTCTGCAAAAATCTCTTTGCCGGTTCCGGTTTCGCCAAGTAATAATACAGTTGTATCGGTTGCGGCCACTTTTCGAGCAAGCTCAACTGCTTCTTTTATCGCCTCAGATGTTCCGATTATCTGTTCAAAACCAAAACGTTTGTTTAGCTTGTTTTCCAGTTCGTTAACGCGCTGCTGCAAAAGCGCCTTGTCCATTGCTTTGCTTACCAGCGGAATAATTTTATCATTATCATCACCTTTGGTAATGTAATCGAAAGCGCCGTTTTTTATTGCGGTAACGCCATCGCTTATCGTTCCGAACGCTGTTAAAACGATTACTTCTGTTGCCGGCCAGTCAGATTTTATTTTTTGCGTCAGCTCGATGCCATTACTGTCGGGCAGTTTTACATCGCTGATTACTACTTCAACCGTTTCCTGACCTATTTTTTTTAAGCCTTCTTTGGCTGTTGCTGCTTCAAAAACTTCGTAACCTTCCAGTTGTAAAATGCGTGAAAGCAGTTTTCGTAAACGGTCTTCATCATCAATAATTAATAATTTGCCTTGTTGCATGAATCGGGAATGAGCTGTATTTTAAGTAGAAGTTCTAGATCAGGATTAACAAACAAAGTTCCACAATTTAAAAGCTTAAAAATTAATAAAGCTTCTATCAGCCTAACCATAAAATTTAGCTATAAAAGAAGCATTTAATCAATCAGAAGCCGAACCAACAAGTAGTAATTTTTTAAAAACCACATTTTTAAGATTTATAAAATCCTTATCATTTTGATAGGTTATTATCAAAATGATAGAACCGAATTTATCATCATTTAAATCAAAAAACTCTATCTTATTGATTTTCAGTTACTCCCGTTATTTTATTTTTAATAAACATAAAAGGCATTGCTTTAGCTTAACTGGAAGAAATACTGGTTTTACGATTATCAACAGTAAAAAAGTTCATTAAAAGAAGCATTGTATTTTCCTTCATTTTTTAAAACATGAGTTCTCATTTAAAAAAACTATCTGCCGCCGGAATGTTAATTACGTTAGGTATCATTTTCGGTGATATCGGCACTTCTCCGTTATACGTATTTCAAACTTTATTAACTGAAGGCGGAAAAGTGAATCAGGAACTGGTTTTAGGTTCTATTTCCTGCGTATTCTGGACGCTTACGTTGCAAACCACTTTTAAATACATTTTTATCACTTTACAAGCGGATAATAAAGGCGAAGGTGGCATTTTTTCTTTATATGCCCTGGTGCGCAGTCACGGAAAATGGCTTGCTGTTCCGGCCATTATCGGTGCCGGTACTTTATTGGCAGATGGCATTATTACGCCGCCAATTTCGGTTACTTCTGCTATTGAAGGTTTGCATTTGGTGCCTGCGCTGGCTTCGTATATTGTTCCGGGAAATGAGTTAATATTAACTATTGTTATCGGCATCATCCTGCTACTTTTCTTTTTCCAGCAGTTTGGCACAAAGGTAATTGGTTCTGCTTTCGGGCCGATTATGCTGCTTTGGTTTGTGATGCTGGGTGTTTATGGCAGTTTGCAGTTAGTGCACTATCCGCAAATATTTAAAGCGCTAAACCCATATTATGGTTTTGCTTTATTAACCGGCCATCCGCGTGGTTTTTGGTTATTAGGCGCTGTGTTTTTATGTACTACTGGTGCCGAGGCTTTGTACTCCGACCTGGGCCATTGCGGCCGGAAAAACATTCAGGTAAGCTGGATTTTTGTTAAAACCACTTTAATGCTGAATTATTTGGGACAAGGCGCCTGGGTTTTGTTACAGCCTGCTGATACTTCTTTTACCAATGTAAATCCGTTTTTTCAGATTGTACCGCATGGCCTTTTAATCCCAAGTATTATCCTGGCCACTTTTGCTACAATTATTGCCAGTCAGGCTTTGATAAGCGGTTCTTTTACGTTAATTAGTGAAGCCGTAAGCATGAATTTCTGGCCACGTGTAACGATTAAATTTCCAAGTGATATCCGCGGACAAATTTATATCCCAAGTATTAACTGGTTGTTATGCTTTGGCTGTATTGCTGTTTCAATGTATTTTAGAACTTCCGAAGCAATGACTGCTGCCTACGGGTTTTCAATTACCGTAGCTATGCTGATGACCACCATTTTGATTTATTATTTTATGCGCCACGTAAAGCATTGGCCGCTATGGTTAGTTATTATCATTCTTTGTGTTTTTGTTTCTGTGGAAGGCTCCTTCTTTGTTGCCAATGCCGTTAAATTGTTAAAACGTTTGTTCTTCCTAGTTTTTGAAATTGGTTTGATTTTCACGATGTACATCTGGTACAGGGCCAGAAAAATCAACAATCGTTTGTTAAATTTTATTGATCTGGAAGATAAAATCCCAATGTTTGAAGCCTTGAGCGCAGAAGAATCTATCCCGAAATTTGCAACACATTTAATCTATCTAACCAAAGCAAACAACAGTAAACAGATTGAACAAAAAGTTTTATATTCAATCTTTAGCCGGATGCCAAAACGTGCTGATGTTTACTGGTTTATTCATATAGAACGGGCTGATGATCCCTACACAATGGAATACAGCATCGAAGAGCTGGCAGAAGATAAAATTATCCGCGTAGAATTTCGATTAGGTTTCCGGGTACAACCAAGAATTAACGTTTTGTTTAGAAAAGTGGTGCAAGATATGGTAGCAAACAAAGAACTGGATATCACCTCTCCTTACGAATCTTTAAGCCAATACAACCTAGCAGCAGATTTCCGTTTCGTGCTGCTGGAAAAGTTCCTATCTTATGAAAATGAGTTTAGTTTAAAAGAAGGTTTTATTCTGAGAAGTTATTTTGCTATTAAAAAATATGCTTTGTCAGATGCGCAAGCTTACGGTTTAGATACCAGTGAAACCCGAATCGAGAAAATACCTTTGGTCGTGCATCCTTTTTCTAACTTCGGTTTAAAACGGGTTGAGCCAAAACCAGTTATATGATCAATAACAATGCTAATTTTAAGTAGAATTGAATTTTTGGTAAATAAAAGAAGTATCTATTTTTAAGATAACTTCGATCAAAAAATGAATGATATTGGTTTGATTTCTTAAATTCATCATTAAAAATGAAAAGAATAGTTATCTGCGCTGCCCTTGGTTTTTGCTTTCCAGTTAGTAGTAGCACAAGATAGCACAAAAACTGGTAAACTAACTTTTAGCGGTTATACCAAGATTTATTACATCTTTGATTTTAACAAACCTACAGATAACAATTTCCCAAACTTTGTCTATTCCTATAACCGTTACATGCGCTACTAACAGCAAGTTTTGTAATTTCATTTTAATTAGCATTTATTAACCACTGTTCTCTTTTTACTGATAAACAAATGCCATCTTGCATTTTCTGTGCAGAAACAGAAATCTTGACACCACCAGGCAGCAAAGCAATACCATGTTCTACAGCGTTTTCGGCCAGTAATTGCAGGATCATCGGTGGGATTTTTTCTGAAAGCACTTCCTTGTCCGCTGTAATCTGATACTGCAACTTTTCTTCTTACTGCAATTTGATCAGGTTAATGTACTGGTTTAAAATGTCCAGCTCGCCTTCTACTGTAGTTTCCTTTTCCTCAGAATGCTGCAATGAATATCTTAACAGTTTAGAAAACTTGGTGAGCATCAGCCGTACTTTCTGGTGATCCTCCAAAATCAAAGTCCAGATGTTATTGAGGGAGTTGAACATGAAATGCGGGTTGATCTGCGACCAGGTTCATCCACAAGAGCATTTTTGGCAAATCTCTGGTGGTATTTTGAAGGGTATAGTTGCCTAATCCGACAATCAACCAGGTACCCAGTTGCACCGTCTAAAACCAGGATTTTACTTTGGCCTGTTTCATAAGCGGCTGATCCAGCCAGAGACAGTTTGCAGTGCCAGGAGATTTACCGTTTCTGTATTAGCAGCATATTCTGCCACGGAACCGGTTTTGGCCTGCTGAAAAAGATGATTCAACCCGGTCATTGGCATGACCTTAAAGTTTTTATTTCCGGCTTTTCGCAACGCGCTACCGATAGCTGCCAGGTTTGCGGTGCTGTTTACTTGCATGTCCAGCGTGCCATTTAAGGCCGGGCATTTGATTTTTGTAAGATAATCAGCCGAGTTAAAAGCCAAAAAATAACGAAACCAGGGTGAAAGGACCGAATGGCTTTGTTCCACGATATCTTCTACTTTTTTACCTTTAAAAGAAGCAGCTGGTTGTTTGCGGAGCGATTGGTATAACATCGTATCTAAAACTGGTTTCAATTGTGCCGTACTTAACTTCTGATGCTGATTGACCAGTGCAAAAACTTGTTCATTCATTACTGAAGCCTGTTTAATTTCATCTGGCGTTGCACCTCCCAGTCTTGCCTGATCGGCGGTCTGCTGCAACATCAGTTCTTTAATTGGAGTTCCCGGCCCGGCCAGTAGCACGATGAAGTCTACATTTTTATTACGACTGGCAACCATCGGCGCAATCATTCCTCCTTTGCTGTGACCCATCAAACCAACCGATAAACTTTTGAGATCCGCACGGGATTTGATGTAGTTAACAGCCGCTTCGGCATCATCGGCAAAATCTGCACTTGTTGCCGTACTAAAATCACCTGTTGAGTGACCAATCCCGCGATCATCATAACGTAGAACGGCAATTCCCTGACCGCGTCAGCCAGTCGCTCCAAATTAAAAATGGGCGATGGTTAAAGGGGATAAGTTCTTCATTTCTATTTTGCGGACCAGAGCCTGAAATCAAAACCACAATTTTCGATACTTTCCCAGTAGGAAGCGTTAGTGTTCCGGCCAGTTTATCGCCGGTTTTTGAGTTAATAAAATAAACCTGTTCCTGCTTGTAAGGAAAATCTTTCGGATCCTGTGGCCTTTCAGTTGGTGGCAAAGTTGCAGTTGGTTTATCGTGTGATAAAGTTAACGGTAAATTTCTTGGCCCTTGCGTAAAAGTACCGGAGATCTTATTACTGTCTACCTTAAAAGTACCGCTGTATTTAAGGCCTAATTTGGCAGCTTGTATGGTTAACTGATTATCACTGAAAGTAGTCCCGTCTGTTGCCAGGCCAAATGCTTTTTCATCCGGGCTGTCCATCGTAGAAGTATACACTTCTCCTGATTTACTGATATGAAAAACCAGGTGCAATTGTGTGGCCTGGATGTTTAGCGTGCCATACCAATCACCTACTATGTTCTGAGCATAAATGGTGGTGGCGACTAGAAATAAGATCAGGGTTAGGTTAAGTTTTTTCATAGCTTGTTTTATTTGTTCATTCAAATATGCATGGTACTTAGACCTTAAAAAATAGAATTGGGACGAGTGGCCGTAAACCATGATGAATGGTCAAGTTCAGCAAAAATCCAATAAAGGAGCATGTTCTTTGATCAGTTTTTACCCTAATAAAATTGGCTCGGCTTTTTTAGTCATGCACCGAGCACGGAATAGCTAAGCGGTAAGCACCTGATGCTATCAATTAAGTAATAAGCATAATCCTTCAACTTAATAGTGGCAGCCAATGACCGGCACCGTTTACTGGCACCTCACGTATGACAGCTGATTGGCGTAACTTTCCATGTAACCCGACATCACGGTAAAAGAATTACAGGGAAAAGATTGGTGGGGCAACTAGAAACGCCATAAAGAATACCTACCTGATCCAAGATATACCGGATGTGCCAAGTTAACTAGTTATCATTTTATACTTACACACCAGAAGTATTTGAAACCGCCAAAGCATTTTATCGTAAACTTTTATAAAAACTTAACCCCGGAGGCAGCAGTTCTTTCTGATTTATGAAAAATATCCGTTTTTAAATTAACAAACTGTTTGAAGAACTCGTAGGCAACCCTGAATCTATCGGTTTAGAATCCCGGATATTTAACGCTGTTGCGATACTCTCTGCAGTAGCTCTTTTTGTCAACTTTTGTCAACGCGCTGATTAACGGCCTTGTGGGCCAACTGGTTGTTACGATATTTATGCTGATTATTGCCCTCTTATCTTTAGCAGAGTATTATTTGTGCCGGGTTAAACAAAAACTAGGTATTGCTTTGATACTGTTCGGGCTAATTGGAAACATATCTTTTGCGCGGATCTATTTAAGTGATGCTGCCATAGACGGGCCCGGTACTTATGCTTTTATACTCTTGCTTTTTTTGCTGATCGTTATTGCGCCTAAAAAGCAATATGCGTTCTGGATGATCCTAAACCCGCTAGCAGTCGTTGCGTTGCTTTTGGTTACTTACCAGTATCCGGAGCTTGTTCATAACACTTATCCGGATAAAGCCGCCCGGTATATAACTATCGGTTATAACTATGTCTTTTTTACACTAATTATTGGGCTGGTTACCATTTACTTAAAGAACACTTATGCAAAGCAAAAAAACTTGGTCGAGGATAAAGCCAGGCTGCTTATAGAAGTAAATGAGACCAAAGACAAGCTTTTTTCTGTAATCGCCCACGACCTTCGGTCTCCGCTGGCCTCTATCCAAAACTACCTCGAAGTCATCAGTGAGTTTGAAATCGGCTCAGAAGAAAAGAAAACAATGGAGCAGGAGCTGCTGTTAAAAACCAAGAATACTGACCAGATGCTCTACAACATGCTGCACTGGTCGGCCGGACAAATGGATGGCATTAAGGTGAATCTGATGGCGCTAAATCTTAAAGAAGCAGTCCTGCCTGTTTTACAAATCATCCAAGCGTCCGCTTTGGAAAAAGGCATTACGGTTACCAGCTCGTTACCGGAAATGGTTGTTCTTAATGTAGATAAAGATATGCTGCAGCTGATCGTTCGCATTCTGGTTAACAATACAGTAAAATTTACCCGGCCAGGTGGCCAAATTACGACTACCCAGTCCTCAGAAGGCGCTTATTGTAAAGTAATAATTTGCGATAACGGAGTGGGTATTCCGCCCGAGAAGCAGGCTGCCATATTTTCTCTTCAGACAAAATCGACCTACGGAACGGGGCAGGAAAAAGGAACCGGCCTGGGGCTTGTTTTATGTAAAGAGTTTGTGGAATTACAACAGGGTCAGATCGGTTTTGAAAGCCAGCCAGGACAAGGAACTACGTTTCATTTTACCCTTTCTCAACTAAACAATCAAAACTCTCTGGTTTCCGAACTTATCCGCAGCACACAGTGAGCGAGGTAATTAAAATTGCTATGTGATAACTAGTTTAAAGAAGATGGAAAATTACCTGAAAGGTACTACCTATTCCTACCTGGTTATGAACCGAGATCCTTCCGCCAAGCGATTTAATCTGCGTTTTAATTAGGTACAATCCTACGCGGCACCCGCTCAAGGGCGGATGAAAAGATGTATAAAGGCCGAAAAGCTTCGCGCCGTAACGCTTCATATCGATCCCAAGTCTATTGTCCGTACATTCCAAAACGACATTACCGGTACTATTTTTATAGGAGCTTAACAAGATGCAAAGCTTACGCTAGAGTCACGAAAATGGATTGCATTGGAAAGCAAGTGTTGCAGAATATTGTTCAGACATAACGCGAAAACATAACTTTAGGGACTTCAAACTGCTTTACAAGTTTTGTACCGGCGTTTTGGATCTATATTATTTGAACTTCTGTTACTGCAATCACCGTCTGCTCAAAATCTAACAGCTCGTACGCAATCATCTCATCCTGCGCTTCTATCACTTCTGCCAGATCATCCAAGTTTGCGACTAGTGATTTATGGCTTTCAAGAACACTTCTTTATTTTCATCACCTATAGCATCAACATCTATCATCCCAGACAAGCCGGAAAGGTTACTGGTGTGGTTTCTGATATGGTGCGAGAGCACGTAAGCAAAGTCTTTTAACTGCAGCTCTTGTTCCTGGGAAACTTCCAGCGCGCGGCTAAGCTCCAATTTGTGTTTTTTGTACTGGTCGATGTTCATTAAAGTTCCCCTGAGCTAAACAATCTTGCCCTATACGTCCCAAACTGGCTCTCCAATGTGTCTTACCTACAAAGTCTTATTCTTTAGGGTAATTTCCATCGCCTCTATGTCCCATTTGCTGCCATGATGTAAAGCGTCGCTGGTTGCCTTCTCTAAAAGCGCGCGGTAAGGAGGGAGAAAATAAGATAATGGATCCTTACTGATGTTGTGGTCGTCCGGCAGCTCCAGAATGCCATAAACTTTCCCAGACCAGTTTCGTTTACTTGTAACAAGATCCAAGCTCCCATCCGCCAACGCCTGCGATCCGGCCGGCCTCAGACAGCAGAAACTCACTGGCCGATAAACGTGCTTCTGTTTTCTTGCGTCTTTCGATCTCAATTTTTAGTTCCCTGACCGAGCGCAGTGCCAGAAGCATTGGAAAGATTCTGTTCAGCCAATAGGCCGCGAAAATGGAAACGATCGCCGTAGCAAAACGCAGCACGGCACTGAGCCGGTAAACCGGCAACCAGAAAATAAGGGCATCCACCAAAAGCGTCAGGCCGCATAACAGGACGAAAGCCCGGAAAAGCAGGATAACACCATTAAAGGGCACATCCTTACGTTTAGCCATAACGCGCAAAAGCAGTAGCGGAATCGTAAAATAAGCAGCCCAAATGCCCAGGTCAAAAACAACATGAAGCCAGCCATGAAATTCCGTCCAGTTCCCGCAGTGCCACCTGGCCGAGAAACCATCTGTACTGAAAAGCTTTGAAAAGAAATTAGTTGTTTGCTGAGTTAAAGGTAGCGAATGATTGAAGTTTGTACCAAGCGAACTACTACCCGCTCCGCAGACGGCACCATGGTTTGCTAAGTGTTCATAGGTAGAAGGCAATACAGTAGTATTATCCAACATAGTTATGTTACGATAAGCCGGAGGTTATCAATTTTTAATTAGAACTTAAAAGCTTGGCTGGTAGTAAACAGGTTTAATACGCTGATTTCTATTTTCAGGTTGCAGGATTGTGAGGGTACTTTTTACAGGTAAACTATGCACTTATACCTCGTACTCCGTTTGTTGCTGCTTTTATGCTTTGTGCTACTTTACTCCGAAAAACGGTAGAAATTTGATAATTATCAATTTAAAGAGTAGCTTGATAGCATGTCTAATTTAATGATGCAAGTCCAATAACAATATAAAGTCGGAATCAAACTGTTCGAAAAAGACATTTATACCTAAAAACTACACCTTATATATAAGGTGTAGTTTTTAGGTATAAAACAAGAAATCATTGAAAGAATAACCTTACACTCTATATACAAGATGTAAACAAAGTGTGAGGTTTATTACCAGATACTGTTTTTATCGCTTAAAAATTAAGCTGCTCTTAAAGCTGTATATAAACTGTTTTTCATGTTTTGTGCTGCTTAAAATCCGTAACGTAAACCTAACTGGAACTGGTAAGGATTACCATTTAAGTTAGATACGCCCGCATTGGTATTTACTGCGTAAACATACTGCTGGGTTGCTGCATTAAAGCTTCTAATTGTGTAAATGGTGGTTGTACCTAGGTTGTGGTTTACACCCCGTTTCTTATCCAGCAAATTGGCAACGTTGAATAAATCACCAGAAATTTCCAAGTATTGCTTTTTGAAAAACGGTACTCTTTTTATCAGCCTTAAATCAAAAACGCCGTAAAACGGATTGATGCCGCCATTGCGTTCAGCAATTTTACCAAAGCTTTTGCTGATATACTCTTTCATGCTTTTCTCTACGTTCGGGTTATTCAGAACAGCGTTGATCCCGTCTTTCAAATATTGTGGTGCAGAGGCAGCATTCGGGTCATAAATGTAAGCCAGATCATTGCTAGCCACGAAATCACCGTTTACATTTCCGTTAACCGTTAAAGAATATCGGGTGCCACTCAAACCAGAAAATCTTAAGCCTACACTAAAACCATGAAACGTTGGCGAGCTGCCATAAGCAACCACTTTGTTTCTGAACTGGTTATCAGAATAATTGATGTTGCTGAGGTTGCGCGGATCATCTTTTACATACTGATTCAGTGTAGCGGTGTTGGCCACATTACCATTGTAAGAAGTATTGTCTTTAGTTTGGTTCCAGGTGTAAGACAACGAGATTTCGCCTTGCCGGTAATACTTGTAATCACCATCTACTACAAAAGCCATCTGGTTAACTCGGCCCAAGCTTTCCAGTTCTAAAACCCTTCCAACCTGTGTGGTTTTACGGCCTTGCGTCCAATCTGCAGAACCATTAGTTGTATTGATCGTACTCGCGGGCACGTAAACACCCCGATTGTCCTCAGCAGTTAGGCGGAAATAAGGCTGATCTGCCATGTTTTTATCAATATAAGTATAGTTGTTTCGGCCCAGACTTAGGTAACCGCTTAATGAAACCCGGAAGTTTTGAGCAAAGAAGTGCGAATACGAAGCATTGGCCTTGTAAACGGTTGGCACTTTAGCATCTTTACCGTTCATGTTGATCGTTGCAAGTTTCGGGATAGTATTATTGCTAAGTAAATCCTGGCCAGGAGCCGTCATCGGGTCTTTTCGGTAAGAAATAAAATTCGGCGTTGGTACGAGACTACCGGTAACATCAACACTTAAAATATGCGAACCGTCAAACAACATATTGTTAATCATGGAATATGGGTTGAGGGCAGAGCCCAAAATTCCACCACCAACGCGGATAATATCTTTACCATTTTGACGAAGATCCCAGGTAGCCTGTACCCGAGGCTGGATTTGTAAGGTAGCCAATCGGTTTGCCGTGTTCAAGCCCAGTGTTCTGTCAACAATTTCATTATGGTTAGGGTGATTGAGGTAATCTGTATAATCTATACGAACACCGGCCGTTAGCTCAAAACCTGGAAATAAATTGGTTTGTGCCTGAGCGTATATGTTCGGAGCCAGAATATTAAATTTGATATTCTGATCTGTTGAGGTGTAAATATCCCGGGCAAAACGATAAGGTGCCAGTTTGTCAAAGTTGGTTAAACCGGTAAAGTAAAAACGGCCGTTGATTTCACTTCCGTAGATAGAATTCTGATTGGTAAAAGTCAACCCACCCCCAAAGGTAAAATTATATTTGCCTTTGGTCCAGTACAGATTGTCTGTTAACTGCGCTACGTTATTGTTAAAATAATCACCACCGTAACGCTGTCCGCCCAACTGGATCGATGTAGAATAAGTAGAACCGTCAGCTGCTGCTGAAGTAACACTTTGTACGATGGCACGCGGAATGTTTGCGGCCGGCAGCTGATCGTTTGCAAAAAGTTTATTATATTCCCAATAATGCTGGATTTTAAGTTCATTGGTCAAGTTGGGACTTAATATACTGCGTAAAGAGGCCATTATACTATTGTTCATGCCTTTTCGGGTACTGTAAACTTCGTAAATATTGATTGCCGTATTATCGCCGTCGGACTGGTTATCCAAATCATAAATAAAATTATCACGAATGGTAAATAAATTTTTACTGTTAATCTGCCAGTCAATCCGGGCAAAACCGGCATGGGTAGTCTTGAACTTATCAAACTGACCCACTTGAGGGGAACTGGCAACACCGTATTTTGAACGGGCAATAGATAAAAAATTATCCAGCGTAGTTTGGGTCACGTTGTAGCGTTTGGCGTCATCCGCCGACTGGATATTGGCAATGTATAGCGGCCTGGAATCTGCCTGATGATCCCAGGCGATAAAAAATTGTGCTTTATCTTTTACAATCGGGCCACCCAAAGAAAAACCATATTGGTAGGTAGAAAAGGCTTGGTTACGTTTTAAGCCATTCAGGCCGTACGGACTGGAAAGCCAGTTGGCACGTGCATAAGTAAACGCGCTACCCGAAAGTACGTTGGTTCCGGATTTGGTAACCGTACTGATCGTTCCACCACCAGCATTGCCATAAGTCACATCGTACTGATTGGTAACTACCTGAAACTCGCGCACCGCTTCTAAGGATATAGAGTAAGCACCGGTCGGTTGACCGCCGGAAATTGTACCCCGAGCAGCCATTCCATCAATTGTATAGTTGGTGGCCGAAGCCAATTGCCCGTTTAAACTGCTTCCGGCACTTAGCGGTGATAAATCAACCAGCGAAGTGAAGTTTCGGCCATTTACAGGAAGCTTTGCAATATCTCGGGCGGTAACTGCTGTTGATGAGCCAATGTTTTCAACCCTGTTCCGCAGTGTTGGCGCGGTAATCTGGATTACATTCAGTTCATGTACTTTTGCTTCCATTGTAAATGAAACCTGCAGCAAATCACCCTGATTAAGGGCATAACCGGTTTGCTTCTGAGTAGTCATGCCTACCATTTCTACCGTAATACTATAAGGCGCACCTAAAGGAAGCTCTTTTAGCAGAAACGTACCCTGCGCATTGGTGGCAGATTTAATTTGAAAACCGGTTGATTCGTTTTTAACCGTGATGGTTGCATTAGGTAGTGGTTTATTATCCATATCAAGAACTTTACCGGCGATACCGGCAAGGTTAGTTTGTGCAAAGCTTGCCGTGATGAATAATAAATTGAAGAAAAGTACAAGCCAGATTTTTTGTAGTTTTTTTTTCATACTTAACATGTTACAAGATTTATTTGTGGCAAAAATCCTGTCAGCGTGTTAAGCCTGGGTTTGTAATACATTAACCTTTAATAATAATTTATTGAATTATACTTAAAAATTTAATGTGTAATTGATATCAAGTTTACAGAGATTTAATCTGAATAATTGGTAAAAATTCCTCAGAAATTAATTAGCTGTTGTAAGGACTGTTGGATTATTGATAGTAAGGAAACGCCTGTTTTCCTTCTCTAACTAGCTTACTTAAAAAAGAAATTGATCTTTACTAGAAAAGGGCTGTTCAACGCAATGATATTATCAAGATATATTACAGTAAAAGTTAGAACCTGTTAGGATAATGGTTAAAATCTTTTGTACAATTCAGCTTACCTCTTGCAACCTTTTGACCCAGTTTGCCATCTTAGCAGGATGAAACCCTTTTTATTCATTTTAATTTTCTTGATTCACTTTACAACTTACGCTCAAAGCCAGCAACCGGCGATGGCAGACAGCGTGAAAACGTTTTTGGATAAAAGCCTGCAAATTTTGCAGCAGAATGCAATCAACCGCGATTCGGTGGACTGGAATGCGCTAAAGACTAAAGTATATCAAAAAGCCGCAGGAGCCAGAAGCTATGAGGACGTGCTACCCATCTACCCTTATCTGTTCGAGCAGATCGACGATCATCACGGCGCGTTGAAATACAAGGGAAAGTCTTACTATTGGAAAGGAACTGCGGCTCCTTACCATAACCGGGTAGTGCTGAGTGCCGTGAAAAAATACAGCTCCGTTACCGTACAAAAGATTGGCAAGCACGCTGGTTATATCTTACTTCCGGGCAATAATGATTTCAATGGTAAAAATATCAATGAGGAAGCAAAGGCAATTCGGGAGGCTATTGCTTCCATTAATTCTAAGAAAATCAAAGGCTGGATTATTGATCTGAGGATAAATACTGGTGGTAGTATGTACGAGATGTTAGCCGGCCTCGGAAATCTTCTGGGAGATGGTGAGGCAGGCGGTTTTGTGGATCAGCACCAAAAACCGGAGGGAAGCTGGATCATAAAAAAAGGAAACATCTATCTGGATACTGCGCAAGTGTCTAATGTAGCGAGTGTCAAGCCGGCAAAAAGAAAAAACATTCCGATAGCGGTCTTGCTCAGCGGTCAAACGGCAAGTTCAGGCGAAATCGTTGCCATCAGTACCGTTGGAAGACCAAATACCATCCGCATTGGCGAGAACAGTGCCGGATACACCACGGGAAACAAGGGATTTCAGATTAACGGGCAGGCAGGGCTGAACCTGGCTGTAGATTTTGATACCGACCGGACTGGCAGGATTTATAGAAATCAGGTGAGTCCTGAAATAAGGGTTACCGGTGGTGATAATTTTGAGAACCTCGAAGTCGATCAAAAAGTTAAAGCAGCTTTGGACTGGCTGAAGAAGAGGTAGCGAAGCATATATACCTGTTTATTGCAGTTTTTCCTTTCGAGCCTCATTGTTTAATCAGCTTCCAGACATAACTATTAAAGTCAGCTTGTTTTACTCCGGTAATCTTTTCCAGTGCAGTAAAATAATTAGCATCGCCCTTCTCTCTTTTACCGCAGGAAAGCAAGGTCATCACCGGTGCAAAGCCTTTTTCTTTTTCGATAGTTCTTATGATTAGAGCATTAATTGCATAAGGTACCTTCAATGGTTTGTCTCCGCCAGTATAGTTTACAGCCGTTTCGTATAAATTCTTCCAGTCAGCATCAGGATGAGCGGCAGCATAAGCTTTGAAGCTGGTGAACACTTCAGGCCAGGATAAACCCCAGCTGCCGCCGTACAGGTAAGCGCAACCTTCGTCCACCGGGCGATTAATCACTGCGTTAGTTAAGACCGTACGCAAACGGTCATGCCACAGATCATGCGGATCGAACTTGTACTGATTCGAGGTCCAGCCATTGAGCACCAAGCTTTGGTGATCCTCACTTGCAGTGAGGTCATTGTTTTTCATCCCATCATAATCCAGTTTGTAATCTACGCCGAGCAGAGCCAGTGCCTGAGGAAAATCATCGCAATAGAAAAAATGGGTAGGGCTAACGGGCGCGTTCAATTTCTTGTCATAGATGTTTTTGGTGTTTTCGTATGCCTTCACATCGTTCGGGTTCAACTGATCTTTGAAGTAGTAAGTCGTTTGACCAATTGTTTTACTTTTCCAGGTACTTGTGTTTTGCCTTAAAGGGGAATAAAAGTAAAAACGGTCTCCTTCTTTTTTTGCAAGCAGTTTGAAAGAGGCTCGTAAAACAGGGCTACCTTCGACCATGCCCATATAGTTCAACTGGATCAGAAAGTTATTTTCAAATAGAGCTACTACATTACCGAGATAACATTTGTAAAAGTTCCTGTCCTGTAGTTTTGCATTCTGCTCCATGCCTTTCATCTCGTCTAGCAGGGCCGAAGTTTCCAGCAGCTGTTCTTTCAGCACAAAGTCATTCCTACTTGCCGGACCTTCGTTCTCAGATAGCAGTCCATTCAGTGAAACGATCAACTGATGTTTTACCAGCGAATCTTTAGGTAAAACAGTTGTTGATGGAACGATTAACGACTGGCTGCAGCATACTGATGACCAGATCAGTAAAAAGAAAAGTATGAAGAACAGATATTTATTTCGCATGGCATCTGGGCTTGTTAGCAGACTAAGATAAAAAACGCAAATGTGAAAAAATCTCAAATGTGGACTTTTCACATTGCTATTAAGTGAGATGAATTTATGAGAATTACCTGAAAGAATAAATATAAACGTTTGTACAAGGAAAAGTCGTTTTAAAGTTTTCAAGGTTCTATCCCTTGGTCACTATCAAAATTCCGCCGTTTTCTGGAGGGGTAATTTATGCCAGCTGATTGGCTTGACAAGTAGTAAAAGTCTACTTTTAACCAATATGAATTATAGGGAAGCTTACAATAGAGTTATCAATCCTCCAAAATCCGTATAAAAAAATTATTTTCAGCATAAAAGATGAAGCCGAATTTTACACAACCGAATTCACAATCAATTTAACAAAATAATGGGGAATATTTCGCAAGACATTCCCAACCGGTGAAGTGTACTGCTCATCTAAACAAATTACCATACTTAATATAAGGGGTGGATAAAGATTTTTGCAGATGTTTGAACTAACCAATTCTTGTTCATGCTTTTAATACGGAAAAGAAATTTTTTCAGCCTGTTGTTATGTTTTTTGATGCTACTTCAGTTTTTGGTACAGGCAGAAACTATTCAAAAAATCGGTACTCCTTTTATCAACAATTTTTCAAAAAGAACTTACCAGGCAGGCAATCAAAACTGGTCTGTAACAAAAGACGTACGCGGCATCATGTATTTCGGCAATTCAGAAGGTTTATTGTCTTTTGATGGCCGGTACTGGAAACTCAGTTCCATGCCAAATCATTTGATTGTGCGAGCAGTGACTGCCGATAATCAGAATAAAATTTATGCGGGTGGTTTTGCCGAATTTGGCTATTGGAAATACGGTAGTACGGGCCAGCTTAGCTACCATTCTTTAATCAATTTAGTACCGAAAAAAGATCGGCCTAAAGATGAAATCTGGAAGATTTGTGTAGATGGGCGCAAAGTTATTTTTCAGTCGTTTTCTGCTATTTTTATTTACGAAAACAACCAGATCAGTATTGTAAAAGCTGATCATCCTTTTCTCTTTCTATTTAAAGCCCGACAACGCTATTTTGTAGAAGTGATTTCCAGAGGCTTGTTTGAGTTGCGCGGAAAACAACTTTATCCTGTTAAAAACAGCAACCTGCTGGGCAATACAGGTGTTTTGTCGGTTTTACCATTTAAAAACAACAGTATTCTGATTGGAACGGCCAAAAACGGATTGTTTATTGCAGATAGTGCAGGCATTAAACCCTGGAACACCGCTGCCAGCAGCTTTTTAAAAACTTTCCAAATTAATAATGGGGCGATTGTGCTAAACCATTATTATGCTTACGGCACTATCCTGAACGGAATTATTGTGTTGGATGAAACAGGCAACATTGTACAGCAAATTAACAAGGCCAGCGGCTTGCAAAACAACACGGTTTTAAGCGTTTTTACTGATCCGGAACAAAATTTATGGGCCGGTTTAGATAATGGCATTGATCATATCGAAATTAATTCGCCTTTGTACTTTTACCTGGATAAAACAGGCAAATTTGGCACGGTTTACACCAGTATCATCTACAAAAACAAAATCTATTTGGGTACCAACCAGGGCTTATTTTACAGTGACTGGACGGATGAAAACAGCAAAACCAATCAGGCTTTTAATTTTAAACTGATACCGGATTCGCAAGGTCAGGTTTGGGATTTATCGTTGATAGACGGACAATTATTTTGTGGCCACAACAGCGGAACTTTTCTGATAGATAATGATCACTTTAAAAAAATATCAAACATAAACGGTGGCTGGACAATCAGCGAACCACCCGAATTTAAAGATCAGGTGCTGGTACAAGGTACGTATACCGGTTTGGTAATTTACCGTAAAAATTGGCAGGGCAACTGGATTTTCAGCCATAAAGTAAGCGGTTTTGGCGAGCCTTCGCGCTATGTAGAAACAGATCAGAAAGGCAATTTTTGGGTAAGTCATGCTTATAATGGATTGTATAAACTTAATCTGACTGCAGATTTATCAACGGTAAACAAGGCTAAATTCTACGATCAGAAAAATGGTTTACCCAACAGTTACCACATCGGGATTTTTAACCTTGAAAAGCAGCTGGTTTTTGCTACGGATGAAGGATTTTACACTTATGACGAGATCAGCGATCGTTTTTCCAAATACACATCGCTCAACCGGATGCTGGGTTCGTTTGCAGCGTCCAACAAAATCATTAAAGCCGCCCACAAAAAATACTGGTTTGTAAACCATGGCAAAATTGCGCTGGCAGATTTAACGCAGCCAGGCAAAATCAGTATTGATTCCAGTAGTTTCAGAGCTTTAAACGGGCGCATGTTGCAGACTTATGAAAACATCAGCCAAATCCAAACTTCTATTTATTTAATCAGTTTGGATGATGGATTTGCAATTTATCATGCCGGATCAGGGCCAAACATTCACGGCGGGTTGTTACCTGAAGTATTGATTGGCAGGATCGAAAGTTTTGATCAAACCAAAAGCAACACTAAAAAAAGTACGGTAAAAACAGCATTTAGCTATCAGGAAAACAGCTTGCGGATTTCCTATGCGCTACTTTATTTTCAACATGCCAAAATCAGGTTTCAATACCAGCTGGGAGGGTTGATGGATGGCTGGTCTGACTGGAGCAATCAAACTCAAAAAGAATTTGAAAATCTGCCTCCGGGCACGTATCATTTTAAAGTTCATGCGCAAATTAATGATCAAGCTGTTACTAAAACGGCACAATTTAACTTCAAAATTTTGCCGCCCTGGTACAAAAACAATTGGGCATACTTCTTTTATACACTCTTTTTTTTAGTGTTGATCTGGCAGCTGCGCCAATATTATCTGCATAAATTAAAAATGCATCAGTTCATCATCCAGAAAAAACTACAGCAGGAAAAAGAAGAAGCTTTGAAGCAGGAAGCCATCAACAACCAGCAAAAATTGGTAGAACTGCGAAATGAACAATTGCAGACGGAACTGGCAGGCAAAGGCCGGGAGCTGACTAATTCTGCCATGAATATTGTTTACAAAAATGAACTGCTACAAAAAATACGGGAAGAACTTGCTAATTTTCGAGATGACTCAGGCAAAAAGCTTTCTGCGGATTATTTGAAAAAGCTTCAGAAAGTGATTGATGAAGGTATTACTGATGAACGCGATTGGAACTTATTTGAAACCAGTTTTAACGAAACACACGAAAGTTTTTTTAAAAAGTTAAAAGTTGGGCACCCGGATTTGGTACCAAACGATTTGAAATTGTGTGCTTATCTGCGGATGAATATGAACAGCAAAGAGATCGCTTCACTCCTGAATATTAGTCTGCGCGGCGTTGAAATCCGGCGATACCGCTTGCGCAAAAAATTGCTTTTAGAGCATGATCAGAACTTGGTAGAGTTTCTAATCAACTTATAAACACTACATCATTACCTCTCAAACTACAAAATACTGCCTGAAAAACAAAATTTTCTGAGTCTTTTAAAGAGCGCGTTTATTAAAATGCTTATAACTTAATATCAGCATTTTATGCTGATAAAAGAAGCATGATGTATGCTTATTTTTGGTTGATGTAGTAATGTTGAGGCTGATATTTTTTGAGCATCGTTTCTAATTTACAGCTTTGCAGCAGTTAAACCAATTAACAACCTATTTTTATGAAAAAACGATTTACCACTTTAACCGGTTTGGTATTGGTATTTTTTCTTTTTCTAAACGCTTCTTTCGCACAGCAAAGAGTAACTGGTAAAGTTACCGATGCAACCACCGGCGAAACCCTAATTGGGGTAAGCGTTTTAGTTAAAGGCACCAATAATGGAACCGTAACTGATGTAAACGGTGCGTTCGGCATCAATGCACCGGCCAATTCCACACTTACTTTTACCTATATCGGTTTTACTACGCAAGATATAGCAGTTGGCAATCAAACCACAATCAGCGTAAAATTGGCTGCAGCAGCAACACAGCTGGCGCAAGTGGTTGTAATTGGCTATGGCACGCAACGCCGCCGCGATGTCACCGGTTCTGTAGCCAGCGTAAATGGAGCCGAACTGGCTAAGCAACCTGTACAAACACCAACACAGGCTTTGCAGGGAAAAGTTGCTGGTGTGCAGGTTATTTCATCCGGACAGCCAAATTCGCAGCCGCAAGTTCGGATTCGGGGTACTGGTTCTGTACTTGGAGGTGCAAATCCGCTATATGTGGTAGATGGTGTTTTGACGGATGATATTCGCAATATTAACAATGCAGACATTGTAAGTTTAGATGTGCTAAAAGATGCATCTGCTGCTATTTATGGGGTAAGAGGTGCAAATGGTGTCATCATCATTACCACCCGGAAAGGCAAAAACGGGCCGGCAGTAGTTCGTTACGATGGTAATTCTGGTTTTCGTGAAGCTACTAACTTAGTTCAGATGGCCAGTCGCGATCAATACACAGATTACCTAAAAGTTGCTAACCCAACTTTTGCCACCCGCGATGCTGCCCCTTTAACTTCGCCGGGCACAACCAACTGGTATGATGCTGTTTTAAGGCAAGCTTTTTACATGAACCACAATCTGTCAGTTTCCGGTGGTTCTGATAAAAGCACATATTTCATAAGTGGCAATTATTTAACAGATAATGGCGTAGTTACTACCAATACGTATAAACGGTTTTCTTTCCGGTCTAATATTGAAATCAACATTACCGATAAACTTAAATTGGGCACGCAGCTTTCTTTAAGCCGCGGAACAGAACGGCCGGTACCGCTTGGTGATACTTACTCCAGCGTTTACCGTGCAGCGCCCTTAATTATTGCGCAGGATGGAAACGGAAAATATGGAAATACAGCCGCCTGGGGCAATGTTAGCAATCCGCTTTTAGAAATTAATACGGTAACCAATCTTACGGTAAATAATCGGGCATTAGGTAATATCTATGCGGAGTACAAACCGATTAACTCACTTACTTTACGTTCAGCCATCAATACAGATATTTTCTGGAACAAGCAGCGCAATTACAGCTATCAGTTTGATGCAGATGCCAAAACGTTTACGGTTGGAGGCGGCAATGAACGTCATCAAAACAGTAACCTTTTTGTGCAGAATGACCAGTCGTTAAGAACAATCTGGGACAATACAGCCACTTTCCAAAAAACATTTGGCAAACATAATTTAACGATTTTAGGCGGATTTACACAAGAACGCTTAAAAACAGATTTATTTAGTGGTTCCCGGATCAATGTCCCGGCAAGTGAAGATCAGTGGTATCTGGATCAGGGAAATCCAGACAACCAAGCTAGATACGTCAACTCCGGTACGCTAGCAACCAGGCAATCATTTTTAACACGCGTAACTTATGGTTATGATAGCAAATATTTATTTAACGCATCTTTTCGTGCAGATGGAAGTTCCAGGTTCAGTAAAAAATATGGTTATTTCCCAACTGTTGGGGCTGGCTGGGTAATTAGCGAAGAAGGGTTTTTGAAAGGAAATAAAGCACTAAACTATTTGAAACTGCGTGCCAGCTACGGTTTGCTGGGAAATGACAATATTGATCCCAGTTTATTTATTGTAACAGCTACCAATAATCTTCCTTACTTTTTTAACAATACTTTAGTATTAGGCAGTGCCATACAGGATATTAAGGATACCAATTTGAAATGGGAAACGACAGAGCAAATTGATATCGGTTTGGAATACGGATTTCTAAATAATCGGTTAACTGGCGAAATGGATTTTTACAACAAAAAAGTACGTGATGCTTTAACTAATGTTTCCATTCCAGGAATTTTGGGTGATCCCGACCGGATTTATACCACAAACGCAGCATCTTATCGGAACAGAGGTTTTGAGTTTGCAGCTAAATGGAGTGACAAAATCGGCGACAAAATTTCTTATTACATCGGTGGAAACATCAACATTAACCAAAACCGCGTAGTTGGTTTAAATGGAGGCCAGGCTTTACTTGGCGGCGGTGTCGGCGGTCAGGGTAACGTAACCCGTACAGATAACGGCCAGCCAATTGCCAGTTTTTATGTATTACAGGCAACAGGTATTTTCCAAACTCAGGCAGAAGTAAATGCAGCACCAACTAACACTTATGAAGCCAATACGGTTGGTGGTTTAAAATATGCTGATATAAATAATGATGGTAAAATTGATGCTAACGACCGTGCTTTTTCTGGTTCTTATCAGCCAAAATATTATGGTGGATTTAGTTTGGGCCTCACTTATACCAATTTTGATATAAGTGCAGATTTTTACGGTAACTGGGGAAACAAGATTTACAATGGTAAAAAGGCTTATCGTTATGATATAAATGATAATATTGAAGCAGCTTATGCCAGCAACCGGTGGACAGCTGCCAATCAATCCAATACAGACCCGGCTGTAATTACACAGCTTACGCCGGCATCTACTTATTTTATTGAATCCGGAGCTTATCTCCGCCTCAATAATTTAACAGTTGGCTACACATTGCCTTCAGCATTATTAAAACGCATCAACATTGCCAGAGTACGTGTTTATGCCACTTCACAAAACCTGTTTACTGCTAAACGTTTTAGTGGTTTTACGCCTGAATTATTAACGTCGGATATTCTGGCTTCCGGTATCGAACTGAATGGTTATCCAATGACACGGACGTTTTCTTTTGGCCTAAACCTTGAATTTTAATTCTCTAATGTGATGAAATATATATATACAAAAACAGTATCGCTAATCTGTTTAAGTGCGGCTGTTGCATTCGGAATCAGCTCCTGTAAAAAGTACCTTAACGTAAACCCGCAGGGGCAAACATCCGAAGCCGAAATTATTTCCAGCCCAACTGCAGCTAATGATCTGGTTACGGGTGTTTACAATGTTTTTTATGCCGGAGATCCTTTCGGAAATGATATTGACGGCTTCCAGTTCATTGTATTAACCGATATCGCTTCTGATGATGCGGACAAAGGCAGTTCTCCGGCAGATTATGGTGATGCCCTGCAAATTGATAACCTGCAAACCAGTGCTACTAATGGTGTAGTCAACAATGTTTGGAATGGCCATTATCAAGGAATTGCACGTGCAAACCAAGCGTTAGATAAGCTTGCAAATGCTTCTTTTGATGCTACAACAAAAGCACAGTTAATTGCAGAAGTGAAGTTTTTGCGTGCGCTGTTCTATTTCAATCTGGTGCGTTTGTACGGCGGTGTGCCATTGGTAGATCGGGTGCCTTTGCCAAGTGAGGCCAATAGTGCACAATTCACCACAAAAGCAACCAGCGATGTAATTTATAAGTTTATCGTGAGTGATTTAACGGCAGCAGCCACAGATTTAGCCGTTAAAAACAGTACCAACGTTGGCCGTGCTACCAAAGGATCCGCGCAGGCATTACTGGCAAAAGTTTATCTGTATATGAAAGATTATCCAAATGCTTATGCGCAATCGCAAGCAGTCATCGCAAGCGGCCAGTATAGTTTATATGCTGATTACAATACGCTATTTCGCCAGGCGGGCAACAATAGTTCAGAATCTATATTTGAAATTCAAGCCGGCAAAAATACAGCTTGTACCGCAGCAATTGATCGTTATACCATTACACAAGGCCCGCGTGCAGGCGGAAAATACGGCTGGTCTGATTTAGGTTACGGTTTCAACACACCTTCTCTTAGCTTAGTAAATGCTTATGAAGCTACAGACCTGCGTAAAAACGCCAGTATTATTTTCATTAAACCCACAACTGCCACCAACTCAACCGGAACCGTACTTTGGGATGGTTTTCGGATACCAAGTCAGGATTCTGTGCAAGGCACATATTACAGTTACAAAGCTTATCACAGCCGTACAGCAGAAGACAATTGCGGCAATACAGACCGTTTGCCAAAACATATCCAGGTTTTACGTTATGCTGATTTATTGCTGATCCATGCGGAAGCTGCTTTGCAAACTGGTAAAGCAGGAGAAGCATTAACAGATCTTACAGCCGTACGCGCAAGGGTTAAACTAACACCCGTTACGGCTACTTTGGCAAATATCTGGCGGGAACGCCGCGTAGAACTGGCTTTGGAGCATGATCGTTTCTTTGATTTAGTTCGTCAGGATGGCGTTCAATCCGGCCGTGCGGCGGCTGCTTTTGCTGCTGATGGCGGTAAAACCTGGTTGGCTACACATGCATTGTTTCCAATTCCGCAGGCACAAATTGATTTGAGCAGCGGTAATCTCAAACAAAATCCTGGTTATTAATCATTAACCCAAAGCCGGAAAGAAACGTTCCGGCTTTGCTTTTCAATCCTAAAAATATGCCGGTAAAAGAAGTATCAGGTAAAAAGATTATTAAAGTTGCGTTAGTGTTGCATACTGTTTTTATCACCCTTTTTTCGTTAACGGTTTCTGCCCAAAACTCAAAAAAACTGACGGATAACCAGTTGCTGGATACCGTGCAAAAACGCACATTTCAATATTTCTGGCAAGGTGCAGAACCAACTTCAGGTATGGCGCGCGAACGGGTGCACATGGACGGCATTTATCCGGATAACGACCAAACCACCATTGCTACCGGTGCATCAGGTTTTGGGGTGATGGCGATTTTAGTTGGGATGGAACGCCATTTCATCACCCGAAAACAAGGCACGGAACGGTTTGAAAAGATTGTTGATTTTTTAGAAAAAGCAGATCGTTATCACGGTGCCTATTCGCATTGGATGCTGCCAAACGGCAAAATAAAAGCATTCGGCAAAACCGATAACGGTGGCGATTTAGTAGAAACTTCCTTTTTGATGCAAGGCTTGCTTTGCGTGCGGCAATATTATGCAAATGGTTCTCCGCAGGAAAAAAAGCTATCTAAACGGATTGACAACATCTGGAAAGCGGTAGATTACAACTGGTACCGGCAAAATAACCACAACGTTTTGTACTGGCACTGGTCTCCGCAGTATGCCTGGATCGAAAATTTTCCGGTTACGGGTTACAACGAATGCCTGATTTTGTATGTGCTTGGCGGTTCTTCTCCAACGCATGGCGTGCCGGCTACTGTTTATCATGATGGCTGGGCGCGCAGCGGTGATATCAAAACTAACATTAAACCGTACGGCTATCTTATCACTTTAAAACACAATGTAGAAGATCATACCGTTGGGCCGCTGTTCTGGTCGCATTATTCGTACCTCGGCCTCAATCCAAAAGGTTTGAAAGATAAATATGCCAATTACTGGCTGCATAATACCAACCACACGCTGATTAACCGCGCCTATTGTCTTCAAAATCCAAAACATTATGTTGGTTACGGAGAAAATTGCTGGGGATTAACGGCCAGCTATTCGGTAAATGGCTATGCGGCACACAACTCCAATTTAAAAGATGATTTGGGCGTAATTTCGCCCACGGCGGCCATTTCTTCTTACCCTTATGCACCCAAAGAATCGATGAAAGTCATTCGCCATTTATATGAGGATTTAGGTGATAAAGTTTGGGGCGAATACGGTTTTTATGATGCTTTTAGCGAAACTGCAAACTGGTATCCGAAGAAATATTTAGGCATTGATCAAGGCCCGGAAGTGGTAATGCTGGAAAATGCCCGTTCGGGTTTGTTGTGGAAATTATTTATGAGTTGCCCGGAAGTTAAAACCGGATTAACCAAACTGGGTTTTACCTATCCAAAACCTTAAATAAAATGAAAAAAAGCCAGCTGTTTTTGATACTGTTTTTATCGGTTAATTTTTGTTATCACGATATTTTCGCGCAGCAAAAAGCACCATTTTACGATGAAATTCAGGCTTTTAAAAAGCAAGACAGCTTAAATCCGCCACGCAAAAACGGTGTGTTGTTTATCGGCAGTTCTTCACTGCGGAAATGGACAGATCTGGAAAAAACTTTTGCTGATTATCACGCTATTAATCGTGGTTTTGGCGGATCAACTTTGACGGATGCTATTTACTACGAGCATGATCTGGTTGATCCTTATCAGCCTAAACAAATCGTAATTTACAGCGGCGAAAATGATATTGCCGCAGGAAATGTATCTGCACAAATGGTTTTGGATCGATTTAAAAAGCTTTTTGGACTGATCCGCCAGAAACAAGCGCTGGTGCCGGTTGCTTTTATATCGATTAAACCAAGCCCAAGCCGTGCCAAGTTTCAACCGATTGTAATTGAAGCTAACAATTTAATCAAAAAATTTCTGCGGAAGGAACGCAAAACCACTTACATCGATATTTACCGCGCGATGCTGGATGAAAACCGGCAGATGCGGCCAGAACTTTTTGGGTCTGATATGCTGCACATGAACGAAAAAGGCTATCAAATCTGGACGAAAGCCATCCAGCCACATCTTATCAAATAATATTAAGTCTATGAAATTTCCTTTTTACGCGATACTGTTTTTAGCCACCTTTTTTACGGATACTGTTTTTAGCCAACAAAAAATGGCAACTGCTGATCAGCAGAAAAAAAGTGCTTTTGTTGCAGCTTTGATGAAGAAGATGACGCTGGAGGAAAAAATCGGTCAGCTCAATTTGCCCAGTTCTGGTGACTTTACAACGGGTACGGCAACTAACACCGGCATCGCCCAAAGAATTGAAAAAGGAGAAGTTGGCGGCTTGTTCAATATTAAATCCGTAGAAAAAATACGTGCCGTGCAGCAGTTAGCGGTCGAAAAAAGCCGCTTAAAAATCCCACTGATTTTTGGGATGGATGTAATCCACGGTTACGAAACTGTTTTCCCGATTCCGCTTGGTTTGTCGTGCAGTTGGGATTTACCGGCGATAGAAAAATCAGCCCAAATTGCCGCTTCTGAAGCCAGTGCCGACGGGATTTGCTGGACGTTTTCGCCGATGGTAGATATTTCACGCGATCCGCGCTGGGGAAGAATGTCGGAAGGTTCCGGCGAAGATCCGTACCTGGGTTCGCAAATTGCGCGGGCGATGGTAAGAGGTTATCAGGGAAACAATTACACCCAAAACAACCGAATTATGGCTTGCGTAAAGCACTATGCTTTATATGGTGCTGTAGAAGCCGGCAGAGAATACAATACAGTGGATATGAGCCATGTACGAATGTATAACGAATATTTTCCGCCTTATAAAGCAGCTGTGGATGCTGGTGCCGGAAGTGTAATGGCTTCGTTTAATGAAGTGGACGGCATTCCGGCAACAGGAAATAAATGGCTGCTGACCAACGTGTTGCGTGATCAGTGGAAATTTAAAGGTTTTGTAGTGACTGATTTTACTGGAATTAACGAAATGACGGCACACGGCATGGGCGATTTGCAACAGGTTTCTGCACTGGCCTTAAAGGCTGGTGTGTCAATGGATATGGTTGGCGAAGGCTTTTTATCTACCTTAAAAAAATCATTAGTCGAAAGAAAAGTTACGCAGCAAGATATTGACCAAGCTTGCCGCCAGATTTTAGAAGCCAAGTATGATTTGGGTTTATTTGCAGATCCATATCGTTTTTGTAATGTAAAAAGAGCACAAACAGAAATTTATACAGAAGCAAACCGCAAAGCTGCGCGCGAAATTGCTGCTAAAAGCTTCGTGCTCCTCAAAAATCAAAATAACATTTTACCGCTTAAAAAAAGTGGAACCATTGCGCTGATTGGGCCACTTGCAGATGCCAAAGAAAACATGACCGGCACCTGGAGCGTTGCCGCCGATGCCACAAAATACAAATCCTTATATACCGCATTAAAAGAAGCAGCAGGCAACCAAGCCCAAATTGTATACGCTAAAGGTTCTAATCTGGATGCAGATTCTGCCTTTGAAACACGTGCAACTATGTTCGGTAAATCCTTGCACCGCGATTTACGTTCCAACGAAGAAATTTTGAAAGAAGCTATGAAAGTGGCCGAAAAAGCCGATGTAGTTGTAGTTGCCGCCGGAGAATCCGCAGAAATGAGCGGCGAAAGCAGTAGCCGAAGCAACATCAAAATTCCGCAAATTCAGCAAGATTTATTACACGCTTTAGGCACAACCGGCAAACCTGTGGTTTTGGTTTTGTTTACCGGTCGGCCACTGGATTTGAGTTTGGAAAATCAACATGTGCCCGCTATTTTAAATGTTTGGTTTGGCGGATCAGAAGCTGGCGATGCCATGTCGGATGTGTTGTTCGGTAACGTTAATCCAAGTGGAAAATTAACGGCAACTTTCCCGCAAAATGTTGGTCAGGTTCCGTTGGCTTACAACCACAAAAACACCGGTCGGCCGTTGGGGAAAGGTGAATGGTTTCAAAAGTTTCGCTCCAATTATCTGGACGTTTCCAATGATCCGTTGTATCCTTTTGGCTTCGGACTGAGCTATACTTCTTTTACCTATGAAAAACCGGTGTTGGATAAAATGCAAATCCGCAAAACAGATGCTTTACACGTCTCCGTAAAAGTAACTAATAGCGGAAATTTTGATGGCGAGGAAGTGGTGCAATTGTACCTTCAGGATTTGGTGGGATCGATCACCCGGCCGGTTCAAGAACTGAAAGCTTTCCAAAAGATATTTCTGAAAAAAGGAGAAAGTCAAAACGTAAAGTTTACTATCACCAATAATGATTTGAAATTTTATAACAGTGATTTAAAATTTGATTCTGAACCTGGCGATTTTAAGATTTACACGGGTACCAATTCTAGAGATGTAAAAGAAGCATCGTTTACACTAGTGCCATAAGCCTGTTTTGGAGTTGCTATCTTTAAATAGACAATAGGTTAAGAGAAAGACTTACCTTTAAAAATATGTCAACAATTAGAAAGTCGTACGACCGGGAATCCTGGGGTGATGGCTGTAGAGCTGATTAAGAGCCGTTCGGATCTGAGCGTGCTTGCAAAAGAATTAGAAATTAGCCCTGCTTTATTACACCGCTGGCGCAGGGAACTGGAAACGAAAGCAGAAACCAGCTTTCCATGCAAAGGTAAAGTAATCTATACGCCTCTGAACAGATGGGAGATTTACCGGCTAAAGAAAGAGCTGCTAAACATACAGCAGGAGCGCGACCTACTAAAAAAGGCTGTAAGCATCTTCTCCAGGAGCGATGGCAAATATTCGGGTTCACTAAAAGATCATCGGACAATGTCTAACACCTGAGAAGATGGGTATGGTATTCTCAAGGTAAGCAGAAGCGGCTATTATGCCTGGCTGAGTAGTGATTTATCTTCTAGAAGCAATAAAAATCAGCACTTGCTAATTAGATATTAAAAGTTCATGCAGATAGTAAAAGCGGTGGTGCAAGAGTTATTACTTATGTCATGACTGACAACAACGAAGTTTATCTGTTGATTATTTATGACAAATCAGATTTTGACAGCATAGACGATAAAACAATTAAGGCTATCATGGAAACTTTAAACGCTGTCTAATAAGACGAGTTTACAACACGAAATGTGCAAAAAACAGGTCAACGGGATATAACATCGGCCTTTGTATTACTATCTTACTTCAGTTTCAATTGACGAGCCAGAATTTTAATGGTAAAAGAAGCATCAGCTTTTAAATATGATTTAACATTGGTTCTCTGCTGATAAATCTCAAAATCACGTAAAGGCCAAGCTTTTTTGTATCCTTCCCCAACTTTCGACCAATTAGAAGTAGTCAAAAGGACTAACTTTAAAATTGGGATGGTAAAACAGGCCTTATTTGTACCGCAAAGTATTAACTCGGTCTGGTCAGTGGATTTCGTGAACGACAGTCTTTGGGACGGCAGAAAGTTCCGTTTGCTAAATATCATAATGACTATAACCGGGAAGTGTTAGCCATAGAAACAGATATTTCCCTACCTTTACAATGCTCATCACGGTTCTGAAACAGCTAAAGATTATCGTAATTTGCCACAAATGATCCAGATGGATAACGGGCCGGAGTTTATATCCAATCAGCTGGACCTGTGGTGTAAAGCAAATAAGATTGTTCTGTTTTTCATTCAACCCGGCAAGCCTACACAAAATGCCTATGTAGAAAGATGTAACGGCAATATCAGAAAAGAACTACTTAATGCTTATATCTTTAAAACGCTGTCTGAAGTCAGGGAAAAAGCTAAAGAATGGATGGTGGATTATAATTATCACCGCTCCCACCAGGCCTTAAACTTTAAAACTCTAGTCAATTTGCGGGAGGAAATATCAACGTAGAAATTCTACTTTTGATTGGCAGGAAACCATAGGAAGCTCACACCCTGCTCTAATATACTAACCGTTTAATGTCCCTACACCTAAATAAAAAATCCCTAATTTACTGAAATTCAATAAATTAGGGATTGCATGTGCGGTGAGGGAGGGATTCGAACCCTCGGTACAGTTGCCCGTACGTCAGTTTAGCAAACTGATCCTTTCGGCCTCTCAGGCACCTCACCAAATATTCCTTGCGTAACTTTGTGTTTTTAAGGAGTGCAAATATAGTAATTCACTTTTCTCAGCAAAAAAAATTATTAATAATCGATCCGGACGTGGTAAATGCTCATCAGCATCTTTTTGAAAATGCTTTTTACCGTTTCGATTTCTTTCAGGGTGATATTGCTGTTTTTAAGCTGACCCTGATCTAATTTGTAGTTTACCAGCTTATCTACCAGATCATTAATTGATTTAAAATTAGGTTCTTTTAAAGCTCTCGAAGCCGCTTCTACAGAATCTGCCAGCATTAATACGCCGGTTTCTTTAGAAAAAGGAATCGGGCCTGGATACCTGAAAATATTTTCGTCTACCAGTTTTTCGGGGAAATTTTTTAAAAAAGACTGATAAAAGAAGTCAACCCGCGTGTTGCCATGGTGCGTGCGGATAAAATCTACAATAATTTCGGGCAGGTTATTCTTGCGAGCCAGTTCTACACCTTGCTGCACATGCCGGATGATCACACGTGCACTTTCTTCATAAGATAATTTATCATGCGGATTAAAGCCCTGGTTCTGGTTTTCGATAAAATATTGCGGGTTTTCTATCTTTCCAATATCATGATACAAAGCTCCTGCCCTAACCAGCAGCGCATTTCCGCCGATGGTGTAAATTGCCGTTTCTGCCAGGTTTGCAACCTGTAAAGAATGCTGAAAAGTTCCCGGCGCGTTAAAAGCCAGATTACGCAGAACAGAAGAATTGGTATTAGTTAATTCGATCAGCGTAATATCCGAAGTAATGCCAAACACTTTTTCAAATGCATAAATTAAAGGATACGCCAGCAGCGTTAAAGCAACACTCACTATAAAAGGTAAAAAATCATTCCAGTTAATCGAACTGAAACTGCCTTCGCGGATAAAGGAAATTCCTAAAAAAGAAACTAAATAACAAGAAGCAATCAGTAAAGCAGAAATTAAAAATTGTTCTCTGCGGATCAGGTTTTTGATACTATAGATAGAAACCATGCCCGCCGTCAATTCATAAAAAGCAAACTCAAAGCTGTTTGGCACAAAAAATCCGGCTATTAAAACCACCAGTAAATGAATATTTAGTGCCAATCGGGTATCAAACAAAATGCGGATAATGATCGGCACAATGCAATACGGAATGTAATACAAACTAGGGATTTGAAAATGAATAGCCCACGAAAGCGTAACCAGCATAGACGTGATTACCAGCAAAATAAGGCCAACCAAGCGGTTATCATTGTAAATATCTTTGCGGAAAAGAAACAGAAAAATAATCAGCAATGTGATGATTAAAAAAACCAGCAAAAACTGACCCAGCAGCACCATATTTTTATTGCCGGTTACGTGTGCATTATCTTCAAAAGCTTTTTTGTACGATTCTAATTTCTGGTAAATATCCTGGTTAATAACAGAGCCTTTGGCTACAATTTGCTCTCCTTTTTGCACCATTCCCCGCGTTTGTGATAAACTTTCCAGCGTTTCTTTTTGCAGTTGCCGGGTAATGACGGCATCGTAATTAAGGTTGTATTGAATATGATCCTGCAGCAAACCAATCAACAAAGATTGATCTATTTCTTTATGCTGATTTAAAACCTGATCGCAGTAATTTAAAGCCCGCTCACGGGTGAATAGTTCAGTTGTATTTTTACTTTGGGCAACTTTATTTTGCAGGATGGTGATATCGTAGTTTTCTCCGGCGTGCTGAAACTGTTTATTTAAAGCAACAACGCCTTTTTGATAAACAGTTTGCAGCAAATTGCTTCCCAGTTTCAGGTAAATTTCTTTCTGGTTCTCGTTGAAAACACCGTTATGCCATTTAATTTCAAAATCGTTTTTAAAATTTTCCAGTTCCTGTTTTTCGATCTGAAAATCAAACTGATAAATCGGGCTGATACTGCGCAAAGCCGCATCTTTATCGGCATCCAGCTCAATGTTTGTTTTCAGGATGGCGAAGTTGTAAGGCGAAATCAGGTCGTTTTGGTTCCAGATTCGACCTTTGCCGTATTCATACCGAAATTTGGCTTGCTTGGGTAAAGTGAAAATGATAACGATAACTGCAGTAAACATCATCAAAAACTTGATGTTTATGGCAAATTTTCGCATTAACGCTTTTTGTCGGGATAAGTTAAATATAGCCATCAAAAATTCAATACTCACCAAATTTAGGATAAGTTTCTGTTTTATGTATTTTTAATAAGAATATCAGGCTGGTTTGCTTTTCTAACTATAAACTTTTCATGCTTCTTTTATCACCTAAAAATTGGTGTTTGTACAAAAATCACTTCAACCTAAATAAAAATATTGCTGTTTTTTGGTTGATAAAAGAAGCATCCGGCTATCCGGATTATTTCTAAACAAAACCATTTGTGAATGATAACCGGAGAGTTTTCATCCGGCAATAAAATCAGAAAAAACAACACGTTAATTTTAAAACTACCGTTAAACTGTTTGTCAAAACGTTTTATTTGTATTGATTGAATTTACACAGATGTTATTAAATTTTTTTGATAAATACTTTAAGCTGAAGCACAAACCTAGCGTTTTGCTGATGCTGATTTTACTGAACGCAACGGCTTTCGCACAAAATGCTAATCAACCTAAACTCAAACTTTACGAAGATAGCTTAAAAACGCTTGGTTCTACTTTTGTAAACAATGAGAACGATCTCGAACGAAAAAATGCCAATTATCAGTTTATTAAAACTTTTGTAAGTGCGTTAAAAATTCCGGGTTCGTATAATTACCATTTTGATTCGGTAAAAACAGTATCCATCATTTATGCACCTGATAATCAGTTTCGTATGTTTACCTGGCACGTAATGAACGAAGATGGCAGTTTCCGTTATTACGGCACAATTCAGTTAAATACTAATGGTGCATTAAAAATGTTTCCATTAACAGATTACACACCTTTTATAAAAAATCCGGAAGATTCTACTTTTACCGCCCAAAAATGGCTGGGCGCACAATATTATAAAATTGTAAAAACTGGAACAGAAACGCCGTATTATATTTTGCTAGGCTGGAAAGGCAATACGGTTAAAACAACTAAAAAAATAATAGACGTTTTATCTTTTAATAATAATGCACCAGTTTTTGGGTTGCCGGTTTTTGAAGGAAACAAGAAAACCCGGAAGAGAGTTGTGTTTGAGTACAGCCGCCAGACATCTATGTTGTTACGTTATGTGCCCACACAACAATTAATTGTGTTTGATCATCTGGCACCGCGAGATGCAAAAGTGAAAACAGATTTTAGTTTTTACGGTCCGGATTTAACTTATGATGGTTATCAGCTTAAAAATGGTAAATGGAATTTTGTACAGGATTTAGATATGCGCAACATTCCGGAAGACCGCGACGAAGGTTACATTGATCCCAAAAAACAACGTCAGGATTCTGTTACAAACAACAGGAAAAAGCCAACTTCTTCATTTCCAGCAAAAAGCAGTTATAAAAAGAGTTGATTGCGCTGGTAATTGTAAAAAACTATCCGATTTTCTCAGCTATTTTGCTTTATTTTAGAGAAAAATCCAGATTACAGCATGGCAGATCCTACAATTACGGAAGCACCTTCTCTTAAAAAACGCCTGATTCCTAAAAGTGTTCCGTTTATTATCGGTAATGAATTTGCCGAAAGATTTAGCTTTTACGGAATGCGCAGCATCATCGCTGTTTTTTTGGTGCAGCAGTTTTACGGTCATTTACCCGAAGTAACGGCCAATGCAAAAGCAAATGCCATTAATCATGCTTTTTCTACCTTGGTTTATTTTACGCCTTTGCTGGGCGCAATTCTGGCCGATTGGTTTTTTGGAAAATACAAAGTTATCTTGATCGGTTCGTTGATTTATACTATCGGCCATTTTATATTGTCGATGTTTGATACTTCTCTGCCCGGTTTTTTAACAGGTTTGATTATCATTGCTTTTTCTGCCGGAGCAATAAAATCCTGCGTATCGGCAAACGTTGGTGATCAGTTTGATCACAAAAACAAGCATTTGATGAGCAGTATTTATGGCTGGTTTTACTTCAGCATCAATGCCGGCTCTATGATTAGTCTTTTGCTGATACCGTTAATTTATGAAAAAGCCGGAGCTGCCTGGGCATTCGGCGTACCCGGAATTTTAATGGCTTTGGCAACACTGATATTTTTTTCGGGTAAAAAATTGTACGTCAGATTACCTCCCGGCGGAATTAAGAAAGACAATTTTGTAACCGTTAACTTCTATGTTTTAAAATGCTACATCACTAAAAAAGACCCGCTAAAAACAGCATGGCAACAAGCCACAGCTAAATACGGAACAGAAAAAGTAGAAGCCATCAAAGCAGTTTGGGGTGTAATTGCCGTTTTTGCTTTTATCCCGATTTTTTGGGGAATGTGGGACATGAACGGCTCGGAATGGGTTTTACAATCTCAAAAGCTGGATTTAAGTTTAGGTATTTTTAATCTGTCTATTTTGCCTTCACAAATTCAGTTTGTAAACGCGCTGTTTCTGCTTTTAATGATCCCGATTTTTAATTATGGATTATATCCGCTGGTCGAAAAAATGGGAATTAAACTTACGCCGCTCAAAAAAATCGGAACAGGTTTATTTATAACAGCTTTTAGTTTTGTAATTATTGCCCTTTTGCAAACCAAAATTGATGCTGGCCAGCATCCTTCTGTTTGGTGGCAAATACTGGCTTATGCTATTTTATCAGCAGGAGAAGTGCTGGTTTCGATCACCGGTTTGGAATACGCTTATACGCAATCGCCTCCGTCTATGAAAAGCACCATGACGGCCATTTGGTATTTAACTTATTCTATCGGTACTTTTTTTACCACCTTAATTAATGTGAATATCGCTAATAAAGGTATGTTTGCATATTTTACAGGCGATAAATACTTCTGGCTTTTTGTAGGGATTATGTTCTTTTTTGTACTCCTTTTTATACTGGTTAGCCCGTATATTAAGGAAAAAAGCTATTTGGCTGGAGATGATCTGGCAAAAGATTCCGGACATTTAGGAAATGATCCAATCAATCCGGAAGCAAATCCGTTAGTATAATATACTGTTTTTATCACTAAAAAATTAATAAGTGCCCGATAGTCTGGTCATCATTCCCACTTACAACGAAAAAGAAAACATAGAGCGTATACTGCACAAAGTGTTTTCAATTATGCACGATTTTCATGTGTTGGTGATAGATGACGGCTCTCCGGATGGTACAGCGCAAATTATCAAAACGCTGCAAACCATTTATCCGGAAACTTTATTCCTACACGAACGTGCCGGAAAGCAAGGACTGGGAACAGCATATATTTTCGGTTTTAAATGGGCTGTTGAAAGGCATTACGATTTTATCTATGAGATGGATGCCGATTTCTCGCACAATCCTGATGATTTGTTGCGCCTGCGCCAGGCTTGTGTAGATGGCGCAGATGTGGCCGTTGGTTCGCGCTATATCAACGGCGTAAACGTAATTAACTGGCCCATGAGCCGCGTGATGATGAGTTATTTCGCTTCTGTTTACGTACGTTTTGTCACTCGTATTGACATTCAGGATGCAACAGCCGGTTTTAAATGTTATCGCCGTAAAGTATTGGAAACAATCCGGTTAAATAAAATTGAGTTTGTTGGATACGCATTCCAGATTGAAATGAAATTTACGGCTCTTAAGTGCGGATTTAAAGTGGTAGAAGTGCCTATCATTTTTACAGATCGGCGGCAAGGTGTTTCCAAAATGTCAACCAAAATATTTAAGGAAGCGTTTTTAGGCGTAATCAAAATGAAAACAAGCAGCTGGTTCAGAAAATATCCTAAAAACACTTCCGCAGAAAATTCAAGAACCCTGGAGAATAGCTGATGCTGTTTTTATGCCGATAAAAACAGCATCAGCCTGATCAGTTTACATCTAAAATTTCCTTTTTTATCGTTTCCCTTCCAACTAAAAAATACTAATTTTGTTGGCAATGAATAAAAACCTCGATCCTAATCCGGAACACCTTTCCGCTGTAGAACAAGAGATTGAAAAAGTATTACGTCCGCAGGTTTTTGAGGACTTTACTGGTCAGGATAAGATTTTAGAAAACCTCCGCGTTTTTGTTCAGGCTGCACGTATGCGTGGCGAAGCGCTGGATCATGTTCTGCTGCATGGTCCGCCGGGATTGGGCAAAACTACGCTTTCGCATATTATTGCTAACGAAATGGGTTCTGGTATCAAAATTACTTCCGGGCCGGTTCTGGATAAACCCGGAGATTTAGCCGGATTATTAACCAATTTAGAAGCCGGAGATATTTTATTTATTGATGAAATCCACCGTTTAAGTCCGCTGGTAGAAGAATACTTGTACTCGGCAATGGAAGATTATAAGATCGACATTATGCTCGAAACCGGACCAAATGCACGTTCGGTACAGCTTTCTTTAAATCCGTTTACGCTAATTGGAGCTACCACACGTTCCGGTTTGTTAACGGCTCCGTTGCGCGCCCGTTTTGGTATCAATTCCCGTTTGCAATATTACGATGCCAAGTTGCTAACCACCATTGTACTTCGTTCGGCAGCTATTTTAAAAACACCAATTGCAGAAGAAGGGGCTTACGAAATTGCGCGCCGTAGCCGTGGTACGCCGCGTATCGCCAATGCTTTATTACGAAGAACGCGCGATTTTGCCCAGATCAAAGGCAACGGCAGCATCGATATTCCGATTGCCAAATATGCGCTCAATGCGTTAAATGTGGATGAACACGGTTTAGATGAAATGGACAATAAAATCCTGTCCACCATTATTGATAAATTTAAAGGCGGTCCGGTTGGCTTGAAAACCATAGCTACCGCAGTAAGTGAAGAAGAAGGCACGATTGAAGAAGTTTACGAACCTTTTTTAATTCAGGAAGGCTATTTAATGCGCACTTCCCGCGGCCGCGAATGCACCGAAATGGCTTATAAACATTTAGGCAGAATTAAAACAGGCGGCGGAACCTTGTTTTAAATTCTGGGTGATAAAAGAAGCATTTTTTACTGTTTTTATCAGTATAAATATTGATTTTTATTGTCATCCATATCAATTTTTAATTTGCTATTCTGCTTTAGCTGAAAATCAAGAATTTAACCGGTAAAAGAAGCATTCAAACTTTAATATCAATTTAGCTTTTGTGCTGTGCTGAGGGATTTCAAATCTCAATTTCCGCCAAGCGTTCGCATTGGTATCCATTATTTTCATCACAACTATTTTTGAGATATAATATCAATGGATAAATTATGCTAGGAAAAAATCTCTGGCTAATTTGAATTTATAATCAGCTATATTAAACTTTGGCTTCTATTCTACTATAACATAAAAATTTACCTCCTAAAAGCAGTATCAAAACTCACTTCTTAGCAGTTGCTAAACATTTTTACACCCTGTTTGCTTTCCCTCTAAAAAAACATGAACATTCCCTATAGCATTTTTGAAACAGATTTTAAGGTAAGGCCAGACGATATTGATATGTTTCAGCATGTGCACAACAGCAAATATTTTGATTATGTGCTGGCCGCGCGCTACGATCAAATGGAGCGTTTTTACGGGATGCCAATGGAAAACTTTATGAGTAAGGGCTTTGGTTGGGTGGTGCGTACAGCTTATGTAGATTACAAACGCGCTTTAACCATGGGCGATGAATTTACTGTACGTACCGGAATCGAAAGTTTTGCCGATAAAGGTTGCCGCGTTCAATTCGAAATCATCAATAAAAAAACCAAGAAAATTTGCTGTGATGGTTGGTTTGATTATACTTTAATTGATGTGGCTACCGGCCGAGGCGTAAAAGTTAGTGCGGAAATGATTGAGAAATATACGATTTGAGGAAAAAGCCAGGATCGAAGATTTAAGAATGAGTAATGAGCACGCTTTCTATTTCATACTTTTTATCTCCCGCTCTTCGCACCTAAATTCTTGTTCTTATCTCAAACTTTCCTCAATCAGTTTCCCGTAAAATTCAGTTAAGTTTAATCCTGCTGCACGCACTTGTTGCGGAATTAAGCTGTTTGCAGATTGGCCGGGCGTAGTGTTAATTTCGATAAAATAAAAATCGTCTGTTTCTTCCTGTAAAATAAAATCGATACGCGTCATTCCTTTGCAGTTCAGTAAACGATATGCTTCTTTTACAATACTTTTTATGCGAAGGTTTTGTGCCTCGCTTAAATCTGCCGGCGTAATTTCCTGCGAAACACCGGGCGTATATTTGGCTTCATAATCAAAAAACTCTTTGGAGCTGATGATTTCTGTAGCCGGCAAAACGATAATTTCTCCGTCGAATTTGACTATGCCAATACTAAATTCCCGGCCTTTGATAAATTCTTCCACCAAAACCTGATCATCTTCTGCAAAAGCTTTATCTAAAGCTTCGGTCAAGGCTTCTTTTACGTTTACTTTACTCATGCCTACGCTGCTGCCACCATTATTTGGTTTGATGAATAAAGGCAGTTTTAAATGCTGAACCTGTTGAGGAATAGTTTCCTTTTGCTGATGAAAAACTTGTACTGAACCGGCAACATACAAATCCGGAATTCCTTTTACAATGGCTTTGGTGTAAGCCTTGTTCATGGTTAAAGCCGAAGTTGCTGCATCACAATTGTTGTACGGAATGCCCAGCATATCAAAATAACCTTGTAATTTGCCATCTTCTCCAGGCGTGCCGTGAATGGTGATAAAAGCCGCATCAAACCTGATCTTTTCTTCGTTTAAATTTAGGCTGAAATCGTTTTTATCAACTTCCAAATTTTTTCCTTCGGCAGAAGTGTAAAACCAATTGTTCCGGTTTACCAAAATAGTATAAACATAATATTTTTCGGTATCTAAATTTGCGGCAATATTGCGTGCGCTGTTGATAGATACTTCATATTCTCCGGTGTAACCTCCGGCCATCAGGGCAATGTTTCTGGCAGTCATAAAGCCAAAGATAATCGAATTATTAAATGATAAAAACAGCTTTTAAATTAGCGTATCTAAAAAAGTATTGTAAAAACAGTATGACTTTACAAAAGGCTAGAAACTTTTATCAGCCAAAAATGTAATTAATTTGAATTGATGTTACAACAGTAATCATCAGCATTAATTTCTAATTAGCACAACATCATTATGGGAAAAACAGAAAATCCGGTTTGGTTTATAACAGGCTGCTCCACAGGTTTTGGCAGAGAACTGGCCAAATTAATATTGAAAAAAGGCTGGAATGCGGTAATTACAGCACGAAAAGTTGATCAGGTTCAAGACATCGCCGAAGGTTACGAAGAAACAGCGCTGGTACTGCCTTTAGATGTAAATGATAAAGCGCAAGTTTCATCGGCCATTACCAAAGCAGAAGAAACCTTTGGCAAAATTGATGTTTTGGTAAACAACGCCGGTTACGGTTATTTCAGCAGTATTGAAGAAGGCGAAGAAGAAAAAATCAGGGCACAATTTGAAACCAACTTCTTTGGATTGGTAAATGTAATACAGGCCGTTTTGCCTGGAATGCGAGAAAAACGGAGTGGCCATATTGTTAATTTTTCTTCTATTGGTGGATTAAGGGCTTTTACAGCAACCGGTTATTATCACGCTACCAAATTTGCGGTAGAAGGTTTATCAGAATCATTATCTCAGGAAGTAGCACCATTGGGAATAAAAGTATTACTTGTTGAACCTGGCCCTTTCCGTACAGATTGGGCTGGCCGCTCCACTTCCCGTACACCTGTTCAGATAGCAGATTATGAAGCTACCGTAGGCAAACGAATGGAAGCCAGCCAA
>JBPBQV010000032.1:0-148691 GCA_050955045.1 Janthinobacterium lividum | reverse complement strand
ACTATGCCGAATGTTATGATCACGCCGCATCAGGGCTTTTTAACTCATGAAGCTTTACAGGAAATTGCTACAAAAATCATCAGTAACCTCAATGCATGGCAGCAAAATAAATGTATGGATCACATCTGCGCTTGTAAATAGACAGCAGGAATAAATTACCAGCATAAAAACAGTATACTTATTTTGATACACATTTTTTCTCCTCCTTATTGTGTATAGGAAACCTCAACAACGTTTGTCGAAAATGTGATGCATGTACTAAAGCAGGTTATAGTATCAATTTTCTAAACACTAAACAACATCTGTCTCTATATCAGAACAACCGGCCCAAATATATTATACCAGGACTTGAACTTACAAATATTTGTTCCTTCAAAGTTTACTAATAATTCCAGGTACTGAGTTATAACTTAAAAATTTGCAGCAAAACAGTAATAATCAGTTTGCAGCAATAATCAGTTTTATTCAAGCAATGTTGGGTATAATTTAAGGTTGAGGAAGCATTCTTAGCAACTCTAATCAGAAACATTTTTAAACTCATAAAAGAAGTTATAAGCCTTGTTTACGATTTTTTTGCTTTTTCTGAATAAATCTTTTTTGGCTGCACATGTTTAAATCTATTACTTTTTTGACTTTAACCTCAAAATTAGTATACATCGAGTAAATTAATCAAGGTAAAGCAAACGAAGGAAATATTAATTTAAACATTTTTAACTATTTATTCTTTTGAAGGTCAAGTAAGTCTTTTTTAATATGAACACATCCCTACACACAGAAAGTAGTAACAAAATTAATGAGCCAATTTTTACAGGCCTTATGCCAGGCGTTGATATGAGCAAGCTGATAGGAGTACCGCAGTTATTTTGCAGGTATTGCCAAACGCGTGAGGGGTTTATGTTGGTACCGATCGGGGTGATGACCTTGCAGGAGGACCAACGTGTAACTGGCTATCATCATCCAAATGAGCATTCCTGGCAACCCTACAAATACGGTTCAGTAAAATCAGATAAGGCTTTTGCTTTTTTTGGTTGGGCTGGAGGATTTCTGCCAAGCTCTACCTGGCAGCAAACTTTTAATGGTATGCCGGTAGGATATTATTGTTCTGAGCCGGAGATGCCGCAGAAGCTTTGTCTGGTTCCTCATACGCAGACTCGTAATGAGCTCAAAATTGTTTACGTCATTGCCACCTGCTTGCGCTTTTACAAGAAAACTGTTCCACAATTAGTTAAAGAACTGCTTGCAGAAGATATTGCTCCCGAACGCATTAAAGTGGTGGTGAATGGCTGCACCAAGGACGATGACGCGGTAATTGACGGTATTGATTATGCCTTTACTTCGCATGATGCTTGGGAACTTAGTGCGCTTTATGAGGCGCCGCTGCGCTGGCAGTTTGATTATGCGATGCTTATTCACGATACCAACCAAATATATCCTGGCTTTAGAAGAAAGGTGGAGAATTTTAACACACATATGCTATGGGATCACCTTCCTGCCACACCACTTGCACGATGCCTGCTTGGCTTATATGCACACAGCTTTTTGTTAAAAACAAACGATTGGCTGAAAGAAATCGACGGAATAGAAAAACAAGGTGCCATCATTGCTGAAGTAGCAGGAGAACTGTTGCACCGGGCTGGTTCTGTTTTGGTCATGGGTGATCCGGAAATAAACGGTGGGGCAAGGCAAGCAGAATCAAAAGAAGTTGCTGACTTTTTCAACTCCGGCACATTACGGGTACGCAGAGTATTTCCAACAATCAACCTGCACAAATTTACCCATTTTGATATGGTAGAATCTGTAAGCCTATAATAGTCATTCTATTTAATTTAGGAATATTTTTCAAAAGAGTATTGTAAAAGCAATACTCTTTCTGTTAATAAAGTGGGGGCTTGCTGGTCAGCTTTCATGGCCAGCTTCTTCTATAGCCTTGTTTCTTTGGATGTCCTGCGAATTGTTTTTGACTGAAAAGGTAGAAATATTAATTGTCTGGGCATTAAGTCCGGCAATGAGGACAGTAGATACAGTCATCCCGGCCTTTATAATGGCTCAAAAGAACAGACCCATCATTGGAAAATTGCTCTTTCACTCTGACCGGGGCATATAATATGCCTTTAACTAATTTGAATTTTTGCTTGATAAGTAAAAAGAATTGGACAAGCTGAATACTATTTAATAATAAGTTACCTTTCGCTTTTAATACCTGAAAATAATTGAGGCAGTTATGGAGAAAAAAATATCATTAAGTGATATTGCAAAAATGTTCAATGTGTCTTCTGCAACCATATCATATATTATTAATGGAAAAGCAAAAGAAAAAAGGATTAGTAAAGAATTGGCTGAACGGGTTTTAGAAAAAGTAGAAAAAATAGGTTACAAACCTAATCAACTTGCAAAAAGCTTACGTACAGGCACTTCAAAAATTATCGGTCTAATGGTAGACGATATTTCTAATCCGTTTTTTGCGGATGTTGCCAAAATGATAGACGATCTTGCTTATACAAATGGCTATCGTATTATTTTTTGCAGCACAGATAATGAAACTAAAAAAGCTAAAGAAATTATTACCATGTTTCGAGACCGGAACGTTGATGGTTATATTATTGTTCCACCGGAAGGAATCGAAAAAGAAATTGAAACTTTATTAAAAGATAACATCCCAGTAGTTTTATTTGATCGGTTTTTAACAAAAATTACAACCAGTTATGTGGTAACAGATAACTGCAACAGTACTTATCAAGCAATTATTCATTTTATATCACAAGGGCTTAAACATCCTGCTTTAATCTTGTCCGATTCTATGCAACCCCAAATGCAGCAAAGAGAGTGTGGTTATCTTAAAGCAGTGAAAGAATTTTCATTAGATCCTATTGTTGAAAAAGTACATGTTACAGGAAACCGTGAAGATATAGTTGCAAAAACAACGGCTTTACTGAAGGAAAATACTAAAATAGACGCTATACTGTTTTCGAGTAATTACCTTACGATATGTGGTTTGGAGGTTTTTGAGAAACTTAAAATTGCTATTCCTGATGATGTTGCAATAATAGCTTTTGATGATCACGAACTTTTTAATTTCTATTCTCCATCAATAACTGCAATAGTACAGCCGTTAAAAAAGTTTTCCGAAGAAATACTTCATCTCTTATTTAAACAGATAAAAGGTAATGGCCAGGTTTCACAAATTGTCATACCATCAAGTTTAATTCAAAGAGCTTCTTCAATAAAAATGAAATAAACTTTTTTTTGTAGTAATAAGCTTAATCGATTAAGTTTGATATGTTTGACTTCCAATTTTTAAACTTACTTCTAAATCTCTTGTATGGTAAAAATATTTTGATCCTGTGACTAAAATTTTGCGCTTTAAAGTTGCTTTCCAATATCACTTATTTAATTATTTATTAAAGATCAACCCCTGTATTACATGAATAAATCTCAACCTAAATTAAAAGGGAAACATAAATTATATATAAGTATGCTTTTAGCAATACTTATTTTCAATACCGTGTCTTACGCACAAAATTTAACTGCCATAAAAGGAGTAGTTGTTGATGGCAAAGGCATTGCTTTGCCGGGTGTAACTGTTGGTATTAAAGGTAGTGCCACACTTACATCAACTGATTTGGATGGTAAATACACTATTCAGGCTGGGAAAACAGATGTTTTGGTATTCAAATACATTGGCTTTAACACGCGTGAAGTTCCGGTTAATAGTCAAACATCATTATCTGTTACATTAACAGAAACAAGCACTTCCTTAAACGAAGTTGTGGTAATTGGTTATGGTACCAAGAAAAAGAGTGATTTAACAGGAACGGTAGTTTCGTTAAACAATGATGAAATTGTTAAATCAAAAGCACCGAATGCGCAAGAAGCTTTGCAAGGCCGGTTACCAGGTGTTGATGTAAAGCGTTCTTCAGGTAAACCAGGAGCAGATATGACAGTAGAAATCCGTGGTGTAAACTCAATTTATGGTAATACACAGCCCTTATATGTTGTAGATGGAATACCTGTATCAAACATCAATGATATTAATCCTTCTGATATTGAGCGGATGGATGTGCTAAAAGATGCGTCATCAACAGCTATATTTGGTTCAAGAGGTGCAAACGGTGTAATAATTGTTACCACTAAAAGAGGCTCTAAAGGTCAGACTAGAATAAATTATGATGCTTATGTTGGTATCGTAAATGCCTACAATTTACCCAGGATTATGACCGGTCCTGAATTTGTTAATTATGCGCGCGAATATTATAGTACGTTAGGTAACAGCCTTACACCAAAGGTTACTTATACTGATGCAAATATATTTTCTGCAACAGAACTGGCTAATATTTCTAGCGGTAACTATACTAACTGGATTAATCTGATTAAACAAAACGGTTTACAAACTAATCATAATCTGTCCATTACTGGTGGTGATGAAAAGACAACCTATTTTGTATCGGCAGGTTTTCAGGATTATCAGGGTGCTATAAAAGTAGAAAATACTAAAAAATATACCCTAAAAGTAGGACTGGATAAAACGTTTACTAACTGGTTTAAGGTTGGTGCTTCTATGTATGGAACTTTTGCTGATTTCAATTTGGGTAGTGGCGAAGTATTCAGAAGTGCTTATCGATTGCGGCCAACCGGTAGTGCTTATAATGCTGACGGTAGTGATAAGTTTTTTGCTTACGAAACGGAAGCACAGATTACCAATCCCCTGTTTGACTTTGATAATGATATCCGAAGAACACAGTATATCAGAATGTTACCTAATATTTATACAGAAATCGGTTTATTAAAAGGATTAAAATTTAGAAGTTCTTTTACTCCTGATATTACTTTCCAGCGTTCGGGTACTTATGCTGATACTTATTCTAAAACTGCTGCAGGCACAAGACCAAATAGTGCTACTAATGGTACCAACCATATTTTTAACTATACTTTAGATAACCTGTTAATATATAATAAAGAAATAGGCAATGATCATAAGCTTGATTTTACCTTGGGAAGTTCTTTAAATTATTATCAAACGGATAATAATTTAATTACGGTTTCCGGTTTACCGTATCGTTCATTATGGTATAACGTTGGCAGCGCAACTGCGGTCACAATTAATGGCACTGTCGTTCAGCCTTCAACCGTTGCGTCAAGTAATTATACCAAACAAACAATTAGTTCTTATTTTTTCAGAGCTAACTATATTTTTAAAAACAGGTATTTGTTTACTGTAACTGGCAGAGGTGACGGGAATTCTATTTTTGCTGATGGTCATAAATGGGGATTTTTCCCATCAGCTGCAGTAGGTTGGATAGCGAGTGAGGAAGAATTCCTTAAAAATGTTTCGCTGATCAACTTTCTAAAATTCAGGTTTAGCTATGGTAAATCCGGTAATGCGGCTCTGTTTGGAACATACTTTTATCCATACGTTACACAATCAAGTGTTGCTACCAGTTATTATGATTTTAACGGTTCAACAGCTAACGGTTCTACAATTGTTTCTTTGGCTAATAAAGATTTAACATGGGAAAAAACCTCAGAATACAATGCTGGAATGGAAATAAATATTCTGAAAAATAGAATAGGCTTTACCTTTGATTATTATAATAAAACAGCTAGAGGAACCTTATTACCACAACAGATTCCAGCTGCTAATGGCTTTACTACAGTTGTTGCCAATATAGGCTCCATTAGAAATAGTGGTATTGAAGTTGGTTTAAACACCACCAACTATAAATCTGGTAAATTTAGCTGGACAACCAACATCAATTATTCCAAAAATAAAAACCAGATTATTGATTTGTTTGGTAATGGAGCAAACGATGTAGGTAATGCACGCTTTATTGGACAGAAAGCACGTGTAATTTACAACTATAAAGTAATTGGCGTTTGGCAAACAAGCGAAGCTGCACAAGCTGCTGTTTATGGACAGAAACCTGGCCAGTACAAAATTCAGGATACCAATAACGACAGTAAAATTACAGCAGACGACCGAGTAATATTAGGAAGCGATATACCTAACTGGTTTGGCGGATTAACTAACACCTTTACCTATCAAAATATCGATTTAGGGTTCACCATCTATACACGCCAAGGCACATTACAGCAAAGTACTTTTCTGGATCAGTATTTAAACGGCGATCAGGGACGTGCAAGATTTGGTGCTTACCAAAGAGATTACTGGACAGCTACCAATCCAAGCAATACATGGGCAAATAATGCTATTGAAACAGATGCTACCAGAAGAACAGCTGCTACTTACCAAAATTCATCTTATACCAAAATAAGTAACATTACTTTAGGATATACTTTGCCTAAAGATTTTGCATCAAAAATTAAACTAAACAATTTAAGATTATATGTAACGGCTTATAATCCGGTAGTTTTTACCAAGTTTATTGGTTGGGATCCTGAAACTGCAGATTTAAGTTCCTTTGGCTTACAGGATTTTCGTACCCGTACCTTTATTTTAGGCTTTAACGTAACCTTATAATCATCAGACTATATCAATTATTCATATGAAATACTTTAAAAATATTTTACTGTTCTCACTATTTGCAATTACAGTAATTGGTGCTGCAGGGTGTAAGAAATATATTGAAGAAAGTAACTTAGGCGGTCAAACAGACGAAACTTATTATGTTACTAAAGCTGGTTTTGAAGATTTAGCAAAATCAAATTATCCTAATTTAAGATATATCGTAAATTTTAGTTCATTATATACAGTCGGTACTGATATTTTTACGTCTTATAACACTACTGACGTTAATGCTTTAAACATCTACAATACCTCTTTAAATTCATCAATTGGAGATGTAGATAGTTACTGGAAACAGCTATATTATTCTATAGGTACAGCTAATACAACCTTATACTGGGCAAGTCAGGTACAGGGAATGGATGCTACTACTTTAAATACACGAATTGGTGAGTCAAAAGCGCTGAGGGCTTACTATTATTATTTGCTTGCAGAAACTTTTGGTGATGTGCCACTTGTATTAACACGTTCCACATCGGCATCAATAGGCTTTACCAGAACGCCGGAAAAAGATGTTTATGCACAAATAATAACAGATTTAACAGAAGCCATTGCTGTTTTACCTACAACAACTTCCGAAGCTGGCCGTGTAACCAAAGGCTTTGCACAGCATCTGCTTTCTAAGGTTTATTTAACAAAAGGTTATAAAAGTTATGGAGCAGGCACTGCTGATTTTACACAGGCTGCAAATTTAGCCGAAAATGTAATCAATTCGGGCACCTACTCGCTCCGGCCTGTATATTCCACTTTGTTTGATCCAACTGTAGCTAACTTCCAGATAAATTCGGAAGTGATATTTTCTGTACAGTATAGTACAAATGCTGGTACTAACCAAGTTTATTTTTTAGGGAGAGTACAAGGAACTGCTATTACCGGAAACAACCTTCATCAAAACTTTTTATGGGATACGCAAAGTTTAGCGCCAATTGCCAGAAGTTCATTTTATAACAAGCCGAATTATGTAGCTGTTCCTGATCCTTATTTTTTCAGTTTGTTTGATAAAGCCCGCGACAGTCGTTATTTAGCTACCGTTTGGACCGGAATTATTGCACAAGCAGCGGGAACATTAAACGGAAAAACTTTTGCACAAGGAGATACCGTTATCTATTATCCGGATGTCGCTTTTACTGCTGCTCAAAAAGCAGCCAGAAAATATTTTGTATTTAATCCGGATGAATACCGCACTTCACCATTTTCCGGCTTGACCCGTACTTTCCCTGAATTTAAAAAATTCAGAGAAGTTAATCTTACTTATGCAGATAATGCAGGTACCAGAGATACTTACGTTTTTAGATTAGGTGAAACTTATCTGTTAGCTGCCGAAGCATATCTAGAAGCTGGCAACACCGCAAAAGCACTTCAATATTATAATATTGTAAGAACCAGAGCTGCTAAAACAGGCATCAATCCGGCCACTGGTATTGCTTATACTACTGAAATGACAGCTACTACTTTATCCCTGGATAATATTTTAGATGAGCGTGCACGCGAACTTGCCGGCGAAGAGTTCAGGTGGTTTGAATTAAAACGTACCGGTAAACTTATCACCCGAACGTTAGCTTATAATGATGAAGCAAAAGCCGCTAATTCATTAAATGCACATAACCTGTTAAGGCCAATCCCGCAATCACAAATAGATTTGAACAGAGGAGCTGCTTTTCCTCAAAATCCAGGTTATTAATTTACTAATCAACTCCGGCTACCACAAGTAGTTAGGAGTTGATGCTTTATTACCATTTTGCATGCTTACAAAAACTAAAACCTTTCAGCTTTGCCGGTTTATTTCTTGTCTATTATTAGTGAGTTTTGGCAATGCTTCTTTTAGCCAGCAAAAATCAACATACAACATTCTTACTTATGGTGCTAAGGCAGATGGCAAAACCAATAATGCTTCGAGCATACAAAAAGCAATTGACGCAGCTGCTGCTAAAGGAGGTGGAATAGTTTTAATTCCAGACGGATCTTTTCTAACCAGTCAGCTTTATTTAAAATCAAACGTTGAACTTCACTTAGCTGATAACGCTTTTCTGTTAGGAAGCACGAAAAGGCTAGATTATGATGGAAAAGTAGCCATGTCGCTCATCATCGCCAGAAACTTGCAAAATGTTTCCATTACCGGAAATGGAATTATAAACGGACAAGGCCGTGATTTAGTAGTTGATTTGTTGCACCAGTTAAGAGAAGGAAAAGTAGATGATCCGCAATGGAGAATCAAACGTCCAACGGAGAAAAATCGTCCGATGATACTTTCTTTTGTGGATTGTAAACAAGTTAAAGTTACAGGTATCACTTTAAAAGATGCTGCATGCTGGGTACAGCTTTACAAAAATTGCAACGATGTTCTGATCGATCAAATGAAAGTGCAAAGTGTGGCGTACTGGAATAACGATGGAATTGATATAGTTGACAGTAAAAATGTACGCATTACCAACAGCTTTTTTAATGCGGCGGATGATGCCATCTGCTTAAAATCTGAAGATGTAAAAAATAGCTGTGATCATATTTACGTAAAAAATTGCACGCTTCGTTCCAGTGCCAACGGCTTTAAACTGGGCACCGGTTCTTTAGGCGGATTTAAAAATATCACCGTAAAAAATCTTACTGTTTATGATACTTACCGTTCTGCCATTGCACTGGAAACGGTTGATGGCGCGCTGCTGGAAAACGTAAACATCCAAAACGTAACCGCTAAAAATACAGGCAATGCGATATTGCTTCGTTTAGGGCATAGAAATCAGGACGAACGATACAGCAAGTTGCAGCATGTTTATATTGCGCATGTTAAAGCAGAAATTCCTTCAGGAAAACCGGATATTGGTTATCCGATGGAAGGTCCGCCGCCAAAAGTACCGCCGCATAATCTGGTTCCTGCATCGATAACCGGTTTGCCTGGTCATCCGGTTCAGGATGTTACGCTGGAAGATATTGAAATAATTTATGGCGGCGGCAGCGATAAAAAAATTGCTTTCGTTGGAATGGAATCACTGCAAAAAGTTACTGAAAATGAAGCTGGTTATCCGGAATTTACCATGTTCGGCGAATTGCCGTCCTGGGGTTTTTACGTTCGTCATGCAGAAAATATCAAATTCAATAATCTTAAACTAAGTTACAAGGAAGATGATTTTCGTCCGGCTGTAGTTTTTGATGATGTAAAAGGGTTAAAATTAAATGATGTAAAAATTCCTACGGTAAAAGAAGCACCGGTTTTAGTTTTAAATAAGGTAACGGATTCTTCCTTGGAGAAAATTGACTTACCTGCGGCTTTTAAACAAGCAATTTTAAAACAATAATTTATCAGAAAAGTGGAAAACTGGAGTTTACACTTCAAGAAAACCTGATAAAAACGGGGAATCAAATGCTGCTGGTCAAACAAAAGGATTATCGAAATAAAGCCAATCAACTATTCATATGCAAAGAATTATCTGCGGATTTCTGTTACTATTTAATGCCGTTTCTCCATTAGCTCAGCCGAAAACCGGTAACAGATCCGCAGGTATTAATGTTCAAAAAGAGTATTCAGTTAAAAATTTTGGTGCAGTTGGTGATGGCCGGACAGATGACGCAGCAGCGATTCAGAAAACGATTGATGCCTGTTCTGCTGCTGGCGGTGGCAAAGTAATTATTCCTTCGGGACATGTTTTTTTGTCCGGGCCTTTTAATTTAAAATCTAACATTGAGTTTCAGGTAGAAGTTAATGCACGCGTTTTAGCAAATCCGGATGAAAAAGTATATGTAAAAAGTGCTTTCCGGGAAAATAAAGGCGAAGGAACCATCTGGATAGGCGGCGAAAATCTGGAAAACATAACTATTTGTGGCGGCGGCACAATTGATGGCAACGGTACTTCTTTTATGGGCAAAGAATTGGCGGATTCTTACGAGTTGAAGCCTTTCAATATAGTTGACCCAAGGCCGCATTTACTAACAATTGTTGGCGGAAAAAATATCAGAATCAGAGATTTAACCATCAAAAATTCTGCTTACTGGACGGTGCATTTAATTGGTTGTAATGATGTTGCCATTGATAATCTAACGCTTTTAAATAGTTTAAAAGTGCGTAATAGTGATGGCATAGATCTGGATCACAGCAAAAACGTACGCATCAGCAATTGTTATATCGAATCGGGTGATGATTGTATCTGTTTGAAAAATAGGCGCGAATACCAGGAATTTGGTGTTTGCGAAAATATTACGGTGAGCAATTGCACGATGACTTCCCGTTCCTGCGCCATAAAAATCGGCTCGGAAAACATGGACAGCATCAGGCATGTGGTTTTTAATAATTGTATCGTTAAAAAAAGCAATCGTGGTTTAGGTATTCAAAACCGGGATGAAGGAACGGTAACCGATGTGGTTTTTTCTAATATTTTGGTGGATTCTCACCTGTTTTCTGATGTTTGGTGGGGCAAAGCAGAACCAATTTACGTAACGGCTTACCGCCGGGCAAAAGGTAATAACAAAGATGCAGGCTTCCGTTTCCCGAAAGGAAAAACCGAAGGAAATGTGGGTAAAGTTAGCCGGATATTTTTCAGTAATATTAAATGTACGAGTGAAAACGGCGTTTATGTAAGCGCAGAATCAGCAGATAAAGTGGAAGGGATTTATTTTGATCAGGTAGATTTGTTTATCAACAAAACCACTAACATTCCCGGCGGTGTTTATGACAGGCGGCCAAGTCAGGCAGAAGGTTTGGTAAAAGGCCGGACTTCTGGTTTTTATCTGGATAAAGCAAATCGCATCACCATCAGAAACAGTTCTGTAACATGGGGCAATAATTTGCCGAATTACTTTGCTCATGTGCTGGAAACGCATGAGGCAACAAATTTAAAAAGTTTTAATTTAGAAGGAGTTTCAGCATTTCCGGGGAAAGTTGATGCTATCAAACATTATGGTAATAACTGATGATAGAAATCTGATGCCAGTAATAAATAAGCAAAAATTGAAAAAACTGATTTTTGTAAGCCAGAATTTCGTTTAAATTTTATGCCGATAAAAACAGCATGATACTCTTTTTATCGGCATAAAATTCAGTTTCTAAATTGATTTTGTAAAAAAAGAACTGGAAGAGTACAACTTTTTATAGGCTAAAAGAAGCATCATCAATATCAGTTTAAACCTCAGCTATCATCAGTTTACGTAAAAAGAATGAAATTTAAATTACTTACCTGTTTTGTTATTTGTGTTGAATTTGCTTTCGGACAAAACCGTGATAGTTTAAACAACAAGCTGGCATTAACGCCGCCCATGGGTTGGAGCAGCTGGAACACGTTTAAAAAAGAACCGTCTGAAGTTGTAATTAAGCAAACCGCAGATGCGATGGTAAATAGCGGTTTAAAAACTGCCGGTTATCAATACATCAATATTGATGATTTCTGGAGTAAAGGCAGAAATGAAAACGGCGAAATTATAGTAGATACAGCCAAGTTTCCGCATGGGATGAAAGCTTTGGCTGATTACATTCATGGCAAAGGTTTGAAAGCGGGCATTTATACCAACATCGGTACAAAAGCAAATTATCCAACCTTGGCCAGTGGTGGATATTACGAGCAGGATATGAAAACTTTTGCAGACTGGGGTTATGATTATGTGAAAGTGGATGTCAATTTTGCTCCGGAACGCACAGAAAATGCTTATAAAAAAGAGTTTACAGCAGTAGCTGAAGCCATAAAAGATGCAGGGAGGCCGATGGTTTTTAGTGTTTGTAATCAAGGCGGCAGAAACTACTGGAATTGGGCACCTCTGCTTGGAAATAGTTGGCGGGTAGGCGCAGATATTGATCATGCACCAAAAACTAAAAGTCAGTGGGAAGGTGTAATTTATGAGTTAGAACTTTCTGCCGCACATCCAGAAATAGCAGGCCCCGGACATTGGAACGATGCAGACATGATGCTGGTAGGCGTGGGCAGCGATGGAGGCCGATTAAAAGTGATGAGTGAAGAGGAACAAAAAGCGCATTTCTCGATGTGGTGTATGATTGCTTCTCCTTTAATTATGGGAAATGATCTCCGTTCTGTATCTAAAGAAACATTGGCTATCCTTACCAATAAAGAAGCGATTGCTGTTAATCAGGATGCGTTAGGCATGCAAGGCAGATTAGTAGATGAACCATCGCCGGGATTACAAATTTGGGTGAAGGAATTGAAATCCGAAAACAAAAAAAAGTATGCCATTGGCTTATTTAACCGGACAGAAAAACCTGGTAGCATTACGCTGAGTTTTAGTAAAACTGGTTTGCCGATTAAGCTCAAAATGAAAGATTTATGGGAACATAAAAACTTAGGCAAATTCAAGAAAAAATATTCAGCAATTGTTGCTGCTCATGGTGTGCAGTTGTTGGTTGTAGAATAATTATACATTTATTTTTCAATTACCATTTAATGAAGTCTTAGGCTTTATCCTGTCTCAAATTTAATTTAAAAATGTGAAGTTAATTACAAAGCCAACAAGCTTATTCTCCCTTGAATGGCACCTAAATAGTTTTAAATTTATTTTTATTAATAATTTTTATATCTTTCCAAATTATGTTATAGCCGGCTGAATAAGTTGCTTTTAGTATCATAATGCGCGATTTTATGTTATCGTTAGGTTTTTCATTTGAGAACATTGTTAGCTTGCTTCGTGGTTCAGGCACCTACTATTTGGTAAAGATTGATATGCAGGGAAACTACGTTTACCTGAATGACCATTTTCTGGAAAGGCACGCTGCTTACTACAAGCCAGGCGAGATCAGATCTGCTGCTATTGCTTTGCCTGAGCAGGACCAGACCATCAGCTATGAAGTCTTTCTGCAATGTCTTGCCTCGCCCGAGCAGTGTTTTCCGGTTAACCTAAGAAAGCTTGATGGCAAAGGAGGATATATTATTACTTTCTGGGAATATAAAGCAAACCGGCTGTCCACTGGAGAAATAGACGGAATTGTGGGAATAGGATACGATATAACAGCTTTTGAATCTCATAAAGAATACGTCAAATTTTTAACAAATACTTTGGACAATGTAGCAGACAAACAATCTCACCTGGTACGTCGTCCACTGGCTAATATTTTAGGCTTGGTAGAAGTTCTAAACCAACTGAGTGAAACAGATGAGGCAGTGCAGGATATTGCAGGTATGTTACGTCAAAGCTGTAGGGAGTTAAATGATGAATTTGAGGCTTTCCTGGTAAGAGATTTTCGGGATAAAAACTTTGAGAATTCCCATAAATACCACAATTCTGATAACCAAGATGCTTAACAGTATATCATAGTAAGCACTCCATTATTTTTTGCAAAACCTGTTTTATTCTTTAAACACAAACCCTAATATTACGACCTCCCGTATATTGCAAAAAACTTTTGATGGATAACTATTTACAAACAGCCGAAGACCTCTACCGAACTGCCGCTTTAAAGCCCGATGTCGGACTTTGCTGCACTACTACTCCAATGAATGCCTTTCCAGGCTTGGAAATCCCTAAAATCATGCAGGAAATGAATTACGGCTGCGGTTCGATTGTGAGTGCCCGTGATCTAGTGAATAACCCCAAAATTCTGTATGTAGGTGTTGGCGGAGGAATAGAGCTGCTTCAGTTTTCTTATTTCAACAGGAGTGAGGGCGGCGTAATTGGAGTAGATATTGTAGACGAAATGCTCGAAAGCTGTGCTAACAATTTGCTAGAAGCAGAAAAGCTGAATCCTTGGTTTAAAAAGGAGTTTATAGACCTGCGAAAAGGATCTGCCCTGGAGCTTCCTGTTGCAGATAATTCCATTGACGTTGCCGGGCAAAATTGTTTGTTTAATATTTTCAAGGAAGAAGATCTTAAACAAGCGCTTGTAGAAATTTATCGCGTATTGAAACCTGGCGGAAGGCTAGTAATGTCTGATCCGGTTTGCGAGCAGCCCATGAATGAAGCTTTGCGCAATGATGAACGTTTGCGTGCGTTATGCCTGACTGGTTCGCTAACGTTGAAAGATTACTTGAATGCTATTAGTGCAATTGGTTTTGGTACGATTGAAGTTCGTGCCAAACGGCCTTACCGCGTGCTTGCCCCGGGCCAATATCCAACCGACGAACTGTTGTATATTGAAAGTGTAGAAGTTTGTGCGATCAAAGACCCGATGCCTGAAGACGGCCCTTGCGTATTTACAGGAAAAGCTGCCATTTATTATGGCGATCAGGAATATTTTGATGATGAAAAAGGGCACGTTTTACTTCCCAACCAGCCTTTAGCGGTTTGTGATAAAACAGCTGGCCACCTGGCTGCCTTAAAACGCAATGATATTTTTATTTCCGGTTCTACCTTTTTTTATGATGGCGGAGGTTGTTGCTAAAAGCTGTTTTTATCCATGAAAATATTGGTAACAGGAGCAACTGGCTATATCGGACAAAAACTGGCTCTCGAATTAGCAAACCAGGGCAATACCGTTCATGCTTTAGTTAGAAATACCTCCAAAGCCGAAACCTTGCTTAATCATCCTCAAATAAAATTATTTGCAGGCGATATTTTAGATCAAAAATCTATTGCGGCGGCCATGCAAGGATGCGAGCAGGTATTTCATTTGGCAGCACTTGCTTCAGTTTGGCATAAAAACTCAAATGCTTTTTACAAGATAAATGTTGAAGGGTTGAAAAATGTGTTGGAGTGCTGCTTCGAATTGAAAATTAAAAACGTTTTGTTTACTTCTACAGCTGGCGTAGTGGGTGATTCAAAAAACGGGCAGCCGGTTGCAGAACTTACCAACCCGAATCCAAAGCTGGAAACGTTGTATGAAAAAAGTAAAGTAGCAGCAGAAATCTTAATAAAAGAATTTAATAAAAAAGGTATGCGGGGAATCATCGTTAATCCAAGCCGCGTTTATGGCCCTGGCTTGTTAACGGAAAGCAACGGTTTTACCCGGCTACTCAAAATGTATATCAGCGGAAAATGGAAAATAAAACCAGGTGACGGAAACAGCATTGGCAACTATGTTTACATTGATGATGTAGTAAATGGACTTGTGCTTGCTATGCAAAAAGCCAGACCCGGAGAACGGTATTTATTAGGCGGAATAAATATAAGTTACAATGCTTTTTTTAACCTGGTAAATCAGTTGACCGATGTGAAAAGAAAGCTCATTCCTTTCCCTTTGCCCCTGATGCTTTTTCTTTCTCAAATTCAATTGTTTATGGCCAAAGTTTTTGGGAAGCAACCGCTGATTACGCCGCCTTTCGTCAGAAAATATAACAAGCACTGGATTGTGAGTTCTGCAAAAGCAGAAAAAGAATTGGGTTATACCATCACGCCGCTGGCTGATGGCATTAAAAGAACAATTAGTTGGCTATCCGAATTGGAAACCCGTAAATTTTAAATCTTGGTTAAGTTTTATTATGGAATTTATCATGCTTCTTTTATGCCTGTAATTTTGCTTGAGTAAGCAATCCTTCAGCAAAAAAGATTTAACTTTCGAAATTTAGGTGATAAAAGAAGCATCAAGAAACGCTAATCTAATTTAAATAAATACTAGTTTTCATCAACAGCCTTTACCAGCTCAGCATAAGTATAAGCTGCTTCGTGAAACTTTCTCTTGCCCGTTTTGGCGTAAACAATCAATGTTGCAGGCAAAGCTCCGGACCAGTCGGCACTGATTCGTTCGTAGTAAGAAGAAGGTGCTTCGTTTAGCAGGTAAATTTCGCCGGTCAGATGATGCGATTTAACGAATGGTTCAACTCCAGTTTCCAGTTTCGATTTTAAATCGGTACTCACTAAAATAACCTTAAACGGCTTTCCCTGATTTGCGGTTTTAAATTGCTCAAATTCCGGAAGCTCCTTAACGCATGGTTTGCACCAAGTTGCCCAAAAATTAATTATATACGTTGTATCCTTGCCCTGCTTCATGCGGTTTTCCAACGCTGTAATTGTAATCGGTTTTACTTGTTGTGCTTTCGATCCAACAGAAATCAGCAATGCAAAAACCAGCAAAAAGAAAAACTTATTTTTCATTAACTATTAAATTTATTCATCTGTTATGACCTGATTATACGTATTTTTTAATTCCCGGAGTTCGATTTATACAAATATGACTGTCAGTATTATCATTCCTACCTTCAACGAAGCTGAAAACATTGGCCGGCTTGTGCATTATTTAAGGAAAAACAGTGATGATAATCTTGTTGAAATAATTGTTTCTGATGGAAGTAGTACAGATAAAACGGTGGCAATTGCCAAAAGTGCTGGTGCAAAAGTGGTAAAATCTCCGGAAAAAGGCAGGGCTTGGCAAATGAATTTTGGTGCCTCAATGGCTACAGGAAATTTACTTTATTTCGTTCATACTGATACAATTCCGCCAAAATCTTACTTAACAGATATTGTTAAAGCTGTGCAGCAAGGCTACCAAATGGGCCGTTATTTATCTTGTTATGATAGCAAAAGCTGGCTTCTCAAAATCAATGCTTTGTTAAGCAGGATCGACACTTTTGCTGGAATGGGCGGCGATCAGACTTTATTTATCACTCAAGAACTCTTTGAAGAAACAGGCGGATTCAATGATGAAATGAAAATTATGGAAGAGTTTGAATTTAGTGCCCGCGCACGCGAAAAAGGCAAGTACAAGATCATTCCAAAACCAGTGCTTATTTCTGCCCGAAAATATGATACTAATGGCTGGCTAAAGGTTCAAAAAGCTAATTATACCATTGTCAGGATGTACCAGAACGGTGCTTCTCAAGAAGATATGGTGAGCAAATACAAACAAATGCTAAACTCGTATTAGATAAAAATCTGGTTTACTTCCAGGTCTGCTGCTTCGTCCACATCATGCAGCTGCTTTAATAATTGGCAGGATAAATTCAATCTTGCTGCATCCTCCAAAGTTTGCTTAGTTACCTGATCGGTGCTCCAGCTTTTATCAGCAAACAACCCTGGTACAAAGCAATCGGTTCCCAACAAATAATAGCCGCCATCAAATGTAGGCCCGATCACTACTTCTTTTATGCCTAAAAAATCAATGGATTCCTGCAAAATTTCAGTTTGAAGCTGGTAACAATCACTGCCAATAATCAGCACTTTTTTGAAGCCCTGATCGAAAAGTTCTTTAAAAGCATTACCCATTCGTTCACCCAAATCATTGCCAGACTGCTTTCTTTTAGTAAATCCCGGACTGCTCCAAAGGTCATGTTCAATCACATCCTCAGCATAATAAACGAACTTTCTACAATTTAGAGGAGCAGTAATTTGATGCGTATGGTTAAGCAGCTGTTTGTAAATGGTTAACGCTTTTTCGTCTCCAATTACTTTAGCCAGGCGGGTTTTTACTTTGCCCAGTTCCGGGTGTCGCACAAAAATAATCAGTGCGGTAGTGAGCATACTGTTTTTATCCATAATTTATTCGGCAACAGCTCCACCACAACTTGATCCGGCACCAGCGGTACAGCCATAACAGTGTTGTTTTAAGATGATATTCCGGTTATTCAAAGCATCCAAATCAAAGGAAGAAAGGTGCTGCGAGTGTCCCGGCGTTACTTTCAAATCCAGCATTTGGTTAAAATCGCAATCGTACAAATAACCATCCCAACTCACAGAAATTGTGTTCCGGCACATCACATTTTTAACGGCTGCAGGATTGAAAGCGGCAATCAGCTTTTCCATGTATTTATCATAATTTCCGGTAGAAAGCAGATAATCGAGATAACGGCTGATGGGCATATTGGTGATAGCGAAAAGGTTGTTGAACACAATACCGAACTTTTTGGCCAGTTCCATTTTAAATTCAATTTCCAGTGCTTGTTGCGAAGGCGGAAGGAAAGCTCCGGCCGGATTGTAAACCAAGTTGATTATCAAACCTGTTCCTTCTCGTCCGTAACCAACGGCATTCAGCATTTGCAAGGCTTTGATAGAATCTTCAAAAACGCCGTCTCCACGCTGCCGGTCTGTACGGTCTTGGGTGAAGCTGGGCAGGGAAGAAACCACTTCTATCTCGTTTTCCCGGAAAAACTCCGGCAGGTCATGATAGCGTTTATTAGCCAGAATAATCGTTAGGTTACAGCGCACGATGATATGCTTACCCTGTTTTTTGATCTCGGTAACAAACCAGCGAAAATCAGGGTTCATTTCGGGCGCGCCACCAGTTAAGTCAACGGTGCTGATGGTAGAAACGGCCAGAACATCCAAACAAAGCTGCATCATCTGGCGCGTCATAATCTCTTTTCGATCAGGCCCGGCATCCACATGGCAGTGTTTGCAAACCTGATTACACATTTTGCCTACGTTGATCTGGAAAATATCAACCCCGTTTGCCTGCAACGGGAACATGCCCAAAGCAGCTACTTTTTCTTTAAAAGACGCATGTTGATGTTCCCGCTGGTTTTCCAGGATAGCCAGCTGATTTTCGCTTTGGGCTAAAGGATTTTGTAATACTTTGAGTGATTTCATGAACTAAACCGATAATTGGTTTGATGATTTTTAACCGATAAAAGAAGCATTTCAAGCCAAAACTTACATCGCAATCTCTTTTATCTTATTCATCATCTGTACGCCATGCACCAAAACCGCTCCGCCTTTAATGGCCGAAGCCACATGTACCGCTTCCATCATTTGCGCCTCACTATAACCTTTTTCGTAAGCATCACTGCTGTATGCATCAATACAATACGGGCATTGCACTGCGTGGGAAACAGCCAGCGCGATCAGTGATTTCTCTTTTGCTGTCAATTCACCGTCCTTAAAAACTTCTCCGTAATAAGAAAAAAACTTATCGGCCATTTCCTTTTGATATTGGCCAATGTGACCAAATTTGCCCAGGTCTTCTGCGTTATAATAATGATTATCCATTGCTTTCTGATTTATAATTGTTTAAAAATAAAGTCCAGTTGTATTTGTTGAAATGAATGGAAGGATGACTCTCCGCAGGAATGATTTTGTGCTGCTTCAGGATTTTATAAATGCCTTTTTTACCACCGAAATCATGCCGAAACCAACTCATTAAAGCCGGAACGCTGATACTGTTTTTAGCCTGATTAAATTCGCATTCACCTTTCAAATACGTTTTAACGGCTACGGCCAGCTGCTTGTCGATTTGCTCCGGATCATAAAATGCAATCGGCGGACAACTTTTGGCACCGCAATTTAAAGCAAAATGAATGCGGTAATCTAATTTTTTTACCCTGAAATCTTTTTCAAAAATATCAGGAAAAGGTTTGCCCAAATAGCCTTCGCTCCATTTTATTTTAGAATGACGCAAAATGCCATGTTCGATCTCATCCAAACTTAACTGCTGCCCGGCAATTTGTATCTGTTTGCTGGAAAAGAAAGCGTTACGGGTTTTATACTGATCCGGGTTTTTCTTCAAAAGCACCTGCGTAAAACCATTGTATAAATTGAGCCAGAAAGCCAGTTTTTGTGCGTCATTGCGTAACTGGGCGTGTAACTCCCGCTCATCTACTTTTGTCAGGCTGTCTTGATAAGGCCCGGTATCTTCTCCGGTTTTAGCAGCATATAAAAAGTTCTGGGAAAGCTGAATTGCGCTAACCACCACGTTCCTTTTTCCTTTTTGCTGGCCGTAACCAGTTTGCGCAACCAATAAGAATAGAGAAAAAAAGCAAAATTGAAACCAGCGAATCAGCATTTGATAAACTACGTAATAAGTATAGTAGAGGTTCTAAAGGTGAGGTTGAACTTAGTAGTTAAATTCCTTACTTAACTTATATAAATTATAAGTAAAAAAACTAGGGACTGTTTAAGTTTTGTTCGGATTATTGTTGATGCTTCTTTTATCAACTAAAATCATGTAAATTCTATGCTTATTTTTATCAGTAACAATCTTAAAAACAAAATTTACATGCATAAAACAAGCATTGTGTGATTTTTTTATAGAATTTATAATACTACTGCGGTTAACAAGAAGAGGCAAAACGCTTTTTACCAATGCTATTTGCCTGTCTTATCCAGCGAAAGTGAGAAATGAAAGGTAGAGCCTTCATCGACTTTACTCTCAAACCAGATCTTTCCCTCATGCTCGCGGATGATTTCAGCAGAAATATGCAGCCCCAGGCCAATGCCCGGTATCTTTTTGTTTTGCACGTTACGGGCACGGTTAAATGCCTGAAACAGGTTTTGCTGCTCTTCCTCCGGGATACCGATTCCATAATCTTGAACGCTGACCTGGCAAGTGGATTTGTTTTTGTCTTCCTTAAGTTTTATGGTTACTTTTCCTGCTTCCGGCGAGTATTTTATGGCATTACCAATTAGGTTAGTCAGTACCTGGCCCACGCGAAACTTGTCAGCAAACACATTTCCTCCTATGTTTCCCTGCAAAACAAGGTGATGGGTTTTAGTTCCGCTCTGCAGCTCATCCACGATGTCCGAAGCCAGACTGTTCAGATCGAAATGCACTTTGTCCAGCTGCAGTTTACCGGATTGAATGCGGGAAATATCCAGCAAATGGTTGATCAGTTCGTTTAACTTATTTACCTGCGTATTAATTTTTTCAAGTGTTCCGGCGGTTACCTTATCATCTGCTTTATCGGCCCGCTTTTGCAGGAGCTGCGTGAAGCCCTTGATCGTGCTGACCGGTCCACGAAGTTCGTGCGAGGCAACACCGATGAAAGCATTTCTGAACTGCTCGGCCTGCCTTTTTTCTGTAACGTCCTCAAAAGCAAGCAGGATCATTTCCATATGGTTGCCTACGCGCCAGAGTTTGCGGGCATTCAGCAACACGGTTCGCTGACCAATCTTATCAAACTCAGCCAATACCTCAAAATCATTAAAAATCGAATTATGGGGCAGAATATCTTCCAGCAGCTCTTTTAATGCAGGCAGGTCCCACTGGCCGTTTTCAATTGCATATATGCTTTTACCTTCCGTTGTTTTTTTGGATATTTTAAAAGCTTTGTAAAAAGAACGGTTTGCGGTATTGATCGTAAAGTCTTTGTTCAGTACCAGCATCGGCTCGCGGGCCGTGTCTACAATGCTTTGGGCGTATTCTTTGGCATGGCGGATGGTTTCCTGCAAAACTTTAATATGAGTAATATCACGCATGAGCTTAGTAAAACCCCGGATCTTTCCTTTTTCGTCCCGCAGGGCAAACATCATCCCGCTGACAAAAAACTGTGAGCCGTCTTTTCGGACGTGGTAGCGCTCGTCGCGGGCACTACCGGTTTTTCTTGCTGTGGTCATTTCTAGCAAATGGACTTTCTTTTTGACGTCCTCAGGTGTAAAAAGCTTAATGGCAGACATTCCGATGACTTCCTGTTTGCTATAACCCAGCAGGTTTTCAGCTCCCTTGTTCCAGCTGCTGACATGGCCTTCCAGGTCAGTGGTGAAAATAGCATAATCTTCCAGGCTTTCCAGAATTTGTCGGAAAAATGGCTCGTCTTCCCGGAAACGCTGGTGGTTGCCTTCTGAAGGGTTATCCGATAAACGGACACTGTATAATCCAGATTGGGTTTGTGAAGACTTTTCTGCGGCGGTAGGAGAAGACATATGGTAGTAAATCTAAAACAACAAAAGTAATTTATAAATATTTCTTTTAATTAAGACAAAATGAACCCATTTGCTAACTCACCTTTATATGGCTTATGTTCAGAAAAGTTTCTTATAGTTTAAATTTTTTCGCTATTGTTAGAGTTAAAAATATTAGTAGGTGCTTTACACTTGTAGGGTAGAATGGTGTTCTGCAGCAATAATATAAAAACAACGCTAGGAAATTTAATTAAGAAAATGTTTTGTCACTATTCCAGCAAACAAGAGTCAATTAGCCCATTTCTCTACCGTGTTCCAGAAACTGATTATGAGGCATTATTCTTATCTATAAATCTAATCTTGTACCAAAAATATTGATTTTAGTTATAAATCAGCTCTTGATTTTAAGCAAAAAAAGCCTTCGGACCATACAGGTCTGAAGGCTTTGATAGGGCATAATAATTTTTGTTTTTAGCTAACGAAGAATTGTGTGATAGTTCATTAAGATGATTTAATCTTTTAAATTCTAACTTTAGTTTTTATTTAAAAGCAGCTTTAAGTCTGCTTACTGCATAGTCTTCGGCATCTTTAGCATCTGGTACAACTGCACCCATACCAAAAAATTCATGTGTTACACCAGCATATACTTTACGTTCTACAGATACTCCAGCAGCTTTTAGCTTGTCAGCCAGCTGTCCGCCTTCTGTCTGAAGTGGGTCAAGCTCGGCGTTGATAATGGTAACCTGAGGAAGGCCCGTTAAGTTAGCTGCAACCAGATTCAAACGGGGATCCATAGCCTCAGCAGGTGTATTGGTATAATTGGCAGTAAACCATAACAAGCTGGGTTTATCCAGCGGTTTAGCATCTGCATACTTGATGTAAGATTCAGTATTTGTATCTGCTCCTGCAATTGGATAAATGCTGAGGATGGCAACTGGGGCTTTCACGCCCTGGTCGCGGGCTTTGATGGCAGTAGCTACTGCCAGGTTCCCACCAGCACTTTCGCCTGCCAAAGCCAGTTTATTTACATCACCCCGTATAGATGCTGCATTTTGGGCTATCCACTTGTAAGCATCAAATGCATCATTATGCGCGGTCGGAAACTTGTTCTCAGGTGCCAAGCGATAAGCTACGGATACCACGATGGCACCGGTATTCGCAGAAAGCAATTTTGCAGAAGTATCATAAACATCAATGTTGGCAATTACAAAACCACCGCCATGATAGTAAACAATAACCGGCAAGTTTCCAGAGGTGTTTTTTGGCGTATAAATGCGCACGTGCACGGTGCTGCCCGTTACCGGGATTTCCTTACCCACTGTATCCACATTAAAAACTGGCGCTGCAATATGGTAATCGTTCATCACCGCCATCACCGCATCGGTAGCTGTATGATTTTTGCGGGCTTGGACAGCGGTAAGCTGCGGCAGAGGCGTGTCGCCAAAACTAGCTAGTTTTTCAATGACTACCTGCATTTCAGGTTTAATGTCTTGTCCCCAGGCAGGTTTTGGCCCAGACGGCGTAATAGCTGTACTTTTGTCTTTTTTACAGCCTACAGCTAGCATCAGGCTCAGGGCTGCTGCACAAAAAATAGAAGTTGTTTTCATCAAATATTTCCTTATCAGTTAATTTTTTTGAACAGTATTTACGAAAAAAAGTTGTTGTTGGAAGGCTTTTTTATAAATAATTGTGTTTTAAATTGATAAGTTTCTAATAAAACAGCTGTCATTATATCAGCTAAATTAACCGCGAGTTCTGCATATCTTGAAGTTGGTGTTATTTGAGATGTCCTTTTACGGTGCGAGTCACTGAATTTATTTCTTAAAGCTCCTAGCCCTACAACAACCATCTAATAGCTATATAAAATTTGTTATCCGTGTTAATCCGAAGCAAGAGTTAAATTTTCTATTGTTAACTTATACAATTTTGGAAGTTCTATGTCGTCTTGATAATTTACTCCAAATTATCAAGAATAAGTTTACAAGTCGTTTCAATCAAGGTTCTCGATTTAGTTATTGCTCCTTCAGGATCTTTTAACTATAAAATCTCAAAATAACTCTCATCAACAATCAAACTAAGTTGAAATCAGATAGAAATTCGTAATGAAAATGCTTAAAAATAAACTGTTTTTTAATGAAAAACCCTTTAAAATTGTCATTTTAAAGGGTTTTTAAAGTGGGTGGAGAATATCGGAGTCGAACCGATGACCTCTTGCATGCCATGCAAACGCTCTAGCCAGCTGAGCTAATCCCCCCTTAATGATCGCAAAACTAGTAAAAAGTTTTTCGTTCGCAAATTTAATAACTGTTGTGCTACCGGATTTCAAAAACTGGTATTTGTGTACATACTGTTTTTAACACGGTAAAAATACTATGTTTAAAATTGGATGATATTTGGCCGGAAGAATTGTGCCTACACTATTCTTGTTGAAAATAATCCTCATAAGATATAATAAAAATACTCCTTTTAAGGATATTTTTCTACGAAAATAATTGAAAGTAGCTTCAAAAATCAGTTTACTTAGAGAAGATCATCTGGGATCAAAATTTGTATAGTTCTATAAATCAAAGCCAAAACAAGAATCATGGACACAACTACTCAAAATCAAATCCCAGAAGTAATATTTGTTGCTGTTTATCCACAAGAAGCAGCTGCAACTAACCATTGCACTAATTGCAAAACCGAACTGCTTGTTAACAACAATGTTAATTACACCAACTTTGGGTTGAGTTTGTGCAGCGACTGTCTTTATAGCTGATATTTTACTGGTAATTTATCTTCGTTTGAGATATTGCTTCTTTTAGCAGTAATTTTAGCCGGAATTGATTTATCAAACTATGTACTCGGCTATTTTAAACTATCGCTTTATATTCTTGGCAATAAGTATTTGCTTATTGATTTCCTGTGGAAGTAATTCGCGGCAATCAAGCCCGTCCGAAAATCCTACTGCTGTAAGTTATGGCGGTAATTATCATGCTGTTCAAAACCTGACGGAAGATTTTGAACAAGGTCATAAAACGGCTTATACTGCCGGTAACGTTGTTTTTAAAACCGGTAACTGGTATTTGGCAGATGCGCTAATTGCCGGCAGTGCTGCAGATTATAAAACGGGTAAGCAAGCTGTCCGCATCAAAAATAATGGTGAAATCAGGATGCTTTTTGCGGTAGAAGGTGCTGCAACTGTAACCGTAAAACACGCTGCTTACGGTAAAGACGGTGCTTCTGCATGGGCATTATTTGTTGCTGCAAATGGCAGTCAAACATTTAAGCAAACGGGTGCTACCATTATCAGCAGCAATCATACACTAGAAACAGCTACTTTTAACCTAAATAAAACGGGAAAACTACAGTTTGAAATACGCAAGTTAACAGGTGGAAAAAACCGGATTGATCTGGATGATTTTACCATTACCGGTACGCAGGATATTAAAAGCGAGGCCGGAACTTCGGTGAGTACAGGTAATACAATTGATAATAAAACTATTTTAAAGGATTCTGCTGCTGCAAATGATAACGATAATTTACTTTGCGGAAACCCAAGTAATGCAACAACAAGTATCACTAATTTTAATAATTATTTAATCAACCAAAAGTATTATACTGAAAGTTATAGCAGAGATAGGTGCGGGCCAAACTGGGTTTGCTGGCATTTAGGTACTACGGATATTGGCAGTACCGATCGTTTAAACGATTTTAGGGCAGATACAAAATTACCTGCCGGCTGGTACGAAGCGCAAAATTACAGCTATAAAAATACAGGTTTTGATAAAGGACACAATTGCCCATCCGGAGACCGTACCAATAGCATGGATGCAAATTCGGCCACTTTTCTGATGGACAACATTGTGCCTCAGGCTCCGTATAATAACCAGCGGACCTGGGAACATTTGGAAAGTTATTGCAGAGGCCAGTTAAAAAAAGGCAACGAAGTTTATATTATGATGGGCAGTTATGGCACAGGTGGAACCGGTTCTAATGGTTACGCTACAAGTATTGATCAGGGAAGGATAAACGTGCCGGCGCGTATTTGGAAAGTGGTTGTGGTTATCCCAAATGGAAACCAGGATTTAAAAAGAATAAACAGTAAAGCTACTTTAATTGCAATTGATACACCAAACGATAACAGCATCAACCCAAACTGGATGCAATACATTTGCAGTGTGCGCGATATTGAAAAAAATACTGGTTACAACCTGCTTTCTAATTTGCCGAAAGCAGTTCAGGATTCGATAGAAGTTAACCGTTATACTGGTGCGCAGAAGTTAAAACGGTCAACATCTTACTGATGCTCTTTTTAGCAGCATAAAAATTAGGTGATAAAAGAAGCATCAAATTAAACTATCATCCCTCAAAATCACTCTGAAAGTAATGTTGCTTTTAAATGAATGTTAAAACATATAAAATTAGTTCTGTATTTAATAAACTTCTAACCCAAAAAATATGAATAAAATCAGTCGACTTACAAAAGTTATTTTGCTTTCCCTGTGTGTGTTGTTTGTGCTGAACGGATGTAAAAAAAAGCGTTCGGAAATGGCACAACTCTTCTTCAAAAAATTCCATAATAAAGTTTATAAACAGTTAGATCCCGAAGAATTTTCAGCCGTGTTTCAGCAAATGCTGATTGAAAAACAATCATTGATGACTAATCCGAAACTGATTACTGCTTTTTACGAAAAACAAGAATTTGAACCAGTTTTCGTGCTCAATCAGTTGCCAAAAGATGAAATTCAGCTGGCCACATCTTTTTATCAGCGTGCGGCAGAACATGGTTTGGATCCAAAAATGTTTCAAACGGCACAAATTGATGAGCTGCTCCATAAAATTACCGATAAAAACAGCATCAAAACCAAAGAAGATGCTTATAAAGCAATGGCCGAGCTAGAAATTGTAACCGCAAATTCCCTAATTAATTACAGCAATGCTTTGCAGTTTGGTGTTATCAGCCCAAAAAGAATTTATGCTCGATATTATACCGCAACTAAACGCCCGGACAGTTTAGGCATGAATCAAGTTTTGGAAGTGAAGAATTTAAAGACTTTTTTAGATAGCATCCAGCCCAAAAACCCGCAATATTTAGCAATGCAGAAAGCATTGATGACAGGCGAAACAGCTCCCGGAATGACTAAAACAGAAACTGAACGCGTTTTAAAAGTTAATTTAGAACGTTTGCGCTGGAAAAACAAGCCAACAGAAGAACGTTACGTTCTGGTAAACATTGCCAATTTTGGTTTGGATGTGATGGATCATAATTCATCAGTATTAAGCATGAAAGTTTGCGTAGGCGAGGGCAGAAACAAAACTTATACAGATAAACTGGAAGAATATAGTGAAGATGATAAAGTGCGCGATGTGCCATTCAGCCGTGAAACACCGCAACTAAATAGTGAGATTTTTAGTGTTCAGGTAAATCCGGTTTGGAATATACCGCAAAGTATTGCTTCCAACGAGATTATTAAAGATGCTGCTGCGGATCCTTATTATCTGTCAAACAAAAATATTGATGTTTATCAGAATGGAAAATTAGTAGAAAATACAGAAACGATTGATTGGGCTTCAGTATCTAAAGATAATTTGCCTTATACTTTTAAGCAGCAATCCGGAGAAGGAAATGCTTTAGGAAAAATAAAGTTTTTATTCCCGAACAAAAGCAGCGTTTATCTGCATGATACGCCTGCACAAGCTGCTTTTAAACTGTCTATGCGTGCCGTTAGTCATGGTTGTGTTCGGGTAGAGAAGCCATTAGAACTGGCACACACTTTATTTGGTGACGGGAAACAGTACGAGCAGATTGAAGAAGATATGCAACAAACGGAACCAAAAGCCAGAAATTTATCTCTGCCTAAAAAAGTTCCGGTTTATATTACTTATGTTACTTGCTGGACAGAAAATGGGAAACTGGTTTATCGCCCGGATGTTTACGGTTTAGATATTGTACTTTATACCAATATCCAAAAAATGTTATCGTAAAAAGCGCATTTGCTAAAGCATGACCTGTAATGGGTCATGCAAATTAGCATTAGGAAAAAGATAATTTGCGGCAAAATTCTGATTTAGATATTTAGAATTATACTTATTATCCGATCCGTTAATAAATAATACAGTTTTATTTTTGATTTGATTGATTATAAAAGAAGCAAGCTCTGGAGCAACAGCCGGGCAACCATGACTTCTGCCTAAACGACCTGTACTAACAATCGTTTTTTCACTCACATAATCTGCAGCATGAACAACAATATCACGCTGGCGGGCATTAGAATTAAATTTGGCGTCCATGCCGTCCAAACGTAAAGAACGACCATGTTTTCCGGTATAAATTTCTCCGGTTAAATAAAATCCTAAACTGCTTTGGTGAGAACTATCAATATTAGAAAACTGATCAGCCAAATCAGCACCACTTCCTTGTCCGTGTGCCACCCAGGTATTTAATAAAAGTGTAGCCGAGTGCAAATCAATAATCCACATGCGTTTAGTGCAACTGGATTTATTAAAATCTACAATGGTTATAATCGAATTATCAGTATTTAATTTTGCTGTTTTTTTAAGATTATAAAAACCCGTTACAGCTTTTGCAAAAACATCGGCATTTAAACCCGAAGCATACAAATTAGCAGTTTGATAAATATTAGATAGATAAGCAGAATACAAAACTTGTGAAGCGGAAAGTTTTTTTTCTGTAACAATATTTGCAGTAATTTTTTCAGGCCCTGAATGTATTAATATTAAAGGTTGAGTGCTTGAACCGATCATAACAACAGAAAGAGCAGCTGAAAGTAAAATCGATTTTTTGAAAAAATTTCTATTCATATGTTTTCTTGTTTTTCCTGAAAAGGTTAAAAGCAGTATACGTAAAAATAAACAACAAAGTTTAAAAAGCAATTATTGTAGTTAAAATAATTCACCTTTTAATGTTTTGCTACACAAATTGTAGGTTACAATTAACGTTTTTAATCGTTAGTTGTTGTGTTGTTTTTGATAAAAAACACTCCTGTTTTTATATAATTTAGAGAACCTGTTGTGATTTTCTACCGAAAACCTCTAATGCTTCTTTTAGGATTGTAAATTGGTTTCATGGCTTATGCGTGCCAAAGAAGGTGTTCGTGATATTAGAAAAATAGCTTATTATCAGATTTCGGAAAAATAATATTTACAAAAACATCTGCTAAAAGAAGCATTAGTAAATGTATGTTTAGAAAAATTTAAGTATGACATTTCTTATCATCGGCCTGATCATTTTAGCACTTATTTTACTTATTGGCTGGCTTAAAATTCATCCGTTTCTTGCTTTTTTGCTGGTTTCTGTTTTTGCTGCCTTACTGCTGGGCATTCCGCTGAATAAGGTAGCAGGTTCGGTAGAAAAAGGCATTGGTGATATGCTCGGTTCCATTATCATCATCATTACGCTTGGAGCAATGCTGGGCAAATTGGTAGCCGAAAGCGGTGCAGCGCAAAAAATAGCCGCAGTAATGATGCAGCTTTTCGGTACAAAGTACATTCGGCTAGCTATGATGATTACCGGATTTGTTATCGGGATGCCTTTGTTTTACGGAGTTGGTTTTGTGCTGATGGTTCCGCTGATATTTTCTATCGTTTATAAATACAAACTCCCGGCAGTTTACCTGGGTTTGCCTATGCTGGCCTCGTTATCTGTAACGCATGGTTTTTTGCCGCCGCATCCATCACCAACTGCTTTGGTTTTTCAGTTTCAGGCAGATATGGGCCTCACTTTACTCTACGGAATTATGATTGCCGTACCCGCAGTTGTAATTGCTGGTTTACTGTTTTCTAATTTCTTGAAAAAAATCCCATCACAACCGCTAAGAGCATTTGTAGCAGTAGAATTACCCGAAAACCAGTTGCCCGGAACCGCCAACAGCTTTTTAACAGCACTTTTGCCAGTTATTTTGTTAATGGTTTTAACCTTGCTTCCGCTTGCTATAAACCTTGTTCCGGCTGTTAAAACAATGGTTTCGTTTTTGGGTGCGCCATCAATTGTTTTGCTGATTGCACTTACGTTTGCTACTTTTTCGCTTGGTATTTTTCAGCAAAAAAGTATGAAACAACTGATGGATATTTACGGTGAAGCCATTAAAGATATTGCTTCTATTTTGCTGATTATCGGCGGCTCCGGCGCGTTAAAACAAGTGCTTACGGATAGTGGTGCCAGTAACCAAATTGCTGTTTTATTACAAATTTTTAACCTGCAACCTTTACTTTTAGGCTGGCTGATTGCGGCTGTCATCCGCGTTTGCATTGGTTCGGCAACGGTAGCCGGTTTAACCGCTGCCGGAATTATTATGCCGCTAATGGTTATTTCGCATTCCAATCCAAACCTGATGGTTTTATCAATTGGTGCAGGCAGTTTAATGTTCTCTCACGTAAACGATTCCGGCTTCTGGCTTTTTAAAGAATATTTCAACCTCAGCATCAAAAACACGTTACTTTCATGGTCAATTATGGAAACGCTTGTTGCTGTTATCGGATTAGCTGGTGTTTTGATACTAAATCATTTTGTGTAGATGCTTCTTTTACCGGCATAAAATGGTTAAGATTTATTAGTCGAAATTTGTAATTACGATTGTGCGAAAAATTATGATTCGTTTTGTTATGCCGAATCTATTTTAACATCTCACTAGAGGTATAACTAAATTTAAATTTTTCTGATGAAATGCTAAAATCAATTCAGCATAAGAAATTATTCTCGGATACTCGTAATTTCCAAACCTTAAAACACAATTAACCAATACTTCTTTTACCACCTAAAAATCTACTTAAACTCCGAAGTCGTATGAAACTCAATTTCTGGGAAATCACGTTTAGCTAGGTTAATCATGTAATCATTGTCCGCCAGAAAAACGGTATTACCATCTTTGTCCATACCAATCTGATGCTGTTTGCGATACATAATTTCTTCCATTTTCTTTTTATCGGTAGAAGTTAACCAGCTGGAACGTTTAAAAGTAAGCGGACGGAAATGGCATTTTGCGCCATATTCGTGCTCCAAACGGAAACTAATTACTTCAAACTGCAACTCGCCAACGGTGCCCACAATCTTGCGGTTTCCGGGCTGCTGCACAAAAAGCTGCGCCACACCTTCTTCCGTTAATTGCTGAATGCCTTTTTCCAGTTGCTTGGTTTTCATCGGATCGGCGTTTTCTACTTCCTTAAAAATCTCCGGAGAAAAACTTGGAATACCTTTAAATTGCAGCGTTTCACCTTCGGTCAGCGTATCGCCAATTTTGAAGTTTCCGCTGTCGTACAAACCAACTACATCGCCGGGCCATGCTTCTTCTACCAGACTTTTTTCATTGGCCATAAAATCCATTGGGTTAGAAAATTTTAGTTTCTTACCCAAACGTGTATGATAATAAAACTTATTTCGTTCAAATTTCCCAGAGCAAATCCTTAAAAAAGCAATCCGGTCGCGGTGGTTTGGGTCGAGATTAGCATGAATTTTGAATACGAAACCGGTAAACGGTTTCTCAGTTGCCAAAACTTCGCGTTCTATCGCTTCGCGGCTTTTCGGACTTGGTGCAATATTGATAAACGTATCCAGCAACTCGCGGATACCAAAATTATTGATCGCACTGCCAAAAAATACGGGCGCTAGCAATCCATCCAAGTAAAGTTCTTTATCTAATTTGCCGTAAACACCGTTAATCAGCTCTACATCATCTTTCAGTCCGCTTATTTCTTTAGGCTGAAGAAATTCAGTCAGCATTTTATCATCCAGGTTATCAGCCTTGATAATCGGTTCTGTTACTTTGGATTTATCCGGCTGAAATAAGTTAAGTTGCTTATCGTAAATATTATAAACACCTTTAAAAGTATAGCCCTGCCCAATCGGCCAGGAAAGCGGGCACAAACTCAGGCTCAGTTTTTTTTCGATTTCGTCCAGCAAATCAAAAGTATCCTTGCCTTCGCGGTCCATTTTATTGATAAAAATAATCACAGGCGTGTTGCGCATCCGGCAAACGCCCATCAGTTTTTCGGTTTGCTCTTCCACGCCTTTTACGCTGTCCACCACCAAAATCACGCTGTCAACAGCCGAAAGCGTGCGGTAAGTATCTTCGGCAAAATCCTTGTGGCCGGGCGTATCTAAAATATTAATGCGCTTGTCTTTATATTCAAAACCCATTACAGAAGTAGCCACAGAAATGCCACGCTGCTTTTCAATCTCCATAAAATCCGAAGTATTACTTTGGCTGGCTTTGTTTCGTTTAATTGTTCCGGCAGTGTTTATTGCTCCACCAAAAAGTAGAAATTTTTCTGTTAAAGTAGTTTTACCGGCATCGGGGTGACTGATAATGGCAAATGTTTTTCGTTTTTCAATTTCCGGATAATTCATATATAATTACTGCTGCACCTGTCAGGCAGATCAGTTTCGTATTAAAGTTTTTTTGAAAAGAAGCAGCAGAAAAACAGGATGTTGTGCAAATGCTTCATTAAATACAAAGATAAATAATAGTTCGATGAATGAAAACGGCTAAATAAAAGCTCATTTTTAACTGGTAAAAGAAGCATTTTCAATTTTAGGTTATCAAAAAAAACAAATTTGTGATTTAAAAAAACATTGTTTACAAAACAAAATCCAGATTGATACGATTGTAAAATACTTGTTGGTTTTAGATTGATTCTACTTAAAGAAACATAAAAAGTACATTATCGAAACTAGTACATATTATCAATATAATAATATTGGCAGATGGTTTTTGCTGAAGCTGATTAATAACAACACATAATACAATGTCTAAAAAAGTCTTGATTTTTGATGATGACGAAGATATTCTGGCTATTTGCACTTATATTTTAGAAGAACAAGGTTGGGAAGTAAGTACTTTTTCTAACTGCAATAATGTAGTAGAAAAAGTGGAAAGTATTATGCCGGATGTAATTTTGATGGATAATTGGATACCAGATTCGGGAGGAATAATTGCCACACAAACAATTAAACAGCAGGCCAGTATAAAAAATATTCCTGTAGTTTATTTTTCTGCAAATAATGATATTAAAACATTGGCACAACAAGCTGGTGCAGACTCCTTTTTAGCAAAACCTTTTGATTTGGAAGAGCTTGAAACTATTGTTAATCAAGTTGTTGCGCCATAAAGTAAATCTAATCAGACTTAATTTAAAAATCTATAAATACGAAAACATGAAGGCACCAAAACCTTTAAACCGCTTCTGGCCAACAACCGGATTGGCAATTGTATCCGGTATGCGTACTATGGCTTCTCTTTCTGCAGTAAGCAGCTATTTATCTAAAGCTCCTTCGCCTTTACTGGCAGGATTTCCTTTAGGATTTCTTCAAAAAAAATATGTTGCAGTTGGTTTAAAGGCATTAACACTTGCAGAAATGGCTGGCGATAAATCACCAAACACGCCTGCCCGCATTGTTAAAGCCGGTTTAATTGGTCGGGGCTTAAGCGGAGCAATAACTGGTGCAGCCGTTTATAAATCTAGAAACGGAAGTGCAATTGCCGGTGCAATAATTGGGGGTGCAGTTGCCGTAGCTGCAACTTATGGCAGTTATTATCTGCGTAAAAAAATTGTAGCATCTTCACCTATTAATGATCCTACAATTGGCGGGCTGGAAGATATGGTAGCTTTACAAAGTGCTTCTTTTATCTTATAAAAAAACGGCATCAAAAATTGTTAAAACACAGTTTATTTTGATGTGTTTGGCAACCGTCATATTGTCTTGTCTCCGCTGTAAACCCATGCATTCTGCGTATTTTTAAGCATGGAAATAGCAACAATTTTTGAGGACATAAAAGAAGCATTATTACCACAAGATGATTACAAACCATACAAATTATGGATGCCCAAAAGGGTAGTAATTACGCCGGATGCTTTAAAAGAACCTTACGGACAGGAGATGTATGAGCGTATTTCGAACTTAGGTTTATCCGTAGAAATTCTTAAAAATAATCGCATTACTGGTTTGCGTGGTGCTACAGAACGCGAAACTTATAAAATTGCTAAAAATACTTTAGCCATTGTAAATGCACCACCAAGTTCATTCAATTTAAGGCCAATTCCACCTTCTGCTGACTGGCAATTCCATCTGGCAGAAGGTTGCCCGGCACATTGCCAGTATTGTTATCTGGCCGGCAGTTTATCCGGCCCGCCGGCAATTCGGGTTTTTGCAAATCTGCCTGCCGTTTTAAATAGTCTGCACAGGTTTGAACGCTTAAATCAGCCTACTTCTTTTGAAGCGAGTTGTTATACCGATCCGTTAAGTTTAGAACATTTAACCGGCGGACTGGAAAAAGTAATCCGTTTTTTTGGTGAACGGGAGAATAGTTACTTACGCTTCGTTACCAAATTTGATGCGATAAAACCACTATTAGATATTCCGCACAATGGCCATACGCGTTTCCGTATCAGTTTAAATGCAGAAGTTGTAGCCAAACGTTTGGAAGGTGGCACAGCTTCTGTTCCGGCACGAATCAAAGCTTTGCGCAAACTGGCTCAGCCAAAAGAGCAGGGTGGAGGCAATTATCCGATCGGGATTGTGCTGGCACCAATTATGCCGATACCGGATTGGGAACAGCATTATACTGATTTGTTCGAGCAGCTTTCTGCAAACCTGGATTTTAACTGTGATTTAACATTTGAGTTGATCAGTCACCGGTTTACGCCTGGTTCTAAAGATGTTTTGATGGAATGGTACCCGAATACCAGTTTGGAGATGGACGAAGCTTCCCGTGCTACCAAAACCAACAAATTTGGCGGTACAAAATTCGTTTATACGAAAGATGTAATGAAGCGGTTAAAATCGTTTTTTGAGCTTCAGATTAAAACCCGTTTTCCGCAGGCTTCAATTCTGTATTGGACATAGTGATTTGTTTCCGAAGATCACTCCTCATCTCTATACCGGCTTTTTTCAAGTATGGGATAAAACAGATTACAGCAATGATCCCGGCAATCCCTTCGGCACAAACAATCAATGATGGGCCAAAATAATGAGCCAAAAAACCGATAAGCAAACTGCCGATGGGCTGCATCCCCTGAAAAGCCATTACATAATAACTGATTACGCGGCCACGCATGTTTTCGTCTACATGTGTTTGAATATAGGTGTTTGATGCTGCAATTTGCGATAACATGCCAAACTCGGCGGCCATAATAAAACATAAAGCCAACGGGAAAAATCCTGTCAAGGCAAATAAAATCAGGCTGATAGCAAACTGCGCACTGCAATAAGCAATTATTTTTAACAGGCTTTTGCCAGGTTTTAAAGTTGTCATGTAAATGGCACCAAACAACGCGCCCAAGCCGGATATGGCATTTAGCCAGCTAAAAGTAGTAACGTTTCCATGGAAAATATTCGTAGCAAAAACAGGCAATAAAGTAGAGTAGGGCATCACAAAGAAACTGGTACAAGCCATCAGTAAAATAACAGATCGAATACCAGCGTGTTGCTGCAAATAACTGTATCCTTCATGCAATCCCTGCCAAATATCCTGCTTGTTTGGCTGCCTGATTTCCGGTTTAATTTTCATCAGCAAAAGCGAAGCAATTACAGCTACAAAACTGAGAAAATTAACCAAAAAACAGATGCCTTCTCCATAACCACTCAAAATAAAACCTGCTGCAACCGGCCCTAATAAACGCGCCAATGTAACCATCGAAGAATTAAGTGCAATCGCATTTGGCAAATCTTTTTTATCTTCTACCAAATTGATAATCAACGATTGCCGGGCAGGTGTATCAAAAGCATTAATAATTCCTAAAATTATACTCAAAATTAGGATAATGGTAATATTATAATGTCCGGAAAGTACAACAGCGGTAAGCAAACCTGCCTGAATCATGGAAGCTATCTGTGTGTACAACAAAGTTTTATAACGGCTATGCCTATCGGTTAAAGCACCACCGTAAGGCGACAATAGCATGATCGGAATTTGTCCGGCAAATACAACCAAACCCAGCATCAGTGCCGAGTGCGTAAGGTTGAAAACCAGCCAGCTTACGGCCATGCGTTGCATCCAGGTGCCAACTAAAGAAATGGCCTGACCGGAAAAGTATAACCTGAAATTTGGGTAATTTAATGCTCTGACAGCCGATAAATCCATGTTAAAATAATGAGATGCTTCTTTTACCGCATAAAAATGATGCCCAAACAAAACTTAAGGCGTAATTACAATACGTTTGGCCAAATCCGGTTTTACTTTTGGTATTGCCGGAGGGGTTTTTGGTTTTGGCGGAAGCACTGCTTTTTTCGATTTTTTGTTTAATCCCGGGATAATAGATTCTTTAGAAACAGGCCGGTCTTTAGGTTTCCAGATAAATCCTTTTAAAATTTTCTGGTCATCTTTTAAAGTTGCAACCGGATAAACCTGCGCTTCCACTTTACTTAAAAAAACAATCAGACTGGGCTTGTTTTCCTTTAACTGGACACGAATACGGCTGCTTAAAGAATGATCTAAGTTAGCAGCATTATTGTTTTGATAAATATAGTACATACTCTCCGCGTTGCCATCTACAAAAAGCGTACTTAGCCTGTTGTTGTTAAAAATACCACGAATTTTTTTACCGGAAATCTGGTTGAAATAAGTAGAATCGGCCTGCGTATTAACAATGAAAGAAGACCGGATCAAATCCATATTATCCAGCTTTTTGTTTTTAAGCTGAAGAAAAACTGTATCTGCAGTAAGCTGTGAACCTTCCGTCCAGATAATTGGTTTTCTGTAAAATCGTACCAGCGAATCACTATTGCTAAATGTGATCGAATCAGCCACAGCCTGCAAATCAGATTTAAAAATTTTGGCATGAGGCCAGGCATTGATCATCCGAACGCGCGACGTGTCACTCAAAAGAACTTTTCGGGTAGCATAAACCGGATCTTTTTCCATTGCTTTTTGGGTAGAATCCTGCCGTGCTTTTCTAAGCGCAATTGTATCAACAACTTGTTTCTTTACAGCTTTAGGTAAGATCATTTTTCCGAAAAATTCACGTTTTCTATAATTCGTGTCAGCTGGCAAACGGCGTAAATCAATCTGGTAGCCTTCCAGTTCATTTTTACCTTTAACTTTTGATTTGAGCTGTGGTTTTGTTTTGATAGAAGTATCGCGCAATCCAGCCAGCCGCATCTGTTCCCGTCGTATTTTTAACGCTTTAAAGGTTAAAATATAGGTGTCTAAAGTATCAGCTGTTAAGTAAATAGAATCTCTTTTGATGATAACAGTATCTTTTTTTAAAGGCACATACGGTTTTTCCGCAGCAAGCTTGGCTGCTGGTTTTGATGGCGATGCTGTTTTTACCGTACTTTTTTGGGCAGATACCACTGGAGCGGGTGTTGGCGTGCGCACATATTTGTGCGGGTTTTTTACCGAATCACGGTTAACAGAATCGCGCTGCTCGGTTACCAATATTACGTAAGCATTTTTGGTAACAACGGTTCGCTCTGGGTTTTTGTAATAATTGGCCAAATCGCCGCGCAACGTTGTTCTTTGTTCCGTATCATTAAAAACAATACGACTGTTGGCACGCCCGAAACCTTTGATATCATCAAAAAATAAAGTATCGCCAACCAGCGTTTTTGATCCCTGCTGATAGCGGTTATTTTTAGTTCCTAAAGCCTGACGCGTAATAGTGTTGTAAGTACCATTTTCGGTGTAAACGGTATCTGTTTTTTGATAGATATTGGTTGGCCCATAGAAATAAGCAATTTTTGAATTGGAGTTATACCGCATCGTGTCTGATTTTACAAGCGCATCTTTTCCTGTTAAAACCACATTGTACCGAAAGTAAGCATCGCGCGAAATAGCAAAATAATAGCCATTTTGGCTGGTTAACGTGTTTTCATTTTGAGTGAGTTTACCACCATCGGTATAAGTTCCGTAACGTGTTAAGGTGTTGTAATTTAAATGGTTGGTGCTTAAAGCGGCATCTTTATCAACCAAACGCACATTGTTGGTGAGGATGGCAATGTGCGTGTTTCCGTTGTAATTTAACAAATCAGAGTACACATTTAGTGTATCAGCTTGATGGATAATCACATGGCCAAAAGCATCAAAAGCATTTCTTTGTGGGTAAAAGTAAGCACTGTCAGATTGTAAAGTAGCATTTTCATGCTGAAAAGTGCCGCTGTAAACCTTGAAAAAATCTACACCATTGCTTTTGGCGCCCAGTGTTCTGGCAGAAGAAACCAGTTTAACAACAGTTGGTTTTTTTTGGGCAAACGTACAAATGGCTAATAGTAGTAAACAGAACGTTATGAATAGTTTTTGCACGGTACAAAATTAAATTTTTGACGGGTAATTAAATCATTTAAATTTGGCCTGATGCTGCCCGTAAAACAATTTTTGGAATTTGCAGAGCATCATGCTCTTTTTACCACACCAAAAAAAGTGTTGGCAACAGTTAGCGGCGGCAAAGATTCTGTTTTACTAGCGCATCTGCTTAAAAGTTCCGGTTTTGATTTTGCCATTGCGCATTGCAATTTCCAGCTGCGCGGAGCAGAATCCAGGCGGGATCAGGATTTTACTGCAAATTTAGCTGATCAGCTGCAGGTTCCGTTTTTTTTAACGCAATTTAACACATCCGATTTTGCTGCCGAAAACCATATTTCTATCCAAATGGCGGCTCGCCAGTTACGCTACAATTGGTTTGAAAAAATTTGTGCCGAACAGGATTTTGAAGTTATCGCCTTGGCACATCACCAAAATGATGCGGTAGAAACCGTTTTATTAAATTTAACACGCGGAACGGGAATTGCCGGAATGCATGGAATTTTACCTAAAAACGGAAAATTAGTGCGGCCAATGCTGTTTTTATCAAGGGAAAGTATTGATCGGATTTGTGTGGATGAAAAACTGGATTTTGTGGAAGACAGTTCCAACGCTTCTACAAAATACGCACGCAATAAAATCCGGCTGGAAGTAGTGCCGAAGTTGAAAGAAATCAACCCAAAACTGGAAAAAACATTTGAGCAAAACCTGGAACATTTCCGGCAGCTGGAGCAATTACTGGAAAACCAGTTGCAGTTAACGCGTGATGCTGTTTTTATCAACCTAAAATTGGAGACACGGATTAAGATTTCGGATTTGAAAAAATTCTATCCGCAGCAATTATTAACTTTTGGTTTGCTGCGTGAATTCAATTTCAGCGAACAGGTTGTTGCTGATTTAATACTTTCTCTGGATAAACATTCTGGCAAAATTTTCGAATCGCCTTCGCACAACATTTTTTTAGATCGAACAGAAATCATTATTCAATCCAAAAAAACACTGGTAAAAGAAGCATTACTGATCGGTAAAAATCAAGATGAGGTCTTTTTTCAAAATTTTAAACTGAAACTTTTGCATGATGAAAATGCGCTAATTATCAAAAATAATCCGATGGCCGCTTCTGTTGATGCTGCAAAAGTAATTTTCCCGTTAACCATCAGAAACTGGCAAATTGGTGATTATTTTTTCCCGTTGGGCATGCAGCACCGGCAAAAACTGAGCGACTTTTTTGTCCATCAAAAAGTCCCAATACATCAAAAACCGGTAATTCCGGTACTGGTAAATGGCAACGGCGAAATCATCTGGCTGGCTGGTTATCGTTTGGATGACCGGTACAAAGTGCAGCGAAGCACCAAAAAAGTTGTTATCTTCGAATTGTACAACACTGTTTTATGAGCAACAAACCGGCTTTTACAGAAAAGCAATACCTTGGCCGAGAGTTTATCCCGATTACTATTCGTTTGGCATTATCCATACTTTGTTTTGCCATTTATTTTTTTACGATAGAACGGGAACGCAAAGGCGATCTGCTGTTGATTGTTGGTTTTGGTATTTTGGTGATTTCTATTGTAATGGGTTTTATCCTTCACTTTCGCATCCGCGTGGTTAATAAAAGTGTGCTGATTGATGGTTTGTGGACTACGCAACTGGTTAAAATCGATTTGAACAGCATTACGCACGTAGAACAAAAATCGTACAGCCGGTATTTTTTGAACAATCCGGTTTACAACCTGCATAAAAAAGGAACGATTCGTTTTTATACCGGTGGTAAATCTGCCGTGCATCTAACAGACCGTGATGGTTTGGTTTACATCATCGGCTCGATGTATCCGAATGAACTGGAACGTGCCGTTTTGAATGAACTGGGAAAGTGAGTTTGCTGTTGAAGAAAGGTTTTTGTAAGAAAAAACAGGCCCCAAAAAATAGCCGGTAAAACAGCATCAAAAGGTTTTTAAACAAAAAAAGTGAAGCAGGAACACTTCACTTTTTCGTTTTTCTGCTTAAAGAATTATGCAAGCAATTCGGAACTGATAGTGATTTCTGCTGCTTTTACCAGTTTAGAAACCGGGCAGTTTTCTTTCGCATGAGCTACCAAAGCATCAAATTTTTCCTGGGATAAACCGGTTGCTTTTACTTTTACATCCAAATGGATAGTGTCAATTTCGCCTTTTGCAGGATTCACGTTTACATCTGCTTTGGTGGTAATTTCTTCCGGAGTGATACCTTCCGCAGAAATATTAAAGCTCAATTGCATCGAAAAACAACCGGCGTGTGCAGCTGCAATTAGTTCTTCCGGGTTTGTGCCGATGCCATCTTCAAAACGGGTTTTATAAGAGAACTGGCTGTTGTTTAAAACGCCGCTTTGTGAGTTGATTTTACCGTTTCCATCTTTTCCGGTTCCGTTCCAAACGGCGGTTGCATTTCTTTTCATTTTTGTTTAGATATTGATTTTATCCGGGTAAAAGTAGTATTAGCGGAAATTTGTTTTGCTTGATCTATATCCATATTAAATGGATAAAACAATTATTATAATTGTTTGACAATCAGGAAGCAGCCTGCATAATCAAATCTTTTACGTGTTCCGTCATGCTGATTTTTAAAGCTGCTTCAATTCCTTGCGGCGAAATCTTTTTAAGCGTTTTCCGCAAAATATCAACCATCTTTTCTTCGCTGTGTTTTTTGGTGAAATCATCCAGGTAAAATTCTACAAAAACCAGGCAGATCACATCTTCAATCAGTTGTGTATCCGGGTTTTGGTTGAGGTTTTTTTTGAGTAAAAGTGCTTTCACCTTGTTGATCGTTTCTTCATCATAACCAACTTCCGCCAAAATCGGCCCGGCAATTTTGGTATGGTGCAGTTTCAGCTGACTTCTCCACATCAAATAACCCGGCCGGTCCATCGGATAAGAATCGCGCGCAATTTCCCACCGGCCTATATGCTGGCACCGAACGGCCAGCTGCATGTATTCCGGTGCATCAGGCGCGTAATCGTTCAGCTTTTTCGTCATCCGCCCGGCGTACAATACTTCTTTTGGATAGGTTTTTCCTTCAAATTCTTCCTGGTTCGGATCGGTTGCGTTATGTGCATCGAATTTTGCGAACGCTTGTTGTAATGGTGTGGCAGACATGTTTTAAAGGTACAATTTTTTCAGGCTGATGTGCTGTGGTTTGTATCAGAGAAAATACTTTTCCGCAGAAAATAAATGTTTAATTTTAGAAAAAAGGATTGTTTTAATATTGAAAAAAGATGAATAAAAACTTACCAAACCCACAACCGGAAAATTCAAGGCGGAATTTTATTAAAAAAACAAGTTTAGGTGGAATTGCAGCAATAACTGCCGCGAGTTTAACAGCAACAGCATCAGCTTTGGATGAATTTATGCCGATAAAAGAAGCATCTGTAAAAGCCATCAAACCGGATATCACGATCAGAACAATTCCGGAAAATATGGTGAACGGTTTTTACGGTGCCGATGTAAAACCAGTTGCAACCGTAAATTTGGGGCAAATTGTAGCCATTGAAACCATCAACACGGTTGGCATCAACAAAAAAAATCCGGAAGAATTTTACCAGAAAAATAATCTGCCAATTGATGAGCACGCGCAGGAAATCATCACGATCCTGAAAAACATCAAACCTGAACCTTCTGGTTTGCACGGACATATTTTAACCGGACCAATTTTTATTGAAGGCGCAGAACCGGGCGACATGCTGGAAGTGCAGATTCAGGATATTTTAATCCGCAGTAATTATGGCGTGAATAGCGTTTGGCCGGGCGGTGGCGCCATTCCGGATGATATTAAAACGCCGGAAACATTTGTTTACCGATACGACAAAAACAAAAAATTCGGTTCGTTTAAAGATGGAATTGAGATCCCGCTGAAACCATTTTTTGGCGTAATGGCACTTTCCCCTCCGGCAGATTTGGGCCGGATCAGCTCTATTCCACCGGCTTTTTATGGCGGAAATCTGGATTTAAAGCGATTGGTAAAAGGCACATCTTTGTTTTTGCCGGTTTCTGTTTCAGGCGGATTATTTACCACCGGCGATTGCCACACGGCGCAGGGAACAGGCGAAGTGAGCGGCGTGGCAATAGAAGCTTCGTTGACTTTGGTGGCAAAATTCGTTATTCATAAAAACAAAAAAATTACCGAACCACGCGCCGAAACGCCGACACATTTCATTGCCATTGGTTTGGATAAAGATTTACGCCAGGCGATGAAAAATGCAACTTTGGCTGCCTGCAATTTTATCAAAGATGAGTTGGGCTATACTTTTAATGAAGCCTTATCCATTGCAAGCACTGCGGTTGATTTTGAAGTAACGCAGGTGGTTGATCAAACGATGGGTGTAAATGCAATGATCCCGAAAGCTATTTTTACCAAACGTAAATTCGAATTCTGGAATGCCTGATACTTCTTTTATCGATCATTTTTTGGTGCCTTCAAAACTTTAACAGTTACCAAAAGCTGCCCAACATGCCGTTGTGTATGTTCGGCAGCATGGATCAGCAAACCAAAAACGGTGGACGGCAATTGCTTCCGGCCAACGCCGCGTGGTTCGGTCAGCAAATTCAAATCAATAATCTTTAATTTTCGGAGTGAAGTTTCAATCTGTACATTAAAAATCTGAACTAAATCTTTGCCAGAACCATATTTTTCCTGATTTTTTCCTTCTGATTGAAGCCAGTTTAACTGTGCTTCGTTTAGCGGCATATTTTCAGCATAAGTAAACATCCGATCCAAAACGCCGCTTAAATGCTGCAAATGAAAAGCTACGGAAGCAGCACCGCCGGGCCGCTCGTAAAGCAAATTATCCGGGAAATCAACCATGTATTTATTGACATCTTCGCGGGCTTGCATCAAAGCAAAAGCGATGGGTTGAAGCAGGAGCGGAAAATCAGAAATCGGACCGCGAAGCCAAACTTCCGGCAAATCATTTTCTGCCATAATTTATTTAAAAAATATACCGGATACCGCACCACGGAATTTCTTCTGTTAGCATATTTACAAAAGTATCAATCATCCTGCGTTTCAGTTTATGCTGATAACGGATGTTGATACCGCCGAACTCACTGCGTTTGGTTTCCTGAAATTCGGGCAGCCACAGCAACTCTTCCGCTTTTGGGTTGATGCCGAGATTGGTGATATGCTGCGCTTCGTTATGCGTTAAAAAAATCACTTCGCACTGCATCTGCGCTTTCACTTCCGGCCGCACAGCTGCGTTTAACTGCCTGAAAAGTTCGCGGTAATCTTCGCGCCAGTCGCGGTTAGAATTTCGGATGCGATCGTAAACAATCACCGGAGAAAAGTTAACATGAACTTCGTAACCGGCATCAAAAAATTCATTGATAACGGCAATTCTTTTTTCAATACTATCCGTCCGAACATCAACCAGTTTGCTGATTTCCGCTGGCATCAAGCTTAAACGAATCCTAACTTTTTGCTGCGGATTGAACTCCAGCAAATCACGATTGACAAATTTGGTAGCAAAAGTAGCTTTGGCGCGCGGATGATTTTTAAAAAATTCCAATACTGTTTTTATGCCACTAAAAATGGCATAGTCCACAGAAAGATCAGAGTTGCAGCCGATATCATACGTGTAAAAAATCGGGTCGGTTTGGTTTGGAACTTTTGGCCAAGGCAACGCCATTACGTGCTTATTAACCGCAGCCAAAATCTCATCCGTATTGGTAAAAATCGTGATTGGGTTAATTACTTTATGCCGATCTACATAACAATACGCGCAACCGCCATAACAGCCATTGGCTAGACTTGGCGCAATAAAATCAGAACTGCGGCCGCTTTCCCTAATCTGTTTCGATTTTAATTTCCCCAAAACAAGCAAATCTGATTTCGCTTTGTAATGGTTCAAATCCGTTTCCGGCAAATGGTTGTGCTGCTTCACTTCCTGCAAAGTTGCTTCTGGAAATTGCAGGGCAAGCTCTTTCCCACGCTCATTTAAAGCATCAGCAGTATAAAAAATTTGCTTTGGGTTGAAATCAGGCATAATTACTTTTTATCCAGTTCCGGTTTTTGCTGTGTTTGCGAAACCATCCAGCCGGTTGCATACATCCATTTAGACATTTTTGCTAATTTAGTTATATCGATACGATCAGGTTCATCTTTTGGCGTGTGATAATCGGCATGAAGCAAAGTGGTAAAAAATATAGAAGGAATACCAGCCTGCGCATAAGGTAAATGATCGCTGCGGAAATACCAATTTTCAGGGTGCTTGGCATCGTCCCAGGAAAAATCAACCTTAAAATGTGTTAAATTTTGGTTGGCTTTCATCGCCATATCCACCAATTGCGTAGAGTTTTTGTGCGAAGTTGTGCCGAGCAATGCCGCAGAATCCGGTGCGTTGCGGCCAATCATATCGCCATTTAAAACAGCTACAATCGCTTCTTTTTTTACGGTTGGATGCGCGGCGTACCAGCGAGAACCCAGCAATCCGCGTTCTTCTGCGCCATGCCAAACAAATAAAGCAGAACGTTTGCCAGGTTTGGCCGACCATGCACGGGCAATTGCCAGCATTCCAACAGTTACCGAAGCATTGTCATCGGCACCATTCCAGATGGAATCCCGATCAACCGGAACGCCAACACCATCATGATCATGGTGACCGCTGAATAGAACGTATTCATTTTTAAGTTGAGGATCAGTTCCAACGGCTTTTGCCACCACATTTACAGATGGATACAGGTTTGTTTCTGTGCGGAAATCAATTTTTACCGCTGCATTAGCTTGCTGAAAATCTCCGGCAAAAGAACCTAAAACTACGATAACCGGTAGCGGTTTTTGGGTTGATGCAGGCGTTCCTTCCAACTGGTACAAACCTTCCTGATAATTATGTCCGACAAAACCTAAAGATTTTTCCGTTTGCTGATCGGCCACCAAAATTATGGCTGATGCGCCTTGTCTGCGCAAAGCCAAACTTTGCTGGCGCACAGCAAGCGAAGTGTAGCGTAATCCCCACAAACTCATCCAGGAAACCGGCAGGGGAGAAGGCGGGATAATTTTTACAGCAACAATTTTTCCCTTTAAATCTTTTGTCGTATCCGCCATAGAATTTAACCACAAAACGGATCCGTTCAAATGTGTTTCTATAGGTTGTGAAGGAAAAACTTCTTTCCACAAAGCCAAATTTTTATTGTTGATGGAAAACGTGCCACTATTAGCTGTAATCGTTCTTTTCAAATTATAAAACTGAAAATAAGTGCCGTCATCACCAGCAGGTTTCAAGCCAGCTTCCATTGCTTTTTGAGCTACCCAAACGGCTGCGCGCAATTCATCCGGCGTTCCGGCGCGTCTTCCACGGAAAGCATCTCCGGCCAGTTCAAAAATATCTTTTTTCAGTTCTGCTTCTTTTATCAGGGATAATTCGGGAGGATTATTTGCCGAAGAAGTTTTAGAAGCTACCTGACTATAGCTTTGCAAAGAAATACCTGCTAAAAACAGTATGGTAAATATTTTTTTCATGTTGAAATAGATTGATTCTGCAGTTGAATATGAATTTATTGTTCGTGATTGACAAGCAAAGTTTCCGGAGCCTGATTGTTCATCACTTCAAAAATGGTTTCCCGCTTTTCGCGCAAACCTTTTGCCATCCCGATTGGTGCCTCAAGAACATTATTTTTCAACGCTTCCATCGCTTCAGCAATAAAATCTGCAATGGGCAAACCACCGTGCGATTGCGTTTTGTCTTCGCGGCGGTCATGGCCTAATTCGGTATCAACCGCAGGCGGCGCAATTTCAAAAACTTTTACTGAAGTATTTTTAAGCTGATGCCGAAGCGACAACGTAAGCGAATGAACAGCCGCTTTGGTAGCGCAATAAACCGGCATAAAAGCCAGCGGCGCAAAAGCCAAACCTGATGAAATATTGATGATAGCTGCTTCTGGTCTGGTTGCTAAATGCTGGGCAAAAAGAGAAGTCAGATGAATTGGCGCAACTACATTAGTCTCAATTTCTGTATAAACCCTGCTTAAATCTGCTGGCTTCGTCATATCCAAATGCAGCTGCACGCCAGCATTATTCATCAGAATATTCACTTCCGGGTGATTTTCCAAAACCCAATTGGCCAATTCTTCGCGATCTGAAGCACTGGCAACATCACACTTTCTGGTAATTAAATTAGGGTTTTTTTGGCGGAGATCATTCAGGCGTTCTTCACGTCGGCCACAGATAATCACTTTACTGCCTGCTGCCATAAATGCTTCGGCAAAAGCCAAACCAATTCCGGAGGTGCCGCCGGTGATTAAAATGGTATTGTTGGATAATTGCATGTACTTCTTTTATCAGTAAATTCTATGCAAAAGAAATCAATTAAGCGAAGGAATGTTTGTAACGCTTTTGCTGTTTTAATTAAAGCATTGATTTTTCTGTTAAAAGATGTGATAAGTCTGTTTTTTTAAATACAGCAAAAGTGTTTTACATAAACTTGTATCGAAACAGAGCCTTATGTACGTATAATTGGCAATATTTTGCAGATACAGTTAAATGATGAGCAGGAATTTGTTGATAGATAAGTTTAAAGGATTAGCGATTATACTGGTTGTTTGGGGACATTGTATGCAGTTTTGTACTAAAAATGATGTTCTAAATAACAAGCTATATGAAATGATTTACACTTTTCATATGCCTTTTTTTATGGCAATTAGTGGCTACTTGTATTATTTCAGCATAAATAAAAGGAGCTTGAAAGAATTGATTGAGGCTAGAATAAAACAGCTCCTGATTCCTTTTCTCATCTGGTCATTCTTGTATCTGCTTGTATTTCGTTGGGAAGTTTCTCATTCTTTAGTTGAATGGATTAAAAACTACATTTACAACCTGCCGTTCTTTTTCTGGTTCATCTGGTCGCTACTACTATCTTCCTTGAGTGTTATGGTAATTAATAAGCTTTTTAAAGATAGTTTAATTGCTTATTTAATCCTTTTTATCCTGATTCTTTTACTTCCGAACGGTTTAGGTTTTTACTATACCAAGTACATGATTCCGTATTTTTTTGCGGGTTACCTCGTCCATAAATATCAACTTAAAACCAACAATATTATTTTTGTTTTTTCCCTGATTGTGTTTTTGGTACTCTGGTATTTCTGGAAAAATGAATATTATATTTACACTACCGAGATGGCATTAAAACCGAATGATTTAAAAGGAATTTATGATGATTGCTACCGATACGTTGCTGGTTTTACGGGAATTATAGTTTCTATAACCTTAATTAAAAAACTGCCTAACTTAAAATTATTTGAAACTTTAGGTAGAAACACTTTGCCAATATATTTTATCAGTTCTTTTTTAAATTCGTACCTGTATTTATTCAGGCTGCCTTACCAGCATTTTTTGTATAGCTTTGTTTATACACCATTTATTACAGTTATTGTAATTGCTTTTTGTATGGGAATATCTATGTTGATTGATAAAAACAAGACAATAAATCAGTACCTTTTAGGAGGAAGATAGTAAGTTAATCAATCCGTAAAAAACCTATCTTTGGAACATTTATGGCATTCCTTTATCCAGGTTTTTTGTTTGCTTTATTTGCGCTGGCCATTCCGGTCATCATTCACCTGTTTAACTTCCGGCAGTACAAAAAAGTCTTTTTTTCCAACGTCCAGTTTTTAAAAGATGTGCAGAAACAGCAGTCATCGCGCAGTAATTTGCGCAACCGCTTAATTCTGGCGGCACGGATGCTGGCTTTAGCTTTTTTAGTGTTAGCTTTTGCGCGTCCGTTCCTTCCTTCTCAAAATACCGAAAACGAAAACAAGCAGCAATTGGTCAGCATTTTTGTAGATAATTCTTACTCCATGCAAACGCTAAACCGCGAAGGTTCTTTGCTGGATGAAGCGCGCCGCCGGGCAAAAGAAATTGCTTCTGCATATGGTTTGAATGATCGTTTTCAGTTAATTACACAGGATTTTGAAGGGAAACAGCAGCGATTTCTCAACCACGACGAATTTAACCAAGCGGTGGATGAAGTTAGAATCAGTCCGCAAAGCAGAACGTTAGCACAAATTTTAAACCGGCAGCAAAGCTTATTCAATACCCGAAAAGGTGCAGCAGCAAGCAGTTATGTCATTTCGGATTTCCAAAAAAACATTGGTAAAAGAAGTATTCCTGCAGATAGCAATATTCAAATTCATCTCGTACAATTAAAAGCTGGTCCGCTGCCCAATATTGCGGTTGATTCTGCCTGGCTGATTTCGCCTTTGCATCAACCCAATGCTGCCGAAAAAATGGTTGTCCGTTTACATAATTATGGCGATGAAAAGGCAGAAAAAGTTCCGGTAAAATTAGTCATCAACGGCCAGTCAAAAGCGTTAGGAAGTTATGATCTGGAAGCGGGGAAATTTCAGGATGATACTTTGCGTTTTTCGGGATTGAAAGCGGGCTGGCAAAACGGCGAAATCCTGCTGAATGATAATCCGGTTACTTTTGATAACCATTTTTACTTCACTTTCCAGGTGCAGCAGGCTTTGCCGGTTTTGCAAATTGCCGATCAATCACCCAACCGTTTTTTAAAAGCTGTTTTTGCTTCCGATGCTTTTTTTAAGGCCGATTTTTCTCCCGCAGGAAATGTAAATTATTCAGCCTTAAACCGTTACTTAGTTGTCTATTTTAGTGATGGAAAAGAAGTATCCGCCGGTTTGGCGCAGCAATTGCAAAATTATGTGAAGCAGGGCGGCACGCTGGTTGTTTTTCCGGCGGCGGATGCAAACCTCAGTTCTTATCAACATTTGCTGCAAGCTTTACAGGTTGATTATCCGCAGAAATTAATAACTGATAGCACAAAAGTTACTTCCATTAACCTGCAAAATACTTTTTTTAAAGATGTTTTTGAGCAGCTACCCGAAAAGCCGGATTTGCCTTTGGTTAAAAAATATTTTGCGATGAGTTCTGCTCAGCGTACTACCAAAACCAATTTGCTGGAATTGCCGGGCAAAACTGCTTTTTTAAGCGTTTACAGCAGCGGCAAAGGCAAAGTTTATTTGTTTGCCGTTGCGCTGGATGAAAAGTTTGGCAACCTGCCGTACCATGCGTTATTTGTGCCGGTTTTGTTCCGGATGGCTTTGCTGAGCGGCCATAACCCGCCTTTGTTTTATACTTTGGGCGAGAACGAACTGCTGGAAGTTGCGCAGGATGTGCATCCGGACCAGCCTTTGCATTTGCAAAAAGGACAAACTTCTTTAATTCCCGATGTTCGTCAGGCGGAAGGGAAAACGCAGCTTTATGTGGCCGATCAGATTAAAGAAACCGGAAATTACCAATTGCTTAAAAAAGACAGTTTGCTGGCGCAGATTGCTTTTAATGATAACCGACAGGAATCCGACCTGAACTATCTGACCGAGAATGATTTGCATACACTTTTTAGGGGCATAAAAACAGTATCTTATTTGCCAGCCGGAAAGCAATCTTTAAAGAATGCGGTTGCCGAAGTAAGTTCCGGCGTGCAGTTATGGAAACTTTGCCTAATTTTGGCCTTGCTTTGCCTGGCTGCCGAAGTGCTGCTGATCCGGTTTTATAAAGTGAATCAGCATAAAACAACTGCACTGGTTTAACCGGCTCAATTTTGTATAAATTAACATCGAATGAACCTGCTTCTTAAATCTGTTACCTTAACTGATCCGAATGCTGTTTTTAACATGCAAATAATGGATGTTCTGGTGGAAGACGGAAAAATAGTTCGAATTGCTGTTGATATTCAAGCAGATGCAGAAATTATAAATGGAAAAGATTGTTATTTGGCGCCCGGTTTTTTTGATTTGAATTGCAATTTCGGCGATTTAGGACTGGAAACCAAAGAAGATATGCAAACCGGCACGCTGGCCGCATCAGCCGGCGGTTTTACTGGCGTAGCTTTAATGCCAAACATGCAGCCGCCGGTTCATTCCAAATCCGAAGTACAATATTTGATCAACCAATCTCGCGGAAATCTGGTGAATGTTTATCCGCTTGGCGCCATTTCCTACAAGACCGAAGGAAAAGATTTGGCTGAGATGTACGACATGTATTTAGCTGGTGCATTGGCTTTTACGGATGGAAACAATCCGGTACAAGATGCAGGTTTGATGGAACGTGCAATGTTGTATGCGCAAGGTTTTGAAGGATTGATTTTTTCTTATCCTGAAGATATTTCTATCGCTGGCAAAGCAAAAGTGCACGAAGGTGTGGTAAGTACGTTGCTAGGCATGAAAGGAATCCCGGCACTGGCGGAAGAATTAATGATTTCCCGCGATTTGTATTTGGCTGAATACACCAATTCTAGGTTGCATTTTACAACCATTTCTACAGCACAAGCAGTTAATCAAGTTCGCAAAGCCAAAGCAAAAGGTTTAAAAATTACCTGTGATGTGGCCGCCCATCATTTGCTGTTAACGGATGAAGCTTTGCTGGGTTTCGATAGTTTGTACAAAGTAAAACCGCCGTTGCGCACGAAGAAAGATGTGGACGCGTTGCTGGAAGGTTTGCAGGATGGAACGATTGATGCCATTGTTTCCCAGCATACGCCACACGAAATTGAACTGAAAGAAGTAGAATTTGAAGTGGCTGAATTTGGGATGATTGGTTTGCAAACGGCATTTTCGCTGGCTGTAAAATCAGGTTTAAATGTGGATTTGATTGTGGAGAAAATGGCCGTCAATCCGCGCAAAATATTAGGCATAAAAGAAGCATTCATCGCAGAAGGAGAAATGGCAAATCTGGTTTTGCTTGATCCGGAAAATAACTGGAATTACACACGTGAAAACAATTTTTCCAAATCGTCCAACTCGCCGTTTTTAGGTCAGGGAATGAAAGGGAAAGTGTTGCTCACCATCAACAATAATCAAATTTATAAAGCTGTTTAACATGATCGACATCAAAATAAATAAGGCAATTGAAGCTGCGTTTAAGTATATTAAACCCGTAAATCCCAACAATGTAGAACCGATAAAAGGTCAAATATTAACTGTTTTCGGATCAGAATTAAAGTTTTTGCAGAAGGTAAATGCGATGGACGAGGTTTTTAACTCGAACCCAAAATTGGAACATTTACGCGAGATATTTTTTGATTTGCTGCTGGTTAATTTTTTTAGTGCTGATGTAAAAAAGCTGGATGAAGATTACCTGGATTCGCCGGAATGGGAGAAAATTGAAGAAGAAACATTAGACCGCGGCACCGAAATGCTGAACGTTTTGTTGTATTTGAACGAGTGTGAAGATGAAGGCATTGAGCCGGAACTGAGCGATTATTTAACCGAGTTTTTGCTGGTTGATGAAGACGAGTTTCAGGATGAGCACCGCATTTATGAACCGGTAATTGCCAACCAGATTTTGATGGACAGCGGAATTGAAGAAATTGGAAACGTTGCCCGCAACATGCCGGAAGACGAAGAAATAAAAGAACTTTTTTATCCGCTGATGTGCCTCTTTTACGACACAGAACCTTCGGAAGAAACCAAAAAAGCAGCAGCCAACAACGCGGTAGAACCGGATTTTGACCTGCCGGTACTGGAAATTATGCTGAATTTTAATGCCTGAAAAGTTAATTGACAAAATGCAGGATTTAAACCGGCGAATCAGGATTAAAGGTGCTATTTACGGCAGCGTGCTGGGCGTAATTATTCTGGCTCTGCATATATTTTCATACTATATGATGGTGAAAATCAGTACGCCATTATGGGTTACGGCTTTTAGTCCGTTGATATTCACCAACATCATTCCAATCATTGCAGCTGTTTTACTTTGTCTGCGTTTTCGCGAAAAAATTGGCGGTCATTGGCATTTGCGGCAGGCGGCTTCCGGTATTTTTGTGATGTTTTTAACTTCGTATCTCATCTTTTTTTTCGGTTTTCTGTTGTTTTCAAAAGTGATTGAACCGGCAACGGATATCAACCTTCAAAATAAAATAGAATCGGTAAAAGCAGCCATTCGGAAAGGACAAGGCGTTAGCCAGCAGCACATTAACGAAGAAACTGCTGGTTTACGAAAAGATTATATCGACCGGCAAAAATCAGGCGTTTGGGGTTTTGTGCAGAGTTTTGGCATTGTGGTGGTGTTGCTGTTTTTGGCTTCGCTGATTTTTGGCGCGCTGTTTAAAAACGAATTGTTGCAGCCAGTCCCCGTCAACAAAAAACAATAAATTTTAGACGATAAAAGAAGCATGGCGGTGCAAAACCGCTGATTGAAAAAGAGAATGGATATTTCTGTAGTTGTGCCTTTGTTTAATGAAGCAGAATCGTTGCCGGAACTGACCGACTGGATCAGGAAGGTGATGAAAACGCATCAGTTTACGTATGAAATTATCTTGATCGATGATGGCAGCAACGATAATTCATGGGAAGTGATCAAGTCTTTGTATGAAACAAATCCTTTTATCAGAGGCATTAAATTCCGCAGAAATTATGGTAAATCTGCCGCTTTGAACGTTGGGTTTGAAGCTACGAAAGGAAATGTGGTGATTACGATGGATGCCGATTTGCAAGATTCTCCAGAGGAAATACCGGAATTATACCGAAAAATTACGCAGGAAAAATTTGATCTGGTTTCCGGCTGGAAAGCAAAACGTTATGATCCGCTTACTAAAACCATTCCTACAAAACTTTTTAACGCAGCCACACGCAGCATGTCGGGCATACATAATTTGCACGATTTTAACTGCGGTTTAAAAGCTTACCGCAAAGAAGTTGTTAAAAATATAGAAGTTTATGGCGAAATGCACCGCTACATTCCGGTGCTGGCCAAATGGGCGGGTTTTACTAAAATTACGGAGCAAGTTGTAGAACACCGGGCCAGGAAATACGGCGTTACCAAGTTTGGTTTCAGCCGTTTTATCAATGGTTTTCTGGATTTATTGTCGATATTTTTTGTCGGCAAGTTTTCTAAACGGCCAATGCACTTTTTTGGAACGTTGGGCACATTGTGTTTTTTAACCGGTTTAGGAATTGTGTTCTGGCTGATTGGTTCTAAACTATATGATATTGCCAATCATGTAAAATACCGGAATATTACCGATAACACCTTGTTTTACATCGCTTTAGTTGCTGTGCTTTTAGGTTCCCAGTTATTTTTAACAGGTTTTGTGGCCGAGATGATTTCGCGCAATTCTTCCGAAAGAAACAATTATCAGATTGATAAAACGATTTAAGAATTAATGCTGATGCTGTTTTTATCGCCTAAAAATCTGTTCTGTAAACGCGTTGCTTCTTTTATCTAATGTTTTTTTCCATCATCATTCCGCTTTACAATCGTCCGCAGGAGATCCGCGAACTCTTGGAAACGCTTGTTTTGCAAACGTATAAAGCTTTTGAGGTTTTGGTGATTGAAGATGGATCAGCACAAGATGCAGCTTTGGTTATTGCAGATTTCAAAGATCAACTCAACCTAAAATATGATGTAAAACCAAACAGCGGACAAGGTTTTAGCAGGAATTATGGTTTTGAAAGAGCAACCGGCGATTACTTTATCATTTTTGATTCTGACTGTTTGATTCCTTCGGATTACCTGGAAATCGTTAATCGCCAGATCATCGCCCAAAAACTGGATGCTTACGGCGGCCCGGATGCGGCGCATATTTCTTTTACGCCGATACAAAAAGCCATCAGTTATTCCATGACTTCGCCATTTACAACCGGCGGCATCCGCGGTGGCGAAAAACGGATTGGCGATTTCCATCCGCGTAGCTTTAACATGGGTTTATCTCGTGACGTTTATCAAAAAACAGGTGGTTTTATTATAACACGTTTAGGTGAAGACATAGAACTAAGCATTAGAATCCACAAATTTGGTTTTAAAACCGGATTAATTCCCGAAGCAAAAGTTTACCATAAACGGCGCACTAGCTTTTTAAAGTTTTATAAACAGATCCATTTTTTTGGCCGTGCGCGCATCAATATTTATAAGTTTTTTCCTTCGGGATTAAAAGCGGTACATTTTTTTCCGGCTTTTTTCACATTAGGTTTAGTCTTCACTTTAATAGCAAACCTGTTCGATTGGCCTGTTGCTCAGCTTTGCAACTTTGTGTTGGCCTTATTAATTTTGATAATATTTTTTCATTCCTGGATGCTGAATAAATCAGCAAAAATTGCATTTTTGAGCATATTTGCCTCATTCATTCAGCTAACCGCTTACGGGCTTGGTTTTATGCAGGATTTCTGGAAAAGAATAATTTTAAACAAGCCATAATCGTTAATATGTATCATCCGTTTTCCATCGCAGAAACTTTTAAAACTGCATGGGATGTCACCAAAAAAAATTTTCTTACCATCGTTATTTATTCTGCAATAGCTGCCGTAGCCTTGGGCGTGGTACAGTTTTTTAATGCTTTTGTAGATGTAGGTTCAGATACTGTTACCGAATTTTTGGTTTTTTTAGTGCTGATGATCATTCAAACCTACGCCACATTAGGTTTGTATAAACTGATTTTTACACTGATTGATAGCGAATATTACGAGTTCGAGTTTTCGCAACTGGTTCCTTCAATCAAAATGGTATTCAGTTTTATTGCCATTTGCTTGTTCCTAGCTTTTGCCATTGTAACGCTGAACTTGGTTATCGAAAAAGGCTTTGAATATTATCCGGAAAACATTATGCAATATGTGCAAGTGCTGGAAGTGATGCTGATTTTATATGCCGCTTTACGCTACATGTTTTGCGCGTGTTTTATTGTGGATGATAATTCTGGAGTGATCGAATCTTTGCGCCAAAGCAGGTTGCTTACCAAATCGCACATGCTGCATTTGCTGGCTTTATTGGGCCTGATGGTGCTGGTAATTGCCATCGGTTTTATGGCCATCGGCAAAGGCATTTTGGTTTTGTACCCTTTTGTTAACGTTGTGGTGATTGTTACGTACCGGAAACTGGTTTACAGCAGAATGGATGTGGACGATGACGTAGCCGAAACACACTGATTTTATGGGCATAAAAGCAGCATTAAGCAAACCTTTTGCCTTTTTGGTTTCCTTACAAATTGATAAACTGCGGAAAAATGCGGTACATTTTCAGGATCAGATTTTTCATCAGCTGATAAAAACAGGTGCAAAAACAGCATTCGGAAAAGATCATCATTTTGCTGAAATCCGTAATTACGAAGATTTTAAAAAACACGTTCCCATCCGTGATTACGAGCAACTGAAACCTTATGTAGATCGGGTAACGCACGGCGAAGAAAACGTACTTTGGCCAGGCAAACCGCTTTATCTGGCCAAAACTTCGGGCACAACTTCCGGTGTAAAATATATTCCGATTTCTGAAGATTCGATGCCAGAACATATTCGTGCAGCCAGAAACGCTTTACTTAATTATATTCACGAAACGGGCAATGCTTCTTTTACCGATGGAAAAATGATTTTTTTACAGGGAAGTCCGGAACTGCAAACCAAAGCCGGAATTTTTCTGGGAAGATTATCCGGAATTGTAGCGCACCACGTTCCCAAATATCTGTTGAAAAACCGGATGCCAAGTGATGCGGTCAACCGGATTGAAGATTGGGAAGCCAAAGTAGATGCAATTGTTGACGAAACGATTAAAGAAGATATGACGCTTATTTCCGGCATTCCACCCTGGTGCCAAATGTACTTTGATCGTTTATCAGAAAAATCAGGTGGAAAAAAGATTAAAGACATCTTTCCAAACTTCAAGCTGTTTGTTTATGGCGGCGTTAATTATCAGCCTTATCGTGCCAAAATTGAAGAAAGTGTAGGTTTTCCGATTGATTCTATCGAAACTTATCCGGCTTCCGAAGGCTTTATCGCCTATCAAAATTCTCAAAAAAATAATGATTTATTGCTTTTGGCTGATGCAGGAATGTTTTTCGAGTTTATTCCGACAGAAACTTATTTTGATGAAAAACCGGTTCGTCTCAGCTTAAGAGAAGTTAAACTGAATCAAAACTATGCTTTAATTTTAAATACAAATGCTGGTTTATGGGGTTACAGCATTGGTGATACCATGAAATTTACGTCCATCAATCCGTATAAAATTTTGGTAACTGGCCGCATCAAACATTTTATTTCTGCTTTTGGCGAACACGTAATTGGAGAAGAAGTAGAACAGGCACTAATGCAAATTGCCCAAGAAGAAGGTTTAGAAATTACCGAATTTACGGTTGCGCCGCAGGTAAATCCTCTTGTGGGAGAACTTCCTTTCCATGAATGGTTTGTAGAGTTTGGTAAACAACCTGAAAATCTGATCGAATTCAGCAATAAAGTAGATGCCAAAATGCAGCAGAAAAATATTTATTATGCTGATTTAATTAAAGGAAATATATTGCAACCGCTAAAAATCAGGCCGCTAAAACCAAATGCTTTTATTGATTTTATGCGTAAAAAAGGCAAATTAGGTGGACAAAATAAAGTACCGCGCTTGGCAAACGACCGTTCAATTGCAGAACAGTTGGAAAGTTATATTTTATTGTAGATTTTTGCTGTTTGTAAACCTATTTTACAAATTGGCGTTTATCAAAATATTGAAAAAATTATACCCAACAGATTGTCGGAATTGAAGAAAATTGCCATTTTAGGTTCAACCGGCAGCATCGGTACACAAACTTTACAAGTGATCAGGGAAAATTCTGATCGTTTTCGTGTCAGTTTACTTACGGCACAATCCAACGCAGATTTGCTGATTGTACAAGCTTTAGAATTTTTGCCGGAATATGTTGTAATTGGTCAGGATGACCTTTTTTATGCCGTAAAAGAAGCATTAAGAAATACGCCCATTCAGGTTTTGGCCGGAAGTCAGGCCATTACAGATATGGTTACCGCTCCAGAAATTGATTTGGTTTTAACAGCTTTAGTTGGTTTTGCCGGTTTGCAACCTACAATTGCTGCTATCAAAGCTGGAAAAAATATCGCGTTAGCAAATAAAGAAACTTTAGTGGTTGCCGGCGAACTGGTGATGAAATTGGCACGCGAACACAACGTTTCTATTTTGCCGGTTGATTCGGAGCATTCCGCCATATTTCAATGTTTAGTTGGAGAAGAACCACATTCTGTAGAAAAAATTATTTTAACAGCTTCCGGTGGTCCTTTCCGTGGAAAAGATTTGGACTTTCTTTCCGCAGTAACCAAAAATCAGGCACTAAAACATCCAAACTGGGTGATGGGAGCGAAGATCACGATTGATTCTGCTTCGCTGATGAACAAAGGTTTGGAAGTAATTGAAGCAAAATGGTTGTTTGATTTGCAAGCCGATCAAATTGATGTTATCGTGCATCCGCAATCCATCATTCATTCATTAGTTCAGTTTAAAGACAGTTCGGTAAAAGCACAAATGGGTTTGCCGGATATGAAACTGCCTATTCAATATGCGCTCACTTATCCGCAGAGAATAAAAAATAATTTTGCACGTTTCAGTTTTGCAGACTTTCCGTATCTTACTTTTGAGCAACCTGATCTAAAAACTTTCCGGAACTTAGCCATTGCTTTTTCGGCTTTAGATACAGGCGGAAACATGCCTTGTATCATTAACGCAGCAAACGAAATTGCAGTTGATGGGTTTTTGAAAGAACAAGTTAGTTTTCTGGGAATGAGTGATGTAATTGAAGCTTGTATGCAGCGCATTTCGCTGCACAAACAACCTGGATTGGAAGATTACCTGAACACAAATTTGGAAACAAGAATTTTAGCTAAAAATTTAATATTAAAAAAAGGTGCTTAAAAACAGCATCCGTAAACTGATAAAACTAATATGAATGTTTTAATTATGATTGGCCAGTTAATTGCCGGCCTCTCAATCCTGGTGATTTTGCACGAAGCAGGTCACTTTTTTGCAGCCCGTGCTTTTGGTATCAAAGTAGAAAAATTTTACCTGTTTTTTGATGCCTGGAACATCAGCTTATTCAAATTTAATTACAAAGGTGTAGAATACGGAATTGGCTGGCTACCGTTGGGCGGCTACGTAAAAATTGCCGGAATGATTGATGAATCTATGGATACCGATCAAATGGCTGGCCCGCCGCAACCATGGGAATTTCGTTCTAAACCGGCGTGGCAACGTTTAATTGTAATGCTTGCTGGTGTAACGGTAAATATTGTGCTGGGAATTTTTATTTTCTGGATGCTAACCATTAAATACGGCGAAAGCTATATCCCGAACCAAAGTGTAAAATACGGTATCGTTCCGGGGATTATCGGCCGGGAAATTGGCTTAAAAGCTGGCGACAAAATTACGGCTGTTAACGGCAAAAAAATTGTTCGTTTTGAGGAATTGATCAGCTCGAAAGTGTTGTTAGGAAATTCTCAGTTAACCGTAAACCGCGATAATAAAGTCATCAACATTACCGTTCCCGGAAACATTTATAATGAAGTTGCTGATTACGGTATTGGCGAATTTATACAGTTGCGTAGCAAATTTATGGTTGATTCTGTTGTGAAAGGCAGTAATGCACAAAAAGCTGGTTTGCAAAAAGGAGACAGCATTAAAGCGATTAATGCACAGCCGATTGTTTTCTTTGATCAGTTTCAAACCTTAATTAAAGCGAACAAAAGCAAGCAAGTAAATTTAGCTGTTAAAAGAAGCAATGAACTGGTACAAATTCCGGCTACGGTAACTGCCGAAGGTACACTTGGTTTTGCTGCAAAAGGCGACGAACCGGTGATCAAAAAAGCAAATTTCAGCTTCATATCTTCGCTGCCGGTTGGTGCATCTAAAGCCTGGGGTTCGTTTACAGATAATGCAAAAGGAATTAGTCGTGTTGCAACCGGCCAAATTAAAGCTAATCGTGCTTTTGCCGGCCCGGTAACGATGGCAACCATGTTTGGTAGTCATTTTGATGCCGCAAAATTCTGGAGTTTGGTTGGCTTATTGTCGATGGCTTTGGCGTTAATGAATTTATTGCCGATTCCGGCTTTAGATGGCGGACATGCGATGTTCCTGATTATCGAAATGATTAAAGGAAAACCATTGAGCGATCGTTTTATGGAGAAAGCACAAATTGTAGGTTTTTGTATTTTGATTGCCCTGATGGTTTTCGTGTACGGAAATGACATTGTGCGCCACGTGATCAACAAATAATTCAATTCTTTTAAAAATGAATTACTTTGAATTTTACGGTTTGCCCGAATCTTTTGAGATAGATGCAGCACCGCTGAAAAAGAAATTTTACGAGCTGAGCAAAAAGTATCATCCGGATTTTTACGCAGCAGAAAGTGCAGAAAAACAGGAAGAAGTTTTGCAGTTATCTACTTTAAACAATAAAGCTTATCAGGTTTTATCTAATCCGGATAAACGTGTTGATTATATTTTGCGTGAGCACCAGTTATTGGTAGAAGGCGACAAGTATCCTTTAGATCCGGATTTTTTGATGGAGATGATGGATATCAACGAGCAGCTGATGGATGCAGATGATGAAGCCACAATCAACCAAATAAAAACATCGGTAAAAGAAGCATCAGACAGTTTGGAAGCTGAACTGGCAGCACAAACTAACGGTTTCAATGCCAAAAGTGAAGCTGAAAAAGATGCGGCATTAAAAAAAGTGTTAGATATCTATTATCGGAAGAAATATTTGTTGCGAATCCGGGAGAGTTTGAATACATTTGCAACCCGCTGAAAAAGCAATGCCCAGCTGGCGGAATTGGTAGACGCGCTGGTCTCAAACACCTGTGGGAAACCGTGCCGGTTCGACTCCGGCGCTGGGTACATTACCTTAGAAACTAAGTTTCTAAAATATAAAAAATGCTTTTTCTAATTTAGAAAAGGCATTTTTTATGAGCTGCATTTTCCGCTTTGTTTCAACGTGATTTCTACATCAGTAAAATAAAATTGCTCTAAAGTTTTTTAGACAAAGGCATCCATAAAAAAAGCCGGCTAAGTAGCCGGCTTTTTTTATGGATGCTGTTTTTATAGGGGTAAAAGAAAAGTTATATTATTTCTAATTCTTTAGGAAAAACAAACTGTTTGCATCCTGTTATCAACTTGAAGTCAGTATTTTCTGGAATTATTTCTACCAAACGTTCTTTTATATCATTAGCATACGGATCTTGAATGTAAATTTTCTGTAAGTTAGGCATAGAGGAGAATAAAGTTTTGTCTATTTCCCTATTAAAAAACGGAAATGAATAGCCTATTATAGCTAATACTTCTGTTCTATTCAAAAAAAGTTGAGAGACAAGACTATTTCCTTGTATGTCTTCGCTTTCCCAAGCAAAACGAAGTTTAGTGTTAGACAAATCCAGTTTTCTAGCGTAACCATATCGATAGATTAATTCATTACGATAAGTATCAAAATCTACACGATGATTATAATCGCATAAGTAAAATTCATCATTACTTAATGGATCAGTAAACATAGCAGATCCATTTAATTTTAGAACTCCAAATGAACCTCCTGCACCAGGCACAATTGGATCTTCTAAATTTCGCATGTTTATTTTAGTTCTTGCATCGCGCAGATTCTGGGAATCAGACATATTTATAAAGCTCTGTTCCAATTGAAAATCATAATTCCAAGAAAGAATCTTAATACTAGAAGGAATACTAGTTTTTGAAGATAATATCGAAGCCCAAAAATTGTCGTATCTCTTATCAGGTGTTTTTTCAATTTGTACAAAAGTAAAATAGAAAGAAAGAATACGTTTTAATCTTAAGAATTCTCCTTGATTTGTTAAATACAATTTTTTTGCAAAAGTGTCTATACTTGAATGGTTAAGACAAGCTTCATACATCCATAACAAATCAATGATGATCTCCGGTATTGTTTCTTCTAATCTAATTGAAAAGGAGAATTCTTCTTTTTGACCTATAAGATTTTTTAAGCTTGGATGACTAAAATAAGAGTAAACGATAGAAATCCTATTAGCCATATCTTCTACAATTGGTATTCTTTCAAAACTAGCTCCTGCACCTAATAAATATGTAACGTTTGCCATAATTCAATAATTTTCAGCAACTTACACTAAAAGTTTTAAAAATCATGCGCTTAAAACTTGCAAAATCTTGATTTACAGCTTTTTCTTCTTTGAAACTTTTGCAAAAAGTTTCAAAAGGGTGTAATCACCCCACCTCGTGCCCTGTCGGAAAAGGGCAATTGCCTTTTTTCAAAAAGATGAAATATGAGGGGTAATGTAATGCTGATCCACATTATCTTTCCATTCATTTACCTTAATCTTCTTAATCGCCCTTATTACTATTATAAAGCCGTTTTTTACTTATCTAAAATTTCTTCCTATTTCCACATCTCTCCCAAATCCAGTATAATATTTACAATAACAGTAATTATTTAATGCAAATAGCTGTAACCAAATCTATTATTATAAGTACAATGAAATAAATATTCAGATTCATTCATAAATTCAAGTTTTAGTAATGAAATATTTCAAGTTAATGTTTATCCTGTTTATACTTCCTGTGGTTGCAGTTGCACAAGCAGATGCAAACAAAGTGTTATGCTTAGGGCAAACCATTACATTAACAAGTACAGAAACGGGAAGTACTTTTCACTGGTATAAAGTGGTAAACGGAAGTGCACAATTGCAAACATCAACAACAACTAAGGTTTATACCGAAACGCCTACAACGTCGGGTTACTACAATTATCAGGTAGTAGCAGAGAACAGTGCCGGTTGTATTTCTCCTATTTCTGATGTAGTAAAAATTTATATCCTGCCAGCATTAACAGCAAGTGTAACCACGCCAAGCAGTTCGGTTTGTTCTAAGCCAGCAAGTCCATTTGTGCTAACGGCTAATGTTCCCGACGGATTTACTTATGCTTATCAATGGACACGCAATGGAACATTAATAGCAGGTGCAAACGCTAAAACTTATACTGCACCTGGCGAAACAGTTGCAGGAACGGTAACCTTTGCCGTAAATGTTAGTTATTCGCTCAGCACAACCTGTGCAATTTCGGCCACAAAAGTGATTACTGTTGCTCAAGAGTTATTAAAACCTGTAATCGGGCGATAAGCTTTTTTAATATTAAAACTTCCGCTTTGTTTATTCTGTTAAATACAGATGTTTGATTATAAAGTAACCACAAAAAGAAGTTTTATAGCTACTGTTTCGAATAAGCTAATGCAAATTTCGGGCATAAAAAGTAAACTGGCCAAAGAGAGTTTTGAAAAGCTGCAATCTTACGAGGATAAAAAAACGCCTGTAAAAAAAGGTTATTTAAAAGAAGTAATCGGAAACGCTACCGTTTACTGGATCAATAAAGAAAAAAGAGAAAACGGAATTTTTGTTTTTTTGCCGGGCGGCGGCTTTGTTATCGGCCCAACTAAACTACATTGGGTTTATAGCGAGAAAATGAGCAATAAGCTGGATATGGCTGTAATGGTTATCCGTTATGCTTTAGCTCCCCAAAACCCTTTTCCGGCTGGTTTAAACGGCATTGTAGAAGTGATTACTAAATTGCAAAACCGTGGTGTGCTAAACCAAAACTGGTTTTTAGGCGGAGAAAGTGCCGGAGGAAATTTAGCGCTGGCAGCTTGTTACAAATTACAGGAGCTAAAAGCAGCATTGCCGCAAAAAGTATTGCTTTTGTATCCTTCTTTAGAAATGAATATGGACAGGGCCAAACCGGAAGCACAGAAAATCATCGAAAAGGATATGATCTTGTCTATTCCATTTACAGAAAGAATACTTGCTGCTTATGCCCGCAATTGTGATTTGAACGATCCGCTTTTATCACCACTTTATGGTGATGTGGATATTTTTCCGCCCATTTTGCTACAACACGGAACAGATGATATTTTGGTAGCTGGTTCCAGAGCTTTGGTGCAAAAAATGGAAGCGGCAGGTAAGCAGATTAAGTTTGAAGAATACGAAGGCATATTTCATGGCTTTATTCTTTATCCGATACTTCCGGAAGCCAGACAAGCTATTCGTTCTCAACTAAAATTCCTAAAAAGCTGAAAAACGTAAGAAATGCTTTTAAACGCAAAAAGCTCCGTCATATAACTGGCGGAGCTTTTGTGTTTTAACAGCAATAATTTACATAGCCGGTTTTGTTTTTTTAACCACTCTATGATGCTTGGTTACTTTGTGTGTTGTTACTTTAGTGGCTTTGGTGCTTTTTTTTACAGTATCCTGCGCAAAAGTTGCACTGCTGGAAATCATTGCCGACAAGGCTAAAAGGCATAAGGTTAGTTTTTTCATTTTTTAAGTTTAATTATCGGAAATGTACGTATTTGCAAAAAAATAGTTCTAAAAAACAAAGCCATCTTTTATTAAAAGATGGCTTTGCTAAATAAAAATGAACTTTGATTTTGAAAAAATCACAATTTGAATATTGTGTTTTAAAAAAGTTGCTCACTTTTCACTTTTACCAAACCGTTTTGGCCATGCTTGCTTTCAAAAAATAAGCAACAATTAAAGTAATGCCTGTCCCTTTTAAAAACCCTTGAATCGGATCAGAAATTTTGGTAAAATGGCCTAAAGAAAAAGAGCAGATAAGTAATAATACACCGATGGCTAATAGTAATTTCAACAAGTTTGGCTTTCTCATTTTAGTAGAATTTTTTATTTAGATATTCTGTTTGGTTAAGCAGAATAGCTAAAATTAGGATTATTAAAAATGATAAAAAACCCTTTTTAAAAATATTTTTTATTGTGTAATGCAAGAAATTAATTTTTTATGAAAGTAGGAGTTTTCGAGAAATATATTTTTAAGTTTAGGAAATTGAGTTTAAACTTTAATGAAAACACATACTTCTTTTAGCTACCTTTTTTTTAGGTTGGGTTTTGTACTGCTTTTGGTAACCCAAATTTCTATCGCACAAAAAAAACGTTCGGAAGAAAAAGGATTTACAACGATTTTTAACAGTAAAAATTTAGAAGGCTGGGAGGGAGAGAAAACCTACTGGCGTGTAGAAAATGGTGTTTTAACTGGCGAGGTAACGCCGCAAACCATCCTCAAACAAAACACCTTTTTAATATGGAAAGGCGGAGAACCCGAAAACTTTGAACTATTTGTAAATTACCGGATTTCTGCCAAAGGCAACAGCGGCGTAAATTATCGAAGTATTCGCGTAGATAGTTTGCCTTATGCTTTAAAAGGTTACCAGGCAGATTTAGATGGAAAAGATAAATACAACCTGGGATATCCGCGCCACTCCGGACAAAATTATGAAGAACGAGGCCGGCAGTTTTTAGCAACGCGCGGACAAAAAACAATTATCGAAAACGGAAAAGCACCTTTATTAATTGATTCTTTAGGATCGAAAGAACAGCTTTTAAAAAGTATCCATTATGATGATTGGAACGAATTGCACATCATCGCCAAAGGCAATAACCTGAAACATTATATTAATGGAAAATTAATGTCGGAAGTAACAGATAATGATACTACGAACCGAAAAATGAAAGGCTTAATTGGTGTGCAGGTACATGTTGGACCACCAATGAAAATTGAGTTCAAAGATTTTAGGTTGAAGTTGTTGAATTGATGCTTCTTTTATCATTATAAATTTAAATTAAACAGCTTTACCTTTTGTCTGTAAATCAGTTTCGCCTCCTGAAGCTTGTTTTTCTTCCTGCATTTCTTTTGATAAAAAGAAGTTTAACCCGGTCCGGATTACGGCAATAGCACCAAGTTTACCAATCTCCTGCCAGCTGGGCGCAACAGCTGTTGACAAAATATCAGCTCCTAACTGAAACTCCAGCGCCAAAGCTAAATAGCGCGCCAGAGTTAGGCGGATAGCATTAAAATCGGTTTCCTGTTGTGTAATTAATGCTTTTGCAAAACGGAATAAAGAAATCACTGAACCGATTCCAATAGTACAGGCTCCGGTAACTTCTACGCCAAGCCGTAGTCCTTGTACTAAAGTCATGATAAAATTTTCAATAGTAGGAGTAGCGTTCATCATCAAAAAAATATACATTTTAATTGGTTTTACAGATATGTTTAACTTGTAATAATACTTCTTTTAAAAGAAAATACATTTTACTGGGTTTAATTAATATCTGCTAATCGTCATACTGTTTTTACCCGGTTAAAATTACAATCGCTTTAGTTTACTTTTGCAGCAAGAAAAGCTACTGCAAGCCAGCTACGTTTACTAACCCATAAATTACTATCAACATAAAATATGTTCACCGGAATTATAGAAACTTTAGGAACCGTTACCGATTTATTTGCTGACCAGGGAAATTTGCATTTAACCATCGGTTCCAACTTAGCACACGAATTAAAAATAGATCAGTCTGTATCACACAATGGCATTTGTTTAACCGTGGTGGCCATTGCTGATGGTTTGCACACCGTAACCGCAATTGACGAAACGCTGAATAAAACCAATCTGATTAATTTGCAAATTGGTGATACAGTGAATTTGGAACGTTGTATGCAGATGAATGGTAGGTTGGACGGCCATATTGTTCAAGGACATGTAGATCAAACTGCGGTTTGCACGGTTTACAATGAGCTGGAAGGCAGCTGGGAATACACTTTTGAATATGATCCGACACGAGGAAATGTAACGGTAGAAAAAGGTTCAATTTGCATCAACGGTGTAAGTTTAACAGTGGTTAATTCTACTCAAAACAGTTTTTCCGTTGCCATCATTCCATACACTTACGAGCATACTAATTTACAGCAGGTAAAAGTAGGTTCTATAATTAATTTGGAGTTTGATGTGATCGGGAAATATGTTGCGCGGCTAATGCAACGGTAAAACTGATTTTATAATTTGTACAAAAAGCCAATCTGGTTTCCGTTAAAATTGAGTTTTACCTGATTTAAAAACCGATCTGCATTTTTACCATGATGGTTCTGGATAGCAAACATAGAACCATCAAACAATAACAAAAATGCGCCTTGTAAAATTACTGAATTTCCATAGCCGCGTAAACGTTCGGAATTTTTGTTGATGCCGCGTTGCCCAAGATATAATCCACCAGCAATGTAGGCCACATCTAATCCGGCATTAAAAAGTAATATTTGCTCGGTTTGATGTTGTTCGTGCATACTTTGTGCCAGGTTAGATTGCTTGTTCAATGCTTCTTTTGCGCCATAAAAACCCGCAGTTGCAATCCCGAGGTTTACAACATTCCAGAAAATATTCATCTGGTTAAAATAACGCGATACACCTTTTGTACGATAAAAAGCAACACTTCCAATTGCAATATTTGCCAATGCCCAGCCGCCCAAAACTTTCATTCCGGTTTGGTTAATTAGGTTTCGTTTTTGGTTAAAGCTGGAAAGGCTGTCTTGCGCTTTTGCTTGAGTAGAAATTAATATGGATAAAAGAAGTATATATTTTTTCATCGGTAAAAGAAGCATCAGTTTGACAAACTAAGATACTCCTTTTACCAGTTTTTCAATTGGGAAAACTGGTGAATCTTCTTCACAAAAAAATTAAAAACCACACTGCCGCGATAAAAACCAGCGGTTGATTGCAAATTATAATCTGCATGGCGTTCGCTTGCCAGAAGCGGTTATTTTACCTCCTTAAACATTTTTTCACACCAAATTAATAATTCGATTTCATTTAATATACTCCAAGAGTGTGGATGTCTCGTTCCATCTTCTTGATAACCTTTATTTATACTTGTTATCAATTCTGCATTAACATTACCAGCTAAATTTAATTGATTAATCAAAGCTGCATTATCAATGGCATTTATATCATGATAGTCTTTTCTTCTATTTTTTATCCACCAAATTATATCTGGCTCAACATATAGCCTAACTGCAACGTTCTTGAGTAAAGCAACGTTATGATTACTACTATCTGAATAGCAAAAAGGGGAGTTTAATCTGTAAGAATTTATATTTGTTTTAGGTGTCCCATGCATTGTTTCTTTCAAAACTTTCATCAATATATTTCCTTCATCAACAGCATCTTTACTAAAGTTTCTTTTAACTGAGTTTTCCGCTTCGTTCCAAAGTCTCTCATAATCTAATGGCGGATCAATAGCAAAAACTGCAATCGGTTTTATACAATCTACACTTTTGTTTGTGAAACAATGTTGAACGTAGCGAATAGCACCTGTGCCTGCAACGGACATCCCTCCAATTACTATTTTGTTTTTTTGGATTTTATACTTCGTAATTGTTTCATTAATCATTTCATCAATAGTTACAAGTAGACTGTTACTTGTAAGATTTTGTAAATAGTTGGATGTTGGTACAACGGTAATTGTACAAATACCCATATCGTAAGCCTTTTTCTTTGCACTATCTGATAATGCTCTGTCATTGAGTACAAGAAGTCCCTTTATCGGATACTTTGGAGTTCTTACTACATAAAAATTTTCTGAGCTATCTTTAAGATTTCTGAATACAGTATGTACTTGTTGTGCGAAAATAGATTTTGATATTAGAAATAATACTAGCGTGAAAAAATATCTCATAAAAGAAGTATGAAGCTAAAAGCTAATATACTCCTTTTACCAGCTTTTTAATTGAGAAAACCGATGAATCTTTCGCACAAAAAAATCAAAAACTACACTGCCGCGATAAAAGCCTGCCGTTGATTGCAGGTTATAATCAGCATGACGTTCGCTTTTTACTTTTGCCCGCTGACCGGTATTTTTAAAAATATGCCGGATAAAGTTGCGATGCGCTTTACTAATTGCGGCGGCATCTTTTCTTTTTCCTTCGGTGATGAACCGGATCAGCGTTACAAAATCCAGTGCAAAACGCATTGGTATAACAAATACACTTTTGCGCAGCCACAGGTTTTTTTGCAGCAGTAACAAATTATTACGGAAGTTCAAGTACGTTTTAAAAGGGTTTTCTACATCCAACGTACCGCCGCCCAAATGATAAACGGTAGATTCTGCGCAATACATCACTTTTAAACCCATATTTTTTAAACGCCAGCACAAATCAATTTCTTCCATATGGGCAAAAAAACGTTCATCAAATCCGCCCGAAAGCTCCCAGTATTTTTGCTTGATAAACAAAGCAGCACCTGATGCCCAAAGCACTTCTGTGGTTTGATTATACTGGCCGTAATCTTCTTCTACTTCGTAAAAAATCCTTCCGCGGCAAAATGGATAGCCAAACGCATCAATAAAACCACCGGCGGCACCCGCATGTTCAAACTTGTTTTTTTCTTGCCACGATAAAATTTTTGGTGCCGCTGCTGCAATCAGCTCATCACTTTCCATCAGCGTAATAACGGGCGTAATCCAGTTTGGTACAACTTCTACATCAGAATTTAGCAGGATAAAATAATCAGCTTCAACCCGGTTTAAAATTTTATTATAACCGCCGGTGAAACCAAAATTCTGATCATTCAATACTATTTTTACCTGCGGAAAATTAGCTTTTACAAATGCAACAGAATCATCGGTAGAACCATTATCACCCAAAACAATTTCTAGATTCGGGTAAATGGAAGCGACAACTGAAGGCAGATAAGTTTGTAAATAATTTAAACCGTTCCAGTTTAAGATAACAACAGCAACTTTTGGCATATCCGTTGGTGTATTCAGACTGCTCATTGAGATATTTCCGGTTTAAATTTCCATCTTCTGTGCGACCATAGCCAGTAAGCAGGTTCTTCACGAATCACTTTTTCCAGATATTGTACATGCGCATCTGTAATTTCATGTTCGGCACTTAGTTTCGGCTCGTTAATCAAGGGCACGAAGGTACAGGAATAATAACCTCTTTTATACACGCGGATATCACAAAAAATCACCGGATCGTTGGTCATCTTCGCCATTTTCTCAATTCCCAAAAAAACAGCAGTTGGCTGGTTCAGAAATTGCGTAAAATACTGCGTTTCCTCGCGTACCGGCGTTTGGTCGCTTACAAAAACAGTCAGTTTAGGTTCGTTTTTTAAAGCAACTAAGGTTCGCAAAGTAGCTTTCATGGTAACTGGCGTGGAGCCAAAACGCGAACGCAGGTTTTTAACAAAAGTATCAAAAACCTGGTTGGAGAGCGGTTTGTAAATAAACAGTTTCTTTTTTTGGGTAGAGAAACCCAAAATCTGGGCAGACATTTCCCAGTTGCCATAATGGCCCAAAGCACCCAGCACACTTTTTTGCTGATTAAAATAAGTATCTAAAAGCTCTGGATTATTTAGTGTGAAATGCTTTTTCAGTTCCCGTTCAGAAATACTGATTAGTTTGATCGCTTCTGCAATTAAATCAGCCAGATAACCATAAAACTTACGTTCGATCTGTGCCCGTTCTGTTGAGGTTTTTTCCGGAAAAGCATTCAGCAGATTTTGCTGTACTACTTGGCGGCGGTAATGCGTTATATAAAAAAGGATGATAAAAACAGCATCAGCAAAAAGGTACAAAACCCAAAACGGCAAAAGCGAGAGCAGGTACAAAAAGAAAATGGCTACTTTTGTGAGTGCCTTAATGATCATTGTTTTGGCTGAAATTTGACTACAAACTTAACCTTTATGGCCGATAATGGCGCAATTTTTCCGTTGTTTTACTTACCGCCGGTTGCTTTTTTTACAGAACTGCTTCAGCATAAAAGCCAATTTTTAATCGAGCAAAAAGAGCATTTTCCTAAACAAACCTTTCGTAACCGCGCGCAGGTTTACACGCCCGAAGGTGCTTTAACGCTGGTTGTGCCGGTAGAAAAAGGCTCTAAAAATCACCGTCAGATCAAAGATGTAAAAATAAGTTACGATTTTAACTGGCAGCGTTTGCACTGGTTAACATTGCAGGCTTGTTACCGCAGTTCGGCTTATTTTGAATATTATGAAGCTGATTTTACGCCTTTTTATGAGGGGAAAAAGTATGAATTTCTGTTTGATTACAACGAAGCTTTGCTGCAGCTCATTTTAAAACTGATAAAGCTGAAAGTAGAACTAAACTTTACAGACGAATATCATTCAAACAATTATTCGATAGATTTTCGTAAAAGCATCAACCCAAAACTGGAATATGATTTTCAGCAAAAAACTTATTTCCAGGTTTTTGATGATCGGAAAGGTTTCCTTAAAAACCTTAGCATTGTAGATTTGCTTTTTAACCAAGGCCCGAACACGCTCAATTATTTATAATGGCAAAAAAAATTAAACGGTTAAAATTAAAATCAAACCGAAACGAAGGCAATATCGGCGAAATGCCGGGATCGGTTATTGTTTCTGAAGATGCGCTGAAACCGATTATCGAAATTTATTCGTACAATCAAACAGAAGTACAGGAAGGTAAAGGCACCGATATTTCTGTGGTGCTGGATCAGATGAAAAGCTGTCCGCAGCACACACACTGGATTTTGATAAAAGGTTTGGGCGACCAGGATTTGATTGAGCAAATTGGCAGCAAAATGGAAATTAACCGCTTGGTGCTGGAAGATATTGCACATACGCGCCAGCGGCCAAAGTTTGAAGAATACGATAATTACGTGTTTTTGACCAGCCGTTTGCTGCATTATCATCGGGAAGAAGCGATTGAAAATTACCAGCTTTCGGTTTTGGTGAAGGAAAATATCATGATCAGTTTCCAGGAAACGCATGAAGAATATTTTGAGGGCGTAAAAAAACGCCTGAAGCTTGGAAAAGGAATTATCCGTACAGGCGGCTCGGGTTATCTGGCATATGCTTTGGTTGATACGGTGATTGACCGGTATTTTGATTTGCTAAACAAAGTAGGCGATGCACTTGATGAGTTAGAAGACCGTTTGTATGAAAAGCCCGACAGAAGTATCATGTTTGAAGCGCAGCAAACTAAACGCGGCATGATTTTGCTGCGCCGTGCAGCTTGGCCCGAGCGCGATAAAATTAACGATATGCTGCGGACAGAAAGTCCGTTGATTACGCCGGCAGTTAAATTGTACCTGCGCGATGCTTACGATCATTGTATCCAGGTGATTGATTTGATTGAAAGTTATAAGGAAATTACGTCCAGCGTAATAGATGTATATCTTTCACTCATCAGTAACCGTATGAATGAAATTATGAAGGTGCTGACCATCATTTCTTCCATATTTATTCCGCTTACGTTTATTGCTGGCGTTTACGGAATGAATTTTTCGCGGGAGGAACCCGGAACCGGAAAAATTATGCCAGCCAATATGCCCGAATTGTACGCGCCGCACGGTTATCTCTACACAATGCTGGTGATGTTGGTGATTGCTATAATTCAGTTTATATTTTTCTGGAGAAAGGGCTGGTTTAACAGAATGTAAGTATGAAGATTAAAAAAAATCATTTGCTTGTTGCTGCTCTATTTTTGCTGATAACCGGCAAATTAGTTTGGGCACAAAAAAAGCAAATCCATTTGCAGGATGCGGTTTTGAAAGAAATCTCCGGCATTGCATCTTCCCGAATCAACAAAAACATATTGTATGTGCATAATGACAGCGGCGATACCAGTCGTTTTTTTGTCATAACGCCAAGCGGACAACTAAAATCTACTTTTTATTTTAAGGCAGATCAAGCTCATCCAAACGTTAATGTGGTTGATTGTGAAGATATTGCTGTAGGTCCAGGTCCGGCAAAAGGTAAAAGTTATGTTTATCTGGGCGATATTGGAGACAATGGTTCTTCCAGAAACCTGATTACCATTTATCGTTTTTTAGAACCGGTTGTTACTGAAAATAAATTGCCGCATACTATTAAAAGCGAAGCTTTGCATTTAAAATATCCGGATGGCGCGCACGATGCAGAAACATTAATGGTTGATCCGGTAGAAAAACTGTTTTATATCGTTACCAAGCGTGAAGATTCGGTTAGCGTTTATACTGCGCCACTCAATGCTTCTTTTACCGATACAATTGTGTTAACCAAAAGATGCAAAATCCACTTTGCTGGTTTGCCTTTGTTAAAGTGGATTACAGGCGGCGATATTGCTGCGGATGGCAACCAGATTTTGCTAAGAAGTTACCAGAAAGTTTATTACTGGAGAAGACAAAAAAACGAACCTGTGTGGAAAGCTTTACAAAGTAAACCAACAGAACTGCCTTGCACAGCCGAAAAACAAAGTGAAGCAATTGGTTTTACAGCAGACGGAAAAAATTATTACAGCACCGGCGAAGGAAAAAATGCACCGCTTTACGAGTATCAATCACCCAAATAAAGCTTGATGATTGTTAGTATTTTAGGTGATACTTTTCTATCTGATGCTTCTTTTATTACCTCAAAATAAAAGCTTAAACACTTCAAAGTTTTAGAAAATGCTGTCACCGTTTTTTAGGTGATAAAAGCAGCATTTTCCTTAATAAATTTTTGGAAACAGATCCGGTTTACTTTCGCCCATCATTTCATAAACAATCTCGATGATATCATCAATAGAAGGTTTGCTAAAATAATCACCATCAGAACCGTATGGCGGACGATGATCTTTTGCCGTAAGTGTGCGTGGCTGGCCATCCAGGTGATAGTAAGCATTTTGTTTTTCTACTACTTGCTGTAAAATATAGGCGGAAGCACCGCTGGGCACATCTTCATCTACCACCAAAAGCTTACTGGTTTTTTTAACGGAAGCAACACAAAGCTGATCCAGATCAAAAGGAAAAAGTGTTTGCGGATCAATAACTTCTACCGAAATTCCCATTCTTTCCAGTTCTATAGCAGCCTGTTGCACCAGGTTCAAAGTAGAACCATAAGAAACAATGGTTAAATCTATCCCGACTTTTACCACTTCGGCTTTACCTAACGGAACAGTAAACTCGCCAACATTGGCCGGCAATTGTTCTTTTAAACGGTAACCGTTTAAACATTCTATCACCAAAGCAGGTTCGTTTCCGCGCAGCAGCGTGTTGTACATTCCGGCAGCTTGCGTCATGTTTCGGGGCACACAAATATGCATTCCGCGAAGCGCGTTCACAATCATGCCCATCGGCGAGCCGGAATGCCAGATGCCTTCCAGCCGATGACCGCGCGTACGCACAATAACCGGCGCAATTTGTCCGCCAAAAGTACGGTAGCTCATCGTGGTCAGGTCGTCAATCAGTACATTCATCGCATAAGGCAAATAATCGATGTATTGAATTTCGGCAATCGGCCTTAATCCTCTCAAAGCCAAGCCAATTCCCTGACCAATTATAGTACTTTCCCGAATGCCAGTATCGGTTACGCGCAGTGTGCCAAACTTTTCCTGTAAACCGGCAAAACCCTGGTTTACGTCGCCAATAGCACCAACATCTTCACCAAAAGCAACAATGCGCGGATCGCGAACAAAATTGGCACTAAAACAAGCATTTAATATTTCGCGACCATCAATAGGCTTTGAACTTTCATCATAAATTACGGGCTGAACCGGAACTTTTAAAGGAGATTCTGCTGTATTACTAAATTGCCGGGAGTGGTAACGCCCACTATTTTTCTCATTTTCCTGCTGATATAATTTCATCAGCCGGGCGCGTTCGGGTGTGCTTTCTGCTGCGGTCAGCAAAAGCGATCTCCTGATTACAGAAACCATATCCTTTCTGCCCAAATCTGTTGCTGCATTTAATTGCTTTACCAGTTCTTCCAGCAACTTTCCGGAAGCAGAAACCGAAATAAGGTCTTCAATTGTATCGATTGTATGAGCCCGTTCAGCGTTCAGTTCCTGCTGCAAACTGTTTAAAGCGTTGCGCTGACAGTTGCGCACATAAATTTTGGCTTCGTCTTCCAACTGGTCCAGTTCTTCTGAAGTAGAAATATCCGAATCAATCATCCACAACCGCATTTTACGTAAGCAATCAAATTCCAGTTCCCATTGCAGCCGTTGTTTGGTTTTATAACGTTCGTGCGAGCCGGAAGTAGAATGACCCTGCGGCTGTGTTAACTCGGTCACATGAATTAATACCGGAACATGTTCTGTGCGGCAAAAGTTGGCCGCTTTTTCATACGTTTCGCACAAACCGGGATAATCCCAGCCGGGAACTTTAAAAATTTCAAAACCTTCGGCAGTTTCATCCCGCTGGAAACCTTTTAAAATTTCGGAAATATCTTCTTTTGTGGTTTGATATTTGGACGGAACAGAAATGGCGTAACCATCATCCCAAACCGAAACAGCCATTGGCACCTGCAAAACACCTGCTGCGTTTATCACCTCAAAAAATACACCTTCGGAAGTAGAACCATTGCCAATTGTACCGAAAGCAACCTCGTTTCCGTTAATAGAAAACGAATCCATATCGGCCAGTTCTTTGTTTTGCCGATACAATTTGGAAGCCCAGGCCAAACCAATCAGCCTTGCCATTTGTCCGCCGGTAGTAGAAATATCCGCAGAAGAATTTTTCGTTTCCACCAGGTTTTTCCAGCTGCCATCTTCATTCATCGAACGTGTAGCAAAGTGACTGTTCATTTGTCTGCCGCCGGATGAAGGTTCCTGGTTCACATCCGGATTGGCATACAATTGCGCAAAAAACTCGGTTATGTTGGACATGCCAGTTGCAAAAGCAAACGTTTGGTCGCGGTAATATCCGGCACGCCAGTCGCCTTTTTTAAAAGCTTTGGCCATAGCCAGTTGCGCTACTTCTTTTCCATCTCCAAAAATGCCAAACTTTGCCCGGCCGGTTAGTGCTTCTTTGCGGCCCAAAATACTGGCCTGCCTGCTTTCAACAGCAATCCGGTAATCACGGATGACAAGCTGTTTAAAATCATCATGGCTTAATTCAGATTTGTCTAATTCTTCAATAGCGCTTAAAAGTTCTAATTCTTGCATTTCGGCTTTCTGTATCGGCAAAAATACTATTTCCGGGCCAATGTTTTTTTCGGAAAAAAATAACCTCGAAATGATTTTTTCGTATGATAATTTATATTGGTTAAAATTGACTTATATTTGTTTTAACAGTCTGACATATAGCTATGAAAAAATTAATGATGATTTGCGCAATGGTTGTAGGATTTACAATTACTGCATCGGCACAAACGGATAACAAAGCCGAATTTAAATTTACAGAAGAAAAACACGATTTTGGTAAAGTACCGCAAGGCAAGCCGGTTACTACCGATTTTGTTTATACCAACATTGGTGAAGAACCTTTAATTTTAACAGAAGTAAAACCAACTTGCGGTTGTACAATTGCTGATTATACCAAAACGCCTGTTAAAAAAGGTGAAAAAGGTTCAATTAAAATTACGTATAATGCTGCTGTAGAAGCACCATTTAATAAAACTATTGTAGTTACATCTAACGCAAAAACGCCAACAAAATATTTGGTAATTGTGGGCGAAGTTACAAAAGGCACTACGCCAACAACCAGGTAAGCAATACTGCTTTTACCAGCTAAAAACTCCAACTTGTTCAAAAACAGGTTGGAGTTTTTTGTGCGATAAAAACAGCATCGTAAATTTTGTTACTTGAAATTTTAGAACGGAAATGACGCGTTAAAAACCAGTTTGATTGCTGTTTTTACCAAACAAAGGCTTTAACAACACTGTTCTTCACCTGATATTTAATCAGAAGTAAACGTATGAAAAACAGATTTTTAACTGCTGCAGTATTGGCAATTGTATTTGCCGGCTGCAATTCTCAGGAAAAAAAGAAAGAAGAAAATAAAGATAAAGCAGATGTAGTTACAACGTCAGGCGATACGCAGGTTGATTTGCCAGCACCTTATGCTACCAAATCAGCAAAAAAATATAGTAAAGTTATTGGCTGGAAAAACGAGGAAAAGCCAACTGCGCCTGCAGGTTTTACGGTTAGCATGTTTGCCACAAATTTTGTAAGTCCCAGAAATATTTATGTTGCCGCTAACGGTGATATTTTTATTGCCGAATCTAATACGGAAACAAAAGGCGTAAAAAAGGTGGTAAACGAAGTATCAGGCAAAGGGCAATCGCAGCCATCCGGCCAAAGTGCTAACCGGATTACTATTTTGCGCGATGCCAACCACGATGGCAAGCCCGAATTGCAGCAAACTTTTTTAGCTGGATTAAATCAGCCTTACGGAATGTTGATTTTAAACGACTACTTCTATGTAGCTAACACGGATGGTTTGTGGCGTTATCCGTACAAAGCCGGACAAACGGTTATGTCTGCAAAAGGAGAAAAAGTTTTAAACCTGCCAGCGGGCGGCTATAACAATCATTGGACGAGGCAATTATTAGCCAGTCCGGATGGTTCTAAAATTTATGTTTCTGTTGGTTCCGGTAGCAATGATGGCGAGCATGGAATGGAAAATGAAGTTCGTCGTGCCAATGTATTGCAAATCAACCCGGACGGAACAGGCGAAAAAATTTATGCAAGCGGTTTGCGTAATCCGGCAGGAATTGCCTGGGCACCAGATCAGAAAACATTGTGGGCAGCGGTAAACGAACGTGATGAATTAGGGGATAATTTAGTGCCGGATTACATGACAAGCTTAAAAGAAGGCGGTTTTTATGGCTGGCCTTATGCTTATTTCGGTCAGCATGAAGATCCGAACCACAAAGGCGAAAAGCCGAAAATGGTTAAAAAATCTATCACGCCTGATGTTTCGCTTGGCGCACATACTGCATCCTTAGGTATCGTTTTTTATACTAAGGATAAATTTCCTGAAAAATACAAAAACGGTGCTTTTATTGGTCAGCATGGTTCCTGGAACCGCGCTACGTTATCCGGTTACAAAGTAGTTTTTGTTCCGTTTGAGAACAACAAAGCCGGCAAACCAGAAGATTTTTTAACAGGTTTTATTGCAGATGAACCAAAAGGCGAAGTACATGGCCGCCCGGTAGGCGTGGCTGTACAGCAGGATGGTTCGCTTTTAGTTGCCGATGATTCTGGTAATAAAATTTGGAAAGTTAGTGCTTCTAAATAAAATATTCTTTTTAATTATTGTGAAGAGCGGCTAGGTTAGCCGCTTTTTTTATGTGGTAAAAAGAGTATTATTTAATTATTCTTAGTCAAATAAAAATTCAACAGTTAATTTAACTTTTGGTAGTGCTGTGCAGAATATAAAATGATTTTAAAAAATTAAGTGAATTATTGAAATTTTGCAAGTTCCCGTTTTTTAAGAAGTCAATATTTAATTCAAAGAAGTCGGGAATTTTTGTATAATCTTCTAGTTTTAGAGATTCAAATCCCATCAACCAAGTCTTGAAATTTCTTTTTTCGATAGCCTTTTCATTTAGTAAAATAATGTTGCGGTGCCTATTGTCGCTTTTGATTTTTTCAAAAATTGCTCTCACTTCAAACTCCGAACCTTCCAGTACTTGCATAAACTTTCCTTCTTTTCGTTCTAGAAACTGTCCCTCTACATAAAGTAACATTCCTGTCAATCCATGGCCAATATTCCAGTTCCGGGATTCTTCCAGTAACGGCAGCAAATCTTTATCTGTCATCAGTTTAACAGCTTTGCTCATATAAAGTATTGAAAAATACATAACTTAAATTTAATATTATTAACTATGAAATGTTGAATAACAAATACAAAAGTTGGGCTGTATAGTTGCTAATATTTTGCATTTTTTTTATAAGATTCGCTTACTATGCGCTACAAGATTTTCTTGTCTTGATAATTATAAGCCTAAAATTCTGTTTAAAAGAATGTTACAAGTTCGATACTGATTTGCTACTCTTTTTAACAGATTCTAATTTAATAAAAGATGCCATAAACAAAGTATAATCTTGTTTGAAAAATATCTAATCTTACTTGATGCAACTATTCTTAAAACTGATCTCATTCTAAATTCAGATAATAGTATCTATCACTTAGACTTATAACCAGAAGATGTAGCCAAAACCATCTTCACCATTAGCAAGCTAGACCGAGTAGGAGAGGTTAGGTAACTATTTTGACTAAATTGATTTAAAAAAGATAAACGGAATTTATCATATATACAGATTGAATCTGTAATAAAAGAATTACAGTTATTTCGACAGGTAACGGCACTGATAATATTTAAATGGATTAAATGCGTTGATGTATATTGATTTTACAATGCGTTTAATTAAAGAAAAGCCAACTCGGTTTAAAGGTTACCAAAAATACAAAAAACTGTTGATGTTGCTATCTGATTGGTTTAAGAACGTTTGTAAAAGATAGCTGATTTTTAGGAATATTTTAACTAAAAAAACCCGCAAGTTTGCGGGTTTTTTTAGTTCTGGCGTATCGAACTTAACGACGGTAATTTGGGTAATGTTCGTGTTTTAAATAGTGATGTCTGTCAAAACGATCATGATGACGGCGGCGTCTTTCAAAACGTTCATGATGGCGTCCTTCATGGTCTCTACGGTTAAAATTAGGCGAAGTTGCAGCATTTGCTACATCAAAAGTAATTACGGTTAACAATACAAGCAGGGTTACTCTGAGCATTTTCATAATCTATACATTAAAGTTAATTATGATTTTTAGAGTAGTTGTATTTTGTGTGGTTTAATCAAAAAATATTTACTTTTTAAGATTAAACCTTTTACCATATACTATTTTTACCAACAAAAAAATCTAACAAGTGTATATATAGATAATCTAACAAAAGCTTACATCCTACTTACTTCAGGCAAGCTTGTAAATCAAATTTTAATATTAACCATCTTGTGCATTATGACTAATTCTACAACTACATCATCTTTAACTAAAACCGTCCAAATATTTTTATTACTATTCCTGATTTTTGCAGGACTTTATTTCTCCAGAAGTTTCCTGGTTCCGATTGCTTTGGCTGGAATTATGGCTATACTCTTTTTGCCTTTAAGCAGATGGCTGGAAAGCAAAAAAATTAACCGCACCATTACGTCTGTAATATGTATAGTTGTTTTATTAATAATTGTTGGCGGTTTTATTTTCTTAATCGGCTGGCGGGTTGCTAACTTGGAAGCTAACGTCAATCAAATTGGACAACAGGCAGAAAAGTATATCAACCAGATTAAGCAATTTGTAAACACAAGTTTTGGCGTATCTGCGCAGCAGCAGCAGCAAATGCTTAAAAAACAAGGCTCATCCGGTGTTAGCAGTCTGGCTGGTTATATTACTGGTTTTGCTAGTTCTGTTTTAGGTTCTTTAACAACGGGTGTTCTTGTGCTTATTTACATATTTTTGTTTATCAATTCGCGCAGTCATTTCAAAAAATTCATTCTGCAACTGGTTGCAGAAAAAGACAAGGAAAACGCGGTAATTATCATTAATGAAACAAGTGAAATTGCACAAAAGTATGTATCTGGACTTGCAAAAATGATTGTTTCTTTATGGATAATGTATGGGATTGGATTTTCGATTGTTGGTGTTAATAATGCTATTTTCTTCGCAGTTTTGTGCGGAACATTAGAAATTATTCCTTTTGTAGGAAACATTACCGGTACAACCTTAACTGTTTTAATGGCACTTGCACAAGGTGGTGGTGGCAATATGGTTATGGGCGTACTGATAACTTATGGCTTAGTCCAATTTATCCAAAGTTATATATTGCAGCCTTTGGTTGTAGGAAAAGATGTAGATGTAAACCCTTTATTTACTATTTTAATTTTGATTTTGGGTGAAGCAGTTTGGGGCATTGGTGGCATGGTACTTTCAATTCCTTTGTTGGGTATGGTTAAAGTTGTATTTGATCATATTGAACCTTTAAAGCCATACGGATTTTTAATAGGAAGTGAAAAAACTGATGACGATGATGATACTTCTTTTATGGATAAAATTAAAGGATGGTTTAAAAAAAGCTAAGCTTTGAAAATACCAATTAGCTAAACTTTAAAGAATCAGCCATCTTAAAAAATATCAGATTGTATTTTTCAAAATTTTCCTGCGCTGCTGTGCAAGTTAGTAATATAGCTTTTTGCTGGTAATAATATACAAACACAATACTTTGCATGATAAGCCCGCTTTGCAAATCTTTATGTGTGTTAATGTACCATTTATAATGATGATCTGTTGCCATGCCTTTTTTATTGATGGATAAAAAACCATCCAAAGCACTATTAGATTCAATAGACATGTTATAAGCAGCATCCAAGTTTCCGTTTGGTGCCTGAATAAAATTGAGATTAATATTTTCTGGTATAGAATTATAATTTTTTGCTTGAGGCCGAATTGCAATAAATTTTAGACGTGGGTTAGATTTTGTTACCGACCAACTTGTTGGAATGGTAATTTCAAAATGATCAACAGCATCTTTATAAGTTTTAAGTGCTTGTGCCATGCTATTTTTACCGGTAAAAAATAGCAATGATAATAGCAAAGTCAGTATTCTAGGATTAATCATAGCTGAAAGTGTAAAGCGTTGTTTTAGGCATAAAACTTAAACAGCGTCAAAATAAAGCTTCTGCAAATTTAAAATACTATGGCTTGCAACAGTTTAACACAATTTAACAAGTGTAAACGAAGCTTTGTATCAATGTTTTAGTGTGCGCCAACACCATAAAAAAAATCTTTCAACTCAGTTGCATCGTGTATTTTCATTTTTCCGCTTAGGATTAAACGTAACTGCCGACGCTGCATTGCGCCTTCATATAAGGCAATTTCCTCTTCTGTTTCCGGTATTAATTCTGGTACCACTTGTGGTTTGTTGTTGGTATCAATCCCTACAAAAGTGTAAAAAGCTTCATTACTTTTTATCGTTGTGCCCGATAAAAAGTTTTGTGCCGAAACCACCAGCCGCACCTCTACAGAAGTATTAAAAGCACGTGTAACTTGTGCTTCTATACTAATTACATCGCCCAGTTTTACAGCATGTTTAAAAGAAACACTATCTACCGAAGCGGTTACAGCCAGACAACCGCAATGTTTTTGTGCTGAAACGGCCGCTGCAATATCCATCCAGTGCAGCATACGGCCGCCCATCAGGTTGTTCAACATGTTGGTATCATTCGGCAAAATCAGTTCCGTCATTATGGTGTGCGATACACTCGCTTTCTTGGCATTCATAGCGCAAAGATAAGATTTGTTAATAGTATCAAGTAGTTAGTATCGTGTATCAAGTATAAATGTCTTTACTACAATGGGCAGGAAGTCTTAATAATTGTTATTAGATAGTTAATACTTTTTCTCCTTTTTCCAATTGCAAAACATGCGTTACCACATCCGGAATTTCATGCTGATAATGTGTTACATAAATCAAAGTGGTGTTGCTGTTTTGGCAAATTAATTCCAATAAGTATTTAAAATGGCTTTGCTGCTGTTCATCCAAACCCTGGCAAGGTTCATCAAAAATTAACAGTGGTGGATTTTTAACCAGCGCGCGCGCAAGTAAACATAACCTTTGTGTGCTGGCGGTTACGTTTTTTAATAATTTACGTGCATGTGTATCTATTTGCAGCAACTTCATCCAATGCAAAGCAAGTTCTGCTTTTTGTGGATTGGATGGGCGAAACAAGCCCAGCGTATCATAAAAACCAGATTCGATTACTTGTAAACAAGAGCTTTCTGTCGGAAAATACTGATGTAATTCCGGCGATACAAACCCAATCTTTTTTTTAATACCCCAGATGCTTTCGCCGCTGCCTCTTTTACGGTCAAAAAGTGTAATGTTATTAGCATAAGCCTGCGGATTATCGCCATTAATTAAACTTAGTAAAGTAGATTTTCCAGCTCCGTTTGGTCCAAGTAAAGCCCATCTTTCTCCCGGCAAAACCGTCCAATTGATATTGTTTAGAACCTGTTTATCACCATAACGAATATTTACATTTTCCATCTGAATTAGGTTGGTAAAAGAAGCATCTGGTTTTACATGAAGCAAAGTTTGCAATTCATCCAAATCAACTTCCAGTTTTTGCCAGCTGATTTCTTCTGGTTTAAATGCTTCTTTTAGCACTGTTTTTTCTATTCTTTGCTGATGTAAAATAGCAACATTCGTTATTACATCCGGAATTTCATGAGGAGAAGTTGCCATGATAATTGTAATACCGCTTGCAGCAATTGTAGTAAGTAAATTGTTAATTTCTGCTCTGGTTTGTATATCCAAACCAATTAACGGATTATCCAACAATAACAAACTTGGATGTTTTAACAAAGCTGCGGCAATTAAAAGTCTTTTAGTTTCGCCGTTGGATAGTTTAATTAATTGTTTATCCAACAAAGATTCTAATTTTAATTGTTGAATGGTTTGCGCATAAGTCCAAACCGAATTTATAATTGTGCTTGGTTTAATGAGTGCCAAATAACTTTCTACCGTAGGTGCGTCTTCCGCATCAGAAGAATTATAACGTTGCTGATAATAAAAATCTTTTTGGTTGGATAAATTGCGAAAATGATGTTTGGATGCAACCATCGCTATCATTTTTTGTGGTGTAAAAGAAGCATTAGACAATTGGTTTTGCTTTGCATCTTCATAAAAATGATAAATAATGTTACCTCCAGAAATTGCAAGATTACCTGCAATAGTTTGCAGTAAAGCACTTTTGCCCGAACCACTTTCACCTACAAGTGCCCAATTTTCGCCTGCTTTTATATTAAAACTTAGCTCATTAAATAACGTATGAGTAGCTTGACGAACCTGAATATGATTGATTGTTAAAAATTCTTTGGTAAGCATGATTAAGATTAGATGATCAAAGTTCTTTAAAAAATCAGCTAATGTTAAATCAAAGATAGAATTAGCCAAACTAAAATGGATAAGATAATCAGACAAAGCTTTTAGTAATAATCGTATTAGCGCTTTTGCTGCATAAAATTAGAAAGCTAAAAATTGAATGTAAGATGAAGTGGAATGCTTTTAAAATTATTGCTGGTTACTTTTTATGCTGCGGATTATGGTTTTTGATAAACTGGCTTGCTGTTTTTTGTTTAAAACCAAAACTAAGTGCAGTACAATTTGAATTACTTATTTCAATCATTCCATATGGAATAATTTTAGTTTTGAGTTTGCTATTTTACAAATTTGTTAGCCTAAATAACTCAACTTTTAAAAATAATGAAAATGATTACCTGAATTTGTATTTGGGTAATCCTAATCCTTTGTGGATTTATGATCCCGTTTCTTTTAATTTTTTATCGGTAAACGATGCAGCTATAGATTCTTATGGCTATACACGTGAAGAATTTTTAAAGATGACGATTAAAGATATCCGTCCACAAGAAGATGTAGAAAAAGCAATAGAATCGTCTGAAAGGATAACAGAAAAACGGTTTTCATCTGGCGTTTGGCGGCATTTAAAAAAAGACGGTACCATTATTTATGTGCAAATTACTTCTCACAAGATCAATTTCAATAGAAGAAAATCCATAATGGTGCTTGCTGCTGATACCACGGAGCAGATTGCTTATGAACAAAAGCTGCAACAGATGAACCAAGTTTTGCAGGAGGAAAAGCAAAAACTGAAAGAAACGGAGAAACTGGCCAAAGTATCAGGGTGGGAATATTTTGTTGAAAAAAACTTGCTGATATGGTCTGACGAGCTATACGAAATTTTTGATGTTAGCCAGGAGTCTGAAAAAGTAAACTATAGCTTGGTTTTAAAATCTGTACACCCGGAAGATTTATCAGCTTACAATTTAGCTATAGAGGCTTTATTAAAATACGGCGAAGATTTAGATATAAGCTATCGCTATATTACCAAAGCGGGCGATATCAAGTATGTAAAAGTATTGGGTAAGATGGAATACTTAAATGGTAAAATGTTTAAAGTACATGGTACCATGCAAGATGTAACAGAGTTAAAGCTGGTACAGATAGAAAAAAACATTTTCCAGCAACGTTTAAAAAGTACATTAAATAATATTACTGATGCTTATTATCAGCTGAATCGAAAGTGGATAATAACTACAGCCAATACCAGCTTTGAAAAACTGCTGAATAGAAAACAGGAAAATATAATCAACCATCATTATTCAGAATTATTTCCTAATACAAAAAAGCTGAAGTTTTACAATAATTTAAAAAAAGTTATTGATGAAGGTATGCCTGTTAATTTCGAAGAATATGATCCGGAGCATAAAAAGTGGTTTTGTGTAAATGCTTATCCTACAGATGAAGGTGCAGCAATATATTTTTCGGATATTACAGAAAATAAGGAAAAAGATTTGCAGCTAAAAGAAGCATTAGTACATTATGATATGGTTGCCAAAGCCACTAATGATGTAATTTATGATTATGATGTAATTAATAGTAAAATTAATTACGGTAATAGCATTACAAGTTTATTAGGCATATTGCCGGAGGCCATCAATAATAATATAGAAATTTGGAAAAGCAGGATTCATCCTGATGATATTTTTCGGGTGGTGGAAAAGTATAACCTTGCAATCAATAATAAACAAGAAACTTGTGGTTTAGAATACCGCATTAGAACCAACCATAACGGATATAAATATGTTTATGATCAAGGTTATCTGCAATATGATGCGAAAAAAAACCTTGTAAAGATTATTGGTGCCGTAAAAGATGTAGATCAGCTAAAACGTGCTGATGATGAAAATAAAAGGCTTGCAGATATTATTACTAAAGTAAATAATATGATCGTAATTCAAGGTACAGATCACAAAATTACCTGGGTAAACAAAGCATTTGAAAATGCAACCGGTTATACTTTATGTGATGTAATTGGCAAATATCCGGAGTTTTTGCAAGGGCCGGAAACAGATTTAGAAACTGCTGCTGCTATTATTTCAGGTAAAAAGGCTTATAAAAATTTCTCTTATGATATTATCAATTACACCAAACAGCGAAAAAATTATTGGGTAAACATTGAATTTACGCCTCTATTTACTTCAAAAGGAGAACCTGATGGTTATATTTCCATTCATAATGATATCACCATCCGCAAGGAGAAAGAAAAAAAGATTAGTCGGCAAAACGAAATTTTGAGAAATATTGCCTGGATGAGTTCGCACGAATTGCGGCGTCCTGTTGCTTCTATTTTAGGTTTGATCGGACTGATTACCGAAACTACAAACCAGGATGATAAAGACGAATCTATCAGAATGATGCAAACTTGTACGCAACATCTAGATGAGATTATTCATAAAATTAACGATCGGATAGAACAGGAAATTTCAGCAGATTAGCATTGTGTTACAACTTGCTAAAAAAAGTATCGTAAAAGAAGCTTTGCCTTGTTTTTTAATTAATTTGTTTTCTGATCTGCTGTTGTTACATCACGTTTTATGTCGTTTTTAAAAAGTATATTTTTAACAATTCTTATTTGCTCTTTCATTTTTGTAGAAGGTTGTAAAGCTCAAAAGGCGGACACTTCAAAATACAATCATCAGGAATTGTTTGGGCCGATAAACTGGCCTGTTCCCGCAAGCCAGATTCGTTCATCAAACGGAAGTCCTGGACCGCAATACTGGCAAAACAAAGCAGATTATACCATTCGAGCTACGCTGAGCGAAAAAGATACTTTTATAAGTGGTAAAGTCATCATCAATTATACCAACAATAGCCCTGATAAGCTGGATTATTTATGGTTGCAATTGGATCAAAATCTGTTTAAACCAGATTCGCGCGGAGCTTTAACTACACCAACTGACGGAGATCGTTTTGATGTAAAAGGTTTCAGCAGAGGTGGTTATCACATTACTTCGGCCACCATCACTTATAAAAATAATAGTTACACGGTAAAACCAGTTATTACTGATTCTCGGATGCAGCTTCGTTTATTAGAATCTTTAAGTCCAAAAGGTGATCAGATTCAGATAGAAATAAACTATGATTTTGTCATTCCAGTTTATGGTGCCGATAGAATGGGCCGTTTAAAAACCCGCAACGGTTACATTTATGAAGTAGCACAATGGTATCCACGGATGTGTGTTTATGATGATGTAGAAGGCTGGAACACACTGCCTTACATGGGTTTAGGTGAGTTTTATTGCGAATATGGTGATTTTGATTATTACATTACCGCGCCTGCTGATATGCTTGTTTTTGGTTCCGGAGATTTGCAAAACCCAACAGAAGTATTAACCAAAACCCAAATTAGCAGGCTAAACGAAGCACGTAAAAGTGAACAAACGGTGATGATTGTTGCGAAAGAAGAAATTGGAAAACCGGAAAGTCGACTAAAGCAAAACGGCACTTTAACCTGGCATTTCAACATGAAAAACAGCCGTGATGTAGCCTGGGCCGCTTCTAAAGCGTTTATGTGGGATGCAGCAAAAGTTAATTTACTTTCGGGCAGAAAAGTAATTGCACAATCTGCTTATCCTGTGGAAAGTTTGGGCAATAATTCTTGGGGAAGATCCACAGAGTATTTGAAAAATAGCATTGAGATTTATTCTAAAGCTTATTTCGAATATCCATGGAATTCGGCAGTAAATATTGCTGGCATAGCTTTAGGAATGGAATATCCGGGCATAATTTTTTGTTTGAGTAACTTAAAAAATGAGCGTTTATGGGAAGATGTCACACACGAAATCGGCCACAACTGGTTCCCAATGATTGTTTGTTCTAACGAGCGCAAGTTTATGTGGCAGGATGAAGGTTTCAATACTTTTATCAATCAAAACGCAAGCGCACAGTTTAACAAAGGCGAATATAAACATCCTGAAAACCGGTCGGCAACAGCCATTGCTCGAGAAATGAAAACCAATAAAGACGCTTTAATGATGCCACCGGAAGCTATGGATTTGGACGATTACGGTTTGTATTATAACAAAACTTCTTTGTGCTTGGATATGCTGCGCGATGTGGTTTTAGGTGCTGATCGTTTTGATTATGCTTTTAAAATTTACATTAACCGCTGGGCCATGAAACATCCGCAGCCGTATGATTTTTTCAGAACCATGAATAATGCTGCTGGCGAAGATTTAAACTGGTTTTGGAAAGAATGGTTTTTTACGACTTGGAAGCTGGATCAGGCAATAACAGCTGTACGATATGTTTTAACACATCCGGCAAGTGGCGCGTTAATTACTATAGAAAACAAAGAAAAAATTGCGATGCCGGTTGAAATAACCATCACCCAGGTAAACGGTAAAACCGAAACGCTGCATTTGCCGGTAGAAATCTGGCAGCGCGGCAACAGCTGGACTTTTAAATATCCTTCTGTTAGTAAAATAAAAAGCATCGTGCTGGATGCTGATCATCAACTACCAGACATCGACCGTAGCAACAATATTTATAAAGAAGGTGGCAAACTCAGCACACAAGTTTTAAATAAAAAAACAGAGATTAACAAATAGTTAACCTCTGTTTCAATACTTCTTTTATCACTTAAAAAACCTGACTATTCAAAATATTCTTTCATCCGTTCAATAAAGCTCTTTTCATTTTTGCCCGGATTTGGTTTGAAATTAGGCGAGTTTTGCAACTTTTCTAAAATATCCCGTTCTTCCCGGCTCACAATTTTGGGAGTCCAGATATTGATGTGTACCAATTGATCGCCACGTTGGTAAGAATTTACTTCCGGAATACCTTTTGATTTCAGACGCAAGATTTTTCCGCCTTGTGTGCCTGGATCAATCTTAATTTTTGCTTTTCCGTCTATCGTGGGCACTTCTAAACTGGTACCAATTACGGCATCAACAAAATTTACATGCAAATCGTAAATAATGTTATTACCATCACGTTTTAAGGTTTCATGCGGGATTTCTTCAATCAAAATAATTAAATCTCCCGGAACACCACCGCGAGGTGCTGCATTTCCTTTTCCGCTCATGCTCAGCTGCATACCTTCACTCACACCGGCTGGAATATTGATGCTGATCGTTTCTTCGCCACGAACCACACCATCACCATGGCAAACATTACATTTAGAAGTGATGGTAGAACCTTCGCCATTGCAGGTAGGGCAAGTGCTGGTAGTTTGCATCTGGCCCAAAATAGTATTGGTAACCCGACGTACCGCACCAGAACCACCGCAAGTTTTACAAGTTTGAAAAGATGCTTTATCTTTCGCGCCTGTTCCCTCGCAAGTATCGCAAAGAACCTGTTTGTTTACTTTTACTTTCTTTTCAACACCATTGGCAATTTCCTCTAGTGTAAGCTTAACCTTGATTCTTAAATTAGTTCCGCGGGTAACTCTGCGGCCGTCGCTGCTTTGTCGGCCTCCGCCAAAAAAACTGTCAAACGGACTGCCGCCACCACCAAAAATATCTCCAAACTGACTGAAAATATCTTCCATGTTCATGCCGCCAGGGCCTTGTCCACCGCCACCATTTGGCGATTGTGCGTTAGCAGCATGGCCAAACTGGTCGTAACGCTGGCGTTTCTCCGGCTTGCTCAAAACCTCGTAAGCTTCAGCAGCTTCTTTAAAGTTTTCTTCGGATTGTTTGTCGCCGGGGTTTTTATCCGGATGATATTTAATGGCCATTTTGCGATAAGCCTTCTTTATCTCATCAACTTCGGCACCTTTAGAAACGCCCAGTATATCGTAATAATCTCTTTTTGCCATTTTTTTACTTTTAGGTAGCAGCCATAAACTATTGCTTTTTAGCTCTCAACCAGCAACTTTCTTCCTTACGCGCCTACAACTACTTTTGCAAAGCGGATCACTTTATCGTTTAGTAAATAGCCCTCTTCCAGCACATCTACTACTTTACCTTTTAACGACTCATCCGGGGCCGGAATATTGGTAACTGCTTCATGTATATCAGCATCAAAAATTTCTCCTTTTGATACCATTTCTTTCAATCCTTTTTGCACTAAAAGATTTTTAAGCTTTTGGTGTACCAAGCTTACACCTTCTTTTACAGAAGCAACATCTTTAGCGGTTTCTATAGCGCGGCTGGCACGTTCAAAATCATCCAAAACAGGTAATAAAGATACAATTACATCTTTACCAGCAGTTTGCAGCAATTCTACACGCTCTTTAGAAGTACGGCGTTTGTAGTTATCAAACTCCGCATATAAACGCAAAAATTTATCGTTTGCTAGCGCAAGTTCTTCTTTGTATTTGTCTTCAGCAGTAGTTTCAGATACATCACCTTCAGCATCAATATTTTCTGCTTCGTTTTTTTGGTTTTGCCGTGCTTCATTTACCTGCTGAAATTCATCAGAAATCTCATCCATGTTTATAGGGTTTTCTTCAGAAGTGGGTTCTTCTTTTTTCATCTTCTTCAGTATATCATTAAAATTCATAATGTAATTTCCTCCAGATCAAGTTTCCTGCCACCCGTTTAAAAACAGTCAGGCTGTCAGGGTGTTGTAAACTAATCATTGTATTCTGTCTGCTTCAAAAATATAGCCTGACAATAAAATTGGCAGTATGACAAACATTTTATGCTGATAAAAATAGCATCAGGATTTTGGAAATGTGTTTCGTTATAGCGTTAAACCAACTGTATGTTATCCAAGATTTTACCGTTCTCACATTTGATAATGCGTGATGGAAAAGTTCGAATAATATGATAATCATGCGTGGCAACCATTACAGCAGTACCGCCAAGACTGATTTGTTTTAGCAACATTACAATTTCTTCGGAAGTATCCGGATCGAGGTTTCCGGTTGGTTCATCAGCCAAAATTAGTTCAGGTTCATTAAGCAAAGCACGCGCAATTACAACACGCTGCTGCTCGCCACCAGAAATTTCGTGCGGCATTTTTTTGAGTTTCGAACGTAAACCAACTTTTTCCAGCACATCGCGAGTGCGTTCGTTAATCTTGGTTTTATCTTTCCAGCCAGTTGCTTTCAACACAAATTCTAAGTTTTTTTCTACCGTACGATCAGAAAGCAATTGAAAATCCTGAAAAACAATGCCTAGTTTCCGGCGTAAAAAAGGCACATTTTTATTGGCAAGCGTTTTCAAATCAAAACCTCCGGCGTGGCCTTCGCCATTGGTTAAATGCAAATCGCCATAAAGTATTTTCAATAAACTGCTTTTACCCGAGCCGGTCTGACCAATCAGCCAAACAAAATCTCCTTGACTAATTTCCAGGTTTACATCAGAAAGTACCAAGTTTTTCTGCTGAAAAATATCTGTATGTTGAAGTTGGACAACGGTATTTCCAATCATTTCAAAGTTCTAATTTTAAAATTTGACCAAATGGCAGGTCTTTTACAATATTCATAATCTGTTCGGTTTTATCCGCAAGCCCAAGTTTATCCAGCGATTTGTCCGGCCTGTCTACTCGGAAGTAAGCCAACAACGTAAACTGCTCGTCGCGCAGTTGTATGTAATCCGGTATTTTGGCTACTCCTTTTACTTTAATAATGTACATCGGTTGCCAAAGTTAAAATTTATGAAAGATTTTTGCAGGCAGATGCTTCTTTTATCCCACAAAAATTTAGATAGCTTTTAAAAAGTCCATTGTGTTTACACCATCAGCATAATCCCAAAGTTTGGGCTGCTGGCTTGCGCCAAAACCTACAATTGATACGTCAGCGTTTATCTCCAGGTTGCTAACTACGCATTGTATTGCCTCTTTTTGTGCGTTTAATTTTTGATTGGCATCATCTAAATCAGTAAAAAAATCATAAAACAAAACGGCCAGCGGCGAAGCTATTTTTTCGTCCTGCTTCAACAATAAAAAACCGTTATCCAAGTGTTTGGCTTGATTGACCAGGTAAACAGACTTGTTGTAATCGTAATTATTATTGTATTTATGGTGATTGATAATTGGCTGAAAAGATTCTATCGCCCGAAACAATTTCCCAAAATCATAACCTTCCGGAACCAGCAATTTGGAAACGCTGCGGCAACCTAATCCAAAGTAGTCAAAAATATCATGTCCTAATTTTTGTAGTTGGTCTTCACTTTCATCACCAGAAAGCAAAGCCAAACTATTCCGGTTTTTTCTGATGATATTGGGCACTTTTCCAAAATAATATTCAAAATAGCGCGAAGTATTATTGCTTCCGGTTGCCATTACAGCATCAAAATTGGCCAAACGTTCGGTAAATTCATATCGGTTTGCAAATTCCGGTTCCAAAGCAACCAATCTTTTTAAAATGTAAGTAATTAGTCTTGAATCATTTGCAGAAGCTTTGATCATGGCAAAATGACCGGAAACGAGCACGCAAAGCACATCATGAAAGCCAACTACCGGAATATTTCCGGCCAGTACCAATCCAACTTTTTTGCCAGTAAAAACAGTATCCGTATGATCAGGCAGCCATTTTTCCAGATCATTTTTGTTTAACATTTTGCCAATTGCCTGCACGGCCTGCAATACGTTTTCTGGCGTAAACCAAGCATTGTATTGTTTTTCTTGACTAATAATTTGTAAAAATTCTTCGGATGGATTTAACAGTTCCTCACCCAAAACGGTCAAGGTTTCTGTTAAATTTATTTTAATTAATTCTGACATATAAATAGCAAAGCTTTAAAACTTGAAAATGCAATTTTTGTTATCTTTGCACAACATTGCTGCAAAGCAAATGTATCATTTAGCTTTTGAGGATTAAGTTATGGCGATTAAAATTACTGACGAATGTATAAACTGCGGAGCTTGCGAACCGGAGTGCCCCAATAATGCAATTTACGATGCGGGCGCAGCCTGGAAGTTTTCTGAAGGAACGGCTTTAAAAGGTGTTATTGATTTTGGCGATGGATCTACTTTAAATGCAGAAGAACCAAATGCAGCAATTTCTGATGAGGTTTACTATATTGTTTCTGATAAATGTACCGAATGTGTGGGCTTCCACGATGAGCCACAATGTGCAGCCGTGTGTCCGGTTGATTGCTGTGTGGATGATGAAGATGTACGCGAAACGAAAGAAGAGTTGCTTGCCAAAAAAGGCTGGCTGCATATGGAAGAATAATTATTTTATAAATGAAATTAGAAAGGGAATGCAATATTTGTATTCCCTTTTTTTATATCCTAAAAAATGCAATACGGTTTAATTAATTTGGCAATTGTGCCATTGCGAGAAAAAGCAGCGCATAGTTCGCAAAAGGTTTCGCAATTGCTTTTTGGCGAAGGTTTTACAGTTTTAGAAACAGAAAACGGTTGGCTGAAAATTAAAACTGAAAATGATAGTTATGAAGGTTATATTCAGGCTACGCAAAGTGTTTTAGTTGAGGAGAATGTTTACGAAAAATACCTGTTAAAAACCGTATTGTTAACCTACGAACCAGTTACAATCATCTCCAAAAAATCCGACAATTCTTTATTGTATTTGCCTGCCGGAAGCCAGATTGTGGGTTTGGAAAATAATGAATTCGTGCTTGGATCAACAATGTTTCAGCTTCAAAATCAACTTCAACCTAAAGCAAACAGTTTAATAGATTTTGCAAACACGTATCTAAACACGCCATATTTGTGGGGCGGCCGCACGCATTTCGGTATAGATTGTTCTGGCTTTGCGCAGGCTGTTTATCGTTCGCAAAATATTCAACTTAAACGTGACGCCTGGCAGCAGGCGGAGCAAGGCCAAATTGTAGATTTTTTACAGGCCGCATTGCCCGGTGATCTGGCTTTTTTTGATAATGAAGCCGGACGAATTGTGCACGTTGGCATCATGCTGAACAACGAGCAAATTATCCACGCTTCCGGCAATGTAAAAATTGACCGGATTGATGATCAGGGAATTTACTCTGCGGAGCAAAAAAAATACACACATCAATTACGCATTATTAAACGCTTCTTTTAACGGCAAAAAAAATGGAATGCAGATTTAAGCTGCATTCCATTTTTTAAGTGATAAAAGAAGTATTAGTTCATTTTTTTATCAATTGCTTTGATCATAGTTTGGTGCATTTTCAACGTTGGTAACGTTGTTGTAGCAAATGCTTTTAAATCTGCATCTTTCAAATCTTTTGATGCGTCTGTAAATAATTTTACATCTTTATCATGATCTTCTACCATCGCATCAACATAACCTTTGTCAAAATCTTTACCTGATTTTTTACTTAAATCATCCATTATTTTCTGCTCGTCATTACTTACAGCTGCTGGTAAAGTAACGTTTTTTTGTTTTGCCAAAGCCATCAGTTTTTCGTTCGCTTTGGTATGATCAGTAATCATTTGTGCAGCAAAAGATTTTACATCCGGACTGGTAGCTTTTTGCTGTGCTAACTGAGCCAATGCTACTTCGGCCATGCCACCGTTTCCTGCTTTAACCGCAAAATCCGAATCATCTTTATCTACTTTCATTACAGCACCTGCTATTTGTGCAGTAGTATCTGTTGATGACGTCATGCTGGAAGCATCCTTAGTAGAGTTCGAATCCTGAGCAACATCTGTACTATTGGTTTTGCTAGAATTATTACAAGCCTGGAAAGATAATGCAGTAAAACCTGCTAAAAATAATACATTTAATTTTTTCATCGTTTTTCTTGATTGATATTCAGTCTAATTTGTTAATTTCTTCTATAACAGAACTTAGAATGAGTTGTTTATAAAAAACAAATTAATATTTAAAAGAATTAAAAGCGAAAGAGAGCAAGTTGGATGCGAAATCTAAAAACTAAAATTCCAAATGATAACCAATTTATCATCACTTACTGAAACTAATTGGCTGCCGTCAGCATTCCAAACAATTTTATTGATGGATAAACGATGTGTAGCAAATCCTTTTTCTCTGCTGATGATTTTATACAGTTTAAAATCATCCGAACCCCAGATTTTGATAGTTTTATCCATACTTGCAGTAGCAAAATAAGGTTCTGTCGGATGAAAAGCAATACTGTTGATGGCAAATAAATGTGCTGGAATATTGTTAATCAGTTCAAAAGTTTTACTGTCCCAAATTTTTAATTGTGCATCGCGGGAACCGGAAACCAAATAATCACCTAAAGGCGCATAAGCAACAGAAAAAACGGGTAAAGTGTGGCCGGTTAAAGTTTTAATTTGTGTATAATCTTCCAGATCGTAAATACGAACGCTGTTATCGCGACAGCCAAAAGCAACCTGTTTATTTAAGGTTGAAATACTGATCGAGCGAACTGTGTCGGCAGAAACGGGAATGGAATGCACCAAACTTAAATCATTCAGATTCCATATCGAAACAGAACCATCTTCGCTGGCCACCAGCAGTTCTTTCTTTTCAGGAACAGATTGAATATCAAAAATTGGTTTTTGGTGATGTTGTAGTGGCGAAAGTAATTTTTGTTGAATAAAATCAAAAACCAATACTGTTCCGTTGCGCAAACCGGCAAACAAAAACGGAAAACCAGCCGGACAATGTATCGCATAAACCGAAGTAGCCACCGGAAACATCACTTTGATAAAAGCGTTAGTTTTCAGGCTCCATTCTACTAAACCTTTATCGTTTCCGGCAGTAAAAATAATGCCAGGCTTTTGCGAAAATGCCAAAGCAAATATTGGATTGCCATGGCCGGAAAGTTCTGCTGTTTTTTCGACGATCATAAAAGTATTATAGCTTATGCGTAAGTAACTATCAGTTTAAAGCAACTTCATCATAAGCTGCTTTTGCTATACGTGCAATAACAGATTCGCGTACAGCAAGATTAACTGGAGAGTTACTTATGAATATAGCGATAATTAAATGTTTACCGTTTGGTAATGTTATCATACCAACATCATTTGTTGCGGCAGCAATTCCCTGCTCGTTGGTATCAGACCGACCGGTTTTGTGAGCTACAATTGTGCTTGCCGGTAAAAGTCCTTTAATTTGATTTGGCCCAGTTGAAGTTTCCTGCAAAATTTTCCATAAGTACGCATGATTGGCTTTTGACAGGAAATCAGGTTGGAAAGCTAAATCTAAGAGCTGCGTAATTGCTTCAGCATCGCACCAATTGGTAAATTGCACATTCCATGCTTGTGCCATTTCAAATTCTGATGCTTTTATCGCAATATTTTTTACTCCTAAACTATGTATGTAAGCATTTACTTTTTCTGTTCCGCCAATTGTTTTAAGTAGGATATCACAGGCATTATTATCACTTAAAGAAACCATATAACTTAGCAACGCACCAATAGAAACAGCAACTCCTCCTTCAGGATATTTATCGCGTAAAGGACTGTAAGTTCTGGGCAAATCTTCTTTACTGATTGGGATCAGTTGATCTAGAGTAAACCGGCCTTCATCAATCTCATGCAAAACAGTAATTGCAATAGGAAACTTCATTACACTTTGCATAGGCAAATGCTGGGTTGCATTATAGGCAAATCTGTTTCGGGTTTCAAAATTTACTACAGAAACCGCAACTGTACCTTTGGCGTCTTTTGTAATTAGATCGATTTTGCTTTTTAATGAGTTGGATTGAGCAAATCCATTAAAACCTGATAAAATGTAAAAGAGAAAAGTGTAGCAAATAGCTTTCAACATAAATTTTTCTTTTAAACTATTTATGCCTGTTTTCCAGATTCTTAGCAATTGTTTCTAAGCTGAGGTTTTTCTCACGGAGTAAAAACAACAAATGAAAAACCAAATCAGATGCTTCGTTTACCAGATCAAATTCGGTTTCGGCCAAAGCAGCAATTACGGTTTCTACACCTTCTTCACCAACTTTTTGCGCAATTTTATTCAAGCCTTTTTTGCGCATTTTGTTGATATACGAACCTTCCTGCGGATTTTCGTAACGATCGCTGATGATGTTTTCCAGCTCCAGAATAAAGTTCTGATTGTATTCTGTTTGGAAACAACTGCGCGAACCGGTATGACAAGTTGGGCCATTGGCTTTTGCTTTGATCAGAATTGTATCCTGATCGCAATCCAGATATACTTCTTTTACATGCAAAAAGTTGTTACTGGTTTCGCCTTTTGTCCACAAACGGTTTTTGGAGCGGGAAAAAAAGGTGACAATTTTTTCGGCCTGCGTTTTATCATAAGCCTCCTGGTTCATGTAGCCCAGCATCAGCACTTCCAGCGTTTGTTCGTCCTGAATAATAACCGGTATCAAACCATCCGAAGATTTCTCAAAATCTATTTCCATTCTTGTTTTGTAATTGCATAAATAACGCCCGGCTGGCAACCGCAGTCCTGGTCTTTTAGGTATTTCAACCCCAATTTTTTAAAGATATTAATTGAAGGAATATTTTCCTTCATTGCTGTAGCAAAAATTTGACTAAGTTGAAGCCTGCTAAAACCATCTTTTAAACAGGCTGATGCAGCTTCTGTTGCGAAACCTTTTTCCCAAAATCGTTTTTTTAACCGGTAACCTAAATCCGTTTCGTTTTTCTGATCGAGGTACTTTAAGCCGCACCAACCCAAATATTCGTTGGTTTCTTTGTTGAACAAACTTAAACGGCCGTAACCATATTTTTGATAGATGTGCTGATAATTCTCAACATAATTTAAAGCCTCATTGATGTTATTGAAAGATTTATCACCGGTATAACGCATTACTTCCAGATCACGGTTTAGGTCGAACAAATTCTGTACGTCAGCTTGGCTCATCTCTTTTAGTAACAATCGGGGAGTTTCGATTAAAATAGCCATCATTAAATTATGCTGGTAAAAGAAGTATTCTAATTGAAATCAGGAACGAACCTGTACCCGATTATTTCTTAAAGTTTCCTTCAAATCCGGGATCAAAATCTCTCCATAATGAAAAACCGAAGCAGCTAGCGCAGCATCAACACCAGCTTTTTGAAACACATCTACAAAATGCTGCTGGTTGCCTGCACCGCCCGAAGCAATCAGCGGAATGCTGATCTGATCATTAATTTGTTTGAGAAACTCGCAATCAAATCCAGCTTTTGTGCCGTCATGGTCCATGGAAGTCAGCAGGATTTCTCCTGCACCACGGTTTTCTGCTTCTTTTATCCAGTCAAAAGTTTCGAGTTCTGTTGCAATGCGGCCACCGTTTAAATGCACCAGATTTTGATTGCCAACACGTCGCGTATCAACGGCAATTACCACAAACTGCACACCAAAAGCTTTAGCCAGTTCGTCAATCAATTTCGGATTACGAACGGCTGCCGAATTGATAGAAATTTTATCCGCACCAGAATTTAATAAAATATCGGCATCAGCAATTTCATTAATGCCGCCGCCAATCGTAAAAGGAATATTCACATTCCGGGCAACTGCTTTTACCAGGTCGACCATCGTTTTCCGGCGTTCGTGCGTAGCTGTTATATCGAGGAAAACCAGTTCATCCGCACCTTGCTGTGAGTATTGCCAAGCCAGTTCTACCGGATCGCCGGCATCCCGCAAATCAACAAAGTTTACGCCTTTTACCGTTCGGCCATCTTTTACATCCAGGCAGGGAACAATACGTTTTGCTAACATATTCGAACTATAAGCTTGCCATGGATTTTAAATTCCATTCTTTAATTTCTTCTACCGAAATCCGGTTTTCGTAGATAGCTTTTCCAACTACACAGGATTCTACATTAATTTCACTCAATTTTTCGATGTCTTGCATCGAACTTACGCCACCCGAAGCAATTAATTTTATAAACGGAGAGTGATCCAACAATTTTCCGTAAAGTTCTACAGCTGCGCCGCCTAATTTTCCGTCTTTGTTAATATCTGTACATAAAAATCTGAAAAATCCTAAAGCAAGGCAACGATCAATATAATCCATTAATTTAACCGGCGAACTTTCCATCCAGCCGGAATATTTAATCACTTCATCTAACACATCAATCGCAATTATAACATGGTCAGCACAGTTTTTTTTACCGATAAAAGAAGTACTCAACTCGTCTAAAAATGCAGGATTTGTAATGGCTTGCGTGCCTACAATCACCCGATGAATGCCAGCTTCAAGCAGTTCTTTTACTTTTTCAATACTGCGTACGCCACCGCCATATTGCACTTTCATGGCTGTTTTATGAATGATTTTAGACAGATATTCCTGGTTGCTAAAATCACCTTTGGCACCGTTCAAATCAATAATATGGATAAAATCTGTTCCGTTTGATTGGTATCTTTCAATCATTTCTTCCAGCGTAACGTCGTAATTAGTTACCTGTTGATAGTCGCCTTCACGCAAGCGGACTACTTTTTTATCCAGAATATCAATTGCAGGAATGATGTAAATTTTATTTTTTAACATTAAAGATGGGCAAAATTGGTTAATAGCGTTTCGCCAGCTGCGCCTGATTTTTCAGGGTGAAACTGCACGCCATAAAAATTATTTTTTTTGATAGCAGCAGAAAACTGAACACCGTATTGTGTTGATGCTAAAGTATATAAATTATTGTGTTCAATAAAATAAGAATGGACAAAGTAAAAATAAGCGTTCGGATCAATATCTTTAAATAAGTCTTCCATTTCTTTTGGATGAACCTGGTTCCAGCCGGTATGCGGCACTTTTAAGCCAGCATCTTCTTTAAATTTGAGTGTTTTTACCGGAACTATATTTAGCAAATCCGCATTTCCTTCTTCCGAAAAAGCCGTAATCAGCTGCATTCCAACGCAAACACCCAAAACAGGTTTGGTTAATTTCTGGATAATCGGAACCAAACCTGTATTTTCCAGTTTTTCCATAGCTGCACCAGCATGACCAACACCGGGAATAATATAACGGTCGTATTGCTCAAAATCGCTTTCCTGCGAAATCATGCCGTACTCGATTCCCAAACGATCAAGAGCTGCCGTTAATGAAAAAATGTTCCCTGCTCCGTATTGAATTATTCCAATCATTGTTTTTTTGGTTTGAGGTATCAGGTTCGAGGTATCAGGTTTTTGAGGCAATTGCTATATCCTCGCACCTGACACCTCGCTCCTCATACCTATAAAACGCCTTTTGTACTCGGCAAAACCATGTTATTCACATCACGTTTAACCGCCATTTTGATCGCTTTGGCAAAAGCTTTAAAAATTGATTCTATTTTATGATGCTCGTTTTCGCCTTCTGCTTTGATGTTGAGGTTGCATTTTGCCGCATCAGAAAAAGATTTAAAAAAATGGTAAAACATTTCTGTTGGCATTTCTCCGATTTTTTCCCGGTTAAAAACAGCATCCCAAACAATCCAGTTTCGGCCACCAAAATCGATGGCAACTTGTGCCAGGCAATCGTCCATCGGCAGTAAAAAACCATAACGGCCGATGCCTTTTTTATCGCCTAAAACTTGTGCAAAAGCCTCGCCCAGAGCAATTCCGGTATCTTCAATGGTGTGATGTTCGTCGATATGTAAATCACCTTTTGCTTCAATTTCCAGATCGATGCTGCCATGTTTGGCAATCTGGTCCAGCATGTGATCAAAGAAATGTAAGCCTGTGGAAACTTTAGCTTCACCTTTTCCATCCAGGTTTAGTTTGATAAAAATATCAGTTTCTTTGGTTTGTCGGCGATGTTCGATTTCGCGCTGACCAACTTTCAAAAACTCATAAATTTTTTCCCAATCCGCAGTTTCCAGAGCAATAACCGGTTTCAGTTCTTCCGGATTTTGTCCTGAAAATTCACTTCCGCCTAAATTGGTTTGATTATTTAGCCACAAAGCTTTTGCACCCAGATTCTTTGCAAGGATTACATCGTTCAAACGATCACCAATCACGAAAGAACCTTTTAAATCGTATTCGTCTCTATCGAAATATTTGGTGAGCAAAGCTGTTCCCGGCTTCCGGGTTGGCGCATTGTCTTTTGTAAAAGTGCGGTCAATAATAACATCCGAAAATGCTACACCTTCATTTTTAAGCGTATGAAGAATGAAATTTTGTACCGGCCAAAAAGTATCTTCCGGATAACCAGCTGTTCCCAAACCATCCTGATTGCTTACCATAACCAGTTCAAAATCAAGTTCTTTGGCAATTTTTGGAAGATATTGCAGCATGTGCGGATAAAATTCCAGCTTGGCAAAAGAATCAATTTGTTCGTCTTCCGGTTCTGTAATCAGCGTTCCGTCGCGGTCAATAAATAAGAGTTTTTTCATGCTTTAATAACCTTCTAATACCAATAACAATTGTCTGTTTTCCTGTGGCGTACCAACGGTAATGCGCAAGCAGCCTTCGCAAAGTTCTACTTTAGAACGGTCTCGTATGATGATTCCTCGTTCTACCAAAAACTGATAAATTTCTTTAGGCGATGCTGTTTTTACCAGTATAAAATTGGCGTCCGAAGGATAAATATCGATTACAAAGCTAAAGTTTTTCAGGCCCAGCACTAATTTATCACGTTCGAGCAGCGTTTCCTTGATCCAGGAATTCACCTGATCGATGTTATCCAAAGCCTGTAAAGCAAGTTTCTGTGAAGCCTCATTCACATTATAAGGCGGTTTTACGCGGTTAAAAACTTCAATAATTTCTTCGGAAGCAAAAGCCATCCCGATGCGCAAACCAGCCAGTCCCCAAGCTTTAGAAAGCGTTTGTAAAACTACCAGATTACCGTATTCAGTCAATTCCTGAATGAAACTTTTCTGGCGACTGTAATTGATATACGCTTCATCAACCACTACAATTCCGTCAAAATTGGCCAGTAGCGTTTCCACATCTTCACGGTTAATCGAATTTCCGGTTGGATTATTGGGCGAACAAACAAAAATCAGTTTGGTATTTGAATTGATCGCTTCTGCAATTTCTTCCAGATTTAACTGATATTCAGTAGTTAACCGAATATTTTGAACTTTAATATCATTAATATTAGCCGAAACCTGATACATGCCGTAAGTTGGCGAAACCAAAATCACATTATCAATTCCCGGCCGGCAGAAACTTCGGAACAAAATATCAATTGCTTCATCGCTGCCGTTTCCTAAAAAAATATTGCGCGGCGGTACTCCTTTTATGGCGGTAATTTTTGTTTTGACTTTAAACTGAAGCGGATCCGGATAGCGGTTGTAATTGGTTTCCAGCGGAGAACCGTACGCATTTTCGTTCGCATCCAGATAAATGCTGGCTTCGCCCTGAAACTCATCCCGCGCAGAAGAATAGGGCGTGAGGTTTTTTATATTTTCCCGAAGGAGATTTTGAAGATTGAAACTCATTTTTATATTTTTTTCTCCTTTCAGTTGACGTTGTTCTGTCATTCTAATAATAGGAGGAATCTTGTTTCGACTATTATGCTTTGTTTGATTAAGATTTTTCGCTCTGTCATTTCGACTGTAAGGAGAAATCTTCTTTCAACTTACTATTCTTCTTTCTTGTTCGATGAAGATCTCTCCTTACAGTCGAGATGACAACGAAAATTAATACTTTAACCGCACCGTTACCGCATTTTTATGTGCCTGCAAACCTTCCAGTTCGGCTAATATTTCTACCGTTTTTCCAATATTTTGAATGCCTTGTGTAGTTAAATGTTGAAACGTAATCTTCTTTACAAAAGAATCGACAGATACACCAGAATAAGCACGCGCATAAGCACTTGTCGGCAAAGTATGATTCGTTCCCGAAGCATAATCACCAGCACTTTCGGGCGTTAAATTTCCGAGAAAAACAGAACCGGCATTAATGATCTGATCTATTATTTCCTGCCACTTATCCGTTGCCAGAATCAAATGTTCCGGTGCATACTGATTGCTGAAGTTCATCGCTTCCAATAAATTACCGGTAAAAACAGCATATGAATTAGCTATAGCTTTTTCGGTAATGGCTGCTCGTGACAAAACCGGCAATTGTTTTTCCAGTTCCAAAATAGTTTCATCAATCAGTTTTTGAGAAGTTGAAACGAGCACTGACTGACTGTCCACGCCATGTTCTGCCTGCGCCAGTAAATCCGCAGCCACAAAAACCGGATTGGCACTTTCATCCGCAATAATCAAAACTTCTGACGGACCGGCCGGCATATCAATCGCCGTAACCGTGGTAGATTGAATAATGGTTTTCGCTTTGGTTACATACTGGTTTCCAGGCCCAAAAATCTTGTCCACTTTTGGGATGCTTTCCGTTCCGTATGCCATCGCTGCAACTGCTTGTGCGCCTCCAACCAAAAATACCTTTTTGATGCCTAATAATTGTGCAACAAAAGCTATGTATGGATTAATCTTTCCGTCTTTTTGTGGCGGAGAACAGACCACGATTTCTTTGCAACCTGCAATTTTTGCCGGAATACCGAGCATCAAAAATGTGCTTGGCAAAACCGCTGTGCCGCCAGGAATGTACAAACCAACTTTTTCAATCGGCCGCAATTCGCGCCAGCAGGTTACGCCGGGCATGGTTTCTACTTTTTCTTCGGTGTGAAATTGTGTTTGATGGAATTTATAAATATTTTGATATGCTGTTTTTATCGCCTCTTTTTGTTCATCAGAAACCTGTTTGGCCAATTCGATTAGCTCTTTTTCATCCGTAAACAAAGCATCTAAACTTACTTTATCAAATTGTAAAGCATAATCTTGCAAAGCCTGGTCGCCATTTTGTTTAACGTTCGCGAGAATGCTTTCTACTGTTTCCCGAATCTCATTTCCTGCATCTGCGTTGCGCAATGTGAGTTGTTCCAAATCGGTTTTGCTGAGTTCGTTGTAATTATAAACCTTTAGCATCGTTCGAATTTTAAGCCGATAAAAACAGTATTACAGGATAATTTTTTCAATCGGCATCACCACAATTCCTTGTGCGCCGGCTGCTTTCAGTTCGCTGATTTTATTCCAGAAATCACGTTCCGGAATAACCGTATGAACGGCCACCCAACCACTTTCGGCCAGCGGAATTACGCTTGGACTTTTTACGCCAGGCAATAATTTTAAAATATTCGTCAGGCAATGTTCCGGCACGTTCAAAACCACATATTTGGTTTCTTTGGCCCGCAAAACGGATTGAATGCGCTGGATCAGTTCCAAAACGTGTTCATTGTTTTCTTCGCCCTTCCGTCCGATTAAAACAGCTTCCGAAGAAATTACATCGGCAAATGGTTTTAAGCCATTGCTTTTCAAGGTTCCTCCGGTAGAAACAATATCAAAAATGGCATCACTCAAACCCAAACCCGGACTGATTTCTACCGAACCGGAAATGGTGCGGATATCTGCTTGAATATTATTTTCTTTCAGAAATTTATTTAAAATAACAGGGTAGGAGGTTGCAATGGATTTTCCTTGTAACTGAGCTAATTCTTCTACTTCGCTGTTATTTGGCAATGCTATTTTTAGCGTGCATTTTCCGAAACCCAAACGTTGCAGATAGCTTACTTCCACTTCGGTTTCCATGATCACGTTTTCACCAACAATTCCCAGATCTGCAATACCGTCCTGCACGTATTCCGGAATGTCATCATCGCGCAAAAACAGAATTTCCAGTGGAAAATTGGAAACCGGAGAAATAAGCGAACTTTTATAATTTTCGAAAGATAATCCGCAGTTTTTTAATAATTCGACAGACTTTTCGTTGAGGCGGCCAGATTTCTGGATCGCTATTTTAAGTGGTTTCAATGGATTGGAAGTTGGGTAACAAAAAAAGAATTAATATTTCGTGCAAAATCAGCTCAAGCTTGGGTTGAATGATGATGGAGATGCAGATGTATGAAATATTTTTTCATGTTGTTTTTTCCGGTTGATCACAAACGGTAGGCAAATATAGAAATTTTGTTAAAAAGTTAGTTTTTTATTAACCTAATATCTGCTTTCGCATTAAATATTTAATTAACAATTATAAATAAAGCTCATTTTTAAATCTCTTGGCCAATAACCCTGTTGCCAGTTCTAAGTTAATATCAGCCACAATAATATCTGCTTTTCCGTACGCTTCGTTTACTAAGCATTTTCCGTTAGGAGCAAAAACCGCACTGGCAGATTCGGTATATTTTGAAGCATAATTAGAACTTGCGAAGTAAATAGTATTTTCCAAGGCTCGCATCATCATGGCTTTTTCATAATAAGGATTGTTTGGATGAAAGAATTGCGTCAATGCCGTTCCTGCTTCATCACTTCCGGAAAAATGAGGATGAAAAACAATATGTGCACCATTTTGCGCTGCCCAACGTACAGATTCTGGGTAGCGGAAACCTTCGTGGCAAATTGTGATACCAAACTTTAGGCCGTTTACCTCAAATAACCGACGTGTTTTACCAGCCGTCCAAATTTCGTCTTCTGTTGGGTCGAGCTGATTTTTAGTTTGATAACCCAAAACTTTTCCTTCAGCAGAAATTACTTGTGCTACATTTAAAAGTTTGCCTTCATTGTACCAGTCCATCGGCAGAATTATAGCAATATTTTGTGCCGAAGCAATTTTACACGCCACCTGCAATGCTTCTTTTAGCAGGTCTTTTTCGCGGTCTTCAAGTGGATAAGGCATGCCCGGATAACCTGGCAGATACGATTCCGGGAAGCAGATAATTTCAGCTTTTGCTGTTGCTGCCTTCGAGGTTAATTTTTCAAGCCAATCTAAACCGTCATTTAGAGATTGTGGAATTGGAGGCGACGCAATGGCAATTTTCATTATACAAAATTATTTGAAGTATGTTACCAGCTAAATTTCGCACGGAGATTAGGTAACAATTTACGAGGAAAGGTTATTTATCAAAAGTAAAATATCTTGTTTCAAAAATTTTAAATGGCGCTGAATGATTACCCAAACTATTGAATTATCAATACTATCATAAGAATGAATTAAACGGTTTCTAAATCCAATAATTTGTTTATCATTTTCAATAATGATATCTGGCTCAAATTTTCGTAGTTGCGTCAAAGCTTCTCCAACAATTGCTAATTGTCTTTCTACTGCACTTTGAGTTTTACGATCAGTATTGTAAGTATTATAATCATTAACGTCAACAGTAAACTCTTCAATCAAGGTGATAGCCATCAAAATATCAGAAAGATATTTTTTGCTCTTTTCCGTCATAGATCAAAATTTTCGTAGAATCAATACTTTTTCTGAGAATCGGATTTTTAACGGATGCAGTAGTTAATAGATCAACTTTTCTCTGAAAAAAATCTTCAAATTTATCCCATATGTTTATTAGGTTTTCTCCACGTTGAATTGGATCCTCAGAATCAATTTCAATGAGTAAATCTATATCGCTATATTTTTCGTCAAAATTATTATTGACAGATGACCCGAACGCGTATAGGATTTTTACATCATGAGATTTGCATAATGCTAAAAATTCTATCAACTTTATTTGTATTGACTCTTTCAAGTTCATAAGCTAAAGATAGTATAAAAACGAAATGTCTTGCTACAGATATTTTACCGCTTAAAAGAAGCAAGCACTTTTGCAACCGTGCCGTCCATTCCTTTGGTTTGAATCCAGCGGACAACCATTAACAAATCGTGCTCCGGATCAACATAAATCATGTTATTGCCATTTCCTAAATGTACAAAAGCTGACGCCGGCGCATGGGGCAACATTTTTTTATCGGTGTTTAAAAACCAGTTCATGTAGCCATAACCGGTATTTGCTGTAGTTGGCGTTAACGCTTGTTTTATCCAGCTTTCGGCAATTAATTGTTTGCCGTTCCAGTTGCCGCGGTGCAAAGTAAGCAAACCAAAACGAGCCATATCGTAAGCGTTGATAAACATGCCGCCGCCAAAATGTCCGCCGCCGCTTACCGATTGTACCGCTTGTCCGTCCAGCACAATCCAGGAATTGCGGTAACCAAACCAGCGCCAGGTGTTTGATGCGCCAATCGGATCCATCAAATATTGTTTTAAAACTTTTGGCAGCGGTTGTCGCCAAACATTTGTTGCTGCTAAGGCTAAAGCATTTACGCGTGTGTCATTGTATTTCCAGACCGTTCCAGGCTCGTTTCTTTTCCGATTAATCCATTCGCTGGAGTTTCCTTGCGGACGGTCAGCCCAATCCGGTTTGCCCCAAAGTGTGCCTTCCCAATCGCTGGTTTGGCGCAGCATCACGTCCCAGGTTAATTTTTTATTGTGCGGAGAAGCGAAAGGATACAGCATTTGCGGTTTGCCTAAATCTTCTGCGCGGCGGTTGATTTCGGTTGGATTATAAACTTCTATCGGCGGCACATATTTATAAACCGAATCCTGCACGCTTTTGATCAAACCTTTTTCAACAGCTAAACCCACAACGGTAGAGAGGAAGCTTTTGGTTACGCTGTGCGTCATGTCCACGCGCGAAGGATCGCCCCATTCAGCCACAATCATTCCTTTATAAATGATGATTCCGGTTGGATCGCCACGTTCTGCAAACGGACCAATCCCTTCGCCAAAAGGTTCTTTGCCAAAAGAAAGTGCTTGTGAAATTTCCATGTTTCGTGGCTCTTTCGCTTCGTTTTGGATGGCAAAAGCAATAGCTGAACGTAAACTATCTGCATTTAAACCTAATTGCTGCGGCGTTTGATGCGCCCAACTTCCGGCTGGCGGAAAGTAATCTGTTTTGCTTTTTGGGTTTTTATGCTGCGCAAAAATTGTAAGATTTATGCTGATAAAAACAGTAAGGAGAAGTAGTTTTTTAAGCATAGCATTAAATTTAATTTTTAAAACAAGCAGTTCCTGTTAAAGCTTCTTCGCCTCGTTCCAGTAAACATCCATTTCGGCCAAAGTCATATCCTGCAATTCCCGACCGTTTTCTTTTGCTTTTTGTTCGAGGTACTGGAAACGTTTGATAAACTTTTTATTGGTTTTTTCCAAAGCATTCTCTGGATTGATGTTGATGAAACGTGCATAATTAATTAATGAAAACAGCAAATCACCAAACTCACCTTCTGCTTTTTCTTGATCGATGGATGCTTCGTTTAGCAGGTTAAATTCATCTTTAAATTCCTGCAATTCTTCTTCTACTTTTCCCCAAACCTGGGTTTTATCTTCCCAGTCAAAACCCACGCCGCGCGCTTTTTCTTGTATCCGCGAAGCCTTAACCAAAGCTGGAAGCGAAGCCGGAACGCCGCCCAAAACCGATTTATTGCCTTCCTTCAGCTTTAGTTTTTCCCAGTTGCGCTTTACATCCTGTTCATTTTCAACTTCAACTTCGGCATAAATATGCGGATGGCGATGGATCAATTTCTCGCAAACACCATTTAAAACATCAGTAATATCAAAATCACCTTTTTCGGAAGCAATGCGCGCATAAAAAACCAGATGCATCATCACGTCGCCCAGCTCTTTTTTAATTTCCTGCTGGTCGCCTTCTAAAATCGCATCCGCCAATTCGTAAGTTTCTTCAATAGTTAAATGCCGTAAAGTTTCCATTGTTTGCTTTTTATCCCAGGGGCAATTTTCGCGGAGATCATTTAAAACGGTTAACAAACGTTCAAACGCAGCAGCAGGCGTTTCGGTAGCAGGAGGAATTGGTAAAGGCATAATTTGAGTGGATTGTAAAGCACCAGTTTAAATTCTATTTTAAAATTTGATGCTTCTTTTATCGCCCAAAAATCAGTAAAAGTTTAGTATTTGGCTTGATGCAGAACAAGATTTTATCGGCATAAAAGAAGTATTTATGTTTTTGAGTGAAGAATTAAAATCAATTTTCGATTGGTGCAGCGGTGTCAGTTTCTTCTTTTCCTCTTTTAAATTCAAGCTTGCCGAATTTATAAGCAAGGCTGATACCGAACGAGCGGAGAGGAACTTGCCTTAAATTGGAACTGGTATAAGGCTGGCCGTTGGTGGTTGCAGATTGCGTAACAGTGCTAAGCTGGTTTACATATTTGGCAAATGGATTGGTAGCCGTAAAACCAAAACTGGCTTTTTTGTTTAAAAACTGCTTGCGCATGGCAAAATTATACGTAAAAAACTGCGGCATTCGGCCCTGAATATTGGTGCTGGCCGAGTTGTAATTGCCAAAAGCTTCTGCTGTAAAATCATTTGCAAACTGGTAAGTTGCATTTAAATTTACCCTAAAAACTACTGCATTAATGGTTGTGCCACCATAAACTTTGTTTACAATATATCGGTCTGTAACAAAAGTATTAGTACGCAGGTTCAGCTTTTTGCCAAATGGAAACGAGCCGGAAATATTGATGCCGGTATTTTGTTCTGTGCCGATATTTTGGCGGTTATTGACAGAAACATTATGATAAACAGAATCGCCTATTTGATAATTGGTGTAGAAGTTGGTGTAAGGTTTGATATCATTGTTGTTGTGCCTGGAAAATACAGCGATATACAAATTTCCGCCTGATGGAAAAGAACGGTTATAACCCAACTCAAAAATATTCCCCACTTCCGGTTTTAAAAAAGGGTTTCCGGTAGTAATATTATATGGATCACTCTGGTTGATGAAAGGATTAATTTCGCGGTAATCCGGCCGCTCAATGCGTTTGGTATAACTGATTTTTAAAGATTGCAATTCGCCAAATTTATGGGAAATAACCGCAGAAGGCACAACCGTATTATAGGAAGGAATTGTAGTTCCCGGAAAATCAATTTCGGTATTGGTATGCTCAAACCGGCTTCCAACTTTTACATCAAAAATATTAAACGCTGAAAAAGTAGCTGACAGATAGGCTGCATAGATTTTTCGGTTGTAATACAAATGGTAAGATTGTGTGGCATTATAAGCATAAACACCAGAAACAGGATTCAAAGTATTCACATCAGCCGAACTGTTTATAGTTTGCAAAACGGTTTTGGCGCCTGCTTCTACCACAAAATTTTTGGCAACAGGTTGTGCATAATCTATAGAAATATTGGTTTGCCTGTCTGTTCCGGGATTGACACTGTTGGAAGCTGAAAACGGATTGGATACGCCAGCATAGTTCTGCATTTGATTGTATTGGGATTGATTATTGCCCGAACTCGCAGAATACAGAATATTTAATTCCTGGCCTTCTTTATCAAAAGTTTTTTTGTAGTTGATGTTCCAGTCGTAAGTGCGGGCATTAAACTGGTTGGTAGAGTTACGCAGACTAAAAACATCAGAAACGCCTTGAACCAGTTGCTCCTGATTGGTTAATCCATTGCTGTGGTTACCAAAATGATTATACCCTAAAGAAGCAGTCAAATTATCTTTTTTAGTTAAAGCCCAGTCAAAACTTAAACCGCCTTGATAACCATTTCTTCTGAAATTGTTATAGCCTTCCTGTTTTAGAAGATTCAGGTTTCCTGCCGCATCTGCAGAAGTGCGGTTATTACTGTTTAAAGTACGTGTATTTATTTGCGCATTTCCGTTAAAAAAGGCCGATACGCCAAAATTGCCACGTTTAATATTAAGGTTTCCAGAGCCGTTTTCCTGTCGCGTTCCTGCCGAAAGGTTGATATTGCCATTAATTCCCTGCGCGTTATTATCCTTCAGAATAATGTTGATAATTCCTCCGGTTCCTTCTGCATCGTATTTAGCACCCGGACTGGTAATTACTTCTATGCTTTTAATCTGGCTGGCAGGAATAGAAGCCAATGCATCAGCCAAACTGTTACCAAAAATGCTGGATGGTTTCCCGTTTATCAAAAAGCGCACATTTGAGTTGCCCTGTAATTCTACATTCCCATCAATATCAACAGTTACTTGTGGTACTTTTTTTAATACATCCAAAGCTACTCCTCCTTGCGAAGTAAGGTCATTTGCTGCATTGTAAACCAGCTTGTCAATCCTGTTTTCTACCGTTGGCAGTTTTGCCGTTACGTTTACTTCCTTTAAGGTTGTGGCAGCCGGTTTTAGCAAAATTGTATTGAGGTTGATACTGTTTTTAGCATCATTAATATTTACCTGAGCAATATTATAACGCTCGTAGCCGATAAAATTAATTGTAACGCTGTACACGCCGTTAGGAATTTGGTTGATGGAAAAAATACCTTTGTCATTCGTTGTTCCTCCGGTGACAGGTTGCGTTTTACCAGCTAAAAAGATGCTGATTGTTGCATAATCAACAGGTTGTTTAGTTAGCGCATCGGTAACTTTTCCGGTAATTTTTCCTTTTCCCGCCGGTGTAGTTTGTGCGAATACGGCAAAACTGATCAGAAAAGCAATGATTAATGTTGAAAAAAGCTTCATTCAGGTTCAATAGTGTTTAATGCAAAGTTTCAAATATTACTTGGTTGAATCTGTCAATTTAATAACCGTGTTAAACTTGTTACAGTTTTCGGGCTGAAAACCAATCTTAAAACAAAAAAGCAACGCGAAGTTTTTCGCATTGCTTTTGATTAAAAATAGAAACTCTGTTTAAGCTAATTCAATAAATAACTCTTCTTTAGCACGGCGCACTTTTTTCGCCTGTGCTAATGGGTCATTTGCTTCATCACGAAAACCCAACGGCATAATGGTGACAGCGTGTAAACCTTTTGCTTGCAAATCTAAAACAGCGTCCAACCCAACCGCGTCAAAACCTTCCATTGGTGTAGCATCAACTTTTAATTCTGCAGCAGCAGCCAATCCGATTCCAAACGCAATGTATGCTTGTTTTGCAGCCCAGTTAGAACGTTGTTCTGGCGTTAAGCGCTCAACCATACCAGCAATAGAACCTTTAAAACCTGCCAAATTTGCTACATCCATACCTCTTTCCTGTGCAACATTATTCATGTAAGCATCAATTTGTTGTTCGGTAATATCTGTCCAGGCCGCAAAAACTAATAAGTGCGAAGCTTCAAATATTTGCGGCTGATTGTAGGCAACTGGCTGGATTGTTTTGCGTAATTCTTCGTTTTCAATTACCAAAACGGTGAAAGGCTGCAATCCGAAAGAAGTTGGTGCTAAACGGATTGCTTCTAAAATCTGGTCAACTTTTTCTTGCGGAACTTTTTGTCCGTTCATTCTCTTGGTGGCATAGCGCCAGTTCAAATCTTGTAGTAAGCTCATTTTAATTTTTGTTTAATAATTGAGCAATTATACGTCCAATTAGATGTTATGACATATAATAGAAGTACTTTAATTTAAGCTTTACTTTTGTATGATAAAAGAAGTATCACAGTTTCGTAGCCCGCAACATTTCACGTTTTCCTGGTGCGCCTGGTGCTTTTTCCACTTTAAAATTCAAAGCTTTTAACTGCCGTTTTAAATTGCCAGTAATGGCGTAAGTAACAAAGACGCCGCCAGCTTTTAAAAAGGAAACTGTGTGTGCAATAGCTTCTTCACTCCACATTTCAGGTTGATGGATGGCAGCAAAAGCATCAAAATAAATCACATCAAACAATTGCGGCGATTCAAAATTGAGCAATTCCCGATGCACCAGTTCCAACTCACAAAGAGCATTAATTTTGACTTTATGGTTGATGGTGGAAGGATACATGCCCTGGAAATTTTCCCACAATGCTGCGCTAATGTACTGATCGTAACCGGTTTGCTCGATCAATTCTGTGTTCAGCGGAAAAGCTTCAATGCCAACATAATCCAGTTTGATTTGCTGTTGCGTACAAAAATCTGCCGAAAGCAGAAAGTTTAATCCGGTTCCTAAACCAACTTCCAGCACGGTAACTGCTGATGCTTCTTTTACCGATAAAAAATATTGCAAGCCGGATTGTAGGAAAACGTGCTGACTTTCCTGCAACGCGCCGTGTCGGGAATGGTAGTTTTCGTCGATTTCAGAGTTGAATAAGGTGTTGGAGCCGTCAGCAGTTTGTATGAGTTGGAGCATGAAGCGAAATTAATGGTTGATAATTAAACATGAGTGAATATCTGAGTATCTTCAACATTGAATGATCTGATGTCGATTTCAGAGTTAGTTTATTTTATTCATAATAAGCTCAATATTTTGATTTAGCTTTTTTATAAAACTATTCCAAGATTTATAAACTCTTACAGATGCACCTTTAACTTCAATTGAATGATGTTTATTTAAATTAGTTGAAATGAGAAAAAGACTATTATTTAATTTTTGAGTAGTTGGGAAACTAGATCGATTGGGAATTTTATAAGAATCAATAAATCCATTCTTTAGTTGATACTTCGGAACTTCGTATAAATTTTGATTCCAATACAGTTCTTGCTTTGCAGTAGATGATATTTCCTTATTTTTACATTGATCTGCCCAAGTATTGAATTCTGCTTCAAGAGTGAAAAAAATATCTGAGTTAATTATTGAAAAATCTAAATCACTGTGACCTCCAAATTCTTTACCATAATTAGGTGGTGGACTCATAGAAAATCCAGTTTTAGCACTGCCAATTAATTTAATATCATTTGTGCTAATTTCTAATTTATCTGCAAAATATTGAATCAATTGCTCGTATAGAACGGGCTTTTCTTTGAAAGCATAAGGAATGTTGTTAATTATAAAATGCCTAATTATTGATATTTTTTCACTATCACTTATAGCATAATAGTAATCTCTAAACTCAGTAGATGTAGAATAAACGTTAACGATTCCATTTGATGCCTCTGATAAATTGATGTAATTCAAAATGTTAACCATAAATTTTAAATATCTTTTTGTTTAGATGTTTATTGTAGAGTAAAATGAGATGTGTTTTTCTTAATCTGATTTGGTTTAGGCGTTTTGTGTTTCCATTTTTTGGTTCCGGATATTTAATTCTTGAAATAATTTCCGCTGCCTCATCTAAAGAAATTTCACTTGTGTTTTTGATGCCAAATTTCTGTAGAGCTTGAGATAAATCATTCATTCCAGTTCCATAATACGCAATGTTCAAATATATTGCCGGTATGTATTCCCTCGGCACTAAAGATGTTAACGATGTAGCAAGCAATAATTCTTGAATTTTTCGTTGTAAATTTCTTTCATAATTATTGGTAATAACTCGAACTAGCTGTTGTTCAATTGTACTTGCTCCTTCAACTTTATTTGAAAAGACTCTGTTCTTTAAAGCTCTTAAAATTGCTATAACATCAAAACCAATATGATATAAAAACCTATGATCTTCACCGGAAATTAAAAGTTTGGAAAGTATATCAAAGTGTGATTTTTCAGTGCCCTGAACTTTCACATACTCTTTTTTAAGTCTATCTTGTAAATGATAATATTTCTCCTTATAAAGATATTTGGCAATATTTGAAATGATTATTCGCACGATTCTAATGAAATTTCTTCAATTTGTCTTAAATCTAAACTAAACAAAATCTTGATAATTAAAAAAGCCCGCAATCCAAAGATCACGAGCTTCTTTTATCACCAAAAAAACCTTAAAAACCTACCACATCCGAATCCGGTCTTCGGGTTTCTTATACAACTTATCACCAGGTTTTACATCAAAAGCAGTGTACCAGGCATCCATATTTACAGGTGCACCGATAGCGCGATATTGTGTAGGCGAATGCGGATCAGTTACTACTTGCTGTGCAGCAGATTCTGGCAACATTTTACCTCTCCAAACTTGTGCCCATGATAGGAAAAAACGCTGATCTGGCGTAAAACCATCAATTTTTTCGTTTGATTGGCCTTGCTTAGTCAGTTTAAAAGCAGTATAAGCTACATTTAAGCCGCCTAAATCACCAATGTTTTCGCCCATGGTTAATTTACCGTTTAAATGGATCGTATCCTGAATCGTGTAAGCATCAAACTGCTGGCCTAAAGCACCTGTTTTTGCTTCAAATTTTTTGCGGTCTTCGGCTGTCCACCAGTTGCGCAACGTTCCATCTTTATCGTACTGGCTTCCCTGATCGTCAAAACCATGAGACATTTCATGACCGATAACGGCTCCAATTCCGCCATAATTTACTGCATCATCAGCTTTTGGATCAAAGAAAGGAAATTGTAAAATTCCTGCAGGGAAAACAATCTCATTCATCACCGGGCTGTAATACGCATTTACTGTTGGCGGCGTCATTCCCCAAAGCGTACGGTCAACTGGTTTGCCTAATTTTTTCACATTGTCATCATAACCCCATTTACTGGCGTTACGAACGTTTTGGAAAAAAGTGCCACGGTTAATTTCTAAACCAGTATAGCTTTCCCAATGGTTTGGATAACCAATTTTTGGTGTAAAAGCATTCAGTTTGGCCAGCGCTTTTTGTTTGGTCTCATCGCTCATCCAATCCAGTTTACTGATGCGGATAGCATAAGCTTTGCGCAAATTGCTCACCAGTTCTTCCATGCGGGATTTTGCTTCCGGCGTAAAATATTCTTTTACGTACAATTGTCCAAGCAATTCGCCAACGGTGCCATCTGTTGCAGATGACATGCGTTGCCAGCGTGGCGTTTGCACTTTTTGTCCGCTTAAAACCTGACTGTAAGCAAAACTTGCTTTAACAAAAGGCGAACTCAGCAAAGAGGCAGAATTTCTTAAAAGGTTCCATTGCAGGTAAGTTTTCCAATCAGTAACTGGTGTAGCGGTCAACAATCCGCTCAAATCAGTAAAAAATTTAGGCTGACCAACCAGAACAGAATCCTGACCTGTCACCTTCATTTTTGCCATCAAATCAACCCAGTTTAAGGTTGGTGTCGTTTTGTTGAAATCAGCTACAGCAAATTTATTATAGGTTTTCTGCGGATTGCGCAATTCAAGCCTGGTCATTTGCGCTGTGGCTAATGCTTTTTCGATATTGAAAATCGTTTCTGCATTTTTTTGTGCCGTCGCCGCATCGCTTCCTGTTAAAGTAAACAAGGTTGTGATGTAGTTTTTGTAAGCAGCTTGGATTTTTTGAACGCGTGCATCACTTTTCAAATAATAATCACGATCTGGCAAAGATGTGCCGCCCTGACGCAAATTTACCACCATTTGATTCGGATTTTTACTATCCTGACCGATACCAAAACCAAACATTGGCGAGCCGATGCCATTGGTGCGCATGTAAGCAACTTCATCCAAAACGCCTTTTAAATCTTTGATCTGGTTGATTTTTTCCATATCCGATTTAATCGGCGTGTAACCCAGTTTCTCAATCGTTACGCTGTCCATACCGGCTGCATAAAAATCGCCAACGCGTTTTTCTATTGAGCCTGGCGCAGCATTTTTATCAGCTTCTGCTTTTTTCAGCAGCGATTGCACGGCGTTGATGTTAAAATCACGCAGTTGCATAAAACTTCCCCAACTGGTTTCTTTTGCCGGGATGGTATTGTTTTTTAACCAAGTTCCGTTCGCATATTCAAAAAAATTATCTCCCGGTTTTACCGACAAATCCATGTTGGCCCGATCAATAAACTTTTTTGGCGGAGCAGCTTTGGCACCTTTTATCGGCTCGCTGCTGCCAGCCATCGCGTTCACCGAAAGCAAAACCGCGCTTGTCATCACTAATCCTGAATACTTCAACTTCATCATTTAAAAATTAATTTCTGTTTTAATTAAATGTTAAATATAGAAATTAAAAAATGTGCGGTAAAAGAAGCATGAAGCCAAATCCAATGCTGTTTTTATCTGCCTAAAATTAAAATTTTATAGGTAAATAATTAAAAATCAGAATTTTATGTTAATTTAAGTTGAACAAATAAATTGATTATTCAACCCATATTTGTTTTCTTACTGAATTGTAAAAATATTGTGATTGTTGAGTTTGGATTGATGTTGATTTCGTTTCTACGCGAATGCTTCTTTTATCAACCTTTTTTATGAATTGGTTTTCGTCAAAAAATCAGCATAAAACCTATTTTTGCGCTTTATTTATGCTGATAAAATAACCGCGTGGAAATCCCTACAAAATATAATCCCCAGGAAACTGAAAATAAATGGTACCAATATTGGCTCGATCACGGTTTTTTTAAATCTGTGCCCGATGATCGCGAGCCGTACACCATCGTCATTCCGCCGCCAAACGTAACCGGCGTTTTGCACATGGGCCACATGCTCAACAATACCATCCAGGATGTTTTAGTGCGACGTGCGCGCATGCAAGGCAAAAACGCCTGCTGGGTTCCGGGAACGGATCATGCTTCCATTGCTACCGAAGCAAAAGTTGTGGCCATGCTGAAGGAACGCGGCATCGCCAAAAAAGACCTTTCGCGCGAAGAATTTTTGAGTTACGCCTGGGAATGGAAGGAAAAATACGGCGGCATCATCCTGGAACAATTAAAAAAATTAGGTGCCAGCTGCGATTGGGACAGAACCAAATTTACAATGGACGCCGACATGAGCGAAGGCGTGATCGATACCTTTATCCATCTGTATAAAAAAGGCTGGATTTATCGTGGTGTGCGCATGGTTAACTGGGATCCGCAGGGAAAAACGGCTGTTTCTGATGAAGAAGTAATCCGGAAAGAGGTAAACCAGAAGTTGTATTATATCAAATATGAGGTAGCTGGAGAGAGCGAAGAGCGAGGAGCTGAGAGCGATCAGCCCTCTCAAAGTGATATATCATCAAACTCCGCTCTACGCTCATCTTTCCTCACCATCGCCACCACTCGTCCAGAAACGATTATGGCTGATGCGGCAATTTGTATCAACCCGAATGATGAACGTTATGCTTCTTTTATCGGTAAAAAAGTGGTTATTCCTTTAATCAACCGCGAAATTCCGATCATTCTGGATGATTATGTGGAAATGGATTTCGGTACAGGTTGTTTAAAAGTTACGCCAGCACATGATCTGAACGATTATAACCTCGGCATCAAACATAATTTGCCGGTTGTAGATATTTTGAATGATGATGGCACGCTGAATGATAAAGCAGAAATTTTGGTAGGCAAAGATCGTTTTGCAGCGCGAAAAGAAATTGCCAAACTGCTGGAAGAAGCCGGACAACTGGAAAAAGTAGAAGAATATAAATCACAAGTTGGTTTTTCGGAACGGACGGATGCGGTGATCGAACCAAAACTTTCGATGCAATGGTTTTGCAAAATGGAAGAAATGGCTGGCCCGGCGCTGGATTATGTTTTGGATGGAGAAGTAAAACTGATCCCCGAAAAATTCACCAATACATACAAGCATTGGATGGAAAACGTGAAGGATTGGTGTATCAGTCGCCAGCTTTGGTGGGGACAACAAATTCCGGCCTGGTATTTACCAAACGGACAATTTGTGGTGGCCAAAACACGCGAAGAAGCTTTTGATGAAGCAAAATTGTTAAGTCCGCAATTACCAGATTTAAAGATAACAGATTTGCAACAGGAAGAAGACGTGGTTGATACCTGGTTTTCATCCTGGTTATGGCCAATTTCTGTTTTTGATTCCGGATTTTTCGGTGGTAAAAACAGCATGGGTAATGCTGATCTGCAATATTATTATCCAACCAATGATCTGGTAACGGCGCCGGAAATCCTGTTTTTCTGGGTTGCCCGAATGATCATGGCCGGACATGAATTTAAAGGTGAAGCACCGTTTAAAAATGTTTACCTGACGGGAATTGTACGTGATAAATTAGGACGGAAAATGTCCAAATCGCTTGGTAATTCGCCTGATCCGCTGGATTTGATTGAGAAGTTTGGAGCTGATGGCGTGCGTGTTGGAATGCTTTTTTCTTCTCCCGCAGGAAACGATTTGATGTTTGATGAAAGCCATTGCGAGCAGGGAAGGAACTTCGCCAACAAAATCTGGAATGCTTTCCGTTTGGTAAAAGGTTGGGAAGTAGATCAAAATCTGTCTAATCCGAATGAAACGGCCATTGCCTGGTTTGCCAATCGATTTAATCAAGCTTTAACCGAAATCGAAGAAAATTTCAAGCAATATCGCTTGTCAGAAGCTTTAATTGCAACTTATAAATTGGTTTGGGACGATTTCTGCGCCTGGTATTTAGAAATGGTGAAACCAGTTTATCAGCAGCCAATTGATGCGGCAACTTATGCTGCAACTGTACAATTTTTCGAGAAGATTTTAAAGATCGTTCATCCATTTATGCCTTTTTTAACGGAAGAATTATGGCATGATAACCTGTTTGGCGAACGTGCAGAATTGGATTGTTGCATTGTGGCACAACAACCGAAAGTTGGAGAAATCAACCTTAAATTATTAACCGAAATCAGTACGATAAAAGAAGTAGTTTCCGAAATCAGGAATACCAGAAACATCAAACAGATTTCGCCAAAGGAAGCTTTGCCGCTGGCGATAAAATCCAATTCTGAAATTGATTACAAAACTTACATTCCAATTTTATCCAAACTTGGAAATCTAAGTGAAGTTAATTTTATCCAAGATAAGTTTTCCGGAGCAGCAAATTTTATTACCGGAACAGATGAATTTTTTATCGAACTGGCCAACAATATTGATGTAGAAGCCGAGCGTGAACGCATCCAAAAAGAGTTGGTTTATTTGCAAGGTTTCCTGAAATCTGTAACTGCAAAACTTTCTAATGAACGCTTTGTGCAAAATGCAAAAGCTGAAATTGTAGCGAATGAGCAGCAGAAAAAAGCAGATGCGGAAGCGAAAATTGTGATGCTGGAGGAAAGTTTGGCTGGATTGTAAATAGTTGTTTTGTTATTTCGACCGCAAGGAGAGATCTTCTTTGAGTAAGAATTAGTTATGCTGATATGACTAAGATTTCTCCCTTCGGTCGGAATGACAAAATAAATGATAATAACAGTTTTATTTTTAAAACCCGCAAGCTCGTTTCTCATTCTCTAAAACCAATTTTTTAATCATTTCCTTAATTTCCCAGCGCTTGTTTTCCTGCTTAATCTGATCCATATTTAAGCAATGCGTACGGGTAGAAGTATGTATCTGCAATTCACAAAATTGTGAAGTTACTTTTATAATTTCTTTTGCTGGAATGGTTACCTTTTCTTTGGTAACCGGCCACAAGTAATGCACATTGTTATCTGCAATTTTAACCAATAGTGCGCGCTTTTTAATAAAACTAACCAGCACAATTGCTGCTATAAATAGCATGCAAAGCACCATATTTGAAACATAAAATACGGATGGCATTTCGGCAACAGACGAAAGCAGGGTAATAACAATTAAAAACGACAAAAATATTTTACTGTAAAGCCAAGGTTTAGTCCAAGGTAAAGCATTTTGAGCGGATGCAAGGTTTAGTTGATTGGTCATACAACTTTGGATTTCTCCGTTTTACGAATCAATTGTAAATTAGTTGCAGTTTTTTATTCAAAAAGACTCATAATCAGGAAGTTCTTTCAGGAAAAAATATTTCTTCTCCTTAAAATCAATCCGACAATAAAAATGCTGTAATCCATTGGTTACAGCCAGCAGCGGAACCTGATGTACCATGTTGTATCTTGCAATCTGATCAAAAACAGCTTGCGTAATTTTTACCGTTGGTGCCTTGCATTCTACTAATAATAATTTTTCTGCGGAGGAATTGTAAACCAGAATATCTGATCGTTTGGCCATTCCATGCAGTTTCAATCCGCCTTCCAGTTGGATCAAACTTTTTGGATACTTCTTTTGTGCTACTAAAAACTGTACGAAGTGCTGGCGCACCCATTCTTCCGGCGTAATCAGTAATGTTTTCTTGCGGATTTCATCAAACACAAAAAACTGTCCGTCGCGCTCGGTAATCCGGAAAGGATAGGGCGGCAAATTAAGCGGGCAAAGCAGTTCCATCGGCCAAAAATCAACATTATCCTGCATCAAACCTAAAGCGTTTTTGTAATTTCGTTGCCGAAATGACTGCTGCCGATATCCTTAAAGATTTAAAAAACAGAAAATTAAAACCGCTTTATTTGCTACACGGCGAAGAGCCTTTTTTTATTGATGAAATCAGCAATTACATTGAACATAATTTGTTAAGCGAAGCTGAACGTGGCTTTAACCAAACTGTTTTTTACGGAAAAGATACAGACCCGATGGCGGTTTTAAATGCTGCAAAACGTTATCCGATGATGGCAGATCACCAAGTTGTGCTGGTAAAAGAAGCACAGGATATGAAGTGGGGAAGTGATGACGATAGTAAAAAGCACATCAACCCGTTTCTGGCTTATCTGGAAAACCCGTTGCAAAGCACTATTCTGGTTTTTTGTTATAAATACGCCAGGTTTGATAAGCGTAAAAAAACGTACAAAGCAATTGAGAAAAAAGGATTGATTTTTGAATCGGCTCCGCTTTACGAAAATAAAATTCCAGCGTTTATAGAGCAATTGGTTGCTGCAAAAAACTATAAAATCCAGCCGCAAGCTTCTGCTTTGTTAGCCGAATATTTGGGTAATGATTTATCTAAAGTTGCGAATGAACTGGAAAAACTGATGTTGAATGTTGCAGCAGGACAGGAAATTACCACGCAACATATTCAGGATAATATTGGTATCAGCAAAGAATATAACGTGTTTGAACTGCAAACTGCACTCAGCAAAAAAGATGTTTTAAAAGCCAACCGCATTATCAATTATTTTGAAGCCAACCCGAAAGCTAATCCGTTTGTGCTGCTTTTAGGTACTTTAAATAATTATTTTACCAAAGTGCTGCGCTACCAATATGTGGCTGATAAATCGCCTCAAAACCTGGCAAAAGAATTAGGCGTGAGTCCGTTTTTTGTGAAAGATTTTGAACAGGCTGGTCGCAATTTTAACTTCGGCAAAACGATGCAAGTAATCAGTTTGCTTCGCGAATACGATGTAAAAAGCAAAGGCGTAAATTCTACTGCCAATCACGGCGAACTAATGAAAGAATTGATTTTTAAAATTTTACACTGATTTTCACCTGCTAAAAACAGCATTTGTATTGTATGTATAAACTTCTCCGACCACTTTTCTTTCAGTTTGATCCCGAAAAAATCCATCATTTTGTAACCCGGAGCTTAAAGCGGTTCAACAAATTTCCTGGTGGTTCAAAATTAAGTCGTGCTGTTTTTAGCATAGAAAATTCAAAGTTAGAAAGAGAAGTTTTTGGGTTGAAGTTTAAAAATCCGGTTGGCCTGGCTGCAGGTTTTGATAAAAACGGAGAAATGATGGGCGAAATGGCTAACCTTGGTTTTGGTTTTGTAGAGATTGGAACTGTAACGCCTTTGCCACAACCCGGAAACCCGAAACCAAGAATGTTCAGGTTAAAAGAAGATAATGCTTTAATTAACCGCATGGGTTTTAACAATATGGGTGTTGATGTAGTTGCAGAACGAATTCGGCAGTTTAGGAAACAGACATTAGGAAAGCCGCAATTAATTATCGGTGGCAACATCGGCAAAAATAAAAATACGCCAAACGAAGATGCGGTAAGCGATTATGTAAAATGCTTCGACCGTTTATTTGATGTGGTAGATTATTTTGTGGTAAATGTAAGTTCGCCTAATACGCCTGGTTTACGCGCTTTACAGGAAAAAGAGCCGCTAAAACAACTATTGCAAACCTTACAGCAGCGTAACTCAAAAAACAACACTTCCCGACCAATTTTGCTTAAAATTGCACCAGATTTGACCAATGAACAACTGGATGATATCATTGAAATTGTAAAAGAAAGTAACATCGCTGGCGTAATTGCAACCAACACAACCATTAACCGCGAAGGATTAATCTCTACCGGAAAAAATAAAATCGAAACCGGCGGATTAAGCGGTAAACCGTTAACAAATCGTTCTACAGAAGTAATTCGGTATTTGTCTGAAAATTCTGGAAAAGCCTTTACAATTATTGGTGTGGGCGGAATTCATTCTGCAACAGATGCACAGGAAAAGTTAGATGCAGGCGCATCATTAATTCAATTATATACTGGTTTTATTTATGAAGGACCGGCGTTGGTGAGTAGAATTTGTAAAAGTTTGTTGTAAAAGTAAATTTTGAATTCGCTACAATATGTCATTTCGACCAAAGGGAGAAATCTTCATCAAAAAAGAAAGAAATTTTACCCAGTAAAAGATGCATGATGAGTTTGCTTCAATGAAGATTTCTCCCTTTGGTCGTAATGACAGAAAAACCAACGCACAAAAAATCCTGTCTGCAAAGCTGCAAACAGGATTTATATTTTTATCGGCTAAAAGAAGCTTATTGGCCTAAAGCAACGCGTATAGCTTCGTTGTTTTTAACCAGTTGACTTTTTTTAGGCTCTGCGGAACGTGAACCAAGCTCTAAGTTAGTCGCTAATTTTAAATGTTGTACTTCTAAGCGGGAAGTAGTTTTATTTTTTCTATCTTTTCTTTTTAAACGCGTAACACCCATGATTTTTGTTTTTTAATATTTTCTGTTGAGGTCGGGAGCGGATTCGAACCGCTGTAAAAGGTTTTGCAGACCTCTGCCTAGCCACTCGGCCACCCGACCTTTATTTAAGCCTGCAAAAATAGTAAAATATTATTGCTGGTCAATTTTATTTTAAGCTGTTTCTGCTGATTTCGTTGCAAAAAACAGCCGCAGCAATGGCAACATTTAAAGATTCTGCTTTCCCTAATTGCGGAATGGTGATATTTTTACTGATCAACGGCTGTATTTCCGGGCGGATGCCGTTGCCTTCATTTCCCAATAAAATTAAGCCTTCCGTACCAAAATCAGTTTGATAAATATTTTTGCCATTCAGCATCGCTCCAAAAACAGGTTGCTTAATTTGAGGCAGTAAAAGAAGCAAGTTGGCGTAATGCACAGCAATCCGCGAAAGCGAGCCCATTGTAGCCTGCACCACTTTTGAGTTGTAAACATCAACCGTATCTTCCGAACAAATAATTTGTGAGATACCAAACCAATCAGCCGTGCGGATAATCGTTCCCAGATTTCCGGGATCCTGTACACCATCCAGCACCAGCGTAAATTTTCTGGCTAGGGTTTTTGGTTCTAATTTTTGCTGAGCAGGAATTTCTACCAGCGCAATTACTTCCTGTGGCGTGTTTAAACTGCTGATTTTTTCAAGTTCGGCCGCCGAAACTTCCTGAAACTTTATATTACCCGAAACTTTCAGCATTTTTGATTCCGAAAGTGGTGTACGATATACTGTTTTTATCGTATAAAAATCTGATTGCAAAAAATCAGTAACAGATTTCAGCCCTTCCACCAGAAACAAGTTATGCTCTTTCCGGTGCTTCTTTTGTTGTAATGATTTTAAAAAAGAGATCTGAGATTTTGAAACCATACGTGTACGCTAAACTTTATCCGGTTGCAATTTTAGGTATTTTACTGCTGATTATACTTTCCGGTTGTAGTTTAACCCGGCGTTTAAAAGATAACCAGGCACTGGTGCGTAAAATAACTATTAAAGGTGTTAGCGAAGAATTTGCCGAACCAGCCAAAAATTATGTTGATAAACAGCAGCAGCCAAACAGTGCCGTAAACCTGCAATTTTACTATGCTTTTAGCAAGAACGGAAAAAAAGCAATTGGTGAGCCGCCAGCAATTTTAGACAGCGATTTAGTAGAGTTTTCCAGATTACAAATTCAAAAGTTTTTGCAGAACAAAGGGTTTCTGAATGCGAAAGTTGCGGAAGAAATCAGTGTCAAAAAGAAAAAAGCCGAACTTATTTTTACAGTTACGCCAGGTACTTTGTTTAAGGTGAGAATGTATAAAGACAGTATTGCCGATCCTAAATTAGCTGTTTTATATCAGGCTAATAAAAACCTGATTTCGCATATCAAACCAAATCAGCGATATGATGAAGATAGTTTGGCTTATGATCGGGAACAAATTTACCAGCTAACCAAGCGGAACGGTTATTATGATTTTGTTAGGCAATATGTTAGTTTTTCGGTAGATACTGCTTTAAATAAGGGTTTGGTAGATGTGCAGCTGGTGGTAGATAACCCGGCTAATAAAAAAGCGCATACGCCATATACTTTAAACAACACGCTGATTGCCATTACCAGAAGTACCGGTCGTGAACGTGGCAAGGCGGATACTTTGCAGGTAGATTTGCAGTTTCGGTTTATAGATTTTTCGGGTAAGTTTAAACCTAAAACCATTACTAATTATATTTTTCAGAAAAAAGAACAGATATATAACATCGATAACCAGACTTTAACAACAACCCGATTGTCCGAGTTAAACGTTTTCCGTAATGTGCCCAGTCCTTCTTACCAAAAAACGGCAGACAGCACCAATCGCTTAAACAGCCGGATAGAGTTGATTCCACTTAAAAAAATGTCTAACCGGATAGAAGGCGAACTGATTTTTAACAACGGCCGTTATGGTTTTAACGTGGCCAATACTTACACCAACCGGAACGTATTTGGCGGTGCAGAAATTTTGCAGGTGAAATTTAATTACAGTATTTTGTATGATAATTCTCAAAACCAGACCGTTATCAATAACGGCATTCAAAATCAGGATTTTAAAATAGGCGCAAACCTGACTTATCCGGGTATTATTTCTCCATTTAATATTTCAAATTTAGGCAGATACGGCATTCCGCATACCACTTTTGCTTCCAATTATCAATATTTTTTTCAGAAAGGTTTGGTTGCCCGAACCAGTATTATCAACTCGATTACTTATGATTGGGTAGAAAACAGACGCAGGCTACACTCTTTTACACCAATCAACATTGAGTATTCAACCGGAAAAATAGATCCGCAGGCCGCACAGGATTTACTTGCCCTAAACCGGTATTCTTACATTTATTTGATTGGCCGTACCGTTTTTACAGCTGGAAGCCAATATACTTACTCGCGCAATTACAGCTTGCTAACCAGCTATCAAAACTTTGTTTTTTTTAGAGGAAGTGTTGATTTAGGTGGAAACTCGTTAGCGTTAATCAGTAAATTAACCGGTGCCAAAAAAGACACACTTGGCCAGCGTACTGTTTTTGGCCAGGCTTTTTCGCAATACATTAAAGGTGAAGCAGACCTTCGTTTTTACAAAAATTTAGGTGGAGAAAAACAGTTTATCTTTCGTATAAATCCAGGTTTGGGCGTTCCGTATGGCAACAGCAGTCAGCTGGTATTCGAGAAAAACTTTTATGTTGGCGGTGCAAATGATATGCGGGCCTGGTTACCGCGTACGCTTGGTCCTGGTGGTTTCAATCGTGCTAATTTTTATGCTGATAATAATCAGCGCGCCAGATTTAAGTATTTAGATCAGTTTGGCGAAGTGAAAATTGTAGCCAATGCAGAGTATCGGTATAAAATTGTAGATGATTTTTTTGGATCAAAATTAAAAGGGGCACTTTTTAGTGATATTGGAAATGTATGGCGTTTACGAGATCAGCCTTTGGAAAATCCGGGTGGTAAATTTTCACTTGCAACACTGCCAAAAACCGTTGGTATTGGTGTCGGTACAGGAATCCGACTTGATCTGGGTTTCTTTGTTTTCCGTTTGGATGCTGGTTTTAAGTTTAAAGATCCACAGTTTAGCGGAACTGACCAATGGGTTCTGGCCAAACATTTTACAGAGCTGTTTAAATCTGGTTCTTTTAAAGATAATTATGAACAGAACAACGGCGAAAAATATAGCTTTATGCAGCTTAATTTCGGTATCGGAATGCCGTTTTAAAAAATATTTTTCAATCCGTCTAAAATCGTTTCAAAAAATGTCCCCAAACTCATGCCGCCATGATAATTGAAATAACTGAACAGGCAGAATATCACGAAAGCAATGATGATAAACCGCTTAAACAGATAAGCTAATAAAATCAAAATCAGCGGAATGGCCACCAGTAGTTTCCAGCTAATGTTGTAAGGATCTAACTTAGAATCGTGTTTGTAAATGTAGTATAATCGGGCGTGCGAACTCACCTCATCACGGTGTTTCAGGTACAAAAAACTTGATTTTGCTAATTTATGGTGATAAAATGCGGTTCCTTTTTCAAACCTAAGCTCTTCTTTAAAACCATTAATGGTGAAGTTGAACAACCCGTTGATGTTTTCTTGTGGCGTTCCGGCAGAATCACAAGCAATTACGGCAACTTCATCTTTTGCAAAAGGATTTTCTTTTAGGATAAACTGATTGAGGTGAATTTCTGCCGCTTTGGCAAAACCGCAAAACAGTAAACATAACAGTAAAGTAAATGCTGTTTTTATCATTATAAAATTGATGAACTGTTTAATTGTTACAAATTAACAAATGTAATACTGTTTTTATCATCAGAATTTAGGTGATAAAAACAGTATTGACGACGTGTTTAAAGGTAATACTTTATTATAATTTGGGTAAACAATATGTTGCAAACCATAGTTATCCGCATAAAAATAAAAAACTGTTGCCGTAGTTAATTTGATTGTTATAACTTGGCAGAGCATAACAGGCTTACAATGAAAAAGTACTTTACAAAAGAAGCATTCAAAAATGGCTTCAAATTATTAACAGGGGCATTCAACGGATTTTTGGATGATAAAGGCTTAAAACTGAGTGCATCCCTGGCTTATTATACTGTTTTCTCTTTGGCTCCGTTGCTGTTGCTTATGATTTCTGTTGCCGGTGCCATTTATGGTAAAGATGCCATCAACAATAAAATTTTTGGAGAAATTAACGGATTGGTGGGCAATGATGCTGCCAAACAAATCCAGGATATGATCAAAAATGTTAGTCTTTCTGGTAAAACAACCAGTGCGGTGGTGATTGGCGGTATCACCTTGCTGTTTGGTGCAACAAGTGTTTTTGCAGAAATTCAGGATTCAATCAACACCATTTGGAAAGTAAAAGCTAAACCAAAACGTGGCTGGTTAAAGCTGATCCAAGATCGTTTACTTTCATCTTCTTTAATTGTTGGATTAGGTTTTTTGCTGATTGTATCTTTAGTTGTAAATGGTATGGTGCTGGCTTTAAGCGGTATTTTAACTCGGTTTCTTCCGGATATTACCGTCATTTTTGTACAAGCAATTAACCTGATTATAAGTTTTTTAGTAATTACCGTTTTATTTGGCGTGATTTTTAAAGTCTTGCCCGACGTTAAAATCGGTTGGAAAGATGTGCGTTCTGGTGCTTTGTTTACCGCTGTTTTATTTATGATTGGTCGGTTTTTAATCGGACTTTATATCTCTACAACCGGAACCGGTTCTACTTATGGTGCTGCCGGCTCGCTTATTGTTATTCTGGTTTGGGTATATTATACAGCTGCTATTTTATACTTCGGAGCAGAATTTACACAGGTTTATGCAGAATATAAAGGCGTTAAAATTGAACCGGCAAATTATGCCGTACACGTGCAACAAACAGAAGTAGAAAAGGATGTAGCTGTTTTGCCACCGACAAATAAAATTGACAAGTAGTGTTTCATAATCCCATAGGACAAACTTATACTTACTAAAATTAAAATATAATCCATTCTAAAAACATAAATCAGCAGCACAGGCTTTTTGCTAGAACGACCGCTCAAATTGCCCGGTACCGACGCAAACAAAACCGTATAATGGTGTAAGTAGAATTAGCCACCTACTAATTAGCAAAGCCTGATTTTAATTACCATAAATCAGTTTAAGTGGCACCGGGATACAATAAAACCGGATGCAGCTTTGCGCTAAGAAGCTATTAGACCTTAGGTTGAGCTGGAAACTAAATCTCGTAATTTAGGTGATAAAAACAGCATCAATCTTCGTTATATAATTCACCGGCTTTAATAGCAGAAGTCTTAATGCCTTTGATCATGGCAGAGCTAAAACCGTTATGTTCCATTTCGTTCAAGCCTGCAATCGTACAGCCTTTTGGCGAAGTTACTTTATCGATTTCCTGTTCCGGGTGAGAAGCTAATTGCAATAATAAATCCGCTGCACCTTTTGCCGTTTGTGCCGCCATTTTTAAAGCATCATGCGCATGGAAACCAATTTCTGTTCCACCTTGAGATGCTGCACGGATCGAACGCAAAAAGAAAGCAATTCCACATGCACATAAAGCGGTAGCAGAAGTCATTAGTTCTTCATTAATTTCAATACTTACGCCAACGGTATCAAACATAGAAGTAACCAGTTGCAGGTTTTCTGCGGAAGCATTATCAGTAGCCACACATGTCATGGATTGCCCGATGGCAATTGCTGTATTTGGCATCGCACGGACAACTTGTACATCAGCTTCTAATTGTTTGCGAATAGCGGCACAACTCACACCAGAAATTACCGAAATAAACAATTGTTTTTCTACTTGGATGCTTGCTTGTATCTCGTCAAGCAGTTTGTTTAATTGTTGTGGCAAAACTGCAATGATTACAATATCAGCTTCTTTTACCGAATCAGAATTATGGTTAGAAGTTTTAAAGCCAAGTTCAGCTTGTGGTTGCAGAGCAGCTAAACTTCTACGTGTTAATGTAATTTGCGAGGGTTTGCAAATCTGTGCTTTGACCAAACCTTTTGCTAAAGATAATCCAATATTACCACTGCCAAGTATGGCTATTTTTTTATTAATCATTATTGAGTTGTAAGTTACAAGGTATAGGTTGTAAGTTTTGGGTTGTACATGCCGAACTTATAATGTACAACTAAAACTTCTAACTTTTCAAAATTGTTCCGAAAGAATTTCCTGCGTTTAAATAATGCAATTCATCAGCCTGACCAATGATTACTTCTTTTACACCACTTTTTATAGCAGCAAAAGCATTATCCAGTTTGGGCAGCATTCCTTCGGAAACTATTTTTTCCAATTTCAAAGTTTCATAGCGTTCCGGGTCGATCTCGCGGATCAGCGAATCTTCATCATCAATATCCTGCAAAACACCTTTTTTCTCGAAACAATAAATCAAAGTTGTATCGTAAATTTTAGCTAAAGCAACTGCTAAAGCAGCAGCAATAGTGTCGGCATTTGTGTTGAGCATTTGCCCGTCGCCATCATGGGTTAACGCACAAAAAACAGGTGTAAAAGAAGCATTCAGCAGTTTGCTGATACTTTTGGCATCGACTGATTTATTGTCTAAATCTCCCACAAAACCATAATCAATTGTTTTAACAGGACGTTTTTTGGCGCGGATAAAATTGCCATCAGCACCGGTTAAACCAATGGCGTTATTGTGATAACGCTGTAATTGAGCCACCATGTTTTTGTTGATTAAACCGGCGTAAACCATAGTAACCACGCGCAAAGTTTCTATATCTGTAATGCGTCGGCCATCAACCAATTTAGCTTCAATACCAAGCGAAGAAGAAATTTGTGTGGCTACTTTTCCGCCGCCGTGTACTAAAATTTTGAAACCTTCTAACGCAGCAAAATCTTTTAGAAACTGGTGCAGGTTGGCAGAATTATCAATCACGTTGCCGCCTATTTTAATTACGTAGAGCTTCATGCTTCTTTTATCGGGATAAAATTATTGTCGCCGAAAATAAGCAATGATTTGTTTGAAGGCAGATAGAATCTTCCTAAAAAAATAAAAATGTGCTGTAATGCTGTTTTTATACACTAAAAACCAGGAAAACCAATTTTAGAAATTATTAGGGTAGATACAGGAAAATCTTAACTTTGCAATCCGAAAAACAGGAGAGATGTCAGAGTGGTCGAATGAGCCAGCTTGGAAAGCTGGTGTACGGGCAACTGTACCGAGGGTTCGAATCCCTCTTTCTCCGCCAAATTGGACCCTTAAATTGCTTTAATAAAGTTATTTAGGGGTTTTTTGTTTTTGGGGCTATTTGAGGGGAAAGTGAATAAGTTTAAATAGAATATGTTAGGAAAAAGTGGCTGTAAGTTTTATCCTTTAGATACGCACATTTACTCCTGAATGCACAAGAACTATTACGAGAGGTAATAGAATTTTAACAAAGTACAGCTCAAAATTTCTTAAAAGGTTGATATTTTGCTTATTCAAGTAAAACATTTTTAGCAAAAATTAAAAATTTATTTCTCATGCAAATGAGACACTTAACGTTTAAATACTTCCGTTAGGTGTAATTCGATTGTTGTAATGATTTAATGTAACAATTATAGAACCTGAAAAATTGTTTTTATCTATTAAACCTTATTAACGCGTAGTCCTTCGTTTTAATGTAATGGCTTAAATTGAAGCTGAGCATTAATTAAAAAGACACTTTCGAGCAGGAACGTTTAATATTTGGGCAACTATAGAAACAATATACAATCGATTGTTGATATCGAAAACCATTTTTTAGCTTTACAGGGTTGATCGTCAAGAGATGCTAATTTGACTACTTATTCAGCAAGCTATTTATGAAAAATTTTGCTACTAACCTTTTATTTTTTATTTGTTTTTTGGTCAGCCCGATATTGGTATTGGCTCAAAATCCGCTGATCACGAACCAATTTACAGCTGATCCTTCGGCCAGGGTTTTTGAGGGAAAGGTGTACGTTTACCCATCGCATGATATTCTGGCAACACCGGGACATGGACGTGTTGGCTGGTTTTGTATGAAAGACTATCATGTTTTCTCATCTGAAAACCTCACAGATTGGACAGATCATGGTGTAATCGTAAGCCAAAACAAGGTAAAATGGGCCGATTCAACTGCTTACAGTATGTGGGCACCAGATTGCCTGTTTAGAAACGGTAAATATTACTTTTATTTTCCGGCTCCCGCACAAGATAAAAGTTTAGGAAATGGTTCTTCCATTGGGGTTGCAATTGCTGACAAGCCTTATGGCCCTTTTGTTCCCGAGTCGGAGCCGATTAAAAATGTTCATGGGATAGACCCGAACGTGTTTGTGGACAAAGACGGGCAAGCCTACCTGTACTGGGCGCAGGGTAATATTTATGCAGCAAAACTAAAAAATAATATGCTTGAGCTTGCGGGTGAACCGAAAGTGCTGGGCAATCTCCCTGATAAAGGGCTTAAAGAAGGCCCTTATTTATTTGAGCGAAAGGGTGTTTATTACTTAACCTACCCACACGTGGAGAATAAAATTGAAAGATTAGAATATGCCACAAGTAATAACCCAATGGGGCCGTTCAAGTTTACTGGCGTAATTATGGATGAATCAGCGAGCGGATGTTGGACCAACCATCAGTCAATTATTGCTTACAAAGGGCAATGGTACTTATTTTATCACAACGACGACCTTTCGCCTAATTTTGATAAAAACAGGTCCATCAGGACAGATAGTCTGTTTTTTAATAATGATGGTACCATTCGAAAAGTGATACCTACGCTGAGAGGAGTAGGTGTAACACGGGCAAACAAAGAGATCCAGGTTGACCGTTACAGCGATGTCAGTAAAGAAGGCGTATCGGTTAGTTTTTTAGATACTTCGGATAGAATGCGAGGATGGAAAGTGCTCTTAAATCAGAAAAATGCTTGGGTACGGTATAATGCCGTTGATTTTGGTAAAGAAAAGTTTAAGGTGGCATATGGAAAAGCTATATCAGCTCATGGCAGCCTACTTGAAATTAGGATCGATAAAGTGGATGGACCCTTATTAGTTAGTATGAAAGTTTTACCTGGAAGTACCTGGAACTTAAATAAAACCAGCTTAGCAAACTCTCAATCCGGAAAGCACGACCTGTTTGTTATCTTAAAAGATGCAAACCCTGTACAAATTGACTGGATACGGTTCGAATAATTTTATTCGAACTTCTATTCCTGTTTCTAACAGGAATATATTAATAAATTCAAAATTATTCTAAAAAGATTATGCTTACGTGTTGTGCGATTAATAATCTTAATCTTAAGTACGCTTAATTATTAATTGCACAACACGTAAGCATTAATTAAATAGTGTTCTTGATTGTATAATGGATTATATTTTGATTAAGAAAATAGATAAATCAGAATAGACTATTTTAATTTTTTATAGCTAAAAAGAGTTGCTACTCTAAATAAATATTACTGGCTTTTATAGCCCTCATACATTTGAGAACAGTACAGCAAAACCTGTACTTTCATTTAAATACTTTAAAAAACTTAGCACAGCAATCAGCAGATTTTTACCCATAGTTATAAGCTAAATCTATTATGGCAAATACCATAATTAAAAAATCTGCTGATTGCAAAATCAGATTTTTTCACTATATTATAGATACTGTTTTTGATACCGTTGTTTTGCGGGCCTGTGTTTGCGCATCAGGCTGGCATCCACCAATGCTAATCATTAATTTCCCTTTAACTGCTGTACTGTTGCCAGCTTCATTAACCAACATTAAATCTTCCGGCTTAAGTTCAAACTGAATGATTTTGCTTTGTCCTGCTTTCAGGAAATTTCTTTCGAATCCTTTTAAAGCTTTTAGTGGTGCTTTCATTTTAACACCCACATGAGATATGTAAAGTTGAGTAACCTCATCTCCATCCATTTTACCCGTATTGGTAACTTTGATGTTCACGATAGTATTCTTTCCGGAGTGTATAGCAGCCGGAGTTGTTAACATATCATACTTAAATGTAGTATAACTTAATCCGAAACCGAAACCATATAAAGGCTTTCCAGTAAAATAGCGATACGTACGGTTGGTCATAGAGTAATTGTCAAAATCAGCTGTTAAATCACTGTTACTTTTGTAAAATGTTACCGGCAATCGCCCTGCAGGATTATAATCTCCAAATAGGACGTCGGCGAGAGCCGTTCCCGCATCCTGGCCTCCATACCATGCGTTAACAATAGCAGGTATGTTTTCTGATTCCCAAGGCATAGCAATTGCAGAACCTGTCATCATTACAAATACCACCGGTTTGCCGGTTGCTTTTAACTCCTTTAACAATTGTGTTTGCGCTTCAGGCAATAAGATAGAAGTACGATCACCTCCATTAAATCCCGGGCGATCCACACGCATTTCTTCACCTTCTAACTGTGGAGAAATGCCGCCAACATAAACAATAACATCTGCATTTTTAATGCTGTCAACTGTGGCTTTTAGCGTTGGGTTAGCTGTGGTATAATCTGTAGCAGACTTATAAACTACTTCGGTATTAGCTCCCAATTTGTCTTTAATTCCTTGTAAAGCAGTAACTAACTTAGTAGGAATTCCATTATAATTCCCCAAAATACTTTTTTCGTTATTGGCGTTTGGACCGATGACAGCTATCTTTTTTAAATTTTTCTTTAATGGCAGCAACTGATTTTCATTTTTTAGGAGTACAATTGATTCGTGCGCCATTTTTAAAGCATGTGCATGATGCGCAGGACTTTCTAATTCAGAAATAGGTATCTGGCGATATTTTACTTGGTCAATTGGGTCAAACAAACCTAAACGAAAACGAATAGTGAACAGTCTTTTTACAGAAACATCGATCTGTTTTTCAGTCAGTTTTCCATTTTTAACTGCTTTTACCAGGGATTTATACGAAGTTGGCCCAACAATACATTCTACATCGGTGCCATGTAATACTGCATCAGCTGCAGCACTCTCCGCATCCGGCGAAGTACGATGCGCATTCGGAGCAGAAAAATCATCTATCGCACCACAATCAGAAGTTAAATAACCAGTAAAATTCCATTCGTTGCGTAAAATATCATTCAGTAAAATATCACTGCCGCAACAAGGCTGCCCTCTAAATGCGTTATAGGCACACATTACGCCTGCAACTTTTGCATTAACTACCAATTGTTTAAATGCTGGTAAGTAAGTATCCCACAAATCGTAATTTGTTACATCAACATTGAATTTATGCCGGGATTGCTCTGGCCCGCTGTGTACGGCGTAATGCTTGGCACAGGCAGCGGCTTTTAAATATTTCGGGTCGTTTCCTTGTAAACCTATCACGAAAGCTTTACCCAAAGAAGCCGTTAAAAAAGGATCTTCGCCATAAGTTTCCTGACCTCGTCCCCATCTGGGATCCCTGAAAATATTAATATTAGGCGACCAGTAAGTTAATGCAGTGTATTGTGCTGCATTATTGGTTTTTAAGTTTTCATTGTTAATTGCACGGCCTTCATCAGAAATCTCATCAGCCATTTCATGTATAGAACCACTATCAAATGTAGCCGCGTTTGCAATGGCTTGTGGATAAACGGTAGTTTTATATTGCTTTGTACGAGCGACGCCATGTAAAGCTTCGTTCCACCAGTTAAAAGCTGGTATTCCTAAACGCTCAATTGCTGGAGCGCGATTAATCATTTGATCTATCTTTTCATCAAGTGTCATTTTTGAAACCAGATCGTTTACTCTATCTTCAACTGGTAAAGAAGGATCCTGAAATTTGTATTGATATTTGTTTCGTTTTACCAGTGCCAGTGCTGGAAGTAACATTACCACAAGTAATAACAGGCTTAATTTTTTAGTAAACAGCTTTTTCATTTGTTGTAGTTGTAATTAAGGTTTATTTATGGGATGGTAAGTTAAACAAATTATAAATTGGTGGAAAGAAGTTGATTATTTCAGCTGGTTTTAAATCTTTGTCAATTTAATTTTCTTGTTTCTTTTATCACCTAAAAATCTTTTCTTCTTTTTGTTCAAAAATAGTATACAAAAGGCAATTTATACTGGTAAAAGGAGCATTATGCTTTTTAGTTACAGCATTATAAAGCGCCTTTTGATTTCTTTTTATAATGCTTCTTTTATCACCCAAAAAACACAATGATTCTTTCCATTCAAACATTATATCGATAAAAGAAGCATTGTATTTTGGGGTGATTGAAATCTGTTATTAATTAATATCCCGGATTTTGCAGAATTTTTGGATTCTGATCAATTACATTTTGAGGAATTGGATTTAAATACATTTTATCTGTAAATACATGCGGGTGATTAAGTAATATAGGTGTATAAACCAAAACACCGCTGTTGTTAGCTGGAACAGAATTGGTAATTTGCATACCGTGACGATCTACAATTAATAAATCTTTAGCTGTTTTCCATCTGATAAGATCATAAAACCGTTTGTTTTCAAAACATAATTCAACCCGACGCTCGTTACGAATTGCTGTACGCATGTCTGATTGACTCAAACCTGTAGCTAAGGCAGGTAGGTTAGACCTTTGCCTTACTTTGTTAATTGCGTTGTAAACAGAAACATCAGCTCCTACAGCTTCGTTTTGCGCCTCTGCATAATTTAACAATACTTCAGCATAACGATAATAAACATAATTTTGTCCGCTTGCATAGCTACCTGGAGGCGCTAAGGGATTGATTCTCTTTTTAGAATAATAAGCGGTATTGCTTACATCTGCCTGGGCAAAATCAATTTGATTTAATGAAGGGCGAACTTTATCTATACGGGTATAAATAGTATCAGTTTTAGACATCCAGGGTTGATAATAAGGCGCTCCATCATATACAATAAACTGGTAAAAACGTTGCTCCCGATTGATGTAAGGATGCTGAGCATCATAACCTGAGGTAGGATCTGTTATTGGTTTTCCGTTAGCCATCCTAAATGCATCTACAAGTTCCTGCGTAGGATCGTAATTGCCCCAAGTATAATAATTGCCCAAAATGTAAACAGGGCCGCCGTACTGTTCATAATTCGAACCAGTGTTTCCGGCAACACCGTTAATGTTGTTAGGCGTATTAGCTACATTATTTCTATCCCATATGATCTCTGAATTATACTCATTTGCCGCATACCAAAGTTGATCAAGGTTCGGAAACACAGAATAGGTAGTGCCGTAAGTATTTATAAACTGCAAATTAGTAGCTGCAGCTTTTGCCCACCGGGAAGGATCAGCAGTTGCAAAATGTACGAGGTTATTTGGATCAGCACCACTTGGACTGCTGCCAGAGTTAAAAGCAAGACTGGCAGCATATAATTCTATCCACCCTTTTAAGCAAAGTGCGGCGCCTAATGTTGCTCTGCCTGCATCAGCGTTGCTTAAGCTATACTTTACTGCCAGATTGCCACTTTTAACAATGGCATCCAGTTCGCTGTCTATAAAATTAAATGTCGCTTCAAACGTACTTCGGGGCAGATCGAGCTGATCAGTAGTCTGAACAGCATTATCTGCAACCGTTGTTTGAATTACTAATCCACCCAAATGCATCCATAATTCACTATAAAAATACGCCCTTAAAAACTTAATTTCATCTGTTCGTTTTGCTATCCAAGCTGCTGAGAAATTAGCTTTATATTCACCTATTTTCTGAAGAAATAGGTTACAACGCCTAATTTTACCATAAGCGGCACTCCAACTGGCATAATCTCCGGCATTAACACTCTGATTGGTTTCGCCCATTGGCAAGCCACTATCAGTTGACGGGCCAACGGTACCTGCTCTCCAGCGGTACGAACGCCAGTAATAACCTCCATCATTATCATCTGTAAAATTATCTAAAGGGTCGGGTGTATTTCCTTTATTGGAGAGCTGCCCATAAATACCATTTACAAAAATATCTGCGTTTCCTTCTGATGCCCATTGGGTAACATCTGTAATAGTAGATTTACTTAAATTATCATCTAAATACTTTTTACAGGAAGACGCATTTATGAGAACGCCCAATAATACGATACTGGCCATTTTTTTTACACTAATCATAATTTTAATATTTATAGTTGTTAAAAATTAGAAAGTTGCACTTAAACCACCAGTAAGAACTCTTTGAATCGGATATAATGTTTCTGGACTGGTACCTGCATTTCCTGCGCCTGAACCTGCTGCCGGGGCACCAACTTCCGGATCAAGAAATTTAAGCTTGCTAAGGGTTAACAGGTTTTGTCCGCTTACATAAAACCTTATTGTTTTGATTTTAAGTGCACGGGTAATGCCAACTGGAATAGTGTAACCCAGTTGAGCTGTTTTTAACCGAACGTAAGCACCACTGGTTTCCCAAAAATCGGACGTTTGGGTATTGTTTGAGGTTGGTGCTTGATTGGCGATAGGATATTTTCCGTTTGGATTAGATGCCGACCAGTGATTATTAAAATACTCATAACCTGCGTCACTGTTGTTACTTGCAAAAGGAATGGTTACAAAAGTTTGAGTAAGTACCGTAGATTTTGCAGCTCCCTGAAAAAATAAAGTTAAATCAAATCCTTTCCATGAAGCCGAGAAATTAACTCCATAATCAATCAGCGGAATAGTATTGTTAGCAATGGGAACTATGTCATTTGCATCAATTTTATTATCACCATTTACATCCTGATACTTAATATCTCCAGGATGTAATATTCCAAACTGCGTTACTACATAACCATCGGTTGTATTTATAATGCCATCACTGTTTTTATCATCAGTTTTTTGAAATAACCCGAGCGAGTGATAACCAAAAACTGTTCCATATGGCCTGCCGGTTTGCCTGCGGTTAGGGTTATTAAAGGTGGATGCTGTTTCAAAAATCTGGGTTAATTTATTAGTGTTATAACTGAAAGTTCCGGTTAGTCCTAACTGTAACCCATTTGCAAATCGGTGTTGTGTACCGGCTGTAAATTCGATACCCTGTCCTTCCATTTTTGCCGAATTTATTTGTGAAAGGGCTATACCATATTCTACAGGGACAGAGCTTTGAGGTGCAAATAAAATATTGTTGCGTTTTTGCTTGTAAACATCAACACTTAAATTTAATAACCCTTTAAAAAAGGTGGCATCCAAACCAATATCAGATTTTGTTGAGGTTTCCCAAGTGATATAAGGATTAGGCTGGTTGCCAAAAGTAGAACCTTGTACAAGTGTTCCGTTTCCAAAAGCATAAGCGTTACCTGCAAGTGTATAAGCAGTTAAGTATTGAAATGCTCCTCCTGCAAGCGCCCCAGCTTTACCCCAGGAACCTCGCAATTTTAAAATATCAACAAAGGGTACTTTTTTCATAAAGTTTTCCCTTGAAATCACCCAGTTTCCTGAAAAAGCAGGGAAAAATGCGTAGCGACGATCTGGTGCGAAATAATAATGTCCATCATACCGCCCTGATGCTTCAATTGTATATTTCCCATCAAAAGTATCGCCCACACGGTACACATAACCTACCTGACTACCTGTTGCTGAAGTACCAGCAATCGTGTAATCATTTTTGTTAGAACTGCCGAAGTTAAACTCATCTACAGCTAACGCGTAATTATTTATCCTGGCGTTAAAGTTTGATGAAGTATTGTTCCTAAACTCTGCAACTAGCAAACCTGTTAGCTCGTTTTTGCCAAAAGTGTTATGGTAATTTAGATAACCCTGATAAGTAAAGTTTTCATTCTTAGTAAAACTTTCGTATAGATAAGTGTATGCAGGAGGTCCTTCTGCCGTAGATGTTGCCCTTGTATAAGTATATGGAGTTACATTGGTATTAACGTTATAATAATAGAACGGTGTATGCCATTGTTTTTGATTATTTGTATTAGGATCATAGCTAAAAGTCGCTCTTACACTTAAACCTTTTACAGGCAGTTTTTGCTCAACACCAATTGTTGAGAGTAATGTATTTGTGTAACTATGATTATAACCTGCATTAAGTGCACCCAAAAGGCTGATTCCAGCAGAGGAACCGGGAAGGCCATTACTAAATTGTAGCGGATCAACAGGTATCAACTTGTAAGTATTTCGAAAAATATTGGCTATGCCGGTACCAGGATCAATAGTTGTATTTATTTCATAAGCTCCTTTTAAGGATAAAGAAACTTTGGTTGTATTGGTTACATTAGCTTCCAAACCCATTGTATAGCTGTACCGAGTATAGGTAACCGGGGAAAACATTCCGTTTTGCTTAAAAAGTCCTAAATTGGTATAATACCTAATCCTGTCGCTGCCGCCACTTAACTCTATATTATGGCTTTGCTCTGGGGCATGAAAATTTACTAAGCTTCTGGCATTAGCTATAGAATACTTATCTGGGTTTGTAGCATTATTAGTTAAATAACTATCAATATAAGATTGTGCGTAGGGTGGGTTTGTGCCTGTTGGGTTTTCATTGAAATAAGCTTCATCCCGTAAACGCATATAATCTTGTGGCCCTAAAACAGATGGATAATAAGTAGGTTTCTGCACACCATAAAAAGAGTTTAGGCTTAACGTAGGCGCACCGGTTTTCCCTGATTTTGTTGTGATCAATACAACACCGTTAGCACCACCCAAACCATAAGGCGCTACTGCGGCAGCATCTTTTAATATAGTTACAGATTCTATTGCATTTGGGTCAATCTGATTGATATTGTTACGGATAATTCCATCAACCACTATTAAAGGACCATTGTTTATGGTAGTGGTACCAGGGTTGGTACTGATAGTATTAATACCACGTATCGAAAACGTAGTATTATCATTACCCGGTTGTCCGCCGCCAGTTTGCCTTGCAATTACCCCCGATACCCTGCCGGCCACAGAGTTAGTAATGTTAGCAACAGGAGCTTGTGCCAATTCTGTTCCTTGTACGCTGCTGATCGCGCCGGTAACGCTTGCTTTTTTTTGCGTACCATAAGCTACTACTATAACTTCGTTTAATTGTGCATTTGCTTCAACTAAAGAAATATTTATAACTGTTTTGTTACCAACATCCAGATCCTGAGAACCAAATCCTACAAATCTGAAAGTTAAAACGGCTTTATTATCGGTAACATTTAACTTGTAAATACCATTTTCATCGGTTACCGAACCATTTCTTGTTCCTTTTTCAATAACCGAAACACCTGCTAAAGGTATACCCTTAGAATCAGTAACTCGACCTCTGATAGGAATAGGTGCAAATACTTCAATTTTTTTCGCTATTTCATTTATTTTGCCATTTAAAAAAGTACAGTCTGCTTTATAACTGATGTTTAAGTAGCCGGTACCATTTGAAAAACTTGCAAGAAAGAGCAAGGTGAGGAATAGTATGATACTTTTTGAGGAAATAAAAAAGTTTAATGTACGTTTACCACGTACCTTAGCGGTATTGTAAACATTATATTTCATAATTTTTATAATTGGTTAGTTTTAACTATGCTAGTTCGAATTGGTAATAGTTAAGACAGCACTTTCTAAGCGGGGAGTACGCCAATACTCTCCGCCTTTTTAAGCTATCTGGAAGAATTGTGTAGCTTTTTTTTACTTCATAAGATGTCTTTTATTTAAGTTTATGATTAATTAGAATCAGTTACAGCAACGTTTATGTATTAATTTTCAAAAACGCATTTAATTTCTATTTCAGAATATAATAAGACAAATTTCCATTAGCTTCAGAATTGTAAATGGGCGTTTTAATTTGCACATTATAGTAAATAATTCGTACGCGTCATAGAGGCAATTAGCCTTATTTTAAGTTTAATATGAAAAATAAAAACTAAAGGCTTTAGTAATTTGCGAAGCGTTTAATTTAGTTTGGTTGATAATTGATGCGACTAATATATGTAGATAAATTTTTAATGCAATGGATTGCCTAAAAATTTTTAATTGAAAATAAAGAAGTTATATCTTCAGTTTATAAAGAAAAAAGCAGTCGTTTGAAAAGAACATGCATTATATTTTTTCTGTTATTGGGCTTCCTGTATATGAGGTTAGTAAACATATAAATTTAACCTTTTCATTTGGACCGCTATATTATGTTCTGAAATCAGCAATTTACAAATCCGAATTACGCCATGATCAATGTCGTTGTTGATTATGCCAGAAGTTATATCAGAATAGAATTGATGATCAATAGGTTATTTTATTTTCTACTTCAAAATTAGCCAACAGTTACACTAAAACTTGTCAAAAATCTAATTTAACTAATATGGTACTGAAATAGTTACAGAACAAAAAGACCAGCAAGAACCCAAATGACACGAATTCCTTAATTTTTTCGTAATGCCTATAATGGATAAAAAATAAATAAACTTATTCATTGAAGGTGGTATTTTACTTTGAATAGTTGACGGTATTTATTTACTACTTAACACAGTTAAAGTTAGGAACTAGTCTAACTAGTTTGAAGTGTAGATAAAAAGGCCGTTTAATTAACGGTTGCTTAGGTTAAAACCTCATGGTTCATTAGGAATCAGTAAATTTAAAAAAGGGTAGATTGTATTAAGTTTTCGGTGTAATCAAAAATTATTTTTTATAAACTCTACCAATCTTATAGACTTTGTGAAAAGTTTATATATTTGCCGCTGTTCAATAAACGTTCTTTTATTTACTTATCCAGAAAGACTGAGGGAAAGGCCCTATGAAGTCTTAGCAACCTATACCGGCATGGCTGATAAAAGGTGCTAATTCCTACTCTTACCATATGGTGAGAAGAAGATAAGATAACAAGTATTGCGTATAAACCCGCAGTCTAATCTGGCATAAGTTGATACATAATCAAACTGATCATCAACACAAAGCCATGAAAATTTACTTCGACAATGCTGCCACAACTCCTTTAGACAAAGAAGTTTTTAATGCCATGATACCTTATTTGCTTGACCATTATGGCAACCCGTCTTCACATCATCAGCAGGGACGGCAGGTAAGGAAAGCAATCGAGAGTTGCCGGATGACTATTGCTAATCTACTCAATGTTTTACCCGAGGAAATCATTTTTACTTCAGGAGGTACTGAAGCCGATAATACAGCTATTCTTTCAGCGGTTCATGGCATGGCTATTACAAATGTTATTACTACCCGTTTTGAGCACCATGCCGTTTTACATACTTTAAATTCATTACAGGCAAAAGGGGTTATCAAAGTAAATTTTATTAAGCACGATACAAAAGGTACGCTTGACCTTGATCATTTAGAGCAGTTATTAAAATCTAGTCCAAGGAGCCTGGTATCCGTAATGCATGCTAATAATGAGATTGGTAACTTGAATGACATAGAACGAATAGGTGAGTTGTGCGAGCTACATGATGCCTTGTTTCATAGCGACACGGTACAAACCATCGGACATTACAAATATGATTTGCAAAAGCTTAAAGTGCATTTTCTGGCTGCATCGGCACATAAATTTCACGGACCGAAGGGCGTAGGTTTTATTTTTTGCCGTAAGGGTATCAAACTAACTCAGTTGATTCATGGAGGTGGACAGGAAAATCATTTACGTGCCGGAACAGAGAACATACACGGGATTGTTGGTTTAACCAAAGCACTGGAATTAGCTTACGAGCATTTGGATGAACATCAGGAATATGTACAAAATTTAAAAAACTACATGATTGAATCTTTAATTAATGAAGTACCAGGAATAAGATTTAATGGTAATTCGTCTGATGAATCAAAAAGCTTATACACCATATTGAATGTAGGCTTCCCTTTCCTAAATGACGCTCAAAGCTTATTACAAGGTCTGGACGAGCTGGACATTTCTGTATCCGGAGGCAGTGCCTGTTCTACCGGTTCGGTTTCTCATGTGCTTCAATCCATCAGTACCGATCCTACCTGCGATAATATTCGGTTTTCTTTTAGTAAACTAAATTCTACATCCGAAATTGACCTGGTTATGAAAGCGCTAAACCAAATTTATCATACAATAAACGTTTAATCAAGCTGATGAAAAAAGATAAAATTTCTTTAACAATTACGGTAATCGCTGCTGGGCTTACAATAATCTTATCTATTCCTGACTGCGCTTTGGCTCAGAAAAATACAAATAATTCAATTGCTAATGCTACTGATGGGCGGGGTTATCTGGTTAAAGTTGGCGACCAGGCACCTGATAATTTTAAACTGATACTACACGACGGCAGCAGAACTTCGTTAAAACAGCTTAAAGGCAAAGTGGTAGTGTTACAATTTACCGCAAGTTGGTGCTCCGTTTGTCGCAAAGAAATGCCTCATTTAGAAGCTGATGTTTGGAAAGCTTATAAAGATAAAAATGTGGTATTGATTGGTATAGACAGGGATGAGCCGCTAAAAACAGTCCAAAAGTTTCATGATGATATGCAAATAACTTATCCGCTTGCCCTTGATCCCAAAGCAGAAATTTTTGGCAGGTTCGCTGATAAAAAAAGCGGCGTTACGCGCAACGTTGTGATTGATACAAACGGCAAAATTGTTTTTTTAACGCGCCTTTACGACGAAAACGAATTTGGAAAAATGGTAAAAGTAATTGATAAATTGGCTATCAAATCTAACGAAGCATCGCTTTAATCTTAATTACAAAAAACTCATCAATTCCTGTCCTGCAAATTTGCAATGCTGCTTTTATGCCTGTAAATTCGGGCTGTAGTTCCATCAACGTTGTACATAAATGGACCCTGATTTTTAGTTGATAAAAGAAGCATCAACAACACAATCGGTTTGTAAACGCGACATTTTCACGAGCAACCACAACAAAATCTACCTATAATCTGCTATAACAGTTCAACTTTCTAAAATTCAAATTTTACAATTATTTACTATGTCAAAAAAATACCTATTTCTACTTGCAGTTTTATTGCAAGCTATTCTCCCCCAAGTTACAGCAGCGCAATCTATAAAAGTGAGTGGCGTTGTGCTGGCCAAAGCTGACGGAAAGCCGCTTCCCGGAGTGAGTGTAATCATCACCGGGACTACAACAGGTGCTCAAACAGATTTGAATGGCCAATTTACTCTGAATGCTAAAAAAGGAGATGTACTTCGGGTAAGTTTTATCAGTTTTACAGCTCAGGAGGTGCCAATTACTGATAACTCATCAAATCTTAAAATTGTACTCGAAGAGGCAACTAACTCGCTGAATGAAGTCGTGGTTACAGCACTCAACATCTCTAAAGACAAAAAATCTTTAGGATATGCGGTACAGGGCTTAAAAGCCAAAGATATTTCGGAAGCTAAAGAAACCAACTTTGTAAACGCTTTGGCTGGAAAAATTGCAGGCGTACAGGTTACAAATAGTCAGGGTGATATGGGATCTTCCCGGATCGTTATTCGGGGCGAAACCTCAATTGCGGGTAATAACCAGCCATTGTTTGTTGTTGATGGAACAATTGTAGATAATTCTCAATTTTTGGGTGCCAGTGGATCACGCGATTTTGCTAATGCTATTTCAGATTTAAATTCTGAAGATATTGAGTCCATCAGCGTGCTGAAAGGGCCAAATGCGGCTGCATTGTATGGTTCCCGCGCTGCTGCCGGCGTAATTTTAATCAAAACTAAAACCGGTAAAGGCACCAAAGGATTAGGCGTTACCATCAACTCAAACACTACATTTTCCAGTGTTCAGGTGTTGCCAAAATACCAAAATGCTTTTGGGCAAGGTTCTAACGGCAGGTTCAGTTATGTAGATGGAAAAGGCGGTGGTGTAAATGACGGCGTTGACGAAAGTTGGGGACCAGCGCTAGATGGCTCCTTAATTCCACAATTTAATTCAAACGGAGTAGCTGTGCCTTTTATAGCACATCCTAACAATGTGAGAGACTTTTTCAGAACCGGATCTACATTAAATAATGGTGTTGCCCTTGCGGGTAGCGGAGATAAGTTTGATTATCGGCTTTCGTACAACAATCTGCACCAAACTGGTATAGTACCGAATACTTCTCAGGGCAGAAATTCTTTTTTGCTGAATACCAGCTTCAGACCAACTTCTAAATTAACAATAACAACCATTGCAAATTATATTAAAGACGATGCAGATAATTTGCCTGGCGCATACGGCAGAAGGGCAACAAGCACAATGTTGCAATTTACTTGGTTTGGGCGGCAGGTCGATATCAATCAACTCAAAAACTATCGGGATGCAAACGGAAACAACATCAACTGGAACAATAGCTATTACTCAAATCCATATTTTTTGGCTTATGAAAATACCGTTGCCCAACGTAAAAACCGCCTGATTGGAAGCGTAGAACTGAATTACAAAATTATTGATGGCCTGTCGGCAAATTTTCGTACCGGAACAGATTATTATACAGACAGACGCAAAATAAAAATAGCTTACGGAACTAATGGAACGCCTTTTGGCTCTTACGAAGAAGATGCTTACACCGTTAATGAAACCAACACCGAGGCACGCCTGCAATACACCAAAAAACTCAATAAAGATTTCTCGCTGGATGTTTTTGGAGGAGGTAACATCAACAGTATTTTAAACGAGCAGAACGACCAGGTTGCACCCAAACTTGCGGTTGCCGGTTTATATACGTTAAGCAATTCCCGCGATCCGCTGGTATCATCAAATTATTACGGAAAGCTTGAAACTTACAGTTATTTTGGATCAGCCCAAATCGGTTTTCGCAATTATGCTTTTTTAAATTTAACGGGGCGGAACGATTGGTCATCTACGCTTCCGGCGGCAAATCTTTCCTATTTTTATCCTTCTGTTAACGGTAGCTTGGTTCTTTCAGAAGCATTGAATCTAAAAAGTGATTTTTTAACTTATGCCAAATTAAGAGGTGGATGGTCTAAAGTTGGTAAGGCTACCACGCCTTATCAGCTCATCAATACTTACAACTTTACAGCTCCTTTTGGTGCAAATCCTCAGCAAAATGCAGCAAGCGTTGATCTCAATACCGAACTTAAACCAGAAACCACAACTTCCGGAGAAGCCGGGTTTGAGCTGGGCTTTTTAAAAGATCGTGTTCATTTAGATTTAAGTGTTTACAATACAAACAGCATCAACCAGATATTAAACGTTGATGTAAGTCCAACTACAGGATATAGTCAAAAACTGGTTAATGGCGGTAAAATAAACAACAAAGGCTTGGAGGTACAACTCGGAATTACCCCTATAAAAACAGCATCCTTCAGTTGGGAAATCACCACAAATTATTCTTTAAATCGAAGCAAAGTGCTTTCTCTTGATGCTGAAGGCCGTTTGCAGAGTTATGTTATCGGCATCAACAGAACCGTGCAGGTATTAGCAGCTGTAGGTCAGCCTTATGGTACGCTCTTTGGAAACGCATATTCTCGTAACGCTGCAGGGCAGATAATTATTGGTGATAACGGAACACCTGTTATCAACCCAACCAAACAGTATTTAGGAAAATTTACGCCAAAATGGTTAGGAAGTGTAAACAACAGTTTTTATTACAAAGGCGTAAATCTGAGCGTTTTAGTTGATGCACGCGTTGGTGGTTCTATTTATTCAAACACCAACCGTACGGGAACTTACACGGGTGTTTTAGCCAGCACTTTGCCCGGACGAGGTGTAGCAAATGGCGGTTTAAGCTATTATTATCCCGGCAATATTAGTTCTGTGGCAGCGGTTCAGATAAGTAGTGGTACAGCAGCGCCAAAAGGAGAAACTATTTATCAGGATGGAATGATATTTAACGGCGTAAAAGCTGATGGTTCTGCAAATACCAGGATTTTACCAGCACAATCGTACTATAAAGGATTTACTAATGTTGACGAATCATTTGTATATGATGCCTCCTTTGTAAAATTACGGGAAGTGAAATTAGGTTATACGCTGCCATCGCGATGGGTAAAAGGCATTGGCCTGCAGGGTGCAACTTTTTCTGTTGTGGGGCGCAATTTATGGATCATTCATAAAAATGTTCCTAACATCGATCCGGAAACAGCATTTAGCACAGGTAATGGTCAAGGTTTGGAAGATTTAACCTTACCTACAGTGCGGAACATTGGTTTTAATATCAATCTTAAATTCTAATCACCATGAAAAATTTATATATAAAAACAGTATTAACAGGATTACTTTTTATTAATCTAACTTCCTGCAAAAAAGATTTGGTAGAAGTTAACCAAAACCCAAATGCTTCACAGAATGCACAGCCGGACTATTTACTTACGGCTGCAACCAAAGTAACGGTTGATACTTATTGGGGTACCAGTAATAACATGGATGCATCACTGCTTTTTGTTCAGCATTGGGCCAAAATTCAATATACAGATCCCGACAGGTATATTTATACAAATAGTGCTTTTCAAGAACTTTGGACGGTTGGTTATTCACGAAGTATTGTCAATCTCAACCAGATCATTAAACTGGCAGATCAGCAAAATAATCCGAATTATAAAGGTGTAGCATTAGTGCTTCGTTCTTGGATATTTTCTTTACTTACGGATGCCTATGGAGATATTCCATATAAACAGGCAGCAAACATCGACCAATATTTAACCCCTGCGTATGATGCACAAAAAGATGTTTATGCTGCACTATTAGACGATTTGAAAGCCGCCCAGACATCGCTCAATATATCGGACAAAGGCATTGCTGGCGATATTATTTATAGTAACAATATAGCTTTATGGAAAAAATTTGCAAATTCTTTACGGCTACGTATCGCCCTACGTATTGCTGATCGTGATCCGGACAAAGCAAAACAGGTTTTAGCCGAAATTCAGACCGAAGGTAGTGGTTACATTAGTGCAAATAGTGAAATAGCGCAATTAGTTTACCTGGATTCTCCTAATCAGAACCCAATTAGTAATCTCTTTGATACACGCGATGATTACCGGATCAGTAAAACGATAACTGATAAACTGATTGCTTTAAGCGATCCGCGTCTGCCGGTATATGCCAGTCCTACCCAGGATGCTACACCACAAACATACGTAGGGATTCCGAACGGATTATTAGTAGGTGATGCAAGTAACCTTGGTTTTACAAAAACATCAAAACCTGGAACTTATTTTCGGGCACCTCATGCTCCAGCTGTTATTATGAGTTATGCAGAAGTATTGTTTGATCGGGCAGAAGCTGCTGCACGAGGTTTTACAGCAGAAAGTGCATCCACTTTATATAACCAGGCTGTACAGGCTTCGTTAACTCAATATGGCCTCACAGGAAATGCTGCTACTGCATATCTATCACTAGCAGCTGTACAATATGATGCTACTAACTACAAAAAATCAATCGGAGAGCAAAAATGGATCGCTTTATTTGGGCAAGGCCTGGAAGCATTTGCTGAATGGCGCAGACTTGATTACCCACAATTGCAGCCAGCTGTTGCCGGAACTTTAAGTGGGAAAATACCAGTTCGATTTATTTATCCTGGAACCGAGCAGTCTCTTAATGGTTCTAATTATAAAGCAGCTGTCAGTCATCAGGGAGCAGACGTACTTACCACTAAACTTTGGTTTGACGTTAATTAATATCATTATTCTAGTAAATAATAAATAGAAAACCTTAAATGCAATCCCTCTTTCTCCGCAGAACCATTGTAATTTAAAATAAAAGCTCTTAAAATCACTAATTTTAAGGGCTTTTATTTTTTGTTGGCTAAAGGGGGCTTTTCAGCTGTTTTTATAGGCTTAAAGTCAGATTTTAAGTAGTTGAAAGTCATGGTTTAATATTTAATTAAATTTAGCAATACAGTATCCTTAAATTTTCTTATTTTAACCTCCTGTTAATTCAGCATTTATATTATGTTAAGGAATTAATATGGAGCCGAAACTTATACCTGTTACTTTCGATCATCTCTTTGAGCAATACAAAAAACGTATTTATGCTTATGTATTGACTATTGTTAAATCTGAATTTACAGCAGAAGAAATTACGCAGGAAATTTTTATAAAACTTTGGCTCTGCCAAGACAGGCTGCATGAGATAACCAACCTGGAAGGTTTTATTTTTAAAATAGTACGCAACCAGGCACTTAACCATTTGCGCAAAGCAGCTTACGATGAACGTTTGCTTAAAGAGATAATAAGCTTTGCCGCACCAGAACACAACAACATAGAGGATAAATTAATTACTGCCGATTATCAATTATTGATGCAGGAAGCGTTAAGCCAATTATCGCCGCAACGTAGATTGGTTTATGAACTGAGCCGGAAAAAAGGCATGAATCATGAAGAAATTTCTGTTCAGCTTAATCTTTCAAAAAATACCGTTAAAAACCACATTGTTTCTGCATTAAAGCAAATCCGCCTTTATTTAAATGAAAACGGAATTTCTATTGCTGTTCTGCTGTTTTTCCTAATGTAAAGCTAGATTTATTGACATTTTATCTGTAATTTCTTTAATCTGGTTAAAAAAATAAAAATAAATCATTAAAATAATAACGCTCATTAGTCCTTAAATCAAAATCAGGTGTCTTTTATATAGTTTAAGCAAAAAAACTATGTCTGATTCTGTTAGGATAACGCATCTGTTCAATCTTTACATTCAAAATAAAGCTACTGAAGCAGAAATTGTTGTGCTTTTTGATTTGCTAAAAGACTTTCCAGCTCCGGATCAACTGGATGAAGAACTATTTGCTTTATGGAATACAGTTAATGTAGAAAAAGTTGTTAATGAGCCCGACTGGAATAAACTTTATCAACAGGTAATCAGTAGTCAACAACCAAAATCTTCTAAAAGTAAAGTTAAAAGTATCCAAACATCCTGGTATTATGCTGCGGCCGCTGCTGTTTTTATAGGTGTTATTTCCGTATGGCTATTTTCTGTTTTCCATAATAGTAATCAAGCCGAAAACGTAAATTATATTACTTATTCTGTGCCTAACAGAAGCACTAAAACAATTATTTTAAACGATGGCAGCAAGGTTATTTTAAATGCCAACACAACCATCAAATACCCCCAATATTTTACAGAAAAAACGCGTGAGGTAAATATTGACGGCGAAGCATATTTCGAGGTAGTGCATTTATCAGATAAGCCATTTATTGTGCATTCTAGCAAGTTGCAAACACAGGTTTTAGGTACAACTTTTAATGTTGATGCTTATTCAAAATCATCTACCATGAAAGTTACAGTGGTAACCGGAAAAGTTGCTGTAAAAGAAGCATTATCGGGCAAGCAGTTTATGCTGGTTAACAACGAGCAGGTTACATTGAATGCCACTGCTGGTTCTTTCAAAAAAACCGCTGTTGATGATGCTGAAAATGTAATTGTCTGGCAGGAAGGAAAACTAATTTTTGAAGATGCTTCGCTGGAGGAAATTGCAAGACAGCTGACTTTAAAATTTGGCGTTAAAACTACTTTAAGTAATCCTAAGCTAAAAAGTTGTAGGATCTCGGCAGTTTTTCAGAATAAACCTTTAAAAGAGATTCTGGAGGTAATTACCAGGCTAACCAATTCTGGATACACTTTAAAAAATAATACAGCTATAATTTTTGGAAAAGGCTGCAATAGTAAACAGTAACCTATTAACTCATTTAAAACCAGTAATAAAATTTGCCTATGATGTAAGTTGTATGAGCTTAAAAGTGGGTTGAATGTGTTACCAGCACATCCAACCCGAAACCGTTCCTGCT
>JBPBQV010000031.1:0-177694 GCA_050955045.1 Janthinobacterium lividum | reverse complement strand
GCTACCGAAGCCGATACCGTACGCGCAGCCTGATAAGTTGTTTCGGGCAGTTTTTTTCCGGTTGTACTGTTGATAGCGTAGTCCATGAATTGCAACGGCTGTTTTAGGTAAGTATCAAAACTACTTTAAATAGCGCTGCACTGCAAATACAATGTGTCAATACAGTGTTGTTTATTTTGTATGGCTGCTGGCAGATACTTCTTTTAGCACATCAATTTTGGATCAATAAAAATTGCCCGGTAAAAACAGCACGGATATTATTTAGAATCAGTTTGTATTGTACCGAAACGATGGGTTTACCTTTTCTTCTCCAGCCCAATAATTAACTTTGCCAGCAGAAAAAACTAAAATATGGCAACAACAAAATTAACCATCAACAACAATGGTTCGGTAAAAATAGAAGGCGATTTCGAGATCGTGGATATGCAGGGCAACAATTACGGTTTGCAAGGAAGAACGGTGGTTTCGGTTTGCCGTTGCGGCTTATCTGCCAACAAACCTTTTTGCGATGGCGCACACAAAGGCCATTTCGACCATTTGGCTGTGGCTTTTGATTTGCCACCAAGGAAAGTGTAAGTTTATTCCTTTTTTAAATTTGAATTGATAAAAGAGCATAGTGTTTAGCAAACCTGCGGTTGCTGGCATTACGTTCTTTTTGCTTGAACAAAAAGAACCAAAAATTCAAGAATGCCGAATCGCCTCCGGGCGGCATTCTTCCCACTACACCAGGGTGGCTACTGTTATAGTGTTGATCTTTCTGATGCTGATTGTTACAGCATTTATTTTTTACTTTCCATTTAATAATTTTTTAGTTGATTTGGACAAAGCCGCTTGCAAGACATGCGCCCAGGAGCGCGGGGCTGAACAGACGCCTGGAGGCGATCGTCTGTTCTTGATTTCGTTGGTTCTTTTTGATCAAGCAAAAAGAACGAAAGCAAGGGCAGAATGCCCGCTTACATAATTTGATGTGATAAAAGAAGCATGGATTTAGCACACCTGCGGTTGCTGGTGTTACGTTCTTTTCCTTTGATGGAAAAGAACCATTAAAAGAGCTTATAAAAAACCATCATTTATAGAAACACCTGGTAAAAACAGCAGCGATAACTTCAGAAGCCACCGCTACCATTTTACAAGTTGCAATCACTGTACCACCCGCGATAACACATCCGAATACGCCAGCTGGTCTTTACGGCCAATAGCAGCTACGCGCGCATAAATGCGTGTTCCGCTGGGCAAACCGGTAAAAGTATAAGATACGGTGGTAGTTACCCGGGTAGTCCAGTTGGTTTTTTCATCCGGCGGAAGCAGGCAGTATTCGTGGCTATACATAATCGCTTGTGCTACTCCTTTTACCGTAGATTTTATCTCACCCTGATTTAATCCGTCTGCCAGTTTAAAACCTGTCGGGGAAGTCATGGCCGGTACGCTATCACCAGTAGAAGCCAGGTCGAAACCCGTTCCCGCCAGTTTTGCCTGGTTACCCAGCGAAAGCCCTTCCAGGTTGATGGCCAGCAAACGCATTGCACCCAGCAGCGTATCTTTTTCCTGGTTTTTTAGCGCGATAGCGGCACGATCGCCGTTAGAAGCCGCTACCAGATTGGTCGAATACATATTTTTAATGGAAGTAAAATCGGCCAGGGAAGGCGTTGTAGCCGGAAAATCAGTGTTGTCGGTCAGGCTGGCAATAATTTTACCACCTTTTAAATCCAGGTTAGATTCACTCAATTTAGAGTAATCTTTAATCAGGGTAACATTTTTCATCGCTTTGTTTTTTAAACAAAGCGGAACCATTTCCGGCTTGCTGAACGAAAATAATGCTCCTTTTATCAACTAAAAAACAGGTTTAACGCGGTTTAATAGCTATTGCTGGCTCCTGCTGCAATTTCATAAAAACTACTGTTCTTTAACAGCAAACCATGTTTTTAAGACAAACTACTACTGTTTATCCACAGGGCACGCTATTTACCAGATTCTACCATTTTTGCTATCTAAAACACTTTTTTCCTGCAAAGAAAGAAGCTTTTCCTGCGGAAAATATCCACTTTCCCGCTACGAATCCGTGCTTACCTGCGGAGAAAGAAACCTTTCTTGCGGAGAATCTGCGTTTTCCCGCTACGAATCCGCACTTTTCTGCGGAGCAAATAACTTTTCCTCTGGAGAATCTGTACTTTCCCGTTATGAATCCGCGCTTTCCTGTGGAGCAAGAAGCTTTTATTGTGAACAACCAACGCTTTCCACGCATGTTTCTGACTATGCCGGGAAGGAAAAGCAGTCAGAAAGATTTGCAAAGGCTTACCTTCCAGAACTTGTTTTCAGTTTATTCCAACAAAAGAAAACCGATCTGTAACAAAAACCAAAAGCACAACAGCCTGAAAATCTTTTAAAACAAAAAATGCCCTCCTTAAGCAAGAAGAACATCCGGATAAAAGCGAAAACGAAAAAAATTACTGGCTCAGGTGAAACTGCAGTTGTTCGCGGGTTAAGTGGTACTCTTCGCAAAGCTGGTAAATGTTTAAACGGCTTACGCCATACTTGGTACAATACCGGTTTAGCTCATGCCGGCAGTTGGTTTCGCATTGTTGGGTAAGTTTGTGCAGGTGCTGCCAGGTAATAAATAGAGGTAAGGGCTTGGTAGATGAGCTTTCCATAGCTATCAAGGTTAAAGGGTAATGAAAAAATAAATAATTTAGGTTTATAATTGATGGAGCTTTATTACGGAGTTGGTCTGGAATAGTTACGGAGTTGGAAAATAAGATTTGGATACTACTATTTAAATTTAGTTTTTCAACTGAATTTTAGGTTAATACTTGGCTTTAAAAATCATTTTTGATATTGTTTAATCTTTTTAGTTAAATAATAAATAGCAACCATACAAAAAGGCTTATACTTATTATCATTTTTTCTTAACCAGTCTTTTCTTTCTTCTTCAAAATATTTCAACTTAAGATTACCTGTTTTAATCTTACTGCTTTCATTCTCAACTCTTCTTTGAACCTCTAAAAAAACTTGCCTTCTATTCTCTTTAAGAGTTTGCATATTTAGGTTTAACACTGCATTAAGCTGACGATCTATTTCTTCGTTTTTATCAATTGAGCTTATTTCTCCATCAGCATTATATTTGAAAAGAGTTTCACAATTTGGTGTGCTGATTAATAAATTTATAGTTAATATATCTTTCCCCTTTCTTGTGTCACAAGTTTGAATCTTCTGTGGATTTCCCTCATTACCAGTACAAGCCCCGAATAAATTTGAGTAAGTTAATTGTAGTAATGGAAATTTGTCTTGACTTTGATAATGTTCAATTTTCATTTCCTTAGAAGTTACATCATCTTTTATAACCGTCTCAGGGATACGTTTTAAACAATAACAGCAAATAAAGCCTTGTTCTAATAACAAATTTTTTCTTAAATCTTCCTTAGCTTGTATTGTTAATCCATCGTAAAACGCAGGTTGATTAGCTCTATATTCAGTTAACAACTTTGGCTCGAGTAGCTTACTTATCTTTTTCACCCTTTGATTCTACTAAATAATCTAATTGAACTTTTGCTCTTACAATCGCAGGGTCATTTTCTCCTAAATCTTTAACAAGATCTTCATATTCTTTTTTAGATAATTCTAACTCCTCATCTTCAATATTATTAAAAAGTGAACTTAACAATTTTGTAAATTTCTTATTCCTTTTTTCAACGCCCATCATCTCATAAAGAATGGTGTTTATATCTTTACCATAGTATTTAGGTGTAATTTTTATAATTTTACCATCTTCCATAATGTGTACTTCACAATTATCGGAGTTTGCATTGCTTAGCAATTGGGGTGAATGAGTTGTAATTAGAAACTGACTTGTGTTAAACTCTGATCGGTTTGCTAATTGATTAATACTTTCAATAAAACTACGTTGCCAGGAAGGATGCAAATATGTATCAGGCTCATCAAATAAAAACAGTGTATTTTCATTATCAACTAACTCAACCAGCCCACGTACAATTATTGCTTGTTGTTCTCCTTCACTTAAAACATCAAATGATTTTGAATTATTTCCCTCAGTTTGAATAAGCAAAAACTTTACTTCAGGTGCAAATCCATCAATAATTAATGTATTTAAAATTTTAAACAATGTTTTTTCTTCAACAAAATACTCCCTTACCTCAAATAATTTTTCTTGTCCTAAAATCGTTATAATTAAGTTTTCATTATCAAATGATTCAATAATTACGTTTCCATTGCTTTTATTAAGTAATTCATTTTTTTCAATATCTGATGGGTTTGCTATATCGTTTAGTAAATCCAAAAGAACTTTTACTTCGCCTTTGGCACCCCACCAGTTTTTAACATTCCCTTTTGCCCAGCTTGGTTTTTTTAAAATTAATTGAATACTATTTACTCCTTTAATCTTTGCATTATCACGTAAAAATTCTGGTATATCACCAAACTCATAAGATAACAGTGTAATTAAAATAAAATTAAATAGTGGAGGTTCAAAATAGAAAAAAGGCCGATTGATATTTGTATTTGCTTTGCGATAATTAACAGATAATTTTTGATCATGAGGTAAGCAAATGCGTTTCATGATTTCTGCCAACCCAGAATAGTATATTACAATATTACTTGGTAAAATTTTGTCAAAATATCCGAAATGCTTTTCAATCTCATTCTCGTTCTCGAGTACTTTTCCATCGACATAAACTTTAAAAGTAAACCGTTCATTTTTTTTACTTGCAGAAATTTCTACTTTAATGTATTCTGTTTTAAAATCACTTGTAGTCGCCGTTTGTTCCAAAATCTCTTCTAAACGAAGTTCATATAATAATTTGAATCCAAACTTAGATTTCTCACGCAAAAAAGCATCACTAAAAATTTGTGCGATACTTTCTAATATAGTTGATTTTCCAGAACCGTTGATTCCAATTAAGATAGAAACATCTTTTTGGAAACTTATAGAAAATTCGTTTAGAAGTTTGTAATCTTCTATGAATAGGGATGTAATATTCATTGGTTAATGTATAAATATTGCATGTTCAAATTCTTTAATTGCCTGCTCTTGACTTTTTTCAGAACGTCTTATTAGATTAATCTGCTGATTACGTAGCTCTAATAATTTATTAGCTATACTTTTTTGATGTATTATAGGAGGTAATGGAATTTTTAAATCTTTAAGCTCGGTTGATGTGATTGCAGGATATGAGCCACCAGTCATTCTATTTTTCATTTGTTCAATCCCATAATAGGACATTAAAAATTCTTTCAAAAATAATAAGTTGTAAGTTTCTGATTGTTCAATTACAGAAAAGCCTGAAGAGCACACATCATTATTATAATTAGATGAAATTAAAGCAAATTTTTTAAGATAAGGTCTAGTTGTACCGACTATCAAATCTCCTGTATTTACAATCTGAGTTGCTCTACTTGGAGCTTGTTCAACTTCTATTTCCGATAATTCTAATATACCTTGTATAGGATCTATCGCTCCAATTTCTATATAATTAAAAGTCTTAGATATGTGATTTTTTTTATACCAACTTCTATTAATAAATTTATATGAACTACCAAGAGTTTTTAGAGGATACCTTGCATCAGATAAATTAAGGTGAATTCTAACATCATTAGATAAAGCATCCCATCTAAAAAGCGATTCAAATGTTACAAATTGTAAACCTTTATTAATTTGTTTCTGTGAAGGAAGAACTAAACCCAATTCTGTTAAAATTAAGTTTTCAATGTCATAATCAATTTTGGAAATTTGTTTTTCAAATACCATAATTTCATTAATTCTTTGATAGTAACTCTTCAATAACTGTTTCTGAATTTCTATATTTGGCAAAGCAATATCAAGCGTTTTTAAAATTTCAATAGTTAAGTTTTGCCTAACCGAACCAGTTGTACTTTCATTAATAATTTTATTAAAGCGTTCAGTTTTAAAAAGTTTGTAAAGGAAATCTGGAAGTAATGTGTCTTTGCAGCTAAACACAATATAGGCGGGGCTAATAAATTCGTGTTTGTTTTCTTCTGTTCGCATCCCAATGCTTCCAACATTTACACGATAAGGATTATAAGCCAACCAGCCTATTTCCATCTTTTTATAAGCTTGGTTAATGTCTGCACCTTTTTCTTTATAAGCATCAAAAATCCCTATTTTGTTACTTACACCTAATATTCCAAACTCTTCTTCGGGATAATCAAACAATTTTACTTTACGGCTTTGTTCTTGTACATGTGAACCCAGTTTTACAATGGGGTACTTTGATTGTATTTTTTCAGAAGCATAACGTTTTACATCCCATAATGTAACATCTTTAAAAGGCAAAAGCTTAATCTTGGTTTTAGTATTTTCTTCAATCATTATGGTTATATTCTTTCATAAAATACTTCTGGTTCACCTGCTGCAACTACTCTTTGTAATACATCATCATACATATTATATTCAACAGTTACATAATGATCTTTCCAAAGTTCATTTTTTAGCCGATAACTTTTAAATTCTTCTGCAACAGGTATTAATTCATTTTCAATTGCAGCACCAGTAGTGCTAATTCCTGCTTTTTCAACTTCTACAATCGGGATTTCGTAATCAAAATTTGTCTTTACTTCTAATTTAATTTCTTCCTCAATTAGCTGTAATAATTGATTATTGCTATTAGTAATTTCTTTCTTTTTTTCTTTACTTAAACCCCTGACATTTAATTGTTCTTCAAATTCTTCTTTTTCACTTCTATATTTTAAATTAACTGCATTTATTGCTTTAGTCTTTATACTACTATACTGTACTGCTTCTTCTTCTGTAAATTTTTTAAAAAAAAGTAAACTGGGCTTTACAGTTGCACCAGAAGCAATAAAAACATCTTGCGGAATAGAAGTAATGTTGACAATTTTTGCACGGCCTTCAACATAATCTCTAACCTTTTGCAGTTTAGTATTATTCAAAACGCCTTCGGGTAAAACAATTCCCATTCTACCTCCCGGACAAAGTAAATGCAAGCATCTTTCAATAAACAAAACTTCAGTTAAGCTACTCATGCTACCTAAATCGTACAGGCTTAAAACAGATTTGCCAATATTATTATTAATCTGTCCTAAAGCATTTATATAATCAGGTCCGTAGCGTGCTGTGTATTTTGCAATTCTATTAGTGTCTTTATATTTGTCTTGCTCAGTAATTATCAAAGACTTTTCAACTCGTGCACCAAATGGAGGATTTGTTAATATAATATTAAAGCGATTTTCAAAAATACCATTTACATTTAGTAGTCCATCATGATGATGCACTCCGCCGTGCCCGTCTCCGTGCATAATCATATTCATCTTGGCTGTGCGCGCCATTCTTGGGTTTGCATCGGTTCCAAAAATACAGTCATAAGAAAGTTTTCTGATACGGCTTTCCGGGTTATTAATATCTAATTCTGTATTAAGTAAGTTAAACTGCTCATTTACAATTTGATCTATTTTTTCTTTTTCTTTAGTGCTAGATCGTTCATAGTTTTCATCATAATATTGTAGCTTGATAACTTCTTTTGCTGTCTGAATTTCACCTTCAATTTTTGCTCTCACATACTCAAATGCTTTAATTAAAAAACCTCCGCTACCACAACATGGATCACACATAGTTTCTCCTTCTTGCGGATCAAGAATATCTACCATGTAATCTACTATTGTTCTTGGTGTAAAAAACTGTCCTAATTCTCCTCTAAATGTTTTACCAAGAAATTTTTCGAACGCAATACCTTTGACATCATCAGATGTAGTTGACAGATTGTAAATTTCCAAAGCTTTAACAATAGCTTCAAAACTTCCCTGCTTAATTTTTATTTTTTCATTTTGATCAAATAGATCATCATCTTTAAACTCATCTTTTGTTAGCTCAAACCAATAATCCATGTAAGGAATATCATCTTTTGGACCATTTCTTTTTACATTTACAGGCCTTATATTTTTCTCGTACTGAGTCTCTTGCTTTTTAAATTGCTTTAAAGAGAAAATATTATCCTCATCAGGATTTCTTTCATACCGGATTTTCATAAACAAAATTTTACTTGTTTCATCAAATGCGGCTTCCGGAGAAAGCTTATCATTGTTTCTAATAATATTATGGCACCTGAACAAAAGGTTACTAAACTCATCTCTGGTAAATGCTTTTGTTTGGGTTAGAAGATCTTTAATCTTTTTTTCATTCTTTAAATCATCATAACTTGGTATATCTAAGATTTCATCTTCTAAATCCTTTGGATAGCCTTCCAGATTAACTTTAAAAACTTTAGTATGCTTTAAGTTAGTAGTAACGAAAAATGGAGCTTTCATATAACGGGCGTAGTGAGAACCTTGCCAATAATCTCCTTCTACAATATTTATGTTGTCAGCTTTACATTCAACTGCAATAACAGGCGGCTTTAACAAAACATCATCTTTACTTCGCCAAATAACAATATCTGCACTGGCTCTTCCAGTACCTCTTTTATTACCTTCTGCAACAGTTATTTCTTGCTGCATTTGATCAAGACTATAACCATAATGGTTTACAAGACGACAAATGTATTCTTGCCTTACCTTTTCTTCTGGTGTAAGTATTAACCAAGCATTATTTCCTTTTAATGGAGCTTTGATTTTGTTCCCAACTATTTCTACCTGCATAATTATGTTAACGTTTGCTGATCAAAATTCAATCAGCACAAATATTCGTCATATATACAAAAAGTAAACTCAAAATATTACAAACATTGTTGTTAAATTCTTTTCTTCCATCGGTCGGGATTTGCAAACTCCACTGGTCGCAATTTGTAATCTCGTCCTTGGAGCTTAGGATCTGTGATCCTATTTTACAACCAACCATGCTTCTTTTACCAATCAAATTTAGACTGCTGGGAACTGGTTCTAAACTAAAGATGTATATGGTGAAAAGTGTTTAATGCTGGTTTAGGAACAGATTGAAAAATTTTGAGTTCAAGAGGATGTGATTACAAATAATGACCAATGCGTTTTTAAGATTTAAAATCATACTCAGGCGCGTTGTTTTTCTTATTAGGAATACTGTTAAAAGCAGCATACAAAACATACTTTTTATCCTGATCTACGCCGGGAATAACTTTACCAATTACTTTTTTTATCGCTGCATTTTCCTTTTTAAGGGCAACTGTGTCTTTAATATTGATGGATGATACATAATAAAGCATCGGAAAAGTACCTTCAGGAATATCTTGCGTTAAGATTCTAAAAATTTTTGGCTTGGTTGGAACTTGTGAAATGGTGATAGGGAAATTGGTTTTTGCACTTGCCTGTTGCAGCGTTTTATAATAAAACTGGTTCATCTCGTTTTCATGATTATACTGCCATTGTCCGCTCGGATGGAAACATCGTACAGCTAACGTCATATCATTGGCGGCATCAACCCAAAAACCTTTCGCATATTTTGCTTTTGCCAGTTTATAAAGTTCGGGTGCATTCTTACCATTGATGGCGTACTGGGCAATATCAAATTTATTCAGTTTCCAGCCGTAATTATACTTACCATAAATAGCTGTAATTAACCATTTATTTGCTGCATCTTTTGGAACAACCAGAAAAGCCACATAATTTTCTTTGGTGCTGGATTGATTGTATTTTAAAGTGTAAGCATCAGCACCTGTAGCATCTGTGTTGATAACCAAACTGCCCGGCTCGTCGGTTTTAGCTACCAGGTAATATTCATCCAAAACACGGTAACTGCCTTGTTTAGTTCTGTTGGTAATCAATTCCATCGTGCGTTTGACGGTATTATCTTCCAGTAACTCTTTAGACATTAAATTTTCCGCATCATCTACCTTATTGTCTTTCAAAAGATTGAGTAACTGGTCATTTAGCTTATGAAATTCTTCTCGTTTACTGGCTTTAATGGCTTCATTTTTATAAGCACCTGGCTGTTCCGGCTGTTCGCAAGCGGATAAAACAGAAACCAGCAGTAAAAAACTAAGCAGTTTTAAAAAGTGTGGCTTAAAAGATTTCATGTGTGCGTAAGCTATGTTTTAGGACTTAACACAATAATAAAATATCTTGTTGAATTGGAGGAATTTAATTTGAGCGTAGCTGGTTTGATACGAAGTATGAGAAACGTTGTTTTTAAAGGTTTTGGTGTATGAGACGGATTAAAATAGTTACAGCTTTAGATTAAATGCTCGGCAGGAAAAAGTTTCTTACCGGTCGGGTATTTGTTGTTAATCCCGTCCTTTAGCTTAGAATCTGTAATCCTTTTATACAGCTAATGATGCTTCTTTTACCAATTGAATTTAGGATATTCTTTGACTTTGTTTTCGTGATAGGTATAAAGTTGAAAGAAGATTCCTCTCTCTACGTTCGGGATGACAGTTTAGCCCACCAAAAACAACCGATAAAAGAAGTATCCAAAATATCGAAATACGTTACAACTGTAAAAGACTGTATTCTGTAATAGATATAGGGGTTACGGTAGGTATTGAAAAACAAAAATCAGACAAATTAAGGCAGCTTACCCTTTGTCTGATTTTTGTTGAAAGTTCAGTTATTGAACACTGATTTATTGCTTAGCTATCTTATATAACTTCCCGCCATCTGTAGCGGCATAAATAGCACCATCTTTACCGGTAGCTATGCAACGCCAGCGTTCGCCTTTATCGGCTAATAAACGTTCTTCGCCTACTACTTTGTTGTTATTAATAACCAGGCGGATGATGTGCGAACCACTTAATGCACCTACAAAAAGGTTGTTTTTCCATTCGGCGATGTTGCCTGTGTAAAACATCATGCAGCCGGGTGAAATAACCGGGTCCCAATAATAAATGGGCTGTACCGTACCTGCTTTTTGCTGGATCGCATTGTAAACAGGTTGGCCACTGTATTCAATACCGTAGGTAACATAAGGCCAACCGTAGTTGCCACCGCGTTTGATGATATTGATCTCGTCGCCGCCTCGCGGACCAAACTCGGCTTCCCAAAGTTCGCCCGTAACCGGGTTTATGGCAAAGCCATCCGGGTTACGGAAACCTAGGGCGTATATTTCGGGCTTCGCATTGGCTTTGCCGATAAACGGGTTACCCGCAACCGGCTTACCTTCTTTCGTAATATGTATGATTTTCCCGATGGTTGCATTCAGATCCTGTGCCTTTACGCGAATATCATTGGAACTACGGTCGCCGGAACTCACAAAAAGATTTCCCTGCTTATCAAACACCAAACGTGAACCAAACTGGCCGGAACCTTTGTAACGCGGGCTGACTTCAAATATCACGCTCACGTTGGTTAGTTTGGTTTCATCGACAGAAAGTTTGCCTTTAGCTACTGCAAGGGTAGCACCTGCGCCGGGTTGGGCGTAAGTCCAGTAAATCATGCGGTTTTTGGTAAAGTCAGGATCGATGTTTACATCCAGCAAACCGCCCTGTCCTTCGTACTGCACAGCGGGAAAACCTGTAATGGTTTTATCTAGCTGGCCGTCCGTTTTTAAGATTTGCATGATTCCGGGCTTACTGCTGATTAGCAAACGGCCGTCTGGCAAAACATGTATGCCCCAGGGGCTTTCCAGTTTCGTATTGATTACCTTAACGGTGTAAGCAGTTTTACTTTTGACGCTACCAATACGCGTTTGACCTGCAAAGGCCGATTTGTATTTTGTGTTTGGGGCATTGGTTTCAACTGGTTTCCCGGTTTGGGCCATACCCGTAGTTGTGGCTGCCAAAATAGCTGCACTTAATAATAAAGGCTTGTAAAACGTTGAGTGCATTTTGCTAATGTAGTTGTTAATTGATAATGCAAGTATAGCTAATGATATTGAGTAGGAGGGTTTTGGCTAGTATAACGTTTAATGATTTTTTAAAGTATTGCTGAATGAAGCGATGCTTCTTTTATAGATTAATAATTTTTCAATCGAGCTTTCAGCCCTTCCTTTCGTTCTTTTTGCTTGAACAAAAAGAACCAAAAATTCAAGACAAACCCGATCCCTCCGGGCGTTTTGCCAGCCTTCCCGCACCTAGGTGGCTACCTTGCAGGCAGCTCTGTAAAGCGCAGAAAGAAAGATGGTTTTTTAGATTAGACGTGATTATATCATTGCAAGATCAGCGATAGAAAGGTAGCCATGCAGGCGCGATGGCTTGAATGCCGCCCGGAGGTGATCCGGCATTCTTGAACTTTTGGTTCTTTTGTTTCAAGACAAAAGAACATAAGCTCAAGCAACTGCAGGTTTGCTTAAAGAAGCATACTTCTTTTATCAACATTAAAATTGTATTCAAGCGGGCTGTCCAGCCCTTCCTTTCGTTCTTTTTGCTTGAACAAAAAGAACCAAAAATTCAAGACAAACCCGATCCCTCCGGGCGTTTTGCCGGCCTTCCCGCACCTAATCGCATACTTTACAGATGGCTCTGGAAAGCGTAGAAAGAAAGATAGTTTTTTAGGTTAGACGTAATTATAGAATTGCAAGATCAGCGATAGAAAGGTAACCACCCAGGAGCGGTGGGCTGAATGCCGCCCGGAGGCGGTCCGGCATTTTTGATCTTTTGGTTCTTTTCCATTAAGGGAAAAGAACGTAAGCTCAAGCAACCGTAGGTTTGCTTAAAGAAGCATACCTCTTTTACTACTTAAAATGTGCAATCAGTCTTTTAAACCGCCAACTTTAAATTTCTTACCATCAAACAACAAATCTATTTGCACCTTTACCATACATTTATAATTCATATCCACCTTTTTAAACTCAACATGACAAACAAAAACAAAATTACATGGCCCATTAAAATGCTTTTTACAGCTTTAGCCAGTCTGCTTGTGGCAACAGCTTCTTTTGCACAAACTGATATGGGTACAGCTATTACTTTGGGCGGTAAGTCCATCCATACAGTTGGTAAATTGCCTGCTGTGGGTACACCTGTTAAAAGCTTCACGCTAACCGGCGTTGACCTGGCAGATAAAACCTTTGCCGACTATAAAGGAAAGTACGTGATCATGAATATCTTCCCCAGTGTAAATACAGGTGTATGTTCCCGGTCAGTACGGAAATTTAATGAAGATGCGGCCAGCTTGAAAAATACAACAGTGCTTTGTATTTCCAAAGACCTTCCGTTTGCGCAGAAACAGTTTTGCGGTGCCGAAGGAATTAAAAACGTAACGATGCTGTCTGATTTCCGCAGTGATTTCGGAAATGTTTACGGGGTGAAGATTGCCGACGGACCGATGAAGGGTTTACTGAGCCGTGCGGTAATTGTAATTGACCCGACAGGTAAAATTGTTTACGAGCAGCAAGTGCCCGAAATAGGACAAGAGCCGGATTATACAGCTGCTATTGCTGCAATAAAATAGTATTTAGTTGTTTACCGTAAGGTAATAGTTTGAGGAAAAGACATAAGCGAAAGTTTGTGTCTTTTTTTGTTTCCATTTATGATGGTGGTTTAAACTTCTTTTTTATAGCACACCTGCGGTTGCCGGCATTATGCTCTTTTGTCTTGAAACAAAAGAACCAAAAATTCAAGAATGCCGGATCGCCTCCGGGCGGCATTCAATCCACCGCACCTGGGTGGCTACCTTTATTTCGATGATCTTTCTGATGCTGATCTTTGAAATTCGTATCAAACTCAAACTATAAAATCTTTATGCTTTTCAGCATTCATTTTTCTAATGCTGATCTTTGCAGCGTTAATTTACTATTTTTAATTCACTGCCTGAAAACGTTTCATTTCTACTGTTTTCCAGTCAATCATTTTTGAGTAATCTGCCACAGACTGGTCTTTTAAAAACTCTTTCATTCCTGCATCTGCATCAGCCATCGTTTTCCAGAAAATCATCATCAGGCGTTCGCCATTTTCAGCAATGCCAATACGGCGGGTAATATAACCATTTTGCCTGCTGATGTAATCTGCCTCAACCTGCTGATCTCTTTTTTCGAAAGTATCGCGTTTCAAATGACTTTTTTCTTTAAAAGTTGCCAGTTCTATTACATAAGGTTTTAAATCTTTTAACGAGCTGCTGTGGTCGTCTTTCACAAAATAACGTTTGCGGTCTATCGTTGCCGTATCAATAATCTTCTGCATAACATTCCATAAAGGATTTTTGGCAAACGATACCTGGTCTGCATCGGCATGGGCAGCATTATCCCAGGATAATACAACCAGCCAGTTACCTTGTTGGTCAATTCCACCTTCTTTACTGATGTAACCAGCTTGTTTTTGCGTGTAGCGTTGTTGCACAATCGAATCCAGACGGGTATATTCTGCCGTATCTACACCTTTTTTTATTTTGTAAGTAATTATTTCAATTACATAATTGGCGTAATTTATGGGCTGTCTTTTTTTATTCTTCTTTTTGGAAAGAGTTCCGGGAGCCTGATTACAGGCAGAAAAGCACATTAGCAGGGCAACAATTATAGAATAAGTATAGGAATTTTTCATACGTTAACATTTACGCTTTAAAGCTAATACTATTTTTACCGGTCAAATTGATAAAACCTTTATAGCGCAATTAATTTAAACTCAAATGACTTTAGGTTGATGCAGCAGAATCTGTTTTACAATTTTCAGTTTAAACTAAAATGTAAAGAATAACGTTTGAGCAGCTTTATGATCAATAGGCAGCAACACCAACCCGTAATGCTTCTTTTAGCAGTTATTTTTGGTATCACCGGGCGCTAAGCACTGTCAGCCACTCGTTAAGTTTTAATAATTTATCCACGATTTTTATTCAACTCAACCCCAAATAAGTTACTTTGTAGTTCATGTCTTTATTTATTGCCTCACTTAATTCCGGAAGTAACGGTAACTGTTATTACGTTGGCAACAGCGAAGAAGCAGTTTTAATAGATGCCGGAATTTCGTGTTTGGAAACCGAAAAACGCATGAAACGGCTGGGCTTATCATTAAGCAAGGTAAAAGCTGTTTTTATTTCGCATGAGCATTCTGATCATATCCGCGGCGTAGAAGTGCTTTCCCGGAAATACAAACTGCCTGTTTACATTACACCGCGCACGCAGCATTTCGGCAGGTTGCAGTTGGAATTGGCTGTTCCTTTTACCTTATTCGTTCCTGTACAAATTGGCGGACTGCAAATTACCGCTTTCCCAAAACTGCATGATGCGGTAGAGCCGCATAGTTTCGTCATCACCTGCAATCAAATTAAAGTAGGTGTTTTTACAGATATTGGTACAGCGTGCGCGCAGGTTATCCATCACTTTAAACAATGTCATGCTGTTTTTATGGAGGCAAATTATGATGAGGAAATGCTGATGAAAGGACGTTATCCGCATCATTTGAAAAACCGTATCCGCGGAGGCAAAGGCCATCTGTCTAACGCGCAGGCTTTGCAGGTTTTTACTGCGCACCGGCCACCTTTTATGAGCCATTTGCTGTTGTCGCATTTATCAAAAGATAACAATTGCCCCAAACTGGCTGCCGAATTATTTAACAAACTGGCAACCGGAACAGAAATTATTGTCGCTTCCCGTTATGCGGAAACTGCTGTTTATGTTATTGATGGTTTGTTTACCAGCAATTTGAGTGAGCAGAAATCTACTGGAGTTGAACATACGCAGTTGTCGCTATTTTAAAGTTGAAACGATTTTTTGATTATTCAAGTCGGGCTTTCAGCCCTTTTTTACGTTCTTTTTAGTTCAAGTAAAAAGAACGTAAAGTCAGCAACCGTAGGTTTGCCCAATAAAAAAAGCTTGCTTCTTTTATCAACTCACTTTATCAAAATAATCAATACCTCTTTAAAGCCAGATATAAGACATAACAACTTTTGCCCGATAAAAGAAGCATCAAAAGCTATCACCAGGAAAAACAGTTTAAACAACAAAAGCCTATCCTGTTAAAAGATAGCTTTTGTTGAAGGATTATTCAACATTAAACAGCAACCGCTTCCGGCAAATAAACTGGATCAATCACATCCAGGTAATGCCGCAATGCACTTTCGAAAGTAGGCAGCTGAATGCCTTTTTCGCTTTGTAGAGCAAAGTTTTTAGCTTTTGGTGTTTTGGTATTTGGCGTTGATGCGCCTTTTATCAAGGAAGAATCAAAGCCGGCCATCTGTGCAATGGTTCGAGCAAAATCAGCATAACTGGTTTGTCCGGAATTGCTGACATGGAAAATGCCTTGTTCATCATTCAACAGTAAACTCAGGCTTTCATTCACCAAATCAGGAATATAAGTTGGCGAAATAAACAAATCATTCGCCACTGTAAATGCAAGTCCTTTTTTTAACCGAACCAGCGTTTTTGCTACAAAACTGTTCTGGTTCCAGCAACTGAAAAAGCTGTCGCTCCGGATAATTAAAGTTTGCGGATTGCTGTTTAAAATCGCTGCTTCTGCTTTGGCTTTGCTTTCTCCGTAAATAGTTAAAGGCGCAACCGGATTACTTTCTTGATAAGGTGTTTTTTGGGAGCCGTTAAATACATTTCCAGAAGAAAAAGTAAGGAATTTAATCTGCTGTTTTTTGCAGATTTCTGCCAAGAGCAAAGGCAGTCGGTAATTCTGCTCGAAACAATTTTCCGGGTTTTGAGCTGTCTGTTCTATTCCGGCAAAATCTTCGGTGTTGATGATTGCCCAGGGGTTTAAATCGCTAATCAGTTTTTCTAATTTAACCACATCAGTCCAGTTTAAATCTGTTGCATTCAGTTGTAAAAAGTGGATTTTCCTTTCTTCACAAACAGGTTTAAATCCTGATCCGAGTATATCTGTTTCCCCAATAATTAAAACTGGCTGCGCTTTGTAAGTAAAACTTGTTTTTGGGTTGATAAAAACAGTACCATCCGGATAAGCAATTCTGTTTTCCTGTTTCCACCAGCCTGCAGTTTCCAGTACGGCGTGGTTATAAACCTGATTTTTCGCCAATCCCTGTATCATTTTTGAAATAGCAGTTGACCGGGGCTTCCCGGAACGTAGATTAAAAACGCCCGGCTCATACATGCCGCCGGGTTTGGTAACCAGATTGTTCCATCCGAAAGTACCAAACATCGCCCAGGCCGTAAGCGCACGGATATCCACGCCATCGGTTTTTAACTGGTTTACGGCTGTCCACAAATGATGATACCAACGCATTTGTTCTTCCGGCGAGCAATGCAAATGGCATTCTGTAACAGCAATCGGCAAATGGAACCTTTCCCAGGCTTCTCTGAGCAAAACCTGCGGACCAGTTTGATGCGGATAAGGCACACGCACCACTTCTACATCGGCATAACTGTGCTGGCCGTTTCCGCCATGAACGTGTTCCGGATAACGTTGCAGGTTTTCATCCAGATAACGTTCCGAAGTAATGTAATAATTAAAGCCGGCAATATGCGGTTTGCAATTATTTTCGAGGAAATATTGTAGTTCGTGTTCTTTGATACCAACATGAAGCAGAAATCCCCACATCCATTTATCGGGCGTTAACGTGCCGGTTAGCAAATCATATGAAAGCCAGCGGCGTTCGTTTTCAAAATCTGCCTGATATTGCAGCAATGGCGTGCTGTAAACTTTTCCCAGATCTTCAGTCTGGATCAGTTTTGCAGCGGGATTAATTTCCCGGATGGCCCGCATTGCCATAATAGTTGCTTTGCACTCGCTTAAAAGTATCTTGTAAAAGCAGTATTCGTTGCTTTCGTGCGGGTACCAGTGGCCGTATAAACCGCAAAACCGTGCTGTTGTTAAAGGTTCGTTTACAGGCGTATAATATTCCAGCCAGGGGAATTTGGTAGCAACCAGTCTGGCATAATCGGCAACGCCTTGCTCAAAGCTGCCATCAAAAAAATTGACATATAGCGGGCCGCTGCCATGATGCACCAAACCTGCAATTGGTTCCACCTTTAATTCTTTTAAACGGAGCAGGTTTCTTTCTGTAAAATCCCAGTTAATCGGCTCGTCTTTTTTGGGCTGATGTTTTTCCCACAATACTGGATACCGAAGCATTTTGATACCTAATGATGCCATTAAATCTGCATCGTCCGGACGGTTGTAATGGCCGGAGTATTCTGATTGGTCGAGATACTGATCTCCAACGCGGTTAATGGTGCCTTCAATACCTCCCCAAATTTCCACGTGGTTTTGTGTAAGTGTATTTCTTCTTTCCATAATGTGTTTTTGAATGATTAAAACCTGACCAGAAATAATAGCAGCTTCAATATTTAAAAATTCCTGCCGGGTTGTAATGCTGTTTTTAGCAGGATAAAATCAATTTTAAACTTTTTGTCTATACTATTAATTTGTTTTTGTCTGATTATTTTGATGCAGTAGGTGAAGGTTTTTTATTACTGCGTTGATAGATTTACTTTTTATTTAACCCAATACCGGCGTATTAGTTTTGAAAAAGCTTTGGCAGAAAATACCTTAAATTATTTTTTAAGCGGATTAATAGTTGATTTCTCTTGGAACAGTTTTTTTGTTTTGAGATAAAACTGCACCTCAACCTAAAAAAACATTGGTAAAAACAGCATCTATTTTTATATAAATGCTGCTGAAATCTCAACCTTCCTCCTAAATTTGATCAGCCATTAAACAAACTAATCTAACCATGATGAAACTAAACTATATCCTTGCAACCATTATTCAATTGACGGCGCTTACAACATTTGCGCAAAATAATCAACCGAAAACAGCTTCCTTACAAGTTAAAATTGCCAACGGAATTTTGGAAGGCACAACTGAAGCTTCCGGTATCCGCAGCTTTAAAGGTATTCCGTTTGCCAAAGCGCCGGTTGGAAATTTGCGCTGGAAAGAACCGCAGCCAGCCGAAAACTGGACTGGCGTGCGCAAAGCCGATCATTTTGGTGCCAACGCGATGCAGAAAAAGATTTTTGGCGACATGAACTTCCGTTCGGCAGGCATGAGCGAAGATTGTTTGTTTCTGAATGTTTGGTCGCCGGCCAAATCCTCCGCAGAAAAACTACCGGTGTTGGTTTATTTTTTTGGCGGAGGATTTGTTGCCGGAGACGGATCGGAAGCGCGTTACGACGGAGAAAGTATGGCTAAAAAAGGCATCATAACCTTGACCGTAAATTACCGGCTGGGCGTTTTCGGGTTTCTTGCCCACCCGGAATTAACTAAAGAATCTGCACACCACGCTTCCGGAAATTATGGTTTGATGGACCAAAACGCAGCTTTAAAATGGGTGCAGCAAAACATTACAGCTTTTGGCGGCGATCCAAAACGTGTAACCATTGCCGGCGAATCTGCAGGTTCTATTTCTGTGTTTGCGCAAATGGCTTCTCCTTTATCTAAAAATTTAATTGCCGGTGCCATTGGCGAAAGTGGTGCGATGATCAAGCCAACTGCTGCGCCCATAACGTTGGAAGAAGGCGAAAAAAGAGGACTTGCATTTGCCGAAAAAGCAAACGCTGCCTCATTAGCTGCTTTGCGTGCGATGCCGGCTTCTGATTTGCTGGATGCGGCTGCTCAACCTGGTGCTTTCAGCGTTTCTGCTACTGTGGATGGTTATTTTTTGCCAAAGCTTCCGGTAGAAATATTTGCAGCAGGCGAACAGGCACGTGTTCCGTTACTGGCAGGATGGAACTCAACCGAAGTTTCTTATCAGTCTTTAATGGGTGAAGATGCGCCAACGCCGGAAAATTATGCTAATAAATTGAAGCAGCTTTATGCTGAGAAAAGCGATGAGGTTTTAAAATTGTATCCCGGCGCAACATCTAAAGAAGTAATTAATTCGGCAACAGCTTTGGCAAGTGATCGTTTTATTGTTTACAGCACCTGGAAATGGCTTGATTTACACAGCAAAACCAGCGGGAAATCAACGTATAATTATATCTTCTCCAAACCAAAACCACCAATGACAAGTGAATTTGCTAACGCAACGCCAGGTTTGGCAGGTGGAATTACCAAAAATGCTGCTCCGGTGGTAAGCAAACCACAAGCTGCTGTTGGCGCACCACACGCTTTTGAAATTGAATATGCGATGGGCAATCTGGCAACCAATAAAGTTTACGCCTGGACGCCAGAAGATTACAAAATCTCGGCAACAATGCTGCAATACTTGGCTGATTTTGTAAAAACCGGAAATCCGAATGGAGCAGGTTTACCAGCATGGTCAGCCATTAATGGCAGTAATGTTTCTTTGATGAATATCGGCGTTCAAACCAAAGAGGAAAAAGAGCAAAACCGTGGGCGATATTTGTTTTTGGATTCGGTTTATAAGAAATAGAAAAGTGCAGTTGAATGCTTCTTTTATGGGTATTTTTTGATAATTAAGTTTAAAAAACTATCTGTATAAGAAGCATTTCCGCTAAATTTCGTTAGCCATTTTTAATCTACAATTGCTTCTTTTTTAAGATTATTTAAGTATTCAAACATTAAATCAATTTGTGTGGGCAAAACACGATCTAAAGATAACTCGGGGATAGCATTTCGAACAAAAAAACCAGTATCTAAAATATCAAAAGCGGCTGTTGGTAGGCCAGCAACAATTTCACAATGAATAAAAATTTTGTAAACATAATCCAATTGGGGCGGATGCGGATGGCAGCGTTTATCTAGGATGGCTAGTAGTTTTTTGGGTTGAACGTTGAAACCAGTTTCTTCCAATACTTCTTTTACGGCTACTTCTGCGGGAGAAAGACCGATATCAGCCCAGCCGCCAGGTAAAGACCATTTTTTGTCTGCTTTTTCCTTCACAAGTAAAATTTCCTTTCTCTCATTAAAAATCACAGCTCTGACATCAGTTTTTGGTGTAATATATTCTTTTTTGCTTTCAAAATATACTGACAACGTTTCTAATGGTTGTCCGGTAAGCCCGTTCATTATTTCCAGGCTAATTTGCTCTAATTCTTGGTAACGTTCCACTTCATACGCATTGCTGGCATAAGTTAAACCTAAATGAGCCATTGTTTTAAGCCTTTTGGCATAGTTTAAAATTGTTGTTGAGTTCATAAATTAGTTAAAAGCATAGTTTTTAAAAAGATGTTGCTAGAAGAAGTGGCATAAATATTTTCAACCTAAAATATTCCCAAAAACCTGTCCTTTTTATAGATATGATGCAAATCCTTTTCAAACAAAGTATAAGGATCATTATAAAAGTTCATGAAATCAGGCACAGATTTTTGACCCGGAAAAGGTGCGTAAAAATGTGTCGGGCTGCTTCTGTCATTTCGCCAAACTAACACGTAGCATAAACGCATTTTACTGGTTTTCATGGTTTTGAGTAAAGTTCCAGTCCACCAGGTTGGATTTGGGATAGTTTCCAGTCCGGTTTCGGTAAAAGCAGACAGTTTTCCGGCTCTTAAAGCATAATCTGCAAGAATTTTTAACTTTTTTGCAGCTGTAGCAATATCGTAACGGTCTCGGCCCATATCGCCATAATTATCCATTCCTAACATATCTACATAAGCATCTCCGGGATAACGCTCTAAATATTCGGCTTCAGTTGTAAATTTGGCATCGGGAGAAAAAGCATAAATAAAATTATGCACACCTAAAGTATCCCGCAAATAAGTAACTGTAAAACGCCATATAGCCACAAAATCTTCTTGTTTGGTATGCTTTCTTCCCCACCAAAACCAGTCGCCATCGTTTTCATGAAACGGGCGGAAGATGATCGGAACCAGTTTTCCATCGGCACCGCGAATGGTTTGTGCCCAATCACCAATGCCTTTCAAAATTTCTTTGTATTGATCGTTGGCACTTCCTCCAGGAATCAAATCATGAACGGAGGCCTTGGAAAGCGAATCAACCCAATAAAAACCACCTTTAGAAAGCGGATTATTAAAATGCCATGCTGCTGTAGTTACGCCACCACGGTTGTACGTATCAATCACATTCTGGCGTACATCTGCTTTTGCCTTTTCGCTAATTTCTGCAGATCTACCGGAAAAATCACTGAAATCAACGCCAATTACAGCAGGATAGGAGCCGGTCACAGATTTTACATCCGAGCGGTTGGCATCACCAAACCAGCCGTGGCCATATTGTGTAGCATGTTGATGGCCAAACAAAGTGTGTTTTTTAGAAAGTTTCCACAAGTTGGCGTATAATGCTTTTGTTTCTTTAGTTGCTTGTTCATCAATAGGTTTTCTCACCTGACTGAAAGTATAATTGCAAGTAATAAACAGCAATACAAAAGCTGTTGTAAATTTGAGTTGATGTTTTAGTCTGATCATGCTGATACTCTTTTTATAAGCCTAAAATTAGAATTAGTTACCAACTAAACGGCACAATTTTTTAGGTAATAAAAGAAGTATGAAATCAGCATAAATCTGGAAGCTGATTTCATGTCCGAATGTTTAACAAAATTTATGAAAAGTATAAAATTAATTCTCCTTTTTTTGCTGGTTAGCTGGCAATTTGCATTGGCACAAACCGTAAATAAAGATGTAGCCTACAGTGATGACCCGAAACAAAAAATGGATGTTTACCTGCCTGCACAAGTTACAGGAAAAACGCCTGCCATTATTTTAATACATGGAGGAAGCTGGATTGGCGGCGACAAAATTAACATGACACACTGGCTGAAACCTTTGCAAAGTGCGTTTCCGGAATATGTCATTTTCGCTATCAATTACCAGCTTGCAAGTCGCGAAAAAAACGCTAACCAGTGGCCTGTGCAAATTAACGATGTGGACAAAGCCGTTAATTTTATCAAGGATAACGCGAAGGAATACAACATCAACAAAAAAGAACTTATTTTAATTGGAGAAAGTGCCGGTGCGCAATTGGCTTTGATTGAAGGAATTAACCACGATACAGATCATGCAGTTAAAGTGATTGTTGATCTGTTTGGCCCTGCAGATATGGTTGATCTATATCAGGCGCACCACGAACTGGCTATCCTGATGAATGGAACGCCAACCGCGATACCAGCTGTTTATGCAGATGCAAGCGCGGTAAATCATGTAGATAAAAAAAGTCCGGCAACGATTATTTTTCATGGAACGGCAGACCCAATAGTTCCGATCCGTGAAAGCGACAGTTTAAATGTACAGCTGAAAAAAGCAAACGTTCCGGTAAGTTATATTACTTATGCAGGCAAAGGACATGGCTGGCGCGGCAACGAAATTTTAGATACTTACAGTAAAACCGTTGCTTTTATTAAAGCGCAGATGAAATAGTTGCTTCGCAGCAATCAAAAAAAATGATGATAAAAGAAGCATTTAAAAATGCTTTTCCATAAAACGCGTTTGACAGCGCGTTTTTTTCGTTTCAAATGAAGTCTTGATCTGCTGTATTTGATGCTGTAAACCTGTTCATTTTAATGCGGATGAATCATCGGCAGAAAAAGTATAAACATAAATTTATAAAACCGCTAAGCATAAATGTTAAGTTTGTGTCCTTTAATTTATAATATCCTGCATGAGAACTTATCTTATTCCTACAGATTTTTCGTCATCTTCTGTTGCTGCTATACATTATGCTGCCCATTTAAGTACACAAACTGGTGTAACCAAGCTGATTTTATTACATGCTTACCACATTGCTACGTTTGAAAGCGTTTTGCCATCTACCGAGTTTGTACAAATGATGCCGCAGGATATTGAGGAAAACAGCCGGTTGAAAATGTTAGAACTTCAGGATATTAAAAGTGAAATTTCTGGAATCGTAAAGGAAGGTGTGGAGATAGAAATAAGTTTGATCCGCCTGCCTTTACTGCGTGCTATTTTGGAAATACAGGAACATACACTTATAGATTTACTGATTTTATGCAGTAAAGGCAATTCTAAAGAAGATACGCAGGTTGGCCGCAATATCATCGAAATTTCAAAAATAAGTCCGGCGCCGGTGCTGGTTGTTCCTGCAAAAGCCGTTGCAGAACCGCTACAGAAGCTGGTACTGGCTTGTGATTTCCGAAAAGTAAATGAAGTGATCCCGCAGGAAAAGCTGAAAAAAATATGGGATATGCTGCAAGCTGAGTTGCTGGTTGTAGATGTAGATCAGAAAGGTTTGCATCAAAATAAAGACCCTAAAACACTGGCCGAAGAATCAGCTTTGCATGCGATGCTGGAACCCTATGACCCGGAATATTTTTTTATCAATCATGCTGATATAATTCAGGGAATAATTGATTTTGCGAAGGATAATCAAGCCCAAATGATTATTGTTTTGCCTAGAAAGTATAATTTCTTTGAATCCTTTATGCAAAGTAGCATATCTAATGAATTGACTATCAGGTCTTCGCTACCAGTTTTGTTGTTGAAGTGAGATTTTAATGCTTTTTTATAGCTCAAAAAATTGGTTGCTAGAAGAAGCATTTGAAGGAGCATTTTTATTGTTCTTTTATTTGACTCACCATAAAAACCATCAATCCACCCAAAGCTGCCATCACCGCAAAAGACCAGCGCAAACTGGCCGCCTGCGCAATAAAACCAACAACGGGCGGAACCATTAAAAAACCTAAATAACCAACCGTAGAAACCGAAGCGATGGCCGAACCGCTACTTAACGTTTTTGATTTTCCGGCGATGCTGAATACTAACGGAACAACACAGGCAACGCCAAATCCCACCAAAATAAAACCAAAGCCTGCAACTAATGCAACTGGAAATAAAGCTGCCAGTAACATGCCGGTTAAAATAAGCAAGCCACTGTAACGCAGCATTGGTTTGATGCCTATTTGGTTAACCAGGCAGTCGCCAAAAAAGCGGCCGGTCGTCATGGCAATCATGTAAACTACAAAACCAGCAGTAGCAATGGTAGAAGTTGCATGGACTTCTTTCTGAAAATAAATGCCGCTCCAATCGTACATAGTTCCTTCGCAGGCCATGGAGGCAAAAGAAATCAACCCAAATTTCAGCAGAGATTTATCGGGCAAAGCAAAAGCAGGTTTTCGCATTTGTGCAGCTGGCTGCTGATGTAATGTATTCGGATAAAAGTAAAAAGCAACCGCAATCAGCAGAAAACCAATAATTAAAAAGTGGTAAGATGGCGATATTTTCTCCGAAACCATTAAATAACCTAAAGCTGCGGCTGCAAAACCAGCCAAGCTCCAGATGCCATGAAATGTAGTGATGATGGAGTGTTTATACAAAGCCTGCACCCCAACAGATTGCGCGTTAACGGAAATATTCATCAGGTTGCGAGAAGAGCCAAAGCAAAAAAGCACCAGCACCAATTGCCAAACCTGCGTGGTAAAACCAAGCAAACCCAGCATCAGGTTAAAGCAAACCGTACCTACAAACATAACTTTGTTGCTGCTATATCTGCCTAAAAACCAGCTGGTAACAGGGATGGTAAGCATTAATCCTGCAGGTAAAGCAAATAAAATACCACCTAATTCTGCTTCGTTTAGATGTAGTTTTTGCTGAAGTGTTGGAATGCGAGAAGCCCAGGTTGCATAACCAAAACCTGAAATAAAGAAAAATACGGCAGTTGCAATTCGTATGGTTTTGGGTAATTTTAAGGTTTTAATGGCTTCAGTCATTACTGTAAATAATATACGAATGAGGGTTTTGTTTAACCAATGCATCCGAGTTATTCCAAAGAAAATAAAAAGGAGGTGTAAAAAAGAAGTCCGGATAAAAGCTTTCTAAATAGAAACGCTTCGTTGCCGGACTGTTAGCTGAGCGCAAGAAACTGTTTATTTTTTTTCGGGAGGAGTAGAAGTAATCTCTCCAAACTCGTTTACGTAAGCCATCATGCTATCCAGATCTCCACTGGATAAGTTTTGCTGGCGTTCCTGTTTGCGTTGTTCTTTGTCTTCTCGTTTTTTCAATCTGTTTTTTTCCAGTTGCTTTTTCATGAAGGTTGCTTGAGATTTTGCCATGTTTTGATGAGTTTAACTAAGCGCAGGTTGTTCCTGTTAATGGCTTATCCCTGAACAATTTATGCTAAAAAAAGCACAAGTAAAAATTGGGGATGCCTGTAAAAATTAATTTCCTGCAATGAACGGTAACAGTAGCAGAAAGAAATTGAATCCTGATCGATAAAATCAGATCAGCAGGTGTTAACGAGAGAATAGTGTATTTATAATCCGTGTTGCAAATGTACGAAAACCCAGCTCAAGTTGGGCGTATAAAAGCTGTTGCAGTAGTGGAGAATGGTTTGCTTTCTGTCAAAATTTTAAAGCATTTTTGGGTTATATTCAGGATGATTGTATACTTCTTTTATCGCCTAAAATCTTGAATAAAAGTCAAGCTAATTTTAAAGTTATATTTTAACTAAAGCGGAATCAGGAAACCATTTTAATGAAACTTGAATCCTGATTTTTACCTGCTAAAAGAAGCTCAACGGTACGATTAATTCAAACCGGTTTGGGCCGTTGCCACCAAATAAATCACGATCTGTTAAGCGCGTATAACGGAAACCAAACGTGAAAGGCAGCTCATTCCACAAACTCGAATCAAAATAAATTTCCGTTCCGGCCGAGCGGAAACTGGCTTTAAAAGCTTGTTCGTTAGCATAAACATCAGTAGCGCGTGTATAATCATAAAATACGTTGGCCCGAATACGCAAAAGGTAAAAAAAGTTGGCAAAACCAGCATCCGGATAAGCAACCGGAAAATGATAATTGGCCGCCAGCTTGTTCATCCGGCGTAAATTTTCGGCCGTATAACCTCTGGAAAAAGGAAGCTGGTTGGAAAAAAGACTCAGTCCGTTTGCACCATTATGTTGCTGATGTGCCGCATTAATCACCAAACTATTGTTTTTAAATATCCCCGGAAAATAAAAATAAGCGTTTGCCAAAAACTGGTTTGCATTGTAATGTGTAGTTGCAGCTTTGTAATTTAAAGTGATAGATTGCGCCAGACTTGGATAAATTTGCTGGTATGCGAGCTGGTTTTGGCTATTAAACCTGATTGAATTATCCAGATAACTGTAAGCTTGCGTGCCCAGCAAAGTTTGGAAAGTACCTTTGTAAGCACTTTTGTTGTACACATAATTGCTGCTGAAACTCAAGTTGCTAAACGTTCGGCCATTGCTAAAAGTCATGGGAATGGTAATGCCGCCTTGTATCTGCGTTTCGTTCCAGTAAATATCTTTTCCGCGAAATAACGATCTTCGGTCAAAAGTATAATTTACCCCGCCAGACAAATAAGGAAATAAAGCTCCGTAAACGGCATTAAAACCAACTTCTTTATAACCTTCATTTCGGTTGTACGTGCCATAAAGTTCGGATTGAAAAGTGTTTAAAATATTTTCTCCAACCAAAGAAAGTGTATAATCCGGATCGCTGAAAGCAGGTATTAGACTATGAAAATTGAATAAATGAGATAAACCCGCATATTTTTTAACCTGAAAAATCTGATTAGGAACAGCAGCAAGCAAATCCGCATTGTTTTTTTCCAAATCAGTTATTTTAAAATCTGAAGGAGTTAAAACTGATTCAATTTCTGTAACCGGTTGCCAAACAGTTTCATTTTTAGGGATTTGGTGAAGCTGATAACCGCTTGCCGCAAAACTGTTATACAAAATCTGATCGTTATTTACAGTTGCCTGATAACTTCCGATAGTCTCATGTAACTGATTGATATTCAATTTGTAAAGTTTTTTTTCTGCTAAAGGAAGCATATATAACTGATCGTTTTTCTCCGCAGAAGCTGTAAAATAAACTGTGTCTTTATGGATGGTTGGAAAGCCGATCACTTTAAAACTTGTAGTTGTCAGGTTCGTTACAGCTCCGTTTTTCAGGTTGATTTCAGCCAGATTCATTTTTCCGGAAGGATTTCTTACTGCGGAGATAACCGTTTCATCATTCAAAAATTTTGGATAAGTGTAAATTAATTGCTGCAGATTTGGAACGATCTGTAGCAATTTCCCAGTTGCAACTGCTATTAAATGCAGTTCGTTTTTTCCCTGCGGAGATTGTAAAACAGCAACAATCGTTTTGCCATCTTCACTCAAATCCGGCGAAAAATATTTGCTTCTTTTAGTGATTGTTTTTTGGGTTCTAGTTGCTACATCCAGCAATTGCAAACTGCTGTAATCTTTGTAATTCCAGCGAATGTCCGGACGATATCCTGCATATACAATTTTGCCGTTTTTGTAAGAAAACTGATTATCCAAAGAGTTATCACGCGTACGGATTACCTTTTCCGTTGTACCTGTTTTCAGCACAAACTGATGCACTTTGCTGTACGAAGTTTTTACATAGATAAAAGAAGTATCATCAAAAAAAGCTGGAAACTCCTGATTAGCTACAAAATGTTTGGGTTGATTTTGCTTTTCATCTTCCGCAGCAAACTGTGTTTTAAAATAATTTAAAGCTTGCGTTCTGAATTTCGGATAATTGCTACCGGAATACTTTTTCACGGCTCCACGAAAAGTAGTTTTAACCGCAGCCGCATCGTGGGTCACTTTTTTCCAAAAATCATCGCCATATTTTTCCCGTCCGTAAGCAACCAGCATGTAACCCAGCGGATAATGATCGGGCACAAAATCACGGTAAGAACCATTTCGCAGCTTCATCCAGCTGTAATTTTTATCAGCCGACCAAAGTGAGCGGTAACTATTGTAGAAAAAAGGCAGGCGGCCACGGCCTTGTTTACTGGTTAAAGTTTCGTTGTAAATAGCATCGCCTTCGTAAAACCAGTTGGGCACGGTTAAAGTGCTTAAAACAGCTTGTCCGCCTTCGCCAAAAATGGTATGGAAAAACTTCGTCAACCCAACATCAAAATTATTGTATTGCTGCACGTGTCGGTATTCGTGGATAGCTAACTGATCTGTCCAGCGCAAACTGCCGAGTTCAAAGCTGTTCTGGTCTGGGGTTAAATAAAATTCGCTTCTAAAAGGAGCTAGGCCAACATAACCGTTAGAAATGGTAGTTTGATTTTGCAGCACAATGTTGATTTTTTTCTGCCGTAAACCAATAGTTGGTGCAATATTCCGGTTCATGTAAGTAATGATATTGGCTACGCGATTTGCGGAAGGATCCATTCCTTTCGGGAAAACAACCCGAATAGCCGGCGTATTAATTTGCTGCCATTTGATGGAAGGTGGATTGCCACCAAATTCCTGCGCGCGCAATTCATTCCAATAAAAGGTTGATAAAAACAGTATTGTAGCAAATTTTAAAAAGGCAGACATTTAGAAATGATTTTACAGGATGAAAATTAATTAAATTTTTGATGCTGGTGCATCATGTGTCATCAATTGCTAAATTTAAGATAAGTAACGCCAAACCGACAGCTAGAAAGGTATGCACCCAGGAGCGTTGGGCTGAATGCCGCCCGGAGGCGATCCGGCATTCTTGATTTTTGGTTCTTTTGATTAAGCAAAAGAACGTACAAGAAAAATAAAAAATACTGGCTTGAATGAAAACTCATTTTACCAAGTTTCTTTTTCTGACGGGACGCTGAAACAAGTTCTGGATGACGAAATTTATAATACCTTCACTTCAAACCCCTTCTACACTAACATGACACGCCGTTTCTCAAAACTCCTACCTTTGCGGCTTGTTAAGCATTTATTATGGCTACAATTTCAATTAATTTAACAACCGGTTCCATACAGCAGGAAGAAATTATTGTTGGTATCGATCTCGGTACAACCAATTCGCTCGTGGCTTTTATCAATCCGGATAAAAATCCGCAGGTTATAAACGATACCGGAAAAGGCGTTTTGGTTCCTTCGATTATTCATTTTGGTGATCAGGGCAATATTACGGTTGGAAACGAAGCTAAAAATTATCTAATCAGCGATCCGCAGAATACAATTTTTTCGGTGAAGAGATTGCTGGGCCGATCATACAAAGATGTGGCTGATTATCAGAACTTCTTTTCTTACAAAATTATAGACGACGATACCGAAAGCCTGGTTAAAATTAAAGTTGGCGATGCTTTTTACACACCGGTAGAACTTTCGGGTTTGATTTTAAAGGAACTGAAAGAACGTGCAGAACACGCCATAAAAACACCGGTAAACAAAGCAGTAATTACTGTTCCGGCTTATTTTAATGATTCGCAACGACAAGCTACGCGCGATGCGGGAAAATTGGCAGGTTTAGATGTTTTACGAATTGTAAACGAACCGACAGCTGCAAGTTTAGCTTATGGCATCGGTTTAAATCCCGAAGAAACTAAAACCATTGCGGTTTATGATTTAGGCGGAGGTACGTTTGATGTTTCCATCCTCCAAATCCAAAACGGAATTTTTGAAGTTTTGGCAACTAACGGAGATACTTTTCTAGGCGGAGATGATTTTGACCGCTTAATTGTAAATTACTGGATCGAAAAAAATAACCTGCAAAACCAGCCTAATTTACCGCAGCAGGAATTACGTTTAAAAGCAGAAGAAGCCAAAAAAGCTTTCGCGCACCAAAGTTTATTTAATGAGAAAATAGGAGAGATTTGGTGTACAATTGATCGTACTACTTTTGAGCAACTGATTTTACCGAAAGTGCAGCAAACTATTGATAGCTGCCGGAATGCTTTAAAAGATGCCAATCTAGAAGTTAGTGATATTGATGAAGTGGTGATGGTGGGTGGTTCTACCAGAACGCATTTGGTTAAACAAATGGTTGCTGAGTTCTTTAACAGACAAGTTCATGATGAAGTAAATCCGGATGAAGTTGTTGCTTTGGGCGCTGCGATTCAGGCAGATATTCTGGCTGGAAACCGGACTGATATTTTGTTGCTAGATGTTACGCCGCTTTCTTTGGGAATTGAAACGATGGGTGGTTTAATGGATGTAATTATTCCGCGAAACGCAAAAATCCCAACCAAAGCCGGAAGACAATATACTACTTCCATCGACGGACAAGTAAATATGAAAATTGCCGTTTACCAAGGTGAGCGCGATTTAGTTAAAGAAAACCGCAAACTGGCAGAATTTGATTTGAAAGGAATTCCATCTATGCCAGCTGGTTTCCCAAAAGTGGATATTAACTTTTTGCTGAATGCAGATGGGATTTTGACGATTCAAGCGGTTGAACAGCGATCAGGTGTAAAACAGGAAGTAGAAGTGAAACCTGCTTATGGTTTAACCGATGCCGAAGTAGAACAAATGCTGATGGACAGCATTACACACGCGCAAGATGATGTAAAGCAACGGATGCTGATTGAAGCACGAACTGAAGGTGAGCAAATGGTTTACACGGTAGAAAGGTTTGTACAAAAAAACGTAGCTTACTTATCAGCAACAGAAATTACAGATACGCTAAAATTAGTTGCGGAATTAAAAGAATCACTTACTTTGAGTGATAAAGATTTAATTCTGAAAAGAGTAGATACTTTAAACGAATTTACACGTCCTTTTGCAGAACGATTGATGGATCAGGCTGTTAGCACGGTTATGAGAGGTAAAAGTGTAGAATAAATAGCTGACCTTTTGCTATGGCTTTGAATTTTATATAGTTTTAGCCAGATTGTTATTTTGCTAAAATGAATCAAGAACCAATACTTAAAAATACGTTTTTTATAGGTTTAACAACATTGGTAGCTTGGTTTGCCATCATTGCCCAATTTATAATTTCTGTTCCGGAATATTTGGAAAAGGGAAGAACAGTTGCCGGAAGCTTTGTGCAATTGTTAAGTTATTTTACCATTCAAAGTAATATTCTGGTAGCATTCAGCTTAAGTGCTGTTCTATTATTTCCCAAAACAAATGCAGGCAAGTTCTTTTCAAAAGTTTCTACCGCTACTGCCATTGCCGTTTACATTACCATTGTTAGTTTAGTTTATAATTTGGTGTTGCGGCCGTTCTGGCATCCCAAAGGGTTTTACAAACCGGTAGATGAATTGCTGCATTTAATTGTGCCAATTCTATACATTTTGTATTGGCTTTTTGTATTGCCCAAACAAGGTTTAAAGTGGAAACAACTTTTAGACTGGCTGATTTTTCCATTTGTGTATTTGATTTATGTAATAGCTCGCGGAGCAGCAACCGGCTTTTATCCTTATTTTTTTGTAGATGTAAAAACATTCGGTTTTTCCCAAGTAGCCATAAATGCTTTTGTGCTTTTACTGGTTTTTGCTTTTTTTAGTGCCTTATTTATTTTTACAGGAAGGAAACTGTTTCCCAAAAAATAATTCCCAGCGATAAAATGCTTCTTTTATGGCACAAAAAAAGGCACTTATGAGGTGCCTTTCTTATGTTGATCAAATAGAAACTTATTCTTCGTTGCCTGCCGCTTCGCGGATAGCTGCTTCTTCTTTTAAAGCTTCAATATTATTCGTATCGTGGAATTTATCTGTATTTCCGGCAAAATATTCCAGAATATCGGCAATGGCATCTAGGTTATCCGCAATCCTTTGGTGCATGTCCGGCAATTCTTTTTCCAGGCGTTTATCACCTAAATCAATGTTATCAACTTCAATTTTTCCTAATTTTTGTATGATTGCCTGCTGACTGTTTTTTAAATCTTCCAGTTCATGAACGATTTTTTCCATCGCTGCAAATTTTTTCAGAGTATCCATCTTGCTTCTTTTAAAGGGTAAATTTTGTTGTGTTTGTATGAAACTTGTTTTTATTGATAAAGTTTGAGCTGTAAATGTAAGCAAAATTACAGTAAATGGCTTTCTATGCCGTCTTCAATAGCTTGCATGGTTTCCATATTTAAACTTTCGCCGCCTAACTGGTAACAATGGCCGTGCTGATCAAAACGGATTTTAGTTTGATATTTTCCGTCGAAATATGTTTCGTAATCATCGCCCTGCGGTTCAATTCGGCAAAGTACTTTTTCGCCTAATTGGTGGATGTAAAATTCAAAAGGTTCTGTTTCCATAGTTTGGTTTTTGGTGAATGAGCCGACGACGGGAGTCGAACCTGCGACCTACTCATTACGAATGAGTTGCTCTACCAGCTGAGCTACGTCGGCTTTAATTTGTTGATTTATCGTTTGTCATTCCGGCGATAGGAGGAGTCTTCATTGAATCGAATCCACACGATTTCTTATTCAAATACAATTTCTCTCGTTGGTCGAAATGACAAAATATTTATCATTTCATCAAAACAAATACTTCTTTTATCATCATAAAATTAAATTTTAATTTCTTACTGCTTTAACCAGTTTTGTAATGTTGCAATTATGATTTGAATATAGATGCCTCAAAACTATAAAAGCATAGAAATTTTGATGACAGGCAGAATGTGTTAAAAAGTAACTGAAATAGAGGATACAATAAATTAACTGCAATTCAATAATATTTTATAACTTAATAAATTTTGTAACGTATAAATTATTAATTCTCTCTCAAATTTGGTTTATAATTGGTTAAAAGCATCTTAATCTCCCCGGTTAAGATGCTTTTTTTGGTTGAAACGAGCTGATAAGCAACACTCGTAATGCTTCTTTTACCATACTATTTTAGATAAAATTTTGATCTTTAAACCAAACTTCATCCGGCGAAGCATTAAAACCGCACATCAGGTTTACTAATTCTTCTGGCTGAGAACTGGTTAAAACCAACTTTCGGTTGGCAGGCTTTAAAAATTTCTGTTCCACCATCACATCCATTTGTTTCAGCAAAAAATCATAAAAACCGTTGATGTTTAACAAGCCGATTGGTTTGTTGTGCAAACCCAATTGCAGCCAGGTTAATACTTCAAAAAATTCTTCCAGCGTACCAAAACCACCGGGCAAGGTAATAATGCCGTCGCAGAGTTCGTTCATCAGCTGCTTCCTTTGATGCATGTTTTCTACGATGTGCATTTCGGTTAAACCGATGTGGCCAACTTCTTTGTCCATCAAAAATTGCGGAATTACACCAATTGCTTTGCCGCCGCGCTGTAAAACGGCATCGGCAATTAAGCCCATTATGCCAACTTTTCCGCCGCCAAAAACCAGTGAAATGTTTCGGTTCACCATTACTTCTGCCAACTGATTAATAGCTGTTTTTACACGTTCATCGCCATTAAAATTTGCTCCGCAGAAAACACATATTGCATTCATTTTTTAAATTGTATTTGTATAAGATAAGAATAAGAAGATTTTTATCCGGTAAAAACAGTATTCACAAAAAAGGCCGCCCATACAGACAGCCTTTTCAGAATATATTTTTATGCTGAGAAATTTACGCTAAAACTTGCTTAACCAAATCCGCTGCTTCTTTTAACAAAATGGCAGAGAAAACTTTCAAACCAGATTCATCAATCAGTTTTTTAGCTTCAACCGCATTGGTTCCTTGTAAACGAACAATAATTGGAACCGGGATATCGCCCATTTCTTGGTAAGCGTCAATTACACCTTGCGCTACACGATCACAACGAACAATTCCACCAAAAATATTAATCAGGATCGCTTTTACGTTTGGATCTTTCAGGATAATACCGAAAGCAGCTTTTACGGTTTGTGCATTAGCCGTTCCGCCAACATCCAGGAAATTTGCAGGCTCACCGCCAGCAATTTTAATGATGTCCATCGTTGCCATTGCCAAACCAGCGCCGTTAACCATGCAACCAACGTTTCCGTCCAGTTTCACATAGTTTAAGTTCGATTCGCTTGCTTCAACTTCCATCGGATCTTCTTCCGCAGTATCACGCATCGCGGCAAAATCCGGATGACGGTACAAAGCGTTATCATCAATGTTCACTTTGGCATCAACAGCCAGAATTTTATTATCAGAAGTTTTTAAAACCGGATTGATTTCAAACTGAGAAGAATCTGTAGCATCGTAAGCTTTGTATAAAGCAGTGATAAATTTCACCATTTCTTTAAAAGCATCGCCAGATAAACCTAAATTGAAAGCAATTTTGCGCGATTGAAAACCTTGCAAACCAACTTTCGGATCAATTTCTTCTTTATAAATCAGTTCTGGCGTAGAGTGTGCAACTTCTTCAATATCCATTCCGCCTTCGGTAGAATACATGATGACGTTGCGGCCTTTTGCACGGTCCATCAAAACAGAAACATAAAACTCTTTCGTTTCCGATGGCCCTGGATAATAAACATCCTGTGCAACCAGCACTTTGCTTACTAATTTACCTTCCGGGCCTGTTTGCGGTGTTACCAATTGCATACCAATAATGGCATTGGTTTTCTCTTTAACATCGTCCAGGTTTTTGGCTAATTTAACGCCGCCGCCTTTACCGCGACCGCCTGCATGGATTTGTGCTTTAATCACTACCCAGTCAGAACCATATTCTTCCTTTAATTTTTTAGCTGCTTCCACAGCCTGTTCAACGTTCTCGGCAAGAATGCCTTCCTGAACCTTAACACCGTAGCTTTTCAGTATGGCTTTGCCCTGATATTCGTGAATGTTCATTTTAAAAAGATTTTGGGTAAAGCTACAATTTCAGCTTAAAAATAAAAATGAAAAATTTGTTTGGTTGAGGAATGAGGGTATTCTTCAATAACTCTTTCAGAAACTGTATAAATATTGAAAAAAGTAATGCTGTAATTGAAATGAATGATGCTTCTTTTATAAGCATAAATTATCTAGCCTTTATAAAGTGGTAAGCTAAAATAAAAAGTAGAACCTTTTCCAAACTCACTTTCTACCCAGATTTTTCCTTCATGGCGTTCGATAATTTCTTTGCAGATATACAAGCCAATACCAAAACCTGTTACAGATTGAATTTGATTATTTTCTACCCGGTAAAAGCGGTCGAACAACCGGCTGATATCATTTTGTTTAATGCCCATACCTTCATCTTTAACACTTACTTCTGCATAACCATTATTGGTAACACAAGTTACCTGGATAGGTGAGCCAGGAGGTGAATATTTGATGGCATTAGTGAGGAAGTTATTAATTACATGCTCTATCTTTTCTTTATCTACATTAACCCAAGTTGTTTCTACCGGCTTAAAAACAACTCGTTTTGAATCAGCGTCTGATATCATTTCTTCCTCCACTTCCTTAATCAAAACAGCCATATCAAAGCGTTTGCATTCTATGTGTATTTTACCTGCCGCCACTCTTGATGCATCTAAAAAGCCTTCAATCATCTTTGTCATCTTGCCTAACTGCTTATGGACTTTCTCTAATGTATTTACAGAAAATGTATCATTACTTTTTTTGGCTTTTACTAGTAGTAACTGGCTATAACCATTAGAAATTGTTAGCGGTGTTTTTAACTCATGACTTACCATAGCAATAAAGTCATTTTTACGTTGCTCATCCTGCTTGCGTTCAGTAATATCAACCATTGTACCCGAAAAATTGGCAGGTTGATTTTCTTGAGCTGTAAAAAGTTTACCGGTAGCTTTTACCCAGCGCAACTTTTTGTCGTGATAGCCAATGACGGGATATTCAATATCATAGTTTTGATTTTTAGTAATTGCATCCTCTATAGCTTGCACTATCCTGTTTCGGTATTCTTCCGGAACTTGTGTTATTGTTCCTTCGAAAGTCATTTCTTCATCGGGGTGGTAACCAAACATTTCCTTTAACCGCGAAGAAGGAACAAATTTACGGGTGGCAGCATCAATATACCAGGTTCCAAGGCTGGCCGAATCAATAGCCAAACGAAGCCTTTCTTCTATCTGCATGGTGGCCTTTCTTTGTGCTTCAGCTACTTCAAAAGCAAAACGTTCTTTTTGTGCGGTTTCTACAGCACCGGTAATATCCAAAGTAACATGTACAATATATTCTACTTCGCCTGCTTCATTTAGAATAGGAGAGTTGGTTGCTTTCCAGTAACGCACATCAAATTGGTTGGTTCCCCAAACAGGTATGTCGTACTTCTGGCTGGGCAACACATGCTTTTTTTTCGTCAGTACGGCCTCTATCAGGCTGTTTCGTAACGATTGTACATTTTTAGTAATTGGGTCGAGTGGATTTTCAGGAAAAGCATCTAAAAAACCTGCGGCTACAAGATCTTCCTGTTTGGCATCTGTAGCTTCTAAATATGCCTGGTTTACTGCAACAATTGTAAACTTAGGAATATCCGGTTTTAAAATTACTGTAGGCGGCCCAGTTTCAAAAAATGCTGCAAAATTTATATGAAGATCACACACAGGTCAAATATAATTAGCTATAGTAAAAAACTTATTCCTTGATCAATTATTTATTTACAAAACTTGTTTTGTTTAAAACAGTTAAGGGCCTGATTGTAATTAGTTAAAACGTTATAAACTCTTGTCTTCAAGACATTAAGATTTGTAGCAACGTTTTCATTCATCAGGTTCACAATTAATATTTTTAACGAATAATTTAAACCGGAGTTACAAATTATTCTTATAAAACGTATATTTTCTTCATTGTTCAGTATAAACGGTATTACTATTTTTGTTCGATGCTAAAAGCAAGGTCAATCAAAAAATTATACGGAACACTGCCCATCTTAAAAGGTGTTGACTTGGATGTAAAAGCCGGAGAAATTGTAAGTATTGTGGGCGCTTCCGGTGCCGGAAAAAGTTCGCTGCTTAATATTATCGGTACGCTGGATAAGCCTGATTCTGGTCGGATTTTGCTAAACGATGCCGATACCAGCGTGATGAACCAAAAACAGTTAAGTGCTTTCCGCAATCAAAAAATCGGGTTTATTTTTCAGTTTCATCATTTACTGGCCGAATTTAATGCGATCGAAAATATTTGTATTCCGGCTTACATCGCTGGAAAAACAAAACAGGAAGCCGAAACACGTGCCAGCGAATTGCTGGAAATGCTAAATCTTGGTCACCGCAAAACACATAAACCAAATCAGCTTTCGGGCGGCGAACAGCAGCGGGTTGCCGTTGCACGCGCTTTGATTAATAATCCGGCTTTGATTTTGGCTGATGAACCTTCCGGAAATTTGGATTCTAAGAACGCGATGGAACTACATCAGTTGTTTTTTTCTCTGCGAGATCAATTTAATCAAACTTTTATCATTGTAACGCACAACGAAGAACTGGCCGAAATGAGCGATCGCAAAGTGATGATGAAAGACGGCCTGATCGAAGCATGACGAAAGCGTTAGTTACTTGCGGACAAAATCCAGGCGTTTATTTTCTGGAGAAATGGTTGTCCGGTTTCGAGTTTATTTACGGTGATGCTTCTTTTATCGCACAAATTTCGGCATTGCAGCAATTGCTGTTGCCGAAAGTTTCGCAGGGAGATTATATCCACGAGTTGTTAAATATTTGTCTGGATAAACAAATCGATGCTGTTTTTGCCATGAGTTTTGCAGAACAGGAATTACTGGCCGAAGCAACAGAATTATTTTCCGAGTTTAGTATAAACCTTTTTTTACCAGATTTAATTACGCGGAAATTATTGTTTAATCCGGCAGCACTTTTTGAAAAATTGAATTTTGGTGGCATAAAAACAGTATCGTTCCAGGTTACTTCTTCTTTCAGCGAGTTTTCCAAAGCTTGTTTGCAATTGGGGTATCCAACGGAAAATGTTGCTGTTGTTTCTATGCAAAATCCGGATTTGGTTTGGCTAATTGATGATCAGCATCCGGCAAAATCAATCCCCGGAAAACCAGTAATTTCGTTTATTAAAGCGGCCAAATTGTTTGCTGCGGATGAATTGCTGTTGCTGCGTCCGTATCAGGCTTCAACCCAAAAAATACTGTATGCTTCTTTTAGCAGTGGAAAATTGGAATCGATTTGGAATGCTGGAGAAATACAAGCAAACGAAAACCTGCAACAAATTGGTTTGCAACTGCAACTGAACGGTTTGTTTGAAATAATTTTGCAGCAGCATCAACTTTTTGGCCTGAAACCGTTTGTGGTGATATGATATTTCGGTACGCAGACCTCGACCTCCATAAAAAAGCTTTCGTTTTTGAACTGGATAACGTGCTTTTTCCGGCGCAGGATTATTTGTTTCAGGTGTATTATCTATTTGCTGCTTTTGTGGAGCATACCGAACAATGGAACAGTAAAGCCATGATTACCAGTATGATTGATGCGTACAACGAGCATGGAGAAAATGCTGTTTTTGAGACTGTAAAAAAGAAGTTTTCGCTGGAACCCAACTATCAGGAAAATTTTGACCGTTTGTTTAAAACAGCACGTTTACCTTTAAAATTATTGCTTTACCAGCAAATGCTGAATTTGCTGCAACAAATTGTGGTTGATCGTAAACAGATTTTCATCCTCACCAACGGAAACCCGGAACAACAGCTGAACAAGATAAAACAGGTAGAATGGAACGGGTTGGAAAATTACCTGGTTTGTTATTTTGCAGATGAAATTAAACCAAAGCCAGAACCAGATGCGCTACATCATATTTTGACAGAACATCATTTGCAACGACGCGATTTAATGATGATTGGCAACAGCACTGCAGACGAACTTTGCGCGCAGGCAGCTGGAGTAGATTATGCTAACCTTTACGATTTTATTTCGTAGCAAACGAAATTAATTTCCTTCATCCCCGTTTCACAAGTGTTTGGTTTTTACTATCTTTCATTTTTTATTTAAAATAATTTGGTTATGATAAAGAAATACTTTGTTTACTTATCTATAGGTTTGCTGGTAAATGCTTTTTTTACTTCCTGTAAAAAAGATAAGTCGCCAATTCCCTTTACAGCTCCTGCATCATTGGGTACAGCATTAGATCGTGTAAAAGATTCTATTTACCTGTACACACAGGAAGATAATTTGTGGTATAATTCATTGCCTGATTATGCAACTTTTAAGCCACGTACTTTTACCGGCACAACAGAAATTGAAGGTTTGCAAAAAGAAGTTGATGCGCTTTCGCAATACGGCATTAATCCAACGACCGGAAAACCTTATGAATATGAAGCTGCATATCCGGGCGAAGCTAAATACTCTTTTATAGATCAGGGCCAAACCGCTACATCTTTAGGCGGAACCAATGGCGATTATGGCTTTAGTCCGATTTATAATACCATTGCAGACTTAAGGATAAGATATGTTTATCCCGGTTCTCCTGCAGATAAAGCAGGTTTGGTTAGAGGTTACCAGATTATTAAAATTAATAACAGCACTGCTATCAGTTATGATGGTAGTACTGGATCGAATTATAAGGCTGTAAATAGTGCTTTGTTTAGTTCTACCACCATCAGCATGACTTTGCAAAAACCAGACAATACCACATTTGATGTTACTTTAAACACCGCAAATTATACTGTAAACCCAGTATTGAAATATAAATTACTTGATTTGGGCAACAGCAAGAAATTAGGTTATATCGTATTTAATAGTTTTACAACACCAGATAATGCCAAAGCTTATTTAGATGCCGCCTTTACTAGTTTTACAGCCGGTGGTATTACAGATTTGGTAGTTGATTTACGCTACAATGGTGGTGGTTCTGTTGCAACTGCAGAATATCTATCTAACCTGATTGTACCCGCTGCCAAAACCAATACTGTAATGTACACATCTTATTACAATGATAAATTGCAGAATGATAAATATCCTTTACTTTCTAAAATATATCGAATTAATGCAGGTGATTTTAAACCGGCAAACAATCAGGTAAAATTTGCAAAAGCAGGTAGTTTAAATATCAGTCGTGTATTTTTTATTGTATCCGGCAATACAGCTTCTGCAAGTGAATTGACGATCAACAATTTAATACCGGAAATGAATGTACAACTGATCGGCAAAACTACTTATGGCAAGCCAGTTGGGTTTTTTGCTATCCCGATTGGTGCTTACGAGTTGTATACGCCAGAATTTGAAACTAAAAATTCTGCTAGTGCAGGCGGCTATTATGCCGGAATGACGCCAGGTTCGGCCACGTATCCGGGCGTAGATGCCAGTGATGATGTTACCCATGATTTTGGTGATGTAAACGAAGCAATGCTGGCTCGCGCCATTAGTTATACCACCAAAGGTACTTATGCAATTGCGACTGGATTAACTACTTTGAGCACCAGTAAAAGCGGACAGCTATCTGAAGAGCAGGTTAATCAAATTTCTCATGATTTTTCTAAAAAAGATGTAAAAATTATGATTAGTAAAAAATTTATAGAAAAGTAATTTTAGGTTGATAAAAGAAGCTTTTTTCTATCATCTCGACCAACGGGAAAAATCTTCTTCAAATTGAAAAACATTTATTAGGATAGGGGCGATTCCAGAATCGTCCCTATTTTGTTTAATGAAGATTTCCTCTGTTAATCACGACATCGTACTTAAAATAATACTGATAAAAGAAGCATTTGTAAAGCCTTGTTTCCTTCGAAATTTCCGCTTATCTTCGCACCACAATTCACACAAATTATTTACGCTTTAATATTATTCAGGTAATGTATTTAAGTAAAGAAGCAAAAGCGGAGATTTTTGCAAAACACGGAGAAAGTGCAACCGATACAGGTTCTGCCGAAGGTCAGGTAGCATTGTTTACTACTCGTATTGCTCATTTAACCGGGCATTTGAAAAAAAACAAAAAAGATTTTTCTACACAGTTAGCTTTACAGAAACTGGTTGGTAAACGTCGGGCTTTGTTAGGCTATTTGTTTAAAAAGGATATTAACCGTTACCGTGCGATTATTAAAGCATTGGAACTAAGGGATATTATAAAATAACCCGGAGTAATTTCCGCTAAAAAGCCATCTCATTTTAGAGGTGGCTTTTTTACTTTCAAAAAATAAAATTTCTATAAAAACAGGTGTGTTCAAAGATGAAAAACATGCCGATACAACAACAAAATGAATGTAATTAAAAAAACAATTGATCTGGGCGATGGTCGCATCGTGGAGATCGAAACCGGTAAATTAGCCAAACAGGCTGATGGTTCTGTCGTAGTAAAAATGGGAGATACCATGTTGCTTGCAACAGTGGTATCTTCTAAAGATGCAAAAGAGGGCGTAGATTTTTTACCGCTTTCGGTTGATTATCAGGAAAAATATGCAGCTGCCGGGCGTATTCCAGGTGGATTTTTACGTCGCGAAGCACGTTTATCAGATTACGAAGTATTGATTTCCCGTTTAGTAGATCGCGCGCTTCGTCCGTTATTTCCTTCAGATTATCATGCAGATACCCAAGTGATGATTTCACTAATTTCTGCTGATAAAAACATTATGCCGGATTGTCTGGCGGGTTTAGCTGCTTCGGCTGCTATTTCCGTTTCTGATATTCCTTTTAACGGACCGATTTCCGAAGTCCGAGTAGCAAAAATCAACGGTCAGTTGGTAATCAATCCGGGTCGTACCGAACTGGAAAAAGCAACTTTAGAATTTATGGTTGCCGGTTCTGCTACTGATATTGTAATGGTGGAAGGTGAAGCAGACGAAATTGCAGAAGCCGAAATGGTTGAAGCGATTGCTTTTGCACACGAAGCGATTAAAAAACAAGTTGCCGTACAAGTTGAGTTAGGCGAAGAAGTTGGTAAAACTGATAAACGCGTTTACAACCACGAGCATAGCAATTTAGAATTAAGAGAAGTAGTTTTCGCAGCAACTTATGATAAAGCTTACGCTGTTGCAGCTGCAGCATTAGGTAAAGATGACCGTAGCGCAAATTTCAAACTCATCCGTGATGAATTTATCGCTTCTTTAGGTGAAAATGCTGATGCAATACAGATTCATTTGGCTAAAAAATATTTCCATGATGTGCAGTATGATGCTGTTCGCAACCTGGTTTTAGATGAAGGCAAACGTTTGGATGGCCGTCAAACAACTGAAATTCGCCCGATCTGGAGCGAAGTTGGTTATTTGCCTGCTGCTCACGGTTCTGCTGTATTTACCCGTGGCGAAACACAATCATTAACTTCTGTTACTTTAGGTTCTAAAACCGACGAACAAATGATTGATGGCGCGTTCATCAATGGTTACAGCAAGTTCTTGTTACATTACAATTTTCCTGGATTTTCAACTGGAGAAGTTCGTCCTAATCGTGGTGCTGGTCGTCGCGAAATTGGTCATGGTAACTTAGCTATGCGTTCTTTGAAAAAAGTATTGCCTGGTTTAGAGCAAAATCCTTATACCATCCGTATCGTTTCTGATATTTTGGAATCTAACGGTTCATCTTCCATGGCAACAGTTTGTGCGGGTGCTTTGGCTTTGATGGATGCCGGTATTAAATTAACTGCTCCGGTTTCCGGAATTGCAATGGGTTTAATTACGAATGAAGCAACCGGAAAATATGCTATTCTTTCTGATATTTTGGGTGATGAAGATCATTTAGGTGATATGGATTTTAAAGTTACCGGTACCGAAAAAGGTATTGTAGCTTGCCAAATGGATTTGAAAATCAATGGTTTATCCAACGAAGTGTTGATTAAAGCATTGGATCAGGCTAAAGAAGGTCGTTTACACATCTTAAACGAGATGAAGAAAACGATTGCTGCTCCGCGTGAAGATTACAAACCACATGCGCCACGTATCGTAAGCATGACGATTGACAAAGAATTTATCGGCGCGATTATCGGACCTGGTGGAAAAATCATTCAGGAAATGCAACGCGAAACCGGTGCAACCATTGCGATTGAAGAAGTTGATAACAAAGGTATTATCGAAATTTTTGCTGATAACAAAACTGCCATTGATGCTGCCGTTACCCGAATCCGCAATATTGTAGCCAAGCCGGAAGTTGGTGAAACTTACGAAGGTAAAGTGAAAACGATTATGCCTTTTGGTGCTTTCGTGGAAATTATGCCGGGAAAAGACGGTTTACTGCACATTTCTGAAATTGACTGGAAACGTTACGAAACGATGGATGGTATTTTTGAGGTTGGCGAAATCATAAAAGTTAAATTACTGGAAGTTGATAAACAAGGTAAGTTGAAATTATCAAGAAAAGCTTTGATGCCGCGTCCGCCAAAACCGGAAGAAGCAAAATAAGTTTTTAAGATTGTATATCAGAAAGCTCTTTGGAAACAAGGGGCTTTTTTTGTACTATAAAGTTTGGAATAAAAATAGATTTGCTTTTGTGATAAGAAATCCAAAGCTTAAAGACCGCGATTGCAAATCGCGACCAGTATGAAAAATTCCTTTTGTGACATTTATAATCTTACTCGCGACGTTATTGCCTTGTTTAATGTTGTAGTTATGTCTATCAATTCTTCTTGTAGCTTTAAAAAAACCTCTTGTTGTTCAGTTTGTAAATTTAAGTTGTGGTTAGCAGCTTCACTTAATATTGCAATTACATTATTTTCAGCAACATTTATATCATTTAAATTAGGTAAAACTTTTTTTAACTCATTTTCTATTTTGATAACTACATTTTTAAAAGCAGTTTTATTTGTTTCAATTATGATTTCTAAAGCTCCTTTTGAAACTGTATCTATATTTACATGATCCACAAGTGGAACACTTTTGTAAAGATTTAAGTTCCTATATGTAGTTGAAATCTCTGATGCTAACTGAAAAAATTTTTCCTTATTCATAGTAATTGTGTATAGTAGGATGAAATGCTCAATATGAAAATGTCAACTCTAAGCAAAAGTTGAATACTAAAAATATTATTCATTTTGTTATTTTCATAAATTGCAACAATCTTGAACCAAATGTTTTAGGCTCGTGCTTTTCTACATTCTCTAAATCAATTACATTCTTACCAAAGATACCCAACAATCTAGTTAACTCATTTTCAAAATCTCTTGTTGCATCAGTCGCACCACTAATTGCATGAGAAATTTCATGTAATAAAATACCTACAAATTCTTGCTCGTTTTTTAATTTAGGTCTCCAAATTATTATTCTTTGAGTAGCAGGTTCCCAAACTGCTGCTGCTTGTGAAAAAGTCATATTATCTTTTTGCATAGTTTCAGAAACAATAACAGATTTAATCTTATTTGGCTTACCACCAATGATTTGAAATATTTTATCTTTTTTGAAGAAAACTTCCTTTTCAGAATCTGTCAATTCATTTTCACTTAAAATCTTGAACTCAAAATTTTGAGTTCTTTCTTGTACAAATTCTGTAAAAATGTTTACTTTATTTTCGCCTTGTTCGTTTTCGTTTTGTTCAGCAATTTTATCTCGAAGATTGCTTGGAATAACTACTATTTCTGCGCCACCTTGCCGTGCTTCATTTACTAAATCTGTTCCATGTTCAATTTCTTCTGCAGTTACAAAAACTACCCTTTTATATTTGTTTAAAATTTTTGCAGCATGTTCTTGAACGTCTATCCATTTCAATTCATCATGACTATTACCATAGCTGTATTAGCTTAAGTCTGAACTTAGAGAACTGCCAATTTCTTCACTTTGACAATCTAATAATATTGATTTTACAGTGTTTGCATATGCGGTTCTGCCAACATTAGTTCTTTCTCTGTTTATTGCTTTTTTTATGCTTGCATTTAGCAACGTGATATTGTAACTAAATAGAAAATTTTCTTCTGTAGCAACCAAAACACCATTAATGTAAATTTTACCTTGTGTACCAGCTTTTTTTAAAACGCTTCCATATTTAGTGTTTTCAATAATAGATTCGTTATTGAACTTTAAAAAAAGCTTTTTGCCCTCTTCAATATCAAAATCTGTAATGTTTGTCAAATGAAATTCTGTACCATTTATATATTGATTTGAAGGTTCTGATATATAAGCGTGTAGCGTAACTAAATCATCAAAACCGCTTTTTTGCGATTTACCTAATGTGATGTCTCCATGCTTTGACAATATATTTACAGCAATTCCTTTTCTTTCAAAAGTTGCTAAAGCATCTTTTAACCCAATTCCAAATTTTCCAATTACACCAGTAGCCGAAAGTTTTTCCTCATTTTCATTTTGTGTAAAATGTTCGTATTTCAATCCTCGTCCAAAGTCTTTAATTATCCATGAATTTGAGTTAGTTTCTTTAATGATTTTAATATCATTGGAATCAGTAAGTTTTTGTTCGTCTAAAGCGTTTGCAATTATTTCTCTAACAGCATGTTTTGTGTCCCAATTCTCAAGAATTTTTTCAATGTTTAAGTCGAATTTTTTCATGATGTCAATTATGCGTGTTAAACGTGGTGCCATATCGCCTGCTTGACGAATAACACAAATATTTGCGCAAGTCCTATAAGTTTTATGTGAACGTAAAAAATAAATAAATCCAAATCTCGATGTATTTAAATTATATAAAATTAAAGCAATGAAGCTATTTTTTTATCAATAAAAGAAGCATTGTCAAAATTTTCCAATGCTTCTTTTATCACCTAAAAATCTTATCCTAAAATCTCATTGATAGATTTCAATTCTTCCTCGGTAAAAACAGTATTATCTAAACATTTCAAAGAATCTGCTAATTGTGCCGGTTTACTTGCGCCAATTAAAACAGAAGTTACACGTTGATCTTTCAAAATCCAGGAAAGCGCCATTTGTGCTAAAGATTGTCCGCGTTGTTCGGCCAACTGGTTTAATTTTTTAATCTGATCCAGTTTTTCCGGTGTTAATTGGTCTTCCTGCAAGGCACCGCTTGTTCTGGCTGCTCTGGAATCTTCCGGAATGCCGTGCAAATATTTATTCGTTAACATTCCTTGCGCCAGCGGCGAAAAAGGAATGCAGCCAACGCCTTCCTGTTCCAGCAAATCCAGTAAACCTTCCGTTTCAACCCAACGCTCAAACATAGAGTATTTAGGTTGATGGATTAAACAAGGTGTACCTAAGTTTTTCAAAATTTTGATGGCTTCGGCAGCTTCTGCTGGGTGGTAGTTGGAAATGCCTACATACAGAGCTTTTCCCTGACGTACCATTAAATCCAAAGCGCCCATGGTTTCTTCTAAAGGCGTATCCGGATCGGGGCGGTGCGAATAAAAAATATCTACATAATCCAGTTTCATCCGCTTTAAACTTTGGTCTAAACTGGCCATCAGATATTTTTTAGAACCCCATTCGCCGTATGGCCCTTCCCACATACCGTAACCGGCTTTACTGGAAATAATCAGTTCATCGCGGTAAGATTTAAAATCTTCATGTAAAATCCGACCGAAATTTTCTTCTGCTGATCCCGGTGGCGGACCGTAATTGTTGGCCAGATCAAAATGCGTAATGCCGCTGTCGAAAGCTAGTTTTAAAGTTTCACGGAAGTTGTCTAGCACATCTACATCGCCGAAATTGTGCCATAAACCTAAAGAAACTGCTGATAATTTGAGGCCGCTTTTTCCGCAGCGGCGGTATTCCATGTTTTGGTAACGAGTTGAATTTGCTGTATAAGGCATAATTGATTTTAATTTGATGAGATAAAATTAGCTTAAACTATTATCTGCACAAACAAAATGTTTAATAATGTTACATTTAAAAATATTAATTTCAACTTGAGAAACCTTGATTTTTAAGAACATGAAAAAACTATTACTACTGTTTTTACCGCTGCTTTTTCCGTGCCTGATTTTTGCACAAACAGAACCGAAAAATTATAAACAAGCAAGCATGCGTTTTCAGAAGTTTTATAATCAAGCAAATGCTGACAGTTTATACAGTTGCTTTGGTGCAGCAGTAACAAAATCTATCTCTCTCGATAAAACAGCCGGTTTAATTACACAGTTGCAAACAGCTTACGGCAAATTAAATATGTTGCAGTTTCTCAAACTAACTTCTCCTGTTGCTGCTTACAAAGCCAGCTTTGAAAAAAGCGTGCAGGAAATGTCTTTGGTACTGGATGCCGAAAATAAAATCAGTGGTTTCTTTTTCAAACCCTACCAAGAAAATTTTGCATACAAATTAAGTTCCGGGCTAACAGAAACGCCGGTTAAAGTAAATACAGCTGACGCTTCGCTTTCCGGTTCTTTGGTTGTTCCAGAAAAAACCAATGGAAAAATCCCCGTTGTTTTAATTATTGCTGGTTCCGGGCCAACAGATAGAAACGGAAACAGCAGTTTAGGAATTACTGCAAACTCTTATTATTTATTAGCAAATGATTTAGGAAAGGCAGGAATTGCATCTTTAAGATATGATAAAAGGGCAATAGGAAAAAGTACTTCAAAGAAAAGTTTAACCGATGTTCGTTTTGAGGATTTTGTAGCCGATGCGGTTGCTTTGATCAAACAACTAAAAACAGATACAAGATTTTCTAAAGTAATTGTTTTGGGCCACAGCGAAGGTTCTTTGATTGGAATGCTGGCTGCTGAGAAAGAAAAAGTTGATGCTTATATTTCGTTAGCTGGAGCGGGAGATGCGATTAACAAAATTTTCGAAGTTCAATTGAAAAATCAAACACCGGAAGAATACAAACTTTCGATGAACCAGTTGGATAGTTTGAAAAAAGGTTTAAAAGTAAAAGCAGCTGAAAATGATCAATTATTTAGTCCAATTTTGCAGCCTTACATGATTTCTTGGATGAAATACAATCCGCAAACAGAAATTAAAAAATTGAACATTTCGGTTTTAATTTTACAAGGAACAACCGACATCCAAGTATCCGTTACTGATGCCGAAAAGCTTAAAAAAGCTAAACCAAATGCCAAATTGGTTTTGTTAGAAGGCATGAATCACGCGTTAAAACAAGCGCCTCAAAACCGAGAACAGAACATTGCAACTTACAGTAATCCGGCTTTGCCAATTGATGCAACATTAGTTGAAGCTGTAACCCAATTTGTTAATCAGCTTAAATAAAATATTCGTTTACCACAGTTAATCTGGTAGTGAAATCTTGGCCACGCTGTCATTTCGACCAAAAGGGAGAAATCTTCATCGAAGCAATTAGGCAATTAGAATGAAGATTTCTCCCGTTGGTCGAAATGACAAAAAAAGTAAAATTACTACGTAAAAGAAGCATCAATATTACTTGCACTTTCATCAGGATTTGTGTTGATTTAAACAACCAATTTAAACCTGATGAAACGATTCTTTTACACCTGTTTTTTAATGTTTTTACTTTCAATTATCTTTTTGCAAACCAAAGCGCAAACTGTTGTGCCGCTTTATCCAAATGCCATTCCTAATTCCATTTCCGGCCCGGATATGGAAGTAAAATCAGGCACACCAGATAACATTCATTACAGCAAAGTTTCTAAACCAACGCTTGAAATCTATCTTCCCACTAAAGAAAAAGCTACCGGCGCGGCCATTGTAATTTGTCCGGGCGGCGGTTATACCAATCTTTCTTACTCTCACGAAGGACTTGAAATTGCTCAGGCTTTTAACGAAATTGGTGTGGCAGCTTTCATCTTAAAATATCGTTTGCCAAGCGATGCCACGATGAAAGATAAAACCATTGGGCCGTTGCAAGATGCACAAATGGCCATAAAAACGCTGCGCGAAGGTGCTGCAAAATGGAATGTTGATCCGAAAAAAGTGGGCATCATCGGTTTTTCTGCCGGCGGAAGTCTGGCTGCTTTAACTGGTTCTCATTTCAATGATCCTAAAATTGCTAATTCTAACAATACCAGTTTACGGCCTGATTTTATGGTGCTGATGTATGGTGTAATCAGCATGACAGATAGTTTAACCCATGGTGGTTCTCATAAAAACCTCATTGGCGAAAATCCTTCTCCCGAAACCGTTCGTTACTTTTCTAACGAATTTAATGTTACCGCCAACACGCCGCCAACCATGCTGGTTCATGCAGAAGATGATAAAACGGTTAACGTAAAAAATAGCTTATACTTTTATCAGGCTTTGCTGAAAAATCAGGTTCCGGCCGAAATGATTATCTATCCGAAAGGCGGACATGGTTTTGGTTTGAACAACAAGACCACGCCCGATAAATGGATAGATCATTGCAAAAACTGGATGATTAGCAATGGTTGGATCAAGTAATTGAATGCTTCTTTTATCGCCTAAAAATCTTTATTCAACTTACATAAAATGGAAAAGCTGCAAGTAGTAAAAAGTGTAATTATTATTGATGCGTCAGTTTCTTCAGTTTGGGACGCATTGGTTAATCCCGAAAAAACCAAAATTTATATGTTTGGCTGCGAAACAGTTTCTGACTGGAATGTTGGCAGCGATTTGCTTTGGAAAGGAAATTATGAAGGTGAAGAAATGGTTTTTGTGAAAGGAAAAATCGTGAGTATCGAACCGGAAAAGCTTTTAAAATATACGGTAATCGATCCTTTTGCTACTTATCCCGATATTCCGGAGAATTATCTGAATGTTACTTATGCGCTTTCAGAACAAGGTTCGCAAACTACTTTAACCGTAATTCAGGATGGATTTGAAACCGCAGCCGAAGGAGAAAAAAGATATAAAGACATTTATAATAATGGCGAAGGCTGGAACTCGATTTTAGCTGAAATAAAAAAAGTTGCGGAAGGAAGTTAAATTTAATTAAATGGAAGTAACCAAAATTACGGACAACGTTTTTCAGCTTACACTTCCAATTGTTAATGTATTTTTGGTTGATCATCCTTCTGGTTTGATCTTGATTGATACTGGGCCAAAAGGCAGTAAAGAATTGATTTTTGAGGGAATCAGGCAAATTGGAAAACAGCTGTACGATTTGCAGTTTATCATTCTTACCCACGCTCATCACGATCATTCGGGCAGTTTAGCTGCAATTTTAAAAACGGTGAGTGTTCCGGTTTACGCATCTTCGCTTTGTGCCGAAATGATAAAAAACGGAATCGCTTTTCAGCCTCAATCTAAATTTTTAGCTTTTATGTTGAGGTTAATAACGCTGTTTGGATGGATTAGACTGCAATTTTTATACATCGATCAAATAAACTCTCCTATAAATATAGTACAAGAAGGAGATAAGATTCCAGTTACAAACGGTTTGGAAGTAATTAATGCGCCCGGCCATACTGCCGAGCAGATCGCACTTTTTTACCCGATAAAAGAAGCATTGCTGTTTGCAGTTGATTGTGCCGAAAATTTGAAAAGTTTAAAACCTGCTTATGCTTATCAATCTACAATGGTTAATTTACAGACTTTAAAAAAATTAGTTAATTTTTCTTTTAAAATCGCAATTTTTGGTCATGGAAGTAAAATTAGCAAAGAAAAATTCAAAAATTTATTTCTTTAAGAAGTTAAAATTGCTTTAGAGGTAGTTAAAAGCACTTTATATTTTCATTTTAAGAGCTAATTGTAAGTTATTTCAAAAATAATTGTAATTAAACAGGTAATAATTTATCTTTAAAGAATTAATTTCATACTATATCAATCATAATTGGTTTGAAATCTGTTTCAAGAAGAGGTTTTTTGAGTAAAGGTGCCATGCTGGCTGGTGGTGCTTATCCGGCTTTGCTTGCTTTAGGCATGTTAAAAGCAGCTCCTGCTCATGCTTTCAATTTGGAAGGAAACGGCGCAGGCAAAAAAGTAATTATTTTAGGCGGTGGTTTAGCCGGAATGACTACAGCATACGAACTAAGTAAGTTGGGTTACAGTTGTACCATTTTAGAAGCCCGCGAACGCGCAGGCGGCCGTTGCTGGAGCATTCGCAAAGGCAGCACAAACAATGAGATCGGTTCGCCGCTGCAAACTGCCAATTTTGAAGACGACTTGTATTTTAACGCCGGTCCATCACGCATTCCGCATCACCACCAGCTTACCTTACATTATTGCAAAGAATTAGGCGTTCCGCTGGAAGTTTATAACAATGTAAACGAAGCTGCTTATTACTTTTCGGAAGGAAAAGGTTCTTTATCCAATAAAAAAATCAGGATTAGGGAAATCCAGAATGATGTGCGCGGCTACATGAGCGAAATGCTGGTAAAAGCAATAGATCATGGCCAACTGGATGCCGGATTAACCAAAGAAGATACCGAAAAAATTGTAGAATACCTGCGTGCTGAAGGCGGATTAGATATTGATAAATTGTACAAAGCATCAGATAGGAGAGGTTACACTGAATCTCCGGGTGCTGGTTTGCTTTCGGGAAAAGTTGCTGATGCTTATAAATTGCAGGATATGCTGCAGTCCGGTTTAATGGATCCGGATTTTTACAATGTTTCGCAATACGTGTATGAACTGCAAACTACGATGTTTCAGGCAGTTGGTGGAATGGACAAAATTGCACAGGCTTTACAGCAGAAAGTAAATCCGATGTTGAAACTGAATGCAGAAGTAACTTCGATACAAAACCTTACGGAAGGTGTAAAAATTACGTACAAAGATCAGCAGGGAACAAAAGAAATTTCCGGCGATTTTTGTGTTTGCACTTTGCCGCTGCCCGTGCTGGGCAACATCAACAATAATTTTTCTTCAGATGTGAGCCGTGCAGTTGATTATGCAACTTACATTAAAACCGGAAAAATTGGTCTGCAATTTAAACGTCGGTTTTGGGAAGAAGATGAAATGATTTACGGTGGCATCACGCACACAAACAACGAGTTAACGCAGATTTTTTATCCAAACAATAATTACTTGGGTAAAAAAGGTATTTTGCTGGGTTATTATAATTTTAATGATAAAGCCAAGTTAGTTGGTGATCTTTCCATCAGCGAACGCGAAAAATTGGCGTTAACAAAAGGCAGTTTAATCCATCCGCAGTATGAAAAAGAGTTTGAAAAATCTTTTTCGGTAAGCTGGCACAAAGTAAAATACAACGAAGGCGGCTGGGCAGTTTATACCGGCGATCAACGGAAAACAGTTTACGAAACTTTATTGAAACCCGAAAAGCAGGTGTATTTTGCCGGAGAACATTTAACGTATTTAAACGCCTGGATGGCCGGTGCTTTTGAATCGGCACGAAGTACGGTAGCATCAATCCATGCACGTGTAAATGATCAGCGTGTGGCTTATCCGGCAACTACAAATTCTAAAAGTTAACATTTTCACCTATAAAACAAGTATCATGGCAAATCAGATCAACAGACGTAACTGGATCAAATCCAGCGCGTTATTAGCAGGCGGTCTCACTTACTTCTCTAACTCTGTTTCCGGCATTTTGGCAAAACCAACCAGCAACTCCGTAATTAACGATGCTAAAAGAAGCTTTACCATTTCCGAAGAAGCCTTGATGGCCGAAGCGCCGCCAACAATGGCTTTGAAAGCAAGATTGCTGGCCAACGAAAACCCTTTCGGCCCATCAGCCAAAGCCAAAGAAGCTATAAAAGCGGCCATGGATACCAGCTACCAGTATCCGTTTATGTATTACGGACAATTGGTAGATAAAATTGCTGCGTTTGAAGGTGTTAAAAAAGAAAATGTTTTTCTAGATGCCGGCTCGTCGCCGTTGTTGTTAGCCTCAGCAATGCACTTTATTAAAAGTGGTTCCATTGTTACGGCTGATCCAAGTTATGATGATCTGACAAAAAGCGCGACAGAATTAGGCGGAAAAGTAATCCATGTTCCGCTAACAGCTGATTATAAACTGGATTTGGATGCAATGGAAAAAGCGATAGACAGCACCACAAGTCTGGTTTACATTTGCAACCCAAATAATCCAACGGCAACTGTTTTGGATGCAGCTAAACTGAAAGCTTTTTGCGAGCGTGTTTCTAAAAAAGTAACTGTTTTTATTGATGAAGCTTATATTGATTACTTACCAAATCCGCAGGCAGTTACTTTAATTGATGCGGTTAAAAAAGGCCAAAATGTAATTATAGCGCGTACGTTTTCTAAATTGTATGGTTTTGCCGGTTTGCGGATTGGTTATATCGTGGCACAGCCCGAAATGCTGAAAACGTTGTCTAAATATACACAAGGTTCGATGTCTGTTTCGGCAACAACTTTAATGGCTGCCATTGCAAGTTACCAGGACCGCGAGTTTTTAGATGATGCACTGGCTAAAACGCTGGCATCTAAAAAGTTTTTGTACGAAACTTTGAAAAAAGAAGGTTACGATTACATCCCGTCATCTACCAATTTTGTAATGTTCCAGATTAAAATGGACGGGCAAAAATTTACACAGGAAATGATGAAACGAGGTGTAGGCGTGCGTTTCTGGAAATTTAACGACAAAGACTGGTGCCGCGTTAGCATTGGCCGCATGGATGAGATGCAGGCTTTTGCAGATGCTTTTAAACAATTATCGTAAACACTTCTAAACTATTTATGCGCAGATTATTACTTGTTGCCGGAGCATTATGCTTCTTTTATCAGTCTTTTTCTCAAGCAGTCAATCCACGGCCAATCACCATGGAAGAATACACAAAAGCCAAAACTTTTAACGTAAAAGATCCGGATACAGAAACGTATGTAAAGTTTGAAAATGCTTATATTTTAGATCGTTATCGCCCGAAACCTTATTTTATTACGGGTGATGACGGCCAGAAAAAGCGAATGGATTTGTATAACCTGATGGCTAAAGAAGGTTTGCAGCAATTGGGTTTGATGATTTTTTATACCAACGAAAAAGGTAAACATTATCAGGCTTTACTGCCGAATCAAACGGCCGACGGTAAAGTTTGGGAACGTTATTTTGAAGATATCCACAGCATCGATAAAGAAGAGAAAAATTTTGTGCTAAAATTATCTTATGTGCTTTCGCGAGAGTTTTCGTATCAAATTTTCAAAAACATCAACGGCGGAAAAAACATGAAAGAAGAATCCGGAACTTACGGCAGCGATATTTGCTTTCCCGGAACGGATTTAGTTACGATGGCAAACGGCAGCCAGAAAATGTTAGCTTCGGTAAAACCAGGCGATCAGGTTTTATCTGTCGATCCTCAAACTAAAAAAACTACTGTTGTAAACGTTAAAGAACTTTCTGTTCACGAAGCGAAAAATTATGCTTTAACAAGATTGGTTTTGGTTGATGCACAAGAAAAAAGTACCGATAAAAACAGTATTCATTTATCTGCCAAAGTTTTGGAAGCAACGCCAAACCATCCGATGACGACTGTTGCCGGAAGCAAAAAAATTGGCGAAACTGAAATCGGCGAAAAGGTTTTGTGTTACAACGAAGCAAAAAAAGCTTACGAAATCTATACTGTTTTAGCTAAAACCGAACGTGCAGGCGGCGTACAAAAAGTGTACAATATTGTTGCCGGCGGCGGAACGACACTAATGATGAACGGTGTGATGGTGATGCAAAAATAAAAATTGTGTAATAGTTATTTAAGCTGATAAAAGGAGCATAACTTAAGTGTTGTGCTCCTTTTATGTTTTCAGTTTAACATCATAGTTACAATATCCGATTGAAGTTTTATAAACATTAAGTTCTTTACGTAGTTAAATGTAAAAAACTTCAATATTAAAACTCCATGCCTTTAAAATCTGTACCTCCTTTTTATACTAAACTTGCAATGGTGCTCATCAGCCTAATTGCGCTTGGATATTTAGTTATCCACGGAAAAGAAATACTTTCTCCACTGATATTTGCAATGCTGTTTTCCATCATGCTGTTGCCGTTGGCAAAGTTTTTTGAAAATAAAGTTCATTTGCCCAGAGGTGCTTCCAGCGGGATTGCGGTTATACTGTTTGTTACCGTGATTGGTGGAATCATATATTTAGTAGGTTCGCAAATCAGCAATCTGGCGAGCGATTGGCCACAGCTAAGAGATCAGGTAACTAATTCTTTTGCCAACATACAAGATTGGATTGCAGAGCATTACGACATTAATGCTAGCAAACAGATGAGTTATGTACATTCTGCTACAAGCAAAATCCTAGATGGCAGCACGGCAGCAATCGGTACAACAGTACTCTCTGTGTCGTCTATGCTGTTGTTTTTAATTTTTATGCTGATTGATACTTTTTTCCTGCTTTTATACCGCAGGTTATTAATGCGTTTTCTGGTTGCGGCTTTTAAAGATGAACACTCCGGAACGGTTTACGATGTGGTAGAGCGCATCCAATATATCATCCGTAAATACATTACCGGTTTAATTTTAGAAATGCTGATTGTAGCGGCAGTAGTTTGTACTGTTTTTCTGATCGGTGGTATTAAGTATGCGTTTTTGTTGGGCTTGCTTACCGGATTGTTCAACATCATACCGTACATCGGTATTTTTACGGCACTTTTATTAAGTGTTCTTATCACCTTTAGTACCGCAGCTGTTGGAAAAGTTATTCTGGTAGTTGTTACAATTGTAGCAATGCACCTGATAGACAGTAATGTTTTGCTGCCAGTAATTGTAGGTTCTAAAGTGAAAATAAACGCGTTAGTCACTATTTTGGGTGTAATTATTGGCGAAATGCTTTGGGGAGTTCCGGGTATGTTTTTATCAATTCCGGTTATTGCAATGTTTAAAATTATTTTTGATCGGATAGAATCACTCAAACCATGGGGGATTTTGCTTGGTGATGAAGAGCATCCGTCAAAACATACTATTCTGCATCGAAAAGGAGATGTTTCGGAAGCAGAAGTTGTTGGTCATTAAAATCAAAAGCCCTGATAAATTTATCAGGGCTTTTTTTGTGGATATAAAATTGATAACTCATCTTCTCCCGAAGTTAAGCTGATTTTTAAGTCGCCTGTAATTTCCGGTGCTTTTATACCTTTTCCCCAGCGTGTTTTGCTGGTAAAAACCCGCGCTTCGTCCCATAAACCGGCTTCTATAAAAAGCTGTAAAGTTTTGGCACCGCCTTCAATAATAACAGATTGAATATCCTGCAAATACAGTTGAAACAGGATATATTGCGGCAAAAACAAATCAAAATCTTCCAGGCTGATATATTTAATATTGCCTTCCAAGGCTGTTTTTACCTCATTAAAAACAAAGGTTTCTACGGATTGATCAAACAAATGCAAATCGTTGTTCAATTCTAATCTTCTATCTAAAACAATTCGTTTAGGTTGTTTTGCTTCTGTTTGATAGCGATTATTCAACTGCGGATTATCTGCTGCGGCCGTATTTTTTCCAACCAAAACCGCATCTTCTTCGCTGCGCCACTGATGAACTAATTTTTTAGAAAGCGGATCAGAAATCCATTGCTGGTTGCCATCTGCAGGAGCAAAAAACTGGTCTCGTGTTTGTGCCCATTTTAAAATAACGTATGGTCGCTGCTTTTGTATTCTGGTAAAAAAACTTTTGTTTAATTCCAAACATTCCGCTTCCAGCACATTTTCAATCACTTCAATTTCGGCATTTCGCAGTTTTTCCATGCCTTTTCCATCAACCTGAACAAAAGGATCACGACAGCCAACAACCACTTTTGGAATTTGATTTTTAATGATCAGATCAGAACAAGGCGGTGTTTTACCAAAATGCGCGCAAGGTTCCAGCGAAACGTAAATCGTGGCTTCTTTAAACAGTTCTGCTGCGTTTGTATATCGCTCCAAAACCGAATTTACCGCATTAACTTCTGCGTGCGGCTGTCCGTATTTTTGGTGATAACCTTCGCCAATAATTTTATTCTGATAAACAATCACGGCACCAACCATCGGGTTCGGACTTACAAAACCGGCACCCAAAGCAGCCAGTTCCAAACAACGGCGCATGTAATTTTCGTGATCACTCATGCTGCAAAAGTAGCTTTTTCCGTTCTTTGCCAGATGAAAACTGTTGGTGAAGCACGATTTTGGCTGAAAGAAAACCTCAAAACAATTTATGCCGAAGATGAACTTTCGGAAATCGTGTTTTTAACGTTGAATTTTATTACCAAATTATCGCAAACGCAGCTACATGTTTTCCCCGAAAAAGAATTGAGCGGAGACCAAATTCAAATACTTCTTTTATTAACTCAAAAACTGCAAAGCGGAATGCCGGTTCAATATGTTTTGGGCGAAACTGATTTTTTTGAGCTAAGGTTTGAAGTGAATTCCTCCGTATTAATTCCTCGACCTGAAACAGAAGAACTTGTTGCCTGGATTTTGGAAGAGAAAAGAAATGGGAGTAAGGTTGAGCGGAGCGAAGAGCGGGAAGCAGACAATGCTGTAAGAATTCTGGACATTGGCACCGGAAGCGGCTGTATTCCAATTGCTATTAAAAAAAACTGGCAGGAAGCTGTAGTTTCCGGTTTGGATATTTCTGCGGAAGCCTTGCAAACTGCGCAAAAAAATGCTTTAATCACTCAGGTTGAAGTCGCTTTTTTTCAGCAGGATATACTTGATTTTTATCCGGTAAAAGAAGCACCGCAGTATTCTATTATCGTTAGCAATCCGCCATATATTACGCCTTCGGAACAAAAAATGATGATGCAAAACGTACTAAGTTTTGAACCACATACCGCTTTGTTTGTACCCGAAACTGAACCGCTGCTTTTTTATCATAAAATAGCTGCTGATGCTTCTTTTATGCTCAAAAAAAATGGTTTGTTGTTTTTTGAAATCAACGAAAAATATGGTCAGAAAATAATGGAACTTTTATCAGCCAAAGGCTTTACCAATATCGAGTTGAGAAAAGATTTTCGGGGAAAAGACCGCATGATTAAAGCTTTTAAAGTGTAAATTTCGGATACTGTTTTTAGCAGCATAAAAACAGTATCTGGTTAAATAGATTTGGATGGCTTTTATTCAACTCAAATAAAAAGTAGTTTAACAGGCAATCTAAACTTCTGGCTGCTATTTTTGTAAAATTAAATTATCCTTTGAAACACATAAATGGCAGAAAACGAAGTAAATAAAATACTTTTAACAGAAAACGTGGAAGCTGATAATACCAAAAGGATATTTCAGGATAGAAAACGGACCAACATTTTAAGAAGTTCGGAACAGCAATTAATCTCTTTTTTGGTTAAAAAAACACCGCTTTTCATCACTTCCAACAAACTCACTTTTATAGGTTTTTTGGGTAGTTTACTTGTATTTGCAGGGTTTTTACTAGCTGCTTATGTAAACCGCAATTACCTTTTACTGGGCGTTACCGGATTGGCTATTAACTGGCTTGGCGATTCGCTAGACGGACGAATTGCTTATTATCGTAACACGCCGCGCAAATGGTTCGGTTTTGCTCTGGATATTATTATGGATTGGATTGCAACCGTTTTTATTGGTTTAGGCTACATAGTTTATGCGAAAGAAGAGCTGGAACTTGCGGCTTTTCTTTTTGTGGTTTTGTATGGCTGGGCCATGATTATTTCGCAGTTACGCTACAAAATTACCGATAAATATACCATTGATGCCGGCTTGCTTGGACCAACAGAAATACGGATTATCCTGGCCATCATTTTTATTGCCGAAGTGATTTTTAAAGATTCTATCCAGTTTTTTGCCATAGCAATGTGTCTGGCATTGTTGATAATCAACATTATAGATACACAAAAGCTTTTGAAATTAGGTGATATTCGGGATAAAGCTGAGTTCGATTTGAAAAGAGAACAGCTGCTTAATGAGTAAATCTATTTTTACTTTCGCAAAAGCACAAGTATCCGCATTTTTAGGTGGCGTACTGGATTACGTGGTGATGATTGCCTGTACGGAATTACTGCATGTTCATTATACCATTTCGATTATCATCAGCGGAACAATTGGTGCGGTTCTTAACTTTTCGCTTAACCGGTACTGGGCATTTAAAGCTAAACAAGCCGATCAATCACCTGTTGGCGCACAGTTAATCAGATTTTGTGTGATGGTAGCCGGAAGTGTATTACTGAAAGCTTCAGGAACTTATATTTTAACAACTTGGTTAAAATTAGATTACAGAATCAGTCGGCTCATTATAGATATCATTGTTTCATTGGGCTTTAATTATGTATTGCAGAATTACTGGGTTTTTAAAAAGGAAACCATTTGAATAAAAAATAACATCAGCATAAATTTATACTGATAAAAACAGTATTAAATAAAAAAAGCATCGGCCAAAACCTGATTAGATTTTGGCCGATGCAATCGAAAAAGAATCATTTTTACAAAGTGTAAGTCAGCTTGGCAAAGATATAACGTCCGTTAAAACCGAACTGCTGTGAAGTAGTTGGATAACGGAAACGGCCAAAGTTGGTGTTATCATTTCCCGAAAACGTAGTGGTGTTGGTTGAAGAGTTATTTGGATCAATATTTAATTTATCCGGATAAACATCAAATAAATTATTTACACCGATAGACAAATCCAAAGGTTTGATGATTTTATAGCCAACGGTTGCATCGGTAACCCATTTTGGAGAAAAAACCTGATCGCGAATGGCATCAACCGTGGTATAATAAGCAAACGTTTCTCCAAAACGAACGGTTCTTAAAGAAACATTAAACTTTTGAACATTGTAGGTAGCACTTAGGTTAATTTTGCTTTTCGGGATAGCACCTTCAAAACGGGCACGTTCCTGGCGGTTAAATAAAATGGTGGTTAAAGCAGCACTGGAACCAATAACATCAGATGTTTGTACGCTTGTTACTTCTGTTTTGTTAAAGTTGGCCGCTGCTGCAAGCGTTAATGCGCTGCCGTTGCTGCCTAAAGCAATACGATCTGATAAAACAATATCCAAACCACGGGTTCTGGTACCAATTGCATTGGTAAAAAACTGTACTGCACCAATTTGCTGCAACGGATCTACCGGATTTAAAATTGCGGCCACTGCTGCGTTGCTGCGGCTAAACTGACTGGATAAAACGATACGGTCTTTGATGTCAATCTGATAAGCATCTACCGTGAAGGTAAAAGTTTTCAGTGCTTTTCCGGCCAAACCAACACTGTAAGACATAGAAGTTTCGGGTTTTAAACCGCCAACACCAAACTGGCGCACTACATCACTTTGGTTATTTACGGTTAACACCTGCAATGGTACACCATTTGTAAACTGCGTACTTACATTGTTAAAATAATATTGCGCCAAAGAAGGAGCGCGGAAACCGGTTGCAATTGCACCTCTGATAGAAAAATCATCCAATACTTTTACGCGGCCCGTAAATTTATAAGAAAAGTTGGAACCGAAATCGCTGAAATGCTCGTAGCGGCCTGCACCTTCTAATAAAATACGTGGGCCAAATTCTGCTTCTATATCAGCATAAGCGGCAGCACTATTTCTGGTTGCATCGGTAGCGTTGGAAGGCTGAAAACCCGGGAATACTTGTGCACCTGCAGAAGCTGCAGTTGTAGCATTTAAATAACGGCCCGGAATACCTAAAGATGGTTGTCCGAAAGAGTAAGAAAGCTCTTCGCCTGATTTAATCTGAAAATTTTCTATCCGAAGTTCAGCACCGTAAGCAGTATTTAAAGATGTTAAAATACCATCAAATTTGTACTTCCTGGAAACATCGAGGTTGACTGTGTTTTGATTGAAAGCTTGTGTACCTGCATCAAAACTTTTCGGACTTGTTCCTAAAGGCAATGAAGCATTTAGAGAATTGGTGACACCAAAATTTAAAGAGTTTCTGCCAAAAGTGTTGCTCAGATCATAATTCCATTCGCCCAGTTTACCTTTTATACCACCGCTGATGGAAATGTCATAAATATCAGTAGTGATATGTGGTAAAAAACCATTCGGATAATAACCTAAATCAATTTGACTAGCAGCACCCGGAATACGGTAATTTCCGGAAGAAAGTCCGCTTTTATAGTTAAAACCAGTAGCCAGATAAACATCAGCTTTATTACTGATAGCATATTGGCCATTTCCAAAGAAACCGTAATTTTTCATGGCCGAGTTTCCAACAACCATGTTATTTCTGTCGAAACCATTAGCAGCAACTTTAGCATCATCATTGGCTTTAACGGTAGCATAACGAGCAGCAAAAGCAGCATCTGTTTCGCCGGTTGTCCTGCTGATCACACCGCCGGAATTACCGTTGTAAATCAAAGGTCGGGTATCTGTTCCGGTACGGTTGGTTGCACCGCGGTCCTGGTACTGGGCAGCTAGACTTACAAAACCTTTTCCGTTTAAATCCCAACCTTTGCTGGCATCCACTTCAAAAGTTTTTCCATCGTAAAAGTTACGGCCAAGCGTTTGTGAAGCAGACTGACCGTATAATGTAGAAATATTTAAAGGTGTGTTTTTCTTTAAAACGATGTTAATTACACCGCCAATTGCATCCGAACCATACTGGGCAGAGGCACCATCGCGCAAAACTTCAATATGGTCAATTGCTGAAACCGGAATAGCGTTTAAATCTGTTCCTACTGATCCGCGGCCAACACTTCCGTTAATGTTAACCAAAGCAGAACTGTGTCGGCGTTTGCCGTTCACCAAAACCAAAACCTGATCCGGGCCTAATCCACGCAGCGAAGCTGGGTCAATATGGTCCGTTCCGTCTGTTACCGTTTGGCGGTTAGAGCTAAAAGACGGTGCTACGTAATTTAAAATCTGTGTAACATCTGTTTGGGCAAAACTGCGCATTTCGCGCGCAGAAATTACATCTACCGGAACCGGCGTTTCAATATTGGTACGTGGAATAGCAGAACGCGAACCGGTAACAACTACTTCATTTAAGGCAGAACCGGTAACTTTTAAACTAAAATTTTGTGTTACCGTTTCCGAATTTATGGTTACAGTTTTAGTGATTGTTTCAAAGCCAATATAAGAAACTTTAACCTGATAAGTTCCTTTGGCTAATTTTAGGAAATACTCGCCGTCCGGGCCGGTAGCTGTTCCGGTTTGTGTTCCCGGAACCATAATGCTTACACCGGGCAAAGTAGAACCGTTAGCTGCATCTGTAACTTTTCCGCGGATGCCTTGTGCCAGTAAAGCGGTGGTACTTAAACACAAAATTAATGCGGGTAATAACTTTTGGTAGAATTTGTACATGTAAAATCTGTTTTTAGTTTTAAAAGCAGAAATATATGTCAAATTTTAGTTACATTTTAATAAATATTGTAAAAAATATAGAAAATGACAAATTTTCAATTAAAAATCTACTTTAAGTACAATATATATCATTTTAATTGTGATTAAAGTGGTTTTAATGATTGAAAAAGCAATTCTTGGTCTTCTTTACTAATTGTTAAATCACCTTCAAAAGAAAAAGTGTTCATTTCTTTATCAGTAGTTAAAATTCCGACCGGCAAACGGGCAGGTTCTTGTTTAATAGATTCCAAATCGTATTCTGATTCTCCTTCCGGATTTACATTTTGCCAGCGGTTGTCATCAATTTCATAAATAAAATAACGCGACTGATGATCGTTTACAACTTGATTATGATTTTCCTGAATCAGTTTTAACTGCATTAAACGATCATGCGAAATGGATACGGGTGAAATGTTCATGATTTTTTCTTATTGATAAATTTATTGATACTGTTTTTATGCCGATAAAAACAGTATGGTTGTTATCAGCATAAACACTAAAAAAATTTATACTTTGATGATGCCGGACGAATTTAACAATATTGGCGTGTTTTAATAACTTTGGATGCGTAACTTATGATGACGACACAAGAAATCCTACAGCATTACTGGAAACACGAAACTTTCCGGCCCATGCAGGAAGATATAATTCAATCTATTTTACTGGGCCATGATACACTGGCGCTGCTGCCAACCGGCGGCGGAAAATCGGTTTGTTTTCAGGTTCCGGCTTTGGCAAAAGATGGGATTTGCATCGTTATTTCTCCGCTGATTGCGTTGATGAAAGATCAGGTAGAAAACCTGCAGGCCAAAGGTATTGAAGCCATCAGTATTGTATCGGGAATGGGTAGGCGCGAAGTAGATATTGCTTTGGATAATTGTGTTTACGGCAACATCAAATTTCTATATCTATCGCCCGAAAGGTTACTGTCCGAACTGGTGCAGGAGCGCATCCGCTATATGAACGTGAATTTATTTGCTGTAGATGAAGCGCATTGTATTTCGCAATGGGGTTATGATTTCCGGCCTTCTTATTTGCATTTGGCTGATCTTCGGCAGCTTCATCCAAACGTTCCGGTGCTGGCTTTAACGGCAACGGCAACAGCGCAGGTTCGCGAGGATATTCAGCAAAAATTGTTGTTTAAAAGAAGTAATGTTTTCCAGCAAAGCTTTGAACGTCAAAATTTAAGTTATGTGGTTTCCACGGATGAAAACAAACTGCGTAAAATGCTGGATGTAATTTACGCTGTAAAAGGCAGCGGAATTATTTATGTTCGCAGCCGCAGAGAAACTTTTGAAATTGCGAAATACCTGAACCAGCATCAAATTGCTGCGGATTATTATCATGCTGGCTTATCTGCCGAAGAACGTTCTATCAAACAGGAAAACTGGAAAAATAACGAGGTCAGGATTATCGTTGCCACAAACGCTTTTGGGATGGGAATTGATAAACCGGATGTCCGGTTCGTCATCCACAAAGATGTGCCCGAAAGTTTGGAAGCCTATTACCAGGAAGCGGGCAGGGCAGGGCGCGACGGCGGGAAAGCTTACACCATTTTACTTTATACCAAAAGCGACCGACTTCAACTGGAAAAAAAGTTTGAACTTAGTTTTCCTTCGGTAGAAGAAATAAAAAAAACTTATCACTATCTCGGCAATTACACACAGCTGGCTTACGGTGCAGGTGAAGGTTCAAGCTTTGATCTGGATATCGGTGCTTTTTGTGCGCAATTCAAGCTTGATCCGGTAAAAACGCTCAATGCTTTCAAGTTTTTGGAACGCGACGAATATGTCGTTTTTACAGAAAGCGTTTTCTTGCCATCGCGTTTTCGTTTTGAGGTTGGAAACGAAGATTTGTACCGTTTTCAGATTGAAAATGAAGGTTATGATCATTTTATCAAAACGTTGCTGCGTACTTATGGCGGTTCGTTTGAAAATTATGTGCGCATTCGCGAATTGGAAATTGCCAGACGGCTAAATCAAAGTGTACAACAAATTATCGCGCAATTAAAATACCTGGAAGAACAAGGTTTGTTAAGTTATCTGCCACAAACAGACCAGCCACAAATTACTTTTACACGTCCTCGTCAGGATAATTTTCACCTGATAATCGACCGGAAATTTTTGGAAGAACGGAAACATGTTTATCACCAAAAAATGGAAGCCGTTTTTACTTATGCCGAAAGCAAGCAATGCCGGAGCCGGATGTTGCTCGCTTATTTAGATGAGCCTGATGCGCCAATTTGCGGCAAATGTGATGTTTGTTTGGACAATAAAAGGCTGGAAAAAGCATCAGAAATAGCTGATCAGATTACGCAGGAAATTATTCAGCAGCTTTCTATTGAGAGCAGTTCGGTAGAAGAATTGGTACGATCAATCAGAACTGGCCGCGAAAAAGAAAAGCTGGAAATGATCCGGCGTTTGCTGGATGCCGGAAAAATTAAAGCAGATGGCGAAAAATATTATCTTTAAAACCAGAAACTTTTTGTTTAACGGAATGCTTCTTTTAGCACCATAAATTTTATTTCAAACTTATAAATCAACCTAAAACCTACTATGAATAAGCAGCCGTTATTTGTTTTAACTGTTTTTGCCCTTGTTTTTTCTTTGCTGATTTCCTGCAAAACCGCCTGCGAAAAAGGTTCGGGCAAAGCCGCTTCAGAAGATCGTAAGGTTGCTGCTTTTACTAAAATCAATGTTACCGGTAGTTATAAGCTGATTTTAAAACAAGGCACAGCAGCTGTTAAAATTACTGCAGATGATAATCTGTTGGAAAAAATTGAAACAGATGTAAGTGGCAATGAACTAAAAATCAGCACGAAAGGAAGCATTTGCAACGCTGGCCCAATGATTATTTATATAACCAATCCTGATTTTCAGGCTGTAAAATCTTCCGGAGCGCTGGATTTGAGTTCTGATGGAAACTTGTCTATTAAAGATTTTGATATGGAATTTGCCGGTGTATCTAAAGTTAACCTGGAAATGAATGCGGCAAATGTGAAAACACTGGCCAGCGGTACATCAGAAATTAATCTAAAAGGACAAGCCACCGAGAATCAGGTAACGATGAGCGGAACTGGAAAACTGAATGCCATTGATTTTACAGTTGCTAATTACCGAATAGAAACCCGTGGTTTTTCTCAATGTAAAGTAAACGTATTAAATGAGTTGAGCGTAAATATCAGTGGTGCAGGCAGTGTAGAATACAAAGGTAATCCGGCTAAAATTAACAACGAAAATTCGGGCGCAACGAGCATCAAAAAGATATTGTAAGCGGAGGATGCTTCTTTTATCAGACAAAAACTCTTCTCATCAGAGATCTTCTGTTAAACAGCGTTTAATTTGAAATCATAGTATCAAAAACAAAGTATTAGCTGTTTGGATAATCCTTTACAGCTAAAAGTGAGTTCTATACAATACCAATGATTTCAGATACAACTTTCCAATAGCTTTAACTTTAAACTCAATTCCGCATATTGCTGTACTGCAACGGCTGACCAAAATCTTCTGTCCGGCATAAAGAAATTACAGCTTGCAGATCATCAATTTTTTTGGCTGTAACGCGCACCTGATCGTCCATAATGGCAGCTTGTACTTTCAGTCCGCTGTCTTTTATTTTTTTGACGATTTTTTTGGCGGCTTCTTTATCGATGCCTTCCACAATTTTAATTTCCTTGCGGATCATGTTGCCCGAAGCATATTCCTGCTTGCCAAAATCCATTGCATTAGGATCTAAACCTTGTTTTACCATCCGGCTGATGATCGAATCCTGAATGGCTTTTAAGCGCATATCGTTTTCAGTAACGATAGTTACTTCGTTGGTTTTTTTATCCAGCTCCACCGTACTTTTAGAATCGTTGAAATCATAACGGTTCAAAATTTCTTTTTTAGCGTTATTGATGGCGTTATCCAAAGTTTGTGGGTCAATTTTGCTGATAATATCGAAAGAAGGCATAATAGATTATTTTATTTTTAAGGAATTAGATTTTAACTTATAGCTTTATCAGCAACAAATTTTGGTTGTAATTTTACGATGCGATCGGATTGAGTAAAAAAACCGTAATCACTTTATCACTACAAAAAAACAAATATTAAACGATGAAAAAGAAAGGTAAATCAAAAGTAAGAAACAAAGAACTGGAGAGCAGCATTACTGATAAATTCATGCAAGCTGTAACCGGATTGGGCCACGATGCAGAAAAACTGAAAAAAGAGATTGCCAAAGCAGGCAAAACGGTTTCGCAAAAAATAAGCAGTGCCTTAAAAGATGCACAGAAAGTAATAGCTAAACCGGAAGTTAAAAAAGATAAGTCAGCCAAAAAAGAAGGCAAGAAAAAGGACGAGATCAAAACAAAAGCAGTAAAGGCAGAAGCTAAAGCAGAAAAAGTAGTTACTGCGGCCAGTAAAGCTGCTACCAGTAAATCCTCTTCGGTTTCAAGCCGTTCAGTATCTAAACCTGCTGCTCCTAAAATTGACGAAATACCTAAAACGCCGGTTAAAATCGAGGAGGTAAAAGAAGTACCAGTAGCAGTTGCATTGCCTGTAAAACGCAAACGCGCACCAAGAAGAACGAAAGAAGAACTTGAGGCAGCAAAATCTGAAGAAAAAACACTGGTAAAAGAAGCATCTGCACCTGTAAAACGCAAACGTGCGCCCAGAAAACCAAAACCAGCCAGCGAAGTTGCAGAAAACCCAACAAGTGAAACAACAGGTTCTGCTGTTTTATAAACTGGTTTTTGCGAATAGTTAAATAATTTAACAATTGCTTAATAAGGAAATATAGATTTTTGCATTCTCGGTACAACCTTCCGGGAGTTTGTTGTTGTTTATGTGTTATGAGTCCAAAACGTATTCCTTTAACCAACCGAGAACTGAGTTGGCTTTATTTTAATGATCGGGTTTTGCAGGAAGCCGCAGATGAAGCGGTACCGTTAATAGAAAGAGTACGTTTTCTGGCTATATTTTCATCCAACATGGATGAATTTTACCGCGTGCGGGTAGCAACACTAAACCGTTTGGCTAATTTAAATGAAAAAGCTAAAGAGATTTTAGGTTATAATCCGCGCAAAGTTTTAGGCCAGATCAAAAATCTGGTGATTAAAGAAGAAAAAAAGTTTAACAACCTGTATGAAAACATCATTGTAAAAAAACTTGCTGAAGAAAAAATATTTATCCTGGATGATAAGCAGCTGAATGTTGCCCGCGGAACATTTGTAAAAAGTTATTTCCGGGAAAAACTGCTCTCTAACGTGGTGCCAATTATACTGGATAAAAACACGGCCATACCTGAATTGAAAGATCAGGCCATTTATTTTTTTGTGAGGCTGAGTAAAGAGGATCAGCAAAATGATACCAAACTAGCGTTAATTGAAGTTCCGGAAAGTATGCCCCGGTTTTTAGTGCTGCCGGAAACCAATCATCTTAAATTTATTATTTTGCTGGATGATATTATCCGTTACTGCCTGGATGATATTTTCTTCATTTTTGATTATACCCATATTGAAGCTTTTTCTATCCAGCTAACGCGTGATGCAGAACTGGATCTGGATAAAGAGGTGAGTGATAAATTTATCGAATCGCTATCTAAAAGTTTACAAAAACGGAAAAAAGGCAAACCCATGCGTTTGTTATATGATACCGAAATGCCGCTGGATATGTTATCATATTTGGTTCGTAAAATGAAGCTGACGGCAGGAAGTTTAATTCCGGGCAGCCGTTATCATAATTTTAAAGATTTTATCAATTTTCCAAACGTTGGTCGGCCGGAACTAGAATATCCAAAAATTGCGCCTTTAGAAGTTCCGCAATTATCGTTTGGTAAAAGTTTGTTTGGCATGATCAGCAAACGAGATTTTTTGGTGAGTACACCTTACCAGTCTTTCGATTATATTATCCATTTTTTGCGTGAAGCCGCTATCGATCCTGGTGTAAAAGAAATCAGCATCACTTTGTACCGTTTGGCAGCAAATTCCAGAATTATTAATGCTTTAATTAATGCTGCTAAAAACGGCAAAATAGTACATTGCCTGGTCGAATTAAAGGCCCGTTTTGATGAACAAGCCAATATTTTTTGGAGCAGACGGCTGGAAGAAGAAGGCGTAAAAGTAATTTATGGCGTTTCCGGATATAAAGTACACTCTAAGATATGCCTGATTAAACGGCTGGAGAAAAGGAAGATAAGCTATTATGCCTGTTTATCTACCGGAAATTTCAACGAAAAAACAGCACGTATTTACGCTGATCATACGTTGCTTACTGCTAATAAAAAAATTACCAGTGGTTTGGTGGAAATTTTTGATGCGCTACAAAAAAATACTGTTCCGCAGGGAATTAAAAATTTACTGGTTTCGCCGGTTGATTCCCGTAAAATGTTGTACAAATATATCGACCATGAAATTTCTAATGCTAAAAAAAGCATTCCGGCCAGTATTGTTTTAAAGTTAAACAGTTTAGCTGATGAACAAATGATTGCTCAACTGTATAAAGCCAGCAATGCCGGTGTTAAAATTAAACTGATTATTCGTGGTATGTGCTGCCTGGTTCCGGGTGTAAAAAACTTTAGTGAAAATATTGAAGTGATTAGCATTGTGGATAAATATCTGGAACATGCCCGGATTTATATTTTTGCTAATGGCGGAAAAGAGCTGATGTTTCTAACTTCATCTGATTTGATGACTCGTAATTTAGACCATCGTGTAGAAGTTGGTTTCCCGATTCTAGATCAAAATCTGCATCAGGAAATTAAAGCTATTGTGAACATCCAGCTTCAGGATAATACCAAAGCCAGAGAGATTAACAGTTTAAACAACAACCGTTACCATAAAACTGATGACAAGCAAAAAATCAGGTCGCAGTTTGATATTTATACCTATCTAAAACAAAAAAAATAATATTTTGAGATATGCCGCCATTGATATTGGATCTAACGCTGTGCGCCTGCTGATTGCAGACATTGCAGACGCATCTAATCCTGTTACTTTTAAAAAAAATACATTAATCCGTGTGCCGTTACGTTTGGGTGATGATGCTTTTATCGATAAAAAAATATCAAGTAAAAAGATTGATCATCTGGTAAAAACCATGCACGCTTTTTATAATTTGATGGATGTTTATGGTGTAACTGATTACCGCGCTTGTGCTACTTCGGCGATGCGGGAAGCTGCAAATGGGCCGGAAATTGTAGAAAAGGTAAAAACGGAAGCCGGAGTTAATCTGGAAATTGTTGGCGGACAAATTGAAGCTAATATTATTTATGCCAGTCATTTTGAAGAGAAATTAGATAAGAGAAAGAACTATTTATACATAGATGTTGGCGGTGGAAGCACAGAACTATCCTTTTTTTCTGACAATGTACTGGTGGCTTCCCAATCATTTAATATTGGCACCATCCGGATTTTGGATAACCAGGATAAAGATGAAACTTGGAAAGAAATGGAACGTTTTATCCAGTCCAACACCAAATCTTACAAAGATATTACCGGGATTGGCACGGGCGGAAATATCAATAAACTGTTTAAGTTGGCAGAGGAAAAGGAAGGAAAACCACTTGCTTACAACAAACTTAAAAGTTTACATCATCATCTCAGTTCTTATTCTTTAAAAGACCGTATTTATATCTTGGGCTTGAACCAGGATCGTGCAGATGTAATTATTCCGGCTGCGCTGATTTTTTTAACCGTAATGCGTTGGTCCAATATCAAAAATATATTTGTGCCTAAAGTTGGCATGGTTGATGGCATTATCCAGCTACTGATCGAGAAAAACATAAAGTAGCTGATGCTTCTTTTATGCCCTAAAAATTAATGAAAAAGAAAATAGTAGTTGCTATAACTGGCGCAAGTGGTTCTATTTACGCCAAATTATTGCTCGAGAAATTGCAGGCTTTGCATCAGCAAATTGCGGAAGTTGGCGTAGTAATGTCTGATAATGCGCGTGATGTCTGGAAGTTTGAACTAAGCGATGAAAGTTACCAGCAATTGCCTTACAAAATTTACAACAAAGCCGATTTTTGGGCACCATTTGCTTCCGGTTCTGCCCGTTTTGATACAATGGTAATCGTTCCTTGTTCAATGGGCACATTGGGGCGCATTGCAGCAGGAATTTCTAATGATTTAACTACGCGTGCCGCAGATGTGATTTTGAAAGAACGCCGTCGGCTGATTCTGGTTGCCCGTGATACGCCGCTCAATCTCATTCATATTCGTAATATGCAAACGATAACAGAAGCTGGCGGTATAATTTGTCCAGCGGTACCTTCATTTTACAGTTTGCCTAAAACGATCGAAGAAGTGGCTTTAACAGTTGTAAACCGGATTATTGATTTAATAGGATTAGAGCAGGAAACTTACCGCTGGAGTGAGCCAAACAAAGATTAATCTAATTTTTAGTTTGTGAAGTATATCGCTTTGGTACTGTTTATTGCTTTGTTCACAAGTTGTAAACCCAAACACACCAGTAATGATTTAGGTAATTTCATTCATTCAACCTTAAAAAAGAATAATGGAACTCTGGATTTAAGACCATACAAAAACAACAACTGGAACAGATTATATATTCTGGAACCTTACATCAACAAAACTCAGTTTGATGCAACACTTCAAAATTATGAACAGGAAATTGTACAAACCGGTATCGAAGGTTTGGATGATCGGTTTGTCTTGCTTTTACTTAATAATGATCAACTTATAGATGTTTCCATTATTAAAAGAAGTATTGATTTTTCTGATGCTTTGAAATACAATGGTTCTAAAATTGGTTTTTACACAAAAAATAATTGTATTTTCCATTATAAAAAAGAAGATGAAGATTGGTTTAAAATAGGTATGCCGTAATTATTATGGCTTTCTATCTAGTTTCTAAATGCTTCTTTTAGCACACATTTTTCTATCTTTGCAACTTCCAAATGAATAGAAAAGTTGCCTTTTACACGCTGGGTTGCAAACTCAATTACTCCGAAACTTCTGCTATAGGCAGACAGTTTAAGCAAGCTGATTATGAGGTAGTTAATTTTACAGATCAGGCTGATGTTTATGTAATTAACACTTGTTCAGTTACAGAAAATGCCGACCGTAAATGTAAAAAGGTAGTAAAAGAAGCATTAAAAATTTCGCCGTTGGCTTACGTTGCGATTGTAGGTTGCTACGCACAATTAAAGCCCAAAGAAATTTCTGAAATTGAAGGTGTGGATATTGTGCTGGGCGCATCTGAAAAATTTCAGCTGGTAGAACACATTACAGATCTTACCAAAAACCCGAAAGCACTTGTCTATAATCAGCCGGTAAAAGAAGCAAACCAGTTTATTCCTTCGTATTCATTCGGCGATCGTACGCGTACATTTTTAAAAGTACAGGACGGCTGCGATTATTCCTGCTCGTTTTGTACCATTCCAATGGCACGTGGCGCAAGCAGGAGCGATACCATCAGCAACGTAATTAAACAAGCACACGAAATTGCTTTCTCGGGTGTAAAAGAAATTGTTTTAACTGGTGTAAACTTAGGTGACTTTGGTTTGATTGATGGTATCCGTCAGTATCGGTTTATTGATTTGGTTAAAGCTTTAGATGAAGTAGAAGGCATTGATCGCATTCGTATTTCTTCCATCGAACCAAATTTACTGACTGATGAAATTATCGCATTTGTAGCGGTTTCCAAACGGTTTGTGCCGCATTTTCATATTCCGCTGCAATCCGGTTCCAACAAAATTTTGAGTTTGATGCGCCGACGTTACAAATGCGAATTGTATGTAGAACGAATCAGCAAAATAAAGGAACTAATGCCCGATTGCTGTATTGGCGTAGATGTGATTGTTGGTTTTCCGGGAGAAACGCGCGAAGATTTCATTGATACCTACAATTTTTTAAATGAGTTGCCTGTTTCTTATCTCCACGTTTTTACTTATTCTGAACGTGAAAATACACTGGCAAAAGAACTATCAGGTGTAGTGCCAGGCTCAACTCGGACAGAACGCAGTAAAATGCTGCATATTTTATCAGATAAAAAACGCCGTGCTTTTTACGAATCGCAGGTTGGCCTGATGGCAGATGTTTTATTTGAAAGAGAAACAAATGATGGCTTGATGCATGGTTTCACCAGAAATTATGTTAAAATTGAAACTGTTTACGATCCTTTGCTGGTTAATGAAATTAAACCAGTACGTTTAACCACCATTGCAATATCCGGCGATATGGAAATTGAGGAAACAGCCGAGATTCTGGTTCATTAGTTTTATCTTCGCCCGAAACAGCGTAAATACATGTTTCCAACCATAACCGAACTCATCCGGTATTTAACCGGCCTCAACATTCCACTTCCGATACAAACTTTTGGGTTTTTTGTAGCCTTAGCCTTTATGGCTTCTTACTGGGCTTTTGAACAGGAATTTAAGCGAAAAGAAAAGCTCGGTTATATTCATCCTTTCAAAAAAACAATTACAACCGGCGAACAGGCTTCTGCAGGCGAACTGGTTGGTAATGCGCTTTTTGGCTTTCTAATTGGTTTTAAGTTTATAGATGCCATTTTTAACTACCGTTCATTAGTGGATAATCCGCAGGAATTTCTGCTTTCTACCCGCGGCAACTGGATTGGTGGAATTATAGTAGCAGGCATCTTTGCGTACTGGGCTTATGCAGAAAAGAAAAAAACAGCTTTACCTCAACCAAAAACAGAAGAAGTAACCGTTCATCCGTACGAATTGATGGGCACGATGCTGGTTTGGGCGGCTTTTTGGGGATTTGCAGGAGCAAAACTGTTTAACGGACTGGAAAACTGGAGCGATTTTGTAAAAGATCCGGTTGGAATGATGGTCGGTTTCAGCGGATTAACTTTTTACGGCGGCTTGGTTTGCGGAGGCGCGGCTGTAATGTATATCGCGCATAAAAATCACATCAAGCTGATTCATATGGCTGATATTGGTTCTCCGGGAATGATGATTGCTTATGGAGTAGGCCGCATCGGTTGTCAGCTTTCCGGCGATGGTGACTGGGGAATTACTAATACTGCACCAAAACCAAGCTGGCTAAGCTGGGCACCAGATTGGGCATGGTCTTTTCGCTATCCGCATAATGTGGGTGATGAAGGCGTACAAATTCCGGATTGTGTGGGCAAATTTTGTCATCAGTTGCCCGTTCCGGTTTATCCAACTTCTCTGTACGAATCTGTTATCTGTATTTTACTATTCCTTTTTTTATGGAGCATCCGGAAATATATTAAAACGCCGGGAATGATGTTTGGCATTTATTTGATACTAAACGGAGCAGAAAGATTTCTGATCGAACTGATTCGGGTAAATACCAAGTATCATGTTGCCGGTATTGCTTTTACACAAGCCGAATTTATATCAGCAGTTTTAGCAATTTTCGGAACAATAATGATTGTTAGCGCTTTAACAAAGCAGAAACCAAACATTACAACTGTTTAATGCCTGTTAATATTCGCAATCCGTTTTTCAGAAAGCTACTCAAAAACCGGGTTGTTCTATTTTTTCTTTCTACAGGAGTTGGTTTTGTGGTTGATATTATCGTTTACTATTTGATGTATAACGATATTTTTCATCACCAGAAATTTATTTTTTCCGGCATCACATTTTCCGGTGATGTACTTTCTCTGATCATATCTTACACCTGCAATATTATCTGCAACTTTTTGCTGACTAAATATTTTGTATTTACACATTCCAAGCTGGCACCCGGAAACCAGTTTATGCGTTTTGCTTTAGTGGCGTTTGTCGGTTTTTTTGCAAACCTGCTACTTTTACGGCTGTTTGTTAATCATTTTAAACTATTTCCACCTGTTGCCCGCATTATTGCGGCTTTAAGTTTAGGCATTGCTAGCTATTTTGTCCACAAGTTTTTTTCCTTCAACATTAAAAAAGAATCCAAATGAATTTAGAAATACTTTGCCTCGATGTAGTTACGCTGGCTAAAGAAGCCGGAAAATTTATCAAAACAGAAGCCGGAAAGTTTAATGCCAACCGCATAGAATTTAAAGGTTTAAATGATATGGTTTCTTACGTAGATAAAACTTCCGAAGAAATGATTGTTGCCAAATTGCAGGAGCTTTTGCCCGAAGCAGGTTTTATCACCGAAGAAAAAACCATTGTAAAAACAGCAGAGCGTTACAATTGGGTAATTGATCCTTTAGATGGAACGACAAATTTTATTCACGGATTGCCAGTTTATTCGGTGAGCATTGCGTTGAAAGAATATGAAGAACTGGTTTTAGGCGTAGTTTATGAGATCAATCAGGATGAATGTTTTTACGCCTGGAAAGATGCGCCAGCTTATTTAAACGGCAAAGAAATCCATGTTTCTGATAAACCAACTTTAGCAGATAGTTTGCTGGCAACTGGTTTCCCATATTACAATTTTGAGAAAGAAGATTCTTACATTGATTTGCTGAAGGATTTACTGAAAAGCTGCCACGGTATGCGCCGTTTAGGTTCTGCAGCGGTTGATTTAGCTTATACCGCTTGCGGCCGTTTTGATGCGTATTACGAATACAACCTGAACGATTATGATATGGCTGCCGGGATTATCATTGTAAAACAGGCAGGAGGCAAGGTTTTTGATTTTGCCGGAGGTGATGATATGCTGAAAACCCGTGATGTGATTGCTACTAATGCGATGATTGGTGAGGAGTTGCTGGGGAAGATTCAAAAGTTTTTTCCGGTTGGAAAGTAAGTTTGTAGAAGAAAAGCAGGGCAAAAGAAGCGTTAAATATTATCGCTTGCTATTATTACTGATGTTATGCTATATATTTATTTCTAAAAGTTAATGGGTGATGACAATATGAGTTTGATTCTTTCAAATATCAAGTTGAATTTGGCAAAGTTAAAGTTACTTATAAATTCTGTGTCAGTTTCTACAAGTTTTGCAAAATTTGCTTTTGAATGAATCCACTCTGCAACTTTACAAATTTTTTGTTCATCAAATATTTTTTTTGAATATTCTTGTTTTACTCTTGAACTTTTTAATTTTCTTACCTCAGGTTCATTTGTGCTTTTGTTATGGAGATAATCGACTTCATTATCAAAAAATAAACTCTTTCCATCTTTTTCTTTTTTAATTTCACTGTCTGTGTAATAAAATTCAATTGAAATATTAGTATAGCTTTCTCTACCTATCGGGATAGGAATGCAGAACCCAAAAACATTATTAGTATAATCTTTAAATAACTGGCCGGTCTTTTCCATTTCTGCGACTATTGAAGAATCATCTCTGTCAAAAATTCCAATTATCTTTCTCGTTTGTTTGATTTTTGCCAATTGCTCTAAAAGTAATTTCAATTTCGAATCTCCCCAATCTCCAGTTATTTCGTAAAATTCTACCTCACAGTTTTCGACATTTAATTTTTCCTTTGCTTTTTTAATATGTTGTACGTCAGTTTTACCTTCTGTTATTATCAATGGTATATTACTCATTTGAATCACTTGATTTAAAGAATGGACCTGTTCCTTAAACCTGTTATTTTCACCAATCATCATGTTATAAACTTCTGTATAAAGTTTGTTTGTAGTTGGGTCAGAGGAAATTCCCAAATTATCTAAGTCAACAATTTTAGTTCTTTCTTTAACTTCCTCAGCAAGTCCCATGCTTAGAAATGGAGAATGAGAACTTAGAATAAATTGAACACTTGGAAAAAGCTTAAAGAGTTTTGGTAGAACCTCTTTTTGAAGTTTGATATGCAAATGCTTATCAACTTCATCGATTAGTACAATACCTGAAATTGCATCTAATTATATATTGTTACTGTAATTATCCGCTTGTCTTAATAATTCACCAAAAAGGCAGAGCATAGAAGACTCTCCAGATGAAAGGTTGAAAATCGTAGGATAAATTTGTTGGTTTGTTTGACTATTTATTATTTGGATTCTAGTGCTTCCCATTCCCCGGGAACCGATGCCAAATCGTAGTGCTCCTAATTTTTTTGATATTAAGGTCTGGGTAATGAGATTGTTTAAGTTGTTAAATACGATCATATCAGGCAAAGTCTGATTCATTCGTATATCTAAAACTATATCCATTATCCAGTTTGCAAGTTGAGGTAATCCAGTAATTACTTCCAGTGGGTTTTTTAAATAACCTGTATAACCAGATAGTTTTTTGAAATCTAGATTTACTTTATAAGGTTCATTTAAATAACCAGGAGCTTCAAACCTATAAGATGGGAAATAAGTAACTAAATTATTGAAAAATATTTTTTCTGCAGTTTGCTTATTGAAGATGGAAGAAGTGTGCTTTACGTTATTAGCTTCATCAAGTGATGGTTTGATTTCACTAAAAGGTATTTTTCCCTCAATTTGAATTAACCTGTTATATTCTTCTTCAGTACACTTATTTCTAATGTCAACGTAATCAATATTTCCTTCAATAGTTTTAAATCTAATATATACAAACGAAGGTTGATGTTGAATTAAATTGTATATGGGAGATGAAACTCTATAAAATTTGTTTTCTTTTTCTTCAAATTCCATTGAGAAGTGCGGTCTAGCCATTTCATGCCACGCGTCAACAATATGTGAAAGCAAAGTAGTCTTCCCGCTTCCATTAATTGCCGTTAAAACAGTAATTTCATTTTCACTAAAGTCAAGTTCTAACTTATCAAAAGGAGCACGATTTATAAAAATTACTTTCTCAATGTATGTTTTCATTGTTTGGTTTGCATTATAAGAGTTAAGGTTGGTAACACATCACTTGACTCACAATTGGTCTTTTAATCATGCAATTAACTAAATTTTCATCATAAATCTTAGTCAAAAAAATAGGGGGTAAAAGAAGTATCTAAATACTTCTTTTACCCCCTATAAAATTAGAAAACTATTCTTCTTACAAAGCCTTGGAAACCACTTCCGTAACCATATGTTTCAATAAACTTTCAATTCAGGTTTAATAATAAAATTTTCCAGCCCAGCTATTACAAATACTTTGATTAGCGGTTATGTTTTTTGTCAGAAAGCTTTGGGAAACCAGCCTTTTTAAGGTTCTCATTTGCTTTCGCCAGTTTCTCAGGAAAAAGTACAATATTATCATATTTATCCAATGAGGAGTCAATACGAACGGCTGGTACCTTTTTTTCGTTTATATCAAGCATTGTTTTCATTATTCAAATTTATTAAAATTTTCTTCGTACGGCAAAGGCTTGATAATCTTTACCTTTTTCGTACCATTCCCATTCATTTTGCTGTTCACCCATTATTTCAAAGTCTGCCTCAGCAATATCAAAATATTTGTTAATTCCCATCCTGTAAAGTCTGGTTCTGGCTTCCGTACTTCCTGTAGCATAAACCCAAACATCTGGATATTGATCAGCAAAAGCATAAATTGCAGCCACAACTGTTGCAAGTACTTTTTCAGAGTCGCCATTATCTGTTACTACTTTATCGTCAAGATCTCCTGTTTCCGGATTTTTATCGCCAAATGCAAGATTATACAAATTAGGAAGATTCATTCGTTGAAACTGTATAACTTTTATGATCTTTCCTTTTTGTCCTTCACTCAGAAATTCAAACGTAGTTAAGTTTCGTCCTGCTTTTAATTCATAGCGATCAAGTTTCATGATTTAAAATCTAATGTGAATTTAGCGATTTCAAGTTTAATTATAAAAGTGAAAGTATTAATAGCTTGACTCCATAAAAAAATTAAAAAAAACAAGGGGTAAAAGAAGCATCAAATACTTCTTTTACCCCTATAAAATTAAAAAACTATTCTTCCTACAAGGCCTCAGAAACCACTTCCGTAACTTCCGGAACCATACGTTTCAATAAACTTTCAATACCTGATTTTAAAGTGATGGTTGATGATGGACAACCACTGCAAGAACCACGCAATTCAACAGTTACCACGCCATCTTCGAAAGATTTGTAAGTAATGGCGCCGCCATCCTGCTCTACAGCCGGACGAACATAATCATGCAAAATCTGCTGAATTTTGATTTCGGCATCATCGCCTTCAAAAGCAACAACTTCCTGTTCTTTTTCCTGAACGCTTAATTCAGATTCAACTGCACCTTTTACAAATTCTTTTAAAATCGGTTCCAGATCGTTCCAGTCAGAACCTTCGGTTTTGGTAACCGTAACAAAATTACTGGCGAAAAACACACCGTTTACAAACGAAAACTTAAACAATTCTTTTGCAAAAGCAGATTTTTCTGCACTTTCTACAGTCGCAAAATCAGCACTTCCGTTAATTAACAATTTGTTTACAATAAACTTCATTGTGGCCGGGTTCGGCGTGCTTTCAGTATATACATTGATATTCATGACGTTCTATTTTTTATAAAATTACTAATATAAAACAGGCTTTTGTGCAATGCTTCTTTTATCGGTACTTTTTTACGGCTTGTTGACTTTCAGCTTAAATACCGGTATAATTAAAAGGTGTAATGCGATTTAATTCCTGTTTCAATTCTTCCGAAATATCTAACTGGTTAACAAAATTTGCAATAGTATGTTCGTTAACTTTTCCGCTCACGCGTGTTAATTCTTTCAAAGCTTCGTATGGGTTTGGGTAACCTTCGCGCCGTAAAACAGTTTGAATGGCTTCTGCCACAACAACCCAGTTATCTTCCAAATCTGCATGAATTGCTGCTTCGTTTAGCACCAGTTTATTCAAACCTTTTACAATGGATTTAAAAGCGATGATGGTATGCGCGAAAGGAACACCAATATTGCGCAAAACAGTAGAATCTGTTAAATCTCGCTGTAAACGGGAAATGGGTAATTTGGCCGCCAGATGCTCAAACAAAGCATTCGCTATTCCTAAATTTCCTTCGGAATTTTCAAAATCAATCGGGTTAACTTTATGCGGCATCGCTGATGAACCAACTTCGCCAGCTTTAATTTTTTGTTTGAAGTAATTGATGGAAATGTACGTCCAGATATCGCGGTTCAGATCGATCAAAATCGTGTTGATCCGTTTCAAATTATCGCAATGTGCAGCAAAATGATCGTAATGTTCAATCTGTGTAGTGTATTGCGATCGGCTCAAACCCAAAGTATCATTTACAAAAGTATTTCCAAAAGCTTTCCAGTCGATGTTTGGATAAGCCACATGATGTGCGTTGAAATTGCCCGTTGCGCCGCCAAATTTAGCCGCAAACGGAATATGGCCAAGCAATTGCATTTGTTCATCCAAGCGTTCTGCAAAAACCAGGATTTCTTTGCCTAAGCGGGTTGGCGAAGCTGGCTGTCCGTGTGTTCTGGCCAACATAGAAACGTTTTTCCATTCTTCTGCCAGTATTTTTAACTGATCAATAATTGCAATGATTGCTGGCCGGTATTGTTCATCCACAGCCAGTTTGAATGAATGCGGAATCGCTGTGTTGTTAATATCCTGAGAAGTTAGGCCGAAATGGATAAACTCTTTAAACTCTGCTAAACCGAGCTGGTCGAACTGGTTTTTTAAAAAATATTCTACCGCTTTTACATCATGGTTGGTTGTTTTCTCAATTTCTTTAATCGCTGAAGCATCTTCCTCATTAAAATCTAAATAAATCTTCCGTAAATCGGTGTAAACTTTTGTCGGGAAGTTTTTAAGTTGAGGCAAAGGCAGCTGGCAAAGCTGAATGAAATATTCTACTTCTACATAAACCCTAAATTTGATAAGTGCGGCTTCAGAAAAATAACTGCTTAATTGGTTGGTTGCCAAATAGTAGCGGCCATCAACAGGCGAAATAGCAGAAAGCGGAGATAAAGGCATATTGCTAGTTTAAACTTTAAGCCGCAAAAGTAAAAATTACAACAAACTTTATAGTAACTAATAAATGATAATCCTGATGCTTCTATTATCGTGCAAAAGTTGAGATTATAAATAAAGCTGTATAAATTGTACGACTTTAGTTTTTTAACTTTTTTTGAGAGAAGGAATTAAAAATCCTTAGCTCGAAGATCGTGATTGCAAATCCCGAACAGCAGAGTGGTATAGTTTATTACAGGATATCAAAACTGTATTAATAGCATTGTCATAAACGAAAAAAATGGCAACTTTAGCATAAAAAGACAAAAAGCACGTCCATGAAGAATTTAATCCTACTATGTTTTTTTGTTTTATCATTCAACTACAGATCATCATTGCTTCAGAAAAATGACATGAATGTTTACAGAAATCTGATTAGTGAATTAGGAATTCCCGATGACGTATCAGTGCATCATCAAACTTCAACGGAAACCCTGTTAAAAGTTGATTTCAAAAAAACTATGTCAAACAAGTGGTATGGAGACGGCATAATTCAAGGATGTGACGTATTTTTTAATCAAATTAGAATTGATACTTTAAAAAATACTCATTTAACTTCTAATATAGGCAAGCATCCTTTTACTACCAAAACAAACGAACCATTTGTAGCATTCTCACCTGTAATATATTCGGCTGACGGTAAAATGGTAATTTGTTCGGTTAATCATTACTCTGATCCTGAAGCTGCAAGTGAAACGGTTTATCTACTTAAACTTGAAAGAGGTACTTGGAAAATTGTAAGGTTTTATATGGTTTCTATTTCTTGATAACGCTATATATTAAGCCCTACTAGTCCGGATTTGTATTCGGTCTTCCAATCTAATATAAACTTTTATCCCTATAAAAACAGCTTCAACAAAAAAGACCACCTTATTACAGGCAGCCTTTCTATAAATCAACTAAATTTTATACTTCTTCTGATTTCCCCATCATTTCCACGAAATCATCAAACAGATAACGTGAATCATGCGGGCCGGGAGAAGCTTCCGGGTGATATTGTACCGAAAATGCGTTTTTACCTTTTACACGAATACCTTCAATCGAATTATCATTCAGGTTGATATGCGTAATTTCTACTTTGTCGGAGTTGCGAACGGCAGCCTGCACCACACCAAAACCATGATTTTGCGAAGTAACTTCGCAATGATCTTTAATGATATTTTTTACCGGATGATTGATCCCGCGGTGCCCGTTAAACATTTTTTCGGTCGGGATGTCATTGGCCAAAGCCAGCAACTGATGACCAAGGCAAATACCAAACATCGGTTTATCCGCTTCCAGAATGTTTTTTACAGTATTAATGGCATAATCCATCGCGGCCGGATCGCCGGGACCGTTAGAAATAAAGTAACCATCCGGCGCAAATTCCTGCATTTCCTCAAAAGTAGTGTAGGATGGAAAAACCCGGGCAAAAACACCACGTTCCGAAAAATTACGCAAAATGTTTTTCTTCACACCTAAATCTAAAACGGCTACGCGATATTTGGAATTTTCATCACCAATATCATACGTTTCGTTAGTAGAAACCTGTGACGAAAGTTCCAATCCATCCATTGACGGCACTTCTGCCAGTTTTGCTTTCAGTTCATCCAAATCTAAAATCTCCGAAGAAATAATGGCGTTCATCGCACCCTTATCGCGGATATGGCGCACCAGTTCGCGGGTATCAATATCAGAAATCGAAACGATGTTTTGTTCCTGGAAATAATCCTGAATCGATAAATCTGCTTCTTTACGACTGTATTGGATGTTGTAATTTTTACAAACCAATCCGGCAATTTGTATTTGTCCGGATTCTGTTTCATCATGATGGATACCATAATTACCGATATGTGCATTGGTGGTTACCATAATCTGACCGAAGTAAGAAGGATCGGTAAAAATTTCCTGATAACCCGTCATGCCGGTGTTAAAACAGATTTCGCCCACAGTTGTACCGATTTTTCCGGCAGCTTTTCCATGGTAAACAGTACCGTCGGCCAGTAATAAAACTGCCGGAAGTTTGGTGAAGTTAGTCATGTTATTTCAAAAAAAAGGTGGATAAAAGAAACGTTTTCCGAAGAAAAACTAATTGTGAAAAAGGCAGGAAAGGAGAGAAAAAGCACTTCTGTATTCACAGGAGACAAAGGTAGTTTTTCTGTTGGATTTTTAGAAGCCAATTTAACGAATTTACGAACGGTTATTCTACATTTACAGCGTTTAAAAAGCAGTAAAAAGATGTCTGTAAATAAAGAAGTTAAACGCGTAACCACCAATACTTTGCAGGAAATGAAGCAACGTGGCGAGAAAATTGCTATGCTTACCGCTTACGATTTTTCGATGGCCAGTGTGGTAGAAGATGCCGGAATAGATGTGATTTTAGTTGGAGATTCGGCTTCCAATGTGATGGCCGGACACGAAACTACGCTGCCAATAACGTTGGATCAGATGATTTATCATGCTTCTTCCGTGGTTCGGGCAGCCAAAAAAGCGCTGGTAGTGGTTGATCTGCCTTTTGGTTCTTACCAGGGAAATTCTAAAGAAGCTTTAAATTCGGCTATCCGGATTATGAAAGAAGCCGGTGCACATGCCGTAAAAATGGAAGGCGGAACGGAGATCGTAGAATCTGTGGTTCGAATTCTGGCAGCCGGAATCCCAGTGATGGGGCATTTGGGTTTAACGCCGCAATCGATTTATAAATTCGGAACTTATACCGTTCGGGCAAAAGAAGAAGCCGAAGCCAACAAGCTTAAAACGGATGCTTTAGCGTTGCAGGAAGTTGGTTGTTTTGGCATCGTTCTGGAAAAAATTCCGGCAAAATTGGCTCAGGAAGTAACGGATTCTTTAACGATCCCGACAATAGGAATTGGTGCTGGCGGCGGTTGCGACGGACAAGTTTTGGTTATCCACGATATGCTGGGTTTAAACAAAGGTTTTAAACCGCGTTTCTTGCGCCAGTATTTAAACTTGTTTGAGGAAATGAGCGGTGCCGTAAAAAACTATATTGCGGATGTAAAATCAAAAGATTTTCCTGGAGAAAAGGAGCAGTATTGATTCGAGTGGTTTATTCAGCTGTGCTGTCATTTCTCCCTTCGGATCGAAATGACAGCAAAAATATGATATTAAACAAAGAAGCTACCTGTTTTGCAACAGATAGCTTCTTTTATCAAACAAAAACTTGAATCAGTTTTAGCTGAAAGATGGATGATCAATATCAGCATCTTCACCTTCAGCACCTTCGCCTAATTTAGATTTTACAGCATCAACTGCTTTATCTTTTAAAGTAGTAATTGCTTCTTTACCTTGTTGTGCTTTATCAGCAACTGTATTTCCAAATTCCTGTAAAGAAGTACCTAAGTTGCTTCTGGTATCTGTACCTGCTTCCGGAGCAAACAAAACACCTAGAGCTGCACCTAAAACCAAACCGCCAATTAAAGCAATAGCTACAGCTGCTGAATTATTGTTGCCAGTTTTATCTTTAGCATAGCTTTTTGCTTCAGCAGAATAATCTTTCGCTTTATCTTTTGCGTAGCCTTTTGCATATTCTGCATAATCTTTTGCGTGGTCTTTTGCGTATTCTTTCGCTTGGTCTGCGTACTCTTTTGTCTTTTTCAACAAATCTTTTTTAATACTCATAGCTTTGTGTTTTTTGGGTTTAACAACAGTTAAAGTTTTAAGTTTATTGTTTTTTGTAATTTTAAGAAATTTAGCAACAAATCTGGCAACTATTTACAAATACTTTATTTATAAAATATTAAATTAAAGCTGATGGCGGAAGGTTATATCTCCATGAAAAATTTTAATGAACCTGATTGGAAAGCAGCAGCAACAGCAATTTACACAGATTTTAAACAGATTACTGTCTGGCAAATACAAATTTCCTCTTTCATGGCTAATCTGAATGAGTTAAAATCCTTGCTTCAAACACAGGAGATGGAAAAAATCAAGCGTTATCAGCAGGAAAACGATCGCAACCAGCGCATCATCAGTAAAGCTGTTTTACGTATTTTGTTAGGCAGATATATCGGAATCAACCCAAAAGAAATTCGTTTCCAGGTTGATCAGCACAAAAAAGCGGTTATCGAAAATCCGTTTTCAAGTCTGCATTTTAACGTTTCTCATTCCGGAGACTGGGTTTTAATTGTGATTGCAGATATTTCGGTTGGTATTGATGTGGAGCAGATGAATACTGCTTTTACCTGGCAAAATATGTTGTCGCTAAGTTTTAGTCCGGAGGAAATTTGTTTTATCAAAAATACCGATTGTCCTTACCAAAGCTTTTATAAATTATGGACGCGTAAAGAAAGTTTGCTGAAAGCAACCGGAAAAGGTTTGGTAGATGATTTGGCACTAATTCCGGCACTTGATGGTATTCATTTAAATCCCGCAGCCATTACTGGCTCCGCAGAAAACTGGCAAACTTTCAGTTTTAAAGTTGATGAAAACCATGTAGCCAGCGTAACTTTTAACTCGGTAAAAACAGCATTGCAGTTTTTTAACTTTCAGCTTTAATTAGTAATTGCGCTGTATTTCTGCTCAATTGTTCCAGCAAAATCGTTTTCCCGGCTGATAATTCCTGCAACAAAGCAAGCTGGTAATGCCGAACTGTAATTAATGTGGTTTCGGTATTGTATTTATAATGAAAAACAGGTTTTAACTGCTGTAATAAAGCTTCAAACTTGAAGGCATCAAAATCGATACAGAAAGTAAAACTCAAAGCCGAATTCTGCATCAGGTTTACTTTGATATGAAGTGCTGCCAACATTTTATAAATTTCGCTTAAATGATTTTCGGTGATAAAAGCATGATCTTTAGAAGAAACCGAAACCAAAACCTGGTGATGTTTTACAATAATAATAGGAACGGTAACCGGCAATTCTTCCGTATTAATTATCGTTCCGTTTTCCTGCGGGGATAAAAACGGTTTCACCAATAAAGGAATTCCGGCATTTTGCAGCGGCTGAATGGTTTTTGGGTGAATGATACTCGCTCCATAATAAGCCATTTCCATCGCTTCGGCATAAGAAAGCTGATCGAATTTAACAATATCCTTGAAACGTTTCGGATCAGCATTAAAAACGCCGGCTACATCTTTCCAAATCGTTACCGAAGCTGCATTTAAGCAGGAAGCAAAAATGGCGGCCGAATAATCAGAACCTTCGCGGCCCAAAGTGGTGGTATAATTTTCGGAAGTGCCGCCCAAAAACCCTTGCGTTACCAACACGTTTTGCTGCAACAATTCCGGAATATCTTGGCGAATGGCTGCACTCGTTTTTTCCCAATCTACCAAGCCTTCGCGGTAAGTATTATCCGTTTGAATGTAACTGCGCGCATCCAGCCAACTACTTTTAATGCTTGATTGTTGCAAAAAAGCGGTAACAATACGCGAGGAAACCAGTTCGCCGATAGAAACCAGCTGATCATAAATATAATCGCGGTCATCCTGCGGTTCTTCTTCTAAAATCCAGTCAATTTCTACAAAAGTATTGGCTACATCATCAAAAACAGGATGCGTCGGTTCAAACACTTCCACCATAATTTGCTGATGAAACAATTTTATTGCTGCAAAAATCTGTTGTGCTTCGTCTGTTTGATCGATATAAGCAGCGTGCAACTTTTCCAGCGCATTGGTTGTTTTTCCCATGGCAGAAACCACGATCAGCAATTCAGCTTCCTGACAATTACGGACGATTTCTGATAAATTTTTGATTGCTGCTGCATCTTTTACAGATGCGCCTCCAAATTTAAAAACCTGCATACTGTTTTTATCTATATAATTTTTGTGTTTGCTGGTTTGTTATGCTGAACTTGTTTCAGCATCTCATCAGAAAGTTCTGAACTTGTTAACTCCTTATATTTCCTGTGAGATGCCGAAATAAATTCGGCATGACAACGTCGGTTACATTTAATTTCTCAGCCTAAATCTGATAAATCAAAGTCGAAAAATTGTTCTTTAGAGAGTGAAACATTAATCCAGCCGGCATCAAAAGAAGCGTTCAGCTTTTTGTAAAAACCGATGGCTGGTTCGTTCCAGTCCAAGACCTGCCAGAGCATACCGCTGAAACCTTTTTCCGATGCTTCTTTTACCAGTGTTTTTATCAGGATCGTCCCGATTCCTTTACTTCGGTACGCTTCTGTAATAATTAAATCTTCCAGATACATTCTGCAACCTTTCCAGGTAGAATAACGAATGTAATACAAAGCGAAACCAACTATAAAGCCATCGACTTCAGCTACAAAAGCTTTCCACACAGGTTGATTTCCAAAACCGGCATCTTCAAATTCTGCTAAAGTTACGGTTACTTCTTCGGGTGCTTTTTCAAACAAAGCCAGCTCGGCAATTAGTTCCATTAATCGTGGACAATCTGCTTTTTTGGCTACTCTTATCTGTAAATTCATTTGCTTAATTATTTTTCCAGTGCGGAATTAGTCGTTGGCCGAAAATCAAACTTCCAACCCGAACCATTGTGCTGCCTTGTTCTATCGCAATTTTATAATCGGCAGACATGCCAATGGACAATTCTTTAAAAGATTCTTCTTTTCGAAAGAAACTCGTTTTTATACCATCAAAAAAAGTATGCAGTTCGTAAAACTCATCTTTAATTTGCTTTTCACTTTCTGTGTTGGTGGCAATTCCCATCAAACCAACAATGCGTATATGTTGCAAAGCTGTAAACTCTTCTGATCGTAACAATTCTATCGCTTCATCAAAACCTAAACCGAATTTGGTTTCTTCATCAGCAATATAAATCTGCAACAAACAATCAATTACGCGCTTGTTTTTGGCTGCTTGCTTATCAATTTCCTGCAACAATTTAATACTGTCAACCGAATGAATTAGGTTGATAAAAGAAGCAATATATTTTACTTTATTGGTTTGTAAATGCCCGATCAGGTGCCATTCGATATCTTTGGGCAGTTGTGCCTGTTTCTCAACCATTTCCTGCACGTTGTTTTCGCCAAAAATACGCTGACCAGCGTTGTATGCTTCCTGCAAAACTTCAACCGGTTTGGTTTTAGAAACGGCAATCAGCTTTACGTTGCTATGTTCGGTTTCTTTTTTTAAGTTACTGATATTATCTGCAATGCTCATTAATCCGTAAATTTGAATAAAATTGGTGCAAAACTACACAATGCGATTTTATAAAATCCTGTTTTCTTTATTGCTGCTGTTTTTGATTGCTTGCCATCATGACGCGGCTCCGGATAATTTGATTGAAGAAGATCGGTTTGTCCCGTTGATGGTAGATATTCATCTGGCTGATGGTTATCTCAGTTCAAAATCGCAATTGCCGGATAGTTTAAGTCATTACGGAAATGGTTTGTACGGCGCAATATTTAAAAAGTATGAGGTGGATTCTGTACAGTTTAAAAAAAGCTTTCAATATTATTCCAAACATTTGGAGCAAATGGGCCGCATTTATAAAGGTGTAGTTAACCAGTTAACAGCAAAAAGCGATTCGATTACAAAACGACTTGCTGCGGATGAAATGAAGCGACAAAGACATACCGCAGATTCTGTAAAAAAAGCTTTTAAAATTGATTCTGCCCGCAATGCAGCAAAACAGGATTCTGTTAAAAAGCAACTCAAAGTAACCACGAAAGTGGCAGCAAAAGATATAGTGAAAAAGAAATAATTTGAATGATCTATCCCAAAAATAGTGAAGATAAACTGGGTTTTACCGAGATAAAACAACTGATTAAAGCTAAATGCCTGAGTATTATGGGCCAGGAAATGGTTGATAAAATCCAGGTAATGAATAACTTCGAACAGATACAGAAGTTTTTACGGCAAACCTCAGAATTTAAAAATATACTGCTAAATGATACGGCGCTGCCCATCAGCAATTTTCATGATTTAAAAACCTTGGCAAAAAAAGCACGTTTAGAAGGTGCTTTTTTATCAGAAGATGAACTGTTTCAGGTGCAGCAATCGTTGATTACGGTTTTTGCCGTATTGGCTTATTTTAATGATCGTGCAGGTTTATATCCAAATCTGGAAGCGTTATTTGAGCATTTGCCCATCGAAAAAAATATTTTAAAAGCAATTGATCGTGTGTTGGATCCGAAAGGAAAAATCCGACCAAACGCTTCGCGCGAATTGCAAGAAATAACGTCAGCCATTGCGCAGGCAGAACAAGCTGCACGCAAAACTATCGAACAGATTTTTAAAAACGCAGGCAACAGCGGCTGGACGGCTGATGGTTCGTTAACTATTCGCGATGGTCGCTTGTGTATTCCTTTGCTTTCGGAAAATAAACGTAAATTAAAAGGTTTTATTCATGATGAATCTTCATCCGGACAAACCGTTTATATGGAACCTGAAGAAGTTTTTACGCTGAACAACAAAGTACGTGATTTGGAATTTGACCGGAGAAGAGAGATTATCAAAATCCTGACTTTATTAACAGATGAATTACGGCCTTACGTTCCGATCCTGATTTCGTATCACGGTTTGTTAACCAAGCTGGATTTTGTTCGGGCAAAAGCTTTGTTTGCGATTGATTTGGAAGCAGAAATGCCAATTCTAGTTCCCGAAATGCGCGTTAATCTGATAAATGCCAGTCATCCTTTGCTGCTTTTATCGTACAAAAAAGAGCAAAAAAGTGTTGTTCCGTTAAATATTCGGATTGATGAAACAGACCGGATTATTGTTGTTTCCGGTCCGAATGCCGGCGGAAAATCTGTTTGTATGAAAACAGTTGGTTTGCTGCAACTGATGGTTCAGGCCGGATTGTTGATTCCGGCAGCAGAACAAAGCGAAACAGGCGTTTTTAAACAGATTTTTTCTGATATTGGTGATGATCAATCTATCGAGAGTGATTTAAGTACGTACAGCGCGCATTTATCCAAAATGAAATATTTTGTGGAGATGGCCGACAGTAAAACGTTAATTTTGATTGATGAATTCGGAACCGGAACTGATCCGCAATTTGGCGGTCCGATTGCCGAAGCGGTTTTGGAGTCGCTCAACCAGAAAAAGGTAAAAGGTGTGATTACTACGCATTATTCTAACTTAAAACTGTTTGCAAGCGATACAAATGGTTTGGAAAATGCGTCGATGTTGTTTGATAACTTGCAATTGCGGCCAATGTATATTCTGGAAGTTGGAAAACCCGGAAGTTCTTATGCGTTTGAAATTGCACAGAAAATTGGTTTGCCAGGTTACGTCATCAATTCGGCCAAAAACAAAATTGGTGTGAACCAAAAAAAGGTTGATAATTTATTGATCGACCTGGAACGCGATAAAAAAGAAGTGCTGGATGCAAAACTGAACTTACAGAAGCAGGAGCGGAGAGCAAGTATTTTGCTTCGGGAGAATGAAGAATTGAAAAGCTTTTTGGAAGAAAATAAGAAAGAACTGATCCGCGAAGCCAAGAAAGAAGCCAAAACGATTATTCAGGATGCGAACCGTTTGGTTGAAAATACAATTTCAGAAATAAAAAGTAGCAATGCAGACAAAGAAACTACGCGGAACTTACGCGAAAATCTGCAAAAAGAGTTACAAAAAAATACGGTAAAACCCGAAATTTTGCCGGTAAAAGAAGCACCGGAAATACAAGTGGGTGATTGGGTAAAACTGAACGATTCTGAAACGATGGGTCAGGTGATGGAACTAGCTCGCGATAACGTGATCATCGCAATTGGCGATTTGCGAACGGTTGCAAAACGCAAAAAAGTTCAAAAAATAGCACGAAAAGAAGTGCCGAAAGAAATCCGCCGTTCTTATAATCAACAATTAAATGATACAGCAAGTTTTAGTCCGGAGATTGATGTCCGCGGCAAACGCGGCGAAGAATCGTTGTATGAGATTGAAAAATATTTAGACCGCGCCATTATGATGGGCGTTGGAAGTTTAAAAATTATTCATGGAAAAGGTGATGGCATTTTACGTAAACTGATTCGTGATTATCTGAAAAAGTATAGTGAAGTAAGCCATGTAGAAGATGAACATGCAGACCGTGGCGGCGATGGAATTACGTATGTTTATCTAAAATAACCATAAGAATCTTTGTATCAACAATGCAAATGCTGTTTTTATCAGCTTAAAATTTAGGTGATAAAAACAGCATCAGCATTAAGCTTTGGGGCATTTTTTGCAGCGCTTACCTTTTTTGTATTTCTCGCAGCATTTTTTGAAGATGCATTCGCTACAACCAAAATTCAGGATTTTGCTTTGCATTGAATCAAAACCAGTAACTTCTGCTTCAAAAATTAAATCTTTGTCTGTATTCATTTTCTGAGTGAGTAATCACTACAAATATCATCAAAATAAACCCCTTTTTATAATTAATCTAAATAAAAATTGGAGAGTGATTTGAATTACCATTATAATAAGCTAAAGTGGTTCTAGCTAATTTAACTCTGATCATCACTCTTTCACAAGAATTTTACCTGATAATTCAACAAAATATATATATATTTAGAAGGAATTAAACACAAGCTTACTAAAGCGTGAATTGTTGTAAATGAACATATTAACGCGTATATTTCTATGCATATATTAATTTTCAGTACAGTTTTTTATCCGGTTTTAGGCGGTATAGAAAATCTGACACTTAATTTGAGCAAAGAATTCGTTCATAAAGGACACTTGGTTAAAGTTATTACCTACCAAAAACAAAATGAGCCATTAGAAGATATTGAAGTTTATTACGCACCCGGTTTTTTTAAAATGATTCGGCTGTTTTTATGGTGCAATGTGTATTATATGCCCAATATTTCTCTAAAAGGTATTTGGCTGCTTCTGGTAAATCCGCGTAAACGTTGGGTAATTTCTCAAAATGATTTTTCGCTTGCAAAAAATAATTTTTTATCTTTTTTAAAATTATTTTTTTTAAAGTTCACATCTAAAAATATTTCTGTTAGTAAAAGTGTAGCTGATTCAATCCGCACACCGTCAGAAATTATTTATAATTGTTATGATGATGCTGTTTTTAAGGCACAAAATACAGCAGCAAGAACACTTGATTTTGTTTTTGTGGGCCGCCTGGTTTCTCAAAAAGGATGTGATACTTTGATTAAAGCATGTTTTAATTTACAACAACCTTTTACATTAACTATTGTTGGAGACGGGCCTGAAATGGATGAATTACAACAGTTAGTCGATCGGCTTAATCTTAAACAACACATTACTTTTACCGGAACTTTAGATAGCAAGAATATTGCAAATCTGCTTAACGAACATAAAACTTTGATTATTCCTTCTAAAAGAAAAGAAGGTTTTGGTATTGTGGTTTTAGAAGGTTTAGCTTGCGGTTGCCGCGTTATTGCAGCGGATGCCGGTGGTTTATCAGAAGCGGTTGGCCGGTTTGGAAAAATGTTTGAACCTGGCAATGTTCAGCAATTAAATCATTTGCTAAAAGAAGCATTGCAAAACATCAATCAACCACAATACAACCAGCATGAATTAACCGAGTATTTGAGTAATTATGAAAAGCAGGTTGTTGCACAAAAATATTTATCAATTTTCGAGTAAACTTGTGTTTAATGTAACGTCCAATTTAAATTAAACTTTTGTATCAAATTCAATCTTTTAACGGCACAGCTCTTCCGGAAAAAACACTTTGTTTAACTTTTGATGACGGGCCGGGCAGCCACACAATTGCAATTGCCCGTTTTTTGTTTGAAAAGAAAATTCAGGCTACTTTTTTTGTAGTTGGAAAATACGCTTTTCATCACCCGGAAATTTTATTGGAATTGAAACAGATGAAGCATTTGATTGGAAATCATACTTATGATCATCCGGATTTGCCTTACTATTTATCAGCAGATGGTGATGTGCTAGATCAGGTTTTACGGACTGATACTCTGATTAAACCATACTTGGATAGCGAGCGGATTTATTTTCGTGCACCTTATGGCAAATGGTCTGCAGAAGTTGCTAATAATTTAAATAACAGTATTTTAACGGCCAATCATATCGGGCCGATTCATTGGGAAATTGCAGGCGTAGATTGTTATTACTGGCAAAATGAATGGCCGGTTGCAGATGCAGCAGCACGGTATTTGACAGATATTGAACGTGCCGGTCACGGAATTATAGTAATGCACGATGAAATTGCAGATATGGATGTGGTTAAACCCCGAAACAAAACGTTGGAATTACTTCAAATTCTGATTCCGAAATTGTTGAATTTGGGTTATAATTTTGTTCGATTGGATGATATTCCATCGATAAAAGAAGCATCGACGGAAAAGGTAATTTTTACTTTGCGGGATGTAAAAGGTAAATATCTTTCCTTAAAAAATGAGTTTGAAGTTTGGGTAGATGGACAGCCAAATGATCCGCAAAATATATTACAATTAACAGATTTAGGATACGGAAAAGTTGCCCTAAAAACAGTAAACAATTTGTTTTTAAGTGCAACCGGAAATGCAACTTATACTGTTACAGCAAATAGTAGCACAATTGGAGAAGCAGAAACTTTTGATCTGATTCCGGTAAATAAAAATAGTTTTATGTTGCGTTGTACCAATGGTTATTTTCTGACAATAGAAAATCACAAGTTAAGTTCGAAGGCACAATACATGCGGCAGGCATCTATTTTTAAATATGCTAATCATAATACGGCTGTTAAAGAAAGTATAACTTTTAAACAAAAGTTATCATTGTATAAAAAACAATTCTTATTTATCAAATCCAAGTTGAAGCAAAAAATTAGTTAATCTGGTTTGAGATATTTTTTCCATATTGCTTATCTTGGAACTGCTTACAGTGGTTGGCAAAAGCATCCAAATACAACAACTGTTCAGCAAGTATTGGAAGCAAAGCTGAGTCAGGTTTTAAAAGTTCCAGTTGGAATTAATGGTTGTGGCAGAACAGATGCTGGTGTACATGCAAGCCAGTTTTTTTTCCATGTAGATTTAATTATTAGCGATACAGAAGAATTGCTTTTTCGTTTGAACAAGGCGTTGCCAAATGATATTGCCGTTTTTGATATTTTGGAAATGGAAGGATTGCAACATGCACGTTTTGATGCCGTTTCCAGAACGTATGACTATTTTATCCATACGTACAAAAACCCGTTTTTAAGCACCACAAGCTCTTTTTATCACCTAAAAAACCTCGACTTAAAGCAAATTGAAAAAGCTTTACAATTGCTGCTTCGCTATCAAGATTACCGTGCTTTTTGCACCACGCCAGTTAAATACATACATACAATTTGCAGGATAACTTCTGTTGGCTTATATGTTGATGAAAGTGAAAACCACATCCGGCTGCAAATTACAGCTAATCGTTTTTTAAGTAAAATGATACGGATTATTGTTGGAAAATTACTTAAAATTGGAACAGGAGCAATGCAAGTTGATGAATTTGAATATTACTTGATTAGTAAAGAAACACCACTAATTTTGGATTTGGCTTATCCGCAAGGTTTGCATCTTTCTAAAATTGTATATCCATTTTTAGATTTGCCAAACAAAGCAAAATTTTAAAAGCTATGTTTTACTGCTATAAAAGAAGCATTTATAAATCAAACTTTAAGAACAATTTGTTTAATCATTTCGTCTAATTCGGCAGCACTTTGCTTCAACATAGTTGTAATAGAATTATTCATTGAATCTTCTTCGGTACATTCCAGCATTTCTACCAACCCAATGATGTTAGCAAGTGGCCTGCGCACCAAATGAGATTGACTGTAAGCAATTTCTTCCAAAGTTTTTTCTTTGGAAGAAATGATTTCACTGGCTTCAGACAAGCTGTGGTTTAAGTTTTCTACCGCTTTTAACTGCTGCTTTTTATGTTCGTGGATATTGGTGCAGGAGCCAAACCACATCTCTACAACATTGTTGTCATTTCTGTACGGAACAGCGCGGACGATAAACCACTCATAATTATTCCACTGCTTTTTTAACAAAACCTCTGCTTCAAATTTTTCTCCGTTTTGTACTGCATCTATCCAAAGTTTCAATATTTTTTTTCGGTACGGCGGATGAATTAGATGCAGTAAAGAGGTTTTTCTTAAGGTTTCATTCGACTTTTTAAAATATTCAAAAAAACGTTCGTTCATAAAATTTACGCTTCCATTGGCCAGTGCCGTCCAGATAATTTCCGGGATGATGTTAGAAAGCGATTCAAAACGTTTTCGCTCTTCTTCCGCCATTTTTTTCGACATCAAAAGTTCAGATTCATACTGCTTCCGATCTGTTATTTTCAGGATAGTAGCATGTACTGCAATTGTTTTTCCATCATCGCTTTTAATACCAATTGCATTGAAAAGGCATGGAAAAGGAGTTCCGTTTTTTACGATAATATCAAAATTGATTTCATTCAAAAATCCCTGCCTGTTTAGCAGCGGCACAACTACCATCTGGTAATATAATTTACCACCAACGGTAATTAAATCCTGAAATTTTTTCTGGCTGAAAACTTCCTCACGGCTCAGTCCAATCCAGTTGAGTAAAGTTTGATTGATTTGAAAAATATTTTTTCCGGGGAAAAAAGAAAGATGTCCGCAAGGCGAATTCTCGTACAGGTAAGCTGAATTGCTTAATAAGTTTTCTTGTTCCGGATGAAGCGTTTCCACAAATTTTGTTTCGATTTTTAATTCAAAATGTAATTTTTTATTGCTTTAATTATTTCTTCCGGTGCGCTTATGTGAGGACAATGACCAGTAGCATCAATTTCCAGATACCTGTTTCCAGGCGTATGTTCATTTATATATTTTCCTGAAGTCTCTGGTGCCAGTATATCGTCCATACATTGCAAGGTTAAGCTAGGTACTTTCATGTTTGGCAGTGCAGCACGATTATCAGACAAAAGCGTAACACGAGCAAAATTTTGAGAGATGGACGGATCGGCAGCAGAAAAACTTTCTACCAGTTCTTCCTGGTTTTCTGCTGAAGTTTTTTCGCCCATAATGGCTGGTGCCAAAGCCCTTGAAAAGCCGAGGTAATTATTATCCAGCATTTCAAATAAAGCATCTAAATCACTTTTTTCCAAACCACCAATATAATTCTGGTCATGATCGTTTAAATAACGTGCAGAAGGGCCTATAAAAACCATTTTTTCAAAGTATTCCGGTTTCTCCAGCGCAGCTAAAAGCCCAACCATGCCACTTACAGAATGGCCAACATAAATAACTTTTTGCAGATTTAAAGCAGCACAAACATCCAATACATCCTGTGCAAAACCATTGAGCGAACTATATAGTTCTGGCCGGTAAGCCGAATGATCGGAATTACCTGATCCTACATAATCAAAAAGAATTACTCTGTATTTTTCAGTAAAAGCATTTAAAACGTATTTCCAGGCCGTTTGATCGCCTCCAAATCCGTGTGCAAACAAAATGGTTTGCTCGCCGCTACCATAAATTTTTACGTTATTTCTTTTAAAAATATCAGTCATCCGGTTTATATCGATTGATACTTTTACGATTAACTTCCCGCAAAGGTTTATTTCAAATAAGTAAATTAGTACGTGTTTTATCGTATAAAAAAAGCCGATAAATATTTATCAGCTTAAATTTTACTCTGTAAAAGAAGTGTTTACTTATTCTGCAATTACTTTGGTATCTACGTTTCCGCGAGTTGCTTTAGAATACGGGCAGCCTTTGTGCGCGGCATCAGCCAATTTCTGTGCTTTTTCCAAATCAATTCCCGGAATATGCACATGTAATTCGGCTGATAAAACATAAGAGGCAGCACTTTCCTGGTTAAAACTAACGTGCACATCTACAGTAGCTTCGCTTACATCTACGTTATCGCGCTTGCCTACCGAACCTAACGCGCCCAAGTAACAGCTTCCCCAAGCAGCCGCAAATAATAATTCCGGATTGGCATAGCCGGCTTCGCCGCCCATTTCTGCCGGTGGTTTCAATTCTAAATCAATCACGCCATCAGCAGATTTTACGGTGCCTTTACGGCCACCTTTTGCAGTTACAACTGCGGTATATAATGTTTCCATTTTTATTTTTTGTTTGGATGATTAACCAAATGTTTAAAACTTTTGTTTGATTTTGATGAAACAAATTACTAAAAATATTAGTATATTAGCCGTATGAATGATGATCGAATTCGTGAAAAGCTTTCCATTTTGGCCGACGCCGCTAAGTACGATGTTTCCTGCTCATCCAGCGGCAGCAAGCGCAAAAATGATAACAAAGGTTTAGGCGATGCCAGCAACGGAATTTGTCATACTTACACAGAAGATGGAAGATGTGTTTCGCTGCTGAAAATCCTGCTCACTAACCATTGCATTTTTGATTGCGCGTATTGTGTTTCACGCAAAAGCAACGACATCAAGCGTGCTGCTTTTACCGTGCAAGAAGTGGTGAATTTAACAATGAACTTTTACCGCCGTAATTATATTGAAGGTTTATTTTTGAGTTCCGGGATTTTTAAAGATGCCGATTATACCATGGAACGATTGGTTCGTATCGCCAAAAAACTGCGCACAGAACACAAATTTAACGGTTATATTCACTTAAAATCTATTCCCGGCGCAAGTGACGAATTAATGGCTGAGGCCGGTTTATATGCCGATCGATTAAGTGTAAACCTGGAACTGCCAACCGAAGCAGGATTAAAATTGTTGGCTCCTGATAAAAACCAGAAGGATATGATCAAACCAATGAATTTTATCAAAAACGAGATTATCCTCCGCAAAGAAGAAAAATCACTGTTCAAAAAGGCACCGCTGTTTGCGCCAGCCGGACAAAGTACGCAAATGGTTATTGGTGCCTCGCCAGAAAACGACCAGCAGATTTTATATACAGCCAATCATTTTTACAAATCCTTTAACTTAAAACGGGTTTATTATTCTGGATATGTGCCGATTAGTAATGATAACCGTTTGCCGGGTTTAAGCACAGCTGTGCCAATGGTGCGCGAAAACCGATTATATCAGGCTGATTGGCTGATGCGGTTTTACGGTTTCAAAGTGCAGGAAATTGTGGATCAGCAAAACCCACATCTAGATTTGGATATCGACCCAAAACTAAGTTGGGCCATTCGAAATTTGCAGCACTTTCCAATCGATATTAACAAAGCTGATTTACAGCTGATTTTGCGTGTGCCGGGAATCGGTTTGCAATCGGCACAAAAAATTGTAAGCGGACGGAAATTTGGAAAGCTAAACTGGGAACATCTTAAAGCGATGGGAATTGCCGTAAACCGCGCGCGTTATTTTATCACTTGCGATAGTCGGGATTTTGAGCGTCGGGAACTTTCGGGCACTAAAATCAAGCAATTTATTCTGGCCGAATCGCAAAGTAAATATCTCAAACAAAAACCTAACCAGCTAAGCCTTTTTTAACATGATTAATTTGGTTTATGATGGCACGTTTGAAGGTTTGCTGACTATTGTTTTCGAGGTTTATGAACACAAGCTTGATCTGGTAAAAATTTTCAGGGAAGGCGTAACGCAACAAAGTTTTTTTGATGCTAAAAGAAGCATCGTGTCTGATCCGGCCAAAGCCAGCCGCGTTTTAAAAGGTTTAACGCAGAAGCTTTCGGCTGCAGGCGTGCAACGTTTATATGCGGCGCATTTATCAGAAATTGCGGGCGAAGAAGATAATTTGCTTGGTTTTATCCGATACGCTTTTAGCAGTAATGAAGCTGTAGAGAATGATTTTAGCAATAAGTTTGTGATACGTGTTGCAGATGTGATTAAAATGGTTCGGCGCGAAAAGCACCGGATGGAAGCTTTTGTACGATTTCAAAAAATGGCAGACGGAATTTTTTATGCTTCTGTAGAGCCTGATTATAACGTTTTACCGCTGATTTTGCCTCATTTTAAACGCCGTTATGCCGATCAGAAATGGCTGATTTACGATATTCGCAGAGCTTACGGCATCTATTACGATCTAAATCAGGCAGAATTTGTGCAGCTGGATTTTGCTTCGGGAACGCAATACGGTAAAACCATTATTTCCTCTTATTCGGAAGATGAAATGTTGTATCAGGCCTTGTGGAAAGATTATTTTAAACACGTTAACATTCCGGCACGAAAGAATACCAAACTCCATTTACAGCACGTGCCTAAACGGTATTGGAAACATTTGACAGAGAAATTTTAACAGGAAAATTAGCTTTAGAAGCTATAAGTTTTTTGTTGATGCTGTTTTTATCGGCTTAAAACCCTGATGCTCATTGTTAAAACAACAGTAATTTTTAACAACTTAGATAAGCACTATGATAATTCCTAGGATATATCTATGTTTAGGCGTGGATAAAATTATGCTTTTTCCTGTTCAAATAGCCTAAAGCCCTCTAACGTTTTAAATAAAATAATAACTGCTTCAACTTAATTGCTTCTTTTTTAAAGCTACTTGCATTTGATGTAATTGATTTTTTTTATTGCCTAAAGAGGCTCTACAAATACTGGATACTGTTTTTATAATAGAAAAAATATGGTTAAAAATTTACTTAGATTATTTTCTGTTTTACTGCTTTTGTTGTTTTTTGCAGGAAAAATACAGGCACAATCCTGGTTGCCGCTTGGCCCGGATGATAATAATCAACTGTCTGATGGTGCAGTTACTTATACAAATATCGTAACAGATCCCGATGGCGTTCCATATGTTGCCTACTCGGATGGTAGCAATAGCGGTAAAGCTACAGTGAAGAAGTTTGATGGTAATAACTGGACAACAGTAGGTTCGATTGGTTTTTCAGCGGGACAGGCAATGGAAATTTCTCTCGCTTTCAATGGTACTACACCTTATATAACTTATTCGGATGTACCTAAAAATGGTAAAGCTACTGTTATGAAATTTGATGGTAGCAATTGGGTAAATGTCGGCTCCAGCGGCTTTTCAGCAGGTTTAACGAAATCAATTTCACTTGCTTTTATTGGCACTACACCGTATATAGCCTATTTTGATTACGAAAATAGCAAAGCTGTTGTAATGAGGTTTAATAACGGTAGCTGGGCAACAGTAGGAAATTCACCGGGTTCTCTTTCGAGGTCCGTACCTTATATTTCATTTGCTGTTAATGGCAATATACCATATGTAGCTTATACAGATCCCGGTAATAGTAATCGAGCCACTGTAAAGCAATTTAATGGAACAGATTGGTTAACAGTTGGAGCAGTAGGGTTTTCAGCTGGACAAGCCTTAATCCCTAAACTTACTTTTAATAATAGTACACCTTATATCGTATATGGGGACGGTGCAAGTAGTGGTAAAGCTACCGTAAAGCAGTTTAACGGAACTGACTGGATAACAGTTGGTACTGCAGGATTTACGACAAGTATAACGTATGATTATTCTTTAGCTTTTAGCGGAAGTACACCTTATGTTGCTTATGTAATTGGTAATGTGGGTAAAGCTGCAGTAATGATGTTTAATGGAAGTAACTGGGTTACAATTGGTGGCCCGAGTATTTCAGCAGGAGCCGCTTCCTATATCTCACTTGCTATTACGGGTAATACACCTTATGTTGTATATGCAGATGCGGGTAACAGTGGTAAGGCAACGGTACAAAAGTTGAACGGAAACAGTTGGACAGCAGTTGGAGTTGGAGGCTTATCAGATGGTCCTGCATACCCTTCGCTAGCAGTTAATGGAGATACGCCTTATGTAAGTTACAGCGATAGTAATAATGGTGGTAAAGCAACAGTAAAGAAGTTTAATGGCAGCAATTGGATAACAGTAGGTACAGCAGGTTTTTCAGCGGGAGTTGCCACTCCTTTAATTGCATTTAGCAGCAATACGCCATATATTGCTTATGTTGATCCCGTTAGTAGCAAACCTACAGTAATGATGTTCGACGGTAGCAGTTGGATAACACTAGGTGTTTTAAACGTTACAGTGGGAAACGGTTACTATATTTCACTAGTTTGCGATAAAAGTGTACCCTACCTTGCTTATGTGGATGGGCAAAATAATAACAAAGCAACCGTTTTAAAGTATGATGGTAACAATTGGGTAACAGTAGGCAGTGCAAGCTTTTCAACTGGTTCAGCAACTTATCTCTCGCTTGCATTTAACGGTAATTCTTTATATTTAGCTTATCAGGATACTCCTATTCCTTATACACCTAATACGTTTGGTAAGGCTACTGTAAAAAAATTTGATGGGAGGGACTGGGTAACGATAGGGCCAGAAAGGTTTTCTGCTTTTACAGCTTATTTCAATTCCCTTGCTTTTAATAGTAACACACCCTATTTAGCCTTTCAGGATGGAAACAGCAGTAGCAAAGCTACAGTAATGAAATTCAATGGCAGCAATTGGGTAACTGTTGGTGCCGCAGGCTTTTCAACAAGTAATGCTTATTCCACCTCGCTTGCTTTCAATAGCAATACACCATATGTGTCTTATGTAGATGGTAGTCTAACTAGTAAAACAACAGTAAAAAAGTTTGATGGCAGCAGTTGGATAACATTAGGAACAGCAGGTTTTTCAGCAGGATCAGCTATTAGTACACAAATTATTGCAAATAATAACAATATCTATGTTGCATATAATACAGCATCCGGAACCTATGTTAAATATTATGTTGAACCTCCTATATTAAGTACAAACACTAAGCTTGCTAACCTAACTTTGAGTGCAGGAGCTTTAAATCCGGCATTCTCAGCTGATACAATTTCTTATAGGGCAAATGTCAGTAGTGCTGACAGTATCATTAAGGTAACCCCAACTATAAATGATGCCAATGCTAAGGTAACGGTTAATGGTACAGCAGTATCTTCAGAAATTGCCTCAGGTAGTATATCATTAAAGGTTGGTAGTAATACGATTACAACAATTGTAACTGCCCAGGATGGTATTACTACTCAAACTTATACAGTAACAGTAAACCGAGCCAAAACTCCGCAAACAATAAGCTTTGCTACAATTCCTGCAAAAATATTTGGAGATGCAGATTTTCCGCTTATTGCAACCTCCTCGTCTGGTTTACCAATTACTTATACAAACAGTAATCCTGCTGTTGCTACCGTTAGTGCTGCTGGTACCATCCACATCCTTGCTACAGGAACAACAAATATTACAGCCTTCCAGGCAGGAAATGCAAGTTATCTGGCAGTAGCAGATGTTGTGCAAATACTAACAGTAAACCCTGTTTTACAACCGCCTGTACAGGCACAATCCTGGCTACCACTTGGCCCGGATGATAATAATCAGCCTTCTACCAATTTAATCAATAATTTACATATTGTTACAGATGCTAACGGAACTCCTTACGTTGCTTATGCTGATTACGGCCATCAAAATAGTAAGATTACAATAAAAAAATTTAATGGAAATAGTTGGGTGCCAGTAGGAAAGCCAGGCTTTTCGGCGGGTGTAGCCAATTCCATTTCCCTGGCATTTAACGGTACTACTCCTTATGTGGCATATTATGATGCGGGAAATAATAATGAACCGACAGTGATGAAATTTAATGGCAGCAATTGGGAACCGGTAGGACCATTAGGTTTTTCGGGAGATTTGTCTGCAGGTACAGGAGGGTTTATCTCTCTTGCTTTTAATAGTGGAATACCTTACGTGGCATTTGCTGATTATAACTGGGGTTATAGTAGTGGTAAAGCAACGGTAATGAAATTTGATGGCAGTAATTGGATTAGAGTAGGAACACCTGGATTTTCAACCGGCGGAAGCTACTCCTTAGCTCTCGCTTTTAATGGCAATACACCTTATGTGTCTTATTATGACGTTGCTAATGGTAACAAGGCTAATGTTATGAAATTTGATGGGAGCAATTGGATAAATGTTGGAGCACCTGGTTTTTCAGTGGGAGAGGTTGCTTCCACTTCGCTTGCATTTAATGGTAATACACCTTTTATAGCTTATGCAGATGGAAGTAACGGCAATAAAGCTACCGTTATGAAATTCGATGGTACAAACTGGGTTGCTGTAGGAAATACAGGCTTTTCAAAAGGGGATGCAGGTTATCTTTCACTTGTTTTTAACGGTGATAAACCGGTTGTAATCTACACAGATGGTGGAAATAATGTTAAAGCCACCGTTATGATGCTTAATGGTGATAGTTGGCAGCAATTAGGAGAAGATTTTTCAGCAGATCAAGCGAGTTTTACTTCAATTTCATTTAGTGGAAGTATTCCTTATATAGCATATAACGATTCTGGTAATGCCGGTAAAGCTACAGTGAAGAAATATACTGGTAGTAGTTGGCAAACTGTAGGTACTCCAAGCTTTACTAAGGGCTATTCCATTAGTACATCATTAGCTTTTAATGGCAGTACACCGTATGTTGCTTATCAAGACTTCGGAAATAACTATAAAACAAGTGTTGCTAAATTTACTGCAGGTAAGTGGACAGTAGTAGGAAAATTAGGGTTTACAGCAGGAGAAACTTATTATACTTCGCTGGCTTTTAATAATACGACGCCTTATGTTGCATATAGAGATATATCAAACAGTAATAAAGTTACGGTGATGAGATTTGATGGTAGTAATTGGGTAACGGTTGGATCTCCAGGTTTTTCTGTGGGGTCGGTAGATTATGTATCTATAGTAATTAAAAATGGAATTCCGTATGTTGCTTACAGGGATGGAGCTTTCGGGAACAAGGTTACCGTTATGAAGTTTGTGAACAACGGTTGGGAAGTTGTAGGCTGGCCAGGCTTTTCAGGGAATTCATCTACATTAGAAGCAGATTATATCTCGCTTGCTTTTAACGGTGATGTGCCGTATGTTGCTTACATGGATTATCGCTACGGTTACACAGGCGGAAAAGCAACAGTGATGAAGTTTGAAGGCGGAAGCTGGTTAACAGTAGGTACAGCCGGGTTTACTACTGGTGCAGCCAGTTATACGTCAATTGCGTTTAATAACGGTACTCCTTATTTAGCTTATGCTGATGGTAGTAATAGTGGTAAAGCTACTGTGAAAAAGTTTGATGGTAAGGACTGGCTACCAGTAGGAGGAGGTTTTTCAGCAGGATCAGCTACTTACACTTCGCTAATTTTCAATGGCGATGTGCCATATGTAAGTTATCAGGATAATGCTAATGATGATAAAGCAACGGTGATGAAATTCGATGGTAGTAGTTGGACGGCAGTTGGAGGTGTAGCTGGATTTTCAGCAGACGAGGCCAACCACCCATCAGTTGCCATTAATAATAACAACGTTTATGTTGCTTACGATTCACGAGGCGTTTTTGTTAAATATTATGGCTCCTCATCTCCGGTATCAACAAATCCGCGTCTTGCTAATCTTGCTTTAAGTGCAGGAACTTTAAGCCCTACGTTTACACCGGATTCAACCGCTTATACAGTAAACGTTGATAATTTAACCAGTAACCTTCAAGTAACCCCAACGCTTGCAGATGCAACTGCAAGCGTAACTGTCAATGGTGCAGCAGTATCTTCAGGTACTGCCTCAGCTGCAATACCATTAACTATTGGTTCCAACGAAATAAAAGCAGTTGTAACAGCTCAGAATGGTACAACTCAAAAAACTTATACTTTAACTGTAAACCGTACTAAAGCTGTTCAAACAATTACCTTTGCAACACTTCCGGCAAAAGCTTATGGTGATGCAGATTTTACGATTGTTGCAACAAGTGATAATAGTACGATCCCAATTATTTACAGTAGTAGCAATACGGCTGTAGCATCCGTTGTAAATGGTAAAGTCCATATAGTAAGTGCCGGAACAGCAACTATCACGGCTTCACAAGTAGTAAATAATAGCTTTTTAGCAGCAACTGATGTTACCCAAACTTTAATGGTAAACAAAGCATCATTAATCATAACAGCAGATAATCAAACTAAAACTTACAGCGCAGTTAATCCTGCTTTAACGGTTAGTTATAATGGTTTTGTTAATGGTGATATCCAAGATAGCTTAACTACGAAGCCAACTGTAAGTACTACGGCAACGGCCACGTCTGCCGCTGGTACTTATCCTATTCTCGTTGAAGGAGCAGCAAGTTCTAACTATAATATTACTTATGTAAATGGCACCTTAACTATCGGACAAAGCAACCAGAACATTACTTTTGACGCACTTCCATCTAAAACTTATGGTGACGCAGATTTTACTTTAATTGCTAAGTCATCTTCTGGTTTGTCTGTTACTTACACCAGCAGTAATCCTGCAGTTGCCACTGTTAGTGCTGCAGGGATGGTTCATATCCTTTCAGCTGGTACAGCAGATATTACTGCTTCTCAAGCAGGAGATGGAAATTATAGCACAGCAACTTCCGTTACCCAAATTTTAACGGTAAACAAAGCATCGTTAACGATAACAGCAAACAATCAAACTAAAACTTATAGTTCTGCTAACCCTGCTTTAACGGTTGCTTATGCAGGATTTTTAAATGGAGAAACATCAACTGTATTAACTGCACAGGTTGCCATAAGTACTACAGCAACAACAACTTCCGATGCAGGCACTTATCCGATAACACCATCAGGTGCTGATGCAGCTAACTACAGTTTTATTTACGTTCCCGGAACATTAACTGTAACACAGGCTTCGCAAGCCATAACTTTTGCAACCGTTCCGGCAAAGGCTTATGGTGATGCCGATTTTAATCCGGGTGCTGTGTCATCTTCTGGTTTACCAGTTAATTATACAAGCAGTAATCCAAATGTACTTGCGGTAGTAAACGGCAAATTACATGTTGTGGGAGCTGGAAGCAGTACGATAACGGCAAGTCAGGCAGGAAATGTTAATTATCTTCCTGCTGCTTCTGTCAGTCAGGATATACAGGTCATTTTTACACTTCCATCCAATAACTTTACCATCAGTGCAACGGGCGAAAGCTGCAAGAACAGCAGTAATGGCGAAATTAATATTACTGCCCTAAGCAATCTTAATTATACAGCAGCGATTGTATCTGCAGGAACAAGCATGACTTATCCTTTCACCGGAAAATTGTCTGTTAAAAACCTGCCTGCCGGCACTTATTCTGTTTGTATTACCATTGCAGCTTATCCTGCATTTAAGCAATGTTTTGATGTTACCGTAACAGCACCTAAAGACCTTTCTGTTTATCCGGTAGTTAACCCTACATCTGCTACACTTAGCTTAAATCTGTCAGGTAGCAGTTTGTATAACATCAACCTTAACGGCACTTCTTATACCACTACAAAAAGCTCAATATCTCTTCCGCTTGCAGCCGGAAAAAACACTTTAAGCGTAACTACAGCCAATGTTTGCCAGGGAGTTTATGAAAAAACAATAGAACTGCCGGTTAAAATAACAGCTTATCCAAATCCTTTTGAAAACAGGTTGTCTTTATCGCTTGTTAATGATCATTCGTCATCAGCAACAGGAGAAGTTTATAACATGCAAGGCAGATTGGTTTACAGCGGTAAAACCAGCGTCAGCCAAGGAATTTGCTCGTTTGATCTTTCCACTCTTTCACCGGGAAGTTATGTGCTTAAACTTGTACTGGATCAATCAGAAACAAATATTAAGATTATCAAAAAATGAGGAAGCATCAATTAAATAAACATAAGCTGATTGTTTTGGGCTTGATAACAAGTGTGCTGTTTTCATGTAAAAACAGTGGAACTGAAACTTTGCCAACACCCGAAGCCGCTTTACCTCCGGCAAAAGCAGTACTTCTTTTACCGGCACAAAATGAAGTTTGTGCAAGTGGCGAAAATCAAACATCAGCAGAAAGTACTGTTCGTTTTGATTGGAGTAATGCTGCTAATGCAAATAATTACGTGTTAACCCTTAAAAATCTGATTACCGGTACCGTTTCCGATTATACAAGCAGTAAATCAGAACTAAAAATAACAATCCCCAGAGCAACTGCTTTTTCGTGGACGGTAACTTCAAAATCATCCAAAAGCACAACTACTGCAATCAGCAATTCCTGGAAGTTTTATAACTCCGGAGAAGGGCAAATATATTATGCGCCTTTTCCTGCAACGCTTACTTTTCCTGCAATGGGGCAAGTAATAAATACTACAAGTAATATTACGCTAACATGGAGTGGTAGTGATGCAGATAATGATATTGCCAGTTATGATGTTTATGTTGGTAAAAGTGCTTCACCAACTTTTGTTGCTAACAATAAACCGGATAGCCAAAGCTTAGCTATTAATGTAGCAGCTAACACGATTTATTATTGGAAAATTGTAACCAAAGATGTTAAAGGCAACACTTCCGATTCTGGGGTTTATCAGTTTAAAATTAATTAAAGTCGAGAAAAAAACAACATTCTTAAAAAACACCGATAAAAGAAGCATCAGTATTATTAGGGTAGAACATAAAAAAGCTTACTTCAAAATCTCATCAGTGATTTTAGCAATATCCAAATTGATTTTTAAGATGAACCGCAGTTGATCTTCCAGAAATAAAACATCAGCCTGGCTGTTATCCAAACTCGAATCGGAGAGGTTGTTTTGAGTTTCCACAACAACTCCTTCTGCGGGAACATCTGTAGCTACGCCTAATTTTTTGCTGATTTCTCGTAACACAATCTGCGCATGTCGTGCCAGTTTAAGCTGTGCAGGCAAACTGATGCTGTTTTTATCAGGTAAATTTGCGGCAATAGCTGCAATAGCTGAGGAAAGCATGTGGTTTAAAACCACAAACTTATGAATGTCCTGCGTGTGTTTCTGCTTGCTTTTGGGTTCAGAAATCATACGCTCAAAAGCAGCAGATAAATTACCTGATTCTACATAAACATCTTTTCGCGCCAGCTTATATTCTACCATATTTAGCGGCAAACCGTTTAAACGTTCGGTTACTGTTTTAAGATAGTTTTGATTGCTGATAATTACTTTGCTTAAATTTTCATTTAGCTGATCGGATTCCCAATTTGGGAAAATAATAAATGCAGAACTAAACGCCAGCACAGAACCGATAAAAGTATCCAGCACACGTTCTTCAACAGTATGAATAAACTCGACACCTAAAAAACTAAAAGCGATGAGTACATAAGGTGTCATAAAAATCACGCTTACTACATAATTTAAGCGTAAGAAACTATACGTAAACAGCATCAAAATCAGCATAATAAAAAACAAAACAGTTTTATCAGGAATTAAAAACAGGATCAGTAAACCGATCAATCCACCCACAACCGTTCCGATCAGCCTTTGAGAATTACGTTGTTTGGTAAAACTGAAACCAGGTTTCAGGATAACGATAATGGTAAGTAAAACCCAGTAACTGTGGTGGCCGGTAACAACTGTTTTTGCCAGGATAAAACCAACGGCGCAAACAATTGCCACACGCAGAGCATGTTTAAAAGAAGCTGACTTGAAAGACAAGTTTTCTAAAAACAGCCGTGGTGCATAATCTTGATGCGTAGTAAAACGGGCAAATTCCAGATTTGGAGAAGTTTTTTTAGAAGTTTGCGATGCGCTGGTATAACTGGCCGTGTCCATTAAACGCTGGTTGATGTTGCGGATGTTGACCAGAATTTTCTTTAAAAATAAAGTACTTTTTTCAGGATCAGCAGCAGCAATCTGATTAATATTTGTTTTAATATTTTCCAGTTCTGCTGTATGCGAAATGGTTCGTTTGTATTTTTTGTTAGATTGAACTGAGAAACCTATTAAATCCAGCTCATGAGCCATTTTGTTGATGAGCTGGGAAATTTCTTCCAATATGCCGGTTTGCAAATAGGTTTTCCGCAGCGTTTCGTAATCGTAATGCGTGTAAGTAATCTGGTCGAAAAGATCAACCAGATCTACAAAAGTTAAAATCAGCATCCGGCCCGCATGTGTTGACTCTTTAACAATTTTGCGGGATTTAAACAGCAGTTCTCGTACGGCATCCTGGTGCTGGCTTACGGCAATTTGCTGAGAAACCAAGTGTTTATAGTTTTCATCAATGTTTGTTTTCTCCGCATAAAAATCAGCCTTCAGCCTTAAATATTCGGCAACTTCGCTGATACATTCGCCTAAAGCCTGTTGTGCTGCACGATACGGCCTGATGCGGAAAAAAGTTAAACTGACTAAAGTGTACCAGATTCCTCCAGCTAAAATAAGTAAGCTGGAGTTGATTACCTGCTGCGGTTCCATGCGTTTTTCGATCATAAAAATCATGATCAGCAAAGCACAAGTTCCGATGGAAGTGGCTTTTGCGCCATAAATTGCGAACATGGAGAAAAAGAAAGAAAATAAAACAATTTCTATCCCAAGTAAATATGGATTGGGCTGAACAAAACCGGTTATCAGCGATACCAACAAAATTAAGAAACAACAGATTAACATGCTGTTACGCTTGTGGATGGTTGGTCCGGGCGCATCAACCACACTTACACATAGTGCGCCTAAAGCTACATCAACGCCGATGGCAAGTTGGTTAAACTGGCTAAATATCAGAACCGGAATGAGGACGCCTAAAGTAATGCGCAACCCATCCGAAAAATATTGGCTGTAAAAGAAGCTGTAAATTTTTCTGGCTGGTAGTTGCATATTGGGTACGAAGGTAAGTGTTGAAATTAATTTCTGTTTGCGCTCACCAGATCATCCGGCAAAATTATTTAAGAAACCCTAATTGGGCGATGTTTCTTTTAGCGATAAAAAATTCATATAAAATCGTTGAAAATCTTATTAAATATCTATTTTGGCAAAGAAAAGGTTAACAATATTGTATGAAACTCAGTCAGAAAGAATTTATATTCAATAACGAGGTAGTTACCCGTTTTGATTTGTATAACAGCTTATTTTTAACGCTTCCGTTTTACCAGGTCAAACATACCGGCACGTTGCTTCCTTTTTTTAAATCGCATGTAGAAGAAGGTATCAGCAAAAAACTATCTCCGGTAGAAATTATCGAAAGCTTTTTTACTAAATATCAGCAGTATATTAAAGATGCAGACCGTTTCCATCTACTATTTCGTTTTATACAATATATTGAGCGTCAGGTTGTTTTGTTTGATGCAATTGAAGATTCTGCATTTTCAAAATTAGAAACTGGCGACGACAGCAGTTCGATGCAGGTTTTACTGCAACAGGTAATTAACCAGCCCGGTACGCATGAAAATGTGCGAAAAGCGTTGCAAAAGTTTACGTTGCGTTTGGTTTTGACGGCGCATCCAACGCAATTTTATCCGGGCAGCGTCTTAGGAATTATTACCGAATTAACGGAAGCACTCAAAGTAAATAACATCAACCAGATTTATTTGCTGTTACAGCAATTGGGCAAAACGCCTTTTTTAAATAAAGAAAAACCTACGCCTGTTGATGAAGCAATTTCGCTGGCCTGGTTTTTAGAAAACGTGTTTTATCAATCGGCTTCTTTTATCAAAGAAAAACTAGATACCGAATTTGATTTTTTGGCAGAAGATGAACATCAAACCGTAGAATTGGGTTTTTGGCCAGGCGGCGATCGGGATGGCAATCCAAACGTAAACTTGCAATCCACACAAACCGTAACCGAAATGCTGCGCAAAGTAATCTACCGTTGCTACGCACGTGATTATAAAGAATTGAGAAAAAGGCTGACTTTCCGCGGTGTGGAGCAATTTATGGCCGAACTGGACAAGCAACTTAATAAACAAACCCGCGATGGAGAATTACAAAATAAAAATCAGCAGGCTGTAATTCTGAACAATCTTGAAGCCATTAAAAATGTGCTGCAAAAAGAGCATGATGGTTTGTTTAGTAATTTGGTGGATGATCTGATCCGGAAAGTAAAAATATTTGGTAATCATTTCGCTACGCTGGATATTCGGCAGGATAGCAGGATTTTGCGGCAAACGCATCAATATTGTTTAACAGAATCTCCAATAAAGCACAGATTGCCAAATGATTATGCAGATCATACAGAAGATGAAAAATTAAAAATGCTCCAGTTTGTGGAAGCAGATTTTTACAGCCCGAATCTGGCTGATGACATGGTGAAAGATACGCTGGATACCATCAGATATATCCGCGAAATACAGGAAACCAATGGCGAAAAAGCTTGCCATCGTTTTATCATCAGCAATTGCCAGGAAGCTTCTGATATTTTGCAACTGATTAATTTGTTTTTATGGAGCGGCTGGAAAGCAGCTAATTTAACGGTTGATCTTGTGCCGCTTTTTGAAACCGTTAATGATTTGCAGGGAGCAGGTGAGATTATGGAAAAATTGTACACCAACCCATTTTACACGGCGCATTTAAAAAAGCGGAATAACCGGCAAACGATTATGCTGGGTTTTTCTGACAGTACGAAAGATGGCGGTTATTTAATGGCCAACTGGTCTATATACAAAGCAAAAGTTGAGTTGACGGCCATATCCAGAAAATACGATATTGATCTGGCTTTTTTTGATGGACGCGGCGGGCCTCCAGCTCGTGGTGGTGGTAAAACGCATCGGTTTTATGCTTCGATGGGACACGAAATTGCGAACGATTATATTCAGCTGACTATCCAGGGGCAAACCATCAGCACACAATATGGCTCGGTTGATAGTGCCAGGTTTAACATGGAACAACTGATTAATGCCGGTATTGTATCTGCTTTAAATCAGGATAGTGGAGATACGGTTGACGAAAACGGACGTAATTTGATTCAAAACATGGCCGACGAAAGTTACCGTTACTTTATGGAGCTGCGCGGAAACCCTTTGTTTCTGCCGTATCTGGAGCATTTGAGTCCACTAAAATTATTGTCTGAAATTAACATCAGCAGCCGGCCGGTCAAACGAAATTCTGGTGCGGAACTGAAGCTGGAAGATTTACGCGCCATCAGTTTTGTAACTGCATGGAGTCAGTTAAAACAAAATATTCCGGGTTTTTATGGTGTAGGAACAGCATTAAAAAAGATGGAAATGGAAGGCAAATGGCTGGATTTACAAAACTTATACCGGCAATCCAGTTTCTTCAAAACCATTATTGATAATTGTATGATGTCGATGTCGAAATCCAATTTTAACATTACAGCAACTTTAGCAAATGATCCGAAGTTTGGTCCATTTTGGACGATGTTAAAAGATGAATTTGAATTAACCTGTTCGCTGCTTTTAAAACTATCCAATACCAAAGTTTTAATGGAAGAATCTCCGGTAGAAAGACAATCCATCGCTCTGCGTGAAAAGATAATTTTGCCTTTAGTCGTGATTCAGCATTATGCTTTGCATCAACTAAATGCGGAAGAAGTGAACGAAGAAACAATTAATTTGTACAACAAGTTAGTTATCCGTACAGTTTATGGAATTGTAAATGCGGGTAGAAATTTGGCTTAGCTTTAGGTTGATACTTCAAATTCATTCAACTCTAAATTATTTTTCATAAGCGGTTTTGTTAGACCAATTTTTAGGTGATAAAAGAAGCATACTTCTTTTATCACCTAAAAACTTAAGCCGGTTGCACCGGACTACCAACCCAGTCTGTTCCGGTAGCTAATCTTTCGCCTTTCATTACTAAAGATAAAGCATCAATTTTACAATCTGTTCCGATTTCGGTATCATACAAAATGATGGTTCCGGCACCGATGCTGCTTCTGGCACCAATTTTTACGCTTCCAACTTTCATTACACGATCTTCAAATAAATGGGTTTGCGGTCCGCAATTTTCATTTAACGCAACGTCATCACCGATAGAAACCATATCAAATTCGGTAATATCGGTAGTGTTCATCCAAACCCGTTTGCAAACTTTTACGCCTAACAAACGCATGGCAAGTGGCAGCCAGGGTGTGCCGCGCATATAATCTAGCAAAAACGGAACAGACAAAGCTTCGTAAGTTGTGGTGATAGCTTCGCTGCGCCATACTTTATCAGTCCACATTGGTTTTTGCTGCGCTTTGAATTTCCCGATAAAAACATATTTCAAAAATACGGTGGTAAAAAAAGCAGGTAATCCCATCAAACCCAGATAATAAAATGGGAACAATAAAATAATTTTGTATAGCGGCTCTTGTGTAATTAAATCATGACCGTAAGCGATGAAAAAGATGGAGAAAATGATAATTAAGGTTTCCGGAAGAATGATCCTAATAAATTCTACTGTTGCACGTGCCAGCCTTCTCAAAAAACGAGGATTGGAGGTCAGTTCTTCGGAAAAAGAATTGCTTTCCTGCCTGCGCGGCAGCGCGATTGCAGGCGAGCCAAACCAGTCTTTGGATTGATTTTGATCCAATTCTTTCTTTTCAGGAGGAATTGATAAAACGCCGATCAATATGTTTCCAGGTAATTTTGTTCCCTGCGGAATCAAAGCACTGTTGCCCACGAATGTGCCGCTGTCAATTTCGGTATAATCTAAAATTAACTGCTGTCCGCGTATATCAGATTCACCCAAAACAACAGCATCTGCAATAAAAGCACCGCTACCAATTTTTAACAGCGGGTGCGTAACGCTGCTTGCTGTAGAAATTTCGGTATTTTTACCAATTTTGGCACCTAAAGCCCGAAAAAATGTGCGGATATAAACAGTGGCGTAAATAGGGTGCAAAACGATCAGACTTAAAGACATGAGTTGATCAGCAAACCACTTTCGTAAGTAAAAGCCACTGTAAATTGGGTAAGTTCCGGGTTTGATGTTTCGCTGTAACAAGCGTGTTAGCACCACGGTTTCTAACGCAAAAAGCAAAATATAAACTAACGCTAACGATGGTACCACAACAAGGTAGGTAAAGTCGTAATCTTCGGCAGCGTTATCCAGTTTGTTCAGCGTAATAATGGTTGGTAAAAGAGGCAACAAAATGGTAAAAGGAAAAATCAGCAGCGACAAGGTGAAGATCAGCTTATATTTTCGCCGAGTTTGGGTTGATACAGAAAGCGGCTGCGGTAAATCAGCAATATTTTTTATTTCTTTTAATTGTGCCGGACTACCGCACCAAACCTCGCCGGAACGGATTGTTTTGCCTTCCTGCAAAAAACTCAAATCCTGCAATTCGCTCCATGCTTCCATTGTTGCACCACCAGCAATAATTGCGCTGCTGCCGATGTAAGCATGATCACCTAAAGTAATAGATCGAATTTTGAGTAAGCCATCTTCAACTACGGCATTGTTTAAATTAACACCCGAACTGATGCTGACATCACTGCCAATGGTAATTAAATCTTCTGCTCCCAAAGTAAATTCGCCTAACTGTGCATCCGGCTCGATATGCACTCCTAAAAGCCGTAAATAAACCGGATACAAAGGCGTACCGTTTAAAAACTGAACTGTAAGCAGGCGTTGTATGGTTTTAACAAACCACCAGCGGAAATAATAGCTTCCCCACAAAGGATAATCTCCCTCTTTAAATTTTCCGATAACCAGCCATTTGGTACCAACAGTAATAAAGGAAAACAGGGGAGGAATGAGGCAAAACAAAACCAGGGAAGTGGTAATTGCATAACCTAAATGCCCGGTATCCTGCTCTACATAATAATAACCGAGGTACGGAATAAAAATCTGGATGGCAAACAAAGCATAAATAAACAAAAGGGCAACAGTTTGTGCCAGCCAACAGGTGTAATAACTGATGATGTTTACTTTGAGAAATTTCCGTTCGGACTTTTTATCAACTGGTGTTTGCTGCTCCCAAACTTCCACTAATTTCTGGAGTGGCCGGTGCATGTAAATATCACGCAAAGAAGCTTTCGGAACGCCGCCATCACGCCGTAATCTGGAAACCAAACCGGCCGCAAGCAAAGAATGTCCGCCCAGATCATCAAAGAAATCCATCGACAAATCAATAGTTTTGTTTGGAAAAGTTTTGCGCAGCATGTTCAGCACCCGGTCTGGCAGTGGCGCGTTCATGTCCAGCGTTTCTTCAGCCTGATTTACAACACCTTCCAGCAAAGATTCTGGCGTTGGCAACGCTTTACGGTTTACTTTTCCACTAGGCATCCGCGGCATTTCAGGTAGCAAAACAATTGTTGCCGGAACCATATAGGCCGGTAAAACTTTGGCCAGTTCTAAGCGCAGCAGGTTTTCTTCCAGTGCAATGTTGCCTTCAGTTACTACATAGCCAACTAACTGATCCTGCTCTGAGCTGTCTTTTTTCACCGCAACGGCAGCAGCAGAAATGTTCTGTAAACCGGCCAGCTTGGTTTCAATTTCGCCCAGCTCAATGCGGTAACCACGGAGTTTGATCTGATCATCAAACCGGCCTAAAAACTCAATGCCGCCATCTTCTTTAATTAATGCAGCATCACCGGTTCGGTAAATCCTGTTGCCGGGCAAATCTGCCAGCGATGCTGTTTTTAGCACAAACTTTTCTTGAGTAAGCTGTGGTAGTTTCACGTAACCTTCGGCAACACCAGGACCAGAAATTACCAGTTCGCCGCGCTCACCAAAAGGTACAACGTTTAACTTTTCATCAACAACAGCCAGGTTATAATTTGGTAACGGATCGCCGATGGTGATGGCATCTCCTGGTTTTAAAGCGGCAAAAGTAGCACTCACGGTCGTTTCTGTTGGGCCGTAACTGTTGTAGAAAGTCCGGTTTGGCGTTGACCACCGGTTTAAAACCTGTGTGGTGCAAGCTTCTCCACCAGCATTTACCAATCGTAAATTTGGAATATTATCTTCCATCACCGCCAGCAAACTTGGAACGGCGTGCAAAACCGTTATTTTTTCGCGGTTAAGCACATCGCTCAATTCATCAATCGCTTTAGAAGTTGTATTATCAGCAACCCAAAGCGTGGCTCCGGCAAAATAACTTACCCAGGTTTCTTCGCACCACATATCAAACGAAACAGAAAAACCTTGGTAAACACGGTCGGTTTCCAAAATATTGATCACGCTTTGCTCTGATCGAACTAAATGACAAATATTTCGATGACTTATCGGGATGCCTTTTGGTTTTCCGGTACTTCCGGAAGTGTATAAAACGTAAGCCAGATTATCCGGTTTCGGACCTTCGGGAAAGATGAATGCTTCTTTTACAGTAGACTTCTCTCTGATTTGTAGCATCGGAAAATCCAGGTTCAGCAAATCGGCACTGATATAAGCCGAAGCTTCTACTTCTGTAAAAATTGTTTCTACACGTTCTGCCGGAATTTCCCGATCAACCGGAATATAAGCCGCACCAACTTTGATAATACCAATAATTGCTGCGTGAAGTTCTAATCCGCGTTTGTACCAGATGCCAACTTTATCACCAAGTTTAATCCCGTTTGCAGCAAGATCGGCAGCTATTGCATCACTCCAATAATCCAGTTCCTGATAAGTAAGTGTTTCTTCCCCAAAAATCAATGCTGTTTTTACCGGGTATTTTTGGGCGGTTTGCCGGAAGATATCAGCAAGTGTTTCATCACGAATAAAATCAGGACGATCAATACCTTTCAGGATACTCATCTGGTTTGATATAGAAGTAGGCATAGTGGTTTTGGAGACAGATAAATGTGGCTTTGGTTTGTGGAAAATAACAGAATTAAATCTTCTTAAAATTCAACAATTACAATATATTTTGGTTGTAGTGCTGTACTGTTTTTAATCGCATAAAAACAGTAAAACCAGATTATGCTTTAATTATACATGCAAACAGAATATAGTGGGGTTATACAAAATACGGCTTTAAATTACAACAACATTTTCAATGCAGCAATTGCACCGTCTGCTTTTCTGAAAGTTTCGATTATTGTTCCAGCGCGTAACGAAGCCCGAAACATACGTAAAACCTTGGATGCGTTACGTTTGCAAACTGATAGCAACGGAATACCTATAAACCCGCAATTGTATGAAGTTTTGGTACTGGTTAATAACTGCAGTGATCAAAGTTTTACCATTGTTCAAAACTATCAAAAAAAATATACGGCTTTTCCATTACATGTTGCAGAAATTGTGCTTCCTCCAAAAAAAGCCAATATTGGTTTTGTACGAAGGCTTTTGATGGATGAAGCTTACCGTCGTTTAACAATTAATGAGAATTTTAAAGGTATCATTGCTTCTACCGATGGTGATACGCAAGTTGATACTTGCTGGGTTTATCATATTATGCAGGAAGTTGCCAATGGCTGTGATGCCGTAGGCGGGAGGATTTTAACCCGGCGAAATAAAAACATATCCCGGATTTATCATTTAAGAGATGTTGCTTACCGCAGTTTGCTAAGTCAGGCTGAAGCATTGATCGATCCGGAGGATCATGATCCGTGGCCGCGGCATTTTCAGTATTTTGGCGCAAGTATGGCTGTAACCTGCAAGGTATATCATCAGGTTGGCCGCCTGCCGCAAGTGCCTTATCTGGAAGACAATGCTTTCCACCAGGCTTTGCAGCGAATGGACATCCGTATCCGCAAAACACCTGCTGTAAAGGTTTATACTTCTACTAGAATGGCTGGCAGGGTTGAAGTCGGATTTTCGGAACAGCTAAAAAAATGGTCTGGTTATACTAAAAATGGTTATACGCAGGAAGTAGAACCTGTTGAATCCTGTCTGACTAAATTTAAAAGCCGACAGGTTTTGCGGCAATGCTGGGAGGCACATTTAAACGATGGTTTTTACGATCAGGAAGCTTTGCAAAATCTGGCAAAAAATATTTCGATTAACAGCGATTGGCTGCATAAAGAATTAATTGCTACTTCGTTTTTTGGTTTGTTTTGGGAAAAAGTCTATAAAAAAATGAGTTCCGGTAAATGGGGAAAACAATGGAAACTGGTTCATATCACACAAGCTATCCAGGAATTGCGCGTTTTTGTAAACCAAAATTGAATTACACTTTCTCAAATAAATCTAGCCTGAATTTTTCTTCACGCTGATATTTCAAATGTTTCAGATGCTTCTTTTGCTGGCATAAATCCATGAAGTAATCATGCACCTGATCGCCGGTTTGCGGATAATCCGGTACAAAAGGAGTCCAGTGAACCAGTAGTAATTGTCCGCCAGGAAGTAAATGATCGATCATCAATTCAGCTAGTTTTTCCAAATCTACTTTGCTTAAATAATAGCCAACTTCTGATAATAAAATCAAATCAAACTGCTGATCCGGAAAATCATTCGGAACCAGCATTTTTTCCACTTGTACATTCGGAAAATCTTTAACGCGATTTTTTGCTTTTTGAAAAGCTTTGTCCGCAGGTTCTACAGCTAATAAGTGCTGGCATTTTGGAGCAAGCATTTTGGTAAGTACACCGATTGAACAGCCAATCTCGAAAACCTGCTGGTAAGTTTCTTTTGGTAAAGCTGCAATTGTTGCCTGGTATTTACTGGTTTCGTATGGACTATTCTCAAAATCCCACGGGTCTTCATTTTGATTGTAAACATCATCAAAATACTGAGTAGAAAGAGAATTTTTTGAAGAAGGATTATGGGTTGACATATTATAAATATTCTATAAAAAGTTCATCGGCATGATCAAAATGAGCCAGGATTTCGGGCGAAAGAATAAATCCTTCAGGATCATCGTCGATTAATCGGCTTACCTGAGAAACATGTGAAAGAACTGCTTTTTGTTTAGTTTGCGTTACTGATTTTATATTTACAGAAAACCATTTAGTATGTTGATTTTCAGCTATATCTGTTTGTTTGCCTAATTCCCAGATCCAGATCAGATATTGCAATATACGAGGTTTGTAATTTAGTTGAGAAACCGCCTGATCTACAATTTGCCAGGAAGCGCGATGGTCCGGATGCGGATCGTTTTCCCAGGTTACCAATATTGTTTTTGGTTGAATAACTTCTAATCTTTCAAGCAAACGATTCACAGTAAATTCAAAACCTACATCACGTTTTGTAGGAACGGATCGATCTTTTAACCTCATAAAAGAAGCATTGCTATTTGGAACATTTAATACTTGCAAAGCATTTAAAGCTTCCCATTCACGAAGTGCTTTTAACTTTTCTGTCGGAAATTTTTTTGAGTTGGGGTGAGATAAAGTACCATCACTCACAAAAATAACATGTACCGGCAAATCGGCTTTTCGAAGCAAAGCAATCGTGCCGCCGCAACCCAAAGATTCATCATCCGGATGCGGCGCAATAATTACAGTCGAACCGAATTTTAATAAATCATCTGTAGTAAGTTCTGTTGCCTGTTGCTGCCAGTTTTGTCGTTCAGTTCCAGATACCATCCGTTTTTTCCTGATTTAAAACATAACTACCAATTTGTGTAAGCGTGGCATCAGGTGCGGGTTGTTTCAGATAAAGCGTTAAATCGCGGTGGATGCGCTCAAAAGCGTTTGGCCGCATCAGGCCGCGCGCACCAACGCATTGCTCGGCCAAGCGCATGGTTCGGATACAAATATCTTCTGCAACTGTGCGAAACATGCCGGCATAAGCTACCATTTTTTCTGCGGAAGCATTTTCATTCGTCCAATTATCTGCGTTTTCTCCAGCCTGTTTCAGCCATAAATTTCCGGTTTCTATCAAATAAGCCATTTCAGCAATTCTTGCGCGTTGAAAAGGATCATCCAAGCGGTTCATCATCCGCAGAAAACATTGCGTTTCACTAAAAATTGCTGTTGCACCGCCCAATTGCACCGCCGCAAAACGAATGGCACCGCCGCTGAAATGTGGTTGCTGATAATAAGCATTAGGTTTGCCCAGCAAATCTTTTTCCTGAATTTCCACGCCTGTAAAATCCATTTTAAAACTGGCCGAAGCACGCATACCGAGTGGTTTCCAAAAGCTGGAATCTACAGCAATTGGTTGTACTTTTTCTGTAGGGATAATGCACATTTGCCAGCCGCTTTTATCTGGAGAGATCATTTCGCCGGTAATAAGCGGGCGGTTAATCCAGCCGGAACCGGAGCAAAACGTTTTACTGCCTTCCAATCGATAAAAACCATTCCCAAGATCATGAATGCGAATGCCATTTTCTGCCTGCGTATTCCAAACACCAAACAGTTTTTGTTGCTGCTGAACTTCATTAAACCAATGCAGTTTCTGTTCGTCATTTCCATATAAACTAATGAGCTGCAAGGCATTAACGTGACCTTCATAAATTCTTCCAACAGCTAAATTTGCACTTCCCACTTTTTGAAGCAGCTGCAATAAGAATGCTGTTTTTAGCAGGTTAAAATCCAGTTCATTGCCCGGAAGTGTAACTGCAAGCAAACCTTCGGCAGCAATCCATTCAAATTCTTGTTGAGGAAAAACTCCTTCTATATCAATGCTTGCTGCATTTTTGGTAATTTTCTGATGTAATTGATCTGTCAAAGGAGTTTAGAATTGAAATGCTTAAATATTTTTGAATATACAGCAACTTCTGCGGATTTGTTTGCCTGGCAAAACTTGAAACAGAATCGATTTATAAATTTTGAGGCAGTGGCCTGTTCATTTTCCACAGAAAAAATATTCCTCCAAAAACATATAACAGCACATCTAACCAATCGCCGGTAAATTTTTCGGGATGATATATTGGTAGCAACCACTCAAAAACGACAGAAATTTGGATAACAATAAAAATAACATGACCTGGTTTTAAAACATAACAGCTTCTTTTATCGATAAAAATTCGCTGAAACCATAAACCCAGATTGGCAATGATCGGCACGGCCAGCACATCTGTCAGATGTCCTCTCAGCAATAAAATTGGATGATTTGTAATTTTGGCAAAATAAATAACAGCCCAAATTCCGCAGAAAGCTATGAACCAGGGATTAAGCAAGGTTTTCATATCAAGCTGATATAATGCCAATTAACCACAATAAAGTGCTTATAAAAACAGCAAAACCGATCTGTGCATACATCATTAGATTTCGGATCGGAAGCAATTTTGTTTTCAGCTTTTTTTTAAAAGCACTATCCTCCGGGCGGATGAATAAAAAATCATCTTCTTTTTTTACTTCTTTTTTAATTTTAGTTTCTACGGATTTGGTAAAATCTTCCACCTTTAAAAACCCGTTACAATACAAACAGCGGTCGTCAATGCGGCCTTTCCATAAAGTCCACTCATGGCAGTGCGGACATTTTATTTCCTGTTTATTACTCAATTTACGGTTTCTAAAATTATACCTATTTTGCAGCAGTATGGAGATCAAAAATAACAAAAAGACCATCAAGGCCTGGGCGATGTTTGATTGGGCAAATTCTGCTTACAACTTAGTCATCACATCCACTATTTTTCCTGCCTATTATACAGCTATTACCACAACAAAAGAACACGGTGACAAAGTTTTTTTCTTCGGAAAATCTTTTGTTAACACCGCATTATCCAACTATGCACTGGCCGCTGCTTACTTGGTGATTGCTATTTTAACACCGTTTTTAACTTCTATTGCTGATTATCATGGCAACAAAAAAAATTACATGCAGTTTTTTACCTGGATTGGCGCGCTGGCTTGCTGTGGTTTATATTTTTTTAAGCTGGATACGCTGGAACTGGGCATTTTTTGCTTCGCCATTGCTGCAATTGGTTATTGCGGTGGACAGGTTTTTTACAACTCGTATCTACCCGAAATTGCCACTGTAGATCAGCAAGATAAAGTGAGTGCAAAAGGATTTATATATGGTTATATTGGAAGCGTAATTTTACAGGTTATTTGCTTTGTGTTCGTTTTATCACCCAAAACTTTTGGCATTACCGACGGAACTTTTCCTGCGAGGCTCAGCTTTTTATTAGTTGGATTATGGTGGATTGGTTTCGCACAAATCCCGTTCAAAATACTGCCAAAAGGAAGTCCGAATTTTGATATTTTGAATGAGCAAAAAGTGCACAATGGCTTTGAAAAATTGCAAAAAGTTTGGCAACAAGTGCAAAACATGCCTTTGCTAAAGCGTTTTTTACCTGCATTTTTTTTCTACTCGATGGGTGTGCAAACCATTATGCTGGTTGCAGCTAATTTTGGCGAAAAAGAATTGCATCTGGGTACGGCAGCTCTGATTTCGATTATTCTGATTATCCAGTTGGTTGCCATCGGCGGTGCAACTTTAATGTCGAAATTATCCGAAAAATACGGTAACGTTTCGGTGCTGATGGTTGTTGTTTTCTTGTGGATTACCGTTTGTATTTTCGCTTATTTTATTACTACAGCCATGCAATTTTACGGATTAGCCGTAATTGTTGGTTTAGTGATGGGTGGCATCCAGTCGCTTTCTCGTTCTACCTATTCCAAATTTTTACCAGAAAATATTCCGGATACGGCATCTTTTTTCAGCTTTTATGATGTAACCGAAAAAGTAGCTATTGTTGCCGGATTATTTGGTTTTGGTTTTATTGAAGAACTAACAGGCAACATGCGTAATTCCATCTTATTTCTCACCATTTTGTTTGTAATCGGTTTAATTTTATTATTTTCTTTACGATCAGGCGAAAAAAGTATCAGCAGGAATTCTGAATTTTACAACCTTCAAAATCCGGCAAACTAAATGAAAGTTGAACTATTTATTCCTTGTTTTATTGATCAGCTTTATCCGGATACTGCTTTTAGTACCATAAAAGTTTTAGAAAAAGTAGGTTGCGAAGTGATTTACAATCCAAACCAAACCTGCTGCGGCCAACCTGCTTTTAATGCCGGTTTCTGGGACGATGCCAAAGTGATTGGAAGTAAGTTTTTGGAAGATTTTACCGATCAGCATTTTATTGTTTCGCCATCTGCTTCCTGCACTGGCATGGTCAAAAATTATTATAACGATCTGTTTACCAACACGGCCGTACACAATAAATGCCGTTCGATCCAGAGTCATATTCACGAATTATCAGATTTTTTGGTGAACGTAATGGAGCAGGATTATTTTGGAGCCGAACTGGAAGGCAAAGCAGTTTACCACGATAGCTGCGCCGCTTTACGCGAATGCAAAATCAAAGCAGAACCGCGCAAATTGTTGGAAAAAGTACACGGTTTAGAATTGTTGGAACTACCTGACAGCAGCACTTGCTGTGGTTTCGGCGGAACATTTGCGGTGAAGTTTGAAGCGATTTCTACAGCAATGGCGCAGCAAAAAGTAGATCAGGCGCTGGCTTTAGAGGCAGATTATATAATTTCTACCGATGCTTCCTGCTTGCTGCATTTGCAAGGTTATATTGATAAAAATAATTTGCCGATAAAAACAGTACATCTGGCTGATGTTTTGGCTGGTGGCTGGGGGAATGTGTAAGATGAGTTTTTAGGCTGAAAAAGAGTCATATTAATCACCTTTTCTTAACCTTTGAATTTCTTCTAAAGCCAAAACATCAAGCTGATCCTTTGCCCGATTTATAACTTTTTTGTTTTGAATAAGTTGATTAAGATGCAAAAATGGAACCTTTACACTATCAATATCAGCAATAGAAGCCATCTTCAAACATTCATCAAAGCTATACTCTTCTAAACCTTTCATATCAATCAGGATATCCAATTTTAAATTATTGTTCAATTGAAATTCTGTCCAACCGGGTACAAATTTCATGTATTCAATCATTGGAAAATCACCCATGCTACAATTTATAAATGCCACGCGCAATTGTTTTCTATTTGCTAAAGTATCTTTTATCCAGATGTCCATATCACCAGTAAATCGCTGATAACCATGTAAATTTATAGCAAAACCACCAACCATAATGTACTTTACATCATGATCTTGAAGGCATTTCCAGAAATTTAAGATTTCTTCATCAAAAATATCCATAACAATTATTTAGAAATGAATTTTTTGTGAACAATTATAGCCTTATTCATCGTCTGCTGGATTTTGTACAAGCGCGTACACATTTCGAAGCGTTCCTTATAACTGCGTTTCAAACCTTCTTTTAAAAGTTCTAATTCAGCAAAATCGAAAATCGGCTTTTTTTCTTCCATTGTTTGCGTTTGGCAGCAATCAAATTTATATAAAAAACAATCAATTTATCCTATTTTTGCGCCAAAATCACTTTGTAGGTGATGCATACTGTTTTTATCACATAAAAAATTAAATCATAGTTGTAGATGATTAACTTAACGCTGCCGGACGGCTCTGTCCGCCAATACGACAAAGGCATAACCGCCATGCAGGTTGCTTTGTCCATTTCAGAAGGTTTGGCCCGAAATGTTTTAGCTGCCGAAATTGATGGCCAGGTTTGGGATGCAAGTCGCCCGATTGAAGAAGATGGCAAAATCAAGTTATTAACTTGGAACGATATTGAAGGAAAAGCTACTTTCTGGCATTCCTCCGCACACTTAATGGCCGAAGCTTTGGAAGCTTTGTATCCGGGCGTGAAGCTGGGCATCGGACCAGCCATCGAAACCGGTTTTTATTACGATGTTGATTTTGGAGATCAGCCGTTTTCTTCAGATGATTTTAAAAAGATCGAAGATAAAATGGCGGAGCTGGCTAAAACCAAATCAGAGTTTATCCGCAAACCTGTTTCCAAAGCACAAGCAACCGAATATTTTACAGAAAAAGGCGATGAATACAAGCTCGATCTGATCAAAGATTTGCCCGACGGTTCGATCACTTTTTATTCGCAGGGAAATTTTACGGATTTATGCCGAGGGCCGCATATACCGAATACTTCTTTTATCAAGGCAATTAAGTTAATGAGCGTTGCCGGCGCATACTGGCGCGGCGACGAAAGCCGGAAACAGTTAACCCGCATTTATGGCGTAACTTATCCGAAACAAAGCGAATTAGCGGAATATTTGAAGTTTCTGGAAGAAGCTAAAAAACGCGATCACCGTAAATTAGGTAAAGAACTGGAACTGTTTGCTTTTTCTGAAAAAGTAGGAATGGGCTTGCCATTATGGTTACCAAAAGGTGCTGCGTTGCGCGAGAAATTAGTTCGTTTCCTGCAAAAAGCACAGGAAGAAGCTGGTTACGAACAAGTAATTACGCCGCATATCGGCCATAAAAACTTATATGTTACTTCCGGCCATTATGAAAAGTACGGTGCTGATTCTTTTCAACCGATAAAAACACCACAGGAAGGAGAGGAGTTCTTTTTAAAACCGATGAATTGTCCGCATCACTGCGAAATTTATAAAACCAAACCGCGCTCTTACAAAGATTTGCCGGTGCGTTTTGCTGAATTTGGAACAGTTTACCGCTACGAACAAAGCGGCGAATTGCATGGTTTAACCCGTGTTCGTGGTTTTACGCAAGATGATGCGCATTTATTCTGCCGCCCAGATCAGGTAAAAGAAGAGTTTAAAAAAGTAATTGATCTGGTGCTTTACGTGTTTAAAGCATTAGGATTTAACGATTATACTGCACAGATTTCTTTACGCGATCCCGAAAATAAAACGAAATACATTGGTAGTGATGAAAATTGGTTGTTGGCTGAAGCAGCAATTATTGAAGCAGCGCATGAAAAAGGTTTACCAACCGTCATAGAATTTGGCGAAGCTGCTTTTTACGGACCGAAGCTTGATTTTATGGTGAAAGATGCTTTGGGCCGGAAATGGCAGCTAGGAACAATCCAGGTAGATTACAATTTACCGGAACGTTTTGAACTGGAATATACGGGCAGCGATAACCAAAAACATCGACCGGTAATGATCCATCGCGCACCATTTGGTTCGTTGGAACGCTTTGTTGCCGTGCTAATTGAGCATTGTGCTGGTAATTTTCCATTATGGCTTACACCAGAGCAATATTCTATTTTACCCATATCGGAAAAATATGAAGAATATGCAAAAAAACTTTCAGGAACATTAAAAAAACACGATATTCGCGGTCTAATTGACTTGCGGGATGAGAAGATCGGACGAAAAATCCGTGATGCCGAAGTTAAAAAGATTCCATACATGCTTATCGTTGGTGAGAAAGAAGCAGCAGAAGAGACTGTTGCTGTGCGCAAACACGGTGAAGGCGATTTAGGCAGTATGAGTATTGAGGATTTTAAATTATTAATAGAAAAAGAAATAACCATATAACTTGGCATTAAGCAAACCAAATTTCAGCAGAGGCCCAAGGCCTCCTTTCAAAAAGAAAGAAGCTGAACATAATATCAATCAGTTTATCAGGGTTCCTGAAATTCGTTTAGTTGGAGACAATGTAGAACCAGGAATTTTCAACACAAAAGTTGCTTTGGCAATGGCCGAAGAACAAGAGTTAGACCTGGTAGAGATTTCTCCGAATGCAACGCCTCCTGTTTGTAAAATTATAGACTATAACAAGTTTATTTACGAGCAGAAGAAGAAAATGAAGGAGATTAAGAGCAATGCCAAGCAAACCGTTATTAAAGAAATCCGCTTCGGGCCAAATACGGATGACCATGATTTTGAATTTAAGCTGAAACATGCTCAAAAATTCTTAGAAGCTGGTGAAAAAGTTAGGGCTTACGTACATTTTAAAGGACGTGCAATTGTTTACAAAGAGCAAGGAGAAATTTTGTTGCTCCGTTTTGCACAAGCCGTAGAAGAAGTTGGAAAAGTGGAGCAGTTACCTAAATTAGAAGGTAAACGGATGTTCCTTACATTAGCGCCTAAAGCAGCCAAAAAATAAATAGTTTAACAAAAGATTATGCCAAAAATGAAAACCAATTCCAGTGCTAAAAAGCGCTTTAAGCTTACTGGAAGCGGCAAAATTGCCCGTAAAAATGCTTTTAAAAGCCACATCTTAACCAAGATGTCAACCAAACGTAAACGTGCACTTGGCCACACCAGTTTAGTATCTGCTGCGGACATGGGTAATGTAAAACGTATGTTAGCAATCGGAAAATAGAAATAATTATTTAACCAGGTATTCGGGTTTACAAGTTTTCTTAACTGAAACACCCACTACTAAAAACTCAAAAAAATGCCACGTTCAGTAAACGCAGTAGCGTCCCGTAGACGCAGAAAAAAAATAATGAACCTCGCCAAAGGTTATTGGGGTTCTCGTAGTAAGGTTTATACTGTTGCAAAAAATACAGTAGAAAAAGGTTTACAGTATGCTTACCGTGACCGTAAAACCAAAAAAAGAGAGTTCAGAGGATTGTGGATTCAGCGTATTAACGCTGGTGCACGTCAGCACGGCATATCTTATTCTCAATTAATGGGAAAATTGAATACTGCAAAAATCACGTTAAACCGCAAGGTTTTAGCTGATTTAGCGATGAATCATCCGGATGCTTTTAAAGCAGTTGTTGATTCGGTAAAATAAATAAAATGCTGCTTTAGCTAAAAAGGGAATCCAAAAGGATTCCCTTTTTTATTGATAATAATTGTAGAACAAATATTTCTCTATTAACTTAGTATAGTATTAATATACCTTAAAATTTAAAGTTATGAGTTTAAGATTGGGTGATCAAGCACCAAATTTTCAGGCAAAAACCTCTTTGGGCGAAATAGATTTTTACGAATATTTAGGCAACCACTGGGGGATTTTATTTTCGCATCCGGGTGATTACACACCGGTTTGTACAACCGAACTTGGCAAAACAGCGGGTTTAAAAGACGAGTTCGAAAAAAGAAACGTGAAGGTAATTGCACTAAGTGTTGATGATGCCGAAGCGCACCAGGGCTGGATTAATGATATCAATGAAACACAAAATGTCGAAGTTACTTTCCCGATTATTGGTGATAAAGACCGCAAAATATCAGAAGCTTATGATATGATCCACCCAAATGCTTCTGTAAATGCTACAATCCGTTCGCTTTTCATCATCGACCCAAACAAAATTGTAAAGCTGATTATCAGTTATCCGGCTTCAACAGGCAGAAATTTCCAGGAGATTTTACGTGTGATTGATTCGCTGCAGTTAACTGCTTATCATAGTGTGGCTACACCAGCCGACTGGAAAGAAGGCGAAGATGTTGTGGTTTTACCTTCTATCAAAACAGAAGATATTGCAGCTAAGTTTCCAAAAGGTTTTACAGAAGTGAAACCTTATTTGCGGATGACTCCTCAGCCAAACAAATAAGAAAATAATTTTTAAGGATGCTGTTTTTATACGATAAAAACAGCATCCTTTTTTTGTTTAATTATTTTTGTTTTTAAAGATAGTTTTTTAAATTAAACCACTAATTAAATTCTAAATATTGCTATGAAAACTGGAAAAGTAAAGTGGTTTAACACTCAAAAAGGCTATGGTTTTATTGTTACTGATGATGGTAAAGATCTGTTTGTACATTTTAAAGACGTTCAGGGTGGTGTAAATGCTATCAAAGATAATGACGACGTTCAATATGATGTGGAAGATGGAAGAAAAGGATTACAGGCTGTAAATGTGAAAAAAATCTGATACTAAATATATACCTAACCGAAAATTAAAGTCTTTCATTGCTGTGGAAGACTTTTTTTATGTCTGGAATTTTTTCTTTTTTCTAATCTGCATAAAATATTTATTCAAACCAAATTCAAAAAATCACTTTAAAAAAAACATGAACGTAACTTACCAAGATTTGCAGCAGGAGTTTAAAAGAATCCTTTTAAAACATTCTTTTTCTGCCGCAAAAGCAGCATTGTGTTCGGGCATATTTGCACAAAACAGTTTAGACGGCGTGTATTCGCACGGCTTAAACCGTTTCCCGGTATTTATAGACTTGGTGAAAAACGGTTTGGTAAAACCAGAAGCCGAACCAGAAGTTTTAAATGAAAACGGAGCTTTAGCGCATTGGAACGGGCATTTAGCTCCGGGAATGTACAACGCTTCGTTGGCAATGAAACAGGCAACCGAACTGGCAAAAGCAAACGGAATTGGCTGTGTAACTATCAAAAATACCAATCATTGGATGCGTGGTGGAACTTACGGTTGGCAAGCGGCTGATACTGGTTGTATCGGGATTTGTTTTACCAACACCATTGCAAATGTGCCGCCCTGGGGAGGTAAAGAACCGCGGCTGGGAAACAATCCGATTGTGATTGCCGTGCCAAAAGCAGGTGGAAACTTAGTTTTGGATATGGCAGTTTCGCAATATTCTTATGGTAAATTGCAGGAATATGAGTTGAAAAATGAAGCACTTCCTTTTCCCGGCGGCTATAACCAAGATGGAAATTTAACAACTGATGCCGCAGCCATCCGGAAAACAGAAAGAGCTTTACCTATTGGAATGTGGAAAGGCTCCGGGCTTTCGCTGATGCTGGACGTTGTGCTTACTGCTTTAACTGGCGGAAAATCAACCAAAGAAATTACAGCTTCTGGAAAAGAATCCGGCGTGTCGCAAACTTTTATTGCTATTTATCAGCCTGATCTTCATCAAAACCTAATTGAACAGATTATTGCTTTTACCAAAACCAGCACATCGGATGAAAGCGGCGGAAAAATCTGGTATCCTGGAGAAAAAACCTTAATCACCAGAAATAAAAATACAGCAGAAGGCATTCCGGTGAACGAAGAAATCTGGAATATGGTGTGTAAACTTTAATTCGTACGTACCTTTAAACTTTCTTTTGCGTTTATCATCAAATCAGCTCAAACTGATTTTAAAACGCATGAAACCAAAAGGTTTAAAATTCCTGCTGCTTGTTCCCTTGTTTTTCTGTGTGTCTTTCATCAAAGATGATGCTTCTTTTATCGACAAAGATTTTAGTTTTCGTTCTGAAGTTTTGCATCAAATCAACCAGACAAGAACGCAAGGCTGTAACTGCGGAAATGTTTATATGCCGCCGGTTGCTCCGGTTGTTTGGAGTGATCGGTTGGCAACTGCTGCTGCCGGTCATGCCAAGGATATGTTCGACAATAAATATTTTAGTCACGAAAGTTTAAATGGCGATCATATCCGGGAGCGCTTTGAAAAAGCTGGCTATCAGCCTACCGGTTTTCAACGTTACGTAATTGGCGAAAATATTGCTGCCGGACAGCAATCCATCGAGCAGGTTCATCAGGAATTATTTAAAAGTGAAAATCATTGCAAAAACCTGATGAACCCGGCTTTTAAAGAAGTTGGTGCCTACGTATATAATTATTATTGGGTGGAAGATTTTGGCGGGCGATACGCATTCGGTTCAAAAGATCTGGCTGTGCGATAAATTATAATCAATACCAATTTTTAGGCGATAAAAACAGCATCAGCCTAAAATCTACCACATCAGTTCCAGCAATGCTTCGTAATCTTTACCAGCCATTTTGTAATTGCTGACGGTAATTTTATTTAGCCTAAAACTTTCCAGAATATTTTGTTTTTCTGAGAGATCAATTCCTGCTTCGGAAAGCTTTATCGGAACCTGAATGTTTCGGTAAAAATCTTCCATATTTTTAACAAAACCGGCTGCTGTAGCATCGTAGTCAAAGCTTTCAGAACCAAAAACATGTTTCGCTAAAAACCTGATCCGGTTCAAATATCTATATTGATGAAATTTAAGCCAAGCACACAAAACAATGGCCAGCGATGCGCCGTGTCCGATTTCGTAACGCACATCTAAAGCAAAAGCCAGGCAGGTGATGCTTTTATCGGTATAATTTCTGCCCGCACTCAATGTATCGTTTAAAGCAACCGTTGCTATCCACATCAAATTGGCGCGCAGCTGGTAATCCTGCAAATTCTGCATCACTTCTTTACCGTTTTGGATAGCCAAACGAACCAGATCAGCTGTAAAATGATCAGTTAAAGCGGCATCACCTTCATTCAAAAACTGCTGAACAGCGTATGCAATCATAATAGAAATGCCATGAGCAGTTTGCCTGGCAGGCACGGTGACAGAATAATTAGGATCGAGAAAAGCCGTTTTCGGGTAAAATAATGGCGAACTGAATTCTTTTTTAATGCCCGTTTCATGATCGCACAAAACAGAATTGTTGTTCATGGCCGAACCGGTGGAAGCAATGGTGAGAATATTTAAAACCGGCAATGCTTTTTGTGGCGGTGCTTCTTTTAGCATATAAAAATCCCAAACCGAACTGTTGCCATAAAAGCCCAGCGCAACCGCTTTGGCCGTATCAATAACCGAGCAGCCGCCAATACCGATAATTACTTCTGCCTGGTAATTTTGGGCAGCTTTAATTGCCTCATCTGCATCCTGATAAGTAGCACTTGCTTTTACACCTTCGTATGTAGTATGCTCTAATCCGGCCATATTCATCAAAGAAACTACGCGCGCATACAAGCCATTTTTTTTGACCGAATTTTCACCAATAATAACCAGAGCCTTTTTCCAGTGAATTTCTGTTGGAAGCTGATCGGCAACTTCCTGTCCGAAGATAACTTTAGTTGGATTATAGTGTACAAAGTTTTCCATCAAGCTAATATAATCTGAATTCTTAAAAACATATATTAATACATACTTCTTTTAGCATAGTTTTTATAACAAAGCCAGTTACTTTTAATAATTTAAAATTAAATATATTTACAGCCTTTATAATTTCAGAAATTACAATTTTTTAGCATGACTGTTTCAGAATCAGCCCAAAAAAGAAATATCATTTTCCTGGTGATTGTTGCTGCGCTGGGCTATTTTGTGGATATATACGATTTGGTGATCTTTTCCATCGTCCGTCTGCAAAGCTTTAAAGATATTGGTGTGAAGCCAGAAGATATGCGTTTAGATGGCGAGTTTGTGCTGAATATGCAAATGGGCGGCCTGTTAATCGGCGGTATTTTGTGGGGAATTATTGGTGATAAATTTGGCCGGATAAAAGTACTGTTTGGGTCGATTTTACTGTACTCGATAGCAAATTTTGCTAATGGATTGGTTCATTCTGTGGGGATGTACGCCTTTGTTCGTTTTGTTGCCGGAATTGGATTGGCCGGAGAATTAGGCGCCGGGATTACATTAGTCAGTGAAACCCTCAGCAGAAAAACCCGCGGTTATGGCACCATGATGGTTGCTGTAGTTGGATTGTTTGGTGCAGCCATTGCAGCTACAATTGCTAAACATTTCAGCTGGCAAACTTCCTATTTTGTGGGTGGCGGATTAGGTTTTTTACTGTTGCTGCTACGTGCCGGAACATTTGAAAGCGGCATGTTTAAAGAAGCCAAACACAGCAGCGTAAAGCGCGGCAACATGCTGATGCTTTTTACGAGCCGAAGAAGATTTTCAAAATATTTATACTGTATTTTAATAGGCGCGCCGCTTTGGTTCGTCGTAGGGATTTTGGTTACACAAGCTCCGGAGATCGGAAAAGCCTTGCAAGCAACCGATGTTTTAAGTGCCGGAACTGGTATTTTATACACGTATTTTGGCATTGCCGCCGGCGATTTATTTGCGGGATTGATGGCACAAATTACCCGTTCGCGTAAAATCACCATGATGCTTTTTCATGTTTTATCGCTGATTAGCGCGTTTGTTTACCTGCAAACTGTTGGTATTACCGAGCAACAATTTATCTGGTTGTGCTTGTTTATGGGTTTTTCCTGCGGATATTGGGCCACGTTTGTAACCATTGCTTCCGAGCAGTTTGGTACCAATATCCGGGCAACCGTAACCACAACCGTCCCGAATTTTGTACGAGGCGCTTTAATCCCGATTACTTTTATTTTTGAACGATTGGTAACACAATACGGTATTATCAGCAGTGCCAGGATTATGATGGTTGCGCTGGTTGTGATCGCATTTTTCTCCATCACACAGTTAAAAGAATCTTTTGATAAAGATTTGGATTATATGGAAGATGATGCTGATGAAACGAACAGAACAGCCTCCGCAAGCGTATAAAAATTAAAATTTTACTTCAGAAATTGTTGCCATGATTACGAAAGAACAGATAGCAGAAGAATATCAGTTGATACAGGATGAAATCTGTGCTGCATTAGAGCAGTTGGATGGTGAGGCACATTTTGAGCAGGAAACATGGCAGCGCGAAGGCGGTGGCGGCGGCCGTACCAGAATTATCCAAAACGGAAAAATTATTGAAAAAGGCGGCGTAAACTTTTCGGCAGTACATGGTCAGCTTTCGGATGTTTTAAAAAAATCATTAAACGTAGATCAGGACGATTTTTTCGCAACCGGCGTTTCTATTGTGATACACCCAAACCATCCCTGGGTGCCCATCATCCACATGAACATTCGTTATTTTGAAATGCCATCTTCAGTTTCTGGCGAAAAACCAATACGCTGGTTTGGCGGAGGCATTGACTTAACGCCGCACTTTGTAATTGAAGAAGATGCACGTTTTTTCCACCGCCAGCTTAAAAACTGCTGCGATACTTATCACCACAATTTTTATCCAAGATTTAAAACATGGGCCGATGAATATTTCTGCATCAAACACCGGAATGAAACCCGCGGAATTGGTGGAATTTTTTTTGATCGGCTGGCCGCAAACGATGATTTAAGCTGGACAGATATTTTTGAATTCTCGAAAAGCGTGGGCCGTACTTTCATTCCGGTTTACACAGAATTAATGAATCGGAACCGGCACAAAAGTTATACAGAAGAAGAGCAGAACTGGCAATATCAGCGCCGCAGCCGTTATGCCGAATTTAATTTAGTTTATGATTCGGGCACTAAATTCGGACTGGAAACCAATGGCCGGATTGAATCTATTTTAATGAGTATGCCGCCGCAAGCCCGATGGATTTACAATTTTCATCCAAAACCCGGCAGTCCGGAAGAAAAAACAAACAGCTTGTTGCGAAAAGGAATTGATTGGGCAAATTAAATAAAATGCTTCTTTTATCAACCTAAATTTGGGTTGATAAAAGAAGCATCAATCCCTCAAATTAAACCAGATGTTTCAAAATTTTCTTTAGACTATTTTCAGCTGAATTTTATGTGGATAAAAGAAGCATCTAATCTGCCTTTTCCGCTGTAATTATCCCTTTTTGAAGCTGTTTTTATCGTTATATTTTCGTAATTTCGCGTGTAAAATCGCGGTATTTAGCAAAGTTTGCCAAGTATCATTTTAAGAATCTATAACACAACAATGGCCGAAGAAACTGGGGAAAACCCTAAATTACCAGAAGACAGAATAATTCCGATAAATATTGAAGATGAAATGAAATCGGCATACATCGATTATTCGATGTCGGTTATCGTTTCCAGGGCTTTGCCTGATGTACGTGATGGTTTAAAACCAGTACACCGCCGCGTACTTTTTGGTATGCTTGATCTGGGTCTAAATTCTACTAAACCGTTTAAAAAATCTGCTCGTATTGTAGGAGAGGTGATGGGTAAGTATCACCCGCACGGAGATTCTTCTGTTTATGATACCATGGTTCGGATGGCGCAGGATTGGAGTTTGCGTTATCCGCTGGTTGACGGTCAGGGAAATTACGGTTCTATAGATGGCGACAGTCCGGCAGCAATGCGTTATACAGAAGCACGTTTGCGCAAAATTGCAGAAGAAATGCTGGCCGATATCAACAAAGATACCATCGATTACCAGCTAAATTTTGATGATTCACTGGAAGAACCAACTGTTTTACCGGCGCGTATCCCAAATTTGCTGGTAAACGGCGCATCTGGTATTGCAGTTGGTATGGCTACTAACATGGCTCCGCATAATTTAAGCGAAGTAATTGATGCCACGATGGCTTATATTGATAATCGTGATATCGAGATCAGCGAATTGATGCTGCATGTAAAAGCACCAGATTTTCCAACTGGTGGTATTATTTATGGTGTGGAAGGTATCCGCGAAGCTTTGGAAACCGGACGTGGCCGCGTAGTTTTAAGGGCAAAAGCCGAGATTGAAACTTATGGCAATGACCGCGAACGCATTGTGGTAAGCGAAATTCCGTATCAGGTAAATAAATCAACGATGATCAAAGCAACTGCTGATCTCATTAATGATAAAAAAATTGAAGGTATTTCTGATATCCGTGATGAATCCAACCGCGAAGGTATTCGCATCGTTTACGAGATAAAAAGAGATGCTAACTCAGCTATTGTTCTCAACAATCTTTATAAATACACTTCGCTGCAAACTTCTTTTAGCGTAAATAATATTGCGTTAGTAAAAGGAAGGCCGATGCAGCTGAACCTGAAAGACCTGATTCATCATTTTGTAGAGCACAGGCACGAAGTTGTAATCCGCCGTACGCGTTTTGATTTGGCTGATGCACAAAAACGTGCGCATATTCTAGAAGGTTTGCTGATTGCGCTGGATCATTTGGATGAAGTGATTCGTTTGATCAGAAATTCTGGTACGCCTGATGAAGCCCGTGAAGGTTTAATTACGCAATTTGAGTTATCTGATATTCAGGCGCGTGCAATTTTGGATATGACGCTTCGCCGTTTAACCGGACTGGAGCGTGATAAGATTAAAGCTGAATACGCCGAACTGATGAAGCAGATTGATCACTTGAAAATGATTTTGGGCGATGAAGGCATGCGGATGGAAATCATCAAAACCGAATTACTGGAAGTAAAAGACAGATACGGCGACAAACGTAAAACTGAAATCATGCATTCTTCCGCAGAAATGATGACGGAAGATTTTATTGAAAACGAAGACGTTGTAATTACGATTTCCCGCGAAGGTTATATTAAACGCACACCTTTGACTGAATATCGCACACAAGGCCGGGGCGGAAAAGGTTCTATCGGCAGCAACAGCCGTGATGCTGATTTTATCGAGCATTTATTGATTGCTTCTAACCACAATTACATGTTATTTTTTACGGAAGCAGGCCGCTGTTTCTGGTTGCGTGTGTTTGAAATCCCGGAAGGAACGCGTACTTCAAAAGGTCGTGCTATCCAGAATATCATCAACATTCCGAAGGAAGAAAACATCAAAGCGTATATCAAAATTATCAATTTGAAAGACCGAGAATACCTGGAAAACAACTTCATAATTATGTGTACTAAAAAAGGTATCATTAAAAAAACTTCTCTGGAAGCTTATTCTCGCGTCCGTTCAAATGGAATTAATGCGATTAATATCAATGAAGGAGATCAGTTGCTTGAAGCTCGTTTAACAACCGGCAGCAGCGAAATTTTAATGGCGTTACGTTCTGGTCGTGCAATTCGTTTTAATGAAAGCAAAGTTAGGCCAATGGGCAGAACGGCAACTGGTGTTAGAGGAATTTATCTGGATACGACAACAGACGAAGTTGTTGGGATGATTTCGGTTAACGATCCAGAAACTACAGTTTTAGTTGTATCGGAAAAAGGTTATGGTAAACGTACTGATATTGATGATTACCGCGTAACCAACAGGGGAGGAAAAGGTGTTAGAACGCTGAATATCACCGATAAAACAGGTTTATTGGTAGCGATAAAAGACGTTACGGATAAAGATGATCTGATGATTATTAACCGTTCTGGTATCATTATCCGGATTGCGGTAAGCGGTTTACGTTCAATGGGACGTGCCACACAAGGTGTAAGGTTGATTTCTTTAAAGGAAGGTGATGCAATTGCATCTGTAGCAACAATTGAAAAGGAAGAAGAAATTGCTGCTGAAATTGAAGAAGCCGTAGAGCATCTTTTAGAGGCAGAAAATCCGATGATGGATCATGGTCCCCGTACAACAGAATCTGAAGATGATGAAACTGTGTTGGAAGATGATGAAGACTTGGAGGATGCAGAAGAAGCTGAACCGGAAGAACCGGCTGATGATGATTTTGATGAAGAAGCTGACGAAGACGAATTTGAAAAATAAATTTTAAAGATGGCCCGAAAGCTTCTTTTATCAATCTTTTTTATGATTACAGGCACATCCTTTGCTTTTTCCCAATCGGAGGAGTTGAAGGATGTGTTTAATAACATGGCTTTTTACAATCAAAAGCATGACCTGAAATACCTCGGCGAGGCCAAAAAAGCAATCGATAAAACAATTGTAACACGTAAAGATTCTATAAACCTGTACAAAAGTGTTTATAAAGCGGTAGTTTATAGCACGTTAGTTTATGCAGATTCGCTTAATACGTTAAAAATGCCGGATAATTTTTTCTCCGGCATAAATATTTACGCAGATACACTTTATAACAAAAAGAAAGTTTACAATTATGCTGCTGAGCTTACTTATATCAAAAGTAATATTGCGAACGTGTATATCCGGAAAGGTTTTAATGATATGCAGCGCGGAAATTATGCAACAGCCGTAAGTAATTTTGATAAAGCAAAAGTTTTGGTTCCGGAGGCAAATCATCTTGAAATTTATATGGCTTATGCATCAACAAAAATGGGTGAGTTAAGTAAATCTGCTGTTTATTATGAAAATTTAATAGCCAGCGGCAAAGCAGGAGCGGAAGTTATCTTAACTGCACAAAAAAACTATAAGATATTAGGCGACACAGCAAAAGCGTTAAAAGCAATTAAAACCGGCAGATTACTTTATCCGGACAACAAGAATTTGCTATATGAGGAGGCGAACGTTTACAACAACAAAAAAGATTACGTGGCGTTAAGAGCGTTGTTAAGCAATTTGGTTAAGTCTGGTCCGGATAATTATGATATTAATTTTCTGGCTGCAACATGTTATGATCATTTGAATGAAACTGCTCAGGCAGAAAATTTTTATAAAAAAGCGATTAAGGTAAATTCAACAAGTTATGATCCTGTTTTTAACTTAGGTGTTTTATATATGAAAAAAGGAATTGCAGATCAGAATTTGGAATCAGAAAATTATGTTTTGGCAAGTACATATCTGGAAAAAGCCAATGAATTAAATCCAAACGATCCTTATTTTTTGCAAACTTTAAAATTACTTTACGATAAAATTGGCAATATTGCACAAGCAAACAAAATTAATACACAACTAAACCAAATAATTAATTAACCATGAAAACAAAGTATGTAATAGCAGGTGCGTTTACGCTTGCAGTTTCTACAGCTGCCATGGCGCAGAAATCAGAATTGGCAAACGCCAAAACAGAATATGATAAATTTACGGTAATGAGAACCGGTAAAATGGCCGCTACCAGTTTATCTTCCGCAAAAGAATCTATTGATAAAGCTTCCGGAAACGATAAAACAGCCCAGTTGCCTCAAACTTATGCTTTAAAAGCAGCAATTTATGGTACTCTTGCTAACGATACCACGCAGCAATCCAGAGATGGTTTAGTTACTGCCGCTCAGGAAGCTTACAAAAAAGCAGAAGCCGCAGATACAAAAGGAGAAAACAAAAAATTGCTAGATGATACCAAATTATCTTTGGCTAATTACCAGCTTCAATCTGGTGTGAAAAGTTATCAAAGCGGAAAATATGATTTGGCATATACCTCTTTTAATAATTACCGTGAGTTTTTTCCGGAGGATACAAATGCGATTCTGTACACCGGATTAGCAGCCGCAAACGCTAAAAACAACGATGCAGCAATCAGCAATTATAAAAAACTGGTTACAACTAAATATTCTAAAACTTTAGGTGTTTATTCTGATCTGACTTCATTATACTTAATGAAAAAAGATACTGCTTCTGCCATGAAAACTATGGATGAGGCTACAAAAAAATTCCCGAAAAGTGCAGAATTAGCTAAACGGGAAATTGAATTAAACATTCAGGCAGGAAACAAAAAAGAAGTAATCCAGAAAATTGAAAGTGCTATTGCCAATGATCCTAAAAACAAAAGTTTGTATTACTATGCTGGTTTAACTTACTCATCTGCAAAAGATTATGCTAAAGCTGGCGAATATTACCAAAAAGCTTTAGAAATTGATCCTAATTATTTTGAGGCCAACTTAAATTATGGTTTTGTACTGATGAGTCCGGCAATTGATATTTTTAATGCTGCAAACAAACTTCCGGTTAGCAAGCAAAAAGAATATACAGCCGCCATTGCTAAATCAAACGCCATGTTTTCAAAAGCAGAACCTTATATTTTGAAAGCTACAGAATCTAACCCGACTTCAATAGATGCTTTAGGAAACTTGAAAACAGTTTACATCGGTAAAAAAGAGGATGCGAAAGCAGCTGCTGTACAAAAGAAAATTGATGCGCTAAGCAAAAAATAAGATTACGACTTTATAGTGATAAAAGAAGCATATGAAAATATGCTTCTTTTTTTTGCTTTAATTTTTTCTGATTTTACTTTAAGGTGTAACGCTAAAAAAATCGAAATCAGCATAACCTTTAGAAAGTAATATAGCAGGAGTTAAACAGAATATACCAACTTTAGCCCCAACCCAAATTCCTTTTTCTGTAGGATAAACAGAGCCTATATTCAGAAATTTTATTCCATCTAAACTATAAGCGTACTGACAAGTTTGATTGGAATTGATACTTACCTTCATCCAAACTGTACTACTATTAATAGGTATTACAATCAATTTTTTAGGAATTAAAAATTTTCGGTTTTCCCGTTTCCCCTCATAAATAATTAAACTGTTTCCATTTGCTTGTTTTTCAATACACATGGAAGTAAAATAAGTACCTGTAACGGCTAAGCCAGCACGATCGCCTTCTGTATCAGCATGAAACTGCATTTTGGTAACAGCCGTAAAGCTGGGCGCAGTAAACTTTTGCAAAAGTATATTTGGCGCATAAAACAAGCTTCCGCTATCTGTTGGGTTTGATACTGTTTTTAACCGTATAAATCCTTTATGTTCCGATAAACTGTACCAACTTTTTTCAGGCGCAGCCTGCCATTGCCATTGTAATCCTAAAGTAGCTGCCGAAAATTCATCTGAAGTTTGGGGAGCACTAGCTGGATAACTTTTACCTACATTAGGTTTTTGATGCGAAAGCACAGGTTCGCCGGTACCATCGCCGTCTTTGTCTTCTCCAATTACGGGCCAGTCATTTTTCCATGTAGCAGGTTGTAAATGTACAATTCGTCCATAAGCTTCTCTGTCCTGAAAGTGCATGAACCACCATTCTCCTGTCTGCGTTTCCACCAGTCCGCCCTGATGCGGACCGTTAACAGCTGAATTGCCTTGTTGAAGCACTATTTTATCTTCATAAGGGCCATAAATATTTTTAGAACGAAATACAGATTGCCAGCCGGTACCAACGCCACCGGCAGGTGCAGCAAAATAGTAATAGCCGTTCCTTTTTTCCATAAATTTGAAACCTTCCAATGTCGGCTGCTTTTTATCATCCTGGTAAATCAGCTTTCCGTTATCGAGCAACTTTTTTCCATCTGATGACATTCTATGCAAGATTGCCGGACCTGCGCCAACTTTGCCATGTAATAAATATGCCTGGCCATCAGCATCCCAAAAAGGGCAGGGATCTTCCCAGTTGGCTACGCTTTGAACCAGAGTTAAAGTCCATTTGCCAGCAGGAGTTGAAGCGGAAGCCATAAACAATCCTTCTTCTGGCGTGCAGAAATAAACATAAAATAACCCATTATGGTAGCGGATGGATGGCGCCCAGGAACCTTGTCCTGGTTGCACCTTCTGGTATCGCTGTAAAGGCAAGCGGTCGTACACATAGTTAATGATCTTCCAATTTACTAAATCTTTAGAATGCAGTACCGGAATACCAGGCTGGCAGTTAAAGCTAGAAGCAACTAGGTAATAATCATCCTTAACTCTAATTACATCAGGATCGGAATAATCTGCATAAATAACCGGATTTTTATAAGTCCCGTTGCCATTATCGGGCATCCAAACCTGGGCTTTCAAGCTGGTAAAAGCAAAGCAAAGTGCAACTACAAAAACAATCTTATTCATAATTCAACTGGGTGAATGATTAATAAGTATAAGCGTGATTGGGGCACCATTTATACAACTGGAATGAAAAGCTAAATAATGAACAAATTGAACAGGATGCAAATAATATTATTGAATATCAAGAATCAAATCTATCTTCGTTTTTCCTAACAACCAATTATGCACCTGCATAAACAATTTAATGATGTTGAATTATTAATTCTTTTAAAAGAAGGCCAGGAAACGGCATTGGCTGCTATTTACAGAAAATACTGGAAGCGATTATACGCTGCTGCTAATTTTGTTTTAAAAGATACACAGGCTTGCGAGGATATTATCCAGGAAATATTTTTAAAACTTTGGTTAGCGCGGAAAGACATACAGGTAAATATATCGCTTTTGTCTTATTTGTATGCTTCGGTAAGGCATGAAGTTTTCAGGCAGATCAAATCCGGAAAAGTTAGAGAAGATATCTTTGATAATTTATGCGAGTGTGTTCCAAGTGAACCAGGATATGAAAATATCGAATATAAAGAGTTGTACATGCAGATTAATGCAAGCGTTGAACAATTGCCTGATAGATGCAAAATAGTTTATAAACTAAGCAGAGAAGAATATTTAAGCCATAAACAAATTGCAGCCCAGCTAAATATCTCCACAAAAACTGTAGAAAACCATTTGACAAAAGCTTTGAGTTTTTTACGCTTATCTATCAATCAGCTCTTAACGCTGTCGTTTTTGGCTGTGCTTTTCAATAAATAACAACCTGTTTAGGTTTTGATGCTTCTTCTTTTATGCCTATAAGTTTTGTTTTTGATGTGCGCCGCATAAAAACTTCTGAAATTTAGATGATAAAAGAAGCATGAGAAATTTTTGATTTAGTTTTTGAAAGAGATCTAAAATTATTTTTATTCCGAGTAGGGGATTGCTGCATTTTTTTACTCTTATCACCAAGCAACCACCTTGTGGATAAAAACCAATTTTTAACCCTTGTTAATAAATACCTTTCCGGCCATACTTCTCCAGCAGAAGAAGAGCAGTTAAGCCTTTTTTTTAACAGCTTTCAGCCAGACGAGGAATTGGATGAGCAGATGCTTGGTTTACGGCAGGAATTAGAAGAGAAAATGTTGGCGCGTTTGCTCAGATCTGTAAAAAGTACAAAACCTTCGACCATAATTTTAAAAGAAAAAAATTCTTCCCGTTTATGGAAAAATATTGCGGCAGCCGTACTGTTTTTTTTATTGGCTGGAAGCCTTTTCTACTATTATGATAATAAAAAGAGTAGTTTTTCATTAACTGAAAAAACGAAAAAAGATATAGCTGTACTTACGCCAGGCGGAAATAAAGCTTTGTTAAAGCTGGCAGATGGTTCCACCATTGTACTTAACCAGGCATCCAACGGTGTGTTGGCCATGCAGGGCAATACGGCGATTACAAAAACTAAAGACGAGCAGCTAATTTATAAAACTGAAAATACGGGCCATCCAGTAGAAAATACATTCAATACTATAACCACACTTGTAGGCGGAAAATACCAACTAACGCTGCCAGACGGTACTAAAGTTTGGCTTAATGCAGCCTCATCCTTAACCTTTCCAGCAGTTTTTGCTAGTGGTGAACGTAAAGTAATCTTAAAGGGCGAAGCTTATTTTGAAGTAGCCAAGGTTTTTACTTCTACCCAAAAAGGTATGGTAAAAATGCCATTTTATGTAGAAACAGGGCCGGCCCGGATACAAGTATTAGGTACCCATTTTAATGTTATGGCTTATGCAGATGCTACTGATTTTGAAGCTACTTTGCTGGAAGGTTCTGTCGTGGTTCAAAAAGGTAATGCAATACAAAAAATTGCTCCCGGCGAACAGGCAATTATTACAAATGTTGATGCTTCTTTTATCAAGGTAAAAAAGGTAAACACAGAATCTGTAATGGCCTGGAAAGAGGACTTATTTTTGTTTGATAACTCCGGAATTGATGATGTGATGCAGCAAATTAAAAGGTGGTATAATGCAGAAGTGGTTTACGAAGGCAGGAAACCAAATACAGAATTTACAGGCGTTTTACCCAGAAGCAGCAGTTTAATAAAAGTGCTGGGTTTGCTTGAAGCAGCAAAAGGTGTAAGATTCACCATCAGTGGTAATAAAATTATAGTGCAAAAGAAGTAACCAAATAAATCATTTAAACTAAAACCTTACCTTATGTGAAGAATAAAATTTAACTACGCCGTTTTCCTCTTAATTAAAAAAAACCTTACCGGATTGCGGCCGGTAAGGCACTTAATTTAATTATGCAGGTTAAGCCATCAGAAACTTAGTACACAACCAATTATTAGCCAATTAAACTAACCAAATGTATGAAACAAAAAATACATTGTAATACCCTTGCTATGCCATACTGGCAAGCCAATTCTATAACTCCACTTAAAAATATACTAGGCAGATATTTACTAATAATGAAGTTAATAACCATTATATTATTAGCTGCAACGCTACAGGTAAGCGCTTCATCGTTTGTCCAAAAAGTAACTATCCATCAGCATAGTACCAATCTTAAAAATGTATTAAATGAAATTAGAAAGCAAACTGGCTATTATTTTATCTATACCAAAGCGGTGATGCAAAAAGCAAAACCGGTTACCATTGATGTAATTAACCAGAACCTGGAACAAGTGTTAACGGAAATATTGAAAGATCAGGACTTAGATTTTGAAATAAAAGACAAAGTAATTGTTATTACGGATAAGGAAAACACAGTTACGTTGATTGAAACACCACCAATAAATATCCGTGGAAAGGTAAGCGATAGCAAAGGCCAACCGCTTTTTGGTGCTTCTGTTAAAGTAAAAGGAGGTTCTGTAGGTACTGTAACGGATATAAACGGACAATTTACTTTGCAGGGTGTAAATAACAATGCTGTTTTAACTGTATCTTATTCGGGCTTTGTTACGCTCGAAGTTCCGTTAAACGGTCAAACACAACTTAACATCACCTTAAAAGACGACGTAAAAAATCTGGGTGAAGTAGTGGTAGTTGGCTATGGAACACAAAGTAGACGGGCGATAACAGGATCTGTGACATCTGTTAATTATGAGAAATTTAAAGATCGTTCTTTTAGTAATGTTACACAGGCTTTAGCCGGAGAGCTGCCGGGTGTAAATATTTCTCAGGCACAAGGTGCGCCGGGTTCTTCTCCGGTAATTCGTATCCGCGGTACCAGTTCTATTACTGCCGGAACAAATCCCCTGTATGTAATTGATGGTTTGCCGGTAGAAAACTTTAATCTTAACCTCATTAATCCTCAAGATATTGCTTCTGTAGATGTGCTGAAAGATGCGTCATCTGCAGCTATTTACGGTTCCAGGGGTGCAAATGGCGTTATTATTATTACTACAAAATTAGGGAAACCCGGAACTACCAATGTAAATGCCATTTATGAATATGGCGTGCAGCATGTTAGCCGGCAAATTAAAATGATGGACGCGCAGCAGTTTGTGCAGTATTATATTGATGCACATAACAATGCCTGGGTGGCAGCTGGTGGCAAAACTACTGATCCGAATAGCGCACGTGGTTCGGCTTATCGTATTCCGATTGATTTTACTGCTAACCCGCAACAGTTCGGACAAGGAACAAACTGGCAAGATGTAATGTTTAGGACAGCACCTTCTCAAAATGCGCAAATATCGGTTTCCGGCGGTTCGGATAAAACACAGTTTTTACTTTCTGGAGCCTACTTAGATCAGGATGCTGTACTTGACCAAAATTATTATAAACGTTTGGCCTTGCGCGTTAATATCAAACATCAAGTATCTAAAAAAATTACAGTTGGTGCAAACTTGGCATTAACTTCTATTTATGACCGAACAGATGGAACGCTTGGAAAAGCAGATGTAGTAAGTTTAGGTTTAACAAGTGATCCGATTTTTCCGGTTTATAACGAAAACGGCAATCTTGGTTTTCGCGATCCTAATTCTGCACTTTACAGATTTACCCAGTATTCAGATTTGCAGTTGTGGAATCCATACTCTTTAACCAGGGAAATCAAGAAACAAAATAAAACCTACAATACATTAGCCACAGGTTATGCGGAGTACAATATTATTGAGGGTTTAAAATTTCGTACCAGTATCAATGCTAATTTAACTAACAGTAATTACAGCTCGTATCAAAACGCGTTACAAAAATATGGCTACTCTTCTGCTGGTCCGGCTGTTGCTGATAACAATAACACATCAGTGCTAAATTGGCTTTCTGAAAATACATTAACTTATACCAGACAGTTTGGAGAGCATAATATTACAGCACTTGCAGGTTATACTGGCCAGCATCAGCGTGATGAGTATGCAAGTATATCTGGCAGCAACTTTCCTAACGATCTGGTGCCAACATTAAATGCAGGAACTGTAACTGCAGGTACTTCCTTAGCATCAGAATGGTCTTTACTTTCGTATCTGGCAAGAATAAACTACAGTTATAAAAACAAGTATTTTCTAACTAGCACAATCCGTCGTGATGGCAGCTCTAGGTTCGGCGAAAATAATAAATACGGTTATTTTCCTTCTGCATCTGCTGGCTGGTTGGTTTCTGATGAAGATTTTATCAAAAATAACTTAAAATGGGTTAGTAATTTAAAGCTTCGCGCAAGCTATGGTATTGCCGGGAATAACCAGATACCAAACTATGGGTCTATAAGTTTATTGGCAGCCTCTAACTATGCTTTTAGCAATGCTGTGGCAAATGGTTTAAATACCACCAATATCTCTAATAGCGATTTAAAGTGGGAAAAAACAACTCAGTACAATGGGGGCTTCGATTTAGGCATGTTTAACAATCGCTTGAACCTTTCTGTAGATGCGTATTATTCTGTTACAAAAGATCTTTTATTGAATGTGCCTGTTCCGGATATTACCGGTTTTTCTACCCAATTAACCAATATTGGTAAAATGCGCAACAAGGGTTTGGAAGTAAGTGTATCATCCAGAAACCTGATTCATAAATTTACCTGGACAACAGATTTTAATATCTCTATGAACCGGAATAAGGTGTTGCAATTAGGCCCCAACAATGCACCTATTAATTATACTGATTTTTCTGTAGCAGTACGCACCTCTGTTGGGCAGCCAATATCCAATTATTACGGATACGTTTTTGATGGTGTTTACAAAAATCAGGCTCAAATTGATGCTACACCGCATTATGCAGGTACAACATCTGGCGATCCGGTTGTAAAAGATGTAAATGGCGATGGCAAAATTACAGCTGATGACCGCACAACTATCGGTAATTATCAGCCTAAATTTATAAGTGGTATTACCAATACATTCGGATACAAGGGCATTGAGTTTTCTTTTCTTTTACAAGGATCTTATGGCAGCAAAATAGCAAACCAATTGGTTCGGTATAGCGGCTTATGGAATGGTGGACGTAATGCTTACGCTGATGCTTTTAACTACTGGCGATCAGAAAGTAATCCTGGCGATGGTAAACATTTTAAACCAACTGTTGAACCAAAAGGCCTGCAAAATCAGTTTTCGAGTTATTGGATTGAAGATGGCTCTTATTTAAGAATTAAAAACATAAGGTTATCTTATGCGCTGCCAAAAAGCCTGTTTAACCATTTATCTGCCATAAAAGGAGTACGGATTTATGCCAATGCAGAAAACGTGTTTCTGTTTTCAAAATACACCAACTACGATCCTGAAAATACAACTTACTCAGCAACAACTTATTCACCTACCGCAACAAGTGCTTCGGCTGTGCCAACAGGTGCGTTTTTGGGCGTAGATTATGGTTCTTATCCGGTTCCGAGAGTAATAACCTTTGGGATAAAGGCTGATTTTTAAAACCTAATTCAATAATAATCATGAAAAAAATATATAGCCTTATACTGGCTGGTCTGCTGTGCTTGCTGTCTGTCAGCTGTAAAAAAACTTTTTTAGAGCTTGCACCTATTTCTAACTCCAATGCCAGTAATTTTTATAAAACACAAGCTGATTTTAACCTGACTGTAAATGCAGCTTACGCTACTTTATATACTTTTTTTGCTCCTCAAAGCGGTGTTTCTTATTTTTCTGAGCAAATGTCTGATAATGCAACAATTTATAATATAAGCGGTATTCAGGCAGATAAAAAAGCATTTAAAGATTTTTCAGTTAATTCTTCTAACTCACAGGTTTACCTTTTTTGGCAGCAAAGCTATCAGGCATTGTTTAACGTTAACATTGTGCTGGACAAAATTGAAACTGCTAATTTACCAGATGCTAACAAAGATCAGGTAAGGGCAGAAATGCGCTTTTTAAGAGGTATGTACTACTTTTATATGGTACAAATGTGGGGTGATTTACCTTTAGTTACCAAAGCGGTTTCTGCCGAAGAAAGTTATACAATACTACGTTCACCTAAAGCAGATGTTTATAATCAGGTTATTGCTGATCTACAGTTTGCAGCAGGTAAATTACCACTTGCTACAGCTATTACTGTTGCTGGTCATGCGTCAAAAGGTGCTGCACAATCTTTATTAGGCAAAGTATATCTTGCCATGGGCAATAAAACAGCTGCAGCACAAGCGTTGCAGGAAGTGGTTACCAGTGCACAATACAGCCTTTTGCCACAATATGCTTCTTTATGGCCCGTAAACAATAAAAATACCAAAGAGTCCATCTTTGAGATCCAATTTATTGGTGGAGCCGCCGGTGTACCGTTAAGTAATTATTATAATGAATATACACCGTATGAAAATTTCTCTATTACACTTTATGCCGGAGGCATGAACCAGGTTACAGATGATCTTTACAACGAATTTGAAAATGGGGATGTTCGTCGGGACATAACTATTTCTCTCGGTTACACAAATAAAACGGGTGTTTTTATTCCAATAAAATATCCACGAAAATGGACAGATGCTAATGCACCAATCATTAATTCAAGAGAAGCCAGCGGCAATAATTTTATGGTGATACGTTATGCAGATGTATTACTAATGCTGGCCGAAGCAACCGGAAATTCGAGTTATTTAAACCAGGTAAGAGCGCGGGCTGGCGTAGCTTTATATGGAGCAGCAGGCTATCCGTCGACTATTTATTCAACTTTAGATCTGGCTATAGAACATGAACGCCGGGTAGAATTAGCGATAGAATTTCAGCGTGGATATGACCTGCGCAGAACCGGAAGAGCTGTGTCTGTATTATCAGCAAAAGGCAAAGCAGTAACCGATCAGAAACTACTTTTGCCCATTCCTGAGATTGTTCGTCAGCAAAATAGTGCCATTACACAAAATCCAGGTTATTAAATGGTAAAGCACTTTTTGATACTGTTTTTAGCACTTAATTTTTTGGGTGGGGATATTTGTCCAGCCCAAAAAATTAACCGTAAGGCAGTAGTTAACCGGCATAAAGTAATCATCACCAAAGTAGATACGCTGGCTTCGTTAACTGTAGGTAACGGGCAGTTTGCCTTTACGGTTGATGCTACCGGTTTGCAATCTTTCCCAGAATATTATGCGCACGGAATCCCGTTAGGTACGCAGTCTGAATGGGGCTGGCACAGCTTTCCTAATAAGGCAAATTTTAAGTTTAGTGAGACTTTAAAAGTGTATAACTTCAACAAAACCAATAGTTTATATGCTGTGCAAAGCAAAAATATGTCTGATAGGAGCAAACAAGCGGTTGATTATTTCAGGCAAAATCCGCATCGCCTGCAATTGGGAAATATTGGACTGGAAATTCAGAAAAAAAATGGTTCTGCTGTAACACCGCAGGATTTACAGGAAGTGCACCAGGAATTGAATTTATGGACGGGCGAGATCACCAGCACGTTCAAAATAGAAGGAACAGCTGTAAAAGTGATTACTTATGCAGATGCGGTAAAAGATGCTGTTGCTATTAAAATTTCTTCGGATTTACTCAAGGAAGGCCACATCAAAATAAAGCTGAAATTTCCGTATCCAACAGATCAGTTCACAGATGTGGGCACCAATTACAAGAATACTTCGGCCCATCAAACCAATTTTACACAGCCAACAGCAACTTCCGTAGTATTTAATCGCAAGCTGGATCAGGATAATTATTTCGTATCTGCATGTTGGACTAAAAAAGCTGCTATTAAAAAAGTAGCAGAACATTATTACACACTTACACCTGCTGCTGATACCAGTTTTGAAGCTACTGTTCAATTCTCGCCAACGAAACCTGTTAGCCAGTTATCTCAATTTTTATCGGTTAAAAACAGTAGTAACACTAGTTGGGCAAATTATTGGAACTCGGGCGCGGCGGTTGATTTTGCAGGAAGTACCGATAGCCGCGCATTTGAACTGGAGCGAAGAATAATCCTTTCCCAATATCTGGAACGGGTACAATGCGCCGGGAGTTTTCCGCCGCAGGAAACCGGTTTAACCTACAACAGTTGGTTTGGCAAACCACACATGGAAATGTACTGGTGGCACGCCGCGCATTACGCATTGTGGGGCCGGCCGGAATTCCTGGAAAAAAGTATGCAATGGTATTTCGATGCTTTTGAAGGCGCCAAAGAAATTGCTAAACGGCAAGGCTACAAAGGTGTTAGATGGCAAAAAATGACGGATCACGAAGGGGGAGAAGCTCCATCGTCCGTAGGTTCATTCCTGATTTGGCAGCAGCCGCATGTTATTTATCTGGCCGAACTGCTTTATAGAAATCATCGCTCAAAAACAGTATTGCAAAAATACCAAAAGCTGATTTTTGCGACGGCTGATTTTATGGCCTCTTTTGCCCAATATGATCAAGCAAGTAAACATTACAATTTAGGAAAAGGAATTATTCCTGCTCAAGAATGCTTTGATCCGGCTACTACTTTTAATTCACCTTACGAACTTGCTTACTGGAAATGGACTTTACAGACAGCACAAAACTGGCGTAAAAGAGCCGGGCTTCAACCGGATAAAAACTGGCAAAATGTAATTGATAAAATAGCTCAACTTGCACAAAAAGATGGCGTTTACCAGGCTGCCGAAAGTGTGGAAGATTCTTATTCTCCCAAAAGTAAATATACTATTGATCACCCGGCTGTGTTGGCTGCTTTAAGCACTTTGCCCCAACAAAATGGGTTTGTTGATACTGCGGTAATGCATCGGACGTATGATTTGATTGAAAAAGTTTGGCATTGGGAACAAACTTGGGGCTGGGATTTCCCGATGATTGCCATGACGGCAACACGACTTAACCAGCCGGAAGCAGCTATTGATATGCTGTTTAAAAACGTTACAACTAATACTTACCTCGTTAATGGCCACAACTATCAGGATAAGCGGCTAACACTTTATTTGCCAGGTAACGGCAGTTTGTTAGCCGCAATTGCCTTGATGTGCGCGGGTTATGATGGAAACAAAATTTCCAACCCCGGCTTCCCGAAAAACGGAAAATGGCAAGTTAAATGGGAAGGTTTTAAGCCATCGCCATAAATAGGTAATGCTTCTTTTAGCCCTATAAAATTGGTGTTGCTTACCATGTCTGAAAAATTATAAAGCTTAACATCTTTTGGACGATAAAAGAAGCATCACTCAAAAACTAAAGCGTTACAAAATATTGTAAACCAATCATGAAAATCATCTACCCAAAAATAACTATTGCTTTTGCCTTTGTTCTGCTGCTAAAAGTTTCTGCTTTTGCACAGGATTACAACATCAAACAGTATGGCGCAATTGCTGATACCAACAAGCTGAGTACCATAGCAATTAACAAAGCGGTTGAGGCTTGTTTTCGCAATAGCGGCGGCCGCGTAATTATTCCAGCTGGTAATTATAAAAGTGGTTCGATCACTTTAAAAAGTAATGTAGAATTGCATTTGGAACGTGGTGCAACTTTGTATGCCAGCACAAATCAAAAAGATTTGCCTAAACAAGCACAACCTGAATACCGCTCGCAAAAAGATCCTGGTGGCTGGTTTGCTTTGATTTATGCGGAAGGAGCACACAACATCGGCATCAGTGGGGAAGGAGTGATAGACGGACAAGGTGCAAAGCAAAAGCCACGCCCAGAATTACAGCAAGGCGGAGATTTGGATGGAAGGCCGCGGAATATTCTTTTTATATCCTGCAATGATGTTACAGTTAAAGATGTTTCTATGCGCAACGCTGGCATCTGGAACCAGCATTACTTAAATTGTGAAGATGTAATTATTGATCGGATTAAAGTTTACAATCATGCCAACCGCAATAACGATGGAATTGATATTGATGGCTGCCGCAGGTTTGTGCTGAGCAACAGTATTATTGATTCTGATGATGATGCCATTGTTATAAAAAGTACCGGCAAAGCAGGTTGTGCGGATGTAGTTATTACCAATTGCATTACCAGCAGTTTTACAAATGCGATTAAATGTGGAACAGAATCTACCGGCGGATTTAAAAATATTACTATTTCTAATTGTATTGTTAAACCTTCAAAAAGTACCTTGCCTCCGGTTTTTGGCCGTACCAATATTGGAATTACCGGTATTTCTCTGGAAATTGTTGATGGTGGCGTGATGGATGGCATCAACGTAAATAACATTATTATTGAAGCGACCGAATGCCCAATTTATGTTCGTTTGGGTAACCGTGCGCGCAAATATATGGCAGGCGTACTAACGCCTCCGTTCGGCATCATGAAAAACATCAGGATTAGTAATGTTACCGCTTATAGTGCGGGTAATTATACGTCTTCTATTACTGGTGTGCCGGGATCTCGGATTGAAAATATAGAACTCAATAACATTAGCCTTACCAATAAAGGTGCGGCAAAAGAAGCAGATTATTTAGCAGATGCCACTAAAGTTGTGGAAGATGAGAAAGGTTACCCGGAGCCAACCGTTTGGCGGAATTTGCCGAGTTCGGGTTTGTTTATCCGCCACGTAAAAAATATTTCTTTGTCTGATGTTACGGTTGATTCTGCTGGTCCCGATCCACGTGTGCCAGTGATTGGTGTAGATATTGATTTGCTTCGGCTTAAAAATTTGTACTATAAAAACAGCACGGATAAAGTGCGCGTAAACTTAACAGCGGTAAAAAATGTGGTTTCTACGGAGGATGTTGCTATCAAACAATTGCCTTAAAACCGTTTTTCATCAATTTAGAAAATCTAAAAAATGCTTAAAAAAATATTCTTTTTGCTGCTAACAGTCGTATTTCTACAAACCTCATTTGCACAAACATCCGAAAAAACAAGTGCTAAAAACAGCTTGAAATATGCTTTCCGAAACTACTTTCCGGTTGGTGTAGCAGTTTCGCCGCGCAATCTTACCGGAAAAGATTCTGCCTTAATTGTACAGCAATTTAACAGCCTTACACCAGAAAATGCTTTTAAGTTCGGGCCGATTCATCCGGAAGAAAATAGATATAATTGGGCAGCTGCAGATTCGATTACCGCTTTTGCAAAAGCGCATTATTTAAAAATACGTGGCCATAATTTTTGCTGGCACGAACAAACGCCAGACTGGCTTTTTAAAGATAAAGAAGGCAAACAGGTTAGTAAGGAAGTGCTGCTAAAAAGGTTAAAAGAGCACATTTACACTGTTGTAAACCGGTATAAAAATCAGGTTTATGCCTGGGATGTGGTAAACGAAGCTCTGGACGATGACAGCACCAAGTTTTTACGCAACTCGATGTGGTACAAAATCTGCGGCGAAGATTACATTATCAAAGCTTACCAGTACGTGCATGCAGCCGACCCAAAAGCGATTTTATTTTATAACGATTACAAAACCGAGCATCCAGAAAGAAGAGAACGTATTTATAAGTTGTTAAAACAGTTAAAAGATGCAGGCGTACCGGTTCAAGCTGTTGGTTTGCAGGCACACTGGAATTTGGAAGATCCGACACAGAAAGAATTAATTACTACGATTGAGCGTTTTCATTCCCTAGGATTACAAGTGCAGATAACCGAATTGGATATATCTGTACTGCCCGAAAAGAAAAAGCGCGATTCTGTCTGGCTGAAACAGCCTGATGTTTATACGCCGCAATTGGAGCAAAAGCAGATTGAACAGTACACATCTGTTTTTAACATTTTTAAGCGTTACAAAGGTGTATTGACCGGCGTTACTTTTTGGAATTTATCTGATAAAGACACTTGGCTGGATCAAACACCATCTGCAAAAGGAAAAAAGAATTATCCATTGTTATTTGATGCCAATTTGAAACCTAAAAAAGTATTTTATGAGCTTGTTAAGTACAAATAAAATGGTTTTAACATTATGTTGGTGAAGTGATAAAAGTTTTTTTAAAATCTTTTATTTACAGTAAGGGTAGTTAGTATTTATTCCCTACTTAACATAATATTAATTATAAGACAGAATACGTTATCATTAATTTTCTATAAAAATCCGTTGTTATATAGATTTTATCTATTTAATATAGATAATGATGATTGATATTAGTATCTGAAAAATAGGTTTTGAAACTATGGTGTCTTAGATTTGTTATCTATTAAAAAAACTATAAACTATGATTGATCAGCAAAACAATTCGTCTGCGTCATCTGCCGCAAATGAATCTGGCGAAAACAATATTTTGACCACCAGACAAGGTCATCCAGTTTACGATAATCAGAATTTGCGTACAATTGGAAATCGCGGTCCGGCAACATTAGAAAATTATCATTTTCTTGAAAAAATTTCACATTTTGACCGCGAACGTGTTCCAGAACGTGTAGTTCATGCTCGTGGTGCTGGTGCGCACGGCATTTTTGAGTCTTACGGAACTGTAGGCACCGAACCTGCGTCAACTTATACCAGAGCAAAAGTTTTTCAGGAAAAAGGTAAAAAAACACCTTTGTTTGTACGTTTTTCAACTGTTATCCATGGTGGAAATTCTCCTGAAACCTTACGTGATCCGCGCGGTTTTGCTGTGAAAATGTACACAGAAGATGGCAACTGGGATTTGGTAGGAAACAACTTGAAAGTGTTTTTTATCCGTGATGCCATGAAATTCCCTGATTTGGTTCACGCTTTTAAACCAGATCCGATGACTAACCGCCAGGATGGCGAACGGATTTTTGATTTCATCAGCAACACGCCTGAAGCGATGCAAATGATTACTTTTCTGTTTTCTCCGTGGGGAATTCCGGCAAATTACCGTCAAATGCAAGGTTCGGGCGTAAATACTTACAAATGGGTTAATGCTGATGGTAAAGCTGTTTTAGTAAAATACCACTGGGAACCGTTGCAAGGCATCAAGAATTTAACCCAGGAAATGGCAGAAGAAATTCAGGGCAAAAACTTCAATCACGCTACGCAGGATTTATATGATGCAATTGAAAAAGGCGAATTTCCGCAGTGGGAATTGTTTGTACAGATTTTAAGCGATGATGAGCATCCGGAGTTAGATTTTGATCCGTTAGATGACACTAAACTTTGGCCGAAAGAACAGTTCCCTTGGTTGCCGGTTGGTAAAATGACTTTAAACCGCAATCCGGTTAATTATTTTGCCGAAGTAGAGCAAGTAGCTTTCGGAACAGGTGTTTTGGTTGACGGTTTGGATTTTTCTGATGATAAAATGCTTCAGGGCAGAACTTTTTCTTACTCTGATACACAGCGTTACCGTGTTGGCACAAACTATCTGCAATTGCCAATCAATTCTCCGCGTACAAAAGCAGTTACTAACCAACGTGATGGACAAATGGCTTATAATCAGGATTTAACGCCAGGATTGAATGCACACGTTAACTATGAGCCATCAACTTTAAACGGAGTGAAAGAAGCACCAAAATCGGGTAAAGATTATACGCCGATGTATAATGCTGCATTAATCCGTGAAAAAATCAGTCGCCAAAATAACTTTGCACAAGCAGGTGATACTTACCGAAATTTTGAAGATTGGGAAAGAAATGACCTGATCAACAATTTGGTTAGTACACTAGCTCCAACGCAGCAACATATTCAAGATAAAATGGTTGAGTTGTTTACTCAGTGCGATGCAGATTACGGAAAACGCGTTTCAGAAGGTTTAATGCAATTTAAAGCCATGAAGAATTCTGGTAATAGCAACGGTACTTCGCACAACGATGAAGCTGTACAGCAAGCCATAGAAGAATCTATGGATGCAAAAGCATATTAATATCAAGTTACAATTAAGAAACTGTTTTTACCTGGGTAAAAACAGTTTCTTTTTTTTATAAGAACTTTTAAATTCACCTATACCCTATTTTTTACAATGGATATAAATGACCAATTAATAAATGCAGCCCGCACTGGCGATACAGTGCAAATTAAAGAGTTACTGCTGCAACAAGCAGATGTAAATTACCAGGACCAAAAGGGTTATACTGCGCTGATTATTGCCTGCTACAACGATCAGTATGAAGCTGCAAAGATGTTACTGGAAGCACAGTCTGATGTAAATGCTCAGGATTTTGGCGGAAACACGGCATTGATGGGTGTTTGCTTTAAAGGATATCCGGAAATTGCAGAATTACTGATTGCACACGGAGCAGACCTCAATTTACAACATGGTAATGGCGGCACCGCTTTAATGTTTGCAACTATGTTTGGCAGAAATAAACTGGTAAAAATTGTATTGGCACACGGCGCAGATAAAAATATAGTGGAAAGTCGTGGATTATCTGCTTTGGATTTGGCTGTGCAACAAGGAAATGTAGAAGCTTTAGAAATAATGGAGCAATATTAAATCCCGATTTTTTGCTTGTAAAAACAGCATTAACTATCTGGCTGATGCTCTTTTAATGCCTTTTGTTTTGCATTGATATAATTTCCCCCTTCAACCTGAAAATTTTAGCACTACGAAGACTTACAGACGTAACCGTTCCAAACAAATATTTTAATATTGGGCTTATGAAAAAAAACTTGTTCATAAAAACCATCTTTACCATACTGTTTTTATCAGTAATAAATTGGTGTTTCGCACAAAACCAAAAAGTTTGGAACAACAAGCCATGTGCCGTGGTGCTTACTTATGATGATGCTATTGATGTGGATCTGGATAACGTATTGCCAGCTCTGGATTCATTGAAACTAAAAGGTACGTTTTATCTGATCGGTTCCTCTCCTGTTGTAAACAAACGTTTAAACGAGTGGCGTGCAGCAGCCAAAAACGGACATGAACTGGGTAACCATGCGCTTTTTCATCCTTGTGATGGCAGTTTGCCTGACCGGAGTTTTGTTTCGCCGGAACATGATTTGAGTAAATATTCTGTAAACCGGGCAGTAGATGAAATCCGGATCAACAATACTTTGTTAAAAGCCATTGACGGAAAAGACAAGCGGACATTTGCTTATCCTTGCGGCGATCGGAAAATTGGTGAGGTGTTTTTTTATGATCAGCTAAAAAACGATTTTGTAGCTGCCCGTGGCGTAAGTTCTGGCTTACAAAACGCTGCTGAAGTTGCTTTGGACAATATCGATTGTTATATGATTAACGGACAGAATGCAGCTTATATGATTGATCTGGTAAAAAAAGCACAGCAATCGCATACTTTATTGGTATTTTTATTTCACGGCGTTGGCGGCGGCCATAATTTAAATGTGGGCTTAAGCGATCACAGCAAACTGCTGCATTACCTCAAACAAAACGAAAAAGATATTTGGATTGCGCCGATGGTTGATGTTGCAGAAAAGATCAAAGCTTCTCAAAATACAATAAAAAGCAAATAATTATTTTAACTATTATTCAATAAAAAGTGCCGGAAAAACTTTCCGGCATTTTTTATTTAAATGCTTTTTTTAATGCCTAATTCTAAGCCTCGTAATTCGGCCAAACCTTTCATCCGGCCAGAAACTGAATAGCCGGGATAAGTATCATAGTTAAAATCATCCAAAATCTTATGTCCGTGATCCGGGCGCATTGGTATCGCAATATCGTTTCTTCCGGCTGCTTCGCGTTTTTGTTGTTCTAAAATGATAGCTTTCATAACCGCATACATATCTGTGCTTCCGCCTAAATGGTCAGCTTCATAAAAGCTGCCATCGGCTTCGCGCTGAACGTTGCGTAAATGCAAAAAATGGATATGCTGGCCTAATCTTTCTACAATTCCAGGCAAATCATTATCGCCCCGCGCACCCAAAGAACCGGTACAAAAAGTTAAACCGTTGCTGGGCGAAGGAGCCGCATTTATTAAATCATTTAAATCCTGCTCTGTAGAAACCACGCGCGGCAAACCCAGAATCGGAAACGGCGGATCATCCGGATGGATACACATTTTAATGCCTGCTTCTTCTGCCGCTGGCATAATTGCTTGTAAAAAATAAGCCAGGTTTTCCTTCAGCGCTTTGGCATCCGTTTGCGCATATTTTTTCAAATGCTCTTTAAATTGTGCAATTGTGTAAACGTCTTTTGTACCGGGCAAACCAGCCAGAACGTTGTTCATCAATTGGGTTTTCTCTTGTTCATTCAGGCTATCCAGATATGCTTTTGCAGCTGCCTGTTGCTCTGCAGAAAACTCCTGAAAAGCAGCTTCGCGTTCTAAAATATACAGATCAAAAGCAGCAACAGCAGGCGCATGATAACGCAATGCAGAAGCATCGTTTGATAATCGGAAATCCAGGTTAGTGCGCGTCCAGTCCAGCACCGGCATAAAATTGTAGCAAACTGTTTTAATGTTTTCTGCGGAAAGATTTTTTAAAGAAATAATGTATTTTTCGATATAAGCATCACGCTCTGCAGCAGCTGTTTTGATGCTTTCGTGGATGTTCACGCTTTCTACAACCGACCAGCGCAAACCCGCATCTTCAATTATTTTTTTTCTTTGTCTGATTTCGTCTGTGCCCCAAGCATCGCCTGCCGGAATATGGTGCAGTGCATTTACAATTCCGGTAGCACCGGTTTGGCGGATAGCAGCCAGCGTAACCTGATCCGTTGGTCCAAACCAGCGAAACGTTTGTTCTAAATTAGCAATCATCGTTTAGATTTTATATTCAGCATAATTACTACAATTTTTTTATTGATAAAAGAAGCATGTAGTTTTCTCGCATTGTTACCACTACTTACTGTTTAAATATCATATCCATTATCTGAAAAGAATATGGGTATAGAACATAACTCCATTGTCTCTCGTATAAAAAATATTTGGTTAAACCCTTAATATTTTAATAAACGTCCAACATTTTTCTGGATTGATAAGGCTGATTTTCTAACTGCATTTCTATGTAACAGGAAACAAATTGAACGGGAGAGAAATTTATGTTTGAAACTTACCTAAGCACTATATCTCTTATACTTCGTTTATTTTATAGTAAACTTAAAAAACGGTTTACATGAAACGCTGGCTCCTGCTGTGTTTTTTAACCGTTTTGTTTGGTTTAAAGGGGTTTGCACAAACTTATATTGATGTTGATTTAACTGCTGCTGCTGATATTACAAAAACCTATTCCGGTTCTAGAAGCGGAAGTTATTGTAATGATAACAACTGTATTGTTTTCAATATCACCTTAAATGCTAATACTGACCTGTTAAATTTTACAGCCGATCAGATAACTGGTGCAAGCTATTATACTGTACATGATGCAAATACTTCAAACTGCGGTCCTTTAATTCCAATAGGAACTCCAGCTTGTATTAGTGGTTTAACACATGTAATTATTTCCTTTTGTAAGCCCGGCGGCAATAGTGTTAACTATACCATCACTGCTTCGTCAACAGTAAAAGGTTCTGATCCGATTACGTTAAGGCAGGGCTGCACCGGAACAATAAGCGTTACCGGCTTAACCGCTTCCAGTACTGTCTGGACTTCCATTTATCCCGGTGCTGCCGGCGCATATAATTCTTATTTAAGCTGTAATTCCGGTTGTACGAGTACCAATGTTACGCCCGGAATTGGTGCTCCTGATTATATTGATTACCGGGTAAGTGGCACAACATCAACTACCGGTTGCGAGGTTAACAGATCTGCTGTTGTACGTGTTTATACGGTACCGCCATTGCTGGTAACTATAAACCCCAACAATGCTGTAATTTGTAATGGAAATGCAGTTACCTTATCTGCCAATGTTACAGGCGGAAATGCACCCTACACCTATTACTGGACGAAGGACGGGCAGTCAATTTCGCAAACTACTTCCTCCATTAGCATTGCTGCCGTTGGAACTTACAGAGTTACTGTTTCTGATCAACTTACAAACTGTTCACCGGTTATTTCACAACCAGTAACGGTAACTGCTGCAACAACGCCAGCTGCACCAACAGCACCAGGAACGTCAATATGCAAAAACACAGCAACTATACTGACAGCTACTGCGCCCGGCGGCACTTATAACTGGTATGATGCCAACCGAAGCTTTCTGGCTACAGGTGCTTCTTTTACTACACCAAATCTATCAAGCACAACTACTTTTTATGTTGATGTAACCTCTGCGGCAGGTTGTACCAGTTCCCGAACTCCGGTTCTTGTAACCGTTAACGATATACCAGCTGCACCAATAGCTTCAGGAAGAATAATTTGTAGCGGAAACTCTACAACACTTACTGCTAGTGGTTCTAATGGAAGTTATCAGTGGTTTGACGCTGCTACAGGTGGAAATTTAAAATCTCCAGATCCTGATTTTACCACACCTATTTTATCATCATCCACCACTTATTATGTACAAACTACCGTAAATAACTGCACAAGTTCTAGAACACCGGTGGTAGTAACCGTTAACCCTACACCGTCTGTTACCAGTGCGGCAAATGGTTTTACTTGTTACAATACACCGCAAAGCTATGTGATTGAAAGTGATGTAAGCGATCCAACGTTTAGCTGGAGCCGGGCATTTGTGCAGGGAATTAGTAATGCGGCAAGAAGTGAACAAAATAGCAGTAACATTACTGAGAGCTTAATTAATACAACTCCAGATCCGATTAATGTTATTTATTACATTACGCCTAAAAAAAATAACTGTACAGGGCAAACTTTTACCTATACGGTAACCATTAACCCAAGAATATATGTTAACAGTTTACCGCGTGCTATAACTTGTAGTAACATGGCACCCGATTATACAATTAAAAGTAATATACCCAGTGCAACCTTTATCTGGAGCAGAGAAGCTGTACCTGGAATCAGCAATGATGCAATTTCAGGGCAGACAAGTAACACGATAAGAGAAGCACTGAATAACACAACACCTTTAAGCATTGTAGTTACCTATGTAATCGTACCTTACTTTAACGGTTGTGCAGGAAACCCTTTTAATTATCGGGTTACTGTTAGCCCAATACCTAATATTACTAGTTTACCCAATGGAGTTGTCTGTAATAATGAACCCCATAGCTATGAAATTACCAGTAGTAATGCGACTTTTAGCTGGAGCAGAGCAGAAGTACCGGGAATCAGCAATAATGCTGTTGATGATCAATCAGGTAGCACAATTACAGAAACATTAGTTAATACTACATCTGCTCCAATTGATGTAGCTTATACAATCTTTGCAGAGGCAAACAATTGTACAAGTTTGCCTTTTACTTATACACTTACCGTAAAACCAACACCTGCCCTTAGGAATACTCCTTTTAATCAGGTAATTTGTTCGGAAGGAACTTCGGCATCGGTTCCGCTCACCTCCAAAGTTAGCGGTACCAACTTTATCTGGAGTGCAACTGCTTCGCCTGAAATAAGAGTTCTTATTGCAAATGGTACAACAGATAACATTCCTGCTCAAACCATTGTTAACACAGGTACAAGAACAGGCATAGTTACTTATACCATTAGACCTTTTTATAATACTTGCGAAGGTGTAACCAGCACTTATACCATAACCGTTAACCCGAAACCTGCTGTTACCAATGCAGCAAGTGATGTTATTTGTAGTGGAACTGCTCAAGCTTATAATATCACAAGCAATGTAAGTGGTACAACTTTTAGCTGGAGCAGGGCCGTAGTATCAGGAATTAGTAATGCTGCTGTTAGTGATCAAACAAGCAATTCAATTACTGAAGCTTTAATTAATACAACCTCTGCTCCTATTGATGTTGCTTATACCATTATTCCTACAGCAAACAATTGCCCGGGTAATCCTTCTAATTATACACTCACTGTAAAACCAACTCCTGCTGCGCCAACAGCTTCCGGAACAAATATTTGTAGCGGAAGTAATACAACTTTAACCGCAAGTGGTTCTACCGGAACTTTCCAGTGGTTTGATGATGTCACAGGTGGAACACAACTTTCTACTAATGCTTCTTTTACCACACTCCATTTAACAAACACAACTACATATTATGTACAAACTACGGTTGACGGTTGTATCAGTCCGAGAACTTCGGTTACAGTAACGGTCGATCCGATTCCTGATGCGCCAACTGTAGATGGAATAGCTATTTGTGATGGAAGTCAAGCAATTCTAACAGCAACTGCTCCCGGCGGAACTTATAATTGGTACGCTGCTTCCTCTGGCGGAACGCCACTTTTTACCGGTACTTCTTTTACCACACTTAATTTATTAAACACAACCAATTATTATGTTGATGTTACTTCTGCTGCAGATTGTATAAGTGCAAGAACTTTAGTTACGGTAACGGTTAATCCGATTCCAGCTGCACCAACAGCTTTCGGCAGTACTATTTGTAGTGGTAATACAGCACGTCTAACAGCAAGTGGCTCGACTGGAACTTATCAATGGTTTGATGCTGAATCAGGCGGAACTTTACTTTCTCCCAATGCTTCTTTTACCACTGGTTTTTTAACGAGTAATACTACCTTTTATGTTCAAACAACAGTAAATGATTGTATTAGTGCCCGAACTGCTGTTACTGTTGCAGTTACACCGATTCCACCGGCACCTGTTGCTAACAGTAACTCACCTGTTTGCAACGGAACAAGCTTGATACTTACAACGCCTGCTGTTACTGGTGCAACTTATAGCTGGACAGGCCCCGATAATTTTACTTCTAACCTGCAAAATCCTGTTATACCTACTGCTACTTCTCGGGCAGAGGGAACATATTCTTTAACCATTACCGTAAATGATTGTACAAGTGATGCTGGCTCAACAAATGTGATCATCAACCCAACTCCTATAACTCCTGTTGCTGGCAGTAACAGCCCTATTTGTGCTGGTGAAACAATTAACCTTACTGCAAATAATATTCCGGGTGCCACTTATAGCTGGACCGGACCGGAAGGTTATACATCAGCTGTTCAAAATCCGGTTATTGATAATGCCCGGGTTGCTGCAACCGGAACTTATACTGTAAAAGCTACTGTAAACGGTTGTATCAGTGCTGGTGGAACAGTTGATGTTACGGTAAATCCAATACCTGTTGCCCCAACTTTAAGCAGTAATAGTCCGGTTTGCGAGACAAACAGCTTGAATTTAAGTGCTAACAGTATAGAAGGAGCAACTTATAGCTGGACTGGACCAAACAACTTTACCTCTAATCTGCAAAATCCAATTATTCCATCAGCAATACCTGAAAACTCCAGAACTTATTATTGTACGGCTTCAGTAAACGGATGTATCAGTCCGGCTGCTTCCATAACGGTAACCGTTTACCCGAAACCTGCTCTTAGCAATACTTCTTTTAATCAGGTAATTTGTTCGGAAGGAAGCTCTGCTCCGGTAACGCTTACTTCGAATGTTAGCGGTACCAACTTTATCTGGACTGCAACTGCTTCGCCTGAAATAAAAGTTTTTATTGCAAATGGTACAACAGATGTTATTCCTGCTCAAACCTTGGTTAATCCCGGTCTAGAAACTGGTACTGTTACTTATACCATTAAACCTTTTTATAACGATTGCCCTGGTGAAACAAGTACTTATACCATCACCGTTAACCCTAAGCCTGCCCTCAATAATACTTCTTTTAATCAGGTAATTTGTTCGGAAGGAACTTCTGTTCCGGTTGAGCTCACCTCCAATGTTAGCGGTACCAACTTTATCTGGAGTGCAACTGCTTCGCCTGAAATAAAAGTTTTTATTGCAAATGGTACAACAGATATCATTCCTGCTCAAACCTTGGTTAATCCCAGTCTAGAAACTGGTACTGTTACTTATACCATTAAACCTTTTTACAACGAGTGCCCCGGTGTAACCAGCACTTATACCATAACCGTTAACCCTAAACCGGTAGTTATGAGTGATGCAAATGGTGATGTTTGTAGTGGAACTGCTCAGCCTTATGCTATAATCAGTAATATAACCAGTGCAACTTTTACCTGGAGCAGAGCGGAAGTATCAGGAATCAGTAACGCAGCAGTAAGCGGACAAACAAGTAATTCTATTGCAGAAACTTTAATTAATACTACATCAGACCCAATCCATGTGGCTTATATTATTATACCTGCGACAAATGATTGTACGGGTCATCCTTTTACTTATACACTTACCGTTAATCCTATATCTGTACTTAGCAATACTACTTTAAATCAGGTAGTGTGCTCTGAGGGAATTTCTGTCCCAGTTCGGTTGATATCGAATGTTAGAAGTACAACTTTTAAATGGGAAGCAACTGCAACATCCGGCATAACCAATTTTACTGCAAGCGGAACTGATCTGATTCCTGCACAAACGCTTATTAACGCTGGCACAACAACTGGCACAGTTACTTATATCATTAAACCTTTTTATAATACTTGCGAAGGTATAACCAGCACTTATACCATTACCGTTAATCCTAAACCGGTAGTTATGAGTGATGCAAGTGATGATGTTTGTAACAGTTCGCCTCAGAACTACGAAATTCGAAGCAAAGTAATCGGTGCAACTTTTAGCTGGAGCAGATCGGCAGTAGAAGGAATCAGTAATGATGCAGTTACCGCTCAAACCAGTAATTTTATTACAGAAGCTCTTGTCAACACAACTTCCTCACCAATTATTGTTACTTATACAATTGTGCCTGAAGCAAATGGTTGCATTGGTCCTGCTTTTCAATATCAGGTAACGGTAAAACCAACTTCTACACTCAGCAATGCTTCTTTTAACCAGGTAATTTGTACGGAAACAACTTCTGCCCCTGTTCAGTTGACATCGAATGTTATCGGCGCTAACTTTACCTGGACTGCAACTGCTTCGCCTGAAATAAGAGGTTTTACCGCAGACGGAACAGATCTGATTCCTGCTCAAACCCTGGTTAATACTGGCTCAATAGCCGGTAATGTAACTTATCAAATTAAAACTTTTTATAACGATTGCGAAGGATTAACTTACACTTACACCATTACCGTAAACCCAAAACCTGCCACACCAGCTGTAAACAGCAATTCGCCTGTTTGTGATGGAACAAGTTTAAAGCTGACAACTCCTGTTGTTGCCGGTGCAACTTATGCCTGGACAGGCCCTAATGGTTTTACTTCGGATCAGCAAAATCCGGAAATCGCAAATGCTATTGAAATAGCACAGGGAACCTATTCTTTAATAGTAATTGTGAATGGTTGTTCGAGTGATGCAGGTACCACAACCGTAACTGTAAATCCAATTCCACCGGCTCCGCTGGTTACCAGTAATGGAAATTTATGCGAAGGAGAAATGCTTCGCTTAACGGCAACGGCAACGGCAACTCAAAGTGCAACTTATCATTGGATTGGGCCGAATGGTTTTACCTCATCCGTTCAAAACCCGGTTATTGACCATGCTATAGTTGCAGCTTCCGGCAACTATATCGTCAAAATTACCGTTAATGGCTGCACCAGTGCTGCTGCAAGTGTTGCTGTTTTAGTGAATCCAATCCCGACGGCTCCAACTGCTAACAGTAATAGTCCTGTTTGTGCTACCACCAATTTGAATTTATCTGCTGAAACAATAGCAGGTGCTACTTACCGCTGGACTGGTCCGAACGGATTCACCTCTGCCCAGCAAAACCCGGTTATTACAGCAGCAACACCAGCAAATTCTGGTATTTATACAATTATGGTTTCTGTTGGAGGATGTGAAAGTCTGCCATTTTCCATCAATGTGTTGGTAACTCCATTGCCGGCAGAACCTGTTTTAGCCAGTAATTCGTCGGTTTGCAGCGGTAGCCAAATTGAACTTACCTGTACTGCTTTTCAAAATGCAACTTATCGGTGGACTGGTCCGAACGGCTTTACTTCTACCCAACAAAACCCGATAATTAATAATGCAGCAATTGCTAATCAGGGACGATATATCGTTGTAATTACTACGCCTGGTTGCACGGTAACCAATACTGCTTTTATCGATGTAAAAGTGAATCTAACACCAGATGCACCTGTAGTAAATAGTAATGGAACACTTTGTATCGGACAAACTTTAAAACTATCTGCAACAACTATAACCGGCGCAATTTATAATTGGACAGGCCCTAATATTTTTACATCTAACCTGCAAAACCCTGAAATTGCAAATGTTACCACAGCAAATGCTGGCAAATATTTGCTGACTGTTACCGTAAACGGATGTACAAGTGATGCTGCAACGACAACAGTTATTGTTAATCTGCCAACTGTTGTATTAGCCGGAAATGATCAAATTGCATGTGCCAGCAATCCTGCAATATCAATTTCCGGAAATATCAGTGGCGGTAGTACAACCGGCATTTGGAGCACCACGGGCAGCGGTAGCTTTCCGGCAGGCAATACCAGTTTAAAAGGAACTTATTTTCCATCTGCTACTGATGTTGCTACTGGCCATGTTACTTTAACACTCACGGCTACCAACACCGCTCCTTGCGCTATTGCTGCTTCATCCTTTAAAATAACATTTACACAAACACCTGTTGTTTTTGCAGGAGAAGATCAGGCAATTTGTTTGGAGGATCAGGCAAATCTGAACGGTAAAATCACAAACGGCAGTGGCGGAGTTTGGTCAAGTTCTGGTACAGGAACCTTCAGTCCGAACAACAACAGTTTAACGGCAATTTATCGTCCAAGTGAAAAAGATAAGGCTAAAGGAAGCATCATACTTACGCTTTTCGCTACCGGAAATGACAATTGCGCTATTATTAGCGATCAAGTAAAAATCAGCCTCATCCCGGCACCAAAAGTATTTGCCGGATATGATATTTATATCATGGAAGGTGAAAAAGTAACGTTGCAACCTGCTGCTACCGGCACCGAATTGAAATATAACTGGACGCCAAATTTATACCTTAATAATTCAACATTAAAAAATCCGGTATTAACCGGAGCGCAGGATATTACTTACACGTTAACAGTTACCGGAACAGCAGGATGTGTGGCCCAAGACCAGGTTTTTATAAAAGTGCTTAAACCAATTAGTATTCCGAATACTTTTACCCCAAATGCTGATGGTATTAATGATACCTGGGGAATAAAAGAGTTGAATAACTACCCGGATGTTACGGTGAAAATATTTAACCGTTATGGTATTCAGTTATTTTATTCTCAGGGTTATGGTACGTCTTGGGACGGAACTTTTAACGGACAACAGCTTCCGGTTGGAACTTATTATTACCTTATCGACCTGAAAACTTATGGAAAGTTACGCTCCGGACCGGTAACCATTATCAGATAGAAAAAGAGATTGCTTATCTTATTGCTAATTACAATTCTGGATAAATAACAAAAAATTACAAGTCATCAGCAAAAAGAGAATTTTGGTGATGACTTGTGAAAGTTTAATCTTAATTAAGAAAATAGAAATTGATGCCTGCTACAAAGTTTCTTTTAACTACAAGTATCCAATTTAAACTAGTTGTTGCCGTATCGGATAAGCAATTGTTTACTAACTACATCAACTAAGTGGTAAATATCAAAAGGTTTACTAATGAAATCATCTGGTTCGCAGGCATTTTTTAAAGCTGCTTCCAGGTTATGGCTAGCGGAAACCATAATCACCGGAATATCTTTTACCCAGTTTGAACTCTGTTTTATTGCCCTACAAATTTCCCGGCCATCAATTCCGTTATCCAACATCACATCCAAAAGCACCAGGTCGGGATGCAGGTTTTCTATAAAAAGCAAGGTGTCTTTTCCGGTAATCCTTATCGTTGTTTGGTAACCTTCCATTTCCAATACGTCGCTCATCACCTCACAAATGGGCGCGTTATCATCAACAATTAATATATGTCTCAAAATATATTTAATTATAACAGCGGCCAAATACAAGAAATGGCAGTAAGCATTGCTAAAAAATGTTCCATAATTCTTCTTGATAAAAAAAGCATTTGGAACAAGGTTTTTCCTGCAATTACATTACAACCCTTTCCGGAAGCGTGGCCTTTTATTTTTTGCTTCCTGTAAGAAGTTATACGTATAAAATTAAAATAAGATTAGTGTTTGATATCAAAACTTTAAGCCGAATGCTGTTTTTAAGGCATAAAATTTATTGGCTGGTTTTGTTGAGGCTGTAGGTTTTTATTTTGGAGATTAATTTATGATCTAAAAGATCATTTTCATTCTTCAAATTCTGCCTTTTTCACTATCAGGTTTATTTAATTCTTGGAATCAAAGTTTACAGTACCGTATTTAATGCGGCTACTTTTTTTAAGATGCTTTTCTCCTTTTGCTTGCTAGGTATGGAGCGGTTTATCAGGCTAACTTTTTTTTATTTCAAAACGTAAAAGTTGTTGAACCTCTTTATTTATCTATGAAAAAAACTTTTTATTTTTTAGCAATTTTAGGTATAGCTACTGCAACTTCTTGTAAAAAAGAACGATCGGGATCTGACGAAAACAGTGTTAGTAAAATTGCACCTAATGGCTTTGAGTATAAAACATCAAAAGATGTGGACTTGAACTTGCAGCTGCTTACCAATACCGACCAGCCCATTGCAGGTGCTGTTGTAAGCGTTTACACAACGGCAAGTGACAATCCGGATGATGTGGTTTTTAAAGGCGTAACGGATGCAAACGGAAATTTAAAAGCAACTATAAGCGTTGCTACTTCCTTTAAACAGCTAATTATTGATCCGGGTTATGTTGGTTTGATGCGCTACGCAAAGGCAACAATTAACAACAACAGCATTACGGCAACTATTGGTGGTAAAAATGGCTACAGCGGAGACATTGTAGCGGATGATATCAACAACATTCTTAATCCGGGAGGATCTGCAAATGATGTAGGAACACTTGGTTTACTTTCAACCGAATACAGTTACCCTTCACCTTATACTTCTACAGCCGAAGCTGTAGTCAACAACAGCACCTATCGTTTTGCTTTAGGAAGGCCAAAATATTTAGATTCTATACCTGATGTGATTGATGCTTCCTTACTGGCTTTCATCAATTCATCTTTACCAGAATCTCAATCGGTAAGCAGTAAACATCCTGAGTATCTGGCCAGTTCTGCTACATCAAACATCAATGTTACGGCTCAATCTGATGTATGGATTACTTATGTATCAGAAGGTGCACTTTATCAAAGCAGTTTGGCCTATTATACCTATAACACCAATAACCCACCAACCAGAACTTCGGGCGGAACAATTGTTGACGGTATTGATGAAGTTACTATGGTATTTCCAAATACTTCTGGTATTGGTTCTGGTGGCGGGCTAAAGCCTGGCGATAAAGTAAAACTGGGAACATTTAAGCCCGGCACTACTATTGCTTTTGTTTTGCTCCAAAATTCATGGACCGGAAGTGCGATCAACTTAAAGTCACAAAAATTTTACTCCGATGCTTCGTTGAACCCAGAAAGCACAGCTGCATTAAGAAAGCATTCTGTTGTATTGTATGATAATGTACACAAACTTTACCTACTGGGTTTTGAAGACATCAACAGAGAAAGTGTAGCTTTAAACCCAGGCAATTATAGTACTGACAATGATTTTAACGACATTGTATTTTATGCTACTGCAAACCCGATAGGTGGTATATCTAATGTTGGTGTTCCACCAATTGATAACGGCGGTGACAGCGACGGAGATGGTGTATTAGATCCGCTGGATGCTTTCCCTACTGATCCAACCAAAGCTTATATTAGCTATTTCCCTTCAAAAACTACTTTTGCACAATTAGCTTTTGAAGATAACTGGCCAAACAAAGGCGATTATGACATGAACGATTTGGTTATTAATTATCGTTATACTCTTGTTTTAAATGCTAAAAATGAAGCACTTACTATACAGGGCGATTACAAAATTGCAGCTTCCGGTGCTTCTTTCCATAATGGTTTTGGTGTGCAGCTGCCGGTTAATGCCTCTTTGGTAAAATCTGTAACCGGACAACAAACCATGAGCAATTACATCCAATTTGCCAGTAACGGCGTAGAAGCCGGACAAAGCAAGGCTGTAATTATTCCGTTTGATAACCACGAAGCTTTAATCCATAACCCAGATTACTCCTACTTCATCAACACATTGAACGAAAAAGATAAAGTACAAAGTTCTACCGCTTCTGTGCTGGTTACCTTTACCGCTCCGCTTTCTATTGCCAGTTTAAATATCTCTTCCATCAATCCGTTCTTAATTAGTGATTTAAGAAGAGGTTATGAAGTGCATTTGCCAGGATATTTGCCAACAGATAAAGCCAATAAAGCATTGTTTGGCACTGCTGATGATGCTTCCTTAGTTAGTGGTAGAAGCTATTACACTTCCAAAGAAAACTGGCCTTGGGCAATCAGCTTTAATGATACCTCGTTTAAATATCCTTTAGAAAGAGTAATTATTACTGATGCTTATCCGCATTTTTCGGAATGGACTAGCTCAAACGGAACCAGTTTTACAGATTGGTATAGCAATTTAACAACTGGCTACCGCGTCAACTCTAACATTTACAATAAATAAATTTTAGACTGCTAAAAACAGCATTTGCAAAAAGCCGCCTTCAGGATTTCTGGAAGCGGCTTTTTTATGCGGAGATAATTTTATTTAATTACAGTTCCACCTTTAACAATACCAAGAGTATTATCCAAAACGCCAGAAATATACCAAGCTCCTAAACTACCGTTAGAATCCGAAATATAATATCCTCCTTGATGGTGAATTATGCCTTTTACTTTTTCGTCAACAATAGTATTTGAATTAGTATAAAATTCTGTACATTTATTAATTTCAATCATATAACCGGTATAAGTACTTCCGTCTATCTGGCAATTTCTAATTTTATTTCCTAACACATTTACCTTATCAATATTACCGCAAAATATACCATTTGTTCCAGAGTTGTAAATGGTATTATTTTGGATAACTATATTTGATAAACGCGTAATTGCATCCGGATACAAATTAGAAGAACCTGTACCACTGTAAACTGTAATTGCAGCCCGGCCACTGGTTAACTGTCCGTTATTTGGCAGCACCTGTCCTACAATGGTTTGTGTTCTGTCAGTGCCACTTAGTTTATTATTTTTAACAGTACTGTTTTTAACATAAGCATCTGTTCCTTTATATAATTGATCAGAATTAAATAAATTTATACCTGCCAGTACTGTATTTTTAATAACGTTACCAGAAATATTTAAACCGTCGCATCCAATACTTGATATCCCGGAAATACAATTACTAATGATGTTATTTGTAATTTTAGAATGACCTGCCTGCTTATATCCCAAAGTAATTAATTCAGGCTTTTGTGCAGGAATACCGTAATCGTGCATACTTAAACCATCATCTTTTACATCTTCAATTGTATTGCTGTCATAAGTCATTTTAGCAGAATAGTGTGCATAAATTCCATCCCTCCAAGTATGTTCAATATGATTTTTGTACATTAAGCCATTAATACAATTCATATTACAAATTCCCATTTCTTTTGAACCAATAATGTGCAAATCTTTTATAATATAATTTTTACAAGTAATAATTTGAAGACAAACCGCTTGTCCATCAATCGAATTTCGATCTGCTTTTGTTTGTAAAGTAAATTTTACACCTGCTAATTTGAACAAATTGCAATTCTTGAAAATCAGCGTTTGTAGCTCATTGTTAATTTTTTTAATTTCCGCACCATAACCACTAATGGTTTTATTACTTACTTGGATTGTTATTTTTCCTTGTATTAAATAGATTTTTCCTTTTGTAAGAATGATATTATAAGGGCTGTTAAAAGCTTTAGTTAACGCTTTTGTATCATCAGTTTTGCCGTTTCCTTTTGCACCAAAATATTCTGCATGATACGTTGCAACTACTTTTTTTATAGATGTGGTAACTATATTTTTTTTATAAATTTCCGGTAAAAAGTAGCTTTTACTCTTTGCATTGATCTTTAATAAAATAAACAAATAAAAAAATAGAAACTTTAGATAAAACATAGGAAAGTTAATCTACAATTGTGATATCAAAACTATTTAAGACTGTTTTTATGCCTGCTATTTTGCAGTGAAAGTATCTATCAATTCCATAGAATAAATCGCATCCTGTATCGAGCACGGATTGCTATCCTTTCCTAAAAAATACTGAACTACTTTAGCGATCATCGGTTGCTGCACATGTTCCAAAGATTCAAAGTTCAGCTTTTCTTCCTGCCCGTTTTTGGTGATGGTAATTTCCATACCAAAAACCGGGAAACTGATTTTCCCTTCAGAACCAACAATCGTACAAATATCTTCTTGTTCACTTCCGGAAGCTGTAAAACACCACAAACCAGTAAAAACAATATTGTTTTTAAATAAAATATTTCCGGTTACCAAATCATCGGCCTTATAAAAACCGCCCTGGTTCAGCGAAAATCCGGATGCTTCTTTTACCTCACCAAAAAAGTAAACCATCAAATCTAACTGGTGCGGTGCCAGATCATGAAATAAACCACCACCAGAAATAGCAGGATTAACGCGCCAGTTTTCTTCGGAAGCAGCAATAAGGTTAGATTTTGGTGGTTGCAGCATTTGCAAATCCACGAAACGCACCTCGCCAATAGCTTTATTTTGTAGCAATTCTTTCACTTTTAAAAAAACCGGCTGTTGCCTGCGGTAATGTGCCACAGCTACTTTTTGCTGATACTTTTCGGAAGCTTGCAACATTCTTTTAGCCGAATCTGCCGAAAGCGTGATGGGTTTTTCTACATAAACCGGTTTTCCGGCAGCCATCACCCTAATGGCGTATTCTTCGTGCTGCAAAGGCGGCGTTGCAATATAAATGGCGTTGACTTCGGGGTCGTTTATTAAGCCATCAACGTTGTCATACCATTTGGGAACGTTATGGCGTTGTGCATAATCTTCTGCTTTTTTGGCGTTGCGACGCATCACGGCTACCAGTTCAGAACCCGCAACTTTATTAAATGCCGGTCCGCTTTTTTTCTCGGTAACATCACCACAACCAATAATTCCCCATTTTATTTTTTCCATCAGTTTAGCGTTTTTTTAAATTTTAGATATTGTTTTTATCACCTAAAAACATGAGAAAGGCAATGATAAGCTTAATAAATCTAAGCTTTAATTTTTTTGTTAAGATGCCTTGAAAATTGTTATTCCGTTTTGTTCTGTGCCTTTTACTTTTTACTGCATACTTTTATTCTAAACTAAAACATTGCCTACATCCGAATAAAGTTTAAACAGCTTTTGTTGATTTATTAACTTTTTCGTTCTTTACTAAAAATACAAGCCTGAATTTTTAGTAAAGAAAAGCTTCCGAAATTATGTAAAAGCTAAGCGCATTCACTTCAATGAAAAGAAACTTACCTGTAAACAAAGCCGTATAAAATTACATATGACTGGTAATAACCCCGACTATCCTGTTTATAGTATCAGTGAAATTAGTAAAAGAACATTTCAGTTGGCAATTGCTGCTATAGCAATTGGGGTTTTAATTTTAATTTTTTACTGCGCATTAGGTTTATATCATACTGCCGTTATGCTGTCGGCATTTTGCAGTGTACTTGGCTTGATTCTATTTTTAAACCACAAAAAAGTTATCACCAACACCAAACTGCCATTTATAGCATTTGTAAGCTTATCTCTTATTGGTTTTGCTGCCGAAGACGGTTCGGGAACGGGACAATACATGTATTATTTTCCATTGCTTATCGCGATACCGGTAATTGTTGATACGCAAAAAATCTACATCAAAAAGATTGTTTTATATTACAGCATCACAGCCGTCAGCTTTCTCTTTTGCATTTTTATTGGCAATTTACATCGTCCGTGGGAACCTTTGTCCATTGCTGATACAAAGCTTATCTTTTATATAAATACCATTTCTGCCCTGCTGTTAACAATTGGTTTTGCCTGCATCAATACTTTTCTGGAACGGAAATATTTGAAAGAACTAATCAATCAAAAAAATCTTACGATCAATTCGCGCACACAGTTTTTATCTACTATGGGCCATGAATTGAGAACTCCGCTAAACGGTATTATTGGAGCCAGCAATCTGTTAAAAAAAGGCCATAGCTTACCCGAACAGCAGGAGTATTTTGAAATTTTACAATATTGCTCTGATCATATGTTGCATCAGGTAAATGATATTTTAGATTTTAACAAAATTGAAGCAGGGAAGCTGGAAATTCATCCTGTAGAAATTAATTTAAAACAACTGCTTGTAAAGGCTACTATTCCGTTTGCCAATTTTTTTGGTGAAAAAAACATAACGCTAAAAGTTGAAATCGACCCGGAATTAAACACAACTGTGATGGCAGATGATGTCCGGCTGATTCAAATTCTGAATAATTTACTCTCCAACGCCGGGAAATTTACATCCAGCGGTTATATTAAACTAGCTGCAAATATTATCAGCAAAACCACAGACAAGATAGAGGTAAGATTTAGTGTAGAAGATACCGGATCTGGCATTGAAGAGAAAGACCAAGAACATATTTTTGATAGTTTCGGACAGGTTTTCGATGCAAATACCCGAAATTACAATAGTTCTGGGTTGGGGCTTACTATTTGTTTGCAAATTTTGGCGTTGATGAACAGTAAAATGGAATTGAAAAGCGCAAAAGGCATAGGAAGCACTTTTAGTTTTAAGGTTGAATTTGATTTGGTGGATCAGCAAATTCAGGATGAAGAAATTCCCGACGTAACCGAAAAAGCCGATTTATCTGGTGTGAAAATTCTGTTGGTTGAGGATAACGAAATCAACATGATGATTGCCAAAAAAATACTGTCAGGTTTCGAGGCAGATTGTACAAAAGCTTTTAACGGAATAGAAGCTTTGGCTTTGTTAAAAAATGGTGCTGAATATCAAATTATTCTGATGGACTTGGAAATGCCACTGATGGACGGTTATACCGCTATCAAGGAGATAAAAAAGAACTGGCCGCATATACCGGTGCTTGCTTTTACGGCTACTTTAATGGACTTGGACACACTGCAGAATTTGAAAGAAATTGGCTTTATGGATTATATTCTGAAGCCATTTCAAGGACCAGTTTTAGTGGATCAGATTAAAAAATATGCTTTAGAACCTTCATTATAATATCAGATTAAAACTTAAGCTTTCTGCGTTTTATTCATCTAAGTTTTAATTTCTAATCTAAATTCTCAAAATAAGCTAAATTTTTTACGATATTTTTTAGGTTGATATAGATACGCTTATAAATATCTATTTTTATCTTATAAAAACAGTATGCTGTTAATATTTAGTTTTTTCTCCTCTCCCAAAAACAATACTTTCTATTTTAAAATCAGCACAATCGACAATCTAATTTTTTGCCGATAAAAGAAGCATTTAAATTGATTTTTAAAGAAAATATTGAATTGAAATTACAAATTTTAACTTCTTTGTGACTTTAAATATATAGATTCTTAACTTATAGCTACATATCTTTCGAAAAACAATACTTATTTTAGCAAAAATTTACATTTTATGTAAATAAGTATGTTTTTATGATTTTTTTTTTACCTGCACTTCTTCTTTTTTTCTTTATCCTACCCGTCAAAATACTTTTTGCACAAATAGCCTTAGGCACAATATCTTATGTGCAAAGTTTTGATGGAGTTGCATTAGGTTTACCTGAAGGATTTACAGTTGAAACCGGTGCAATTGTCACTTTAAAAACCGCTGCAACAGCCTGGAAAAATGCATGGCGCCGATTTAGGTTTGTTCAAAGGTTATACCATTATCATTAGAGATTAAATTTCAACACAAGAAACAGATACATGTCTTATATAAAATTTTTATGCACTAAAAGAAGCATTGCAGCCGTTATTTTTTTGTGTGCCGCTCATGTTGTTACAACAAATCACAGTTTTGGAGCCATACCGAAACCAATTACGCGAATAAATACTGCTAAAAGTTTGTCAAAAAGAAAAAGTTTTCCTGCAAACAATATAATCAAGGTGAGCTTAAATGCATCCGACAAACAATCAATGGCTATTGCTAATCATCCTTCATTACAAACTAATGCATGTATTGGAGAAAATGAGCAGGAAGCGCAATCAACCACACTTACGTTTGCGGCACAAAGTATCAACACAAAGTCAGCAGCCCAATCTTTTACCATTCGAGGTAGTAAATTAACGGCTGATGTTACGGTGAGGACTAATCCGCCTTTTTCATTATCCAAAGACAGTATTGTTTACGAGCCACTGCTGATTTATACGATAGATGAACTGGCATCAAACCAAACTGTTTATGTAAGATTTAATCCGACTGCATTTGGTAATTATACTGATAGTATCACTAGCGTAAGCCAAGGTGCAGATAACAAAATTGTTAATTTAAGCGGTACAGCAGTTGCCGAAAATAAGATGATTTATGGTAATAGTTTAGCTGCGAATAACATCATCTCACCAAATGGTGATGGCATAAATGATACCTGGACAATTAAAAATATTGAGGATTACCCGAACAATAGTGTAAAACTAATGGATAAATCCGGAAAGGTAATTTACAGTAAACAAGGTTATACCAATGATTGGAACGGAACTTATAACCATGCTCCGCTTGCACAGGGAACGTACTACTATATTGTTGATTTTGGTGCAGATTCAGGCTTATTTTTTAGAGGTTTTATAACCATCGTCAGAGATTGACTTGCCATTTAGAAAAATACAAAATGTATTCACTCCAATATTTACATGCTAAAAGAAGCATTGCTGCTATTTTGTTATCATTCACAATTCTTCATACATCGGTTAAAGCACAGCTAAATCCACTGGGCACGCAGTACTTTCAAAATCAATATTTATTTAACCCGGCAATGGCTGGTATAAATAATGGTTTAAAAATCAACCTAAGCATTCGTAAACAATGGAGCAGCATTCCGGGAGCACCGGCTACACAAGCTGTTTCTGCGGATTATTTGCTAAACCGTGCTGCTTTTGGCATTAATTTTTATAATGAGCAATCGGGTTTATTAAAATCAACCCGTGCTGTTGCTACTTATGCTTACCATATCCCGTTAGGAGAAAATAACCAGAAGTTGAACTTTGGTCTTTCTGCAGGCGTTTTAAGTCAGCGCGTACCATACGATCAGATAAATGGTGACCCAGGCGATTTATCAGTTGCACGTTACAATGACCGGCAAAGTTATCTCGATGGAGATTTTGGTACTTCCTACACCAGCAACAATCTTACTGTGCAGGCAGCTATACCAAACCTGAGAAGCGTATTTAACCGGGACAATGACAATTACACTATTGACCGATCCTTGTATTTCACCGCCGTAAGTTATCGTTTTGATTTTGGCGAAAACGTGAACGGCATTTCTGTAGAGCCAAAAGCTGTTTTTCGAGGTGTAAAAGGTTATACCAATATTTTAGATATTGGTGCCAACTTAATGCTGGCCAACAACCAGTTATCGCTTCAGGGCATGTATCATTCTTCTAAAAGTGCTACGTTTGGTTTTGGGCTGAATAAGAATTCGTATTCTATACTTGCTTTTTATACTACCGAAACCGCCGCACTTAGCAGTTATACCAACGGAGATTTTGAGTTGAGTTTAAGGTTGAATTTATTTGATAAGTAGTATTAAAGTCAACCTAATGAGGAGAAAACATAAAATTTTGGCTTTTCTATCAAAATAATTATGTACTTACTATAGCTAGCATTGTTTGTATTATGTTAAAAAAATGAATAGTAGAAAGATGTTTCCTTTTACTTAAACAATAAAAGTGATGCAAAACTTTAAACTATTGGTGAAAATAATAGAAGAAACTGTATTGTTTCTTTCGAAAAATTATATTAAACAATATTTTAAATAAGCTCGTATAATAAAAAAATATTAAAGTTTTACGAATTACACATTTTGTAACTTCTATCAGTTTAATAATACAGCTTCTAGTTTTAAATAAAAATAATATAAAATGAAAAAACTTTCACCTTTTCTTATTGCTTTGTTAATGGTTGGTGCTTGTAAAAAATCACAAACACTTCCAACTACAGTTCCGGTAGAATTTACTAGTACAACTTATCAAACTTTAGGGAATTATGATGATGCCGGAAAACCGCTTTACCTAGCAACCAGTGATGTTATTTCTTCTACTTTGTTGTCCTACATTAGTACTACACTTCCAGATGGAAAAGATTTACGCAAAACCAATCCGGAGCTTTTTACTACTAAAGCTATAGCCGATATTACTATGACGCAGAAATCAGATGTTTCTATCACATATGTTTCTACAGGTCCGGGTACAGGTTATACTGATGCAATTGCTTTCTATACTTATCCAACCAACAACCCTCCAGCAAGTGCTACAGATATAAAAACAATCACTTATATTTTCCCAAATGCCGGTAATGCTTCTGCTTTACAACCTGGCAATAAAGTTAAAATTGGAACATTTAATGTTGGCACTTCTATTGGCTTTGTGTTGTTACAAAATGCATGGAGTGGTGTTACTAAAACAATAAATACTAACGTACCTCATTTTTGTTCTAATGATGTTCTCAATCCTGAGGTTAACCCTCTTTTGAGAAAACATGCTGTTTTAATTAATTATACACCTGAAAGTAAAGTTTTAATTGGATTTGAGGACACTGACAGAACGATTTCTAGCACTGACCATGACTTTAATGATGTAGTTATTTATGCAAGTGTAACTCCATCTATTTAAGTAAAGTAGAAAAGGTAATAAAAAAAGCATCTAACAGATGCTTTTTTTATTACCAAAATATTTAACTTCCAATCATTTACTAACTATCTAACCATCAATATTGGTTAACAAGCATTACCCAAACTGTATTTTCAGGATTGAAAAGGCAATTAAGCAAATAAAAAAAAATCAACAGATATCAGAGCAAATTGTGCCTGTATCTTTGAAAGCTAATAGGATAATACTTAAAAAAAAGCTAAAGTATTTACTGATTTTTATCTGGTAAAAGAAGTATTACCTTTTTGCAATTAACAGATCCAAATGACCTTTTATGAGTTTAATCTTTAAATAAAAAAACCTAATGGTTAACATTAAAACATTTTTGTTTTGTCGCCAGCTACTACGGTTCATTGTACTGGGTTCAGCAGAAGAGTTATTTTGATCAAAAAGTGTCGTAAAATCATTATAGAATAAGCCCTTGCCCTTGTTTTTTATAAAGGAAATAGCCATTTGGTATTCTGTCAAATCACCTTTAATGCCTTCAGGATAACGTCCAAATTTGGTTAAAAACGAACTCCTGCGCAAGTGCGGATGATCGCTGTAATAATAAAATTTAAGGTGGTTGATAGTCCACGGACTGAAAACCATTTTAGAAAATCCTTTTTGGTAAGGTACTAAATATGGATAAATAAAGTAAGCATAAAACCTTACAATATCTAATTCATTATTGCTTTCCATCATTTGCAGGGCATCCTGAAAATGTTGTGCAAAACCGAGTATAGGCGTAAAATCCTCCTGAACGTATAAGGTATAAGGCTTTGTTACAGCATCCTGACCTTTATTAATATTGTTTCCTAACCCTTTATTCTGAGGACTGGTTATTAGCTTAAATTGATAAACATTTTTTAAGTCTTTTAATTTAGCCTGATGCTCAGGCTTACTTCCATCATCAGAAACTACAACTTCTCCAAAAACACATTGCTGCTCTTTAAAAGATAGCAATAGTCTTTCTAACGAACTGCTTCGGTTATAATGTGTTATGAGCAGAGAAACATTTTCAAAACAATACTGCTTAGTCATTTGGAATAAATATTATTAAACAGAGGTTTTGTTTTTGTTGGTTAAATATACTTTAATACCTTTCAGATGAAGTTTGAACCTGTTTTTGAAAGCCTTAAAAATCCCTCCATCATACAATAATCTTCTTGGTGAAGTGTAAACCCGTGCTTTTGCATTGGTAACTAATTTTAATCGGCCTCTCTTTTTTAAATGTACAGCCATCTGTCCGTCTTCAGCTTCCTCTATATAATAATCGCTGCCGGCGGCATTGTCAAATTTTCGTACACCTACAACATTAAAGCCGTTAGGATTACGTCCGGCTTCGGTTTCAAATCCCATATTAAAACCAAGCACATTAAGATATTCGTAATTCTTTTTTCGAATACGAATCAGAAATCCGGTAAACAACTCGTAAAACAGCAAACCGAAACGGTTTTCTCCCTCTGGAGGAAGAAAAGAATAACGGCCATAAACACCTTTAATACTTGTATCCATTTGCATGGGCTTAACCATCAAATTAATCCACTCGGGTGGATAAAAGGTATCGCAATCTGCACACAAATGATACTGCCCTCGTGCCATATCCAAGCCCAATTGCCGCGCAAAAGGTGTTCCTTGTTTGGATTGAAAATAAGTACGAATACCAAGCTCTTCCAGCACTTTTTGTGTTCCGTCTGTAGAGTTATTGTTGATCACGACAATTTCTACCTTAAAAGAAGTATTGTTTGCAGCAAGAGAAGATACGGCCCGAAAGATATTGTTCTCCTCATTCCAAGCAGGAATTACAACCGAGATATCTGGTTTTTCTGCAGAAAATTTCTTAATGCGACTTTTTAAATCTGAAATTTCATCTTTACTTAGATCAGTAAATTTTTTTTCTTTAAATAAATGTGGCGTGATCCACAAGGGAAGTTTGAGCAAGTTCATTTATAAAAAATTCATGATTTAAGATTATGAAAACATTTTAAAGCAACACACAAGATAGGTAGACCCGACATACAACTATAAAATAAACTTTAATCTATCCTGATGTATTTATCAATTCTTACGTGTAAAATCAGTGTATAGTTACTGGTGTTTAGTTGTAATAATTGATTTTTTTCAATGAAATTTCTTTAAGTTTTAAGGATACTGAAAATACTTCTTTCTTGATGCAAAATAAAAGTTAAGAGCCTGTTTAAATTTTATTCAAGTTTTTCTATACTTCTTTTATCACCCCA
>JBPBQV010000030.1:0-365000 GCA_050955045.1 Janthinobacterium lividum | reverse complement strand
CAATGGTTTTACGTGCTTTTTCTACCACGGTTCTGGCTTCGCGGCCAAAAGCATGAATAGAGGAAGGATTGCCATAGCTGCTTTCCATCACCTGGTAAACTTCTTTTAATACTTCCTGATCAATCGGTGTTGTGGCCGCATTATCCAGATAAACACGCATATTTTTTTTAAATTTAAATTGAAATTTGTATGATAAAAGAAGTATCAGCCTTATAACTATAATGCTTCTTTTATATCAGAAATTATCTTATTAGCCAAACTGTTGGCCACCTGCTCGGAGTTTCCTTCGGAATAAATACGGATAATCGGTTCTGTATTTGACCGGCGGAGATGCACCCAATCGCTGCCGAATTCAATTTTTAAACCATCAATCACAGAATGCGGCTGCCGCTGATATTTTTGTTTTACAGTTACCAGCAAAGCATCAATATCCATTTCCGGCGTTAATGTAATTTTGTTTTTGGAGATATGATAACTTGGATATGTACTGCGCAAAACCGAAACCGAACGGCCAAATTTGGCTAGATGCGTTAAAAACAGCGCAATGCCAACCAGCGCATCACGACCGTAATGAAATTCCGGATAAATTACGCCGCCATTACCTTCGCCACCAATTACGGCATTTACTTCTTTCATCCGGGTAACCACATTTACCTCTCCTACTGCTGATGCAAAATATTCGCCTTTTGCTTTTTCAGTTACATCGCGCAAAGCACGCGTGGAAGAAAGGTTGGAAACCGTATTACCTGTTTTATTTTTCAACACATAATCTGCTACGGCAACCAGCGTATATTCTTCTCCGAAAAAATTTCCATCCTCAGATACAAAACATAAACGATCTACATCCGGATCAACAGCTATGCCCAAATCTGCATTCTTAGCTAAAACAGCTTTTGATAATGCTGATAAATTTTCGGGCAAAGGCTCCGGATTATGCGAAAAATTACCATCAGGCTCGCAATACAATTCGTGAATAATTTCTACACCTAATGCCCGCAGCAAAGCTGGCACGAAAATACCGCCGGTAGAATTTACGGCATCTACCACAATTTTAAAATTGGCTTTTTGGATAGCTTCTGCATCTACCAAAGGCAAAGCCAGAATTAAATCGATGTGTTTTTGCAGATAAGAATCATCAGCAATAACTTTTCCCAAATGGTTTACTTCTGCAAAAATAATTTCACCGCTTTCGGCCAGCTCCAGCACTTCTGCGCCATCAGCATCGCTTATAAACTCGCCATCATTATTTAGCAATTTTAAAGCGTTCCATTGTTTTGGATTATGACTCGCGGTGATGATTATTCCGCCGCCTGCATTTTCTCCGGTAACTGCAATTTCTACTGTTGGCGTAGTAGAAAGGCCGAGATCAACCACATCAATACCTAAACCTTGCAGCGTTCCGGTAACCAGGTTTAAAACCATTTGTCCGGAAATACGTGCATCACGACCAACAACTACTTTTTTTATACCTGTTTTTTTGATCACCCAACTGCCAAACGCTGCTGTAAATTTTACAATATCTGCTGGTGTAAGTGCATTTCCTGCTTGTCCGCCAATGGTGCCCCGGATACCGGAAATCGATTTTATCAGTGTCAAGAATTTTCGTTTTAGTGCTCAAAAATACGAATAAAAGCCTTAGAGTTTATATGCGGTTTGCAGTTGTTTGCGCTGTTAATAGCTATATTCGCAACCTTGAAAAAATTGCAAACCGTTTTAGTTTGATGTCATCCCATTTACAAATTGCAAAACGATGCCTGATTTTTTGATACAGTTTGACCAGTATTGGTTTCATCTGATCAATCATGCCTGGAGCAATCCTTTTTTTGATTGGCTGATGCCGATATTGCGTACCCCAAAAACCTGGATTTTGCTTTATCTGCTTATTATCGGTTTCAGCATTTATCGTTACAAAAAAATGGCGGTCTTGATTATCGCGTTGCTGTTGGCAAGTGTGGGCACGGCAGATCTAGTTTCTGTCCGCCTCGTAAAAGCATACGTAAAAAGAGTACGGCCCTGCAACGACAAGCAGTTTGAGCCGACGGTAATTAACCGTGTACCTTGCGGAACAGGTTTAAGTTTTCCTTCTGCCCACGCAAGTGATCACTTTGCCATCGCTATTTTTCTGTGTATGGCTTTCCGGCGCAACTGGCGCTGGATTTGGCCAGCAGCGATTTTTTGGGCAGCCGTTATTTGTTATGCACAGGTTTATGTAGGTGTGCATTATCCGGTTGATGTAATTACTGGTGCAATGCTGGGTGCAGTTATTGGTTACTTATATGGCTTGCTTTACAACCGCCTTTACTTAAAATACTCATGAACTCTTGGATCATTATTCCACTTTTTTTAAGTGCTTTTTTGGGTGGAACAAGCGTTTTTCTATTTAAAAAAGACCTCCGCAAAAACCTCAAACTCATTTTATCTTTCAGCGGAGCATATTTATTTGCCATTACGGTTTTACATTTAATTCCGGATGCTTACCAAAGCGGCGATCATTATGTGGGCGTTTTTATCTTAGGCGGATTTTTATTCCAGATTCTGCTGGAACAATTTTCTGAAGGGATTGAGCATGGCCATGTGCACCATCATCTGCAGGAACATAGTGTATTCCCAATCGGTATTATGGTTAGTTTGTGTTTACACGCTTTTCTGGAAGGTATGCCTTTAGCGCAAGGTCATCAGCAGCAACTGGTCTTCGGCATCGCCCTGCACCATATTCCTGCCGCTTTTGCTTTAGGAAGTGTGCTCCTTCAAAATCAGATCCGCAAACCCAGAGTACTTCTTTTACTGGTAATTTTTGCGTTGATGACCCCCGGTGGCTACTTATTAAGCGGTGCTTTAAGCCATTCGATGGTTGGGATGGAAAATTATTTTGCCCGCATTATGGGTATCGTTATCGGGATTTTCCTGCACATTTCTACCACAATTTTATTTGAATCCAGTAATGATCATCACTTCAATATGCGCAAAACCATTGCCGTATTAATTGGTTCGGGCATTGCGCTGATCACATTTTTTGTGGCATAAAAACAGTATAGCTAACCGCGCATTTTATCCAGTAAAGTACACAACGTTAAAGCTTCTTCTTCCGTCAGGTTATCGCTCAAAAAATCTTTCATTTTTACTTCTTTATCAATCAAAGCAAGGATTTTTAAACCTTCCTCACTGATACGGATGTCAACTGCGCGGCGGTCTTTAGAATTGGTGCAGCGTGTAACCAGCTCTTTTTGCACCAAACGGTCCACAATCCGCGAAGCATCACACATTTTATCGATCATCCTGTCTTTTAATAAATTTACGGTTGCTGCATTCGGAAACTGGCCGCGCAAAATCCGTAAAATATTAAACTGCTGATGGGTAACGTTATGTTTTTCTAAATGCGCGCGCAGCATATTACTAAGCCAGCCATACGTATAAGAAACATTAACTACGGCTTTATGATAGCCGTCTTCAAACTTATTGCTTTGAATTTCCTTCTCCAGTTCCATAATTAACATTACTAACGCTGTAAATTTATAATAATTTATTGCGGAGTAATATTTTTTTGTTTATCTCGGCCGTAGTTCCAGGGACAATGCCGGCATTTATTTTTACAGCAATAACCTCTTTTTAAATGAAATTTAGCGGTAAAAACAGTATTACCGTTTTCATCCAGGTAAAAATCTTCGTTCTTTTCCATCAGTTTAAAACTTTTACACGCAGTTTTCCAGAAAAATATTGTTGCAGATGCAAACCGTTTCCATGCAAAGTCCAGATTTGCGAAGGTTTTACTTTGCTAATTATCAGCAAAATATCACTCCAATCCGCATGATCGGAAATGTACAACGAATCTTGTGCATTGGTTTGCAAGTTTTTCCAGCCGGAAGCAAAAATCCGCCGTAAACCGGTTGCCCGGATATAACTATGGAACGTAAATGGCGGCACCAAATAAATAAAGTTGTTTTTGGTTTTGATAGATTTACGGTCATACAATCGATACTTTCCGCTTAAATAACCAAACTTTTCGTAAATGCGGTTGAGTGGTTCGATATTCCGATGAACCAGAATTTCCTTCTCCGGACAAAATTGGTTGATCATTTGAATTAACCGCTGACTTTTACCCAAAGCATAAGCACCCAGCAAAATATTGGATGGAATTTGACTGAGTTTTTGAATCTCGGAAACTTGGTCCGGATGTTTGGTTTGCGGATTGGCAAATGTGGTTTCCGTGATCAAAACATCTGCTTCCACCCATTCCAGCATTTCGCAAGTTGCATCTGGCTGTAATTTAAAATCGCCGGTGTATAAATATTTTACGCCTTCAAACTCCATCAAAACTTGCGCAGAACCCAAAATATGTCCGGCTGGAATTAGCGTAAGCTGTACTCCTTTTATCGTAAATTTTTGGTGATAAGGAATAATTTGCTTGATTTTCCCGGCGTTTTTACTGTACCTAAAATCCATAAAAGCAAGCGTGGCAGCTGTTGCAAAAACCTGCTGATGGCCGCCAATAGCATGATCTGCATGTGCATGAGAAATGACAGCTGTTTGCACTGGTTTGATTGGATCCAGATAAAAATCTCCTTCGCGGCAATACAAACCGTTGCTGGTCAGTTCTAAAAAATATTCCCGGATCATACTTTTTTTGCCAAAACCAGCAGTTGTTGGTGGATTGCTAAAACCTGCGGAATGACCAGTGTTTGTGCATCATTTACCACAATAAAATCAGCTTTGGCTTCCTTTTCCTGCTGCGGCATTTGTTTTTTCTCTCTGCGGAGAACCTCTTCTTCCGTTAAATTATCACGCTGCATCACGCGCTGCAACCGGACATCCAGCGCAGCTGCAACTACAATTGTTTTGTCGCATTGCTGGTTCGAACCACTTTCAAATAACAACGCAGCTTCTTTTAGCACATAAAAATTGTGCTGATACTGTTTTGCCCATTCCTCAAAAGCACGAAAAACCGCCGGATGAACCAGACTATTTAGCTTGTTTAATTCAATATCGTTGTTAAAAACAATGCTGGAAATATGTTTTCGGTTTAAGATTCCATCTGCAAAATAAGCTTCGGCACCAAAATTATTACGGATGGCTGCTACCAAAACCGCATCTTCCGTCATTACTTTTTTGGCATGAAAATCAGCATAAAAAACCGGGATTTGCAACAATTCAAACAATTGGCAAACTGTAGTTTTGCCGCTGCCGATATTACCGGTAATTCCAATTTTCAGCATTATCTCCGAATAATAAAATTAATACTGCTTGGCTCGATGCTTACAATTTTACAGTAATCCGGCTGCTGTTTCAGTTTGATGGGCAAAGTAGCCGAACCGTTTTTTTGCCAGGCATCCAAATCAGCAGTGGCTTCAAAAAAATCAGAATCAATTTCCGGATAATTATTAAGCGAAACCGTAAACGTAACTTTTACTTTTTTAGGAAGCAACGTTACCAAACTGTAATTAGAATTGTTGATTACTTTAACCGGAATTTCGAGCGTTTTTTCTGTAAATTCATCAACTGGAATATCTACCTCAACAGATTTTGGGTAAATGCTGATGTTATTTTCTTTGGGCGAAACCAACTTCAGCATAGAGCGAATACTGGAACTGACATTTTTTACAACCAAAGAATCCGTTTTCCAGCTGGTAACAGAATTTACGTAAGCTGCCGGACCGCTAATCGTTACAAATCTGGGTTTTAGGTTGATATCGTCCGCGCGCGCATATTGCTGCTGGTAACTGATGTTGGATTCTAAAATAATTGGTACCCGTTTTATCTTGTGTGCTGTGAAATCAAAATAAACGGTATCTGGACTAAAAGAAACAATTTGCTGACCTTTTTCTGTTTTTTGATTGATTTGCGGTAACTGTCCGCTTAAAACAATAAAGTTTTGTATTTCCAGCTTTTTCAAATCAACATTTACACTTCGGTTCGGAGAAGAAGTAATTCCCGAAAAAAGCTTTTGCCAGCCCGTTCCGCCAATTAAAGCGGTAACAGTATCAGCCTGTAAAGCAAAAAAAGCTTTGTGCAAAGGCTGATTTTTATAGTTTAAAGCTATTTTAACAGAAAAAATGTAACTGTTTGACATCGTAACAAATATCCAGGCTACAACTGCCAAAACCAGGCAGGTAACAAAAACAGAAATGCGCCTGCGTTCTGCCCTGGATAATTTGATGATGGCCATGCTTCTTTTACCCTATAAAATTTTGTAATTAACCATCAGCAGAAAACTGCTGATGGTTGATTAAGCAAATTAAACTTTAACAACAGGCTGATTTAACAACTTGGATGCTTCTAAAGAAATAGAGCCTTTATCGAAACGGATTTTTACGTTGTTATCTACTTCAACCAAAATAGTGATATCACCAACTTCTACAATTTTTCCGTGTATGCCGGCCGTAGTAACTACTTTATCACCTTTTTTCAATTCTTCAACATATTTTTTCTGGTCTTTTTGTTTTTTAACCTGCGGACGAATCATGAAAAAATAAAATACGACGATAATTAATACAAGCGGCAAAAACTGCCCGTAAGCACCTAATCCGCCTGGTAACTGTAATAAAATGGTTGAAATCATGTTAGTTTGTGTTTTGTAAATAAGATTATTTTTTTGCTTCTACTTCGCCAATTAAATGCACTAAGGTTTGTGCTGGCGTAGTGTTTGCAGTAATAGTTATTTGTTTATCAATTAAACCAGATTTTCCGGCACTGTTAAAAATCACTTTAATTGCTTCTTTTTGGCCCGGATTAATCGGTTTGTTTGGCCAGCTTGGTATTGTGCAGCCGCAACTGGCTACAGCATCGGTAATAATTAAAGGCGATTTGCCGGTGTTTTCAAAGCTGTAACTGTAGCTTACTTTATCGCCGTCTTTTACTTTGCCGAAATCGTAAATTTCTTTTTCAAACTTCAAAACTGGCACATCGCCAACTGCCGTTTTTTCTGTTGCTGCCGAAGCATTATCCTGTTTTCCACTTCCCTGACTGCAAGCCGTTAATAAACTTATGGCGGCCAGCATTACTATTATCTTTTTCATAAAATTAATCTACCAATCCACGACCGGTTTTTCTGATTTTGTTATTGCTTTTCAGTTCAAATAAAACTTTATCTAAGATACCGTTTATAAATGAATTGCTTTTAGGCGTGCTATAATCTTTAGAAATTTCCAGGTATTCGTTTATCGTTACTTTTACGGGAATAGTTGGAAAGCCCATAAACTCACAGATAGCCATTTTCATCAACATCGTATCCATCAGCGCAATCCGTTCGGCTTCCCAGTTCTGAGTTTTATCGCCAATTAATTGCTGATATTCTTTATCGTAACGAATGGTTTGCTGAAATAAGGTTACCAAAAACTCGCGGTCTTCCATCCAGTCCAAACTCAGTTCCGCCAGTTTATTTTTAGCAAAATCTTCGTTGGCAAAGTTTTTAAACGTTTTGGCAATCATCGCCTGCAAAGTATCTTTATCAACCGGCCAGTTTAAAAACCGTTCTTCAAAAAACTGCTCTGCTAATGGTGCTTTTAAGATGATTTTTTTAAAAATAAATTTGATAATATCTTTATCAGACTGAATTGAATCTGCCGTACTTTCCAAATAAGTCTGATATTCTGGTGCTGCTTTTAAGGCATAAAAAAGTGAACGCGCCATTTCCGGGTCAAAGCTCCAATCTACTTTGTACTTTTTTAAACCCGCAATATATTCCGGGTTTTGGTGGAGTGACACAATAAACTTGTTTTCTAAAATTTTTTGATTGGCTGCCAGATCAGCTTCTGTTGGCAAGTGTTTGTTGGCACTATCTTCGGCATCGCGTTCTACATATTGTATCGTTTCGCTGATTAAAGAAAGCATCCAGATGTACATTTCAAAAACCCGGTCTACACTTTGCAGCAACAGTTTCTCGTGTGCGTTTATTTCTTTGTTTTCGGATTGATTATACGCATATAACGCCTGTAAAACCTTTATCCTGAGTTGCCTTCTGTTTAACATATTTTATTAAGAACGATGCGCGGAAATATAATGGCCGCAATAGTATTTTTTTGTATCAGCTGTTTGCTTTTTTGGTGAAGCCAACAACCCGTTTTCTGCCGCAAAAGTAGCTTTTTTAAGCACGCCAAACAAATGTTCCAGTTTCATTTTGTTGATAACGATTTAAAGAACTTCAATTTTTACCCGATAAAAACAGCATTTCTGGTAAAGATTTGCAGAAGCAACCCAGGTTAACCCTTCGTTTTTTTAACTTTGCTGTACTGCATGAAACATCTCGCTTACCTCAATAAATATTTCTGGAAATACCGCTGGCATTTAATTCCGGGAATCCTGTTTGTTATTATTTCCAACATTTTCGGCGTATTGCCTGCGCCCGTTATCCGGCTTTCTTTTGATCTGGTAACCGAAAATATCCGCATTTATCATCTGTATAATGGCTTTAGCAGACAAAGTATTATCTACGATTTGCTGGGCAACAGTTTGCTTCTATTTGGTGCAATTGTATTGCTAATGGCTATTTTGCGAGGATTATTCTTGTTTTTTATGCGGCAAACCATCATTTTAATGTCGCGCCATATTGAGTACGATTTAAAAAACGAAATCTACGCGCATTATCAGGTTTTATCACTGGCTTTTTACAGAAGAAATAATACCGGCGATTTGATGAATCGCGTTACAGAAGATGTAAGCCGTGTGCGCATGTATCTCGGCCCAAGTATCATGTACGCCATTAATACGGCCGTGCTGTTTTTAATGGTAATTTACGCAATGCTGACGGTAAATGCACGCTTAGCAGTATTCAGTTTGCTGCCGCTTCCGGTGCTTGCGCTAGCAATTTATCTGGTAAATACTGAAATTAATCATCGCAGCGAACGCATTCAGGAACGACTTTCCGGCTTATCCAGTTTTGTGCAGGAAAGCTTTTCAGGTATCCGCGTGATCAAATCTTATGTGCGCGAAAATTTTATCAATCAAAGTTTTCGTAAAGAAAGCGAAGCTTATAAAACTGATTCCCTTTCACTGGTAAAAGTGCAGGCTTTATTTTATCCGGTGATGCTTTTACTGGCTGGATTAAGCACATTAATTACGGTTTATGTGGGCGGAATTGAAGTAATAAAAGGTAATATCACCGCCGGAAACATTGCCGAATTTATTGTTTACGTCAATTTGCTCACCTTTCCTGTTCTTTCCTTGGGTTGGGTTACTTCGCTTATCCAGCGTGCGGCAGCCTCCCAAAAAAGGATTAACGAATACCTGCAAACTATTTCTGAAATTAATCATCCAGATACACCTGCTATTGATATTAAAGGCAACATCGAATTTAAAAACGTAAGCTTTGTTTATCCTGATACCGGAATTGTTGCCTTAAAAGAAGTATCGTTTTCTGCCGCTCCGGGCGAATTGATTGCGATTATTGGCCGTACCGGTTCCGGAAAATCAACCATTGCTAATTTATTGATGCGGATGTATGATTGTACTTCCGGTGAGATTTTAATAGACGGCAAGCCGATTACAACTTTAAACCTGGAAAATTATCGTGCACAAACTGGTTTTGTACCACAGGAAGTTTTTCTATTTTCAGATACTATCGCCAATAATATTGCTTTTAGCGTGGATAAAATGGATATGAACCGTGTGGAAAATGCCGCTAGAAGCGCTGCGGTTTACGATAATATTGCTGCTTTTGATGAAGGTTTTGCAACGATGATTGGCGAGCGCGGCGTTACGCTTTCGGGCGGACAAAAACAGCGGGTTTCTATTGCGCGTGCTGTTTTTAAGCAACCGAAAATCCTTATTTTTGATGATTGCTTATCCGCAGTGGATACCAAAACAGAAGAAGAAATTTTAAATAATTTAGGTGAAGTGATGACTGGCAGAACCAGTTTGCTGATTGCGCACCGTATCTCAACCATTAAAAATGCGGATAAAATTATTGTTTTAGATAACGGCAAAATTGTGGAACAAGGAACACACGATGATTTGATTAAACAAAAAACGGTGTATTTTGAACTGTATGAAAAGCAATTGCTAGAAGAAACGGAAAGTAATTCTTAACGATTAGAAACCTAATTAAGTATCTTTCCGTAGAAATAATTGCTTGTAAATAATGCTTTTTTCTTTTGTACTTTTAAAAAAGCACTATATTTAGCGCAGTCAATTTAATGTAAAAATTTAAAATGGGAGATTTTGAGAACAGAGACCGCGAGGAAGTTTATTCTAAAAAAGTAAGGGCCGGTAAAAGAACTTACTTTTTTGATGTAAAAGCAACACGCTCTAATGATTATTATGTTACGATAACAGAAAGCAAAAAACGTTTGGAAGATGGCGTTTTTATCAAGCATAAAATCTTTTTGTATAAAGAAGATTTTGAAAAATTTGCTGAAGGTTTTAAAGAAATTACAGATTACATCAGGGCAAACCAGGAAGTGGTTGAAAAACGATACGAATTTGCAGAAAGCAACGAACACAGCAGCACTAAAACGGCTGATGATTTTTCTTTCGAACTATAATAAAAGCTTAACACCCTAAACTTTATCAATAAAAAAATCCTGCTCTTGGGCAGGATTTTTTGGTTTAATTTCTTTTTAAAAAAAGGCTGTTAAACAGTCTTACCGAGCGCCTCCACCGCTCACCAAAGCGGATATAATGGAGATGATATAAAACACAAGGAAAGAAATAATCAATATCCCAAAAAACTTAAAGTACGATTTTAACTTTTGAAAAGCCAGGTTTAAACTTGGCTGATCAGCATAATTAAATCCGTTTTTAAACCCGGCACCAACCTGAAATAAATAAAAGGACGGCAAAAAAATCAATATCCCGAACACGATAAACATAAAGGTAAGTCCGCTACTTAAAGCCTGTTTTTCTACTGCGGAGCCGTAAGTATGTTGCAGCTGAGATACCAAAGGTCCAACTGAAAAAGCACTGATAACGGTTAAGATGCTAAACATAAAACCGGCCATACCTATAAAATTTGCCCATTTTCCGGTTTCGCGCAAATAGGCTTCTGCTTCAAAAGTAATCAGCATTTCTGTGGCTTCGCCTGCGGCTTCTGTATTTTCTGTTTCTTCCATTTTCAATTTTAATTCAACTGTATAACAATTTTTGCCGATACTGTTTTTACCTTATAAAAGTTTGCCTTGCATAATCACCACGGCGATAGAAAAATAAATAACCAAACCCGTTACATCTACCAACGTGGCTACAAAAGGCGCAGATGACGTAGCCGGATCGGCACCTAATTTTTTAAGTAGTAAAGGAAGCATTGAGCCGGCCAGCGATCCCCATAAAACTACGCCAACGAGTGAAAAGCCAACGGTAACTGCAATCAATAGCCAATGCGGGCCATAGATATTGGTAAAAAACGTCCAGGCAAAAATCCTGAGAAATCCTAAAACGCCAAGTGTTATGCCCAGCATCAAACCAGATAAAATCTCCCGTCGCATTACTTTCCACCAGTTGGCCACCGTAACTTCGCCCAAAGCCATTGCCTGAATGATTAAAGTTGAGGCTTGTGAACCACTATTACCGCCACTCGAAATTATTAAGGGCACAAACAAAGCAAGCACAACAGCTTTGGCAATTTCATCTTCAAAAAAAGCCATTGCCGTAGCTGTCAGCATTTCTCCCACAAACAATACAATCAGCCAGCCAACACGTTTTCTGACCAGCTTCAACAGCGGCATATCCAGATATGGCTCGTCTAAAGCTTCTGTTCCGCCAATTTTCTGAATATCTTCTGTATATTCTTCGTTTGCAATCCACAAAATATCATCTACCGTAACAATTCCCAGCAATATATTTTCCTGATCAGTTACTGGAAGTGCCACGCGGTTATTCATCCGGAAAACATTAATCGCTTCTTCCTGCGGATCATGAACGTGCAGCGAAATTAACCGATCATCCATCAATTCGCTGATGGGCGTCTCCGGATCAACCACCAAAATATCACGGATACGCATATCATCCAGCAAAATTCCTTGCTCGTCAATCACGTAAATAACATCAATCGTTTCCGAATTTTTGCCGTAACGCCTGATGTGTTCTAGCACGCGGTTTACGTTCCAATGCGCTTTTACGGCAATGTAATCCGGCGTCATCAAACGGCCGATACTGTATTCCTCGTAACCAAGTAAAGCCAGAGCTTCTTTTCTTTCTGCCGGAGGCAATAAAATAATCAGCTTTTTAACAGCATCGCCATGCAACTCGCTAAACAAAGCGGTACGGTCATCCGGCGGCAACTCGGTAATCAACTCGGTAACTTTTGGTCCGGAAAGCTTTTTGATGATACGTTCCTGCGTTGGAAAATCCAGAATCCGAAAAACATTCACCGAACGATTGATCGACAAAGTTTCTATAAACGTGGCTGCGTGTTCCGGCAATTCGTCAATCAGCTGCTCTACATTAGAAATGTTCAGGTTATCAAGATATTCTTTTAATTCTGCTTCTTTGCCGCTTTCCAGCAAGCTTTCAATTTCCGCTATGTTTTCTTCCATAGTAACAATAATTTATTTTGATAACCTTCGGAAACCGTAGCAAAAATCGTTTAAATTTTTGAATTAGGAAGGTTATTTACTGCTATCTTTGCGGCAAATTTTATAACAGCATCAGGCATGATTAAAATATTGATTCAATGCTGTTTTTACACGATAAAAATATAGATTATGGGATTACAATGCGGAATTGTAGGATTGCCGAACGTAGGAAAATCAACGTTGTTTAACTGCTTATCCAACGCAAAAGCGCAGGCAGCCAACTTTCCTTTCTGCACAATAGAACCGAATATTGGTGTGATTACCGTTCCGGATGAACGCCTTGCAAAACTGGCCGAACTGGTTAATCCTAAGCAGGTTGTACCAAATGTAATTGAAATTGTGGACATTGCCGGACTGGTAAAAGGCGCGAGCAAAGGCGAAGGTTTGGGTAACCAGTTTCTGGGAAATATTCGCGCAACCAATGCGATTATACATGTTTTAAGATGTTTTGATGATGATAACGTTATTCATGTGGATGGTTCTGTTAACCCAATCCGTGATAAAGAAATTATCGATACAGAATTGCAGCTGAAAGATTTGGAATCTATCGACAAAAAACTGCAAAAAGTTGAACGCGCTGCCAAAACCGGCGATAAAGAAGCTAAAAAAGCTTTCGAAGTTTTAGGTATATATAAACAGCATTTGCTTTCGGGGAAATCTGCCCGTACTGCGGCGGTTTCTGCGGAAGACGAGGAATACGTAGAAGATTTGTTTTTGCTGACACTGAAACCCGTGATGTACGTTTGTAACGTGGATGAAGCGGCCGTAAACACCGGAAACGCTTACGTAGATCAGGTAAAAGCTGCTGTAGCTGAAGAAAATGCTCAGGTGCTGATTATTTCAGCACAAATAGAATCTGAAATTGCGCAGCTGGAAAGTTATGAAGAACGGCAAATGTTTCTGGAAGATTTGGGTTTGACCACTTCCGGCGTGAGCCAGCTGATAAAAGCAGCTTATAGTTTGTTAAACCTGGCAACTTATTTTACAGCTGGTGTGCAAGAAGTTCGCGCCTGGACCATCACAACTGGCTTTACCGGTCCGCAAGCGGCAGGCGTGATTCATACCGATTTTGAAAAAGGTTTTATCCGTGCAGAAGTAATCAAGTACGAAGACTTTGTAAAATTAGGATCGGAAGCAGCGTGTAAAGAAGCCGGAAAATTAAGCGTGGAAGGCAAAACTTATATTGTACAGGATGGCGATATTATGCACTTCCGTTTTAATGTTTAAAATTATCCATCAACTTAGGATTATATCATGAATGCTTCTTTTATCACCCTAAAACAATAAACATTTTAGGGTGATAAAAGAAGCATTTGATAACCAACCAACTTTTAATTTTCTGGTGAAAAAATAATTTGATTAGCCAAGTTTATCTCTTCCTGCAAAATAGTGTGCGGCCTGCCTTTATACACTTTTAAAGTAACTTCGGCATTTAATTCTTTAAATATCTGTACGCTTTCTTCCACTCTTGTAAGCGGCACGTGCATATCCGGATCGCTAGTTGTAAGCAATAGCGGTGTACTTTTTAAATCTCCGGTATAATTACTTTGGTTTAACTGCGCTCCAATTAATCCGCCGGTAAAAGCTATTGCGCCGCCATATCGTTTGGCGTTTCGTGCTACATATTCTAATGTAAGACAGGCACCTTGCGAAAATCCTAAGAAGTAGATATTTTCTGCAGATATGCCATCAGTTATTATTTGCTGCACCAACTGATCAATCACCTCCAGGGCAGAATTTAAAGCAGGCTGATTCTGCTCATCCGGTGCCATAAAACTATACGCATACCAACTGTTCTGGCTGGCTTGCGGAGCATAAACAGCAAAATCAGCAACATTCAAATCATCTGCTAAAGTGATGATATTCTGTGCATTGCTTCCTCTGCCATGCAGTATAATCAGCGCAGCTTTTGCCTGCTGCACTGGTTTTCCGGCGGTTATAATTTGCTTTTGATGCGTGTACATGTTAATACAATTTCGGTAAAGATTTTTCCAGCGTGCTGCGGTATTTCTCATGCTGTTCTGGCAACATTAAATGCGTGCCTAGCTCTTCTACCGATTCATCTATCGTAAAGCCCGGATTATCCGTTGCCAGTTCAAACAAAACACCGCCCGGTTCGCGGAAATAAAGCGAATAAAAGTAGTTACGATCAATTTTATCGGTGATGTTTAAGCCCAGCGCTACAATTTTTTCTCGATATTCCATCAAAACTGCTTCATCTTTCACCCTAAAAGCTAGGTGATGCACAGAGCCACCTGCTGCGTGTCCTGCTTTTTCGCCCGGCACTTCTACCAAATCAATAATGGCTGCATTTTCACTGTTATCTGTAATAAACCGGAAACGGTTAACGTGCTGCTCCAATAATCGGTAACCAAAAACGCCTGTCAGAATATCAGCGGTAGGCTGCATTTTATTGGTGGTGATGGTTACGTTATAAAAGCCTTTGGTTGCGTTTTCTGCTTTAATTTCTTCGGTTTCCCACGGTAAACGATTGTCTGGCATTTTCGAGGCAATTAGTTCCAGTTTTAAGCCATCTGGGTCTAAAACGGTTAAGTAGGATTCACCAAATTTTTCGGCTACTTTGTTATAAATTACATTGTGTTTTTCAAACCGTTTTAACCAAAAATCCAGACTATTTTCCGGAACAGCATAACCAATTTCAGTTACCTGTCGGCTGCCTCTTCTGCCCGCTGCAATACTTTCCCAGGGAAAAAAAGTTAAGATTGTTCCCGGCGTTCCTTCCCTGTCGCCGTAATAAAGATGATATGTTTCCGGGTCATCAAAATTTACGGTTTTTTTCACTAAGCGCAAGCCTAATATATGGGTATAAAAATCATAATTGCGTTTGGCATTACCAGCTATTGCGGTAATATGGTGGATGCCTTCTACTATATTTTCCATAATGATAAAAGTTATAAATTGAGGTATGTTTAAATAACCTTGTTAACGATGCAAATTTCGTTATTACTTGTCTGGAAAATCTTGACCTTTATTAAGAACTGCCAATACCGATTTTGTTTGAATAAGCAATAAGCAAATTCAATCATATTATTATATTTGCAGCATCAGCTCCCGTAGTTCAATGGATAGAATTATGGTTTCCGGTACCGTCGATAGGGGTTCGAATCCCTTCGGGAGCACAAATTGTTAACATCTTTACAGTAGCATAAAAATTTACGCTTTTTCTCTGTTTTAGCTACTACGTTTTCCAATTTTAAAATGGCGACAGAGAGATGTTATTTTCCAAACGTTTTTTCGATCAATTCTTAACTTTTGATGAATGTTGATATCCGCTATCAAAACAAATAAACGGCTGCTCCAACCATAATTTCTACTTCATAAAAAGCATAGCAAAAGAAGCATAAAGCATATCCATTTCACGAAATAAACCAATATTATTGCATCCGCAGCGGTGATGAATCGTCTATTTCTTAATCACATGAAACGAATATTTTTAAGTGCGATGCTGTTTTTAGCCACTTTTTTTGCCCGTGCCCAAGATAGTACCCAAACCGGTAAACTTACTTTTAGCGGTTATGCTGAGCTTTACTACGGCTTTGATTTTACTAAACCTGCGGATAACAACCGTCCGGGTTTCGTCTATTCGCACAATCGGCACAATGAAGTTAACCTGAACCTGGGTTTTATCAAAGCTAATTACAACAGCAATAACATTCGTGCAAACCTGGCTTTAATGGCCGGAACTTATGCCAATGCTAATCTGGCTGCAGAACCAGGCGTTTTGAAAAATATTTTTGAAGCCAATGCTGGCGTAAAGTTGTCTCCAAAAGCAAATTTATGGGTTGATGCCGGAATTTTTACTTCGCATATTGGATTTGAAAGTGCTGTTTCTAAAGATTGCTGGGTTTTAACCCGAAATATTGCTTCTGATAACACGCCTTATTTTGAATCCGGAGTAAAAGCTACTTATACTACTAAAAACGAAAAATTAACTTTAGTTGGATTGTATCTAAATGGCTGGCAACGCATTGCACGCCAAAACGGAAACAGTCAGCCTGCCGGCGGCGTGCAAATTACCTGGAAACCAACTGATAAAATCACCTTAAATTACAGCAATTATTTAGGTACAGAAGGTGCAGATTCCGTTCGTGTTCGCAGGTTTTATAATAATTTCTACGGTATTTTTCAGTTAGCTCCAGCGTTTGGCATTACGGCCGCGTTTGATTTTGGTGTGCAGCAGCAGGCAAAAGGCAGCAGCAATTATAACAATGTACTTTCGCCGGTTGCCATTGCGCGTTATCAGCTTGCCAAAAAATGGGCAATGGCCGGAAGAATGGAATATTATCAGGATAAAAACAGCATTTTAATTGCAAGCACCACGCCAAACGGTTTTAAAACAACCAGCTATTCTTTAAACGTTGATTATGCGCCGGTTCAAAACGCGCTCATCCGGCTGGAAGGAAAAGTTTATGACGGTAAAGATGCTGTTTTTGTAAGATCAGCAAACGCAGTTAATACTAATTCATTGCTTACGGCCAGTTTTGCAGTTTCATTTTAGGGTGAAATTTGGGTTTAAGTTCCGGCAATTGCCATTTTAAAAAGCAGATGCAGGTTAAGGAAACGACTTCAATAAAAACTTTAATCTTAAAATAAACAACGTTCCTCAATTTTTAGCTGATAAAAGAAGCATCTCAATCGGCTAAATAAAATTTTAATCGATCCTGCTTTTATCTAATGTTACCAATACATTTGAATTTATTTTTGAGAATAGAAATGAACAGAACCGTTTTATTTGCAACTTTAATTGGTTTATTGAGCAGCTGTTTTTTCTCCTGCAAACAAAAAACTGCTACCCAAATAACGCAGGTAAAAATCCCTTTGTTTAAATCCAAGGTTTCTGTTTGCTGCGAATCCAATATTCCTTCCAGATTTAAGGTGATAAAAACAGCATTAGATATTCCATCAGCCAAAACCAAAAACCACCAAAATATGGTTTGGGTTGATGGCGGAAGTTTTATGATGGGCGGCGATAATCAGCAAGCTTCTGCGGATGAATTCCCCAAACACAAAGTAACGGTAAACGGCTTTTGGATCGATCAAACGGAAGTAACCAACGCACAGTTTTTACAGTTTGTGAAAGCAACCGGCTACCTTACTACGGCAGAAAGAAAACCGGATTGGGAGCAACTTAAAAAACAACTACCGCCCGCCACGCCCAAACCGGATGATGCTTTGCTGGTGCCGGCATCATTGGTTTTTACGCCTTCTAACGGGCCTGTTTCTTTAGCAGATTACAGCCAATGGTGGAGCTGGCAGAAAAATGCGAACTGGAAACATCCGCACGGCCCGAAAAGTAATTTGGTTGGAAAAGAAAGTTATCCGGTTGTACAAGTTTCTTATGATGATGCTTTGGCTTACTGCAAATGGGCGGGCAAAAGATTACCCACCGAAGCAGAATGGGAATATGCGGCACGCGGCGGCTTACAAAACAAAATTTATCCCTGGGGAAATGAGCCGGTTGCTGCGGGCAAACCTAAAGCAAATACTTGGCAAGGAAATTTCCCTTATAAAAACAGCATTACAGATCTGTTTTATTATTCGGCTCCGGTAAAATCATTCGCCCCGAATGGTTACCAGCTTTTTGATATGGCCGGCAATGTTTGGGAATGGTGTGCTGATTATTACAATGATCATTATTACACCGCAATAAATCAACCTGATGGCATAAAAAATCCGCAAGGCCCAATCAAACCACACGATCCGGATGAGCCTTTAGCTCCCAAACGAGTGGTTAGAGGCGGATCATTTTTATGTAACGACAGTTATTGCTCCGGTTACCGTGTGGCCAGGCGCATGAAAACAACGGAGGATAGCGGCATGGAACATTTAGGCTTCCGTTGTGTGCAAAACAATTAGAAAAGCACGATTACAGCTTGTGCAAACCACTGGCACGCAGTACAGACTTTTCGCCAAAACGGTTGCGAATTTCGTCCAGTGCTTTATACAACTTTACGTTTTCTGTTTTTTCGGCAAATAAGTCCATTTGGTATTCGCCTTGGATTAAATGACTCAGTTTTACACCAATTAAACGAACCTGTAAATTCGGATTGTAGATTTTCCGAAAAAGCTCTTTTACGGCTGCTAAAATTACATGATCTGCAGCTGTGTAGCTAATTACAGTTTGTTTGGTTTCGGTAGAGAAATCAGCATAACGCAGCTTTATGGTAATACAACCGCTTAATTTATTTTTCTGCCGAAGTAAAAAAGCAGTTTTCTCAGTCATCCTGACTAACTCGCTTTGTAAAAAATCAACATTTAACGTATCACTTTCAAACGTATTTTCGGTGCTGATGCTTTTTCTTTCGGAATACGGCACAACCGGCGAATCGTCAATTCCGTTTGCTCTTCGGATTAAATCAAAACCACTTTTTCCAAATCGTAATTCCATTAAAGCTGGACTGGCTTCACTTAATTCTTTTAACGTAAAAATACCAGCTTGGCGAAGCAGCACGGCAGTTTTTTCGCCAATGCCTGGCATTCTATCAATTTTTAAGGTTGATAAAAACAGCTTTTCATCGCCTTGTTTTACTTCAATTTGTCCATCCGGCTTTACTTCGTTGGTTGCAATTTTAGAAATGAGTTTGTTAGAAGCCAGCGCATAAGAAATTGGTAAACCGGTTTCTTTAACAACGGTTTGTTTCAATTCTCTGGTAAACTGGCTGCATCCGAAAAAACGGTCCATTCCAGTTAAATCCATATAGAATTCATCGATACTTGCTTTTTCCAGAACAGGAACGCGCTCATGAATAATAGAAGTTACCAAACGCGAATAATGACTGTAACTTTCAAAATCAGCACGAACACATATGGCTTGCGGACAAAGTCTTCGGGCTTGCCTGATGGGCATGGCACTGTGCACACCAAAAACCCGGGTTTCGTAACTGCAAGCGGCAACCACGCCACGATCACCAGAACCACCAACGATTACTGGTTTGCCAATAAGCGAACTGTCTTTTAACCGTTCTACGCTTACAAAAAACGAATCCAGATCAAAATGGGCAATAAATCTTTGGTTTAGTAAATCAGCCATATTTCTATTGAAGTACAGCTAATCTACTAAACTTATTAGTCTTTCAGGAAGCTTTTTTCAGGCGATGAAGAACTTCTATCAGTGAGCGCGAATTGTGGTACGGACATTTCCAAACCCCCACTTTATCTTCTCCCGGCATCAAAGTATAGTCATCATTTAATCCCCAAACCCATTCGCCTTTTTCTGCAATAATGTGAAACTGGGTAAAGTTCCAAACTTTTTCAAACCGGTCAAGAAACTGTTTTTCGCCGGTAAGCTGCCAGGCATTTAAAAAGCCCACTATTGCTTCGGCCTGTACCCACCAATGTCGTTCTTTGATCAAATGGTTATGTTCTGGTTCGTATTCGTAATACATGGAACCATCTTCATCCAAACCATCGGCTGCTGCGCGTGCCATCGCTACAGATACTTCTTTTACCTGCAAAATTAAGGCTTCATCTTCCAGCACTTCTGCAGCTTCCAGCAATAACCAGGAACCTTCAATATCATGTCCGTAAGAAATAATATCAGATTTTGGCTGCCAGTTCTCATCCAGAAACAAAATCAAACGGTTTGTTTTTGGGTCGATGATATAGTCTAAAAAATTACTGATCAAACCACGGATCTGCTTCTCCAAAAATTCATCTTTCCAAACGCGGTACAAATTGGTATAAGCTTCAAGCACATGCAAATGCGTGTTCATGGTTTTTTTCTCATTTGCATCTTTTTCGCTTAAACGCAAATCGGGCAGCTCTGTCCAATTCTGGGTGAAGGCTTCTAAATAACCGCCTTTTTCCTGATCAAAGCTGTACTTTTCAATTTCATTAAATAACTGTTTAGCTAATTCCAAAGCACTTAAATCACTGCAGGCACGGTAATATTCGGAAAGTCCGTAAACAGTAAACGACAAAGCGTATATCTGCTTTTTGGTATCCAATGGATTTCCCTGATAATCCACTGTCCAGTAAACGCCGCCGTAAATATCATCTACAAAGTAATTACGAATATAATCATAGCTTCTTTTAGCCATTTCCAGATAGGTTTTATCCTGATTTTGGTTATAAGCTGCAGAGAAACTCCACAAAATACGTGCGTTTAATACAGAGCCTTTTGGTGCCTGTGCATCAATATTATTATCATGGTCAATTTTACCGTAAAAACCACCATTCCGGTTATCAGGTGTATAGGTAATCCAGTAATTTAAAATATTATCAAGTTCTTTTTGAAAAGCAGCTAGATCGTGCATCTGTTATTACAAATTTTTCGTGTATATAGAAGGTTTCAGTTTGTTTTGAAAGATCATTTTCGGATCAGCATAAAACTTTTTAAAGTCGGCTTCACTTGCCTGTCCGGGAAAAGGTGCAAAATAATGATCTTCTTTCCAGTTTCTCCAGGTTAATACGTAAGCCGTTTTATATTGTTTAAGTGCAGGAAGCAACACTTGTGTCCACCAGGTTGAATCCGGAATTTGCTGATAACCAGTTTCTGTTAATGCCGGCAGTTTATGGTGTTCTACCGCAACTTTTTCTAAAATCTGGTAGCGGTTATTCAAGTCTTTTTTAAAGTAATCTGCATCTTTAGCCATGTACGCATCAAAACCAACAATATCTACGTAATCATCGCCCGGATAACGTTCCAGGTAATCGTTTTCGGTTGCGTAATCAGCAGCAGAATAACCGATAATCAGGTTGTGCAGATTTTTGTTTTTACGCAGATAATCAACTGTAAAACGCCATAAAGCAGTGTATTCTTCGGGTGTACATTCTTTGTTTCCCCACCAGAACCAGCCGCCGGTATGTTCATGCAACGGACGAAAAATTACCGGAATCATCTCCCCTTTCGGCCCTTTCAGCTGATTAGCAAACACGGCAAATTTATCCAGGTATTTTACGTAAGCATTGTGGTGTTCGCCGCCCGGAATAATTTGTTTTACCGTATTAGTTGGTGTACTCCATGCAGTTGCGCCCGTAACCGGATCATCAAAATGCCAGCTAAATTCATTGATTCCACCACGGGCATATACTTCTTTTACATAGGAAATTATATTTTTAAAAGGTACGCCATCCAAGTTTTTCGCGCTGTCTAATTCTAAATGGCCCAACTCCCAGCCATAAAGCCCGGGGTAAGCACCGGTAACACTTTTAATATCAGACCGTCCTTTTTGGTATGCCCAGCCCAAACCATAGGCTAAATCATCCTGATGCCCAAAAATCACTTTTGTTTGAGCCAGCTTTTGCATGTTTTTAAATAAGGTTTGCGTTTCTTTAGTTGCAGCCTTATCAGCAGGCAAAATATTTTGTGCAGATATACTGCCTGCTGCATCCAGCAATTCTAAAAACAATAAGCTTACCGTTATCACTTTCCATAATTTCTTCATGTGTTCTGTTTAAGATGTAAATGGTTAAAATTTATAGGCTGATTTAGTATTCAAAATTATCACACCTATCAGTAATATTGATAATGCTTTTTTAACGTTTTTTAGCCCAAAAAATATCAATTTGCTACAACATTAATCAAATTTATTACGTATGTTATTGATACTATTTTAACATCGCGTTAAACCTTTTGTCAAAAACAGGTTTTACTATAACTATACGTTACAAATTTTATGCACACTAATGTTATACGAGAAATAACACCACTTACGCAAAGCGACTGTTTTACGTTGTTTTCCAGGGTGAAAAAAAAGTTTGATTTTCCTCTACATTATCATGAAGAATATGAATTGAACCTGATTCTGAATGCAAAAGGTGCCAAGCGCATTGTTGGTGATCATATTGATTTAATTGATGATTTGGAACTGGTTTTAATCGGTCCGAATCAATACCATGCCTGGTTTACTCATCAGGCTGAAAGTGAAGAAATTACAGAAGTAACTATCCAGTTTAACAAGGATCTGTTTTCTGATAATTTATTGAAAAAGAATCAGTTAAGCTTTATCAGAAACATGCTGGAACGTTCGCAGCGCGGTATTTCGTTTTCTAAAAGCACTATCCAGCGGTTAAAACCACGCCTTTTAGATTTAAGTCAGAAAAGTGGTTTTGATTCTGTGTTAGAATTGCTGTCTATTTTGCACGATTTATCGATTTCGAGAAATATGCAAACGCTATCGGATGCTACTTTCAACAATGAACAATCTAATTACAACAGTCGCCGCATAGAAAAGGCTTTTGAATATATGAACGCTAATTTTAGCCGGGAAATCAGTTTGTCCGAAGTAGCTAAGATTGCCAGTATGCCGGAAGCTTCTTTCAGCAGGTTTATCAAAAAACGAACTGGAATTACCTTTATTGATAGTTTGAACGAGATTAGGTTGGGCCATGCTTCACGCTTGCTAATTGATACTACGCAAACCATTGCAGAAATTGCGTACAAATGCGGTTTCAATAACATCTCGCACTTTAACCGGATTTTTAAGCGTAAAAAAATGTGTACGCCAAAAGAATTCAGAGAAAATTATTCGGGCAGCCGGATTTTTGTCTGATGTTTTTCTAATCTACCTAAATACTTTTCCATGCTTCTTTTATCAGCTTAATTTAGGTGTGATAAAAGAAGCATTCTGGTTTTAATTCAAAATTTCTGATTTAAAGAAACACCAAAAGTTCGTGGTTCGCCTAAATGCGCTGCGCCAAAACTATAGGCATAATCGATATATTTTTTTCCGCTGAAGTTTCTTTCCCACAAACTAATACGCGTTTTTTTGATAGAAACGCCTATCGTTCCGTTAAATAAATGATACGGTTTTTGCTCAATTGTATTGGCCAGATCAAAAAACTGATCACCAATATAATGCCACTCGCCCTGCACAAAAAACTGCGTCTGTTTATTTTGGCTGATTGATTTGCTGTATTGAATTGCCATAACAGCAGTTACTTTTGGTGAAAAAATTGGCTGGTTGTTATTTCCGCTGATTGTTTCGCCATTATTATTCAGAACCAAATCCGTGTATTTGGCCTGTGTAAAACCGGTGTTATTGCTGATTTCCAATCCTGTAACGGGCGTTGCTGCCAGTTCAAACTCCAAACCTTTACTATGCAATTTCCCAACATTTCGGGTAATGGTGAGGGCATCCGGCAAAATCAAAGTTGGCACTTGCGCATTGTTTACCAAAGTGTAAAAAGCAGTTAGATTTATCCGCAAGCGATTGTTTAGAAAAGTGTTTTTTGAGCCGATTTCAAAGTTATTGCTGTATTCCGGCCGGTAAGCATACAATGGTGGTTGAGATGGATCGGAAGAAAGCTGACTGATTCCACCCGTTCTAAAGCCTCGGCTGTAAGTTCCATAAAGTAACTGATTTTCTGACAGATGCAATGTCAAACCAGCTTTTGGCGAAAAAGCATGAAAAGCAGTTGTGGCGGAAGTATCTGCTTGCGTAACCACCGCACTTTCGCCATCTGCCTGAAATTCTCCTTTGATGTGCTGTTTTTGATGCTCGTAATCGTAACGCAAACCCAAAGTGAGGTCAAGTTTATTAGTTAAAGCGTACGTTCCCTGTCCGTAAAAAGCGATTCCGTAGTTGCTGCCTTTGTTGGTGTTGATGCTGGTAAAATTACTGATCGGCGAGCCAACCAAAGCGGCATCAGTACCAAAATATGTGCCTTGCTTAACTGGATTATCCTGGTAAAAACCATAAATACCGCTTGTCCATTTAAAAAGAGAGTTTATTTTTGCTGGAGAAGTAAAGCGCAATTCCTGCGTTAAAACCTGCACTTTGTTCCAGCGGCTGCCATAATTATTAACGATAGAAACCGCATCGGCAGCAGAAAAATCGCCATCAATTGGCTGCACATAATAACGGTGATTGAATTGATAAGCGGTTTGAGAACTGAAATTGAAATATCTTCCCGAATAATTAACCGATAAAGAAGTGTTAAAAAGATTATCAATCATTCGGGCAACTGCGTCTTGGTCAACTCGGTACGGATTATTCAAAGCTATTTCCGGACTGCTAACCAACGGAAATGCACCATTATTCCGGTTTTCATTATGCTTCACATTCAACGTAAAAGCCCAATTGGTGCCAGCAAGATATTTCAGGAAATAATTGCCCAGCAACGTGTTTTGCCGATCGAATTTGGTGTTGTTGTACAGATTAGTGTAAAAGCCATCCAAATGTGAATACAAACCGGAAACACCGAAAAACAGCTTATCTTTTATCAGTGGTGCCCGCAAGCCAAAAGTATAACGCTGCTTGCCATAATTGCCTATTTCTACTTTTGCAAAACCCTGCGTTCGGTTAGTTGGTTGCTTGGTGATAATATTGATTACGCCGCCCATTGCATTACGCCCGTACAGTGTACCTTGCGGCCCTCTTAAAACTTCAATCTGTTCAATATCAAATAATTGTGCGATATATGTATCTAAACTGAATTGTGATACGCCATCAATATAAGTATTTACAGCCGGATCATAAGAAGTGGTTGAAATACCTCTGAGCGAAGTTACATTACGGTTATCGCCGGGATTAGCTGAGTAAAGATTAGGCACCAATCCGGTTAGGTCTTTCGTGTTTTGCAGCCGGAAATCTTCTACTTCTTTGGCAGAAAAAGTGCTGATGCTGAGAGGTATTTTCTGCAGATCTTCTTGTCTTTTTTGCGCGGTAACTACTACTTCGTTTAGCTGCCTGTTTTCTTCAACCAAAATAATATTCACAGAAACAGGATTTGAAAAATCAACATTTTGTGTTACAGCAGCATAACCGACTGCACTGATCTGCAAAACATATTTTCCGAAAAATTTCCCTGCTATTCTGAACTGACCAGAAGCATTGGTTAAGCTACTTAAATTTGTATTTAAAATGGAGATTCTGGCTTGATTGATTGGAGTGGTTTGACTGTTTGTTACCTTTCCGGTTAATATTTGTAAATGTTGGCTTTGAACTGCAAAGCTTACCATCAACATCATTACAAGAACAAAATATTTTTTGGTGAAGTAGCCTTTATTCATCTCCGCCAAAAGTATTACAGAAATTGGTATTTTAGATTAAAGTTAAAACAAAAACCGTCGTGAATTTATCATCCAAGACGGTTTTTATTTTTAAAATTTCGGTTAGCGAATTTATGCCGATAAAAGAAGTATACAGCAAAAAACCTTGTTTTTGAGAAGATATTTTTGGATAAAATGCTTCTTTTATCCTATAAAAACTGTTGATTTTGCTGAACTTGTTTGTAGATTGATTTTACAGTTGCAGCAGAAGTAAATTCATCTTCCGGCGTATTAATTACATAATCAACTAACTGAGCAATTGTGCTTGTTGCAACGTGCATACGAGTATCGGAAGAAGCGTAATAGATAAAAACCTTGCCGTCTTCATCAGCAATCCATCCATTGCTAAAAACTACGTTGGATACATCACCAATACGTTCTTGACCTTCCGGCGCAATAAAATAGCCGTTTGGTTTGTGTGTTACTTTAGTCAAATCGTTCAAATCCGTCATAAACATATACAAAACATAACGCAAACCAGCAGCTGTGTTGCGCACACCGTGGGCCAGATGCAACCAGCCTTTTTCTGTCTTAATCGGAGCTGGACCTAATCCGTTTTTAGCTTCGTAAACTGTATGATAAACTTTTTTATCCATTACAGTTTCTTTGTCGACTACTGCCGGATTCATTGAATCAGAAATACCATACCCAATTCCGCCGCCGCTTCCAGCTTCGATAAAACTATCCTGCGGACGGGTGTAAAAAGCGTATTTTCCCTCCACAAATTTAGGATGTAAAACTACGTTACGTTGTTGCGGAGAAGGTGTTTTCAAATCTGGCAAACGTTCCCATGTTTTTAAATCATGTGTACGAACAATTCCGCATTGTGCAACAGCAGAAGATTGATCTCCTGCGGAAGCTGAAGGATCGCGGCGTTCTGTACAAAACAAACCGTAAATCCAGCCATCTTCATGTTGTACCAAACGCATATCGTAAACATTGGTATCAACCGGATTTTCTCCTTGCGGTAACTCTACCGGATAATTCCAAAAACGAAACTGATCTACGCCCGTTGGACTTTCCGCAATCGCAAAAAATGATTTTCGGTCTGCACCTTCTACCCGAACGGCTAAAAAATATTTGCCTTCGAATTTAATCGCACCAGCATTAAAAGCAGCATTGATCCCAATTCTTTCCATTAAAAAAGGATTGGTTTCCGAATTTAAATCGTACTTCCAGAAATACGGAACATGAGCAGCTGTTAAAATTGCATTTTGGTAACGGCTAAAAATTCCGTTTCCTGCTTCGGCTTCTTTGTTTTTTTGATCTATTAATTGCTCGTAATTACTTTTTACAGCAGTTAAACGAGCATCAAAGTCTGTTGTCATTTTGAAAGAATATTATAATTATTTAAAGTTTAGTTTTCTAATTTATCCCACCAGGTTTTTTTAAGGATTAAAACGATAATTGCAATTAGCGATACGGTAATTAACAAAGGTAGTTTCATCCATAAAATAACATACATTGGCAAAACAGTAAAACAAGCCTGGGCAATTACACCAATAACTACGTTGAACATATCCAGTTTAAAGCGTTTATTGCCGATAAAAGAAGCATCGTCCGCTACAACCAGCGCATGTATCGGTTTCCAGAAACCCCATGGTCTTACTGTCCGGTAAAATTTCTTTAACACTTCTGTGTCTGTTGGTGGCGCAGAATACGTTCCGGCAATACAGCCGATAAGAGAGATTACAAGTAAGATTGGCCAGTTGTATAAATCTAAACTAAAAAACATGGAAGGGAACCAGATTTTTACGTAAGGCAACAATAAAGCTGATGCAATGCCGCTTGCCATTCCCCAGAAAAATCCGTTGGCATTAAAACGCCACCAGTACCATTTTAAAACATTAGCTGCAATGTAACCGCCGTACAATCCGCCTACAATCCACTGCAAAACACTATTTACATCTTTCGCAAAAAATCCAAGTGTAACGCCTAATACAACCACCACTATTCCAACTATATAATTCATGGAGATAATAGTTTTTGTTGGCGCATTTGGATTGATGTATTTCAGATAAATATCATTCACAACATAAGCCTGGGCAGCATTTAGTGTTCCGGAAAAAGTACCCATAAAAGCACCCAGTAATCCGGTTAATACAATTCCTAAAATTCCCACAGGTAAAAAGTTATTGATGGCGCCTGGTAAAATCCGTTCAAAATCTGTTCCGCCGCCCGGAGCTGCTAAGTCCAACTGATTGTAGTACAACAAAGCCAAAACAGTTAGACCAATTACCATAGAGTAACGAATAGGCAGCAACATGATCGATACAAAACCCGTCATTTTGGTTGCATCCTTTGGCGATTGTGTAGCGAGCATTTTTTGCATATCGTAGTTTGGAGCCGGGCCAGCCCAACTTGCAAAAACGCCTTTGAACAACATCATCATAAAGAAAATACCGAACAGGCCGAAGCCATCGTCTTTAATTTTCTGATTGGCTGCTGGTACAATATTAGACCAATCCATGTTTAAATGCCAGCCAAAAAACGGATTATCCCAGCCAGCCGGAACGTGCAGCGCATGGCCGCCATGCCCATGCAAGTTTACCATCGCAATAATGGCGATGGCGATACAGCCAACCGTCATGATGGCGTATTTGATTACATCACCTAAAACAATGCTGTGCATACCGCCCAAAATGGAGTAAAACATAGCAAACATGGTGAAAATAATTCCGTAAAAATGTGCTACATATTCTGGTGAAACATGAAACGGAACATACGCTTCTACCAGGCTCCAGGGAACAAAAATTTCGATAAATTTACCTAATCCGACAAAACCGTAAGCCAAAAATCCTAAACAACCGATTAAAGCAAAAGCTACGGTTACGTTGTGCGATGCTTTTACATTTTTTCCGATGGTACCAAAACGAGTGGCCAGCCATTCTGCACCAGTATCGGCGTTAGAGCGGCGCAACCATTTAGCCAGAAACATCATGTTAAAAACCTGGTTAAAAACTGGCCACAACCAAGGAATCCAGATACTTTTTAGCCCATAAACGAAGCATAGCGCAACCATCCACATGGTTCCGCTGATATCAAACATATCAGAGGCATCACTTAAACCCAGCATGTACCAAGGCAGTTTTTTGCCACCCATTAAGTAGCTTTCTTTATTTTCGCTGGCTTTTTTGCGCATATACCAACCGATCATCAGCATGAGGATCAGGTAGGCAATCAGAATAGAAACATCTAATAATCTTAATTTCATTTATTTTAAAGCTGTATTATTTTTTGGATGAAGTAAAATTTTGGATAATTTTCCAGGTAGATTTATCTGAGTTAAAAACAGCATTTAAACCTTGTTCTTCCTGCGGCGGATCGCCCATAAAATCATCACCTTCTTTCCAGAATATTTGTCCTGGAATTGGTTTTGCTGTTCCGCCAAAAGCCCAGAAATTACAACCAGCAATGGCACCTTTACTCTTTACGCTGCGTTGCCACTCGCTAAAAATGGCTTCGTAATACTGATTACGGGAAGTTGTTGTTGATCCCGGATCGAAAGATTGTGCATCTCTTGGCAAACCAAATTCTTCTAAAACCAATGGTTTTTGGATAGCTTGAGCGATAATTTCATGCTGTTTGATATAGGCTACCGATTTAGAAATTACCTGCGGCAAATCTTTTACAATACTTGTATCCTGAAACCAACCCCAGTTTTTTGGCCAGATGTGTATCGTTAAATAATCAATTGGTTTGATAGCATGTATCTCCTGAAAAAGTGCTGTATTTTCTGTTCCTTGTGTTCCTTCAGCACCGATGGTAACCAAATGTTTTTTATCCATCGATTTAATCATGGTTGCTACAGCTAAAATCCAGTTTTTATAAGCTGTATTTGCTGTCGACTGCATTGGCCGCGGTTCGTTTGCCAGTTCCCAGGCCATGATCGTTGGATCGTTGCTATATTTGATTTTATTGTATTTGTTTACATGTGTTATAATCAGCTTGGCTTGTTTATTATAATCAGCTATACAATTTTCGCACGAATAAAATTTGCTGGTTGCATCGCGTTGCTCGTCCCAACTCATTTTTTTGCGCATGGTAGCTTCATCCAGCTGACCGTTCCAGTTTAAATATTGTAGAAATCCACCACTCCACTCCCAGTTATTACTTAAAAAAAGAACAGCGCGCATGTTGCGTTTGTGCATTTCGTTCAGCAAAAAATCCAGACTTTCTAAAATTTCCGGTTTAAAAACACCTTGCTGTGGTTGTAAAGGCGGATTGACGCGTTGTACGCCGTTTTCTTGACCCAAACCTTCTGATCCGGCCAAAACACGCAGATTAGTTACGCCTTTTGCTTTTAAGAAATCTAATTCCTGTTTTAATCTGGCTCTGCCTACTTCACCTTTTACAGCTTGTAGCAAACCGCCATACCAATAATTTGTGCCGATATAATAATAAGGTTTACCAGCGATAGTGAACTGTGAGCCTTTGGTTTTTACAAAACTTTGCTGCGCGGAAACAGACAAAGCCAGTAAACAAAAGGTTATGATCACAATACTGTTTTTATACATACTTTTTGTAGCAATTGTATCTTTTCTATTACAATAACTTTAGCAAAACTAATACTGCTTAGCCAAGCTATTTAATAGTGTTTTAACATTTATTAGGCAATTATCCAGTTTGCTGATTTTTGTACGATAAAAACAGCATTTGAACTGAAGTTTTTACCAGTTTTTTAGTTTTTTAATATAACCTGACACTTCCATTGCTATTACCTGATGTTCAGCCATATTCGGATGAGAATCACAACCGTGGTTAAAGCTCTTTGAGAAGAAATATTTGGAAACGTTTTTATCGCCAGCTTGATTAACGCTTTTTACAATTCCGGTTAAGTAACTTTTAAGCACTTTGGTTAAAGCAAAATCGGCCATCGGGCTGGTTAAACAAACAATAGAAGCTTTTGGATAATGACTACGAATCGTTTTGATAAAACTGATATAACTATCTGCAAACTTCACCGAATCCTGTACGCCATCATTCTGACCTAAACAAACTGTAACCACATCCGGCTGGTATTTGCTGAAATTCCATTTGATTGAATCCTGACGTAAACTAACTTTATCAAAAACCGGTGGCATCACAATATTCATATTGCAACAGCTATGAATCAACCCGATACCAGAAACTGCTGTAAGCTGCCACTGCGCATTCAGCAATCTAGCCGAAGTTGGTCCGTAACTCATATAAGCATTATGCTGATCGTACCACTGCCCTTTTCCACAATCAATTACAGATAAATCGCTGCCAGTGCCGCAAGTAATCGAATCGCCAATATATTCTATTTTATGTTTCGGCTTTGCCGGAAGTGGCAATAATTGCTCGCAAATGATACCTGCCAATTGCAGATAACCAATATTGCTTTCGGTATCCTTACAAATAGTAATGATATGCGCGCCGTTGTCCAGCCCTTTAAAAATATTAATCGTATCCGTTTTGCCTTTGGTTTGGATGCGATAAGGTTTCTGGTTATCAACTACAATTTCAATATAGTTGTGATTATTACCGTACAAAACTTCATCACGAACAATCACTTTGCAATTATTTCCTTTAAATTTCGCCTGTATATATACGCCTGGCGACCAAAATTTCGGTAGTTTTGGATTAGAAAAATCAACCCTTCCGGTATACTGGATATTTGGATTATCTGCAGAAAAAAGTTCCCCATCAGTTTTACTTTTTGCCTGAACTTGTAGCAACGACATTGAAATCGCTAAAATAAAAAGGCCAAATTTTAGTGCTTTTTTCATGGATTGAAAACTATTTTTTGGTAGATAAACGAAGCATCAAAACATCATGTGCTGGCACTGCACCTTGTAATGGTTTTTGTGTATTTCCGGCAGCTTTCATCGTCCATACATTTCTTAAATAATAAGTTTGCGTTTGCGCATTTAACACAGCTTTAGAAAGTGTATCTGTAATAACTTCTTTTTTCCAGTCGAAATCCACTTTTTTAGTTTGTGTACTTCTATTGAGAAAACAAACGGCCCAATCGCCACCTTTTAACGGTTTTAACCAAGTTTCAACGCTATCTTTTACAGACAATTGATAACCTTGTACACCCATCGGATCTTGGTTTACAGCAATAACTTCCTTATTTTTTAAGATTGAAGCAGTTTGTACCGACATATTTCGAATATCATTTCCGGCAATTAACGGCGCAGCAATCATACACCACATCGCAAAATGTGCGCGGTCTTCATTCACAACCATTCCGTTGCCAACTTCCAGCATATCCGGATCATTCCAATGTCCCGGTCCTGCATACTGGCGTAAACCTTTCTGCATATCCAGAATTTTCATCACGCCGTTTGCGTGCCAGGTTCCATTATCTTTAATACAATCGAAGCAGTTGTAAATATCACCAGTTGTGCGCCATAAATGTCCAACTGCCGGTCCCCAAATCCAGGGTTTATCTGTCCCCCATTCGCAAATACTTAAAACCATTGGTCGGCCAGCTTTTTTTAAAGCAGCTGCGATTGTTTTATATGCACCTTCTCCATGCAAACCTTCTGTATTACACCAATCGTACTTTAAATAATCTACGCCCCAGGAAGCATACATTTGCGCATCCTGAAATTCGTAACCACGACTTCCCGGCCTGCCGCCGCATGTTTGTGAACCAGCATCAGAATAAATGCCCATTTTCAATCCTTTTGAATGCACATAATCAGCCAAAGCTTTCATCCCCGAAGGAAAACGTTTTGGATCAGGATGAATAAAACCTTCCTTGTCGCGGTCGCCATGCCAGCAATCGTCAATGTTGATATACTCATAACCAGCAGCTTTCATTCCGGAAGAAACCATTGCATCCGCAACTTGTTTAATCAGGTTTTCATCCACATTACAAGCAAATTTATTCCAACTATTCCATCCCATCGGCGGCGTTAAAGCCAATCCCTGATATTTGGTGTAATCCTGCGTGTAGTTATTTCCCTGGCTGTAAGCCGATGCCGCAAAACATAAGGCGACAACTATTAATTTTATTTTTTTCATTTTTTAAGTTGAACTGATTTTATTTCCACTGATCCGTTCTGAACGGAAAAGCCGGTAAATTTACACTGTTGGTTAAGTTCGCATCCGCCGGATTATCTTCCCAAGCATAGCGTACAGATTCGGGTTTAGATACTTCTTTTACCGATACTTTTATAGTGTTTTTATTGATGATCTCTGCCTTTGCCCAATGGAAAATATGATCTGCTCCGGCTATTTGAAATCCTTTTAAAGTAAACAGATTGTTGATGTTCAAACCAGTTCCAACTTCCGAAAAATGCACGATAAAAGAAGCATCCTGCATTTGCGCAGATTCAAAATGCGGGCCTGTGCCAACAACTGGCAGATTGTAAACTTTTTCTTCCGCAGCCAAAGCTAAACGACGGCCAACTTCCTGTTTGTTTTTTGGGTGAATATTTGCTGAATCGCCTAAATCTATTGCGGTAACCATTGCTGTATTTTTCAAACTTAACGCCATATCTTGCGCTTCACGCAATTCTGCCCAGCTTGAATTTGCCTGTGGTTGCTTCAATTTTTTATTCAAACCCGCCAATTGCACGTATAAAAACGGAAAATTAGGCTGATTAAATTTTGTTCGCCAATCAGTAATTAAACGTTGAAAAACATCTCGATATTGCATTCCTCTTCCAACATTAGATTCGCCCTGATACCAGAGTGCTCCTTTTATCGATAAATTTTTCAAAGGATTAATCATCGAATTATACAGAACTGAAGGCGCCGTATTTGGGCCAAATTCTTTTTCCGGGCGACCAGAACCAGTCAACTTATAACCGATTTTATACATCCAAGTTCCAACCAGAGAAACCTGACGGGAAGCTGTTTGTAGGAAAAACTCAGTAGGTTTTGCACGGAAACCTGCATCGCCACCATAATTACTAATGCGAACCGTGATGCTGTTTTTACCTGCCTTAAATGCAGATGCTGGAATTTGATAAGCGCGAAACTTCCAAATATCAGGCGTAAAACCAACTTCCGTTCCGTTTACAAAAACATGATCGCTGTTTTGGATGATGCCTAAACTTAGCGTCAAATTTGCATTTAAATCTGCTGCAGATAACTCCACATCTTTTTTAAACCAAACTATGCCGTTCATGTGCCAGAACTCATCAATACCTGTAAAACCCCAGATTTTAGGCATTTCTACCAGTTTAAAATCTTTTGTATCAAGATCATTTGCGGCCCATAAATAATTTCCGTCTTTAGAACCAGCATCAGAATTTTCAAAGTTTTCTGTCCAGGCTTTGGCTAAAGGACGATGTGATTGATTAAAAGTTAATGTATCAAACGTTGGAGTTTGCTTTGCTTTTTCACCAAAAGTTGCTTCTCCGCCCAATCCTTCTGCACTGATCCAGGTTTCTGCAACCGTTCCGCCCCAGCTGGCACTGATCAAGCCAATCGGAATTTTTATTTTCTGTTGCAAATCTCTACCGAAAAAATAACCTACAGCACTAAAATAAGCAGCGGTTTGAGGTGTACAAGCGGACCAGCTTCCTTTTGTGTTTTCCTGCAGCTGTAAATACACTTTTTTCTCTACCGCAAACAACCTAATCTGAGGATAATCGGCATTTTTTATCTCAGTTTCCGAGTTGATGACATCATTTAAAGCAAACTCCATATTTGATTGTCCGGAGCAAATCCAAACATCACCAATCAAAATATCATCTAAAGTAATACTGTTTTTACCTTGCAAAATCATCTGAAACGGGCCACCAGCTTTCATGGCTGTTAATTCTGTTTGCCATTTTCCGTTAGCATCTGTTTGCGTTTTAACGGTTCTTTTGTTGAATGAGATTGTAACGTTTTCTGAAGGATCCGCATAACCCCAAATCCGGATGGGTTTGCCACGCTGCAAAACCATGTGACTGCCAACTAATGCCGGCAACCGGATATCAGCATATGCATTAATTATCAGCACAATAAATAAGGAAAGCAATAATGCTTTTTTCATGTTAATAGGAATGAATTAATATTGAAAATTCATACTTAAATCAGCAATTGCTAATTTGAATTCGCCAGGTTCGGTTACACGTTTCAAATCATAATTGATAAATGAAAGTTTTTCTTTGTTGATCGTAAACGTTACTGTTTTAGTTTGATTAGGTTGCAGTTCAATCTTTTCAAATGCGCGTAAACGTTTAAATTCTGGTGTGATGGAAGCAACCAGATCGCTAACGTACATTAACACCGATTCTTTTCCGGCAACTTTTCCGGTGTTGGTTACATCCACAGTAACGGTGATGTTTCCTTTTTCGGGCAATTTGTTGCTGCTCACTTTTAGGTTGCTGTATTTAAAAGTAGTGTAGCTCATTCCGGTTCCGAATTCCCATTGCGGATCGTAACCTGCTACTTCGCTGGCTTCTTTATTTTCGGTGTATTTTCGGTAATAATTAATTAAGCTATTGGTAGAACGTGGATAAGTGTAAGGCAAGCGTCCGCTTGGATTGATTTTTCCAATCAGTGCATCAGCAACTACATTTCCGCCTTCATTTCCTAAAAAGTAAGTGTGTAAGATAGCTGTTGTGCCAGGCTCAATTGCAGAAACAATGCGCGGACGACCTTCTGCCAAGATCAAAACTATTGGTTTTCCAACTTTGGCTAAAGCCGTAGCTAAAGCAATTTGTGGTGCAGAAATCGTTAAATCACCAATGTTTCCTGGTGTTTCCGTGTAAGAATTTTCACCTAAACACATTACAATAACATCAGCGCGGGTAGCTTTGTCAACGGTTTCTTCTATGTTGATGGCTTTTTCAAAACTTACACCTTCGCTATAATCCACTTTACTTTTACCAAAAGTATTTTGGATAGCTTCCAAAATTGTGTTCTTGTCTTTTTCAGTTTCGTTGCTGTTATCGCCTTGCCAGTTACGGCTCCAACCACCATTCAACGAACGCATGGTATTTGCAGTTGGACCAGTTACCAATAGTTTTTTTCCTGCGGAGATAGGCAAAATATTATTGGTATTTTTCAAAAGAGTGATACATTCAGCCGCCGCACCATAGTTAGCTTTGTTGTGTGCGGCACTGTTTACCTCTGGATAATCGCTAGCATTACCAATTGGATTATTAAAAAGATCAGTTTCAAACTTCACTTTTAAAATACGGCTTACGGCATCGTTTATACGAGCCATGGAAACTTTGCCTTCTTTTACATCCAGTAATAAATCATCTACAAATGTAAAATCTGTTGGAACCATGCTCATATCAATACCCGCATTAATAGCAATAGCAATAGCTTCTTTATCATCTTTTGCTACGTGATGGCGCAAGTATAAATACTGAATATCCTGCCAATCACTGATAGTGAATCCTTTAAAACCAAGTTCGCCCTTTAAAATATCCGTTAAAATATGATGACTGGCGTGAACCGGAACACCATTAATTTCGGAACTGTTTACCATTACTGTTTTTGCACCTGCTTTTACAGCCGCTGCAAATTGAGGTAAAAAATATTCGCGCATTTCGCGTTCCGGAATCCAAGCTGGTGTACGATCATGTCCGCTTAAAGGCATACTGTAACCCATAAAATGCTTTAAAGAAGTAGCTACGTGGTATTTATCTTCCACTAAATTTTTTCCCTGAAAACCATCGATGGTAGCCAATCCCATTTGCGTTACCAAATATGGATCTTCACCAAAAGTTTCCCAAATACGTGGCCACATAGGTTGGCGACCTAAATCTAGCACCGGACTAAAAGTCCATGGGATAAAAGAAGCACGGGTTTCATAAGCAGAAATCTGGGAAGCTTTACGTGAAATTTCGGGGTTAAAAGACGCTGCCTGCGCAATTTGCTGCGGAAACAAAACCGTACTTAAAGTATAATTATTACCACGGATAGCATCAATTCCATACAAAACCGGAATTTTTAACCTTTCCTGTAAAGCCATTTTCTGTATGGCTTCAATCAGAGCGTGCCAGTTTTCGCGGGTTTGTGCATTTCCGCCAACATTCAGCATAGAACCAACTTTGTACTTTTTGATGCAAGTGGCCAGCTTGTCCATATCAATTTGATGCGGCTCGATTACGTTTCCATTCTCGGTTTTTAATAACGCTTCTATAGAAATCTGGGTCATTTGGCCTACTTTTTCTTCGAGTGTCATTTGGGAAACTAGTGCTTTTACTTTCTGATCGATAGAAGTTGATAAAACCTTTGTTTGGGCAAAAATTTGAGCTTTGCTTAAAGTAAGAATTAAAAAAAGAAGAAGAAATCTTTTCATGTAATATATTTGATAAAAACAGATATTAAGCTATTATAAAGTATGAGCAAAAGAAGTATTGAAATCAAAAACAATAAAAAAGCCACCTCTCATTAGTGAAATATGAGAGATGACTTCTTAAACTTAGTGATGTTTATATAAATCCTAAATCATCAACATGAATTGTACTAGGTGCAGCTCCTCCATAACTTTGAAGAACGATTTCAGTTATTGTTGCAGGACTTCCCAATGAACTTAAAGGAATCGTATAATCTGTATAACTGCCAACTGTAATTGGCACAATTACTGCCTTACCATATACGCCATTGATAACTACCTGTACTCTTGAACCAGCTGTTACGTTAGCTCCACCATAAATAGAAAACTTAAGATTAGTTAAACCAAGTTTAGCTACATCAATAGTAGTTGCACCACCATAGCCTATTTGCAATGCACCATACGAATCTGTGTAGGTAACTGCAATAGCAGCGCTACCTCTTTTTGGATGTAAAGTATTAGCATAATCCCGAGTACTACTATAACCGTCATAACCACCACTTCCCTTACCTCCCCAACCAGATGCTAGATTATCATCATATATAATGTACTTGAACCCAAAAGACGCTGGTGACTTAGTAGTACCACCAGGAGTAGTTACATAGATATAAGCTGAAACAACACCGGCTGGTACTCTTACTTGTATAGAAGTTGTTGTTGGTGTACCCACTATTACAGCAGGGGTAGTATCAAACGTAACAGCTGTTACAGCGTTAAATATAGATCCAGTTATAGTAACAATATCACCTGCACCTGCAGCTAAGGGTGTAAAGCTGGTAATAACTGGTGCTGGTTGTTGTATAGGAAAAGTATAATCTACTGTACCATGACTTGTAACTATAGTAAGTTTATTAATTTGGCTTGGGCCAAATGGGATTAATACAGTTGATGTATTTGATGGTATAGTTACAATAATACTATTATCTGTTAATAAAGTAGGATTAAAATACACAGAAACACCATTAAATGAAACTGATGTTGTTGTAAGTAAATTTGTACCAATAATACCATATTGTACACCCAGACGTCCTGTTGTTACTGTAGAATCAAAAGAAACAAGCCTAGTATCATTATAAATACTATTTGAATCTAAAGTAACACGATGTACTACATTTTTTATTGTATCTGTTTTACTCAATAATCGGACTCTTGTTACAGTAGGAGCACCTGTACCACCTAAATCAGTTTTTTTACAAGAAGTCATACCGAATACCATCAACACTGATAATATACAGTAAAATATGTTATAATTTTTTTTCATTATTTTTTTATTTAAAAACATAAGGTACTGGCGGTTGAGCTAAATTAGGATCAGCTGCAATTTCTGTTGCAGGAATAGGAAATACTAAATTAACATCACTAACTTTTAAGTATTGGTTACCATAACGAATAGGAGGATTGCTATTATCAGATGTTCCTCTATCCTGTTGTGCCATGTACTGAATAGCTTTAGGATGTGCTGTTACGTTATAACCATCTAACCGCATCAAATCAAAAAAGAAATCATCCTCAAATGCAAATTCTCTTCTCCGTTCTTCTAAAATATCATCTTTAATAAGATTCTTAGGAACGTTTGCGTTTGGAGTAGGCCCATATTTTGTATAATTTGGATTAGCAACCGTGTACCACCTGTTAATTACAGTTAAAGCACCTAAACCAGCTCTTCTACGTATGGTGTTAATTGCATTTAATGCAATTGGATCTGAACTTGAACTCGCACCTGCCATTACTGCTTCAGCTTCTATCAAATACATATCAGCATAACGCAGCATATATGTATTATTTGCAGCAGCTTGCCTACCACCAACACCACCATTATCAGCAGGTGTACCTACAATGTATTTTTTTACTTGGGCATGTGTTCCTTGGCTGCTTGCATCAGCTGGAAGTGTGTAACCCCCTGTTGCTGCGTTAATTTCAGCGTAAAAGTCTCCAGGTAACATTATTGTTGGTTTTCTACGTGCATCAGCCGGATCATATTCATCTTGAAGATCAAAAGTTGGTGCCATTTGTCCGTAACCATCTCCGGTACCTGTAATTACACCACTAAAAGCTACTGCAGCTTGAAAAGGATTACCTTGACCATATTGCCCATTGGTTGCCCACTGTAACTGTATAACAGATTCTTCATTATTATTATTAGATGTTCTAAATAAATCAGCAAATGTTCTTCCTGAAATATCAATCCCGTATAGCTTAAATTCTCCACTACTAATAACTTTTTCTGCTTCTGCACGAGCATTTGGATAATCCTGCATGTAAAGATATACTTTTGCTAACATAGCAGATGCAGAACCACTGGACACATGTGCATTTGCAGATCCGGTACCAGTTCTTACTTTTTTAAAGCAATTAGCTTCAGCAAATTTTAAATCATTTACTATAAATTTATAAATATCAGTTACAGGGTTTCTTGGTACCTGCTGATAACTAGTTACATAATCCAAGGTATTTTCTATAATCGGAACTGGTCCAAATACTCTCACCAAATGAAAGTAGGCTAAGGCACGCCATAAATGTGCTTCTCCCAACGCATTATTAACAACTGTGGGATCAACTGATGCTGGTACTTTTGCAGGTAAATTATTTATGATAGCATTTGCTTGCGATACTTCAATATACAGTGAATTCCAAGCAGCAGCAATTTCAAAATTGGTTCCTGAAACTGTAAAATCCTGAAAATTGATAATATCGCTGGAATAAGTACGTCCATTACCACTACTAAGGTCAGCAATCGACCAGCCTGCTTTACCACTCCAACCAAACCAAGGTGCCGCGTACAAAGCATTTGTACTTGCATTAACTTGGTCTGTGGTTTGATAAAAATTATCAAGTGTTATCTGACTTAATGGTGCACGGTCGAAATATTCTTTTTTACAACTGGTAGTAATAGCACTGGTTAAACCTGCTACTACAATTAAATATTTTTTATATTTTTTCATTCTTAATTATAATAAAAAATTAAAATTCTGCATTAACTCCAAATGTGAGTGTACGTGGACTTGGATACCTGCCTAAATCAACATTTGTTAAAAACACATTTTGGTTAACAGAACCTATTTCAGGATCAAGACCTTTGTAAGGTGTAAACACATACAAGTTCTGACAACTTGCATATACTCTTAAACGATTAAGTTTTATGTGCTTGCTAATTAATGTTGGAATTGTATATCCTAAACTAACATTCTGTACTCTTAAAAAAGATCCGCTTTCTATAAAACGACTGGAGTTAAGTAAGTTAGGATTATCCCCGGCAGATACTCTTGGAATATTTGAATCTGGATTGCTAGGAGTCCAGAAATTAGCAACAGAAGCTAACTGATTTTGGTAAAGGCTGGTTAAACCAGCTACCTGGTAGTTTAATACATTAAATATTTTAGCTCCATAAGAACCATTTAAGAATATAGATAAATCAAACGATTTATAATTGAATGTATTGGTAATACCGTAAGTAAACTTAGGGTTAGGATTACCTAAACTTGTTTGGTCATTAATATCAATTTTACCATCGTGGTTGATGTCTTCATACTGGACATCACCTAACCAAGTACTACCAGAAGCATTACCAATTGGACGCGGCGCAAATTGTACTGGAGCATTCCTCAACTGTGCATCCGTTTTGAATATACCGATAGCTTTATAACCATAGAATTCGCCTACTGGATGTCCAGCCTGTGTTCTTGTAACAGGAAGATTCAGGAAACTTGTTGTAACGGGTTGGCTTATGTAAGGTATGCCGCTGTATAACGATACAACCTTATTATTATAATGACTAAATACTAAAGATGTAGTCCATTTAAAATTTTTACCTGTTAAATTTCTGCTGGTGATGTTAAAATCAAAACCTATATTAGATACCTTACCGCCATTCACATAAGGAGGGCTTATTACTCCTGTACCTGAATATTCAGCACTTTGACCTAAAAGGAAAGCAGGTAATGGGTTTTGAAAAAGGAAATTTTTGGAACTTTTGTTAAAATAATCAAATGAACCATCAATTCTGTTAAATAAAGTAAAATCCAAACCAATGTCAGTTTGTATAGCTGATTCCCAGGTAAGATTTGGATTAGCAACTTTATCAACCGTAAAGCCGGTTCCGACACCAGTAGGTACAGAATTAAGAGCTGAACCATACAAATAACTTGGAACTTGTTGATTACCTATCTGACCATAACCAGCTCTAATTTTTAAATTATCAGCGACTTTTTTAATACTTGCTAAAAATGGCTCATCAGATAATCTCCATGATATTGCTGCAGATGGGAAATAACCTGTTTGATGGCCCTGAGCAAATTTGGATGATCTATCTGCTCTGATCGTTGCGGTTAAGCTATATTTGTTGTTATAGGTATAAATAGCCCGGCCAAATTCGGATTCAATTATATCATTATTACCGATATATTCACCAACAGTAGCTGTTGAAGCTGTACCCAGATTTAGCGATTGTAAGCTATTAGATAAAAAGTTAGAGATTCCAGCATTATTACTATGATAAACATTGTTTATCAACTCATGCGCTGCCAACAAAGTTAAATTGTGCTTCTGAGCAAACGTATGAGTATAAGTTAAATACTCTTTCCAGCCCCAAAAAGTAGAATTACCATAGTATTCACTTAAATTTGCTGTTGGGTTAACATGAAGGGGATCATAATTATACGTTGGCGCAAAATACTTAGCAGCAGAATAGCCAATATAAGTATCAAATTCTGAGTGTAAAGTCAAATCTTTTATAAATCTAACATCAGCATAAAGACTTGCATTAAAATTATCTTGTGCTAAATTGTTCGTAATTGACAATGCCTGAGCAACAGGGTTTATTTGAGCACCTATTTGTCCTGGTTGAGCACCTGCAAAAGAGCCATTAGCATTGTAAACAGCCTGATCTGGAGCACTTAATAATGCAGTATAAATTATACCAGTATTGTTACTTAAAGAGGTGTTTTGAAAACTACGGCTACCTGTTATACTTGTTCCGATTTTAAACCAATCTTTAATTTGAGAATTTAAATTGGCACGGAAAGTATAGCGATCATAATTATTACCTAAAACAGTACCATCTTGATTTAAATAACTACCAGAAATATAATAATCTAGGCCATCTTTTCCACCCGAAAATGATAACTGGTGACTCTGCATTGGTGCAGTTTTAAAAATTTCTTTTTGCCAATTTGTACCTTTACCAAGCAAACTTGGGTTTGCAAATTCACCTCTTCTAGTTTGTCCTGTAGCGTCAGCAATTGCATTTTGCAAGTTAGCGTATTGCTGTAGGTTCATCATTGGCAATGTCCTTCCCTGATCTTGAACTCCATAGTATCCATCATAACTGATCCTGGCAGAACCATTTCTACCGTGTTTAGTAGTGATGATAATTACACCATTGGAACCGCGGCTACCATATATTGCAGATGCTGATGCATCCTTTAATACATCAATAGATTCGATATCAGCTGGATTAAGAAAAGCTAAAGGACTTGTACCCGTTTCACCATTGTTTGGAGAAATTCCCGGTGCTCTACCACTGGTAGACCTATTTTGGGCATCGCCAGATATTGCAACTCCATCAATAACATATAATGGCTCATTAGAACCACTTAATGATGTAACACCACGTATATGCACTGAAGTTGCACTACCAGGGCCCCCAGAATTCTGTGTAATTGTTACACCTGCAGCTTTACCTTGTAATAATTGATCAACACTTACCTGGGGAAGATTGGCAATATCAGATGCTTTTACAGATGATATAGCTCCATTTACATCTTCTCTTCTTTGTGTACCGTAACCAATAACAACCACTTCATTTAAAGCTGTAGAGGTAGATTTCATGGTTGCATTAATAGTTGTTCTATTACCAATAGCAATTTCCTGCGTGGCACTACCAATAAAAGAAAAAACTAAAGAAGTAGAACCGGCCGGGACAGAGATGGTATACTTTCCATTTAAATCTGTGCCAGCACTGATTTTTGTGTTCTTTGCAGTTACTGAAGCTCCCGGAAGGGTAACTCCTTTATCATCAGTAACAGTACCGGTTATCGTTCTGCTTTGAGCAAAAAGACTGGAAGCACTGAGCACAATAATTGCAAAAAGCATTACTGCTCGTAAAATTTTACGCATAATTATTTATTATTTATTTAGGTGATTGGTATAATTTACTTATCAAAAGTAGCGGTATGTATCAAAATCGGTATAATGCTTTTTTATCAATTTCATGCTGTAAATTGTTTAAAAAACAGTGTTTTGAAGATGTAATTGTTAGCATTGCATAGTAGAATAGCTTTTATTTTTAAAATTAGTTTAACATAATTTTAACATAATTAACAGATTTATATTTAAGGAATACTTTACTTATGAAAATACTATTTCAAGCAATAAAAGCAGGATAAATTAATGATTAATGGTTTGCGGCCTTAAATACACTTCTTTTACTCGATCTTTTGTGTTATCTGTCCAAAGCCAGCTCGACCAAACCATAAACCAAGCCCATTTTGGCTGCGCCTGTAAAATTTCTGGTTTAGGCAATTCTCCTACTTCGGTAAGTGCAATAATTTTTCCTTTAGCCAAATCAAGTAGCTCGTTGTAATCTTTCTGTTCATAATCAAAATGATAAATATCTGTTCCTAAAATATCTACATAATTTGCTCCCGGATAAAAATCCTTATAAGCATAAGCCTCGTCTTTAGGGATATCCCTTGGGCCATTAGCTCCCCAAACCCATAATAAATTATTTAAATGATGAAAATCAACAAAACGGTTATACATCATTTTCCATAATTTGGTTACACCATTTTCGCCGGGCCTGTTTCCCCACCAAAACCAAATGCCGTTCATCTCGTGGTAAGGACGCCATAAAACCGGCACGTGTGCATCCTGCAATTGCTTTAAGTATGCAGCAATCTGATCAACCTGAGTCAGCCACCTTTTATTTAATTGCGTATTTGGCGTGATCAGCTCTTTCCATTCTGCATCTGTCAGTTTCCCCTGGATGCTTTCTTTCCAGCCATAAGGCGCATTATCTGTTGGTCGGCCTTCATGCCACATCAAAGTGATCAGATAACCGTCTTTATTTTTACGGATAGCTTCATCTACAATAGCCTGTCCGTTGTCCTTGGTTCCGTTCCAGATAAAATCTGTTCCCCAAACTGCCGGATATTTTCCCGTAATGGCTTTTGCACTGTCCGAATAAACATTCATGCTTTGGTTATAATTATGCTGACCGGAAAGAATGCTTTTGCCGTTAATATCGTACAAATAACTTAACACCTTTTTTGCCTCAGGAGATGCTTTTGCATTCACCGGATCAAAACGTTGTGCATTACTTTTAAAAGTGAGCAACAGTGTAAAGATCAATAAGCAGTGTTTCATCAAAATAAATGCTTCTTTTATCATATAATTTTTCATAATCAATATTAAATCAGTGTGTAATTTTCAGTAAAGTGATAAGCTTAAATTTGGCTTTTGCAATTCATCATCAAAAAGAATTGTACAAAATTTGGGAACCTTAAACTTACTTTAAAATAAGTTTAAAAACTATTTTTTATTGCTGCTGACAACCGCCTGCAAAGCTTCAACTGCATTAATTAAGTAGGTAAAAGGAGCATTCCAGTTGATTGCAATCTCGTTGGCTGCATAAGCGCGATCGTCATCAATATAGGCACGATCCGGAATGGCCGACGGATATTTTACGCCATCCTGCATTCCCGGATTTGCGCCGCCAACCAGCAATCCCGGAACCGGATCAACCACGCCATCTGCAACCGAAGGCCGATGATGCGGATGCATCGGTGTTTTGCTGCCATAACCTGTTAAAAAACTATATCCGGTTGCATTTCTTCCCAATAAATAATCCAGGTTACTTAAGGCATACGTTAAATACTTTTTATCTTTAGTGAGTTGATAAGCTTTAATCAGCGCAATGCCTTCATTTGCTGCGGATGAATTACTGCCCCAGTTAAACTCTTTCGCGGTTTTACCAAAAACAGTATGATAAGCCGTAGCATCCGTACCATTTATCAACTGATCGGCAAATGCAAGTAGGCGTTTTTTAATTTCCGGCAAATCTGCTTTTGCTTTTCCGGTTAATTGGTTTTGATTTTGGGTGAGGGAATAAAAACCCAACAGTTTCACCTGCGACCAGCCCGGAAGCGGCATCGCCCGATCAGCTAAAATATCAATGGATTGATAATATTGATTATCGCCTGTAGAAATAGTTAATTCCGCAGTTGCCCAAATAAATTCATCAGTAAAAGAAGCATCGCCATAACCACCAGTAGCAATTTTTGGCTCGAACTTTTTATTGATTTCGTTCTGATCGTACTGAACAGCAGGATTTTGCTGTGCCCATTGCCAAGCTTTTTTTGAAGCTGTTAAACAGGAATCGGAAAGGCCGGGAAGCTGTTGCGGAAACTGTTTAAATATCCGTGCCGCTTGTGCCGTAACCGCAGCAAAATCCAGCGTTGCTGCTGTACCTTTTTGCACAACATATCTGGGCGTTTTATCTTGATCTGGCATTTCCATGGCATCAAAATTGGCATTGGTCAATTTGTTGTAAACGCCACCATCTGTTGGATCTTGCATAGTCAGCATCCAGCGTAAATTCCACAAAACCTCATTCAATATATCAGGAATTTGGTTTCCGCTTTCCGGGATATTAGTTTGCAAATTTTTCAGGTGATCCGGAAAATCCTCGTATAAAGAGAGCAATGTACCAGTAGAAATACCAGAATTAACGATGTATTTATTGTAATCGCCGGCATCGTACCAGCCGCGCGAAGCCGAAATTTTTGTTCCGGCCGGGCGATTTGCACTTGTTGCGGAAGGATGAATTAATACAACTGAATCTGGATGACCTGCAACACGATGCCATTTTCCGGCAAATTTTTCGGGCAAAGCTGTGGAAGCACGCTGATAATAAAATGCTTTTATCGATGCTTTTGCCGCATCAGCATAAATATTTGATTTAATGCTGAACGGATAAGAAACGCCGGAACCAGCAACCGCAATAACAAAAGTTCCGGTTTGACGAAAACTGCTAAAATCTGCCGATGCTGTTTTTATGCCTGCAAAATCTGGCTTGTCAGAAGCTTTCAGTTCTCCACTGAAAACCACTTTTCCGGTTGTAGTTTGTACCGCAAATTTACCAGTTGTTTTACCAGAAACTATGGCAATTTTTGGTGCATCAGGATAAAAACCAAGCTGGTTTAAAGCAATGCTGTTTTGGTTTTGGGCGGATAAATAATTAAAACCGGTAAACGCAGTTGTCAAAATCAAACAAACGTATTTCAACATCCGGTATTTGTAAGTCAAAAAAATCATATTATATTTTAGGTTGATGCTTCTTTTAAAGAACAAATCTGGATATTGTTCTGCCTAAATCAACATAAAAAATGAATAAAGAAGTTTTTCGCTGTTTCAGCGACATTGCAGTTAAAGAAATTGCGCCTGGTTTTCTATCTAAATTTATTCATACAGAAAATAATACGATCAATTTTATTGAAGTAAAAGCCGGAAATGCCGTGCCATTGCACCAGCATATACACGAGCAATTATCTTTCGTGCTGGAAGGCAAGTTTGAACTGACGGTTGATGGCACTGCAAAAATATTGGAGCCAACTGTTTTTGCCGTGATTCCGCCAAATGTTATACACAGCGGAATTGCAATTACTGATTGTAAACTGATTGATATTTTCAGTCCGGTTCGGGAAGATTATAAAAGTTTATAGCTGAGTAAAGTTTAACATGTAAGCAAAAAATATTTTTTAATGATTATAATTAATTTATAAACTTAAACTTTGTAACTATCAACTAAAATATTCGCACATTCATCATTCAAAAAGCCGGATAAAAACAGCCTTATGAAGAATAAACTGAAAGAAATTTTTATTGAGGATAAAGGAAATATCATTATTAGCAGAACACCGCTAGAACGTGTAAAAACACTGATTGAAAAATTATTTCCGATACATACTGATAAAGGATTGATAAGAGTTGGCCCAGACAAAGATGGCGGATATTTAGTTCCGGATGATTTAAATGGTATAGCAGCTTGTTTTTCTCCAGGCGTAGATGTAATGAGTGAGTTTGAAAAAGCCTGTTTTCATTTGGGAATGAAGCTTTACCTCGCAGATCGGTCGGTTGAAAAACCAAACTTGGATCTGGAACCCGGAAGTTATAATTTTTTAAAAAAATTTATCGGTTGTACCGATAACGATGACTTTATTACTTTGGATTCCTGGGTTGATTCATTTGAACCAAACAACAGTGATTTACTGTTACAAATGGATATTGAAGGTGCAGAATTTGCAGCTTTAATTAATGTATCCAATGCTTTATTGAAACGGTTTAGGGTTTTAATTTTTGAATTTCATCATTTGGATGAATTTTGGAACCCGCGTTTTTTTAATGTTGCAGAACTGGCGTTTAACAAGCTTTTGGAATCGCATACTTGTGTTCATATCCATCCGAATAATTGTTGCGGAACGGAAACCAAATTTGGTTTGGAAATACCCAGAATAGCAGAATTTACATTTTTAAGAAACGACAGGATCAATTCGCGGGAGTTTGCTACAACTTTTCCGCATCCTTTAGATTTTGATAACGAAAATAAGGCTTCTCTTGTTCTGCCGCAATGCTGGTACAAAAGTTTATAGTTGGAATCTGTTTGTTATTAAACATAAATCATTTTAAAAAAACAGGTGTAAAAGAAGCATCACCCAAAAAGCAATGCTTCTTTTATCAACCTTATTCTGGTAACAAAAAAGTAGATGTAAAACCTTGCAGCAAATTTCTCACTTCTTTTACATCGTTTACATAATATTTAGCTGCCGAGCTGTTGCTGCCAACTTTAATAGTTACAGAATTTTCGGGCATGGCTTTAAAGGTATCTTCATCGGTGTGGTCATCACCAATAGCCATTACAAAATCGTAAGCCTGGCCGTGCAATACAGCTAAGGCAGTTTTTCCTTTGTTTATTTCGATGTTTTTAACCTCGATTACTTTATTGCCGGGCAAAATCTGTAAACCCTGATCGCTGGTGATAAAACGTAAATTGTTTATCAGTTCTCCGGCTCTTAAATCGCCTAAACCGGTTTCTACTTTTCGGTAATGCCAGGCCAGCGAGTACGTTTTTTCTTCGATAAAAGAACCTGGTGTCCGATCAGCAAAAGTTTCCAAAACCGGAGAAACTATTTTTTTCCAACTGGCATTCAAAGCAGGTGCACTCTCCCACTCACCATTTAGTTTCTGCCAGGCACCATGATCTGCAATTAAAGTAATGGGCAGATGGCCGAACCATTTTTCGAGTGTTTGGTAGTCCCGGCCGCTAATAATAATTACTTTATTTTGCGGATCAGACGTCAGATTCTGCAAAACCTGATATAGTTCCGCATCCGGTGAAGCTTTTTTAGGATCAGCATTAAAACCAACCAGCGTGCCATCATAATCTAAAAAGAAAATCCGGTTGCTTGTTTTAGCATATATTTTGTAGATGGCTTTGGTGGTAAGCTCACTTATATAACGTGTGCGAAGTGCTTGCTGCTGCTCTTTCACTTCCTGCAAACGGTCCATAAAAATTTTCACCCAATGCTTTACGTTGAATTTGGAAACGTTTTTACGGAGGTTAACCATCCGGCTTTCCTGTTCTTCGGCTGGCATTTCCAGTGCTTGTTTAATGGCCGAAGTCATCATGTTCATGTTATTTGGGTTAACGATAATCGCATCAATCAGCTCGCGCGACGAACCGGCCATTTCACTCAAAATCAAAACACCATTATTTTGGATGCGGCTGGCTACATATTCTTTGCTCACCAGGTTCATGCCGTCGCGCATTGGCGTAACCAGGGCAACATCGGTGCTGGCGTATAAAGCAGATAAAGTTTCGATTGGAAAAGAACGGTAAAAATACTGCACCGGACTCCAGTTTAAAGTGCGGAACAAGGAATTGATGTTGCCTACACGCTTGTCAATTTCATCGCGCAAATGTTTGTACTGCGGAACAGTATCACGCGACGGCACCACAATCATGTACAAAACCACTTTCCCCAGATATTCCGGATTGTTGAGCAACAGTTCTTCAAAAGCCTGCAAACGCTGCAAAATGCCTTTGCTGTAATCCAATCTGTCAACTGATAAAATTGTGCGTACACCAGCAAAACTCTCCTGTAGTTGTTTAATTTCCTGCTTCACTTCTTCGCTTTGGGCGAGCGAAGCATATTTCTGCTCATCAATTCCCATCGGGAAAGCTTCTGCCACAACCAAACGATCGGGTAAAGAAATCACGTTGGAAGATAAGTTAACATGCAGCAATCGCGCGCAAGCTTGTGTAAAATGTTGCACATCATCAAACGTGTGGAAACCGATCAAATCCGCTCCAAGCAAACCTTCCAGCAATTCACTTCGCCACGGAATGAGATGAAAAAGCTGGAACGAAGGAAACGGAATATGCAGAAAAAAACCGATGGAAACATCCGGCAACTTTGCCCGAATTAATGCCGGTAAAAGAAGCAACTGGTAATCGTGTATCCAGATGGTATCGCCCGGTTGGGCAACGCTAAGCACAACATCTGCAAATTTTTGGTTCACCAGCTGATAAAATTCCCAGTTGGATTCCCGGTAAGTACTGTAAGTGGAAGCGTAATAATGAAATATCGGCCAAAGCACTTCGTTAGAAAAACCTTCGTAATATTCGCTGATTTCTCCCTGACTCAAAAAAACCGGAAGCAAGCTTAAATCTGCTAATTGTGCTGTAATTTCATCCTGTTTATCAGTCGCAATCTCTGTTCCAGGCCAGCCAATCCACACATTATTTTTTTCCTGGTAAACAGAACCCAGTCCCGTTGCCAGTCCACCTTCACTTGCTGATGAAGAATATTCGCCCTCTTTTTCCTGTATTTTTACCGGTAGCCTGTTAGAAACTATTATTGTTTTACCCGTCATATCCTAAATATTATACAGCTATAAAACTTTTCAAATTGATTAGTTTTTAAAATGCGGTTTTTTGTGCGATAAAAGAAGTATTAAAATTAATACGGTGTAAAAAGAAACAAATTAATTAGTTTGTAAAATTTTGAATTAAATAGCAGATGCTGTTTTTATCGATATAAAACCGCTGCTTTACATTGTTTAAATACGATGTTATAAAATTGACTATGATCAACATACCTGATTTTCCGGACGAAATACTCAATCTTTCTAATCGAATTCCGCCGTATCTGTGGAACTCAATTATTTTTTGTGCTGCTGTAATTATCGGGCTTTTGCTCAAATTCAGCATCATCAAGCTGATGAGTTATTACCAGAAACGTTCGGATTATTCCATTTTAAAATCCATTATTACCCATTTGGGCAAACCATCAACCTGGTTTATTCCGCTGCTGATGCTGAACTTTTTGATGCCCTGGTTCAACATGAATCCAAAGTTTTTAGCTGTAATCGACAAAATATTACAAATTGCTTTAACCATTTCTTTTGCGGTGATGCTGGTTCGTACTATTTCTGTTTTTGAAGATTACGTTTACCACGCTTTCGATATAAAAAAAACGAACAATCTACGGGAAAGAAAAATCAGAACGCAGTTACAGTTTCTGCGGAAAATAGCCATCAGCCTGATTGTAATTTTAACTATTTCTGCCATTTTACTCAGCTTTGAAAGCATGAGAAGAATTGGTGCCGGCTTGATTACCAGCGTTGGCGTAGGCGGAATTATCGTTGGTATTGCAGCACAAAAATCATTAGGAAATTTGTTTGCCGGTTTCCAGATTGCGTTTACGCAGCCCATCCGAATTGATGATGTACTGGTTGTGGAAGGCGAATGGGGCCGCGTGGAAGAAATTACGCTGACGTATGTGGTGGTGTGCATTTGGGACCAACGCCGGCTGATTTTACCGATCAATTATTTTATTGAAAAACCTTTTCAGAACTGGACACGGATTTCTGCGGACATTCTCGGTACTGTTTTTATCCACGCAGATTATACGTTGCCGGTTGAAGCCGTCCGGAATGAATTGACCCGTTTGTTAGAAAGCAATGATTTGTGGGACAAACGCGTAAACGTGCTACAAGTTACCGATGCTAAAGAGCAAACGATGGAATTAAGGGCGTTAATGAGTGCGGCCAATTCTTCACAAGCGTTTGATCTGCGTTGTTTTGTGCGCGAAAACCTGGTTACTTTTATCCAGAAAAATTATCCGGAAAGTTTACCAAAAACACGTGCTGTATTAAGTGGCTTTGATCAGCAAAAAATCTAATCTGACGAGTTCGTCATTTCGACCAAAGGAGAAATCTTCTTCAAATTGCAAATTCATATTGCTTTGATTAAGATTTCTCCTTTCAGTCGAAATGACAAAATGCTTCTTTTATCAACCTTTTCTAAGCATCTTTCCCAATATCCGAAATCAAATTAGCAATCAGCGAACTCCAACCAGTTTGGTGACTTGCACCTACACCGCGGCTGTTATCTCCATGAAAATACTCATAAAATAATACCAGATCAGCATTCTCCGGTTTCTGGTAAAAGCCTTTATCATCGCCATTTACACGGCGTTTGCCGGTTTCATCCTTGGTGAAAATATTGATCAGACGTTGCGAAAGTTCATCTGCTGCTTCTTTTAGGTTGATAAATTTGCCCGATCCTTTTGGATATTCCAGCGTAAAATCTTCCCCATAAAACTCGTGGTATCTGCGTAAAGCCCTGATCAGCGTATAGTTTATCGGAATCCAGATTGGCCCGCGCCAGTTAGAATTTCCGCCAAACATATCAGAAGTAGATTCGGCCGGATCATATTGAATGGTATAAGTATTTCCCTCAATATCAACAGAATATGGCTCATCTTTGTAAGCTTTTGATAAAGCCCGGACGCCGCCTTCGGCTAAAAACTCATCTTCATCAAAAACCCTGCTTAACAAACTGGTCAATTTTTCTTTATCAACAATAGAAAGCAAAACTTTGCCCGTTTTACTGTTATCGGTTATCGGTAAAAACTGCTTGTTTTTTTCGCGGAACTGGTTGAGCCACGTTGCTCTTTTACGGAAATCACGCAGCTTTTCCAGATTATGGTAACTAAAAACAGATACCGCAAAAAGTGAAGTTAAGCCAACAATAGAACGTACTTTAAGGTGATAAGCGTGATTGCTTTGCAGGCGAAGCGTATCGTAAAAAAACTTGTCTTCATCGCTCCACAAACCCATTCCGTTCAGGGCATCAGCAATCAGAACAAAATGTTCATAAAACTTAACCGCCGAATCTTCAAAAGCATCATCGTGCATCGCAATTTCAAGGGCAATATCCATCATGTTTAGCGCGTACATGCCCATCCAGCTGGTTCCGTCAACCTGTTCCAGTTCCAGCTCGCCATTTAGTTTGCTGTTGCGGTCGAACACGCCGATGTTATCCAGACCGAGGAAACCGCCTGCGAAAATATTTTTTCCTTCCACATCCACGCGGTTAGTCCACCAGGTAAAATTGATGATCAGTTTCTGAAAAACACGTTTCAAAAACCGTACATCGCCTTCGCCTTTTTTCTCTTTTTCGATGCGATAAACTTCCAGCGCAGCCCAAGCTTGTACCGGCGGATTAACATCACTGTAATTCCATTCGTAAGCCGGAATCTGCCCTTCCGGGTTCATGTACCATTCGCGCATAATCAGGATCAGCTGGTTTTTGGCGAAAGTGGGGTCAATCATCGCCATCGGCACACAATGAAAAGCCAAATCCCAGGCCGCGTACCACGGATATTCCCATTTATCGGGCATCGAAATTACATCCTGGTTTTTCAGATATTTCCAGCTGCTGTTCCGGCCATTCAAGCGGTTTTCTACCACCGGCGAAATTCCGTCGCTGGTAGTGAGCCAACGCTGTGTATCATAATGATAATACTGCTTGCTCCACAATAAACCAGCTAAAGCCTGACGCTGAATGTTTAGCAAATCTGGATCTTTATTTTCCGGAGAAATTTTACCGTAAAACGCATCTGTTTCTGTTTTTCGGGTGATAAACAGCGCATCAAACTTCTCATCAAGCGGCTTTTTGATCCTGCCTTTTGATAAACGCAGCTTAATGGTTTTAGAAGATTTTGCTTTGATATTGAATTTGTAAACCGGTGAAAACTTGGTGCCGGAGTTTAATGCCTGCAGTTCTTCCAAATCTTTACCGTTGATGATGGCTTCGTGAAAAGCATCTTTTACATGCGGAACATCATTGGGCACACCAAACAAACGTTCTTTATTGGTTTCGTTTTCGGTAAACAAAGTATAATCCGGCTCGTCATAATACAAATGATACGTTCCTAAAGGCACATGTGTTGCGCGTACAGAGCCGTCTTCTTCATGCTCAATAACGGGTTTTGGTTTAGATTTATCGTACTGCCAGCGGTTGTAAAACCACAAAGTTGGCAATACGGTTATCGGCGCATCTTCCTCTCCGCGGTTGGTTATTTCTATACGGATATGAACATCTTCCGAATTCTTTTTAGCATATTCTACTACTACATCAAAGTATTTGTCATTATCAAAAACACCAGTATCCAGTAGCTCATATTCTTGTTCTGTCTTGGAACGCTGGCCATTGGTGCGGTTCAAATCCTGATATGGGAAAGCCTGCTGCGGATATTTGTACAAATACTTCATGTAATAATGTGTAGGCACATTATCCAGGTAGTAATACAGTTCTTTTACATCTTCGCCGTGGTTGCCCTGATAATTGGTTAAACCGTAAAGGCGCTCTTTTAAAATCTTGTCGTTACCGTTCCATAAAGCTATGGCAAAGCACAATTGTTGGTAATAATCAGAAATACCGGCTAACCCGTCTTCTCCCCAACGGTAAACACGGCTCCGGGCATGATCATGCGGAAAATAGTTCCAGGCATCGCCGTTCTGACTGTAATCTTCTCTAACGGTTCCCCATTGGCGTTCGCTCAAATATGGCCCCCATTTTTCTAACGGAATTTCTTTGGCTTCATTTTCAAGTATGCGCAGCTGTTCTGCATTGGTTGTATCATCATCAAACATCATGGAGTTTTATTGTTGTGCTGATTTTACTGTGGTAAAAATAGCATTTGTGTTAGTAGAAAAGTTAATTCGGCAAATATTAAAATGTTGTATCATCTGCGCAGAAAGTGTGCAAATCTAAAATAATCTGGTTTATCTGCACCATAATATGCGTTTATCTCTGGCTGTAAATGCTGTTTTTATGCTGCTTTTTTTATTAAGTGAAATACGTATGATGCTTTATTTAGTTTCATGCAAAGCCTCTCCTGATAAAACATTTGCAAACGGAAATTTATTTATACGGACATGGATATAACTGAATTTCCGGGCAACCCATATCCTTTAGGAGCAACCTGGGATGGAAAAGGGGTTAATTTTGCTTTGTTTGCCAATAACGCAACCGGTGTAGAATTATGCTTGTTTGATAATAACAACAACGAAACTAAAATACAGATAAAAGAACGCACACACCACATCTGGCATGTTTACCTGCCCAATATTTTGCACGGACAGCTTTACGGATACCGGGTTTACGGACCATACGATCCGAAAAACGGACATCGCTACAATCCTAACAAAGTGTTGATAGATCCTTATGCTAAATCTATTGCCGGACCAGTAAAATGGCACGAATCTGTTTTTGGATACCATATAAATAGTCCGGATAAAGATTTAAGTTACAATGATGCTGATAGTAGCTCTCACATTCCGAAAAGTGTGGTAATTAATCCTAATTATGATTGGGAAGATGATAAAGCGCCTGATATTCCTTATCATAAAACCATTATTTACGAAACTCATGTAAAAGGTTTTACTATGCTGCATCCGGAAATTCCGAAAAAAATAAGAGGCCGTTATGCAGCATTAGCACATCCGGCAACGATAAAATATTTAAAGGATTTAGGCATTACTGCTGTAGAGTTAATGCCTATTCATCATTTTATTGTTGATGAGCATTTGTTAAAAAAAGGTTTATCCAACTATTGGGGATACAACACCATTGGCTTTTTTGCGCCTGATGCACGCTATTCCAGCAGCGGTATACACGGCGAGCAGGTGATTGAATTTAAAAACATGGTTAAAGCACTGCATAAAGCAGGGCTGGAAGTTATTATTGATGTGGTTTACAACCATACTGCAGAAGGTAATGAACTCGGGCCAACTTTATCTTTTAAAGGGATTGATAATTCAGCCTACTACCGCCTGATGGATGAAAGCAACCAGTATTACAAAGATTATACCGGTACCGGAAATACGCTAAATGCCAATCTTCCAAACGTACTTCGGCTAATTATGGACAGCTTGCGCTACTGGATTTTAGATATGCACGTAGATGGTTTCCGTTTTGATTTGGCTGCCACACTGGCCCGCGAACTGCACGATGTAGATATGCTGGGCGGTTTTTTTGATATTATTTACCAGGATCCGGTTATTTCTCAGGTGAAACTGATTGCAGAACCCTGGGATATTGGCGAAGGTGGTTATCAGGTTGGTAATTTCCCGGCCGATTGGGCAGAATGGAATGGCAAATACCGCGATTGTATGCGCGATTACTGGCGTGGTGCCGATAGTATGCTGGGCGAATTTGCAGAACGCTTAACCGGCAGTCCCGATTTATATCAGAATGATATGCGGCGGCCTACTGCCAGCATCAATTTTATTACGGCACATGATGGTTTTACGCTGCACGATTTGGTTTCTTATGATGAGAAACACAATGAAGCCAACGGAGAGAACAACCAGGATGGAGAAAACCACAATCGTTCTTGGAATTGCAGTGTAGAAGGACCAACAGACGATCCGGAAATAATTGCACTTCGCAACCAGCAAAAACGAAACTTGTTAACCACTTTATTTTTATCTCAAGGCGTACCGATGCTGGTTGCCGGAGATGAATTCGGGCGTACGCAAAACGGAAACAACAATGCCTACTGCCAGGATAATGAAGTTTCCTGGTTAAACTGGGAGAATGCAGATTTAGATTTGCAGCAATTTACTCAAAAACTGATTTCCTTTCGCAATAGCCATCCTGCTTTCAGTCGCCGTAAATGGTTTCAAGGGCAAGCTATTAAAGGTGTTGGCTTGAACGATATTACTTGGTTTTTGCCTCAGGGAAAAGAAATGTCGGAAGCAAATTGGTCGCATGATTTTGCAAAATCACTTGGCGTTTACCTAAACGGAAACGAATTACATTGTGTGGATGAACGAGGAAATAAAGTTGTGGATGAAAGTTTCTACGTAATTTTTAACGCCCACTACGGTCCGCTGGATTATGTGCTTCCTCCCGAAAAATTTGGTAAAACCTGGGTTAAAGTTTTGGATACTTGGGAAAATTGCATCTCGGAACACAGAATTTCTTTCAAAGCAGCAGAAACGATTAACGTAGCGGGCCGTTCTGTGGTTATCCTTAAACATTCTTAAAACTGATTTATGTTAGTTCAAATCAACCCCAAAAAACGAACCATTGGTGTAAATTTTAACGCTAACCAACAAGCAGAAATAATTCTTTGGGCACCATTGGCCAAATCAGTAGAATTACTTCTAACAGATACTAACGAAAAATATCCTTTAAAAGAAGCATTATACGGCTACTGGCAGTTAGAAACCAGTGCTTTAAAACTCGGAGATTTATATCGATTGATTTTAAACGGAGAAAAAGAACTGCCCGATCCGGCATCACTTTCGCAGCCGGAAAGCGTTCATGGACCGTCGCAAACAGTTGATCTTCAGTTTGACTGGACAGATCAGCAGTGGGAAAATCTTCCGTTAGCAGATTATATTTTTTATGAACTCCACGTCGGTACTTTCACCTCCGAAGGAACTTTTGCTGCTTTGGAAAGTAAGCTGGATTACCTGAAAGAACTTGGCATAACAGCAATAGAAATTATGCCAGTAGCGCAATTTCCCGGCGAGAGAAATTGGGGTTACGATGGCGTTTTCCCATTTACTGTTCAAAACTCTTACGGCGGTGCAAAAGCGTTGCAGCAACTCGTAAATTTATGTCATAAAAAGAGCATCGCCGTGGTGCTGGATGTAGTTTACAATCACTTCGGACCGGAAGGCAATTATTTTGCTGAGTTTGGCTCTTATTTCACCAAAAAATACCACACACCCTGGGGCAGTGCGGTTAATTTTGATGACGAGTATTGCGATGCAGTCCGTCAGTTTTACATCGAAAATGTGCTAATGTGGTTCCGGGATTTTCATATTGATGCGCTTCGGATAGATGCCGTTCATGCTATCAAAGATTTTAGTCCGAAGCATATTATGCGCGAAATCAGGCAATACATCAACCAGCTTTCCGCAGAAACCGGCCGCAAACATTATTTAATTGCAGAACTGGATTTAAACGATCCGCGTTTTATCAATCCGCTGGAAAAAGACGGTTTTGGAATGGATGCGCAATGGATAGACGAATTTCATCATGCATTACGCGTTACAGCTGGCGGCGAAAAAAGTAGTTATTACAGTGATTTCGAAGGAATTATCCACTTAGAAAAAGCGTACCGCGATGCTTACGTTTACGATGGCTTGTATTCTCCGTACAGAAAAAAAACTTTTGGCAGCAAAGCAGAACAAAATGCCGGCGAACAGTTTGTAGTTTTCTCGCAAAACCATGATCAGGTTGGAAATAGAATGCTGGGCGAACGCAGCAGCCAGCTTTTCAGCTTTGAAATGCAGAAATTGATGGCCGGAGCCGTGCTGGTTTCGCCATTTTTGCCGATGCTTTTTATGGGCGAAGAATACGGCGAAACCAACCCGTTTTTATACTTCGTGAGCCATACCGACCCAGAACTGGCCGAAGCCGTGCGCAAAGGCCGAAAGAAAGAATTTGCCGCTTTTCATGCTGAAGGTGAAGCTCCTGACCCGATGGACGATGCTTCTTTTATGCACTCAAAATTGGCTTGGGAATTATTGGAACAGGAACCGCATCAAACGATGTTTCAGTTTTACAAAGAGCTGATCGCTTTGCGCAAAAAACTTCCGGCTTTGCAACATTTGAACCGGCAACATCTGGAAGTTTCTTCTGATATAAAATCGCAAACTTTAATGCTGCACCGCTGGCACCAGGACAATCAGGTGCTTTGTTTACTCAACTTTTCTTCCAATCCACAGCAAATGCGATTACCTCATAATCACGAGATTTGGCATAAAAAATTAGCTTCTGCGGATACCAAATGGAACGGAAATTCAGACGCTCCGGAAACGGCAAACGCTTCCAACCCGGTTACCATTCAACCGCAATCCATCATCATTTACAGCAACCAAGCATGAGCAATCCTGTATCAACTTACCGGTTACAGTTTCATAAAGATTTTAATTTTGAAGCGTTTGAAAAGGTTATTCCGTACCTGCAAAAGTTGGGCGTTTCCACCATTTACGCTTCGCCGATTTTTGAATCTACACCGGGAAGTACGCACGGTTACGATGGTTTGAATCCGCATCAAATCGATCCAGAAATTGGTACGGAAGAGCAATTAAAGCACCTCAGCAAAAAACTAAATGAAGCCGGAATGCAATGGCTGCAAGATATTGTGCCAAATCATCTGGCTTTCGATCCAAAAAATCCGTGGTTAAATGATGTTTTAGAAAAGGGTTTACGCTCTGTTTATGCAGCTTTTTTTGATACTTCTTTTAGCAGTGATTTTTTTAGCGGCCGTTTGATGGTTCCATTTTTAGACGATTCGCTAGAAGAAACCATCAAAAAAGGCGAATTAAAAATAGCTTTTAAAGATGATCGCTTAGTATTGAATTATTTTGATGCCAATTATCCTTTAACGCCTCGCTCCTACGCTTCGGTGCTTCTTTTACCACACGAAAATTCGGAAGAAACGATCCGGCAACTGGTTAATCAATTGGAAGATCTGGAAATGCTGGACGAACCAAAATCGTATGCTTTACGCTGGAACGAGATCAGATTACAGCTGGCTTCTATCCTGAAAGAAGCTCAAGCAAAGGTTTTAATTGAAGCCAATCTGCAAAAAATCAACCAAAACCCGGAGTTACTTTTGAGTTTAGCCGAAGAACAACATTATCGTTTATGTTCTTACAAAGAAACCAGCAGCAAGATCAACTTTCGCCGTTTTTTTACGGTTAACACACTGATTTGCTTAAACATACAAAATCCGGAAGTTTTTGAAACTTATCATCTTAAAATAAAAGAACTGGTAAAAGAAGGTGTTTTCCAGGGATTGCGAATTGATCATATTGATGGTTTGTACAACCCAACCTTATATCTGAAACAGCTGCGGGAAATGGTTGGCGAAGAAGCGTATATCGTGGTAGAAAAAATTCTGGAAGCAGGTGAAACGCTACCACAAAACTGGCCGATTGAAGGTACTTCCGGTTACGATTTTCTGGCTTTGGTAAATAATCTTTTCACGGATAAAAATGTGAAAAAAGATTTCAACCAGTTTTATCAGCAATTGGCTGGCGAGCAAAAACCGGTGCAGGAACAGATTCGTGAAAAAAAGACGTTGATTTTGGACGAATACATGGGCGGCGAACTGGATAATTTGTATCATTATTTTTTAGAATTGAATTTGGCCGATCCAAAATCACTCAAAAAACTAAAGACAAATGAACTGAAAAATGCAATTGCGGCTTTGTTGATTGATTGTCCGGTTTATCGCTTTTATGGCAATGAATTTCCGCTGGATGATGCCAATTTTAAGTTGATAAAAGAAGTATTAAAAAGCATCCGTAAATACCAGCCGGAACTGGAGCTGGCAATTGATGTACTGGAAAAAGTGCTGCTGCATCCTTCGCCCAAAAACAAAAACGATTTCAACACGCGCGGTTTGCTTTTTTACCAGCGCTTGATGCAATTTACCGGTCCGCTAATGGCAAAAGGCGTAGAAGATACGCTGATGTACACATATAATCGTTTTATCGGACACAGCGAAGTTGGCGATGCACCGGATGCTTTTGGAATTTCTGTAGCGGATTTCCACCGGCAAATGCAGGAAAAACAGGAAAAATGGCCGCTTTCCATCAACGCAACGTCTACGCACGATACCAAACGCGGCGAAGGTGCGCGGGCAAGATTGAATGCACTTTCGGATTTGGCGGAAGAATGGTTTGCAATTGTAAAAAATTGGCAGCAATTAAATAATCCACTTAAAACCAACAATTTACCAGATGCTAATGATGAGTATTTTATTTACGAAACACTGATTGGAACTTATCCAATGCCGGGCGAAGACGAGGCTAATTACCCTAACCGTTTGCAGGAGTATATAGTGAAAGCGTTGCGCGAAGGCAAGCAAAACTCGGGTTGGGGAACAGAAAACGAAAAATATGAAACGGCAACTGCTGTTTTTATCGATGGAATTTTAGATCAAGAATCGGATTTTTGGCAGGATTTTAAAACCTTTCATCAAAAAGTTGTTGATTTTGGCATCGTTAATTCATTGTCGCAAGTGCTGCTTAAATTTACCTGTCCGGGCGTACCAGATGTGTACCAGGGTTGCGAAAACTGGGATCTTAGTATGGTTGATCCGGATAACCGCCGCCCGGTTGATTATGAAAAACGCTTAAAATCTCTCGAAAAAATCACAGGAAAAGAAGCTCTAAATCCAGAGCAATTATGGGAAAAGCGTTATAATGCAGACATCAAACTAAACCTGATCCATAAGCTTTTTAAGGAAAGAAAAGCTGCTCCGGAAGTGTTTTTAAAAGGAAAATATACTCCACTAACTGTTAAAGGAAAGTATAAAGAAAACATTTTTGCTTTCGCCCGAAACCTTCATCAAATTTGGTATATAACGATTGTACCTTTAGGATTGGCTAAAATTTGCGAAGAACAAAACGTTGATATCAAACAAATTAACTGGAAACATACCAGAATTATATTGCCAAAAGAAGCACCGGCAGAATGGAATAACTTGCTGGATAATGCTAACGGTTCGGCTCAAAACGAAGCAATTGAAATAAGCGAATTGTTTGGTTCTCAACCTCACGCTTTTCTCAAAATGGAGCAAAAACAATCTAATCGGAACGCCGGAATTTTGATGCACCTAACTTCGCTACCTTCTGCGTTTGGCATTGGCGATTTAGGGCCGGAAGCAAAAGCGTTTGCCAAGTTTCTGTACAAAAGCAAACAGCAGTTCTGGCAGTTGCTGCCGCTCAATCCAACCGGACCGGAGCAAAGTTATTCGCCTTACAGTTCGGTTTCCAGTATTGCGGGCAATACGCTGCTGATCAGTCCGGAATTGCTGGCGAAAGATGGTTTGCTAAAGAAAAAAGAACTGAAAAAATTACATCTGCTCCAAACAAACAAAGTAAATTTTGAAGAAGCCAGACAAGTAAAAGATGTACTTTTTGAACAGGCTTATGAAAATTTTTGTGTTGGTGAATTTGATGAATTGCAAAAGGATTTTGATGTTTTTGCAGAAGAACAAGATTTTTGGCTGAATGATTTTACACTTTACACCGTGCTGAAACAGCATTACCAAAATAAAGCTTGGTTTAGCTGGCCGGAGGAATTTAAAAAACGTGATGCAAAAACGCTGGCACAATTCTCCGTAGAAAACCAAAACCTGCTACAAAAAGAAAAATGGCTGCAATTTATATTTTTCAGGCAATGGAAAGCTTTAAAAAATTTTTGCCATAAAAGAAGCATCCAACTTTTGGGCGATTTACCTTTTTACATTAGTTACGATTCGGTGGATGTTTGGTCGCAGCCGGAACTATTTTCACTCGATAAAAACAGCAATATGATTGGTGTGGCCGGTGTGCCGCCAGATTATTTTAATGCCGATGGGCAGCTTTGGGGAATGCCGGTTTTCTGTTGGGATGCTTTAAAAGCAAGTAATTACGCCTGGTGGGTGCAACGCATCCGCAAAAATATGGAGCTTTTTGATATGTTGCGGCTGGATCATTTCCGTGCTTTTGCAGATTACTGGGAAGTTCCGGCAGCAGAAAAAACAGCGATCAACGGCGAATGGAAAACCGGGCCGGGAAGCGATTTCTTCAAAATCCTGGAAAAAGAATTTGTGAAACTGCCTTTTGTGGCTGAAGATCTGGGCGAAATTACAGATGCAGTTTACCATCTTCGCGATGAATTTAAATTGCCCGGCATGAAAGTTTTGCAGTTTGCTTTTGGCGATGATATGCCCGGCTCAATCCATATTCCGCATAATTATCCGCAGAATAGCTTTGCTTACACCGGCACGCACGATAACAACACCATTACCGGCTGGTTCACAAAAGATGCTGATAAACAAAGCATTAAAAAATTAAAGCAATATGTGGGCACCAAAGTTACAGAAGGAAATGTGCACTGGATTTTGATAAAACTGGCTTATGCTTCGGTAGCTAAAACAGTAATTATCCCGATGCAGGACGTTTTAGGTTTTGATGAAAAAGCAAGAATGAACACGCCCGCTTCCACCGAAAAAAATTGGAGCTGGCGAATGCAGCCGGGAGAAGTTACGCTATTGTTGCAAAAGCAACTGCGGAAACTTATTGGGTTTTATTATAGGGTTTGATGGTTGAAGTAAGAATTTAAAGCTATTGCATTTAGGTTCTTACTTCTTTTATATCGTCTGTTTTAATGCTACTTCTATAAATCCTCAAGAGCATTTTAAAGAGTTTTTCATTTTTATGATCTTCTCGTGCTTATAATATATCCTTCACAAAATCAGGGTTATAAGGATTTTTTTCTGTTTCAAAATTAACTTTCAACGCTTTGGCAACAGCTTTTAAAGCTGTTGATTGTTTTTTAGTTTTTAGGTGAAAGAATTAGTGTTTTCCATAAACAAAATTTAAACTTTTATCCCCTCATTTATTTTTGGCCTAATGACTTTTTAACTCAATTCCTAAAATAATATTTATTTTAGCCTCCGATGATCGCTTTTCAATCTAAACTGCCGCAAACTAGTACAACTATTTTTTCTGTAATGTCCGCCTTAGCGCAACAAGCTGGAGCCATCAATTTATCACAAGGGTTTCCTGATTTTGATTGTTCACCAGAGTTAGTACAACTGGTAAACAAAGCCATGCAGCAAGGACATAATCAATATGCGCCGATGCCCGGAATTTTATCTTTGCGGGAAGCTATTGCAGTTAAAACACAAGATTTATATGGTGCCACTTATCATCCGGAAAATGAAATTACCATAACTGCAGGCGGCACGCAGGCTATTTTTACAGCAATTTGTGCTACCGTTCATCCAAATGATGAAGTCATTATTTTTGAACCTGCTTATGATTGTTATGCGCCCGCCATCCAACTAATGGGCGGTGTGGTAAAACGCATGGAGCTGGAACCGCCGGATTACCGCATTAACTGGAATATGGTACGGCGGTTGATTTCTTCGCGCACTAAGATGATTATCCTGAATTCGCCGCATAACCCAACGGGTACAATTTTGCAGGAGGAAGATATTCGCGAACTGATCAACCTCACTCATAAAACTGATATTTTAATTTTAAGTGATGAGGTTTATGAACATATTATTTTTGACGGACAGCCGCACCGAAGTATGGCGCGCTATCCGGAACTGGCCGAACGGAGTTTAATCTGTGCTTCTTTTGGTAAGCTTTTTCATGTAACCGGCTGGAAAGTTGGCTACTGCATGTCTCCTTCCTGGATGATGGCAGAATTCAGGAAAATACACCAATTCAATGTTTTTTCGGTAAACACACCGATGCAATACGCACTTGCAGAATTTATGCAGGTAAAAGAAGCATACCTCGGGTTGGCAGATTTTTATCAGCAAAAGCGGGATTATTTTCGTGCCGGGCTGGAAAGTTCTCGCTTGAAACTGCTGCCTTGCGCCGGTTCTTATTTTCAATCTGTAAACTACAGCCATTTATCCGAAGAAAACGATTTATTTTTTGCGAAACGGTTGATTACCGAAGTTGGTGTAGCCGCCGTGCCAAATTCTGCCTTCTACAGTAAAAAAACGGATAACGGTATTTTGCGTTTTTGTTTCGCTAAAAAACAAGAAACGCTGGAGAAAGCTATTGAACAATTGTTAAAAGTATAACCGGCTGCATTTATTTTAGCCAATTCGCCGTTAATTACTATGGAAAATTTAAAAGTAACTACTTTCCAAGGATATTTATTTTGGGAAAATATCGATCAGAATTTAAAAAATATTGCTTTGCGGCTGTCTTCCGGCATTCGGGAAAATACGGAACTGATTATTTTACCGGAAATGTTTAACACCGGTTTTACCATGAACACCGCTTTGGCCGAAGAAATGAACGGTAAAACAATGCGCTGGATGCACGAAATCGCCCAAAAATATCAATGCGTAGTTACCGGCAGTTTGATGATCATCGAAAATGGTAATTACTATAATCGTTTGATCTGGATGCGGGAAGATGGTTCTTTTTCGCAATATGACAAACGGCATTTGTTTGCCATGGGTAAAGAACATGAAACTTTTACTGCCGGAAACGAGCGTTTGATTGTAGAATTAAAAGGCTGGAAAATTTGCCCGATGATTTGTTACGATCTGCGTTTCCCGGTTTGGACGAGAAACTTAAATGCAGCATATGATTTGCTTTTGGTAGTAGCCAACTGGCCCGAAAAACGCGCTTTGCACTGGCGCACGCTTATTCCGGCACGCGCTGTAGAAAACCAAGCTTATGTAATTGCTGTAAACCGTGTGGGTTATGATGGAAATGAAATTTATCATTCCGGCGATTCTTCCTGTATTGACCCGAACGGAAAAGTAATTTATTATAAACGCGACGAAGAAGATGTTTATACTTTTTCTGTTTCGGCAGAAGAACTGATTAAAAACAGACGATCATTTCCGTTTTTAAAAGATGCTGATGATTTTGAACTAACTTAAATTTAGCTTCAAGATTTTTATGCCGTAAAAACAGCATCACTATAAATTCTAATTCTGTTTTTCATTGATTGTGATTTAAAACCTGTTTCTGTAAATTCCGTAAACGGTGAGCATGAAAATTTGCATTTGCACTTTCAATAAAAAACGCTGTAAGTTTACCGTCTGAATGGAAATTGATCATCTAAATTTAACAGATACTTCATACAAGCAAAAGTGGATAGAAGAATGGAAACTGTCTGCTTTCAGAAAAAGGCTTGCTACCGTTTTGGTAATCATGCTTTTAGTAGTTGTTATTAATCCTTATTTCTTCAACTACATCCAGCACAGAAGCGGTATTGTTTTAAATGACTGGATTTTAAATTTCATTCCGCAATACGATGTTTCCATACCTATATTTTGCATTTTATGGAGCGTGGTGATACTGGCCGTATTTCGTGCGATACAAGATCCCCATTTTTTAATTGTTGCCGGTTGGACTTGCCTATTATTGTATGTCTCCCGAATCATCACTATCAGTTTAGTACCACTGAGTTTACCCAAAGGGCTTATTCATCTGCATGATCCGATTACTAATATTTTTTATGGCAACCAGCTAATTACCAAAGATTTATTTTATTCCGGGCATACCGCTACAATGTTTTTGATCTATTTATGCCTTCAAAACAAATACGATAAAGCCTTTGCTTTAATTTCTACTATTGCCATTGCAATATTGTTGCTGGTTCAGCATGTGCATTATACCATTGATGTAGTAGCAGCACCGATTTTTACTTATCTGCTTTACAGGCTCTCTAAAAAAATTGTTTATTATTAATTTCTCCTTAAAATGTATGTTTATTAAAAAATACTGTTTGAAAGTTTAATGTAAAAATAATAGTATTACAATGCATACTTAACAACGTAAATCAATTTTAAGTAGATTTGGAGCCTTTTAAACATCAGGTTTTAACGGTTTATACTTATAACGAGCTGTTAACAAGGACTTTTGTTTGATGCTTATCTAATATTAACAACATGCTAAAACTTGAGTGCCCGCGTTTTACCCTCGGAAAAAAATTGACTCCAGAGCAGTTGGCTTTTTTCGATAAAAATGGTGTAATCATTTTTAAAAATTTCATCACTAAAGAAACAGTAGAACTTTTTTTAAAAGAGATTAATGCTTTACAACAAACTTGGCTAACAGAAGGCCGCGAAAAAGTAAACGGAACACCTTTAAAATTTGGCAAAGATGAGAATGAACAAACTATCATTCAGCGGATGTGCTTTACATCTATGCATAATGCAGTTCTACATGAGTTTTTAAAAGATCCGCGTTTGGCTGCCTTGCCGGAGTTGGTTTCACCTTATGAAGGACGAATGGGCGAAAATGAAAAAGACGGACTAGTTATCAATCAATATGTAAAAACGCCAAACAGTGGTTTTTCTCAAATGGGCTGGCATACTGATAGTCCGCGTGATCTTTTTCTCGGCCAAAAGATTATGCCCATGCTAAATGTTGGTATTCATTTGGATGACTGTCCGGTAGAAAACGGCGGTTTACGTGTTTTAGCTGGTACGCATAAACAAAATATTTTAAAACTGCTGTTTGCTAAAAAGTATTTTGTGGATAACAATCCCGATCCACAGGAAACCGGATTTGATATTGAGGCAGGCGATTTAACCGTACATGATGGACGATTATGGCACCGCGTGCAGCAATCACCATTTATGGGCGTAAAAAGTAGGCGACGGGTGATGTATATCCCGATTATTACCGGCAAATCTATTCTGAAACATGCTAAAAGTAAAACACCTTTTTATCATCATTTTATAGGAAAAGTAAAATTTTAAAAACAACAGGGCTGGTTTTACCAGCCTTTTTTAATAAATTAAATATGGCTTACGCGTTAATTACAGGAGCAAGCAAAGGCATTGGCAAAGCAATAGCACAGGAACTTGCGGCACGCAAAACTGATTTGCTGCTGGTAGCACGTTCTGCTGAATTATTAGAGCAGGTTGCACAAGAGCTATCCCAAAAATATGGTGTAAAAACAGCATATCTGGCTATTGATCTATCAGAAACAGATGCTGCCGAAAAGGTTTACAACTGGTGTGTGCAAAATAATTATACTGTACATATTCTGGTTAACAATGCCGGTTATGGTTTAAGCGGTGCTTTTGATAAATATACATCAGCCGAAAACCTGAACATGATGCAGTTGAACATGCTGCTCCCGGTTGCATTAACCCAACTGTTTTTAGCACAACTTTTAGCACAGCCTAAAGCTTATATTTTAAATACGGCGAGTTCTGCGGCTTATCAATCCGTTCCGGGATTAAGCTTATACGCAGCAAGCAAAGCTTTTTTATTAAGTTTTAGCCGCGGGTTGCACCAGGAATTAAGAAATAAAAATGTATCTGTAACCTGTGTTTCTCCGGGTGCAACAGATACTGATTTTGTTGTAAGGGCACAGCTTGGTGCCAAAGGATTAAAAGCAGCCAGCCAGGTAAACATGACACCGGAAGCAGTTGCCAAAATCGCCGTAAAAGCTATGTTCCGCAGAAAACCAGAAATAATTACCGGCACGATCAACAAATTGGGTGCTTTGATGGCCTGGTTACTGCCGAAAGGATTGGTGGAGCGCACAGCTATGAAAGTTTATCAATAAATTTTTGGTTTTGATATGATCACGATAGATGCTTCTTTTATCCTGCATTTATTGGAAACAACTTTAAGCTTGCTGCGTTCTCCTTCAACATAAATTAACCTTGTTTTATGAGTCAATATGAGAATAATACTTTAGATAACCAGTTGGGTGATTTAAAGCAAACATCAAATCAAAATAAAGTAGTTTTTGACGGAGGAACTTATGGCGACCCGAAAACTACAGTAGCTGATGTAGAAAAAAATGATGATTTGGAATACGGAGATCATGGAACCACAACCATGAGCCCAACTAATGACGCGCCAAAAGAATCTGACACTGCCGATTTTGACAGAGATGATGATGAAGATTTTGAAGATTCGATAGGTGAAGATGATTTGGAGGACGAAGACGGATTTAATGCCAACAGCGATGATCCAACCGAGCAGGAGTTAACCAAAACCTGGATAGGAAATGAAAAAAACATCCATGAAGCAGGTGCAAAAGGTTTGGAAGGCGAACCGATGGGCGGACATAATTTTGGAACAAGCGAACTGGAACAAAAAAATGACCGTGATGCTAGTAGTTCAGAACATCACAGTTTAGGTTTAGGCAATTCTGCTCTAAACCAGCCGAGTGAAGAGATTTCTAATCCGCCAGAAGTAGAAAGCAGTGATGATGAGGCTCCTCGGAAAAAGATGGCTGATGATGCTGACCAAGGCGAGTTTTATAAATAATTCTCTTAAAAAATACCAGTAAAAAGAGCAATGCTGGAAACAGCATTGCTCTTTTTATTAAGGTAAAATTTGGTTTTAATATTGCTTCCCAGTTATTTAACAATCTTTGGATAAGGGCAATTTGTCTAGTATGATCACTTAGATAATCGATGATTAAATTGCTTCCCCCAAATAAAGTCTAGTTATACCTCGTTTGTAAAAGACATAGGAAATTCTACTGTTCACTCATGATTAATACTGGAAAATCAACTAAACTTTTTAATTTCCTGCAGGGTATTTCTCACTCTCAATTATTTATAAGTGCTGTTCCGCTACATGCTAGTAACTTTTCAGTCATTTTTAAAAAGTTGGTAATTTCAGCTTTCCGAAAACTTCTACGATAAACTATTGCGTAATTTGGCTATGTTCTTCCGATTGCTAAGTTACTTAAGGCAGATTGATGTGTAGTAATTCTAAATAGCTATACTTCTGACATTTAAGTTTGCTTGTTCAAAGTTAATATGCATATTGCTTTTGGGGAACAATTCGGATAATTGTTGTTAAATAGATTGATCATTTAGTAAGTCTGATTATTTTGATCAACTTCTTTTATGGTAATAGAAGTTATGCAATTACATTTACAATATCTCCTATTTATTATTAAATAAAGCTGCGCAATTGAACCAACATGAATATGCAAAATTGTTTAAACTGTAAAAAAGCTTTAAATAACCATTCGATTCGCAAGTAATAATGCTTAAGCTCAGAAGACTGGAATTTCTATGACCAGTTATTATTAAAACTACACATAATATTTAGTAATTAATTTCCTTTTTTTTAAAAAACAAAGAGTACAAATAATGGCGAGCTATAATAGCAGGAGAAAAAAGCAGGATAAATAAACTACATAGAATAAAAACCAAAACAGGTTCATTTAACCCATTCTTTAAATTTGGTAATAAAGCCATAATCAAATTATTTTATTCTGTTTAAAAACTTTTTGCCAATTTAGAAATAAATTTTTTCTTACAAAAACAACCTTTTAATATCTTCATATAAAACAATTATATTAAACTTATATTAGATCTCTTTGAAAAGCAGAAATATTTAGAACCTGTTTAAATTATCCGATTTATTTTTATATGCTTCTTTTATCACCTAAAATCAGTATAGTTTAGGATTTTTCTTGTCGGGCTATCAGTTTCAAAAACAAAATTTGCGGCATAAAAGAAGTATTATTAAAACTTAAACATCCTCTTATCTTACTTCATGTACAGAAAATACAAACTTGATTTTTATAAAAGTTTTTAGCAGCTTTATTATTCAAAAAACCATATTTATAGATTAATATTCAAGTAAAATCATTAACATAATGACCATAATTTTTTAGACTTTAGCTGAATAAATAATAATGATAAGTATATTATAATTGAACTTTCTTCACATAATAAATTTTGTATTTATTTAAATTGTATAAAATTTTATTAAGTTTATCCTATAGTAAATGCAAAATAAGGTTTCTTACAAAATTTTATTGGTTTAAAATGGTATGTTATTACATATAGGCTTTCTTAATTATTCTCTGGCTGTAGCACCATTTCTTGTTCAAAGTAAGAAGGAGCATGTAATTACTATAAATCAATATTCATATTGCATAACAGAGAAGGATCTAACTTTTAAAGAAGCTTTAGAAACCTCAAGTATTTTACTTCGAATAAAATTGGAATTGTTAAAGCATGTTCTTATTTAACCAGCTCGGTTATTACTAAAAATCTAGCAGAAATGTACTAAAACTTACTTGTTCGCCCTAATGCTTTAAAAAGAAAATGTTTTACTTAGGATCTGCAGAAAACATTTTAAATAGGATTAGCATTCGTTTAATAAAAGAATATCCTAACATAATAGGTAAGTTCCTATTTTTCACTGTATAAAAAAGCTTTGATGAAGATGATATTAAAATTATGATTAAGTTATATTTATTGGCTTAACTGCTTCTAGACAGAAAATTGGCATATTTTCTTAGCTATATTAATTTGCATTAACGTCAGTAATGCCGGAATTAATCTGTAAAGTAATTAGAGCACTAAATATTATACAAAAGTAATGCAGATTCCATCCTTTAATTTCTAATGTTAAAAACATATTCAATTTGGCTTTAGCCCAACTATTATCAACTAAAGCTAAAAAATCCAAATAAAAGATGACTGACCGAATACCTGAAGTTCCTCCAATAATACTGCCCGTTGTAGTTATTAATGAAGAAAAGCGTCCATTATGGTCAGTAATGATACCAGTATATAATTGCATAATATTTTTAGAAGAGACTTTAAGAAGTGTGCTAATACAAGATTTTGGAGAGGCGCTGATGCAGATAGAAGTAGTTGATGATTGCAGTACAGACGGAGATGTGAAAGCATTGGTTGAAGTTGTAGGAAAAGGAAGAGTAAAATATTTTAGACAAGAGCAAAACCAGGGTAATTTACGGAACTTTGAGACTTGTTTAAATCGTTCAAAAGGGCAATGGGTGCATTTGCTTCATGGAGATGATAAGATAGAGAGAGGTTATTATCAGGAAATAGAAAAAATATTTTCTTTAAATCCTGAAGCTGGGGCTGCTTTTACTAACTTTTCTTATATAAGCAAACAAAGCAATAAATTATTAGATATGGATCCCCCCACTCTATCTGGTAGAACAGAAATTCTTCCTAATTTTTTATTTAGAATTGCCAGTCGTCAGTTAATTCAGCCTCCAGCTATAGTTGTAAAGCGAGAAGTGTATGAGCATTTAGGTAGTTTTTATGCAGTACATTATGGTGAAGATTGGGAAATGTGGACAAGAATTGCTGCTCATTACCCAATTGCCTATTCTCCACGTTGTCTTGCTTCCTATCGGGTTTCAGGCGATGTTAATATTACCCAGCAGGCATATTTAACCGGGCAAAATGCCCGGGATTTAAATAAAGTAATAAATATCATTCAAAATTACCTTCCTCCAGAGAATAGGAAAAAACTTAAAAAAAAAGCTTTAAAATTTAATTCTATTCTTTGTGCTGTAACAGCAAATATTCTGTACCCAACTCAAAAAGCTGCAGCATTTATGCAGGCAAAAGAAGCATGGAAAATAAATAAAAATGTAATAACATTATATTATATCTCAAAATTTTATCTAAAAACTTTTATTCATTATAAAGAGTAAAATATTTGTAAGGATATAATCGTCTTAATACAAGTAAATCATTAATATTTAGAGTTATAATTACGATGTTTTTATTAAAAGAATTATTTGATTAAAGTAAAGTGTTTTGAATCCAGTTATTAAAGTTGAAAATCTTTCAAAAGCATATCGTTTAGGAAACATTGGAACGGGTACATTATCTCGCGATTTGGAACGCTGGTTTGCAAAAGTACGTGGCAAGGAAGACCCTTTTTTAAAGATAGGAGAAACAAATGATCGTACCGTTAAAGGAAAAAGCGATGTAGTATGGAGTTTAAAGGATGTAAGTTTTGAGATTAAACATGGCGAAGCAGTTGGTATTATCGGCGACAATGGTGCAGGTAAAAGTACTTTGTTAAAACTTTTAAGCAGAGTAACTTCTCCCACTTCCGGAAAAATAAAGATAAAAGGTAAAATTGCAAGCCTGCTGGAAGTAGGTACAGGTTTTCATCCGGAATTAAGCGGCAGGGAAAATATCTACCTAAATGGTGCAATTCTTGGCATGCGTAAAAAAGATATTGCAAAACGTTTTGATGAAATTGTAGATTTCGCAGGTGTAGAACGTTATATAGATACGCCTGTTAAGCGTTATTCATCAGGAATGTATGTTCGTTTGGCATTTGCTGTTGCAGCACACTTAGAAACAGACATTATGATTATTGATGAAGTTCTGGCCGTAGGTGATGCAGACTTTCAGAAGAAATGCTTGGGCAAAATGAACCAGGTATCCTCCGAACAAGGACGCACAATCCTATTTGTTAGCCATAATATGCAAGCTATTAATAACCTTTGTACAAAAGCTATCTGGCTAAATAAAGGGGCCGTCCATTTTAAGGGAACGGCTAAAGATGTAGTTAACCAATACCAGGGTGCTTTTCAAAAAAAGTCATGGAAACAAAAATTTAATACGGTAAAAGAAGCACCCGGTAATGAGTTTATCAAAGTTCTTTCTATTGAGTTGATACCAGACTTGCTGAATCCGTTTGCACCCATAGACATTCGTACTGCCCTTACTATAAAATTTCGTTTTTACAACTTTAGCAATCAAATCAACTTATCAACTGACTTATTGCTTTTTACAGTAACAGGAGAGTGTGTTTTTGGTATTCCATCTCCATCTGTAGCATATAATGAAGGAATGATTGAAGGAGAGTGTACTATTCCCGGAAACTTTCTCAACGATGGATCTTATTATTTTACACTTTACTTTTTAAAAGACACCTCCTATTATTTATTTAATTTTGAAGAATGCCTTTTCTTTGATGTAGCTGATTATCGCGAAAATGAAAACAGATTTGAAAAATGGCGTGGTAATGTACGTCCCAACTTTCCGTTGTTAATGCATCCTCTTCGCACACAAATTATTAAGTAATTAATAGACTATAAATAAGCTATACACTACTGTTAGTAAATACATATATTTAATTTTGAAAAAAATATTAAAAGAAATAATTATTATTTTAATTTAACTCCTGCTAAAATTTTATTCCCTATATTTTTTCTACACTTCTTTTAGGCTATAAAAACCATTAATCTTTCTTCAGCTTGTTACATCCTTATCATACAAACACAATATTTTCAGGGCTAAAAGAAGCATTATATTTTTCCTAAGTAGGTTGAAAGGCGCTTGAAATATAAGTTTGAACAGGGCTTTAATAAAAATACTTTTTCATATTATGTAGAATAAGTATTTGCATATATTGCTATTGCAGCAAATAATATTTAATATTATACAATATTTTAGAAGATCAATTATTAATTATATTGAAGGAAAACTTTTAGTCGATTTTATTCTTATGCAGCGTTTTTCAATTATGCAACAACCACTAATATCTGTAATTGTGCCTTGTTACAACCATGGGCAATATTTATCCACTGCGATTGAAAGTATTTTATCACAATTATACAAAAATCATGAAATAATTGTAGTTGATGATGGTTCAATAGATAACACTAAGCTGATTGCCGAAAAATATGTTGAAGTAAAATACGTCTATCAAAGTAATCAAGGTCTTTCTGCTGCCCGAAATAAAGGAATAGAAAAAAGTACAGGTAAATTTCTTGTATTTTTAGATGCAGATGACTGGCTTGTTCCCGAGGCACTTTTAACTAATTTGAAGCATTTTAAAAAAAACCCTGAAGTTGCATTTGTATCAGGAGCATACGAGTTTTTTTATGCTTGGATTAAAGAAAAGTCCGAACTTTGGCAAAATAATTTACAGCATTCTCCCTACTGTCATCTTTTGGAAAAAAATTTTATCGGAATGCACGCTTCTGTATTGTTCCAGAGGTGGATATTTGATTCATTTAAATATGATACTACTTTAAAAAGCTGTGAAGACTATGATTTATATTTAAAAATCACAAGGAACTTTAGCATAACTGTTCATAACGAACTGATTGCAGTTTATCGTCTCCATATTGATAATATGTCAAGTAATTATGTAAGAATGTTAGAGAGTGCTTTATTAGTATTAGAAAGGCAAAAGGAATTATTAAAAAATAAAACTGAAGTACAATGGTTTAAGAAGGGAATTATTTATTGGAAATCTTATTACTCAAAAAAGCTTTACCAAAAAGTTTTGTACCAACTGTATGATGTAGACAGGAAAGTTATTAAAGAAGATATTGAGAATTTAAAGCATTACAATACCCTTTTATATGTAAAGTTTATTTATTATATCAATATAAAATATAAAATAAAAAATTTAACAATTAGAAGTTAGGTTTGATTTAGACATAAAAAGGAAGTATCATTCTTTGTTATTTATAGTATACTGATAAAAAGTGAAATGAGCGTAAAACTTTTTATATTTCCTTTGTCAAAAAATTTCCGCTAAGTAAAAGCGAACTTAAATTTCATTTTTTATACATATTTTATCACCTATAAAATAGAAACACTATATATTTTTTATCAATATGTATTTCAATAGTATGATTTATAGTATATAAAAGAAGCACTATATATTTTCTGATATAAATTGAAATAAACTTTAAGAGATATAATGTATAGGATTTCAGTTAGAAATATTACTAAAAGAGTTATTAAATAGTCTCTTTTAGTAAACTAACAATATTTTCTCCTGCTTTTTGCCAGTTTAGTTTTGTTGAATATTGATTGAAAGATGACAAGCAGAAATCTGAGTAACCTGTTGCGTTTTCAATCACTTGCTGTATATAAGCTACATATTTATCTGGTTCATCCTGCAAGGTAAACATTTTACCATTTATGTCATCTTCTATTACACTGCTAATGCCTCCAACATCAGTAGTAATACAGGGTAATCCGAATGAATTTGCTTCAGAAAATGCAACAGGTGTACAATCTGCTTTAGATGGCAAAATTAGAAAATGACATTCTGCGAGAAGATGATCAATTTTTTGCCTCCCCGCAGCATTTGCCTTGTTGATATAGCCATGATTAATCACATAATCAGGCATAACCTTAAAAGGAAGTTCTCTTATACCAGCAACATGCAATATGGTTTTTAAACCATTAAGGTTAAGCAGCCGGGCTACTTCTAAAGCTAAATAACCACCTTTACGGTCCCAATCTATACCCAGAAACAATAATTTACAAACATCTTTAGAGCGGCTATTTACAATTGCTTTAATATCCTGCAAATTTCTGTTGCATTCTATGTTTGCTCCAAACGGAACAATCTTAACTTTATTTGGGTTAATATGATAATCATTAATAGCAGATTGAGCTGCCCAACTGGAAGTATAAATGGCCAAACTGCAACTATCTAATGCTTCCTGCTCTATTTCGTTACCTGTTTTTATTATTTCTGCACTTAAATCTGTATAATGGTCATAAAAATTTATCAGTTTTGCAAATGTTGCATCCGCATAAAAAACTTTAGGTTTGTTACTTTTTACAAATGCTGTATGTAAGTTTCCAGGAGAAAAAATCACATCCGAATCAAGTTTTATCCTGCTTTCTATTTGTTTTGCATAATCTTTAGCAATATCAATACTTGGAACTAAATCAATAAGATAACTCTTGCCTATTATCTTATAAAATGCTTTTTTAAACAGTAATGCAGGCGTTAATTCTCTTGTTAAATTACCTACATAATCAACTTCTTCTCCCTGGTCTTTTAAAGATTTAGCAGCATAAAAACCAATACCAGACCAGTTTTTAATATCTGAAGCATCATAAGTTGTTATGTAAGAAATCCTCATATTTTGTTATCGGTATTAGGTAAAGAGCATTGAATTTTTTAAAATTGCAAAAAGAAAGCGTAATCAACATTGCTTGTTAAATAAAACCCTTAAATAAAAAGACGAAGAAATCGATATAATTTACAAGTATAGAAAATATTTTTTCTTAGAATATATATGCAACAGAAATTATATATATCTTTTTATACCTTTATAAACCTTATCAGTAAGGTTTAAATTTTTAAATCCTTTATGAACAAAATAATTAATTTTTCCAATATAATTTTAATACTACTTCTTAGTTCCTGCAGCTCTTACAAAAACATTCCCTATTTCCAGGATTTAAACCACACCAAATCCACTAAAGAACAAGTAGAAAATTATTCTCCTCTTACTATACAACCAGCAGATCTTTTAAGCATTAATGTAAGTAGCAGAAACCCGGAATCCTCTGCTATATTTAGCAGTGTAAACGGGAATAATTCTAATAATAGCTCAGCAGATAATCCAGCTATTGGGTATCTGGTGGATCAAAAGGGCGATATTCATTTGCCGTTAATAGGAAATTTAAAAGTAGCGGGGCTTACCACTAATGATCTGCGGGAAAAACTAAACCAAACCCTTCTAACCTATTATAAAGATCCAGTTGTGAACGTCAGACTACTTAACTTAAAAGTTTCTGTGTTTGGAGATGTATTGCGCCCTAATATTTATACTTTACCTAATGAACGTACAACTCTTACGCAAGCACTAAGTTTAGCAGGGGATTTGAATATTACAGCCATGCGCAACAATATTATATTAGTCAGGGAAGAGGATGGTAAACGGAATTATATACCCCTCGACCTAACTTCTAAAAAACTGTTTGAATCTCCGTACTATTATATAAAAAATAATGACGAGATTTATGTACAGCCTGACCGTACCAAATATGCTACTGTGGATCGTGGCAACCGTACTGCAACTTTTGTGCTTTCAGGCATTTCAGTACTTGCCATTCTTCTTACTTATGTACTTCGGTAATTTATAATATATGAATGTACAGCAAACGCCTTCCCCTACATCAACACCGTTTACTCCATTTACTAATTCTAATGTTACTAGGCAATCTATAGATTTGAAAAGTATAATTACTAAATATCTTTATCACTGGCCTCTCTTCGTTATTGGATTAATATTAGCCTTAACGGCAGCGTTTTTTTATGTTCAAATGGCCCAGCCCTATTATGAGGTAAAGGCTACACTACTAATTAAAGATGATAAAAAAATGCCCGATCAAAAGTCAGCTTTGGATAAAATTGATCTTTTAAATTCAGCAACAATAATAGAAAACGAAATTGAAATACTAAAATCAAAACAGCTTATCAGCCAGGTGGTGCAGGATTTGCAATTAGGAACTATTTATCAAAAAAAGGACGGCTTATCTTATCAAGACTTGTATCAATCAAGCCCTGTTAAACTAACTTTAATAAATTCTACTGGAAATTTAAGTCAAGGCATCGTTAACCTTGCTATAAAAAATGATCAGTCATTTTCCTTAATATTACCTAATGGTAAGTCAAAAGATTTTTCCTATAAAAGTACATTTAAAAACAACTTTGGTATCTGGAAGCTGGAACCAACTAAAGCCTTAACACAATACAAAGGTGCTACGATTAAAATTACACTTTTAGACCCTGACAAATTAGCACTCAGGTATCAGACAGCCATCGATGCAAGCTTACCAAATAAGTTAACTACTGCTGTTGTTTTATCTATTTGGGACGAAGTTCCGCAAAGAGGAAAAGATATTCTTAATCGCCTTATTTATAATTACAATTTAGCTGCCACTTCAGAGAAAAAACGGGAAACAAAAAGCACTCTTGATTTTATTGATCAGAGATTAGCTTCTTTAAACGACGAGTTAACCGCAGCGGAAAAAGGTATAGCGGGATTTAAAAGCAGCAGGGGCATTACGGATATCAGTGCTGATTCTAAAATCAGCTTAGAAAACATGCAGGCAAATGATACCCGGTTAAACGAAGTAAATGTTCAGCTTAGCGTGATTGACGGAATTGAAAGATATGTCAATTCTTCTCAAAACTCTGGAAGGGCACCGGCAACCCTGGGAATTACTGATCCTGCCTTAAGCAGCTTGATTGAAAAATTATCAACTTTACAATTGCAACGCGAACGATTACTGGCTACCACACCAGAAACTAATCCTGATTTTGAACCGATTAACAGACAAATTGTAACTACAAGGGCAGCCATCAAAGAGAATGTCAGAAATATAAAATCATCTTTGTTAAATACACAGGGAAAGCTTCAATCTTTTAATTCCCGCTTTGAATCTTCCATTAAAAACATCCCAACTGAGGAGCGGCAGTATGTCAGCAAAAAAAGGCAGCAAGAGAGTAAAGAAAGCCTATACACTTACCTGCTGCAAAAGCGGGAAGAAATGTCTGTAACTTATGCTTCAACATTAACTGATGACCGTATAGTTGACCAGGCTTACGCTGGGCCAGCTAAAGATCAAAAAAAGTCTTTGATTTATGCTGCAGCTATGCTTTTAGGTTTAGGATTACCAGCAGGACTCATTTATGCAAGGAATAGCTTTAGTGATAAAATAACAACTTTACAAGAAATTAAAGATGCGGTAAGCATTCCCGTTTTAAGTGAACTACCTTTTGAACTATCTCAAAATCCTGTTGTTACGAATGATCTAAATTCTAATGTACTTGTCGAACAGTTTAGATCATTGCGCACAAAATTATATTATCTTTTTGGGGAAAAGGAACATGGCAGAGTAACCTTATTAACTTCCAGTGTTGCCGGCGAAGGTAAAAGTTTTGTAAGCACCAATTTAGCTACCTCACTTGCAAATGCAGATAGAAAAACAGTTATTCTGGAACTTGATTTACGCAAACCTAAAGTTGCAGAAACGTTTAATCTATCGAAAGAACATGTAGGTATCAGTGATTTTTTAAAAGGAAACGCAACACAAACTGATATTATACAAGCTTGCGGCTTGGTACCAAACCTGGATATTATTAGCAGCGGCACAATAGTGCAAAACCCTTCTGAACTATTGGAGAAAAAACAATTAAAAGATTTAATCTCAAGTTTACGAAATACTTATGACGATATTATTATTGACAGCCCTCCGGTACATTTAGTTCCTGATGCCATGATTCTTTCTCGTTTAACCGATATTACTTTGTATGTGATCCGTCAGGGATTTACCGAAAAAGCAGAATTAGATTTTATAAAAGAATTGTACCAGCAGAAGCAACTTCCCAATATCAATCTAATTTTTAATGGTATTGAAAGAGCTAAATATGGCTATGGTTACCATTACAGTAATAACTATTATAATATTTCTAACAAAAGCAAAGGTACTAATTCTATATTTAGTGATTTTAAAAACAGATTCTAACTGATTACAGGTTATTTAGTTAAGCTATGTAAATCATAAATTTCAACTTTAAATATATTCAATACTTTATTTATCGGTAAAAAGTATTAGTATAGTTTTAAGATAATTTATTTTAAAAACTTCCACCACTGATTTAAGAAAAATTTTGAGAGAAAGATCAGATCGTTACTACTTTATATCATTAGTTGCTGGCTTGCAAAATACTTGGCTTACTAATAGGATCACATGAATATTCATAAGCGCCCATATCCGGGGCTTTTCCGCTAAAAGTTAACCCAACATTTTTACCTACATCAATACAAGGTGAAGCTTTCTGCAAGTGTAAATCATTTTTATCTGTAAAAAGTGGATTTACAGATATGGAATGAAGGCCTTTTCCCATTGCAGCTTTATACTGATCTAAGCTTTTTTGATTACCTGTACTGTAATCTGAATAGATGTCATTTAAGCCGTTGTTATAAAAACAATTGTAATCATCTTCTGCTAATACATTTTCGTTAGTGCTAAAACTAACCATGGCATACCAGGAAGGGCTTTCTATGGTACTAAATACATTGTTTACCAGTTTAATCATCGGAACTTCGGATACAGAGGAATAATCCAAATTAAAAAAGCGGCTTTTGAAATTGTAAATCGAGTTGTTATAAACATTTACGCCACCAGCTTTATAAATACCTATTGCCACACTTGTAAAATCGATTCCCCCTCCGATCATGATGTTTCCAGAAATGGTTGTATTTAATATTGCCCCAATACCATTTGTTGCCCCATGTCCATCCAATACCTCACACTGCTCATAATTTATGGCATAAATATAAGAATGCCCTCCTTCATACATGTAATTTCCTTGCACAGTACAATCAAAAGCGTTTTCAAGTGCAATTGAAAATTCAGGACACTTATAGATTTTGTTATTTCTTATTGTATGTCCATAATCAAGATGATAAGCCCCATCCAAATCTATACCAGCTAAACTACAGTTATAGATCGTGTTATTCTCAAATAAATTATTATGAGTTCTAATCATTGACCAAATCCCACGAATTGTAAAATTACCAATGGTATTCCCTCTAAAAGTGTTATTATGACATTGTTTATCGTACTCCCATATCCCCATCCCACTTCCGTCATTAGTGCTCCCGTCAACAATATTATTTTCAAAAAAATTATAAGATCCTTGATGGACAACCCCACCAAAAAAAAAGCAGTTTCTTACCCTACAATTTACCATACCAAGATCAATATCATTAAACCAAACATTTCCTAATTGCGCAACAATATCTTTCGCACCTGTCCTTTTAAATGCTACTCCGTCAATGGTTTGATCAAGTTCAAAATCTCTTGAAATGTTTACTGCTAAATTGGCACCACCATCAATAACAGGCAACTCTCCACTTCCATAATTACTAAAGGTTATACCATTACACTTAGTTTCAAGAGTAACCCCAGTCCAAACATCACCTTTTTTGAATAAAATTAAATCGCCTGGATGAAGGTTACCAGAGAAAGAGTTTAGTTTATCTAACGTTTTCCAGGGAGTGGACAAATTTTTTGCCTGCTCACTACTTCTGCCATCATCACCCAAGCTGGATGAAAAATAATAGGTAGAGGAAAAAGAACATTGAGATAAGGCTAAGAAAAATAAAATAAACATTAGCTTCATAAAAGAGAAATTCATAAAAAACCATTTACTTATACCGGTCTAATAATACTAAGTTGCAAAAATTTAGCTTAATATTTTTAGAGCCTGCTTAAATTCTTGTCATAAGAAATTATAATACTTCTTTTATGCCTATAAATTCTGTTTATTAAATCATGTTGATATAAAATAAGTGTAGAAAGGGCATAATTTCAAGGCTAGAAAATAAATTGAATAAAATTAAACAAGTTCTTAAAGCTTGTTTGTTTTATATCTCAAAAATTGTAATGCTACTTTTAGACCTAAAAAATCTGTGTTTACATTCAGTTATAACCCAAATGCATAGAAGTTTTACTGTTTTTAATGCGATAAAAGAAGCATAAAAATTACTTAATAAAATTAAAAAAACTCTTATAATCAAATGTGTAATCAATTTATATTTAAACAACAGAAACGTTTTTTAGATATAAATATGTGTTTGTATCCTATTTTTAAAAAAAGAACAGTGAGATCAATGCTTTTTATAGGAGATAAAATAAGCATGGAAATTGAATTCTAAACAAGTGCTAAAAAACACTTTAATTGATTAACTCAACTTTATACCTAAAATAAGTTTTAAAAAAACAATTGTTAAAATAAAAAGGGAATGGAAAAATATTATATTTGAAATTAGTCATTTTCCACAATACAAATATGATATTTAATTCTTTTGAGTTTTTACTTTTTTTTCTTATTGTAACCAGCTTGTACTTTTTGCTTCCACACAAATTTAGATGGATGTTATTGCTACTTGCAAGTTGTGTTTTCTACATGTTTTTTGTACCCGTATATATATTCATCTTATTAATCACCATTTTAATTGATTATTTTGCTGCAATATATATAAGTAATTCTGATGGACGAAAGAAGAAATTGTATTTAGTTATTAGTATAGTTTCTACCTGTTTGGTATTATTTATTTTTAAATACTTCAATTTTTTTAATGATAACTTTAAGTTTTTAGCACAATTTGTACATTGGAATTATCCTATTGGCGCATTAAAAATATTACTTCCCATAGGATTATCTTTTCATACCTTTCAAAGTCTCAGTTATGTAATTGAAGTATATCGTGGCAATCAAAAACCAGAAACGCATTTTGGTATTTATGCGCTTTATGTAATGTTTTATCCACAATTAGTTGCCGGGCCTATTGAGCGTCCGCAAAATGTACTTTATCAATTTTATGAAAAACATAATTTCAACTATAATGATGTTACTTACGGTTTAAAATTAATGTTGTGGGGCTATTTTAAGAAAGTAGTTATTGCTGATCGTCTTTCTATATATGTAAATACTATATATAACAATCATCAACATCACAATGGAACAAGTTTGTTGTTGGCCACTGTTTTTTTTGCTTTCCAAATCTATTGTGATTTTTCCGGTTATTCTGATATTGCAATTGGTAGTGCCCGTGTAATGGGTTTTAAACTCCTGACCAATTTCAACAGGCCATATTTTGCAAAATCCATATCAGAATTTTGGAAAAGATGGCATATCTCTTTATCAACCTGGTTTAAAGATTATGTATATATACCCATGGGAGGTAACAGAGTTATTAAACCGTTAGTTTTATTTAACTTATTGGTTACTTTTTTATTAAGTGGTTTTTGGCATGGTGCAAACTGGACCTATATCATTTGGGGTGGGTTAAACGGATTATATTTAGCAATAGGCGTGGTGCTTTATACTACAAAATCGAAAATGAATCACAAATTTGAGAAAGGTTATTTCAGCTTTTTTAATCAATTATTAAATATCATTTTTACTTTCTTTTTAATAGCACTTTCATGGATATTTTTCAGGGCGAATTCTGTTCAAAATGCTGTAAACATTATTCATAAAATACTTTTTGAAAAAGGCAGATTATTTATGGGGGATAACAAAAGTATGGTTTATTCAATTTGTTTTTTAACCATATTATTCATAACAGAAGCCTTTGAAGAATATAAATTATTCAATAAATTCAGTTTATACAATAACAGTAGCAAATTGGTGAGGCATTTGACTTATTACTCTTTAATTATTATTATCATGCTGTTTGGTGTATTTGATTCCAGCCAGTTTATTTATTTTCAATTTTAATTTTGAATGGATAACAATAATGATTTAAAAAAATTCTTAAATAGATTTGCACTATTTGTTATTATATTAATAATAATTGATTTTTTAATTGGAGGAATATTCAAATATTACTATTTTAAACAAAAATCTGGAATACTTTATCGTACTACATACACTATCGATAGTACCAGAGCAAACCTTTTAGTTTTTGGTTCATCCCGGGCAACTCACCATTATGTACCATCAGTATTTGAAAATAATCTACATACTACTTTTTATAATTGTGGCCGTGACGGTTGTAATTTAATTTATTATGCAGCAGTTATTTCAGCTGTTTTAGAAAGACATACTCCTAAACATATAATTATTGATTTAACACCAGATGAATTAGATTTTTCTGAAGAAGGAAGACTATCACCATTACTTCCATATTATGAAAATTCTGCTGTTTACAATTACATTAAATACAACAGTAAATTTGAGAATTGGAAGTTGCTGTCAAAAATGTATCCCTTCAACTCTATATTTACAACTATTGTTATCGGCAATTTAACCATCAATAAATCTCGGATTTTAGAAGATAAAGGTTATGTAAAACTTGAAAACACCATGTCCTTTCATCCAATAAAACCCTTTAAGCACGGTCAGATAATTGATAGCAGGGTTAAGGTTTTAAATGAACTTTTAGCAAAATTGAATAAAAAGCATATCGCTGTAACACTGGTAGTTTCGCCCTCTTATTTTTCATACAGTAAAAATGATCCGGTAATTGTAGCTATTCAAAAATTAATAGCTAAACATAACAACATTCATTTTTTAAACTATGAAAATGATCCTGCTTTTGCACAATATCAATTATACAGTGATGATGATCATTTAAATGAGGTGGGGGCACAAAAATTTTCACAAGATTTAATAAATAAAGTATTCATCAGAAATTAAGATTTTGTTTAATTTATATGCTTCTTTTATCATATAAAAATATAGAGTTTCACATTTTTTTTATATCATTCAAGTACAAAGACAAATTTATAAACATAAAAGAAGTTCGATCATTTCTACCAATAAAATTTTAATCTGGTTTTAGAATGCTTTTATAATCTTTAAATAATTACTTTTTCTACAAGTCTCAATCATAATTTTTCTCGCTGTTCTTCCATTTTTGTCTTATATTTTAGTTTTTTAATTAATTCTCCTTTTCTCTGTGTTAAAAATACTTCCTTCATGGTTTAGCTAAGGATGTTTTTAAATAACTTGTATTTATAGTTAAATATAAAAATTATACTATTTAACAACTTTAAAGTTCATTGATACATAAAAAGAAAAGATCAATAATATCAGGAAAATGAAACTTCTGTTAGTATTTTTAAAGTATAACCTTTACAGGTAATGAAGTAATTATAATAATATTATTTAAGTTTATAATAATATTATATTTGAAATACCTAAAGCCTTTTGGAACAATGAAGTATAGATTTGAAATCTTAGATATATTTAGAGGATTATTTGCGTTCATTGTTGTTTTGTATCATCTTAAAACAGTTTTCCCTGATTCGATTTTTTTAAAAAATGAATTTATAGCTAACGGATATTTGTTTGTTGACTTCTTTTTTGTACTAAGCGGATTTGTTGTTGCTTATAATTATGAATCAAAGATTTCTACTTATAAAGAATTTAAGCAATTTATGTTAAAAAGGTTACTCAGAGTGTATCCTCTACATTTAGTAATGCTTATTATTACGTTAATGTATGTGGGGTTTAGAATTATGATTGGTTTTCATTTTAAACCTGATGCTATTAAACTTTATACTGTTGAAACGTTTTTTACTAATTTATTTTTATTAAATTCTATAAAGTTTCCTAACACAATTGATTTATCATGGAACTACCCCTCATGGTCTATAAGTGCTGAAGTTATCTCTTATATGGTATTTGCAACATTTACACTAATTATTAACAAAAAATTAAATTTAAACTATTTTAAAATTATTATATGGCTACTTATATTAGGAATTTCCATTTACTGGATGCATTCTTTATCAAATAATTACTTCATTTTTTTCACTTATGATAATGGTTTTATAAGAGGTTTAATTGGTTTTTTCTCGGGTGTTATTTGTCAGCAAATTTTTCAAAAACTTGTTGGAAAGGTAAACGGAAACTTTTTAATCACGTTTACTATTTTAGAAGTTACAGCTATTTTACTTATTATATATTTTGTTGCATCAGGGAATATATTCAAAAGCTTTGGTATAATATACGAGTTTGTTTTTTTACTTTCCATATTGATATTTTCCTTTGAAAAAGGCTTATTATCAGAAAAAATAAAAAAGGTAGGATTTTTAAAAGAGATAGGAAAAATCTCTTATTCGATTTATATGACTCATGCATTAATCATCATTTTTGCATCTATCCTCTTAAAAAGGATTATTAATAAAAACTATATTTTAGATATTATGATTGAGTTTTCTTTGTTGATAGTTATCTACTATACATCAAAGTGGACTTATAAAAATGTAGAACTAAGGTTTTATAATATAAGTCATAAATCTAAAGTTAAAAACTACACACTAAATATGCCTACATAGTATAAAATCACAATTTAAAACAATTAACCAAAACATTTAATCCTACTAAAAATGCTTTCATACTAATTATACACTGCTTTGGTATTGCTGTAATTACCTATAGATTGATGAAATTAGATAGTAGTTTTTAATACTATAATTTTAAAAGAAAAGACAATGCACGTACTGTACAACCTAAATTTTATTTTTATTTAAAAGTCTAATAAAGATTGTTTAGTTTATTTATCATTATTCTTTTATCACTCCAAAACAACAGATTAGTATGTTGTTGACGCTTTTATCTTATTTAAAACGCCAAATTATTAGTATAAAAGGAGCATTGTTATTTCCCAATGAATCATTTCAAAAGCTATTATCTTTTTAAATGATTCATTTATACTGATGACATGTTCACCTAAACTTTATTTTATTACAAAAACTTTCTTTGTTAGGTTGTTTTTTCCACTTCTTAAGTGAATAATATAAACGCCGTTCTGTAAATTTTCTGCGCTAAGTACTAAACTCTGCTTAACATTTGCTTCTGTTGTTCCGGTAAATAATTTGTTGATTAATTGGCCTTTTGTATTATATAATGCAATATCTGTTTGTCCTGCTTCCGGCATAGCAAACTCTACAGTTGTTTGCCTTGAAACTGGGTTTGGATAAACATACAAGCCGGTTTTAACTGTTGCCGATATTTGTTCAGTTGCTGTTGCAGCTAATGGCGAAATACTTCCGTTTTCGAAGTATGCATTTAAAGAAGATGTATTCAGTTGTTCAGCAACATAAGGCGACAAATGGCTTCCTGCAATTGGTGTTTCCATCGTTGCATCTGGTAGCTGCCATTGTACCGACAAATTATCATTGCCACTGTTCTCTTTTTGTAAGGCTTCTATATAATATTTCTTTCCTGCCTGTAAGGTTATTACAGCAGATTGTTGAGAAATATATTTGTTCCATTCCCGGAAATTTGTCCAACCATTTACGTTAGCAATCCTTACTTTATTTGCAGATTGGTCATCTGCTGATAGCCATAGTTCGCCGGCATCATCTGTTGCAAGCCAGAAAGTATAATTTCCGGTCTGTGGTGGATAGATATAACCCCTAATACGGGAAGCATAATTATCCGCTGGATTTAACGGACCTTCAAAAGAAGTTATCTCACTGCTTGAAGATACTGCTTTTTGAAGCGGAATATCAGAAATACTTGCTCCGCTTACATTGTCCCACTCATCTCTGGTGATGGCACCTGTACCTGTTGCAACAACTATAGCAGTTGTATTTACATAAGGCGACAAATGACTTCCTGCAATTGGTGTTTCCATGGTTGCATCTGGTAGCTGCCATTGTACCGATAAATTATCATTGCCGCCACCATCTTTTTGCAAAGCTTCTATGTAATATTTCTTTCCTGCTTCTAAAGTAATCGCATTTGATTTTTGCGAAGGATATTTACTCCACTCCCGGTAATCTGTAAAAGCATCGCTTTGGGCTATCCTTACTTTATTGGCAGGATTATCATCTGTAGAAAGCCAAAGTTCAGTAGCATCATCACCTGCAACCCAAAAGGTATAACTTCCGGTTTGAGGCGGACAAATATAGCCACGAATACGCGTACCATAATCATTACCAATATTTACAGGGCTTTCAAAAGCAATCAGTTGACTAGTAGAAGTGGGTGTGGTTTGAAGCGGAATATTGGAAATAGTATTGCCGTAAATATTATCCCATTCCTCGCGCAAAATAGTACCTGTAGCAGAACAAGCAGTGGCAGCTATCATTGAATTAACTACTGCATCGGAAAGATATTCATAAGCGCCCATATCCGGTGCTTTTCCGCTAAAAGTTGATCCAACATTTTTCCCTGCATCAATACAAGGTGAAGTATTCTGCAGGTGCAAATCATTTTTATCTGCAAAAAGTGGGTTTACAGATATAGAATGAAGGCCTTTGCCTGTAGCAGCCTTATACTGACTCAGACTTTTTTGATTACCGGTATTTCTATCCGTATAGATGTCATTTAAGCCATTGTTATAAAAACAATTGTAATCATCCTCAGCAAGTACATTTTCGTTAGTGCTAAAATTAACCATTGCATACCAGGAAGGACTTTCTATGGTACTGAATACATTGTTTACCAGTTTGATCATCTGGACTTCTGATGCAGAACTATAGTCCAAATTAAAAAACCTGCTTTTAAAATTGTAAATAGAGTTATTAGAAACATTTACGCCACCAGCTTTATAAATATTTATTGCCACACTTGTAAAATCTGTTCCCCCTCCGATCATGATGTTTCCGGAAATGGTTGTATTTAATATTGCTCCAACACAATTTACTGCCCCATGCCCATCCATTACTTCACCTTGTTCGTAATTAATAACATAAATATAAGAATGTCCTCCACCATACATATTGTTGCCTTGTATAGTACAATCAAAAGCATTTTCAACTGCAATTCCATTAAGTTTATTATTGTAAACTTTATTGTTTTTTATGGTATGCCCATAAACAAGATGGTAAGCACCATCTAAATCTATACCAGCTACATCACAATTGTAAACAGTATTATTCTCAAACACACTCTCATGCGTTCTGATCATAGTCCAAATACCACGTAGCGTAAAATTACTTACAGTATTTCCTGTATATGTATTATTATGGCATTGTTTATCATATTCCCATATACCATTTCCACTTCCATTATTTGTGGCACCATCAACAATATTATTTTCGAAGAAATTATAGGACCCTTGAAGGGTAACACTACCATAAAAATAACAGTTTTTTATCCTACAGTTTACTATACCAAGATCAAAATCAAACCAAACATTTCCTAACTGAGCAACAATATCTTTCGCTCCGGTCCTTTTAAAAGCTATTCCATCAATAGTTTGGTCAAGCCTAAAATCTCTTGAAATATTTATAGCTAAACTGGTACTACCATCAATAACAGGTAACTCTCCACTTCCATAATTACCGAAGGTTAAACCATTGCATTTGGTTTCAAGGGTAGCCCCAGTCCAAACATCCCCCTTTTTGAACAAAATAAAGTCACCAGGACGAAGGTTAACAGAGAAAGAGTTTAATTTTTCTAAAGATCTCCAGGGAGTGGATAAATTTTTTGCCTGCTCACTACTTCTGTTATCATCACCCGAGCTGGACGAAAAATAATAAGTAGAGGCTATAGAACATTGAGATAACGCTAAAAAAAATAAAATAAACAGTAGCCTCATAGAAAAAAAATTCATAAAAATCTGTTATAAAAAAGTGTATTGCTTCAAGTAACCACTTAATCTTCTTTAAAAGATTATAGGAACTTAAAAAACGATATTCTTTTCTTTTTTGTTAATAAATAAGTGTCAATATATATATAAAATACTTAAACGAATATAATATAAACACAATTTAATTTTTTATATTATAAACTATTAGAAATAACGTAAAAGAAAATTAATATTGCTTTGATTTTAGCAATTTTTTATACAAAAAGGAATACTAGTTATATTATTGTAGTAAATCACATTAGTATAATACTTTTAGTTTATTAAAATATTATTGATGTAAAGAAAGTAGATTATCAAAAATAAATCAAATAAATAAGTTTATATAAGGGTCATGAACGCAAAATTCCAAAACATGAAAGCAGCAAAATTTAAATATTTTTGTATATTTTAGTCCGATTTATCTTACTACAATAAAAAGTGAAACAATAATTAAAAAGAACTAAAAATGAAGAAAGCTAGACTTGTTGGACTTGTATTGATTATAATTTTCATTTTTATTACAGCCGGTTATTTAGTTAACAGGTTTTCGTATGCAAAAGAATTACCCTTTTATTCTGTAAATGTTAAAAAAGATTCTGTTTTAACAATTGGTATTATTGGTGATAGTTGGGTTGCCGGAAAAAAACTTGATTCTGTTATACATTATACATTATTAGCTAATAAAATTAACAACAAGGTTTTTTCTTCTGGTCAAGGAGGTGCAAAAAGTAAAATAATATATCAAAACTTGTTTAAAAAAAAAACAGACCTTAACTCTTCAAAAAACGTTATTGAAAATCGTCCTGATTACTGTATTGTAATTGCTGGTGTAAATGATGCATTAGGACAAGTCGGAAAAGAGTTTTACACTCATCACTTGATTATGATCATAAAAACTTTATTACATTATAATATCAAACCTATTGTTGTTGAGCTTCCGGAAATTGGAATTATAGAAGCTACAGATCAAATGGGATTTTTTAAAAAAGGACGAAATATAATTTATGCTTACTTTACAGATGCAGGAGAATTAGATAATATTTATACTTACAGAAATGAATTAAAAAAAATGTTATTAGAGCAGCATCTAAACAATAGTATAATATATATAGATTTTAATAGAGTATGTACTAATTATAAAGAATGTTTGGAACTATATGTGAACCCTTCTCATTTATCAAGAAGAGGAAATATAAAGTTGGGTAAAATAATTGCAAATGACATTATTAAAAACCATTAATACATCTACTTTTACTATACAAAAAGATTTAATTGTATTTAGATAATACTGAAATTATTTTTATTACATTTTATAGCAACTTACTCAAAAAAATTGCATTACAAAGTGTTACCAGCTTGTAATAAAAGATTGTGCAAAAGAAGACCGATCAGCCGATAATAAAGATGAGCTATTTTTTTAATTATTAAGTTTCACGTTTTTATTTATGTTAAAGGAAAAACTCATATATATTCTTGCAGGAGTTGTGATATCATCATTTATAATAGTTTTTAATAAAGAAAATACACCAAAAACTTTTTTAGTTTTCGCTCTTTGCACTTTTCCTTTTTTAGATCTAAGAGTTATACCGGAAGCTTGGGGCGGTTTAAAAATATTTGACATAATAACATTTTATAGTTTTTTCTTTTTATTGAAAGACTTTTTTTCTACAGGTACAAACAAATCAAATAATTTTTATCTATTACTCTTCCTGATATTTCTAATTGTCATCCTTTTCGGAAGTTTAAGTTCTGAATTTCCTAAAAGTTCGTTAATCCAATTTCCTAAAATTATTCCAATTTTTATTTATGCTCGTTTTTTACTTATTGAATGTTTATACAATACAATCTTTTATAATAAAGTAATTAAAATTCTAAAAACAATCTATGTCATCTCATTAATTTTTCTAGTGATACAAATGATAGTAGGTTTAGCTTTTACCTTTTATCCATCTTTACATGGTAATACTTTTGATGCCAATAGTGGCCTTATTAGATATCCAGGCTTTTTTTTTGATTCACAAGTTCATGGACAATATCTCGCTATAGGTAGTTTTCTCTTCTTTTTCACCCACAACAACATGACTAGAAAAGAAGTATTGATACATCGTTTTATATTAATGGCAGCATTTTTTGCTATTATGGTAGCAGGAAGTAGGTCAGCTTTTGGTGGATATAGTGTCGGAATAATAGTTTCCTTTTTTTTAGCAGGTAAACGATACCGTATTGGTATGTTTGCTTTAATAGCTCTGTTAGTTTCTTTTTATGTGATGTTTTCTCCGAGTTTCGGTGTTTTTAATCGTACTGGAGATTTAAGTGATGATTATTTATTTCGTCAGTCCTTATGGAGAAAGGCTTTTGAAATAGCTAAAAACCACTCATTGTTAGGAATTGGAAACGGTAATTATCAGGATTACGTTGAGATACATTCAAAAGACCAGTACTTAGAGCTTGAGGGTGGTGAAATCTTGTATTTTAATCAACCTGAAAATGGGTATTTAAAAATTTTAGTAGAGTTAGGTTATATAGGATTTGGTATTTTTGTTTTGTTTATTATAGGACCATTATTGAAAGGGTTAAATTCATTTATGAATGGAATTTGTGATTATAAAATTACTTTTCTTGTTGGCTCTGTTATAAGTTGGCTTATAGCATATAATACTGTGTATTCATTTGCTGATACAAGAATACTTTTCATGGTTGCAACTCTTTTAGTGTTGATACTATCATATCCATCTACAAATAAAACCTTCAATGAAGAAGTTTAATTACAATAATCTGAAATTACTATTTCAATCGGAACTGATTAAAAATAGTTTTTGGGGAATAGTAGGTACTTTTCTTCAAACTTTATTTGGTAGCTTATTTTTTATCATCATTGCCAGAAAATTTACAACAGTAGATTTTGCTCATTTTCTAATCGCTACAACTATATATCAAATAATTGTAGCTTTTTCTTCCATGGGGTTAGGACAATGGTATATTAGAGAATTTGCTGCGATTTCCAATAAAATTGACCTAACAAATAAATTTTTAAAAATACAAATGTGGTTGGGTTTTATTTTTTACTTCGTTGCTGGCATTACTTCCTTTACTCTATATAAAGATAAACAGATAATTACGCTCTCTCTATTGTTAGGCACAAATATTATTTTTGATAATATAATTTATGCCATTAGATGCATGAATATTGCAGAATTGAATCAAAAGAAAACTTTTAATATTTTAGTTATTGACGGGTTTTTAAAATTATTGGTTGGATGTGCTTTATTCGTCTATCCGTTTTCCATAGTTAGTATATGTATCTTTTTAATCTTTGTTCGTTTTTTCAGCCTTAATCTTTTTATCAGGATGGGTTCTTCTGATAGTATTAGCATTAAGCAGTTATGGATTTCAAAAATTTCCTATGAAGATATTAAGAATTTTGTTTTCGTAAATTGGAAATTTATAATTATTGGAGGAGTTTCAATTGTATATTGGAGATTATCAAATATTATTATTTCTAAGTTTTTAACTTTAGAAGCAGTGGCTAATTATGAGATTTCGTTTAAAATCTTTTCCCTCTTTCAGGCTTTGCCTTTTATTGCATCTTCCAGTATCTATCCAATGTTTAACAAGTTAATAAATAGTAACGATATAGAAGGAGTACGTTCATTATACAAAAAAATATACTTGTTTTTTTACCTTTTTTCCATTTTCTCATATGCTTTTATATATGCCTTTGCTCCTTTAATCGTAAAAAATGCTTTTGGAAGCAATTATATAGCCTCTGTTAATTGCACACAAGAAATGTTTCTAACGATTCTTATACTGCCTACAGTTTTATTACAAGTACAATTGATTACAGCAATGAGATTAGAGAAAATGGATATGTGGTTTAATATTGTAAGTTTAATCATAAATGTTGGAGGTTGTTTTATTGGATTAAATTTTTATAAATCACTTAGTGTAATTAATTTTTCAATATTCGGATCATTTTTAATATTCCATATTTGTCAGGATATTCTTTTAGTAAAAATGAAAATAACCTCCTATAAAAGTTGTATTATATTTTATATTTCCTTATTCACGGTAATAGTAACTTATCGTTTATTCGAAAATAAATTTAACGGTTATTTATTTTTCATCGGTTTTAGTAGTTTACTTATTCTAATAAGCGTTTATATAATACTGAATCAACAAAAAAAACCTACATTGAAAGACATTAATACAATTCCAATAATTAATGAGTAATCACAATGTTTTTGCCTCTTTGTAATATAAATTAAAAACAAAGCTTAAAAAGATTACAGTATTTTAATTTAGAAATAATAGAATTTTAGTTTAAAAGTTTGTTGGAATAAACTTCTACTATATGGAAATAAGGGACATTTTACGATTTGGTAAATCATTAAGGCTTTACTTATATAATACTTTTTTTACAAAAATTCCCTTTGCTACCCTACGGTTACCAATAGCAAAACGCTATATGCAAATTGGTACTCAAACAAATGTTTGTGTTAATGTTAAAATATTGAACAGGGAACTTGGCAGAAATCAAATTATTATTGGAAACAATTGTGTAATTAATCCCGAATGTTTACTTGATGGCAGGGTTGGTAAAATTATAATAAAGGATAACGTGGATATTGCCCGAGGTACATGGATTTATACTTTGGAGCATGATCCTCATTCTGATTATCATATTCTTAAACACGGAGATGTAATAATTGAGGAAAACGTTTGGATAGCTTCCAGAGTAATAATTTTACCTGGTGTTACCATTGGAAGAGGAAGTGTGATTGCATCTGGTGCTGTAGTGACAAAAGACATTCCGCCTATGAGTATTGCAGGAGGCGTTCCGGCCAAGGTAATTGGAGAAAGAAAATCTAAAATGTTATATAAAAATAACTTTTTCCCATACATGTATAGTTAATAAAAGCTTTGAACTGCTACAATTAGTATTATTAACGTCTACAAATAATAAAATTACTGTTTTACACAATTGCTGAAATATTTAATGTGTTTTATTATAATACTGCTACTTTAAAAGAGCTTTCTAGGCTGAGTTAAAACAGTATAAATAATAGGTATTATTGAAACAATTTAAAGTTAAGCACAACTTTAAAGACTAAAGCTAAAATCAAAAACATATATTGCAGATGATCACTTTTGATATAACTTGTAGAATTAATAGAATTATTATAATTATGCTCCTGTAAAATATGAAATTACTGTATCTATCTAGTACCAGTTTTTCAGATTGTGATGTTAATCTTGTAAATACTCTTGTTAAAAAACACCAGGTTACTTACGGCGTTTTTATCACTAACACAAATAGTAATTACTCCCAGAATGAGTTGAAATTGTTATTAAAAAACCAAGTTGTATTTAATCCAATTATTACTGATTTTAGAAGAAGAGACCCCAGAAATATAACAACTTTTTATAAATTAATTCTGTTAATTAAGAAAGAGAAATTTGATCTAATCTATATGAACGATTATGAGGATATATATTTTATGCTCTTATTCTCATTAATAATAAATAGAAACAAAATAATTTTTGGCCTACATGATGTAGTGAGCCATAGCGGTTGGAAAAGTGGTGGTTTATTGAAAACTACTAAAAGTTGGTTTTTAAGCAAGTTTAAATATTTCCTTACTTTTTCTGCCGAACAATCAAGTGTTCTTAAAAAGAGATTTCCTAAAACGAACGTTTTTAATATACCTTTAACTTTAAAAGACTTTGGAGATAAGAATCATCCAAATCCATCAAACCGAATAATTTCATTTCTGTTTTTTGGAAATATAGAATCCTATAAAGGATTAGATATTTTATTACTAGCAGTAAAGCAATTATCAGAAAAATACGACAATTTCAGGCTTGTTGTTGCGGGCCGTTGCGCTGATTGGGATATCATTTATAAGCCTCTTATTGATAATAATGAAAAAATAATAGCGCTAATTCGTTTTATAAAAAACGATGAAATACCTTTAATTTTTTCGGAAGCACATTATCTCATTCTTCCTTATAAGGATGTTACACAAAGTGGTCCACTTATGATTGCCTATAATTATGCGGTTCCTGTAATTGCAAGCAACTTAGATGGCTTTAAAGAATTTGTAAAAGAAGGTGAATCAGGATTTTTGTTTGAATCAAACAACATCAATGCCTTAGAGCAAGTTTTAGAACATGCCATTTTAAGAGATGAAGTAGAGTATAAGAGCCTGCAAAAAAAGCTATTACTTTATACTCAGCAGAACTTTTCTGTTGAAACTATAGCATTACAATACAATAATATGTTTGAAACAGTGCAACAAGGCTAAACAACAAAAGAACATACTAATTTGCTGACAAATAAAAACAGAGTACTCAACTTACAATGAATTTTTTTCAATTTATTTTCCAGGATTGGAAAGTTAACCCTGCTAAAGGTAAGGTTATCATGTTGCTTTTCAGATTAGCTAATTTTTGTTCTAAAAGAAAAATTTTTTATTATTTAGGATTCCCTTACCTGATCTTTTATAAACTTTTGGTTGAGTGGATTTTTTGCATCGAAATTCCATGGAATATAACGGTAGGAAAAAACCTAGTTATATATCACGGACAATGTTTGGTAATAAGTAGGGGTGTAATTATTGGAGAAAACTGTATTCTTAGACATTGCACTACTATAGGCAACAAACAACTTAAAGGAGGAACATTTAGTTCTTCACCAGTTATTGGTAATAATGTAGACATTGGAAGCAATGTGTGCATTATTGGAGGTATACATATAAATGATAATGTGAAGATAGGTAGTGGAGCTGTTGTTGTTAAAAATGTTTCGGGTAACTGTATAGTAGTAGGAAATCCGGGAGTTGAAAAGAAAACAGATTTACTTGCACAATAAAAATGTATTATTAATTATCATAATGGTTATAATTGTAGGTTTCTTATCCTAGTTAGAATCTATCGTTAATAAAAATATTTCTTAAAACAATTATGGTTGAAAAAAAGAAACTTAACATTCTATTGTCTGCCTTTCGTTGCGAACCTGGCAAAGGTGGCGAACCTGGAGTTGGCTGGAATTTTGCAAAAAATATGGCTGCATATCATTATGTTTGGGTATTAACCCGGAGAAGCCATAAAAAGTTAATTGACGAAGCTTTATTAAAAAACCCAATTAAAAATTTGTTCTTTATCTATTATGATATTCCACAGAGCACTTTAATAAATGAGAAAAAATTAGGAGAACAAGCCTATTACATATTATGGCAAATCTTTGTAATTAAAGCTTATAGAAAAGCATCAAAAGAGGTTAATTTTGATTTGATACATCATTTAACCTTTAATCAATACCGCTCGCCTTCTATTGGTTTTTTTACAAAAAAACCATTTGTAATGGGGCCTATAGGTGGCGCAGAAACGATTAATTCTGTTTTTTTTCAGGATTTAGAATTTAAAGGTAAGTTAAAAGAAGTATGGCGCAATATAGGTTTGGATATATTTCTGTTTAGATTATTATGTAAAATAAGAAATAATCCAAAAACCGTTGTTTTTTCTTCTGTACAAAATTTAAAGAAATTAGGAAAACATCTTGGCAAAAAAGACAAATCGGTAGTAATTCCAGCAATTGCGATAGACAAGGAAGATTTTATTAAATATATTGATAAAAAAAGTATTGAAACAAATAAGCCTTTTACAATTATTTATTCTGGAACTGCAAAAGATTGGAAAGGGCTTTTATTATTACTGCGTGCAATTAAAAATGCTTTTAATAACGAAAGTGATATTTTAGTTAAATTGATTGGTATTAGAAATGAAGCGGAACATCAAAAAGTTTCAAAATGGCTTGTTGATTTTGATATAGCAAACAAAGTTCAATTGATTAACTTTTTGCCAAGAGAAGAAGTAATTAAAGAATTAAAGAACGCAGATATATCTGTTTATCCGGCATTTAGAGATTCTGGTTCAATGTCAGTATTGGAAGCATGTGCTCTTGGTTGCACCGTCCTTTGCTTTGATGCAGGAGGGCAAGATGCTTTTCCTGATCACATTTTATTAAAAATTCCGGTTTCTGGTACTTCTTATCAGGCGAATCTGGACAACCTATCGGAGAAACTTAAGTGGTCTTATAACAACCCAATCGAAATTATTAAAATTGGGGAAACAGCAAGGAATTATGTATTTGAGAATTATACTTGGCAAAAGAAAGTAATTACTTTTAGTAAATTATATGAGGCTATTTTAATAGAAAATTAATTTACAAGCTGTATTCAATAACGTTATTAAAATATTTAGTTTTTAACTTTATCCATACGCTGCTTATAACTGATAAAAGCAAAAACAGATTAAACATGAAGCCTGCTTAGGTTTTATTTAATACTTTTTCTATACTTCTTTTATCACTAATTTTTATGCTTTCTATGTTTTTTCTGAAATCATCAATTACAACAAGATTTACAGGCATAAAAGAAGCATTATACATCTTGCTATAGAAATTTAAACAGACTCTAAATATAGCAACCAAGAATAGTATTTTATTAAAATATTATTAACGTACGTTTTAAATTTTGCTTAAGATATTTTTGCTTCTTTTATACTACAGAATTATTTATTGTACTTGTACCCTTAATCAATAAAAGATGAATAAAAAAATATTAATAGGTGCTCCTCCTAAACATCATGTTCTTTTAGCTATGGACGAAATGCATGGATTAGAAGATATTGGTTATACATGCAAAGTAATTACTTATGGGCGGAATGATCAGTCTATCAGTAACTTAAATAAATTGGTTGGAGTTGTGGTTAACGCATTTAATCTAGTTTTTAAACTTTATAACTTTTCACCTGATTTATTATATCTCAATTCACGCTTTGAACCTGTTGCTACTTCCAGAGATTTTTTAACACTATTGATAATTAAGACATTTTATTTAAAAAGGATTAAGGTTGCCATAAAAACTCATGGCTCGGATCCTTCCATCTTAGAAAAAAAATCTTTTTTGTATAAAAAATGTATAGTTCCTTTTGTACTTAAACATGTTGATATCTGGTTTTTTCTATCCAAAGATGAAAAGAATATTATTGAGAGTTATTACCCTAATATTTCTGATAAAATTTTTACTACTTGTAATATAATTGACCCGGCCCGATCTGTTGCTTCTTTAGAATTTAGAAAGCGTTATGAGTTGGAAGAAAATAAATTTAAAATTTTATTTGTTGGACGCATTGTAAAAGAAAAAGGTATTTTTAGTTTGCTTAAAAGTATCCCCAATCTTGATTTCAGAAGTAATTGTACTTTTATTTTTGTTGGGGATGGCCCGGATTTAGAAGAGCTTAAATCTTTAGCCTTAGCATTAAATGTGTCTGCATATGTGCGTTTTTTAGGATTTATACCAGATGCCGAATGCGATCACTTTTATGCGAATGCTGATCTGCTTGCTTTTCCTACTTATTATAATGAAGGTTTTCCTATGGCACTATTTAAATCTATAGCTGTAGGGTTACCCGCTATAACTACAAAAATTCGCGCCGCAAAAGATCATTTAAATTCACCTGATAATGTTTTATGGGTAGAAAAAGATTCTGCAGAAAGTGTAACAGCGGCTATTACAAAGCTGTATTTAAATGAGAATCTTAGAAATGCTATGACTAAGAATAATAAAGTATTGGGGAAAGAATTTTCTAGAGCCGAAGTATGTTTAAAAATGAGTGAAGCTCTTAATTCAATTCAAGTTTAATATTTTGTTAAAAATTATTGAGGAATAAGAGCTTGTTTAATATATATTCGAAAAAGCTGCCGCGCTTCTTTTAGCCATGAAAATCCATTCTTTATTTCTCTTTTTCCTACAAAAAGCATAAAAAAACTATTTTTTATGTGCTAAAATAAGCATAGAAACATATTCAATAAAATTTTCAAACTAACTAAAATTATAATTTAGAAGTTTGTATTTCACTAAATTAGCCATTTTAATAAGGTAATTAGTGTTTAACTAAATAAGCATATTAGGTTTTTAAACTCATTTGTATAAGGAAATATGGAAAAAACTATATACTTATCTGCAATGTTAACATCACAGAATTTTTTAATATGGCTTGCAACTCTTCTCAAAAAGCACTACTGGTCATACTAATGGTATTGTTTTTGGGTAATGTTATTGCTCAAGCGCCTAATATCAGCTATTCAACTCCTCAAAGCTATACAATCAATACTGCTATTACTCCTTTGTTGCCAGCTAATACAGGCGGGAATGTGCCAAACAGGGCCTATGGAGAGGTTGCTACGTTAACTGGTAATGGTTATGGAAATGCTGTTGGTACCTTATCAACAGCAAGATTTGCCCATCCGACAGGAGTAGCATTAGACCTTCTGGGTAACATTTATATAGCTGATCGTGAAAATAACATTATCAAAAAGATTTCGTCTGATGGTACAGTTAGTGTTTTGGCTGGAAGCGGTGCTGAAGGTTCTGCTGATGGAGTTGGCTCAACAGCTACTTTTTATGCGCCTATAACTTTAGCTACAGACGTTGCAAACAATGTTTATGTTGCAGATTATGGCAGTAGCTTGATCAGGAAGATAACACCTACCGGAGTAGTTACTACCTTGGCAGGAAGCACACCAGGGTTTGCTAATGGAACAGGGACAGCAGCACAATTTGGATCTCCAAGTGGTATAACTGTAGATAATTCGGGTAATGTTTTTGTAGGTGACAGAGATAATAATTTAATAAGAAAAATTACTCCCGCTGGAGTAGTTACTACTTTTGCAGGTAGCGGAGCCGTTGGAGCTGTAAACGGGATAGGTACAGCAGCAAGTTTTCATCATCCACAATGTTTAACTTGTGATAATAATGAAAACCTTTATGTTACAGATTTTAATAGTATCATAAGAAAAATAACACCTGCAGGTGTGGTAACTACTTTTGCTGGTAGTGGAATTACAGGTTCAATTGATGGTGTTGGTACTGCTGCAAGCTTTAATTTGCCTGTAGGAATTGCAGCTGATCATTTAGGTAATATATACGTAGCAGATGCCGGAAATCTTTTGATTCGGAAGATAACCCCAGCGGGTGTAGTAACTACGTTAGCAGGGACTGGTTCAGTTGGCTTTGTAAATGGCATTGGTACAGCTGCCAGTTTTTCAGGTTTATACGATCTAGCTATTGATACTGAAGGAAATCTATATGGTGCAGACGCTTATCATAACGGCGCAATAAGAAGAATTTCAACCACTGGCTATACAATTAATAAAACTTTGCCTACAGGTTTGATTTTTGATTCAGCAACAGGAAATATTAGCGGTACTCCAACTGTTCTATCTCCTGCTACCGATTATACCATTACAGCATACAATATACGCGGCAGTAGTAGTACGGTCGTAAATATCAAAGTAGAAAATTTAGCACCTCTTGCTTTTGCAACTCTTCCATCTAAAAATAGTTGCGATACTGATTTTGATCCTGGTGCAACAAGTGGCATCGGAACAATAACATATACCAGTAGCAATTTTACTGTAGCAACTATTATAAATAATAAAATACATATTACCGGATCAGGCGTTACAGTAATCAATGCTACTGACGGAAGCACATCTGCACAACAAAATCTAACAGTAATTTCACCGGTTCTTCCCATAGTTAATATCACTCCGGATTATAACAACGTTTGCATGGGTATGCCCGTTACCTTTACTGCAACTGTAACGAATGCTGGCAGTAATCCAACTTATCAATGGCAAGTTAATGGTGTAAAAGTCAGCATTAACAGTCCAACTTTTACTACTACCAATATTGCCCAGGCAGATGTTATTCAATGTAAAGTAACTAATAATGATTCCTGTCCAGTCAGTAATTCATCCAATAAGATAACTGGTATAAATGCCAACCCTTATATTACGCCCACAATTTCCATAATATCGTCAGCTACCGGTTCTGTTTGTAGCGGAAGTGAAATGACTTTTACCGCAACTTCAACCAATGGTGGTACAAATCCAATTTATCAATGGCAGGTAAACAGTGTAAATTCAGGAAGTAATAATCCGGTGTTTACTGATAGTAATTTTGTAAATGGAGATTTAGTTACTTGTATGCTTATTAATAATACAGGTAAATGTATTGCAGCTCCGGTGGTTTTATCTAACGCTATTAAAGTAAATCTGATTCCGCCTTTTAATACCAGCCTTTCCATTATTGCATCGGCAAATCAAGTTTATGCAGGCACAGTTGTTACTTTTACTACTTTACCTGTTACTATAGCAGCAATTATCTCTTACCAATGGCAGATTAACGGAATAAATACGGGTACCAATAGTGCTACTTTTACCAGCAAAACTTTAAAAACTAATGATCATGTTACTTGTACCATTACGGTAAACGATGGATGTACACTCATAACTGTTACTAGTATGCCGGTATCCGTAAATATTCTTCCAGCACCTACTTTAAATATTCCTAATACCTTTACCCCTAATGCAGATGGTATAAATGATTACTGGAATATTACTGCTCTAATTTATTATCCAAACTGTTTGGTGAGTGTTTATAACCGTTATGGCTCACTGGTTTACCAATCAAAAGGATATAGTAAAGCCTGGGATGGTTCATTAAATGGTAATCTTCTTTCTATTGGGACTTATTATTATGTGATTGATTTAGACAGCAATAGCAAGAAAATAAGCGGCGGCGTTACTATTATTAGATAATTTTGGGTTTTACTACGGCGATAACTAAAAGTATATAGGCCCTATTTGTTTGAAGTACAATAGGTGATGTTTTATTATAAATAAAAAGGATTTAATTAAAATCATTGACCAGCTTTGTAAATAAACAACATAACCTTAAAGTTTTTCTGATTTTTTTATTAAAATAATTATTCTTCTATTAGGAAATAATTTCTATAATTGATAGATTTTATAAAACAAAGAAAATAGAGTTTGTACAACTAAAACAAGATTAGTTATCGATGAAAAGGCAATTAAGAGACAGCTTCTGCAACTATTTAATACTTATCGTTTGGATTAAGCACTATCCTAGATAACGTTTTAACCCTGACAAGATTGATTTATTTCGTTATTAAATGCTTAAATTTTTAGGAAAACATTTTATGCATTTTTTGTTTACATTATACCAATTAATAAAATTATAAACTTTAAATTACCAATACTATCTGCTTTGTGTAAATAGTATCACTTTTAAAGTTCTAAATTTAACCAGTTAAGTTTTTGTAGTTTTTATGTTTTTTAAATCTATTAATTTGGACGTTACAATAGATGATTTATTTAAGCAGTACAGATAAGAGTTATTTTTAGTATTGTTTAAATTAATAATAAGTATAAACTTACCTTTAAAAAATGAGTGAAAATTTAAGTAACTATGCAGGCTATAACCTGTTTACAAAACCACTTGACGATTTACCTCAATTGCCGAAAATAGTGATTAATACAATTAACCAATATTCTTTTTGCATGGCAGAAAAAGAGGCTGAGTTTAAAAATGCTTTATTAGAATCAGACGTACTATTACCTGATGGCGTTGGAATTGTAGCTGCTGTTAGGCTACAAACTGGAGACAAAATAAATAAAATTTCAGGCTCAGACCTTCATTATCATCTATTAAGTAAATTGAATAAAGAATATGGCAGTTGTTTTTATTTAGGCTCTACAGAAAAAACATTAAAAAATATTAAAGAAAGAATAGCACTCGAATATCCTAATATTAAAGTAGGCTATTATTCTCCTCCTTTTAAAGCTATCTTTTCGGATGAGGACAATGCTAATATGGTTTTTCAGGTTAATCAATTCAAACCTGATGTATTATTTGTTGGAATGACTGCTCCTAAACAGGAAAAATGGGCAATTGCACATAAACAACAATTAGAAACAAAAATAATAGGTTCAATAGGTGCAGTATTTGATTTTTATGCAGGTACAATAACGCGTCCAGCTAATTTTTGGGTAAATTCAAATGTTGAGTGGCTTGGACGATTGCTTAACGAGCCACAACGCATGTGGAAGAGATACTTGTATTATGGGCCTATATTTCTTTATGCTTTACTTAAACACAAAATTAAATATTGATAATTTATACCTATATGCTTTTTAAGTAAAAAAGTATATTATAAAATATTTCTTTTTACTTAATTTACCCTTAGGGTGATTTTACTAGTTGCAATAAATTTCAATTTTGCTTATTGGTTTTTTCTTTCACCTATATAATTTTTATTAAATAAATACTTACATAATCTAAAATAAATGTTTATGTAAGATTTTATAATAAAAAACACATCAGCATTTTCTATTATTTGTTTTAAATCTTATAGAATAAATTAATAATATGATTCATAACTTTTTAATGCTTAATTTACATGGATTTCATAAAGTCAATTAAAGTTATTTACTAAAAACTCTTATAAAAGAACTTAGTAATATTCTTGCTATCTTGCTATCTTGACTAATCAATAGAATTTAAAAAATAATAACATGGCGATAATTGCTTTTTTAAAAAAAGCCAGAAACTTATTTCTAAGGAAAGTTATACATAGAAAATATCAAATTGATAAAGGTTTTCATTCAGGTGCAAGAGTTAGGATATGGGCAAAAAACAAAATTAAGATTGGTAAAAACTTTTATATTGGCAGAGATTCTTTTATTGAAACTGATGTTAACATTGGTGATGATGTAATATTTGGAAATAAAGTTGCAATTATAGGCCGTTACGATCATTGTTATCAGCAAATTGGAACGCCAATAAGGTTGGCTGTACAAATTCGTGATAGAGATTATAACTGGAAAGGGTTAAATTTAATAACGATTATTGAAGATGATGTATGGGTGGGTTATGGTGCTACTATATTAGGAGGCGTAAGAATAGGTGAAGGAAGCATAATTGGTGCAGGTTCATTGGTTACTAAAGATGTAGAACCTTATTCGATTTATGCTGGTACTCCTGCAAAAAAACTAAAAGATAGATTTGAAACTTTTGAGGATCTACAGAAGCATTTATATATAGTAAAATCAAAATATTATGAATTTAGCAAATTAAAGAAGATCCACTATTAATATGTATTTGTTTTACTAATCACGGTTTCAATAACATTACGTATTATACTATTTCCTAATAATTATTGACCGTATCTTTAAAATAAGTAGCGTTATGTTATATATTTACTATTATACAAAAGTTTAATACATTTATAGCTCTGTGTAAGGCAAAGCTATAAATGTATTAATTTTTTAACGGGTAAAATAATATAAATATTCTTTTAGATTATAAGATTTGTTTAAATTTATATTAGAAAAGATTACACTATTTCTTTAAAAAAATATTTATATAGTTATGAAATGTGAATAGAAAAAGGATAATTTTTATAAGATAAAAGAAGCATTAGAACTTTAATGTGCAAAATCTATATGGACTCAATACTATTTCTATTAAATTTCTATTTGGAAAATAGCTAGATTGACTACTTTTTCATAGGATGCTGAAACTTTAGTTTACTAGTTATGAAGCATTACCTATTTCAATTTAACCATAGTAATAGATTCAGCACCTAAATCTAATGTTGCTACAGTATCTGTTATAGTTACTTTTTTGCTTAGCTTCTTCCAGGTTGGATTAGTGTCTTTGTCCCCTGTTCCGGTAAATACCCAAACTTCTGCTGTTAAATCTTTCGCTGACTTTTTAGATAAATTTTTTAAATTAACTTTTACATAATGGGATGACTGGTCTTTATTGACAAGGAACAGATTTGTTTTCCCAGAATTTCTATCATAACACGCATACGGCCTGATTAATTGATTGTCGCTTTGGGCATCAACCATTGCACCGATAGCATTATTGTATAAAATAGACAGGCTTGTACCATTAGGGTTAAGATTGCCCTGGTTATCAGCAGCATTAAAAACTGTTTTAGGACTGGTATCTGTTGGCAGCCAATGAGCACCATTAGGCTGGTAACCGTAGTACCACCTCAAATTCCAGAAACTTGAAAAATAAATACTTGGATTGCTCATTAAATCTGCACCAATCTGAAAGCTAACTAAAGCATGTCCTAAATCATTACCATCTTGCCACTGTCCATAAAATCCTGCTGCATTAAACTCTGTAACAATCAGTTTTATCTTTTGACTATTTGCTGATGTAGCAATAGCCTGCACAGCATCACTTACAACTGCATTAGTTGACCTGTCATTATGTGGAGTTGAAGAAAGAGACTGGATTGCATTCATAACAGTTGCATCATTACCGTAGGAAATATCATTAGTTTTATAAAAATCATATCCTGGATAACTATAAGTTGGATAATAGCTGATGTTGATAAAATCAATACTACCCGCAGCGCCAGCTAATACCGTTTTGAACCAATTTGCACTATTACCGTTAGCTATGATTTTAATGGAAGGGTCAACTGCTTTCATTCGCTTAGAAAACTGGATCAAATCATCCCTGTAATTTTCCGCTGTAACGTTAGTACTTGGCTGCCAGCTTTCATTACCAATTTCCCAAAATTTAATATTATAACCTTTTATTTTGTTCGCATAGTTTACTAAGGATTCGGCATTTCTTAGAAAGTCTTCTTTGGCAGTTGTATTACTACCGGCAGAACCTTTGTAATATATCTTATTATAAGGAATAATGATTTCAGGCTCACTATTACTCTCTCGGCATAACTGAACATATTCGTCGATATCCAAATATCTGCTTTTCAAATGAATGCCATCACTTTCAACGATGTCTGTTTGATAAGATAAATATTCATTAGGGCCATAATTAATTAAATGCGGTTTTGGGCTTGTATAAGGAGGTTCCGACCAAAATGTATCATCATTGCCAGCTCTGATAATATTTGAACCCATTGATTTAATAGTAGTTGCAGGAGCCGTTGGGTAATTCCAGTAAGATTGATCTTCCCAGTTTTCTGTAATGTTTATTCCTTTATAAAGGTTCGAAACGTCATTTTTAACAACACTTACATCAACATTTACATTTACATCTGGTGTACCGGCAGCTATACTACTTGTAACATCTATTGCATCTACAGCTATAGATTCTTTTTTACAACTTGAAATAGTAATCAGTAAGAGTCCAAACAGGAACACGTTTTTTATTGGAGAAAAAATCATAAAAAAATAAATTTCAGTTAAGTAATCGATACATTTAAATGAACTAATAAATGTTATTTGAAAACTTGTTCATCTGCTTACTTAGACTCAAGTAAAAACCGCGAATAGTTACTTAAAATTCTATGGTATAGCCGTTTAACTAATTATCAAATTTTGTTACATTCAATAGCTTACGGGTATGTCTTACGATTAAAAGTTGCAGTAGGTTCCACTTTTATTAACTGCTACTATACTTCTTTTATAATTTTTATATTTTCTATTACAATTTTAAATTCCTGCTTTCGAAAATTAAGCTTTAACAATTAGCATCAGAACAGAAGAATGTAACGGCAGTTCAAAAGAAATTTATTGATAAGAGAAGCATTTTAATGCTAGAAAAGAAACTTCTCGAAAAAGCTTTATTTCAAGCATAAACACCAAAGAAGATAATAATGAAAAGTTTAGCTGTAGGATATGAATACTAATTGCTAATGATAGTGAGGATTGAAATGTTATCTTTAAAAACAGCATTCCACAGTGCTACTTTTAAGATAACATTTAAGTATTATTAACAAGGAAAATTATGATATAGAATCATAAACAAAACCTTCCTCTTTTTTAGAGACGGTAGGTCGAGATGAGGTTATTAAAACAATTCCAAAGGTTTAGCAATAAAACGCGGTCGTTTCAACTCCAAACCCAATTCTTGATTAAGTTTATCTATAAAGTAATCAGCCAGCTTTGCCTCACCCACAGTTTGTTGTAAGTGCACAAACAAAAACAAAGATTGCAAGCCTTGCTCCTGCCAGCTTTTGATCCGTTTTACCCAAACATCTGCACGCTGATGATTGATATTTGGATGCAAAGAATTCCCTACAAAACGAATAAAAGCAGAAGGCGTAGGCAAGTGCATGTGCGCCGCATCACGCCTGCCGGCCACATCAGAAATTACCGCGCCGATGTTTAAATTCCGCAGCATAGCAAAAACCTTTTCCCGGGCTGATATATCCGAAAACCAGCGTTCGTGCCGTAACTCTACAAAAACCGGAACATCCTGTGGCAACTGTTTCAGGTACATTTCCAGTTCTGTAAAACGTTCCGGACCGAAATAATCGCTTAACTGCAAAAAAAGCGGACCTAATTTCTCCCCGAAAGCCAGCATATTTTCGTAGAAAACAGTTGTCAGGTCCTGCGCGCCATACAAAGATTGTGCATGGCTGATCTGCTTGGGAAACTTCGGACAAAATAAAAAATCTGAATTTGTAGCTACTCTTTCCTTCCATTTAGTTAGCGTTTCCGCCGGATAAAGCTGATAAAACGTAGCATTCAGTTCCATCAAACTAAATTGCCGCGCATAAGCTTCCCAAAACTTGCTGTCTTTGGTGCCTTCGGGATAAACCTCGCCCACCCATTCTTTCGTTCCCCAAGTAACGCAACCCACATGAACTTTTAATTTTTGCTGAGCCGGATTGCTTTTAAGCGTTTCTGTTGTAAAAGCCGGATCTGGAGGTAAATTAAAATCTATTGCGGCTACTTCATGCGGTTCTACTTTTCCAAATTCCATAGTTCAAAGTAAGCAAATGCTTCTTTTACCAGGTATTTTTTTATAATGAATTTCGTAATGTTAGAGTAAAAGGAACTTCTACATGCCGCGGCGAATTATCTAAAATAAGTTGTGCCGCCAGTGTTCCCATTTCTTTAAAATCGGTGGAGATTGTAGTAATACCGTTTAAAATAATCTTTTTCAGCGGCGTTTCATTGTAAGAAATCACACCAATTTGTTTACCGATTTCAAATTGAGAAGAAATGATTTTTTCAACCAGCGTAACCAGATCATTTTCCATCAGGTTGATGTAAACCGTTCCTTCCTGCAAATCTTCCTCTGCCACACAACTGATCACTTTGTGCGTAAATGCGTATTGCTGGCAAAACCGACTGAAACCTTTGATGATTTCTTTCGGAAAATAACTGTCTTTCGGGAAAATCAGTTTAATGGTGTGATACTTACTTAGTTGTTCGCGCGCCTGATCCAATGAAACGTAAATATCTTTTTCAAAATTTTCGTATGCTGCTGCATATTCGCCATCCACGCCAGGTAATTTTTTATCCAGTACAACCAGTTTTTCTTTTGGAATGAGGTTGATTACTTCATGTGCATTTTCGCCGCCTTCTATAAAATGCGGAATAATTACAAAATGAGAATACTGATCTTTTTTGTTGATAATCAGTTTTTTAAATAAAGCGAAATCATTATTGTAGATATAAAAGTCAACCGCCACATTCTCGCCAATTGCCGAGATAAAAGAATCATAAATAATTTTTTTGTGGGAACTCAGCTTATTAAAAAGCAAACAAATTTTAAGTGTTTGCCTGAAATCTGTGCTGATAATATAATATCCTTTGCCCGGAATCGAACCTAAAACGCCTAGCTTTTTTAAATATTTATAACCTTTTTCGGCCGTGTCGCGTGAGATTTCCAGCTCATAACTTAACTCGTTGATAGACGGAAGCAAATCATCTTTCTGTATTTTTCCGGTTTCAATAGCTGTTAAAATCGAATTGGTTAACTGCAAATATTTTGGTGTGGCAGAGTATTCATCTACTTTAATAAAAGTAAAAAACTTAATGGGCTTCATTTATAATTGACTTGGCAGGATAAACATACCGATAAAATTCAAGACGTTAATTATATGGCGTAATTGTTACCGGTCCTAATAATCCTGAAACCATCGGTTTCCACTTTGCTGCATCAAAAGGCAAATAATTGATATTGACAAAATTAATCTCGTGATAATTGCGCCACTTGATACCTTTCTGGTCCATATCGCGGATGCGGTTGGCCATCAAATTGGCCACTTCAACTTTTATTGTGTTCGTTCCGGTATGAAGATATTTCCCGATTCGTGTTTCAAACGGATTCGCCCATAAAATTCCTGCATCTTTTCCATTAATCCAAACGTGTGCGCTTTCTGCCACTTTTCCTAGACTCAACACATATTCTTTTGCTGTTTTTACCGGCAAATTTATGGTCGATGTGTACACACCGCTGCCTGAAAAAGCGATTGCTTTCGGGTCTGCAAATTCTGTCCAGGAAATCAATTTGGTTAATTGTTGATCTGCCGGAAGTTCTGGTCCGCCTTCTGTAAAATGCAAATTCCAGTTCTTGCTAATATTAATTGCTGTTGCCGGTTTTGCCAGATATACCCAGTTATTCAGAACTGGTTTTTGCTGATAAAAAGTTTTTACAATCAAAGCTTCGCCTGATTTTAATTGTACACGAACTGACGGTTGATTTTCTACAGCAACATATTGAGCAAAACCACTGTTACCCGTTTGCGGATCCAATATTGCCACATATTTTCCGGCATCGTTTAATGTAATTTGCTGATCAATATCTTTTGCGGTATGATTAACTAAATAATAATATTTGCCGCCGTTAAAACTTCTGCGGTTAAATTCTAAGCCAGAATCTGTTAATTCTTCACGTTTTACTTGTTTAAAGTTTAATGCCTGCTGTAAATCCGCAGAAAGTAAAATTGTACCTTTTCCGGTTTTAAATATGCGGATGCTGTTTTTATCACCTAAAAACTTCATTGTACCGAGCATTTTTTCAAACAGATTCCTGCGATTTTCCAGATCGTTTAAACCAGGCACATCTTCCGGTAATTTTTGAAAAATCACCGTTGCACCATTATTGGCCAGCTGCAAAATGTTACGCAAAGTTGCTATCGGCATTAGTTTACATTCCGGAATGATAATTACTTTATAAGGCGAAGCAGCAGCATTGGTTTGCAGCATTCCGTTTGCTGTTTTTGTGGCCGCTATTTGCGTATCCGAAATAAAATCAATCGTAAAACCTTTTTGCGTTAACTGTTTGGCTTGCTGATAAAATTGTGTTGGTCGCAGCCATTTTTCAATTCCATGTATCGCCAGCAGCATTTCCATGCCGCCAGCTTTGTTCCACACATCGTAAACCGGCCAGTACATCAGCACATCGTTATCTGCTTTTCCATCCTGTAAGACCGACTGGCAACGCGTGATATAATCATTCATGCCTTTAATGTGCGGCCAAAAAGTATTACTCGGCGAAAAATTAACCGAAGCATAAAACAGCCATCCGGGAAAGGGAACATCCTGCGGAGAATAAGCCGTTCCGTGAAAGAAAACGTGATTTACACCCGATAAAAAAATGTTTTCCACCTCAGGTTTACACTGAGAAAGCGAACCTTTAAAATGCTCTGCCAGCCAAGTAAAAGTTTCGGAGGAAGCCAGCGGTTTTCCGTTTACATGCGCTGCCGAAGTCGCAAATTTGAACATCATCGGATCAGGATCAACATTCCGGATATCGGCACTATCACGCCGTAAACCCGGAATCGGAAAATAACTCGAACCAAAAGTTTCACATTCCGGCACATCAACCGTTCCGTACAAATCCAGCAAATTTCCCGGCGAACCGTGCGATTGGTTCCGGGTTAAACTATGATTTTTATGCGCCCAGTCCGTCCAGTTTTCGGTGAAATTATGCAGCAGCATATCGCTCATCGTTTCGCGGTAATCCGATTTTACGCGGGCAACTATTTCATTTGTAGAATCTTTTGAAGTCAGTTCCTGCAGATGTTCCTTTAAATTATAACCTCTGTATTTCTGAAATTCTTCAAACAATGCCGGCGACCAATCTGCACCGAAAACTTCATAACTATCATTAAAATAATTGCCGATTCCCGGAATTTTGCCCTTAAAAGAAGCATCAAAACGAGCCAAATAAACATCAACCGCTTTTTTTTGAAGATGATCCATCACCAAACCTACACCGCCCGGCGCAGCACGTTTTACCATTTGTCGGGATTTGCCATCAAAGGCAGCCAAAAGTTGCCAGTTTCCGGTTAACGGTTTCCAGTTCAGGTTTCCATCCGATTCAACTTTTGCCGTTAAATCTACAACTTCGCCTTTATCACCATAAGCCATTAACGCTTGCAATTTTACCAATTTTTGTTTTGGATCATTCACCACAATCTTTTCCTGCAACTTCTCTCCTGCTTTCAACTGGTATTTTTGGACAATTAACTTAGAAGCAGCCAAATCAGGCGTAATCTGTGGTCCGCCAAAAGGCCAGCCCGTTCCGGTGTTCATATCCACGCCCATATTCAGGCTTGCTGCTTTTTGCACTGTAAAATTGACTACATCCAGCCATTTTGGCGACAAAAAATCCAGGTAACGCTGCTCAAAACCAACAGCACCATAAATTGGCGTAATTTCTACGCCGCCAATTCCGGCATCGTGGTATTGCTTTAAAAGCGATGCAACATTTTGTTCATCCACCGCATTTCCCATCCACCACCAGCGCGTCCAGGGATGCGTTTCTTTTTTTACTGCAGGCCAGATATTTTGAGAGGAAACGGCAGTTTGCGCATCACTGTTTTTAGTGGATAAAAACAGCATGACACTTGCTGCAATGGCCCATTTTAAATTTTTCATTATGAGGAATTAGTCGAGATGGAAAACTTTTTTTAAAGGAATAGAAACCGGTGAGTTATCTGGGTTAGTTTCCATCAAATCGGCCATGTACGACCACCATTTTTTCACAATTTCAGTCTGTCCTAAATCCTGCGAAGATTGCCCGGATTGCTGCTGTACCGCAAACAAAGTCAGCGTTTCTTCATCTAGGAAAATCGTATAATCGCTGATGCCATTGGCTTTTAACAATTGCGCCAGTTCCGGCCAGATTTCATTATGGCGTTTCTGATATTCCTGTTCGAAGCTGGGCTTCAATTTCATTTTAAAAGCTACTTTTTGCATATATTATTGAACAGTTAACTGAATATTGTTTTGGTTAGCAGATGCTGTTTTTACCCATAAAATTTTGGTATTCGCATCATAAAACCAGCTGTCGGATTTTTCTAGGTCAGCTGCATTGGCAGCGGCCGCTATTATTTTACCATTTTCCATTAAAGCTGAAGGTTTCGCTGCGTTCCAATGAATTTTTGTGAGATAATGATGTTCCTGTGGAATAAAATTTCCGGCAGGTTTGGCAATATCCAATACTAATTTTTGCCCGGTAAAAGAAGCATTCATCTTCGTAATCGCAAATTCTCCCTGCTGATAAGCCAAAGTTTTGCCATCATCTTCATACAAATTAAAGCTTGATTTTCCTTCGGGGAAAATATCCAGCGTAATTACATCAGCTTTTTTTTCTCCAAAATATTTCATCTCCGGTTGCATCGGAATAATGCCTCCAGCTTTTACAAAAAGCGGAATCGTATCCAGGGGAGCTAAAACGTGTACATATTGTTTGCCTTCGTATTTTTTGCCCGTCCAGTAATCAAACCAATTGCCTTTTGGTAGATAAACCGTACGCGTAACAGCACCTTTTGTGGTAACCGGACAAACCATCAGGTTATCGCCCAGCATGTATTGGTCGCCAACTTCAAATGTATTTTCATCCTGCTGATCTTGCAAAACCAAAGCGCGCATCATCGGCAAACCGGTTTTGTATTGCTGATATTGGGTTGAATATAGATACGGAATCATGCGGTAACGCAGCAAATCGTATTTTTTAAAGTTTTTTAATGCAGCATCACCATAGTTCCACGGCTCTTTATAGCCCGGATGATCCATGCCGAAAACCATCGCAATCGGACTAAACATTCCAAACTGCACCCAACGGATGTACAATTCCGGATCAGCCAGATGTTCAAATCCGCCCATGCAATGTCCCCAGTCTCCTACTCCGGAAAGTCCGATGTTAATCCCGGCTTTAATTACTGGTGCAAAATATTGCCATTCACTTGGCCAATCTCCGGCAAAAATAAAGGGATAACGTTGGATGCCGCTGTAACCTTCGCGCGTATGATTTAAACCGCGTATTTTGTTAAACTCCTGAAATTTTTCGAAAGGCGCTTTGGCATAAGCAATCGGAAAAACATTGTGTAATTTCTCTACTGCTTTACCGGTTGGCCCAACTTTATCGCTTTCATTGGCCAGCGAAGCAAAAGCGCTTCCTTCGTCGGTTTTAACAAACTTTGCTCCTTGAGAAGCAACGCGCATTAAGCCGTTTTGCCACCACCAATCCACTGCTTTCTGATCGAAAAAATTAACAAATTCGCCCGGCTTTCCATTCTCCGGATACGTAAACCCTTTCGCTTTAGCCTGATCCAGTAGATTGAGGTTTTTAGCATTATCAACTCTTGGACGAATATGTAAACCTACCATTTTGTAATCCATCGCATAAATGCTGTCAAACATCGCTTTCGGATTTTTAAACGTTTCGCGCCATTCAAAACTTGTTGCGCCTTTTCCGCCAACTTCGCCAAATAAACGCCAGGTAGAATCCAGCCAGATTAAATCCGCCGGAATCCCCATTTCTCTGAATCTTTTGGCCAGTTCTACTACATAATGCGTAGAAGTTTGTCCTTCATAGTTCCAGGTTCCGCCGCTATAAGTTCCTACATGCAAGCCCAGGGCAAATTCTGGCAATAGCGGACTTTTACCCGTTAAGTTAGTGTATTGATTGAGGATGGAAGGAAAATCTCCGTACATAAAATAATAATCCAGCGGACCGTCAACTGCTTTAAAGCTCAGTTGATTACTTTTGGATGAAGCCATATCCCATTCCGTTGCAGAAGAATTATGCAGGAAAATACCATAACCGCGCGTGCTCATCATAAATGGAACTGCGCAATAATTGGCTTCCAAAATATTATAAGCGCCAACAATGTAAGGCAACTCATTGCCGCGGCCAACGTTCAGTTTCAGTTTTTTGCTTCTTCGATCGAGAAAATCCATCCGCTCGCCGAAACCGAAAAAGTGCTCATCAGGCATGATGGCTTTGCGGCAAATCACGGTATCTCCTTGTTTAGATAAATTTCCCTGTTGGGGCGAAGGTGATTCTGAAGAGAGCAAACGCCCGTGTTTATTAAAAACATCCAAACGAAAAGGTGCTTTAAAAATATTGATCGACAAAGAATCTGTTGTGATCCGGAAATGATCTTTCTGCTCTAAAACCGCAAATTGAATAGCTGGAAACTGGTAATTAACCACCATCAGGTTTTCATCTGCTTCAAACTTTTTATTCCACGAAGTGCGGAAACGGAACATACTTGCGGTACAAAAATCAAGTTTTACTTCTCCGCCGGTTGTGGTAAAAGTTAATTCGTTTCCCGCTTTTTTATAGCCGGAAACAGCATTACCAATATTTTGTGCCGAAGAATTAAGTGCTAAAAACAGTACTAATACAGCCAGAACTTTTTTACAGATACTTCTTTTATCAATCATTTTTTAAGTTTATAAACTTCGCTTCCGGCAAGTAGGAAACAACCTAAACCATAATCTTCAAAATCAGGAATATTAGTATAACTCACTGGTTGACTGTCTTTTGGCTCTTTACCGGTTCCCTGTACAAAACCCAGCATTCCATCTGCATGAACTGCATCTTTTACCATCGCATTCCAGGCTTTTAACAAAATTGGACGATAAGTTTTCGCATCCAAAATGCCGTTGTTAATTCCCCAAGTCATGCCATAAACAAAAAGTGCTGTTCCTGTGGTTTCTTTTCCGCCAAAATGATTTGGATCTTTTAAACTCACATTCCAGAAACCATCCGTTCTTTGCAGCGGAACCAATGCGGCCGCCATTTCTTTAAAATTTTGCAGGTATTCTTTCTGGTGCGCTTCATTTTTCGGCATGATGTCCATCACCCGAACTAAAGCTGCGAAAACCCAGCCGTTGCCGCGCGACCAGTAGCAATTCTCTCCGTTTGGCTCTTTGTAAGGTGGCACAAAATCTTTATCACGCCACCATAAATGTTCTTTCGTGTTGTATAAGCCGCCACCTTCTGCCGTTTTGGTGTGGTTATACATTTGGTACATCCGCTCAAAATAAGCATTGTCTTTGTATTGAACACCTAGTTTTGCGTAAACCGGCATCGCCATTTGCAAGGCATCAACCCAGGTCCAGTCGCTGATTTTATCCGTTTTTACCATCGAATCGATGGACGCCTGGATGTTTTTGATGCGTTCCGGTTGCTTATCAATTTTGTATAAATCGATGTAAGTTTGGCCACAAGTTTGGTCATCTGCATTTCTGGTAGTAACGCCGTTTCGCAAATTCCATTGATGCTTTTGGCCCCAATCTACGGCATAATCATAATATTTTTTATCATGATCCAGCTGATACAAAGTCATCAGACCTTCATAATAAACACCTCTCGTCCAGATGTTACTTGGCCGCGTTTTGTTCGTGGTGATCTCTTTTCCCGCATCTGGCCACTTTTGCATAAAGTAACTATTGGTGAGCTGCATCACTTTTAGCACTTCTTTTTTGGAGGGCAAAGGCTGAGCCTGTAAAGAAAATTGAACCGATAAAAGAAGCATTACCGCAAAAACTGCTTTCTTCAAAATATTATATTTATTCATTTTAGGTTAATAAAAGAAGCATTAGGTTGATTTCTTTTGAGTCGGTTTTGGCTTGAGTTCGTCTGGACTATCTTTGGTATAAGTGCTAAAAACTTCTTTCGAACCGGTTTCAAATACATCTTTTACCACCTGAAAATCAACACTGGTTTTTGGATTGAACTGATCAGAAGCCATATATTTTTGCAGGCTCAAATACAGTTGTAATGCAGCCGGGCGATGCTCCAAATCGGAAGTTAAATCAGCACTCGAAACCAGCAGTTTGCCGTTGCCAACTTTTGCTTCGATGATCAAACCCAAACGGCGATTTAAAAACCAGGTATCAATGGGTTGTACCAACGGACGGAAACCTGCCGGAAAATCTTCCAGATGCATTACCTGGGCTTTGTTTACAATTTCCCACCACTGCAAATCGCTAAAGTTTTCGGTTGGAAAATCTTTAAAAGCCGGATGTTTTGCATCCAATAAAATGCCTAAAGTATGCGGCGGACGCATTTTAAACCAGGAAGTATTCCAGAAAACCGGCAGAAATGTTTGTACAATTTCTTTCCCTTTTACCACTTTTCCGGCTGCTTGCAAAAATACTTTTCCGCCTTTATCAAGTGTTTCTTTGGCTTTATCATCCAAAGAGGTACAGTAATAAATATTGTCTGATTTTACTTCGGGAAGTTGCTGCGGATAAACCCAAAAATTCCAATCATTGGCAAAAGTTGTATTGTTGACGGAAACTCCCAAGTTTAGTTCCGTTGCTTTGCTAATTTTAGAAAGCGGGAAATTTACTTCACCTAATTCCAAATTATTTCCAATGGAGAATGTTTTTGGATCGAAGTTTTCTTTAGCTAAAACGATGCCTTTTTTATCGGTTATTTTCCATGAAGCACGTGCATTAACTAATGGCGCAGCACCAAAATGTGCAATTTCTATAGCAGCTTTAAACGTTTCATTATTGGTAAAAACGAACTTTGGAATGCGCGCTAACGGAACCGTACTGTTGCAAAAACGATTGAATTGTTTGGCGGTGATGTAGCCTTTTTCATCCCAAAAAGCGTTTAATACGCCAACTAATGCCGTTCCTTGTCCGGGATAATCATTCAAAGAAAGCAATTCAAAACCAGCATAGTTGGGCGTGCGTAAGGCTTTTTCGATTTCATTCTTGTAACACAAAGCCTGTAATTTTCCCGAAGCCATCAGAAATTTTTCGGCTTCATCACCCATGTGATGATCCTGTAAATCCTCCTGAAAAAGCTCAAAGTTTTTTGCGCGATAAACGCCGGTGTATTTTTTAATTTCTTTAAAATCAGGAAAAACGCACCATTGTCCCATTTCGTGCGCCACAAAAGGAACGGTAAAAGAAGTAATCAGCTGAGCATAATCTGATTCGCTTTCTGGTCGTTTGTTCCAATCTAAGCCACGTGCGCTGCCTCGAACCATATATTCACTGTTTGGAATAACCGGCCAGCTGCCACCAACGGAAGCGCCGGTATATAAACGGCGGCTATCTTTCGCTTTCCAGTAATCTACAAATTTGGTTAGAAATTCAACTTGTTTTCCGCGCGGCTCATTGCCATAAGCCATCATACAAAACGATGCGTAATTACCGTAAGTTTTAGCCATGCGGTTGGTTTCGTCATAAATATATTGGTCGATCGGTTTGCCATCGCCAATGGAAGTGCCGTGATTTGCCCAGGTTGGTCCTTCAGGTTGTAAATAAAAACCGGCTAAATCAGCAGCTATAAAAGCAGCTTCGGGCGGACAAAAAGAATGAAAACGCATGTGGTTTAAGCCGTGCGCCCGGGCAATTTTAAAAATGCGCGTCCAGGCCGGCACATCCATTGCGGGATAACCGGTTAAAGGAAATTCGCAGTTATTAACCGTTCCGCGAAGAAAAACCGGCCGGCCGTTAATTTCAAAATGACGATCTACGGCTTTAAATTCCCGCATCCCGAACTGAATTTGTTTGGTTTGCTCGCTTCCATTTTTAGAAACCAGTTGAACATTTAAGTGATACAAAGCTGGATTGAACTCGTCCCAGGTTAAAAAATGTTCGCCCATTGGCAGTACAATTTCAGCGGTTCCTTCGCCGTTTTCCAGTTTGTACTCACCTTTAACCGTTTTAATTTGCTGGCTGGTTTTGGTGTTGAAGCTTTTTGCAGAAATATTCAACCAGCCGGATGATGCTATTTTTACATCACTTTTTATACTGATTTTAATTCGGGCAAGCTTGTTCTGCAAATCAGGATAAACCTGAATATCATCCAGATAAACCTGCGAACCGGCAATCAACTGCATTTTGCCAACAATACCGTTCCAGTTTCCCTGTGTATGGTCGGTAATGCTGTGCGAATCCGGACCGACGTTAATTTCTTTAATGCGATTGTCTATCCGAATACTGATGGTATGTTTTCCAGGCGTTAACTCTTTGGTAAGATCATAAATATGCGGCGAAACTAAGCTGTTTTGCATTCCAACTTCGGTGCTATCTACCCAAATACGGGTTTCGATATGCGCGTATTCCAGAAAAAGCGTAATGTGTTTGCCTTTCCAATCTTTATCAATAGTAACCTCTTTCTGGTACCAGGCGGCGCCTGTATAATGTTTTTTTGGGGTGAGCCAGAACGGAATTTTGATGTTTCCCGGCTCGCGGTATTTAGCCAGATGCGGGTTAAAATACCAGGAACTATCGTAAATGCTGCCGGTCCATTTTGTTTTTAGCGTGATGTCATCGCCTTTGTTGTTTTCGGCCATTGAGCCGGGCAATTTGATGGTTTCGTCCAGCGTTTTGTTAAACCATTTTTCCTGTATGCCAACATCCTGCGGATCGGTTTTAAAACGCCAGGTTCCCTGTAAAGAAATGGTGTCATCCGCTGCAAATCCGGCCAACAAAAAAATCAGACTTAATCCACAAAAAAACCACTTAAATAAACGAGGTAAAGCAGCTGGCATAGAAATAATTTAGAACCCAAGCTGGTATAGCTTAGGTATAATTGGTTTACGGCTTCTATTATCGGGTATTTATTTGGTTGAGGCAACCTGTAGCATCCTGATTTCTTTTTTAAAGAAATTTATTTTGAAGCAATCAGATATTTATTTAACGTCGAGTTTTTCAGACCTTTCAAACCTTCCACAACCGATTCTGCATTTAATTTTGCGCCGGGTTCGTTGGTGTGCGTATGGTCTCCCGGAAAAAAATCTTTTACTTTTTCAGCTCCTAACTGGTCGTATTTTCCGGAAGTGATCATATTTAAGTCGATAAAAGAAGCACCGGTTTGCCTGGCAACTTCCTGCGCCCACTGGCCGTAACTGTTTACCGAACGCACTACTTTGCCATCTTTCCAATCGTTTCTTGGTATCGGCGAACACACAATTGCGGTTGCTCCTTTGGCTTTGGCTTCGTTTACAAATTTGCGCATGTACCAGCCGTAAGTGTGTACTACTTCCTGTTTTTTCAGGATTGGATTGTAGATTTCCTTGCTTTCTTCACCAGTTCCTTTGATGGTTCCGCGGGCACGTGCCGTATCGTCCAGCGGACTACTATCGTTATGGCCGAACTGCATCATTACATAATCACCTTTTTTCAGTTTCACTAAAACACTGTCCCACAAACCTTTGGATTGAAAAGTACGACTACTTGTTCCGCCCAAAGCATGATTTTCGACATTAATTTTATTTTGATCAAAATAAGCACCAATAAAATGTCCCCAGCCCCACAAGCTGCCGTCACCTTTATCTTTGCCATTTTTTACGGTCGAATCACCGATGAGATAAAGCGTTGGTTTTGATGTTTGAAAAAGAAAAGAGGACAGAGCGATGATTGTAATTGCTGTTAAAAGCAATGTTTTGGCTTTGTATTTTTTATTCATGATAATATTTGTTCAGGTTCTTTATGGTAGATACTTCTTTTATAGACTCTTTTTACAGAAAATATGATTTTAAAGGATCATTTTTCAATCCCTTCAAACCATCAATTATAGACTGTGCATTTATTTTTGCGCCAGCTTCATTGGTATGTGTATGATCTCCGGGGAAAAACTTTTTCACTTCATCTGCGCCCAGTTTATCGTATTTATCAGCTGTTAGCGCATTTAGGTCAATAAAAGAAGCACCTTCGCGCTGCGCCACTTCCTGCGCCCATTTGCCGTAATCGCCGGATGCTCTTTTTACCTTGTTATTTTCCCATTCGTTTCTCGGAATCATCGAACAGATAAAAACTGTTGCACCTTTTGCTTTGGCTTCTTTCACAAATTTGCTCAAATACCAGCCGTAAGTATGCACGCTTTCGGGTTTTCCATCGGGCCAAACCAGTTCTTTGGTTTCATCGCCAGTTCCTTTTAAAACACCGCGGTAACCGGCTTTGGAAGTATCGGGAACGCTGCCTTCGTTATGGCCAAACTGCATCATCAAAAAATCTCCGGTTTTTAAGGTTGATAAAACTTTGTCCCAACGACCTTCTTTAATAAAAGTCCGCGTGCTCCGGCCAGCCATTGCTTGATTACTAACGGCCAGTTTCGTGCTGTCGAAATAACTTTGAATAAACATGCCCCAGCCGCGCTGCACATTGTTGGTGTTTCTAACGGTAGAATCGCCAATGATATAAAGCGTATGCCGGTTTTGCTGCCACAAAAATCCGCAGCAAACCAGAAAAAATGCTGCTAAAAACAGCATTGGTTTTAGTTTAAAAATATTTTTTTTCATAATTATTTTGTTTGAGATGAAGTTAAATCAACCGTAACAGAACCTTCAGCCAAACCCGCAGATGCTGCTTTTACCACTACTTTTCCGTTAGATGATTTTGCTTTGATGATGGCAATGCAAGTTCCGCGGTAAGCACTTCTTTCGGTGGTTTGATATAATTCATGACTGGCAATATTTCCATTATCAACCGCCGCAATTTCTCCGCCTCCATTAATGCTAAATTTGATCAGTTTATCCGAGTTCGGACAAGGAATTCCCTGCGCATCTACAATAGTTGCCGTAACATAAACCACATCGTCCCAGGTATTTGCCAACTTGTTTTTATCAACCGAAAGCACAATTTTAGCAGGCGCACCGGCAGATTTAAACTCTTCAGAAGCAACTGTTGCACCTTTATTTTTGCCCACTGCTTTGAGCATACCTTTTTCAAAAGTTACATCGTCCCACTCTCTGGGCGAATCATTTGCTGGTTTAGATTTTGTGCCGAGAGATTTGCCGTTTAAAAATAGCTCTACGTCATCACAATTGCTGTAAACCTGAATTTTAGCATTGTCATACGTATCAAAATCTGTTGGCGTCCAATCGGCAACCCAGTTTCCGGCTCCGGCATTGTCGGATTTGCGGACGATATGCACAACCGGCTTATCGCTCCACCAACTTTGGCGTTGCAAAGCCTGCTGTTTCCAGCCGCCGGTTCTGTCAAACAATCCCTGATTGTTGGTTACGTTTGGCCAATCTTCTTCACCCAAATAATCAATTCCGGTCCACAAAAACTGGCCGGCCATGTAAGGTTTATCGCGCAAAGCCAACCATTGAACCAATACATGCGTATTTTCTGTGCCGATGACTTTCCAGTCTGGGTGCGCATCATGTGCTGCAATCAGTTCATTTTCACGGTAATTCTGACCAACTACATCCATCGTAGCTGCAAATCCATTTGCATAAACTTTAGAAACATTCGGGCGGAATAAAGCCATCGTAACCGGCCGCGTTGGATCAAGCTGATGCACCAAATTCTGCTGATCTTTGTACTTTTTAAAGCCTTCCGGGCTGTCTAAATTATCATGAATTTCATTCCCAACACTGTAAATTACGATAGACGGATGGTTACGATCGCGCAAAATCATGTCTTCCGTATCTTTTTTCCACCAATCGGTAAAATATAAATTGTAGCCTTTTTCGCCGTTGTTTTTGGCTGCCGTCCAGGTATCAAAAGTTTCGTCCATCACCAAAAATCCCATCTGGTCACATAAATCTAAAAACTCCGGTGCAACCGGATTATGCGAAGTTCGGATGGCATTTACGCCTGCTTCTTTTAGCAGCTTAAATCTACGTTCCCAAACCGCTAACGGAACCGCCGCGCCAACTGCACCGCCATCGTGATGCAGGCATACGCCTTTTATCTTGATGTTTTTTCCATTGAGCCAGTAACCGGTTGCCGCTTCAAATTTGCTGTCGCGAATACCGAAAGTGGTTGTTTGAGTATCAACAGTTTTTCCGTTAGAGATAATTTTAGTAACTGCACGATACAGATTCGGCTGTTCCAGATTCCACAATTGCGGATTGTTGACTTCGATTTCGTGATTGGCTTCAACCGTTTTTCCGGCAGCAACCGTTTGTTTGGTTTCTGTTGATTTTACAGTTTTCCCCGAAGGATCGATCAGCAAAGTTTGTAAAGTAATTTCATTAGCTGCAGCAGCTTCATTGCTAATTTTAACCTGAACTTTTATATTTGCTTTTGCCGCACTAACTTGTGTTGAAGTAATATAAGTTCCCCAATGATCTAAATGAACATCATTTGTGGAAACCAAACGAACATGCCGATAAATTCCCGCACCAGTATAATAACGCGAAGCTGGCTGCACAGAATTATCCGCGCGAACGGCTAAAACGTTGGTTTTTCCTTTGCCAAAATTTAAATGGCCGGATAAATCATAGCTGAAACTGCTGTAGCCGTAAGGCCGTTTTCCTAAATGAAAACCATTGATCCAAACATCGCTGTTGGTCATCACGCCATCAAACTCGATGGAAACTTTGCGTTTCGCATCTGCTTCGTTTAGCGTAAAAGTTTTGCGGTACCAGCCAATTCCGGCAGGCAAATAACCGCCGCCGCGGCCGGTTGGATTATTCTGATCGTACGGACCTTCAATGCTCCAATCATGCGGCACATTTAATTTTCGCCATTTTGAGTCATCAAAAGAAGATTTTTCTGCTCCTGTTACATCGCTTTTTAAAAACCGCCAGTCGTTATCAAAAGAAGTTGTTGTTCTTCCTTCGGGATTACTTTGTGCGTGCAGAAAAAAAGGTGATAAAAACAGTATCAACCCAAACAAAAAAAATCGTTTACACTGATTTATTAAATTATCTGACCGAAAAAAAAGTAACATATTTTATAATTATTTAGGTTGAAGATGAATGTAAGTTGGCAAATCGCGGTTGCAGGTAATTAATCCGTTTTGATACTGAAGTTCTACCACTTGTATCGAACTTCGTTTCTGTTCAAAACCATCTTTACCGGCATTTACCGGCGTGCGGCTGGGATGCGTAAAATAGAAGAGATACGCGTGATTATTGTTGACAATTACATCCGCGTGGCCGCCCATTACGCCGTCGTCTTTCCCTTTTCCGGGTGTTTGCAATAGGTTGCCATCCTGCTTTTTCCAGGTCAATAAATCAGCAGATGAATAAGCAACCAAGCCTCGCCAAACATCAATAATCATCCAATACTTCTTTTGCCAGTAAAAAACTTTTGGCCCTTCTCCTCTTTCGTTAACTGCTTTTCCCTGATCTTTCCAGGAGTACAAATCTTCGCTATCAGCATAATAAATTGATTTATGATCGCGCTCGTTGTTGTACCACATCCGCCATGAACCGTTTGGCAATTTGATTACGCAGGCATCAATTAGTTTATCCGAAGCCAGATTTAAAGTGCTTTCGTAATGCCAGTCGTACAGGTTTTTGCTGGTTAAATGAAGTATGCTTCGCGGATGGTTCCAGTCAGTAAAAATTCCCGGAACATAAGTTAAATACATATGATAAGTTCCTTTATCTGCTATAATTTCTGGTGCCCAATAAGTATCATCGCCTTTTTTATAATCAATATTTGCCGTTTCGTGATACTTCCAGTGCACGCCGTTTTTAGATTCTGCTATGCCGATTTTTGTGCCATGCACCCAAGTTACGCCTTTTGCAGTGGTATCACTTGCGCGACGGTTGGTGTAAAACATGAGCCATTTTTTTGTTTTTGGGTTGAAGATGATTGCCGGATCAGCTGCTCCATCAAAAACAGGATCGCGGAACAGTGGTTTATCTGCCAAATTACCTTTCGGATTTATGTTTTGAGATTTTGCCTGATAAAAGAAGCATAATATCAATAGGCAAAACATTGCTGAAATGATGCTTCTTTTACCACCTAAAAATCTTGTTCCTGTGCTATTCATCATTAACTATTATTTTCTAGAAGCTGATGCTGTTTTTACCAGCACAATATTTGGTTTTGGCAATGTTTTCATATCACTTCCCAAATAAAAACCTGTATGCGGCGGCTGGTTGTAGCCTACGTTTTGCCAGGCGATGCTTAACCGATAGTGCGGATCGTGCATCAGCGTATAAATTTTATGTTTGGTGGGAATGGTGGTGGTATAAATCCGCAAATTCTGATTATCAGCCGTGCGAAAGATTACTTCTTCGCGCCAGTCGCCAAATAAATCTGCACTTAAAGCAGGTGTTGATTTGGTGCCGTTGTTAGAAACGCAACCTTCTGCCGTTAACAATCTGCCGCCTTTATATTTATCAATATGATTGCCGTCCAGCAATTCGCGGTTCAGATCGCCGTCCCACCAGCTTAAAAAATTGGTTGATCGTGGCGCATCGCCAATGCGTACTCCTTTTATCGAATATAAACCGTTGGAGCCTGACCACCACATTTCTGCGCCGGGATTTGAAGGATCAATATCATCTGCAACGCCTCGCCCAACATCCTGATCCATAGTACCTTTAAAAAGCGTTTCGCTAGTACGGGCATCGTAAACCGTTGCGCCTGGACCTTTGGTTCCTTCCTCAATTTCGTGCACACCAAAAACTTCCAGTCCGGGCCGTGAAATATCCAAATCGGTTACATGCAACGCATCGCCATGACGGAAGCGGGTGCTGAAAAGTCCTTTGCCGTTATCATCTACGACCATTGATCCATAGATAATTTCATCTTTGCCGTCGCCATCCACATCAGCCACACTTATTGTATGATAACCCTGACCGGAATAAGGATTTTCGCCGTCTTTGCTGTCAAAAATCCAGCGCGAAGTCAGTTTTCCGTTCCGCCAATCCCAGGCGGCCAAAACCGAGCGGCCATAATAACCGCGGCACATGATTACGCTTGGATGAATGCCATCCAAATAAGCCACACAAGCTGTAAACCGATCAACACGATTGCCCGTATCATCATGCCCGCCGTTTCCACCATGTCCGTTCCAGCCGTTTGTCGGATAACGATTTGGAATATAATCCGTTGTAGCCAAAGCTTCGCCGGTTTTACCGCTGAAAATGGTAAAATATTCCGGCCCATTCAGGATTTTTCCATACAAAACATTTTTAGGCGGAACGCTTAAATTGCGCCAGTCTTTGGTCGAATCTCCAATCACTTTTCCTTTTCCATCAACCGTTCCATCGGCAGTTTTGCAGGCAAATTCGGCAATGCCATCTCCGTCCAGATCATAAACCATAAACTGAGTATAATGCGCGCCTTCGCGAATATTTTTGCCCAAATTGATCTGCCACAACAACGTGCCGTCCATTTTATAAGCCTGAAAAATCGGAATACCGGAAATGCCGGGAGAAGGCGTATCAATGCTTCGGGCAGTTTGGTGCACCACAATTTCGTACTCGCCATCACCATCCAAATCACCCACGGAAGCATCATTTGGTGTATAACCTTGAGGCGTTTTAAGCGGAATGTTGATGTATTGCTGCACCGGCGCATTGGCTGCCAAAATGTACAGTTTGCTTGCTTCCTGTTCCGCTCCTTTTAAAACAGGTTTTATAAAATAAGAGTTGGGCTGAGAAAAATCAACTTTAGCATCTTCAAAATTGGTGCTTTCTGAAATCGGGCTTCTGTTGAGTTTTATTGCGGAGGCATTGCCTGTTTTCCGGTATAAATTAAAGCTGATACTTTGCGGTTCGGTGCCCAGCATTCGCCAGCTAACAAAAACAGAATCAGCGTTTGTATGTACAGCGATGATGCCACGATCCAGATTTTCCATCTGCCGTTGCGCACTGATTTTTGTGGCATAAAAAAAGCACGAAACTAAAATCAATAAAAACCGGAAGCATAGCTTTTTATTCATATCAGGTTATTTCCAGTCCAATTTTAATAATGTAACCGCTTGCCGCTCTAATAAAATTTTCAATTCCAGTCTACCATCAGCAACAGTTAAATTTTGGATATTTCCAGTCGTTTGCAGCATTCCTGCTTTTTCCAGTTCTGCAATTTGCGCAGTAGTTGGTTTCTGCGGAGAACCCATTTTCTTCCAAACCTGGTACGAATTGCTGTGGTTTTGATCAATCAGATATTGCGTAACTTTTACCGTTTTTGCAGGCAAACCATTCAGGTTGATGGTCACTGAACTTGCACTTTCCTGCAAATCATCATCATGATAATTCCAAACCATTACAGCAGCTGCATTTTTATCTTTTGAAGCCAATCCGCCAATATCCGTTTGGTTACGAACGCTGGAATCTCGTACTGTTTTTAGCGGATACATTTTGTTGCCGGTTACTTCAACCCGGCTTCCTTCCATCATTCCAAACATCCGGAAAACATTTAAAACCGGCTTGTCCACGCCGTTGGTTGCCAGATCGCGAAAACCGGCGAACCAAGGCTGATCTTCAAACTCGAACGACCAGGAAACAGCGCCTTTAAAATTGACCTGATATTGATCGGCCAATAAATATTCCCTGGCAAAAGAAGCAGCCGTATAACTGGAAAACATCGTTCCGTTGCGGTAAGCGTTTTCAGGATTGGTTTGCATCCCGCAGGCAGCGCAGCCTTCCGGATCAGATTCGCCCAGAATAACAGGAAGATTTTGAGTTTGAGGATAAGACTTTACGATTTTAAATCCGGTTTCAATATCGTGCAGTTGCGGCGCCATATTCATTTCCACCATGCCGTTTTTAAATTTAGGCGAACCTTTAGCATGAAATAAAACTATATCCAACGGAGAACCAATTTTACCGGTAACAAAATTGGTATCCGAAATACAGTGTTCAATAAATCCACTTAAAAACTTGCTTCCGCCAGCTCCGCCTGTTCCTGCAACATTTGGCCCGCCAATTTTAGCTGATGGCAAAGCACGTTTTAAACCAGCAGCTGCATAATCATACAATTTATAAAACTCGGGTACCGTTCCTTTCCAGTAAAAACCGTTTGGTTCATTCCAAACTTCCCAGTACCAGCTTTCCACTTCCTTTTGCCCGTATCGCTGCACACAATGTTTAACCCATTCGTACACCAGATTTCCCCATTTCTGGTAATCTTTTGGCGGATAAGCCCAGCCGGTTGTAATTTGCTGATAACCTTTTTCTGCACGCCAATGATGCTGATAAGGTTGCGGGTGAGTTGACAAAGCCTCCGGCATAAACCCAATTTGCGCCAGCGGTTTAATGCCTCTTTTGATGTATGTATCAAAAATGCGGTCAACAATTGTGAAATCGTAAACCGGTTTTCCGTTTTTATCTTCGGTGTAAATGTTAGTCGAACCCCATTTTAACGCTGCGGTTCCATCGCCAGAAGTTAACAAATTGTGGGCTCTGAAATAAACGGGATTTTTACTGAGTTTGGAAAGTTCTGAAAGCAGTTTCTGCCCGTCTTTCATGTACGCATAGTTGGGTTCATCGGCACCAAACCACGACCAGATCGGTCTCATCGGTGTAATTTCTTTGTTGAAGTTAACTTCCAACGAAACCGGAACGCTTTGCGATTTTACCTCGATAAAAGAAGCAAGCAGAAAAGCAATACAGAAAATTTTTTTGGTTAGGATCTTTCTCATTTGGCCAATGCTATATTCATGTTAGTAGAACTTTTTATGCCCAGTTGCGAACCATCTTTGGTTTGGATCGAAACCTGATCAAACTTCCAGCCTTGCGCCAGTTCAATATCACCAGCCGTTGCTGCTTTTATCGATACATTTTTAAGATTGAAGTTGATCAGTTCCGATTCTGGCAAACCAAGGGCGTTGATAGCTTTTTTAGCATCCGTAACTTTCACATTCTCCAGAAAAACATCTTTAAAATGAGGAATTCCTTTGGATGCAGGCTCTACTTTGGTCAGCATTTTTTTCCAGTGCGGCGGCAAAGTTTCTTCCGTATAACCTTCCGGCAGTTTAGAATAACTGTAGCTTGGGTTCCAGTTCATCGTGATTTGCATCGCGGTGCCCACGCCGTTCATGGTGATATTTTCGAAATGAATATCTTCAATTTGCCCGCCGCGCGTAGTTGCCGATTTGATGTTCAAGCCATTACTCGTTCCATTTCCAGTCAGATTTGTGGCCAATACATGCCGGATACCGCCAGAAGTTTCGCTGCCCAAAGTCAACAAACCTGCACCTTTTCGGGCAATACAATCACGAATTACCACATATTCTGTTGGTTTATTCACACGTAATCCATCCCAATCGCGACCAGCTTTCAGGCAGAAATCATCATCGTTGCAATCGATATCGCAATTTTGAACCAGCACCCAACTGGAAGAATCCACATCAATTCCATCGGTAGAAGGTCCGTGTCCGCCAACATTATTTCGGATTGTAATGCCATCAACCGTTACATTTTTGGAGTATAAAAGCTGCACCGTCCAGAAACCAGCCTGCTGCAAAGTGATGCCTTTAATGGAAACATCCGAAGAATTGGAAACCAGCAAGGTGCGCGGCCGTTTGGCATCGTAATCTACAATCCAGCGCAAACCTTTTGCGTCATAATCTTTCCTTAAATTCCAGTAATAATCCCAGAAAACTTTTCCCTGTGCATTAATTAAACCGTTCCCGGAAACCATAACCTGTTGCTGATCAATAACATTGATGAGTGCAGCAGGCCATTTCATTTCGATTCCGGCAATGCGCGTATCAATTTCCGGATAATCTTTAATATCCTGACTGCCTTTAATTTCCACACCTTTATCTACCCGAAACTGAACACCTTTTTTCAAAAAAAGTGAACCAGTCAGGTATTTTCCCGGAGAAAAAATAACTATTCCGCCGCCTTTTGCAGCACAATTATCAATAGTTTTCTGGATGGCTTTTGTATTTAAAACCGTGCTATCGTTTACCGCACCATAATTATTAACCTTGAACGCTGTTGTTTTTTGGGTTGAAAGATGCGCGCCAACTTTGCTTACCCAATCCATTTTGGCTGCGGTTTGGGCTGCTGATTTTTGTGCGATAAAAGAAGCACTGACAAGCAGCCACACAATGCTTCTTTTAGCAGGTAAAAAATCGACTAACCAATATATTTTAGTGTTCATCAGGTTTTGGTTTGATCCGGCTTTTGCTGAATGCTATGCGATTCATTTTATTTTCAATCATTTCTCAGCAGAAAAAAATAAGTGCTCTGCAGTTTTTTTCTTTTAAAATGAATTATCGATAAAATTTTCCGGGCCGGATTTATAATCAGCGATCAAATTCTGGAAAATAAAACAAAGCTGCATCCTGTACTCTACTGCCGAAGCTTTAAGGATTAATTAAATATTTCATAATCAAAAGCTTATGCTGTTTTTATCAACTTAAAAATCGTCTGTAATTTTTGTGTTACCCAATTTTTGAACCGGGCAAATTATTAGCATAACTTGATCTGACAAAAAACGTACAACCATTATTTGGACTTTTTATGCCAATAATGGATGGAAATATTTTACTATAAGCTGCAAAAAGTATTCTTCCTGATAGCATTTTTTACGCTGTTTTCTACCTTATCTAAAGCCCAAACTTTAATACTTAGTAATATTGGTGCGGGAAATTATGCTCCAGGTTCCAGCGTTGCTGTGCCGTTCACGATAAATACAAGCACTGGCTGTATCAAACCAGATAATATTTTTGAATTATATATTTCATCTGTCCCTGGTGGCACGCCTGATACAAAAATTGGTAGTTATAATGGCTTTTACACTACGTTTGTTAACGGTGTAATTCCAGCTGGTTTAGTTGCAGGAAGTTATAATTTAGCTATTAAATCAACAAAAGATCCAGTTACGTCATCGATAGCAAGTATCAATATTGTTGCGGGAGATCCGGTTATAGCAAAGCTTACTTCAAATGCAACTTCTACATTAAACAGTCAATATCCTGATGTTTTTGGTAATTGTTCCGGAAGTGTTACTAACTACAACTTTGCTAATGGATCTACTACTAATGCCTCAGTAAATGCCAGTTTTTTTGATGAAATAACCAAAACAAGAAGAGATATAACAGTAAATTCTGGTATTTCTTTTGCCGCAGAAAAAGACAATTATACCATTTACGTTACAGCTACATATAACGGAATAACAGGCACTAGAGCATATCAGTTAGTTAATAATCAGTTAAGTACAAATTTCGGATCCAACAGTTCTAGCCCGGTTTGTATAATAAACGGAGAGGGAATATTACATTATTCAATTTTACCGGATGGTGTTAAAAATAATTATCCTGGTAATTTGTACAGAGTAGATTGGGGAGACGGAACTTATAGTGAATATACCTACTGCGATTTAGTTCGGTTAGATGGAGATTTACCCCATCCTTATACCAGTTCATCCTGTACTTCTGGTAATGCAGATCATACTTTTAAAGTTACTGCTCAGGTTAGTAGTAAAATTTGCGGCAATTTAGGTCAACCAATTTCAACATCTGCAGTAGTAGTGTTGAAACCAGAAAACAAAATTGATGGTCCTGGAAATGTTTGTTTGAATGTTCCAGTTACGTTTGCAAACAAATCGTTTCCTGGTCAGGATGCCAGCAGTGCAAATTGTGAAAATAACAACGCTTTATATACTTGGTATGTAGATGGAAGTCCTATTGCTTTTGATCAGCCTTTAGGTGCTTCTTTTACCTATACTTTTACCACAAGAGGACTTCATAAAATAAGACTCCAATTTCAATCACAGAGCAACACGATTTGCGGTGCAGATGATTTTGAAAAAGAGATTTGTGTTTTAGCTCCACCAGAACCAAGTTTTACTTTAACTGCTACAACCATCTGTAATACCCAATCCGTTATACCTACAGATAACTCCAATGTTGATCAATCTTGCAACGCGATACCCGAAAACAATGCTTATACCTGGACAATAACAGGCCCAAATAACGCTGTACAACCTGTTTTTATCAACAACACTAATCCTTCAAGTCACCAGCCAGAAATTAAATTCACAACACCCGGACTTTATACACTTACATTGTCCATCAGCACCTTGTCTTGTGGGTCAATAAGCACATCCAGAACAATTACAGTAAATACTTCGCCAACTGTTTCTTTATCACCAGACAAACAACTTTGTGGAAATAACAGGACATTAACATTTGCTAATAACGAGGGCGATACGCAAACTCTTTTTACCGGTACTACAACAGATTTACCAAATACTTATAGCTGGACGGTAACTGGTCCTTCGGCTCCTGTTTATGTAGATAACACGACTTCTAGTTCAAAATATCCGCATATATTGTTTACCGAATTTGGCACTTACACCGTTACCGCCACTCAAACCAATAATTGTGGTACAGCTTCTGATTCGCAACAGCTTACTTTTTTACAATCGCCAACAGTAAATGCCGGGCCCGATCAAACGATTTGTTCAGCGGACGTAGTTCAGCTTGCCGGTACCATTTCTAATCCGCAACCGCAAAGCTTTCGATGGACTGGCGGAGATGATAATGGTTTTTCGCCAAACCGGACTACTTTAAATGCTACTTATACACCAAATTCGACAGAGATTAACTTAGGACAAGTTAAATTAACTTTAACAGCCATTACGGGCTATCCGCAGCCTTGTGATCAGCCTTTTGATGAAATAATCATCACCATTAATCCTCCTAATGCCATTACCAGCGATAAAGCTAAAACTATTTGTACCGGAACAAGTGTCGATTATCAGCCAGCGGCTCAATTACTAGGCAGTACATTTATATGGACTTCTGCCGTAACCGGCGGAACAGTAAACGGAAATACAGCCGGCTCGGGTAAGATTACAGATGAGCTGACTGGCAACGGAACCGTAACTTATACCATTACAGCATACAGCACCAATAACAATATCAGCTGTCCGGGTACATCTTCCAATTTAGTGGTTACTGTTACGCCGCGCCCGGTTGTTACCATTAACCCAGCAGCAACAACGGTTTGCAGCGGCCAGGCGATCAACATTGGCCTTACTTCTAATCTGGCAGGAACTACTTTTAAATGGACGAGCATAGCTACAACAGGAATTTCGGTTAATACCAATCAAACTGCTATTAATACAAACGCGATTACGGATGCTTTATCTAATTCTTCAAATACAATAACCGGTTCTGTAACTTATACCATTACGCCGATTGGCCCCGGCCCTACTTATTGCGAAGGCACGCCGGTTACCGTTACGATTAATGTATTGCCTTTGCCGGTTGTAGCTAACGCCGGAGCAGATGAGGCAATTTGTGCTGCAACCAGTTATACCTTAAACGGAAATAATCCGGGGATTTCTTCCGGCTTGTGGACTTTAAAATTCGGTCCGGCTGGCGTAACTTTTGTAAACGCCAATCAATATAACACCGTTGTAAATGGTTTACAGGCAGGGAATATGTACACTTTCCGTTGGACGATTACTGGTGCTGCACCTTGTAACACTACTTTTGATGAGGTATCTATCAACAACCTTTCACCTTTAACAAACAACATCAGCTTTGGCGCACCGGCGGTTTGTTACGGACAAACAATCACCATAACCGGCAACCAGCCAACCGGTGGTAACGGATCTTACGTGTACAGCTGGCAAAGCAGCTCTGATGGCAGCACCAACTGGACAACAATTAATGGTGCATCCGGCCAGAATTATTCTTTCACTGGAACACAAAATATTTATATCAAACGGCTTATTAGTTCTCCGCCTTGCTCCAGCGAAAGTCAGCCGGTTCATATTATTGTGCAACGTGCTATTACTGTCAATACAATTTCTGCGGATCAGGTGATCTGCTATAACAACACGCCCGTTGTATTAAACGGTAGCACACCGGATGGTGGTGATGGAAACTTTAGCTATCAATGGCAAAGTACGGTGGATAATGGTACTAATTGGAACACGATCAGCGGTGCAACAGCTGTTAATTATCAGCCGGTTACATTAACTGTAACAACGAAATTCCGTAGGATTGTTACAACTACGCTTTGCGTAAATGATCAAAAAAGTACGAGTAATGTGGTAACGGTCACGGTAAATCCGCAGAACACCAATACAATTACCAGTGATGCCAGCCGTACGATTTGTACCAATACTCCTTTTACCTACCATATTATTGCACGCGATCCCAATACTTCTTTTACCTGGGTTTCTTCGATATCGTTGGAAACGGTTACCGGAAATACGGCAAGTGGTACAGGCGATATTAATGATCAGTTAATCAATGCAGATTTAAACAACAACGGAACGGTAACATATACCATCACACCAATTAATACGGTTAACGGTATTAACTGTCCGGGCGTTCCTTTTGTAGTAACTGTTACGGTTACACCATTGCCGATCATCACTGTAAACCCAACCAGTAATACCATTTGCAGCGGCAGTCAAACAGATATCAGCTTTAGTTCTAATTTAACAGGAACACAATTCAAGTGGGCCACTACAGCTACGGCAGGAATCAGCGGCAATCAAAACCAGACAACGCCGGTTTCTGTGCTTCGTATTGATCAGATTTTAACCAACAACACCACTGCAAACGGAACGGTAACTTATACCATTACGCCGGTTAGTGCTTCGGGTTGCGAAGGTGCGCCAGTTACGGTTACCATTACCGTACAGCCTCCGCCAATACTGGCAAATGCAGGTTTGGATGAACAGATTTGTGCTGCAACAACTTATACTTTAAATGGAAACAACCCGGCTCCTTTTACCGGATTGTGGACGCTAACTTCTACCCAGCAAGGCGTATTTTTTGCGGATGCAACACAATACAATACGGTTGTAACCGGTTTGCAGCCTGGCCAGAATTATACTTTTCGCTGGACAATCAGCGGTGCCGGTTTATGCGCACCAAGTACAGATGAAGTAGTGATTTCTGATCTGCAAAGCTTAACCAACAACATCAGTTCTGGAGCATCTGCAATTTGTTACGGACAAACAACAACCATTTTCGGTGATCAGCCAACTGGTGGAACCAACAGCTTCGTTTACCGATGGGAAAGCAGTGTCGATAATAACAACTGGACAATTCTAAATGGACAGTTTAACCGCGATCTAACTATTACTTTAACAACTTCAACTTATTTTAGAAGGATTGTAACTTCCGGGCCTTGTACTAAAATTAGCGATCCGGTTTACATCATTGTACAACAACCAATTACCAACAATACCATTGCTACCGATCAGGTAATTTGCTATAACAACATGCCAACTTTTTTAACCGGAAGCACACCTGCCGGAGCGGATAATAACTATAATTACCAATGGCAGCAAAGTGTGGATGGGGGCACTTTCTGGACGAATATTAACGGTGCTACAACCATTAGTTATCAGCCGGTTGCTTTGATGGCAACAACATTATTCCGCCGGATGGTAACTACTGTTTTGTGTAACGGTCCACAGCAAAGCATCAGTAATAATGTAACTGTTACGGTAACTCCGCTAAATACAAACACCCTTACTAGTGATGCCAACCGGATTATTTGTACCGGCACAACTTTCCGTTATCAGCCAACGGCACAGCAAAGCGGTACTTCTTTTACCTGGGTTTCTTCGGCAACGGCTAATATTTCGGGCAACAGTGCTAGTGGTTCGGGTAATATTAATGACGTGCTGACCAATTCCAATCTGAATAATAACGGTACGGTTACTTATATCATCACGCCAATTAATAACAACTGTCCGGGTATGCCTTTTACTTTAACCGTTACCGTAACGCCGATACCACGCGTAATTTTAACCAATAGCGGCCAGCAAATTTGCAGTGGAAACCCGACAGGCATCACTTTTAGAACCAACACGCCGGGTGTTTTAGTAAGATGGACTTTTGACCGTGTACAAGAAATTTATAGTGCGAATGATCAGCATCCGGTAATTGCTACGAGCATTGATGATATTTTAACTTCATACCGTACTACGCCAGGAACGATTATTTACCACATCACCCCAATTAGCGAAGGCGGCTGCGAAGGCCCAACTGTTGATGCATCAGTTACCGTATTGCCACAGCCAGTACCAGCAAACGCCGGTGTGGATGAAGTTATTTGCAGTGCCACAACTTATACTTTAAACGGTAATAACCCTGCGCCTTCTACCGGAAAATGGACCATAACTTCCGGACAAAGTAGTGTTGGTTTTGCTGATGCCACGCAATACAATACTGCGGTAAGCGGCTTGCAACCGGGACAAACTTATACTTTTTTGTGGACGATTACCAGCACCGGTGCCTGTGCTACTTCTACGGATGAAGTGGTGATTACTGATTTGCGCGACTTAACCAACAATATCAGTTTTGCCAACCCGGCGGTGTGTTACGGACAAACGATTTCTGTTACCGGAGATTTACCAACCGGCGGAAACGGCAGCTTTGTTTACAGATGGGAAAGTAGTGCCGATAACAGCAACTGGACGATCGTTGCCAACCAAACAGATCAGAATTATTCCTTCACCGGAACGGAAAGTATTTATGTGCGGCGGGTTATAACGTCTGGTCCATGTACCAAAATCAGCACGCCGGTTCGTATCATTGTTCAGCCGGCATTGACCAACAATACGGTAGCAAGCGATCAGGAAGTATGTTATAACAATACGCCAAAACTGCTTACCGGAAGCGCACCTGCCGGAGCCGATGGCAGGTACACTTACAACTGGCAAAGCAGTACTGATGATGGTGCTACCTGGACAAATATTTCCGGCGCAAATGAAATCAGTTATCAAGTAAATAGCCTGACGGTTACCACTACTTTCCGCCGGATTGTTACTTCCGTTTTGTGTAACGGTCCGCAGCAAAGCGTTAGCAATATTATCAAAGTAACCGTGAACCCGCTGCCAAATGCTGTTTTTACCTATACAAAAGAGCTGGGCTGTATTCCGTTTGTGCTGGATGCGCAAAACATCAAAGCAACGGCAGCTATCGGAAACAATAATTATACTTGGTATGCGGATGGCGTATTTATCGGCAGCGGGTTCACTTTCCCTGGTTATACAATCAAAGAAGATGATAAAAAAGTAGAGATTAAATTAGTGGTTAGCAGCAAATTCGGTTGCCCGGATGCTTCTTTTACCCATACTTTTTCTACGATAAAAGAAGTAACGCCTGGCTTCGCACAAAATCAAACTAAAGGTTGCGGACCATTAACGGTAACTTTTACCAATACTTCTGATCCGCTAAATCAGGCGACTTATACCTGGAATTTTGGTAATGGCACAACCTCAACCTTAACTAATCCGGGCGCAATAACGTATTTGCCGCGAACTGATGGAAAGGATACTACGTACACCATCACACTAAGAGCGTTAACTACTTGCGGTATTCGTACGGCCACTTCTACGGTAACAGTGCGGCCAAAACCAATTTCTATTTTCACCCCGGATAAAACAACCGGCTGTTCTCCGCTTACGGTTAACTTCAACAATACTTCTCCGGGAACCAACAACGTTTATACTTTTGATTTTGGTGATGGCCAAACGTTGGTTACCCGAAATAACCAGCAGGTTAACCACACCTACATTGCTGCAAACAATAAAGTTTTTACGGTGAAAATGACTGCCGAAAACGAGTGCGGCAAAAGCGTAACACAATACAACATCAGCATTTCGCCCAACACGGTTTTGCCGCAATTAATTGTGAATGGAAACCAAAAAGCAGGATGCGCACCGTGGACGGTTCAGTTTTACAACAACACTACAGGAGGTAATTATTTTAAATATGATTTTGGCGACGGAACTACTTTATCAACCTTAAATGCACCAGAAGTAGTAAGTCATACTTTCCTGAAAGACGGAATATTCAACGTAAAAATGACGGCAACTAACGGCTGTTCGGATACGTCTGCTTATCAATCCATCACGGTTTATGCGCAACCGAAAACCAACTTTACTTCGGATGTGAAATTGGGTTGTAACCAGCTTACCGTCAACTTGAAAAACCTCACAATTGGCAACAATACTTACCTGTGGGATTTTGGCGATGGCAGCACTTCCACAACAGCTCATCCAACGCATGTTTTTGCAGGTAAAAACACGCCTTACACCATCAGTTTAATTGCAAAAAATACTTTGGGTTGTACGGATACAATGATTATGAAAGATTACATCAACGTATCTATACCACCGAAAGCTGCTTTCATTACCAAACCAGATAGTGTAATTGTGTATCCGTATTACACCTTTTCTTTTGCAGATAAGAGCACTAACAACCCAATTTTGTGGAAATGGAGCTTTGGCGATGGCACCAGCGCAAGCAAACAAAACCCAACACATACTTACCGCGATACCGGTGTTTATGTGGTTAAATTAGTAGTTTACAACATACAGGGTTGTGCAGATTCGGTTAGCCATAAAGTACAGATTACCGGTACGCCTGGTCAGCTTTTTGTACCGAATGCGTTTATGCCCGACAGTAAATTTGGCGAAATTGTAACCTTTAAAATCAAAGGTTCTGGTATTAAAACCTGGCGCTTCCGCGTATTTAACAAGTGGGGACAAGTGATTTGGGAAACCACAAAACTAACCGACCGTGGCGAACCGGCTGAAGGCTGGGACGGTATGATGGGCGGCGCACCGGCACCGCAAGGCGTGTACGTTTGGCAGGTTGATGCCACATACATTAACGGCAACGAGTGGAAAGGCATGAGTTATAAAGGCAGCGCACCCAGCCGGCAGGGATTTATCCATTTGATTAGGTAGTTAGTTTTGGTTTGCGGATTTTAGGTTGATAAGGGAAGTATGCGTTTAAATTGGAGCTTCTTTTATCAACCTTTTTTATGATAATGTAAGAACACTCAACTGTAGCTGGTCGGGGTTATAAATACTAGAGTAATAGAGATTCTAGGTACTAAGAAAATCCCTCTAATTCTTGATAAAAGCTTCTATTTTATTTATCAATTTTTCCTTTAAATCTTTCGCATTAGACCAAACTATATGTTGATAATTTCTAATATCAAAATGTGCTTTATTCATTTCGTCTTCTCTGCAAGTATATATTACATTTTGTCCTCTTCCCAGAGCATAACCAGCTTCAAAATATACTCCTCCCCTATGATAAGTAAAATCTGCTATAGTGAAACGTGCCTTTTTAATGCCAGCCAGAATTGCATCATTAATAGTTTTGTCTGATTCTACGTTTATTTTATTTACTATGTAAGGTTCAAAACCACATGTTCTTATAGCGGGTTCAATTGCTTCTGAATAAATCAAATTCATTTCTGCTGTAAAAGCCATTGCAACGAAGCAAAATCTTGATGCTTTTATTTCATTAATTTTAATTAGACGACTCAAGCCAGAAACAGTTAAATTATATTTCGGCGTAGAAACAGTAGTATCATTAGCACTAGCCATACCTCGCTGTTGTCTTTTAATATATCCTTGTTCTCTGGCATTTTCGAGATAAAATGACCATTCATTAGAATTATTGAAGTACAATTTAGCTATTGTTATCTTATTGGGAATTTTCACTTCAACACTTTGTCCATCAAATAATGTAGATTTACTAATATACTCTAGCACACTATCAAGCTTCTCTTCTGGTGTTAATAACAAATAATAACTTTCAATGAATTCATTAAGCTTTGATTCATTATATTCGGTATGTGACTCAGGTTTCGCACCGTTTGAAATTATACTAAAAAATTTATTTATATTAGGTTTTAGTACTTGTTCCAGTTTGTGAGTTGAGTCCCAAACAAATGATAAATTTAATTCAACTCTATTAGATAATATAGTATAGGTATAATAATGTGAATTAGGAATCTGTACTCTTTTTATTGTACAACCGAAAGGTGTGAATAGCTCTTCTAACATTGGTACAATATAGTTATTTGCACTAAATTTTGTTAACCGCGCTTTTTACTGGTTAAGTTTTATAATTCTGTCCTTCTTGTTAAGAATTTTAATAATTTTTAACAAGTGAATATTGTCTTAAGCTGATAGAATTAAAATTATAATACTTCTTTTATTAACCTTTTTTATGATTAGTAAGAACCAAAACTTAACGGCAATTTCCCAAATCCAACTTCGCTTTTTCCAAACTATACATTCCTTGCTTGTTCCCAAAATCATTGGTTACATATGTAATTACTTCTGCAATTTCGATGGGCGATAATTGTGTTTGTGCAGGCATATTGCCATTGTATAATTTACCGTTTACCACGATTAATCCTTTCAAACCATTTTGCATGATACAAGCTAATTTATTTTTATTTTTCCGCAGATAATCGGCTTGTGCTAACGGCGGAAACAAGTTGCCCAAACCTTCACCGTTGTCGGCATGGCAGTTTTTACATTGCGTTTGATAAATCCTTTTCCCCTGGATGTAATACCGCCTGTACTCAATTTCCGATTCGCTTTGGCAGGAAACGAAAATCGTAATCAGGATAAAAATCAAAGGCAAAACGCAAATAATCAAGCGTTTCATGCTTTAGCGGTTTCGGTTTCATCCATCAAAATTTGCACATCAGCAATTAACTGTTTTACCTGTTTTTCGTCGGTTCCGTCATACGCACCGCGTACCCTGCCTTTTTTATCCACTAAAACCAACCAGCCTTGGTGCACAAATCCGCCAGCCGCCTGTTTATCTTCGGAAACAGAAACCAGATAGTTTTTTTCGGCCAGCTGGTAAACATCTTCCTTTTTCCCCAACAAAAAATACCACTGATCGGCTTTTGCACCCAGTTTTTCCGCATATTCTTTTAAAACCGGAATGGTATCATGCCTCGGATCAATCGAAAAAGAAACCAGTTTAAAATCAGTTTTGCCTTGATAAGCTTTAGCAACCGTAAGCATATTCCGCTGCATGGTTGGGCAAATCGACGGGCAAGATGTAAAGAAAAAATCAGCTACATAAATCTTTCCGTCTAGGTTTTTATCAGTGATGGTTTGCCGTTCCTGGTCCACAAAACTAAACGGCGGAATCGTTGCGTAAACCGTATCCGTTACCTGTTTACCGTCAACCGTTTTGGTTATGGGCTGCCGGTCGCCATAAATTGGCAATACTTTATTTTCTTTATTGTTGCAAGCCGCAAAAGCCAGCAAAGCCAGCATCGGCCAAATCAGTTTTTTCATTTCTTTTTATACTTTAACAAATATTGGTTTGATGTTTTGATAACAGCATTATACTGCGCATTGATTTGGCCAACCTGCTTTTTTTGCTGTTCCAGATATTGCATAATTTCCTCGTGCGATTTTCCCTTGAAATCCGGATTATAATTGTGCATCCAATCACTCATGGTATCATCGGCCTGCATAATCTGGCTGCTTAAATTGCGCATCGTTTTGTTTTCTGCAGAAGTATCCAACGCCGGTAATACTTCTTTTATGCTGTCTTTTTTCAGGATCAGCGTATCCAGTTTCATTTTGTTTTGCATGGCCATTTCGCCCTGGCCCATTACTTTTTCGTGCAACTCCATTACCTGCTTTTCCAGCGTGTCTTCTTCTTTTTTATTGTCTTTGCAAGCAGAAAAAGCAAGTAGCAAAACTACAATCAGCAAGTTATTTTTCATCTGATTTTTATTTATTTTGATTGTTTTGCCACCAAGTCCATTCCGCATTTTTCGCAAGTTCCGGGTTTGTTTTTAACAATTTCCGGGTGCATGGGGCAAGTATATTGAATGCTGTTTTTACCGGTAGAAATTGTATCTGCTGGTTTATCTATTACTTGCTGGTTACTTTGGTTACAAGCAGAAACAGAGATGATTAAGCTAAATACAAAAAATAATTTTTTCATAATATAATAATATTTTAAATAGATTTATGAGTGATAAAAGAAGCAAAACTATCGAAACTGAATTAAACAATTTGTTAATTGCTTTGAAAACAGTCAGGATTGATTTTTATAGAAAATACTGATCTGTAAATTGTAACTCCTGTTTAACAGAAAGCGAATTAGTTACTATTTTAAGTAAAAAAACAACCAAGAATTTACAAAAAGCTTTGAGAAATGCAGATTATCCTACTTGCGGAGGACGAAAAATAGCAGCAGGTTTTGCTGCAAAAAAAGTGGCATGATAGGGCGTTATAATAATCTGCAATAAAGCAATATGAAACTTCAATTCAGTTGAAGCTAACAAAAAGCTTTCCTGAAAAAAACTTTTCTGTGCTTGGCGTTCTTCACTTTTTTCTCGTTCTTTCGCTTGTTTCACCTTTTTCATCAGGTAGCACTTACCGTTGCAATGCAACCAAGGTTTACTGCGGTTTTCGCACAAATTTGTTGCAATATATTTTTGATTCAACCCAAAGCCGGCATAAACGTATAACCTGCTAAAATTAGTAGATAATACAACAACAAGCAGAATAAAAGACAAAACGCGCCGCAGCATCATGGCGCAAAGGTAAAAGCAATTGCTTAGCATTCAAGTTTTATCTGCAAAAACTATTCATGCAAACTATTTTTACACTTGATTTTTACAGGAAAAACGCAACTTATATTTATCAAATATGAAATATACATCATTTTCAAGTTTTAATATTTAGCTGCAAAAGTATTTATTAGTTTTAAAAATGTATTTTCGACTGTTCGAAATTGCATTTGCTAATTGCAAATGTATTCCATTTAAATATGATATTAATACGTAATCTTTGAAATAGTTTAACATGATCAGATTACCTAAATTTTAAATATGATAACCAAGTTATCTATCATTATACCGGTTTATAATGAAGCCAAAACAATTCATCTGATCTTAAATAAGCTGAAAGATGTCAAACTTGTAAACCAAATTAACAAAGAAATTATTATTGTAAATGATTGTTCTACGGATGAAACTGAAGTAGTTTTATCAGCTTATATTACTAATAATCAGGATATTCCTATTGCTTATTTTAAACACGAAATCAATCAGGGCAAAGGTGCAGCATTACATACCGGGATTTCAAAAGCAACGGGCGAATATTTGATTATCCAGGATGCTGACTTGGAATACGATCCAAATGAATATAATGATTTGCTTAAACCTGTTGTAACCGGTTTTGCAGATGTTGTTTATGGTTCGAGGTTTATAGGAAGTAACCCGCACCGGATTTTGTTTTTTTGGCATACAATCGGAAATCGTTTTTTAACATTTTTATCTAATATGTGTACCAATTTGAATTTAACGGATATGGAAACTTGTTATAAACTTTTCAGAACAGACCTTATTCAGCAAATACAATTACAAGAAAAAAGATTTGGTTTTGAACCGGAAGTTACTGCAAAAATTTCCCGTATTCCTTCCATCCGAATTTATGAAGTTGGAATTTCTTATTATGGAAGAACTTATGAAGAAGGAAAAAAAATTGGCTGGAAAGATGGTTTCAGAGCACTTTACTCCATTGCTAAATATGGACTTTTCAAATTATAATTAAATATGAAAAAACTATTACTTTGGTACTCAGAATTGAATGTTTATTATCAATTACTTCCATTTTTATTACTCTATCTGATGATTTGTGTAGCATTTGCACCACACAATTTTGTAGATGATGAAGAAAGATATATCCGATTTGCAAAAAATATTTTAAACGGTTTTTATTCTCCTCCACCACCAAATATAGACCTTTGGAATGGACCAGGTTATCCGGCGGTAATTGTTCCTTTTTTGTTGATCAAATTACCATTAATGGCTTTGAGGATATTAAATGGATTGCTGCTTTATTGCTCTCTTGTGCTGGTTTACAAAACCATTATTATGTATGCTTCAAAAAAATCAGCTTTAATATACACCTTCTTACTTGGATTATATTTTCCGGTTTTTGAAAAACTTCCTTTAATTTTGACAGAGTGCCTTACCTGGTTTCTGATTAGCTTATTGGGATATTTATTTATTAAAATTGGGAACCAAAAAACAATCACTTGGAAATCTATCCTGCTTTGTAGTTGTACAATTGCATTTCTCACTTTAACAAAAGTTGTTTTTGGTTATGTGATAGTCGCCATGATTTTGATTTGCTTGTTACTGCTTTTATTTCCTGGCTTTCGTGTTCATGCAAAAAGATTTACTTACATTTTTTCGCTTGCCTTATTACTTTGCGTACCTTATTTGGGTTACACTTACAGCCTAACAAATAAAGTTTTTTACTGGACAAACAGTGGCAGCTGGTCGTTATTCAACATGAGTGCACCTTATCCTAATGATTGGGGAGATTGGAAAGACAACCCACAAATGCTGGCCGATCCAAACTATAAAGCATTTGCAGACAGTGTTTTAAAACTATCATCATTAGACAGAGAAGCCGCTTACAAAACAAAAGCAATTGCAAATATTAAAAAGTACCCCAAAAAATATCTGGTTAATTGTGTAGCCAATGTTGGTCGCATGTTCTTCTCTTACCCGTTTACAAACATGGAGCAGGATGTTAAAACTTACTTCACAATTATTCCGAATATGTTTGTAGTTGTCTTTATTGTTTTAACCTTAGGGCTTACTGCCTTTCATTATCAAAAAATGCCGGAAGCTTTGATTTTGATACTTTTATTTATCTTGATTTATCTGGCAGGCAGTACACTGGTAAGTGCTTTCAGAAGAATGTTTTATATTACGATGCCTTTTTGGACTATTTTTATTGCGTATGTTTTAACTAATATTGTTACTATTAAAATCAAAAAAAATTAAATTAATCATTCTTAATAATCTCAAAATTGTATTAACCGAATACTTCTTTTATCGTCTTAAAATCAGCAATCATTTCAATATTAAAACTTTAATTTGATAAACACTTCATGTTTTTTATACTTTCGAAGTTATTGATTTATTTTCTTTATCCTTTGTCTTGGATAATAGTTATGATAATTGTTTCTTGCTTTATCAGAAACAGAAAATACCAGCAACATTTAATTGTAGCATCGTTATTATTACTACTTATTTTTTCCAATACGTTTCTTTTAAACCAATTTGCTAAATTTTGGGACGTTGCACCTGATCAATCAAAAACAACTACCAAATACAGTTGTGCCATTGTTTTAGGAGGATTTGTATCAGAAGACAACAATAAAAAAGGCTTTTTAAACTGGGCTGCTGATCGTTTTATACAGGGAATTAAACTGAAAGAAACCGGAAAAGTAACACATCTACTTTTTACCGGAGGCAGCGCAAGCTTAAATCCGGATGGTTTCACAGAAGGAAACTGGATCAGTTCAGAACTAAAAGCTTTTCATTTTCCGGATAGTACACTTTTGTTTGAAAAACGGGCACGAAACACAATAGAAAATATACAATTTTCAAAAATAATTTTACAATCCAGGCATTTGCCACCACCTTATTTGTTGGTAACTTCTGCTTTTCATATGCGTCGTGCTTTGCTGATTTGCAAAAAATATGGTGTAAAAGTAGTACCTTATCCATGTAACTTTTTTGCCGGTAAAGGAAGCACTTCGGTTGATCATTTTATTCCTTCTGCAGAGACACTTGCCAATTGGAATATTTATTTAAAAGAACTCGTTGGCTATGCAGTTACTTTTATTAAAAGCCGATTGTAATTAGGTAACTTATAACTTGTTGCAACACTAATTGTAAAATATTTTCAGTTCAAAACATCAATTATTATAACCGGAATACATGCTTTTTAACTCCTACTCTTTCCTGGTTTTTTTTGTTGTTGTAACTTTTTTATACTTTCTGTTTCCTTACAATAAAAGATGGTTACTACTTTTACTTAGTAGTTGCTATTTTTACATGGCGTTTGTACCGGCTTATATTTTAATTCTGGGTTTTACAATTGTAATTGATTACTTCGCCGGAATCTGGATCGAAAACACAAAAGGTTACAACAGGAAACTATTTTTAATACTAAGCTTAATTGTCAATATTGGTGTATTAGCTTTTTTTAAATATTTCAATTTCTTCAATCTAAACTTTACTTATTTACTGCAAAGTTTTGGAGTAGAAAACCCTCTGCCTTACTTATCTATCTTACTGCCAATTGGTTTGTCTTTCCATACATTCCAGGCCATGAGTTATACGATAGAAGTATATCGCGGGAACCATCCAGCCGAAAAGCATTTTGGTATTTATGCTTTGTATGTGATGTTTTATCCGCAATTAGTTGCCGGACCAATTGAGCGTCCGCAAAATATTTTATATCAGTTCAGAGAAAAGCATAATTTTGATTATAACCTGGTTACCAGCGGATTGAAACTGGCAGCCTGGGGATTATTTAAAAAAGTAGTAATTGCAGATCGTTTATCCATCGTTGTAGATACAGTTTACAATCATCCAACTCATTTTAATAGCTTAAGTCTGATTATTGCAACCGTATTTTTTGCTTTTCAAATTTTTTGTGATTTTTCGGGTTATTCGGATATGGCAATCGGTATCGCCAGAGTAATGGGTTTTAAATTGATGATCAATTTTAACAAACCTTACCACGCCAAAAGTTTACACGAATTTTGGCAGCGCTGGCACATTTCGCTTTCTACCTGGTTCCGGGATTATCTTTACATTTCTTTAGGAGGCAACCGTGTAAGCATTCCGCGCTGGTACTTTAATTTATTTGTAGTATTCTTAATCAGTGGTTTATGGCATGGTGCAAGCTGGACTTATGTAATATGGGGTGCATTGCACGGGTTCTACTTAATTTTTGCATTGATTACCAAAAGCTTCCGCGAAAAAATTAACAAGCTTTTTTTAACCGATAAAATTCCTTTTCTGGCTACGCTGACTACATTTTTGCTTGTTGCATTTGCCTGGATATTTTTTCGGGCAGATAATGTGCAAACAGCTTTTTACATTGCAAAACACATCTTCACCGACATTCCCAATTTAATTAAAAATCCATATCATTTGCAGGAAGATATGGGCTTGAATAATAAACAAATGGGCTTATCTATTTTATTGATTCTTTTTCTGGAAGTTGTACATTACCTGCAATCCAAAACAAATATTGTTTACCAATTGGCACAAAAGCCAGCTTATATCCGCTTTGCAGTTTATTATATTCTTTTAATTGTGATTGTAGTTTTTGGAGAGTTTTCTCACCGGCAGTTTATATACTTTCAATTTTAAAAGATGAGAAAGTTTTTTCTAAACACCTTACTCCTCATCCTACCAATAATCTTGTTGTTGTTTGCAGCCGTATTTTTACCTGCTAAACAAAGCACACAAAACATGCTTTATTCACAGATTGATAAAAATGAACTGTTAAAAAATACACCTTCACCCAGAATTATTTTTGTAGGCGGCTCTAATTTGGCTTTTGGTTTGGATAGTAAACGGATCAAAGATTCATTACTTCTTAATCCAATTAACACCGGCATTCATATCAATATTGGATTAAAATATATGCTGGCAAACACAATCAAATACATTAAAGCAGGCAATATAATTGTTTTAGCTGCAGAGTATCAGCAATTTTACGGCACTTTGGCCGACGGGGAAAGCGAACTTTTTTCTTTGGTAACCGATGTTGTACCGCAATCCAGAAACTCGCTTGATTATAAACAATATTTTAAACTTGTGCAATTGGTTCCTGAATTTGCACAATCCAAACTTCAGCCTTTATTATTATTTTACAAGTATCCCAAACCAGATCAATTTATCGGAAGATATGATCGTAAAGCTTTCAATAACTATGGTGATGCTTGTGCACATTGGAAGTTATCCGCAGAAAATCCTAAACCTTATTTGGCAATAACCGAAAGTTTAAACAACGAAATTTTTAAAACTCTAATTGATTTTAAAAATATGATAAATCGTAAAAAAGCAAAATTGTATATCACGTTTCCCGGTTATCAATATTCATCTTATAAAAATTCTATTACTGCAATTAAACAAGTAGAATCACAATTGAAAAATTATAATTTCAATTTGATTTCTACTCCGCAGGAATATATTATTCCGGATAATTTAATTTTTGATACGCCTTACCATCTCACCAAAAAAGGTGTTGATTACAGAACTGGACTTTTAATTAAAGATTTGAAAAAAGCGCTTCATTAATAAGTTTTTTGGCCTATAATTTTGCCGGTAAAAACAGCATTTGTTTCAATTATCGATTTATGATTATCCACTTGTAATCGTTGCAATCAAAATTAAACAAATAAAAAAAGCCGAACCTTCTTAAAGATTCAGCTTTTAAGTTACAATAAAATGCTTCTTTTACAAGCTAAAAATACAGCTTACATTTTCATCTTATTATTGTTAGCATCATTTTTTTTATTAATTGCAGCATTCAAAGTTTCTGCATGTGTTAAGTGCATTTTTAAAGTTGGCAGCGTTTTAACAGCAAAAGCTTTCAAATCAGCATCTTTTAAAGTTGTAGTTGCTTTTTCAAAATCGGCAACATCTTTTTTATGCGCGGCAACCATAATTTCCATATACTTTAAATCGAAACCGGCACTGCTTTGCAAAGCCAGCGAATCTACACGATCCTGCATTTCTTTACCTAAAGTTGTTGGAAGTCCTAATTTTTTGCCGTTGGCCAGGCTTTTCAACTCTGTGTTAGCTTTAGTATGATCTTTTACCATCATCTCCCCAAATTCTTTTACCTGTTGGTTTAACCCATTGCGTTTTGCAAGTTGCGATAATTGTACTTCCATCATTCCGCCCTGGGCAGCGGTGTTTACAAAACCAGCATCATCTGTATTAACCTGCAAAATATCAGTAGTATTAACAGTATCAGCCAAAGCACCTTTTTGTGCTTCTTCCTTTTTAGCATCACTTTGTCCGCAAGAAATTACAAGTAAAGAAGCAGCAATTAATAAATAATGGTTATATTTTTTCATATCAATATTGTATGGGTTTTGATTTCTATAACTAAGTTAAAATTGATTTGTTTGGCATAGGTTTAAGGTTATTAGTTATGAGGTTTGAAGCATCTTTAAGCCATTCAACTTTAAATTAAGCGTAAAACATCATTTAAGAACTTAACTTCACCGCGTACCTGCAACCTCATACCTCCTGCCTAAAAAATTCCCTATCTTTGCCTCAAGCAAAACGTTCTGCCGCTCCGTAAGGTTTTACCTTCGGGGAGGAAAGTCCGGGCAGCATAGGGCATCCTGCTTCCTAACGGGAAGGCGCCATCCGGATGGGCGACAGCAAGTGCAACAGAAAATAAACCGCCTGCATGAAAATGCCGGTAAGGGTGAAAACGTGCGGTAAGAGCGCACGGCCTGGCATGGCAACATGCCTTGCGGTAAACCTCAGGAGTTGAAAGGCCAAATAGGTTCCGGTAATACAGAGAGCGGCCCACTTTTGTTGCTGCTAGCAACGCCGGAACGGGTAGGCTGATGGAGGTGATGGGCGACCATCATCCTAGATAAATGGCAGAAACCCGGGCAACCGGGCACAGAACCCGGCTTACAGGTTTGCTATCCGAATTTTTACATCAAACCCTTTTCTGTAACCGGAGAAGGGTTTGTCTTTTCAAGGGCAAAACTTCTATCTTAGCGGCAAAATCACAATACTCCTTTTAAGCAATAAAAATTAATGTCGAAAATTCTGATCATAGATGATGAACGCGCTATCCGAAGTACTCTGCGTGAAATCTTAGAATATGAAGATTATCTGGTTGATGATATAGATAATGGTGTTGATGGCCTCAACATGATCAAAAAAGGTGATTACAACTTAGTGCTGTGCGATATTAAAATGAACCGCATGGATGGCCTGGAAGTATTAACTGATGGCCTGGCTTCTAAACCTGATTTGCCTTTTATCATGATTTCTGGCCACGGTACCGTAGAAACTGCAGTAGAAGCCAGTAAAAAAGGTGCGTTCGATTTTATCAGCAAACCGCCGGATTTAAACCGTTTGCTTATTACCGTGCGTAATGCTTTAGACCGCGGCTCGCTGGTTTCAGAAACGAAAGTTTTAAAGAAAAGAGTTTCTAAAACACGCGAAATGCTGGGCGAATCGCAGGCTATTAGCAAAATTAAAGAAACAATTGACCGCGTTGCCCTTACCGATGCCCGTGTGCTGGTTACCGGTGCAAACGGCAGCGGTAAAGAGTTGGTTGCCCGCTGGCTGCACGAAAAATCTAACCGTGCCAATGCTGCTTTAGTGGAAGTAAACTGTGCGGCTATTCCTTCAGAACTAATTGAAAGTGAATTATTTGGCCACGAAAAAGGTTCTTTCACTTCCGCAGTAAAACAACGCATTGGCAAGTTTGAACTGGCTAGCAGCGGTACACTTTTTCTGGATGAAATTGGCGACATGAGCCTTTCGGCACAAGCTAAAGTGTTGCGTGCCTTGCAGGAAAATAAAATTACCCGCGTTGGCGGCGAAAAAGAAATTGATGTAGATGTGCGCGTGGTTGCGGCAACCAATAAAGATTTGCTGAAAGAGATTGAAGCCGGCAATTTCCGGATGGATTTATACCATCGTTTAAGCGTGATCCTGATCCACGTGCCGCCGCTTATCGAGCGCCGGGATGATATTCCGCTACTTACCAAAAGCTTTCTGGAAGAAATTTGTTTTGATTACGGCATGCCGGTAAAAAAAGTATCCGAAGCCGGAATGGATGCCTTGAAAGCGTTGCCGTGGAGTGGCAATATCCGCGAGTTGCGCAACATGATTGAACGTTTAGTTATTCTGAGCGATAAAATTATTACCGATGCGGATGTAAAAGCTTTTGCCAATCCAACTGCTACGACAACTGCTCCAACAGAAATTACTGCACACGAACCCGATTTTGATAATTTTAAAAGTTTCCAGGAATATAAAGATTTTGCCGAGCGCGAATACATCAAATTCAAGCTCGAAAAAAATGGATGGAACGTATCTAAAACGGCAGACGATATTGACATCCAACGCAGCCATTTATACAGCAAAATAGAAAAATTTGGGTTGAAGCGCGGCGAAAATTAAGCTTTCATCATGCTTCTTTTATGACTGATTTTTCAGCATCAAACTAAAGCCTCAAAACATAAAAAAGCCGTTTCGCAGATTTTACGAAACGGCTTTTTTCATCTTAAAAAAAATTAAACTTCTTTTAAATAATCTTTAAAACAAAAGCCTTCAATGCCTTGATCAGTTTTAATATAATACCAATCGTTGTACATTTTTTTGATCAATTGTACGGTAGAATTGTGCGCTGCTTTTCCGGCAATACTGAAATCAGTTCCCGGTCCGATACGGATATTTAAGTTTGATTCTTTCGTGGCAATCTGCATTTTCAAGTTCTGGGAGGTCAAATCTTCAACCTCTAACAAATTGATAACAGAAGTTACGCCTGATGCTGTTTTTAAAGCCGCTTCTGCTTTTTCGGCATCTTCAGAACCGGAAACTTGGCCCGAAACAGTTAGCGTTCCGTTTACGTTAGATACTTTTAAATCTGGTATCGTGATTCCTGCATTTTCTAAAACAGACGTATAATCATTTACCTGCTGCTGATTTACTACAGCTTTATTTACTTCGTCAAATAATCCCATTGTGCTTATTATTTAATTGTTATTTTGTAGTTGTAGTAAAGGTCATGGTATTACCACTATTTTTCAATACCAATTCTGTATCTGATAGATTATCAATTGTATAAACCTGATTTGTTTTTCCGGCAGCAGATATAGTAGAAAGGTTTTTATTGTCTTTATCCAAAGTATAAGTTCCTTGATCAACGCCAATTCCGCCAGCCATATTATAATGACCGTCCTCCGTAAAAATTACTTGAGAACCAGAAAGCATTTTGGCTTTAAGCGAATCAGGCAATCTTTCGGCCGTTTTAATATCACTCACCTGCCAGGTTTTGGCCAGTTGTTTGGTGCCGTTTTGCTTGCAGGCTACCAGCATAAAGCCAAGTACGGTAATAGCAACAAGGCTCTGTTTAATTTTTTTCATATAGATAAATTTTTAAGTTCCAAACTTAACATTATAAGCCTGCCCTTGTTTGAAAAACCTTTTGAATGAGCCATAAATCGTTCAAATTCAGTTTTTATTTATGGAGAAATTAAAAATTTATCAAGCATAAAAGATCAAGAACCAATGCTTCTTTTATCAGGTAAAAATCAGAAATCGGAGATTTTGTAAAAGAAATTTTTAGCTTTATCATTTACTGAATTAGAAATTCAACAAAAACTTATTTTATGCACTTTATTATTGAATTATTAGTGAACGCGGGCATGATTCTTTTACTGTCCCATTTTTTACCAACTATCATCATCCGCGATTTTAAAACTGCCATTCTGGTTGCTTTAGCTATCGGTTTATTGAATGCAACCATTGGCGCAATCATCCGTTTTCCTTTAAACCTAGCTACACTTTGGTTACTGTCCTTTTTCGTCCGGTTGATTGTTACCGCAGTAATTGTCAAAATTGTAGATAAATTTTTTGATGGTTTTGAAATTAAAGGATTTTCGCCAGCTTTAATTTTAGCATTGGCCTTGGCTATTGATGGTAGCTTTTTATCTTTTGCTTTGCAGCATCAGGTTAGATAATTATAGAATTAATGGTACTTCTTTTATCAGTTTAAAATTGTTAGTACTTTTAAAAAATCAAACCTAACTTTCTTCAACCAAAACCAAATGAAACAACCAATCGGCTTTTTATTTTGTGCACTTTTTTTGCTGATAACAACTTCTTTCCAACCACAAAAAGAGTGGACAAACTTGCTGGATAAAAACTTATCGAAATGGGAAATTTACCAGAGTTACCGCCACAAAGTGGGTTACAAAGGCGAAGTTTTGTTGGATAAAAACAGCAAACCTATTCCGCCGATCGGCGCCAATAAAAACGAAGCCAACGTATTTTCGATGGTGATGCAAAATGGCGAACCGGTTTTGCGCATCAGCGGCGAAATTTACGGTTGCATTTATACCAAACAGGATTTTGAAAACTACGATTTGAAGCTGAAAGTAAAATGGGGAAATAAAAAATGGATTCCAAGATTAAACGAACCAATGGATTCCGGCATCTTGTATAATTCGCAAGGGCCAAATGGTGTAGATTATTGGCATTCCTGGATGCTGAGCCAGGAATTTCAGGTTTCCCAGTATGAAAAAGGAAATGCCATGGGCGATTACTGGTGCATTGCTAATTCTTCAGCAAATATTCGAGCCGACTATTCGCCTAACAAAGATTCTTTAAAATTCAATCCAAAAGGCGAAATGATTACAACCGGCAGCGGTAAAAACTTTATACAAGCCAGCGGCAATTACGAAAGTCCACAGGGCGAATGGACTGAACTGGAGCTAATTAGCTTTGGCGGAAAAAGCTTGCATATTGTTAACGGACATGTGGTAATGGCGATTTCCAATTCAAGTTATAAAGATGGAGATCAGCGTAAACCTTTAACACATGGCAAAATTCAATTACAAAGCGAAGCTGCGGAGTTGTTTTATAAGGATATCATGATCCAAAATATTTCGGCAATTCCAACAAAATATGCAGCTTATTTTGAATGAGGAATGAAGTAGCAATGCTTCTTTTATCAGGTAAAATTTAAGTATCATAATGAAACCTGCATTGCACAATTGAACACTTTTGATCCTGACTTTTAGTCCCGGAAATCTGATAAACCAAACGATGTTCGCCCGTAATTCTTCTCGACCAAAAACCTTTAAATTCATGCTTTAAAGGTTCTGGTTTTCCTAAACCTTTAAATGGGGTTTGCTTAATTGATTTAATTAATTCCCGTATTTTATCTGCTGTTGCCCAATCATTTTCCAACCAATATTCGAAATCTTCCCAGCCATTAGGCGTGAATTCCGTATTCATTTTAATGAGAAACTACATCTTTATTTTCAAAAGAATAAGCTATCGTATTACCGGATTGAAGCTGACCGATTGATTCTTCCAAGCGTTTTCGGTTGGCAGTTGTAGACAATAAATGTGCGGTTTCATTTAATGCATTGTACTCTTTGATAGAAATAATTACAACTGCATCATCTTCATTACTATTTCGCGGAACAATCAAAACATCTTGTGATTCGCTTACACCATCAAAATAAGCTTTCATTTTCGTTCTTAAAGAAGAAATTGTTATTGCTTTCATTAAAATAGTACAATTTGACGTACAAACAAATGTACATATTTTGGTAATTTATCTCAAACTTCTTTTATCACCTAAAACTAGTTCACCTCAACCAAAAGCTTTTAACTATTCCTAATTTAGCAGCTTTTCCACAATCCGTTCGCAAATTTCATGAGTAGACAAAGCATCACGGGCAGAAATTTGGGTTGAAGTTTTATTGACAATAGCCTGCAAAAAATCATCCGTCATCTGTTCAAAACCACGTTTGTACAAGGTTGATTCCCAATCGTTTCCACCAAAATAAATCACATTTTTGTTTTCTTCGGAAACCAGTTCAGAAACATTGTAAACGGTTTTCTTCTGCGTGGCCGTCATCACTTCCAGTTTTTCTTCTGTTGTGGCCGTATCGCGGTTCATGATTCCGATGGCAACTTCGCCGGTTTTTGCTACGAATTGAATAACCAATTGATGCAACATTTCGCCTTTTTTTAGGCCGTTTACCAGCAACTGATTAATTTCGTACGGAAATAAATAACGCAGCGTATCCACCACATGGATAAAATCTTCCACCACAAAACGCCGCGTAAAATCTGGCAAAGCTTTACGGTTTTTTTGCATGATAATCAGCGTTGGTTTTTCCAGTTTCAATTGCTGATAAACCGGCGCATATCTTCGGTTAAAACCAACCATTAGCAGTAAATTTCGTGCTTCGGCCAATTCTACTAATTGTTTAGATTCTGCGTAAACCATCGAAATTGGCTTATCTACAAAAACGGAAATATTGGCTTCCAACAATTGCTTTACAATTTCAAAATGCGCTTCAGTGGCCGCGTTTACAAATGCCGCTTTGATGCCGCTTGCAATCAAATCTACTACGGTTTTATGCTGATTTGGGAAACGATATTTTTCGCCTAATTCCTGTAAACGTTTTTCATTCCTCGAACATAAATGAAACTCGAAACCTGTCTTGCTACTCAAAACCGGCAGATATGCTTTGGCGGCGATATCGCCTAAACCAATAATTCCTATTTTAATCATAAGTTGTTGTGGTTAAACTGATGGTTAAGCAACAATTTTTAGGCGATAAAAACAGCATCAACTTAAAACTTTTCAAAATAAATCTTTCCACAATAGTTTCATTTGCTAAAAATATTAGCATATTTGATATTATGAACCAGAATTCCATCAAAATACAAACTGAAGCACGCGTGCTTTTTGTAGACATGAACAGCTTTTTTGCCCGTTGCGAGCAGCAGGATAATTACTGGCTGCGCGGCCGGCCGGTTGGCGTTTGCGTTTATACCGGGAAATATGGTTTTGCGATTGCGCTTTCGGTAGAAGCCAAACGGATGGGCGTAAAAACAGGAATACGGCTGAACGAAGCGATGAAAATTTGTCCGGAACTGATTCCGGTAGAAAGCCATCCGGAACGTTACCGGCAATATCACACCAAAATTATCAACATTTTGAAACGCTATTGCCCGGAAGTGATTCCGAAAAGTATTGATGAAGCGATTGTAAATCTCACCAATTATAAAATGGTTTATCCTGATACTGTTTTTATCGCCCAAAAAATCAAGGAAGATATTAAGCGCGAAGTTGGCGACTGGCTGACGTGTTCTATTGGCATCGCGCCAAACGCTTTTCTGGCCAAATTAGGTTCGGATATTGGTGGATTTGATGGTTTGCAAATTATCAACGCACAAAATATTGATGCGAAATTAACGCCGTTAACATTGGGCGATTTGCCCGGAATCGGTAAAAATATGGCTTACCGGCTGGAGCGCGCCGGAATTATTACACCACTGCAAATGCGCTACACAGCGCTGGAACGTTTAAAAACCATTTTCAAAAGCATTGAAGGTGTGTACTGGCATTATCGTTTAAATTTTATCGAAACAGGAATGGCCGTTACCGATTATAAAGGGATGCAAGCAATGCGTCAAATTTCTGCTGATAAAAGAAGCAACCCGGAATACATCGAACAATTGTTTTTAACACTTTGCACCACGCTGGAGCGGCGTATGGTCCACCATAATTTTTATTGCAAAAACGTAGCTTTCGTGGTAAAATATACAGATGAGAGTTGCTGGCAGGATGCTTTTTCGATCACAAACCCAATTCAGGATGCCATTAGTTTGATGCGGATGATCAAAAAACGTGTTGCCCGTTTTGAAGAAACCACGCAATCAGCACCGGTTATCAATGAAAAAATAAGCGGTTTGCGCATAATGGTAACCGATTTTGTGAACAACAGCAAAATGATGTACAGCTTGTTTGAAGATGTGAACCGCGGCGAAATGGCTCGCAAAACGATGTATGCCATTCAGCAAAAATTTGGTACTGATAAACTAAAACGTGCCGTAGAAATTACGGAAAGCAAAGTAGTTGCTGATGTAATTGGTTTTGGTTGCGTAAAAGATTTAACCGATCTGGATTATATGATGACTGATGAAAGCTGATTTTTCACTCTGCCACTTTCTGCGGATACTGATAATTTACCTGTTTAACTACCGCGCGTATGGCCCTGTAAGAAACATTATTGCCCAAAGCAGTTTTCGCTTCATTTAAGTTTTCCGGTTGATTTTTGCTGAGGTAATTTTGAAGATTTTCAATCATTTTCTGCGGAAAAATTTGTGTGATTTTCAGTTCATCCAATTCTACAAAATGCAACAAATGATTTTCAATTGTTCCTGCTGTAAACGAACGTTCGGCAGCAATTTCCTCAATCGTTTTTCCGGATTTGAACAGATCGAAAGAAACCTGTTTGGTATCCGTTTTAGAAATTGCTGATGCTGTTTTTACCGATACTTTTTCAGCATTAAACGGTTTTCTTTCGATGTTTTTATTTTTACAGTACGCGTTAATGTAGGCTAAAATTTCTTCGCCGTATTGTTGCACTTTATTTTTACCGATGCCTTTTATCGTTTCTAGTTCGGCTAAAGTGGCAGGCAACCTTTCAACCAAACTCTCCAAAACTTTCTGATGCAAAATAACATAAGCAGGCATGTTTTTTTCTTCCGCCAGCCGGTTTCGCCAGCTGCGTAAAGCATTGAACAAATCTGGGAAATTGTATTTTTCCGGGTCTGATTCTAATTCTGTTTTTGCAGCAATATTCTTCTTCTCCGCAGAAACAGGATTGAAATCGATGGCAGCGTTGGCTTTATTTTGAAGATAAGTAAGCGCTGAAAAACCCTTTACAGATGCTTCTTTTATCACCTGAAATTTAATAATGATTTCCTGTTTCAAACCGTTTAAAGCAGCAAGAATTATTTTTTTGATGGCTTTATTATCTGTTTCCACAGCCAGATTTTGTATTGGTAAAAGAAGCATTGGCTCTAACTTCGAAATAAAATAACTGCTTGCTTTTTTAATGCGTTCCTGCAATGTTTCGTGGTTTTCGGGCAGATGCGGTTGCTGCAACAACTGACTGATTTCGTGCTGAAATTTATCTGATACAGCATAAATCTGCTTCTCGACATCCAACTTGATTTGATGCAAGTTTTCTGCAAGTTTTCCGGCTAAAAGATGATCGTTTTCTTCCGCAACTTTCAACAAGGCAAAAAATTTGAATTTGATCGGATTGAAATCAAACAGTTCGCGCAGCAAAACCTCCTGAAAGGATTTTTTGGCTTCAACTAAGCTGTTTTCTGTTGGCGCGTTGCGTTCGCTTTCCAACGTGTAAGTGGCAACAGTTTGATCGGTAATTACACTTTTCCCTTTCAACGGAGAACTTAAAACCATACCTTCCAAGGTTTTACATCTGCTTAAAGCTACGTAAACTTGGCCGTGCGTAAAGGCGTCTTCGGCATCAATAATGGCTTTTTCAAACGTTAAACCCTGACTTTTATGGATGGTGATTGCCCAGGCCAATCGTAACGGATGCTGCGTAAAACTGCCGGCAATATTTTCTTCTATTTCTTTTGTGGATGAATTTAAAGCGTATTTGATGTTTTGCCAAACCATCGGCCCAACGCTAATTTCATCATCATCACCCGGACATTTCACATAAATCACATCATCCACCACGCGCAGCACTTTACCAATTTTTCCATTGTAAAAAAGCTTGTCGCGCGAGCTGTCATTTTTCACAAACATTACCTGCGCGCCATTTTTTAGTTCCAGATCAGGAACTGTTGGATAAGCGTATTCCGGAAAATCACCCTGAATTACCGCTTTAAACCGATGTACCGACTGTTTAATTTCGGCTAATTTGCTGGCGTTTAAATGTTGTGCTGAATTATTGTGTGTAGTTAAAGTAATGTAACCTTCGCTTTCGTTGGGCTTAAAATTGGGAACATATCGTTCGTTCAAATCCTTTAAAACCTGTTGCGTAATCCGATTTTCGCGAATGGCATTTAAAAGGTCGATAAAAGAAGTATCAGACTGCCGGTAAATATGTTTGAGTTCGATATTAACCAGCGGCGTTTGTTTAAGCGCGTGGCTGCTGAAAAAATACATCGTATCATAATACGGTTTCAGCAGTTGGGCTTCTTCGCGTTTTACAATGGGCGAAAGCTGGTGTAAATCGCCAATCATTAGCAACTGCACACCGCCGAAAGGTTTACTACGGTTACGGTAACGACGTAGTACATCGTCCATCGCATCCAAAACATCTGCGCGCACCATACTGATCTCGTCGATCACCAGCAAATCCAGACTTTTAATCAGGTTAATTTTTTCGCGATTAAACTGCTTTTTAAAAGCTGTGTTCTGATCCGAGTTTTCCTGCGGAATATAAGGCCCAAACGGCAGCTGAAACAGCGAGTGAATGGTAACGCCGCCCGCATTGATGGCTGCCACACCAGTTGGCGCAACCACTGCCATCCGTTTATGCGACGTTTTTTTAAGCTGATGCAGGAACGTTGTTTTGCCCGTTCCGGCCTTTCCGGTTAAAAAAATATTGCGGTTGGTATGCTGTACAAAATTGTTGGCGAGATCGAGTTGCGGGTTTTGCTGCATCTAACAATGATAAGAAATTTAGCAAGAAATATCAACAAAATTCATACCTCCTGAGAAGTTTTTGTGTTGGCTTTAAAGAATTAAAGTTATCTTCAAATAAAAAACCAATGAAAACAGTTGAGTTAGAAAACATTGTTTGGAAGGAAGATAAATTCTATGTTGCAAAATGTTTGAATGTGGAAGTTTCCAGTTTTGGCGAATCTAAAGAAGCAGCTTTAGCTAATTTACAGGAAGCTTTGGAATTGTATTTTGAAGATGAGGATGGAACTAAATTAACTCATGTAGAATCTCCTAAAATTGTGGCAACTACATTAAAATATGCCTAAGCTTTATTCATCAGATTACATTGTTAAAATTTTGAAAAGTAAGGATTTCACCTTTATTTCACAAAAAGGAAGTCATGTTAAACTACGCAAAACTGGTGAGCCAACTTTAACGGTTATTGTTCCTGCGGAGCGAAAATAAATACCTGTTGGTACATTTCGGTCTATTTTAAAGCAAGCTGAATTAAAAGAAGCTGATTTTAAATAATACTTCTTTTACCACCTTTAATTCCACCCAAAATAGCACAAGCAAAATTGCCTTCAAAACGTTATTTTTGCGGGATAAATGAAGCATATCCGCAATTTCTGTATCATCGCACACATTGATCATGGTAAAAGTACCCTGGCCGATCGGCTGCTCGAATATACCAATACCGTTACCAAACGCGAATCTCAGGCCCAGTTGCTGGACGATATGGACCTGGAACGCGAACGTGGCATCACCATCAAAAGCCACGCCATCCAGATGGATTATATTTTGGACGGGCAGCCTTACGTTTTGAACCTGATCGATACGCCCGGACACGTCGATTTTTCATACGAAGTTTCTCGTTCCATCGCTGCCTGCGAAGGTGCACTGCTGATTGTGGACGCTTCGCAAGGTATTCAGGCACAAACCATTTCCAATTTGTATCTGGCTTTGGAAAATGATCTGGAAATCATCCCCGTTTTAAACAAAATGGATTTGCCGGGCGCAATGCCAGAAGAAGTGAAAGACCAGATTGTGGATTTGATTGGTTGCAAACGCGAAGATATTCTGGCTGCTTCCGGCAAAACAGGTTTAGGTGTGCTGGAGATTTTAAAAGCCATCATTGATCGTGTCCCAGCGCCAGTTGGCGATCCGAATGCACCTTTGCAGGCTTTAATTTTTGATTCGGTTTTCAATTCTTTCCGCGGCATTATCGCTTATTATAAAGTAGTAAACGGTGAGATCAGGAAAAATACCAAAGTAAAATTTATGGCTACCGGCAAAGAATATATTGCCGATGAAGTTGGAACTTTAAAACTCACACAGCTGCCAAAAGATGTGATCAAAACCGGCGATGTAGGCTATATAATTTCGGGCATAAAAGAAGCACGTGAAGTTAAAGTTGGCGATACGATTACGCTAATCGAACGCCCGGCTGCCGAAGGCATTCAAGGTTTTGAAGAAGTAAAACCAATGGTTTTTGCCGGAATTTATCCGGTAGATACTGATGATTACGAAGAACTGCGCGAAAGTATGGCCAAATTGCAGCTGAACGATGCTTCGCTGGTTTTTGAGCCGGAATCATCGGCTGCTTTGGGTTTTGGTTTCCGTTGCGGTTTCTTGGGGATGCTGCACATGGAAATTATTCAGGAACGTTTGGAACGCGAGTTTGATATGACGGTTATTACTACCGTTCCCAACGTTTCGTACATGGCTTACACCACTAAAGGTGATGAATTGCAGGTTCATAATCCATCCGATTTACCTGATCCAAGCAAGCTGGATTTTGTGGAAGAACCTTATATTAAAGCAAACATCATTACAAAATCAGAATTTGTTGGTCCGGTAATGTCGCTTTGTATTCAGAAGCGCGGAACGATTGTCAATCAATCTTATCTCACTGCTGATCGGGTAGAACTGATTTTTGAATTACCGATGGGTGAGATTGTGTTTGATTTTTACGATAAACTCAAAACGATTTCCAAAGGTTATGCTTCATTTGATTACACACAAATTGGTTACCGCCAGTCGGATTTGGTTCGTTTGGATATTCGTTTAAACGGCGAACCGGTTGATGCTTTATCTTCCCTGATTCACCGTAGCAACTCTTATGATTTCGGAAAGAAAATCTGTGAAAAACTGAAAGAACTGATTCCGCGGCAACAGTTTGAAATTATCGTTCAAGCTTCCATCGGTGCCAAAATCATCGCCCGCGAAACCGTAAAAGCTTTGCGTAAAGATGTAACGGCCAAATGTTACGGCGGTGATATTTCCCGTAAACGGAAGTTGCTGGAAAAACAGAAAAAAGGTAAAAAGCGCATGCGCCAGGTTGGTAATGTGGAAATCCCGCAATCAGCATTTATGGCAGTTTTGAAACTAGATTAATTTTTGCTTTAATTTATATCACAATCATAAATTTATGAAAAAGATAATTTTAAACTCAATCTTAACATTTGTTTCTATCTTTTTTTTCACTTTCAATGCTGATGCACAGTTTGGTAGTTTGATTCAAAAAGCCAAGCAAAAGGCCAGTGATAAAGTTGGTCAGATGATGGATAAGAAAGCATCAAACGATCCGCAAACAAATGGCACAACAAACTCAAAAAAGATCAAAATAAATACCGCATTTGACTTTGCAGCTTGTGATTCTTCATTATACGAAGAAAAATTTTCATCAAACCCCATTGGAAGAATGCCCACTGCCTGGAAAACAAATGGTTCTGGAGAAGTAGTTAAAACAAGCGAACTTCCTGGCAAATGGCTTCAACTTCAAAATTTTGCATCTTATAAATTAGCTAAACTAATTAAATACCCAACAAAATTTACAGTTGAATTTGATATTGTTGCTGTTGCAGATAAGATTGAAGATCTTAGTCCTTTAAGTTTTGGGTTTGCTGGCGATAACAGTGTTAGAAGCTATGTTTCGGATGCTTATAACGATGGCGCAATAAATAATATAAGCCTCTCCTATTACAACAAAAATGGAACAATTGAAAGCAGCAGTGATACAAAATACTATCATACTACTGACATAGATTTACAAGGGTTTGCCAACCAGATTATGCATGTTTCTATTGCAGTTGATGGCGAATATGAACAGGTTTATTTAGACAAAACTAAAATCAGTGACACCAAGATGTTCAATCCAACCCGAATGAAATATTTTTATATCAGTGCACCAATTGAGTATAAAAATAGTTCTAAAGCTCTTTTTGGTAATTTTAAATTGATGACTTGCAAATAGCATCAGGTTTTTATATTTAACATGCAATTACTCGACGGCAAATACGTATCCGAAAAACTTAAAGTAGAAATAGCGCAGGAAGCCGCAGAATTGCTGGAAAAAACCGGTCGCAAACCACATCTGGTAGCGGTTTTAGTTGGACATGATGGCGGAAGCGAAACTTATGTAGCCAGCAAAATGCGCAACTGCGAAAAAGTTGGTTTTCAGTCATCTCTGGTTCGTTATGAAAGTGATGTAACCGAAGAAGAATTACTGCAAAAAGTTGCAGAATTAAACGCTGATAAAGGCATTGATGGTATCATCGTACAACTACCTTTACCCAAACATATCGATCCGGAAAAAGTAACTGAAAAGATTGATCACCGCAAAGATGTAGATGGTTTTCATCCGCTAAATTTGGGCCGGATGCAGCGCAATCTGCCTTCTTTTATTCCGGCGACACCTTACGGCATCACGCTGATGTTGCAGGAATATGGCATCGAAACTTCCGGCAAACATTGTGTGGTAGTTGGCCGAAGTAATATTGTGGGTTCGCCGATGAGTATTTTAATGGCCCGGAACGCACAGCCTGGAAATTGTACGGTAACCATGTGCCACAGCCGAACGCCAGATATTAAAAAGTTTACTTTAGAAGCTGATATTCTGATTGTCGCTATCGGCAAAAAGAATTTTATTACTGCTGATATGGTGAAAGAAGGTGTTATAATTATTGATGTGGGCATGAACCGGGAAGAATCAACTCAAACCAAATCTGGTTATAAACTTTATGGCGATGTGGATTTTGAAAACGTAGCACCAAAAGCTTCCTGGATTACACCTGTTCCCGGAGGAGTTGGTTTGATGACAATTATTGGTTTGTTGAAAAATACGCTGGCTTCGGCACGAAAAGAAATCTATCCTTAAAAACAGGTTGTAAAAGAATCACATTTGTTATTTCGACCGGAGGGAGAAATCTTCTTTTAAAAATAAAGGTTTCTTTTTCGCTTTGAAGAAGATTTCTCCCTGCGGTCGAGATGACAGCAAAACGAGATGACAGCAAACTAAAACAAACGCCAGCGCTTTTTCACCTGCACATAAACACCTTCTTCCCGAATTTCTACCGGAAAAGTATCAATATAATCACCCTGTCCGGCTGCGCCTTTTCCTGTTTTTAAATCGTATTGATAACGGTGAAGCGGACAAATTACTTGTCCTTTTTCGCACCAGCCTCCAGCTAATTCGCCACCGGCGTGCGGGCATTTTGCAGAAACTGCGTAGATTTTTCCTTCAAAACCAATTAAACAAAGATCGCAGTTTCCTGCTTTTACTTTTCGGATAAATGCTTCTTTTACCGGTATATTTTCGGCAACTTTTACCCATTCCAGCATCAGTATTCTACTTTCAGATTTAAAAGCTGTGGCGTTTTTACGATTTCATCCATAGTGCTGTTTAAAGTCAGTTGTTTTTTATCGGAAGAAAGTTTTGCCCGTATATTTCCCGTTTTTTTTATTGGCCGTGGAAAACGTATCATCATACTATAAGGCATATCAATCAGCGCGGCTTTGGCCATGTTGTACATCGCTTCGTTTTGCTTGAAATATTTTCTAAACTTAACGGTGTCCACTTTTCGGTAGAAATGTTTACTGCCAATATCGTAATCAAAATAAGCTGCGTTGATACCCATTCCGCCACTGCTCGCTCCTGCTTGCATTAGTCGTGGGTCGCTTATCAATTGCCCTATTTTTTGCTGTTGTGCAATATCAGAAAAGTGCGTTAAAAAATATTTTACTTCCTTCGAACCTTTCGCTTCGTACTGCACGTTAACCAGCATTTGGTTGTTTTTTAGGTTCATTTTAAGGTGAAGCAAAGTTGCCCTGGCCAGGTTAATTTCGTCCTTACTCAGCTTTTTTCGTTCCGCTTCCGTCAAATCACTATAAAAATTAATGGCTGTATCTTTTTGTATCAGGTATGATGGCGTTTGCTTTACAGAATCAGGCAGCAAATTAGAAAGTACCGAAACCGCTTTGCCCATATTAAAACGGTAATCAATTTTACAGGCGCCGTCTTTTAAAAAAGTATAGCGTTCTTCCACGTTCACGCACGAAGAAAATGCCGATAAAAGAAGCATTAGCAAAGGGAAGTAAAGTTTCTTCATGCTATTTATTTTACAGATCATGCAAATATGCGGTATTTATTAAACTGAATGTCAGGAAATTTTATCGCTAAAAACCGTTGCAGCCAGATTACTTATATTTGCAACTTGGAACTGACATTGAAACAACCGCCAACCGACACGATGCTTCCTTTGATGGAAGAATTTTATACCATTCAGGGTGAAGGATTTAATACCGGCAAAGCAGCGTATTTTATCCGTTTGGGTGGATGTGATGTGGGTTGCCCGTGGTGTGATGTGAAAGAAAGCTGGGATGCCGATCAGCATCCGCTTACTCCAGCTGATGTGATTGTGGCCAATGCCCAAAAACATCCGGCAAAAGCAGTTGTAATTACCGGCGGCGAACCGCTGATTTATAATTTGGATTACCTCACCTCAGAACTCCAAAAAAACGGCGTTAAAACTTTTATCGAAACTTCCGGAGCGTACCCAATTTCTGGTTTTTGGGACTGGATTTGTCTTTCGCCCAAAAAATTTAAACCGCCAACGCCTTCTGTTTTGGCTGCTGCGGATGAATTGAAAGTGATCGTTTTTAACCAATCAGATTTTAAATGGGCCGAAGAACATGCAGCTTTGGTTTCTCCAAACTGTAAACTGTATCTGCAACCAGAATGGTCGCGCGCTAATATCGTTACACCGATGATTGTAGATTACGTGATGCAAAACCCGAAATGGGAAGTTTCGCTGCAAACGCATAAATATTTGAACATTCCTTAATATGTTTCTAACTTGGTTCGTATAAACCTGTGTTATGCGATACCTGTTGATACTTCTTTTATGCCTGCCTTTTTCGGTTTTGGCGCAGCAACCTTATTCTACCAATAATAAAGAAGCGATCAAATTTTATGCGTTGGCTAACCAAAGTATTAATTATCAGCAATATAAAGAAGCATTAGAACAATTAAAACAGTCTATTGCTGCTGATGACCAGTTTGTGGAGGCGCATAATCAACTGGGCAACGTTTACCGCTACTTGCATCGATACGCCGAAGCTGCCCCGCAGTTTACCAAAGCCATTGCGCTTAACCCAAATTATAATCACGCCATGTATTTAAATTTGGGCGATGTTGATATCATGACCGGGAAATATGCCGAAGCCAAAACTACGCTGCAAAAATACCTGAGTTTTAATGAGGTTTTACCGAAAGACCGCGCAACCGCCCAAAAACTCATTGTAGATTGTGATTTTAGTTTGAATGCTATTCTGCATCCCGTAGATTTTAAGCCCGAAAATTTAGGAAACACCATTAATACCGCAGCAGATGAGTATTTGCCAAACGTTACGGCGGATGAAAGTACGCTGATTTTTACCCGGAAAACTGGTAATAATGAGGATTTTTATCAAGCTAAACGTGTTAAAAACCTGTGGACTGATGCTGTTGGATTAAGCAATAAAATTAATACGCCAGATTATAATGAAGGCGCACAATCATTAACTCAAGATGGCCAGTATCTTTTTTTTACCGGCTGTAACCGGCCGGATGGTTTGGGCCGATGCGACATATTTTTATCGCATAAAAACAGCACCGATTGGGATAAACCTTTTAATTTAGGCGCACCAATTAATACGTCGAACTGGGAATCTCAGCCTTCGATTAGTGCAAATGGCAAAACTCTGTACTTTGTAAGTTTGCGCAAAGGTGGTTATGGCGGATACGATATTTGGAAATCAACGATTACAGATAAAGGCTGGAGCGAACCGGAAAACCTTGGCCCAAACATAAATACGCCTTACGATGAGCAATCGCCGTTTATTCATCCGGATGATCAAACTTTGTACTTTTCATCCAACGGCTGGCCAGGTTTGGGCAGCAAAGATTTGTTTTTAAGCAGAAAAGGAACCGATGGCAAATGGCAAAAACCAGATAATTTGGGTTATCCCATTAATTCCAGCGGAGAAGAAAACGGTTTAACGCTAACAGCTGATGGCACTTTCGCTTTTTTCTCGTCTAACCAGTTAAAAGGAGCTGGCGGTTTTGATATTTACACCTTTGAAATGCCCGAAAAAATAAGACCAAACGTGGTAACTTATGTAAAAGGTTTGGTAAGAGATGCCAAAAGCAAACAGCCGCTGGATGCTGATGTTCAAATAGTTGATTTAAAAACAAACCAGTTGATTTTTCAAAACGTGAATGCTTTAAGCCAGGGTCAATTTTTGGCTACGCTGAATATTGGTAAAAATTATGGATTGAATATTTCCCGTCCGGGATACTTGTTTTACTCGGAAAATTTCTCGCTGATCAATCAAAAAACAGGAAAACCTTTTATTATTGAGGTTTCTATGCAGGAAATCGAGGCCGGGAAAAAATCAATTTTACGGAACATTTTTTTTGATACGAACCAGTTTGTGCTGAAACCCGAATCGAAAACAGAACTGGAAAAACTGATTATTTTTTTAACGATCAACCCAAAAGTAACCATAGAAATTTCTGGATTTACAGATAATGTGGGCGATGCAAAATCGAACCAGTTACTTTCCGAAAACCGCGCGAAAACGGTTTATCAATATCTCGTTACCAATAAAATTGCTGCAACCCGATTGACTTTTAAAGGTTATGGCGCGCTACAACCTATTGCTTCCAACACAATAGATGAAGGCAGAAGCCGGAACCGCCGAACGGAGTTTAAGATTGTATCGAATTAGTTTTTATATCGATAAAAGAAGCATTTGTATCAATTAGATGCAAATGCTTCTTTTATCAACCTAATTTCCTAACTCCGACATGAATTTGATTCGCATCAACTGCAATTCTTCATGTGTGTAATCATCAGAACCCAATACTTTTAAAGCCTTTTCAATAGAATCAGCTTCTGCTGTGCGGAAATAGCCAAAAACTTCTTCCTGGCGGTCTTCATCAATTAAATCATCAATATAATAACTTAAATTCAGCTTGGTGCCAGAGTTAACGATGGATTCGATTTCCCGCAAAATATCTTCATAAGATAAGCCTTTGGAGGAAGCAATATCTTCCAGCGCAATTTGCCGGTCAATATTTTGGATGATGGAGACTTTTATGGCAGATTTATTGGCCGCGCTTTTAATTACCAAATCAATTGGCCGGTCAATATCGTTTTCTTCTACATACTTCTTAATTAGCTCGGTAAAAGCAGTACCAAATTTCATGGCTTTTCCGGAACCAACACCCGAAATCTGTTTCATTTCATCCAAAGTAATTGGATAATGTGTACACATTTCTTCTAAAGACGGATCCTGGAAGATTACAAAAGGAGGCAGATTTTTTTGCTTAGCAATCTTTTTACGCAAGTCTTTCAACATCTGCAACAGTTGCGTATCCAAAACGCCCGAACCTTGAGGAGCTTCATCTTCTGCATCATCATCTGTTGCACCCATTGGCCGGTTTAGTACCCATTTTAGTTCGTATGGGTTTTCAATATATTCTTTACCCTTGTCTGTTAATCGTAACAGACCATAATAATCAATATCTTTTGCCAGATAATTATTAAGCAAAGCCTGGCGCATTAACGATTTCCACAGGTTTTCGCCTTGTTCTTTTCCAGAACCAAATTCTGGCAGCAAGTGATGTTCGTAATTATGTATCTGCGGATCATCAATGCCCATCAAAACATTGATAACATGAAGATCATCAAATTTTTCGCCCAGCTGCTTAATTAATTTTAAAGCTTTTCGCAACGGTGCTTCTACTTCAAAAAACTCTTTCTGCGCACGGCAATTGTCGCACATGTTATGGCAATCTTTTGCATCAAAATTTTCGCCAAAATAATGCAGAATTTGTTTACGCCTACAAACAGCAGATTCTGCATAATCAATTACTTCTTTCAAAATCTGTGTACCGATTTCGCGTTCGGCAACAGGCTTATCTTTCATAAACTTTTGCAGTTTGTCAATGTCTTTTTCAGAATAAAAAGACAAACAAATACCTTCTCCGCCATCACGACCGGCACGGCCGGTTTCCTGATAATAACCTTCCATGCTTTTGGGCACATCATGGTGAATTACATAGCGAACATCGGGCTTATCAATTCCCATCCCGAAAGCAATTGTAGCTACAATCACATCCACATCTTCCATCAAAAACTTGTCTTGCGTATCTGCCCGGACTTTCGGATCCAAACCTGCATGATAAGGCAAAGCTTTAATGCCATTTAAACTTAAAGCTTCTGCAACTTCTTCTACTTTTTTACGGCTGAGGCAATAAATAATACCAGATTTGCCCTGATGCTGCTTTACAAAACGTACAATTTCTTTGATTACGTTGCGTTTGGCGCGCACTTCATAGTATAAATTGGTACGATTAAAAGACGATTTATACAGCAGCGCATTGTTCATCTGCAAATTCTTCTGAATATCCTGCTGAACTTTTGGCGTTGCGGTTGCTGTTAAAGCGATAATCGGAATGTTCTCGCCGATGTTACTGATTACCTGACGGATTTTACGATATTCCGGACGGAAATCGTGGCCCCATTCTGAGATACAGTGCGCTTCATCAACCGAAACGAAAGAGATTTTAATCAGTTGTAAAAAATCAATATTTTCCTGTTTAGTTAGAGATTCTGGAGCAACATAAAGCAACTTGGTTTTGCCCGTAATTACATCTTCTTTTACCTTAGCAATTTCTGTTTTATTTAAGGATGAATTGAGAAAGTGTGCAATACTATCCGATCCGCCAAAAGCGCGAAGCTGATCAACCTGATTTTTCATAAGTGCAATCAACGGAGAGATAACGATTGCGGTTCCTTCACTCATTAATGCAGGCAATTGGTAGCACATGGATTTGCCACCACCTGTAGGCATAATTACAAAAGTATCTTTGTCTGCCAGTATGTTCTCTATTATTATTTCCTGATCGCCCTTGAAATTATTAAAACCGAAAAAGTTTTGCAGATTATCAAAAAGCGATTTTTTTGTCTCTATCATTATCTCCTTAAATATTATTTAAATATTAACTTTCAATTTAAAACAACTTAATTGAAAGAAAAATCGTATGCGAATTTAACTTTTTTGTAGATAAAAGCAGTATCAAATCAAAACTAATACCGGTGAATGACTGTAATTTTTGAGATAATTACTTAAAACGTTTTAGAAAGAATACTTTATAAATGATATATTTTTTACATCTTCACATCAAAAAAACACAGTAAGTTTAACTTATATGAATAAGAATTATTACGCCATTATTATGGCTGGCGGTATCGGCAGCCGCTTTTGGCCAATTAGCAGAACTTCCTATCCCAAACAGTTTTTAGATATTTTGGGAACAGGAAAAACTTTAATTCAAAGTACTTATGACCGGTTTTTAAAAGTTTGCCCGAAAGAAAACATCTATGTTGTAACCAACGATATTTATATTGAGCTGGTAAAAACACAGTTGCCGGACATGGAATACAGCCAGATTTTAGGCGAACCAGTAATGCGCAATACAGCTCCTTGTGTGGCTTATGGCTGCTACAAAATACAAAACGGTAACCCGGATGCGGTAATTACGGTTGCGCCATCAGATCATTTAATTTTAGATGAAGCAAGTTTTGTATCAACCATTAATAGTTCATTAGAAACAGCTACTCAACATCAGTGTTTGATTACTTTGGGTATTAAACCTTCCCGTCCAGACACCGGTTATGGCTATATTCAATACACAGAAGAATTTATTGACAACTCCTTTTACAAGGTAAAAACCTTTACCGAAAAACCAACGCTGGACATTGCCACCACCTTTATACAAAGCGGCGACTTTTTATGGAACGCAGGGATTTTTGTGTGGACAGCCGCAGCGATTACCAAAGCTTTTGCCCAGTATTTGCCAGAAATGCACGAGATTTTTGATGAAGCCAATTCCGTCTATAACACAGATGCCGAAAAAGCTTATGTTTCTCAGGTTTATCAGCAATGTACTAACATTTCTATCGATTATGGGATCATGGAAAAAGCAGATAATGTTTACGTAATTCCATCCGAGTTTGGCTGGTCTGATTTAGGAACCTGGGCTTCTATCTACCAGCTGGCGCAAAAAGATGCAGAAGGCAATGCCGCAATTCCTTCAGAAAAAGTGATTCTTTATAATTCTACCAATTGTATGGTAAACGTACCAGAAGAAAAACTGGTAATTATTCAGGGTTTAAACGATTACATTGTGGTTGAAGCTAATAATACGTTATTAATTTGTCCGAGAGATCAGGAACAGAACGTGAAAAAGGTTGTGGCAGATGTGAAACAAAAATTCGGAACAGTTTATATTTAGGTTCGAGCTAAGAAGTTTGGAAGCGAACCTTACTGACAACTAGATAATTTGGTGATAAAAGAAGCATTATAAGAGTGCTTCTTTTATCACCTATTTTTTTGATTGGCTCTTTTCTTACGCTCTTGCCTCATACAGTCAAACCTGTCTCTGCCTAATCGCTTCGTACAAAATTACGCCGGTTGAAACTGAAACGTTAAGCGATTCTATCTTTCCAAACATGGGTATTTTAGCCAGATGATCTGCAATACGAATCAGTTCATTGCCAATTCCATCTTCTTCCGAACCCATAATAATCGCTGTTGGAGCCGTATAATCCGGTTGATAAATATTATCATTTGTTTTTTCGGTACAACAAACCAGTTGCAAGCCCGAAGCTTGTAAAAACTGAACGGTTTGCAGCAAATTTTGATGGCGACAAACCGGAATCTGGAACAAGGCACCAGCAGAAGTTTTAATCGCATCTGCATTAATTTGTGCCGAACCTTTTGCCGGAATCACAATCGCTTGCACACCTGCACATTCCGCTGTCCGCGCAATAGCGCCCATATTGCGCACATCCGTAATACTGTCTAAAACCAAAATCAACGGCACTTGTCCCCTTTCGTAAACTTGCGGAATGATATCTTCTATTTTCTGATAAGTAATTTCAGAAATTACAGCAATAATTCCCTGATGATTTTTAGCGGTAATCCGGTTCAGTTTTTCTACCGGAACCTGTTGCACGCTGATCTGGTATTCACTCAGTACACTTTTCAATTCATTAAATAATTCTCCGCCTAAACCACGCTGCATGTATAAAGCTTCAATCTCTTTACCAGAACGGATCGCTTCCATTACTGCCCGAATACCAAAAACCATCTGGTTGCTTTCCTTTTTAAATTGTGGGCGTTGCATCATATTTTTTAAACTAAATCAGCCGCGAAAGTAACTATAAGTTGAATGTTTTGCAGGGCGTAATTCACAATGCTTCTTTTATCTGCCTGAATTATGCACAGTAAAAACAGTTATCAACATATATTTAACTAAATGATAATCAATATGATGAGAGAATTACAAACAGGTTATCAACACCGAATGTGGAAAACCTTTTATTCTGAATTTATATTATGTTGATAACCTGCCTGATAATAACATTTGCCTGGCCAACCGAAAGGAGTGTTAACTTCTTAAAAAGAATCACCATTAAATTTTGTTTAATTTTGGAACTATGAGTTCAGAAGGTGAAAATAATTTTAGCAGATCAGGCACTTACAATAACGACCGCCGTACAAAATTTACCAGTCCGGCTTTGGGCGGAAATTTAGGTAAACTGCAACCGCAGGCCACCGATTTAGAGGAAGCGGTTTTGGGTGCGTTGATGCTGGAGAAAGATGCTTTGTCTTCTGTAATTGATATTTTAAAACCCGAAGTTTTTTATCGTGACAGCCATCAAAAGATTTTTCAGGCGATAAAAACACTATTCGAAAAAACTTCGCCGGTTGATATTTTAACCGTAACCGCGCAATTGCGTCAGCAAGGCGATTTAGAAATGATTGGTGGCGCATATTACATCACCGAACTCACCAATCGTGTGGCTTCTGCTGCCAATATTGAGTTCCACTCGCGTATCATCATCCAAAAGTTTTTACAGCGGGAACTGATCCGGATTTCTACAGAAGTGATTTCCCAGGCTTATGAAGATACCACCGATGTTTTAGATTTGCTGGACAAAGCCGAGAAAAACCTGTTCGATATTGCCCAAAACAACCTCCGCAGAGATTCGCGCAAAATGGACGATCTGATGCACGAAACGCTGAAGGAAATGGAAGCGTTGAAAAACAAAAAAGACGGTTTAACCGGTGTTGCATCCGGTTTTACGGATCTGGATCGAATGACTTCCGGCTGGCAAAAATCTGATTTGGTGATTATTGCAGCACGACCAGCAATGGGAAAAACAGCTTTTGTATTGAGCTGCGCACGTAATGCGGCAGTTGATTTTAATCGTCCGGTTGTAGTATTTTCTTTGGAGATGTCGTCCATCCAATTGGTCAACCGTTTGGTTTCCGGAGAGACGCACATTGAACAGGAAAAAATCAGAAAAGGTAATCTGGAAGATTGGGAATGGCAACAAATCCACTCTAAAATTGGCCGCTTAGAACAAGCACCTTTAATTATTGATGATACACCAGCTTTAAATATTTTTGAATTCCGGGCAAAATGCCGGAGGTTAAAATCGCAGCACGATATTCAATTGATCATTATTGATTATTTACAATTGATGCAGGGAAAAGGCGAAGGCAAGGGCGGCGGCAACCGCGAACAGGAAATCGGTAGTATTTCCAGGGCGTTAAAATCAGTTGCCAAAGAATTAAATGTTCCGGTGATTGCGCTTTCGCAATTGAGTCGTGCGGTAGAAAATCGTCCTGGAGGATCAAAACGACCAATGTTATCAGATTTGCGGGAATCCGGTTCGATTGAGCAGGATGCGGATATGGTACTATTTCTATATCGGCCTGAATATTACGGTTTGGAGTTTGATGAAGACAACAATCCAACGCAAGGTGTGGGTGAGATTATTATTGCGAAACACCGGAATGGCGAAACTGGAAGAGTTCGATTAAAATTCGTAGGTAAATATGTAAAGTTTACTGATTTAGACGATAATTCAACCGATTTTGCTGCTGCCAATAATGCTTCTGCCGGGTTGAAACCTTCTGCTGAATTTGAAAAACCAAATAATTTTATCATTAAACCTTCTCGGATGAATGATCAGGATTCGGAAGATGAAGTTCCTTTTTAATCTTTAACTAAAAAATAAAGCCAAGCAATAAGGCCAGTACAATTACAATTGGTGTTTTTACCGGTGTAAAATTGAGCAGTAAGAAAGCACCAACCATCAACCCAATCCCGGCAAAATCATTGACGAAGGGCTTTGCCAGGAACAAAAAAGCGGCTACCATAAAACCAACTGCAACCGCATTAATGCCACTTAAAGAATTGCGGATACGGCTGATTTTTTTTAAATCGTTCCAAAACGGAACAATAAAAAGGATCAGGATCAGCCCTGGCAGGTTGATGCCCAGCATCGATATCAAACCTCCGGCAATTTGTCCGCTGATGCCATAACCGCGGTTGCCCAGCGTTAATGCACCGATGAAAGAAGTAAAGGCAAAAGTTGGCCCCGGCAAAATCTGCTGTAAAGCATAGCCGGACAGAAACTCGGAATTGATGAGGTAATGTTTCATCTCCACAAACTCGGTAAACATTAGCGGAACCAAAACCTGGCCTCCGCCAAAAATCAAAATCCCGTTGCGGTAAAAATTCTCAAACAAACGGATTGGTAAACTATAAGGCGAAGTTTGGTTAATGATCGCACCCAAAACAGCAAAAAACAATAAAATACCGATAAAGTAAGTTACTTTTCGCTGATTAATGTTGGCAAAAAGCTTTACCCGAAGCGCGTCTTCTTCCGGTTTTGCTTCAAAAGCCGAAGAGATAATGCCGCCCATCATCACCAAAATCGGGAAAGCATAAGCACTGCGTAAAATCAGCGTTGCGGCCATTGCCGAAATGGCCAACAAAATACACAACTCGCTTTTTAAAAATTTCCGGCCAAAACTGTAAGCTGCATAAGCTACAATGCCAACTGTAACCGGCTGCACAAACCGGAAACCATGCGTAAACAAGCCTTTCTCTACAAACATTTTATAGCAGATGGCTGCCAAACACATGATGACAGCCGAAGGAATTACCCAGATCAGAAAAGTAATTAACGCCAGACTCAAGCCGCCAGCTTTCCAGGCAATGCCAATTAAGGTTTGTGTGGAAGACGGACCAGGCAAAATTTGCGAAAGCGCGTTCAGTTCCATTAGTTCTTCTTCAGAAATGTAACGCCGCTTTTCTACAAATTCCCGCAGCAAATAAGCCAAATGTGCCTGTGGGCCGCCAAATGCCAAAAGCGTGTAAACAAATACATCACGCAAAAACAAAATGTTTCGTTTACGCACAATTGTAGTTGTTAATCATCTTCGTATTCGTCTTTCCAGTTGGTCAGTTCACGGTAAACGCCCTGCAATTCGGCAAAAGCGTGCTGGTCGTTTGCTTTGCGGGCAGCTTCCATGCCTTTTTCATAGGTAAAAACAGCATCGGGTTTGCGGTTTAACGCTTCGTACAATTTCCCCAAATGATAATAAGTACCCACGTAAGCCGGATGATTGTTAATCAGATCTTCATAAAACTCCAAAGCTTTGGCCGTATCATTCAGCCTTAAATATTCGGTTGCCAGCGCGTATTTGAGAAATTCATCTCCCGGCTCATCATTAAAAAACGCTAAAAGCTTGTCCAGTCGGGTTTGCTGCATCGTAAACGGTGTAATTTTTTTAATTTTGCAAAAATAGCTTTTGTATGAACATCTTGGTTTGTATCAGCAATGTGCCTGATACTACGGCAAAAATAACTTTTACCGATAACAACACACAATTTAATACAAACGGTGTACAGTTTATCCTGAATCCGTATGATGAAATTGCACTTTCACGCGCAATTGATCTGGCAGAAAATGGCAAAGGAAAAGTTACGGTGATACATGTTGGAACGGCCGGTGCAGAACCGGTTATCCGAAAAGCTTTGGCTGCCGGTGCAACGGATGCCGTGCGGATTAATGCAGAACCAACCGATGCTTATTTTGTAGCTTATCAAATCGCGCAATATGTAAAAGCAAATCCTTTTGATTTGATCCTGACCGGAATGGAATCCATCGATTATAACGGTGCAAAAGTTGCAGCCATGCTGGGCGAAATGTTGGATTTGCCTTCTGTTTCGGTGATCAAAAAAATTGATATAGATGGAAATACTGCAACTATTGAACGTGAAATTGAAGGCGGAAAAGAAATATTAAGCATTCCATTGCCTTTGGTTGCCGGAACAGCGGAAGGCGTTGCCGAATGGAAAATCCCGAATATGCGCGGTATTATGGCTGCAAGAACGAAACCTATTTTAGTAGTTGAAGCTGTAACTGTTGATCAGCTTTCAAAAATAATTGGTTTTGAAATACCAGAACCGCGCGGAAAAGTAAAATTAGTTGCTACAGAAAATCCGGCAGAACTGGTTGATTTTTTACATCAGGAAGCAAAAGTTATCTAAATAATTTAATCACTACTAAATATTAATACTGTTTTTATGCCTGTTTTAATTTATGCGGAGAATACAGAAGGACAGTTTAAAAAAGCTGTTCTGGAAGCGGTTTGCTATGCCAAATCAGTAGCTGATCAGCTAAATACTTCGCTTGTTGCTTTATCAATCGGAACTGTTGCGGCAGATGAATTAGAAAGCTTAGGAAAATATGGTATAAAAAGAGTATTAAACGTTTCTGGCGATCAGCTAAAAACCTTTGTTAATCAGGCTTACGCATCTGTGATTGCAGAAGTAGCCGAAAAGGAAAATGCTGAAGTAATTATTTTGTCAAACTCTCTTTCGGGCAGAGGTTTAGCTGCGCGGATTGGTGCAAAATTGAAAGCTGGTGTTGCCGATGGCGCAACAGCTTTGCCGCAAACCGAAAGCGGAAAATTTATTGTTAAAAAAACCGCTTTTTCTGGTCGTGCTTCGGCTTTGGTGGAGCTGACTTCAGATAAAAAAATTATTTCTCTCAACCCAAATGCTTACCCGATTGTACAAACAGAAGGTATTGCTGTGGTTGAAGATTTTATGCCGATAAAAGAAGCATCCGATTTTAACATTCTGGTTAAAGAGATTTTAAGATCAACCGAAAAAGTTTCTTTACCGGATGCAGAAATCATTGTTTCTGCCGGAAAAGGTTTAAAAGGTCCAGAAAACTGGAAATTGGTGGAAGATTTAGCAGAAGCACTGGGCGCGGCAATTGCCTGCACCAAACCGGTTTCTGATGCTGGCTGGCGGCCACATCAGGAGCATGTTGGCCAAACCGGAATTTCGGTTAGCCCGAATTTGTATATTGCCATTGGAATTTCCGGCGCGATACAACATTTGGCTGGTGTAAGTGCCTCAAAAGTAATTGTAGTAATCAACAAAGATCCGGAAGCACCATTTTTTAAAGTGGCAGATTACGGCATTGTAGGTGATGCTTTTGAAATTATTCCGAAATTAACAGAAGCTGTTAAAAATTATAAAATGCTAGCAACTAGCTAAATAGAAGATTTGTAATGGGCAATAACATGCAAAAAATAAAGTTAGACATTGTAGGTTTGTCTTACAGTCAAACGCAATCCGGTGCTTATGCTTTGGTTCTGGGAGAAATTAGTGGCCGCAGGCGTTTACCAATTGTAATTGGCAGTTTTGAAGCGCAGGCAATTGCCATTGAGATTGAAAAGATGACACCAAGTCGTCCGCTTACGCATGATTTATTCAAAACTTTCGCCCAGTCATTCCACATTACTATTCAGGAAGTGATTATTTACAATTTGATCAACGGCATTTTTTATTCCAAGCTAATTTGTTCTGACGGCAAAAAAACGATGGAAATTGATGCACGTACTTCTGATGGAATTGCGATGGCTGTTCGTTTTAATTGTCCGATTTTTACTTACGAATTCATTTTATCTTCTGCCGGAATTGTAATCGAAGGAAACGATTTTGTTTATCTTGAAAACATTAATGCTGATCCGCAAGATGAAAAAAATATTGCCGCAGTTGCAAAAGGTTATACTTCTTTTAGCGATGAAGAATTGGAAGTTAAACTGAAAGAAGCATTGACAGAAGAGGCTTACGAAAAAGCTGCAAAAATTAGGGATGAGCTTAATAAGCGCAAATCATCTTGATTTTTCTTAACAAATTCCTCAATTCCCGATCTTAATTTTTAATTTCCGCATTATTTTAAAGGCGAAGAGCATATATGGAAAGATTTACCGGACTGATAGGAATTGTGCTGATTTTTGCAATTGCTTTTTTATTATCCAACAACAGAAAAGCAATTAATTACCGGATTGTACTTTCTGGTTTAGCAATTCAACTGCTATTGGCCTTATTTATTTTAAAAACAACTGTTGGCAAACACACTTTTTCGTGGCTCGGCGAAAAAGTTTCTAAACTGCTCGATTTTTCTCATGTTGGAGCAACCTTTGTTTTTGGCCCGCTTACAGATCGTTTATTTCTCAATAAGGCTTTCGGCACAGATGTAAACACGATTTTCTTTTTCAGCATTATTCCAACTATTATTTTTGTGGCTGTTTTAGTTAGCGTGGCTTATTATCTCGGCATCATGCAGCGCATTGTAAAATGGGTTGCTATTGTGGTTTACAAATTAATGGGTGTTTCTGGTGCCGAAGCATTATCTAACGTTGCCAGTACATTTGTTGGCCAGGTGGAAGCACAAATCATGATCAAACCATTTCTAAAGGGCATGACGATGTCAGAATTGCTGGCTTCTATGGCTGGCAGTATGGCTTGCATTGCTGGTGGCGTAATGGCGGTTTACATTTCTTTTGGTGTGCCTGCGGAGTATTTGCTGGCGGCTAGTATTATGGCAGCTCCGGGTGCTTTGGTGATTTCTAAAATTGTGTGGCCAGAAACAGAAGTATCAGAAACGAAAGGAAACGTTTCGCTGGAAATCAAAAAAACTGATGCTAATCTGGTGGATGCTATTTCGCATGGTGCCAGCGATGGTTTAAAAGTTGGCTTGAATGTGATTGCTATGCTAATTGGTTTTATTGCCATGATTGCTTTGCTAGATTACGTTTTAGGAAAGATTGGTTTTTTTATGGGAAATAATCTACATGCCAGCTTGGATTTTATTGGTATAGATTTAAAAACCCTCAGCTTAAAACAAATATTAGGAGCCATATTTTCCATTTTTGCCTGGGCAATGGGTGTTCCAGGAAAAGATGTACGCGCCGTTGGTTCTTTAATGGGCACAAAAATGGTTTTAAATGAGTTTGTTGCTTATCTCGACCTGATCAAAATTAAAGATGCTTTAACACCAAAAGCCTTGGTTATTGCCAGTTTTGCGCTTTGTGGATTTGCCAATTTTAGTTCCATCGCTATACAGGTTGGCGGAATTGGCGAATTAGCGCCCGAACGTCGCCACGATTTGGCCAAATTAGGCATGAAAGCTTTGATCTGCGGAACTTTGGCTTCTTATCTTTCCGCTACAATTGCCGGTATTTTAATGTAAGATTTTAGGTTGATAAAAGAAGTATAGATACCGCTTTGTCATTTCGACCAACGGGAGAAATCTTCTTTCAACCATAATGGTTTATCGATTTGAAGAAGATCTCTCCCTTCGCGTCGAGATGACAGCATAAAAAAAGCTTCCATTTTCAGGAAGCTTCTTTTATCATACAAAAATCTTTATCGAATTATCTAGATTGTTTTTCTACGTAATCGCGTTCAGTTGCACCAACGTAAACCTGGCGCGGACGGCCAATTGGTTCTTTGTTCGATTTCATTTCTTTCCATTGTGCAATCCAACCCGGCAATCTTCCCAAAGCAAATAATACGGTAAACATATCAGTCGGGAAACCTAACGCACGGTAAATAATGCCTGAATAGAAATCCACATTCGGATATAATTTACGTTGTACAAAATATTCATCCTTTAAAGCTACTTCTTCCAATTGCTTGGCAATTGCTAAAATCGGATCATTCACACCTAATTTTTCCAACACATCATCACAAGCTTTTTTGATGATTTTGGCACGCGGATCAAAGTTTTTATAAACGCGATGGCCAAAACCCATCAAACGGAAAGGATCGTTTTTATCTTTGGCTTTAGCAATCCATTTTTGTGTATCGCCACCATCATTTTTAATTTGCTCCAGCATTTCGATCACGGCTTGGTTTGCGCCTCCGTGAAGCGGTCCCCAAAGCGCAGAAATACCGGCAGAAATAGAAGCGTACAAGTTACAATCCGAAGAACCTACAATACGAACAGTTGAAGTAGAACAGTTCTGCTCATGGTCGGCATGAAGAATCAACAATTTATTCATCACATCAACTAAAACGGGATCAACTGCGTATTCTTCTGTACGCTGACCAAAAGTCATGTGCAGGAAATTACTTACATAATCATATTTATTCTGCGGATAAACAATCGGGTTTCCTAATGATTTTTTATAAATCCAAGAAACAATCGTACTCATTTTAGCCAGCATTTTAATGATGGTTGTATTGATCTCTTCTTCCGATTGATTACTTTCCAAAGATTCCGGATAAAAAGCAGAAAGCGAGCAAACCAGCGATCCTAATTGTCCCATCGGATGCGAATGACTTGGAAATCCATCAAAAAACTTCTTCATGTCTTCATGAACCAGAGTATGATGACTGATTTCATTTTGAAAATCAACACTTTGTTTTTCGGTTGGTAATTCGCCATAGATCAGCAAAAAGGCAACTTCCATAAAAGTTGATTTTTCGGCCAATTGCTCGATAGAATAACCGCGGTATCTCAAAATTCCCAGCTCGCCATCTAAAAAAGTGATCGCACTTTTGGTTGCACCGGTATTTTTATAGCCGGTATCCAGCGTAATATATCCTGTTAAGTCGCGAAGTTTAGCAATATCAAATGCTTTTTCGTTTTCTGTTCCTGTAATTACAGGCAGATCGTATGTATTATCCGCGAGCTTTATTTGTGCAATTTCTGACATAGGAAGTATAGGTTAAAGCTCAAAAGTAAATAAATCCAGATACTTTTAAGCTTTAGGCGATTATATATTCATGTAAAATTATTATCTGTTTGAAATTTAACCAAAAAAACTCACAATGCTTCTTTTATGCCTGTAATTTTGGTGTTTGTTTTTATGCCGATAAAAGAAGCATGGCCAGTTTAACGTTGATTTTTATTCCAGCACTTCGTAAACCATTGCAGGCATGGCTTTGTTTTTTAAAATAAGTTCTCCGATTTTCTGGAATTTGAATGATTCCCGAGCTTGCTGGTAAACCTGTTCGTTGATTAGAATCTGACTTGGCTTTGCTGCGGATTGCAAGCGTTGCGCTGTATTTACCGAATCGCCGATCACGGTATAATCCAAACGTTTTAAAGAAACGGAGCCGATATTGCCCGAAACCATTTCTCCGGAATTGATGCCGATGGAAACTTCAGGCTTAAAAGTTTTATTTCCTGCTGTAATTATCTCGCCTAAACTAATTTGCTGTTTTACCGATAAAGCTGCATCAATTGCGCGTTCCAAATGATTTTTGCCCTTAAAAACAGCCATCACGGCATCGCCAATAAATTTATCAACATGGCCATCTTGCGCAATAATTTCTTTCACAATTTTATCAAACAGGCCGTTTAACAAATTTACAACTGTATTTGCCGGAATGTGTTCTGTAATTGCTGTAAATTCGCAAACATCAATAAACATGATGGTGGCATCCAGCAATTCATTTTTCATCAAATTGCTTTCAAACTCCTTGTGCGTCATGAAGTTGAGCACATTTTCATCCACATACATTTTCAGGATATTGTTTTCTTTAATCGCTTTTAACGTTTCCTGAAGTTGTTTTACATGCTGAATGGTTTTTTCCATCGTGAGGTCCAGATCTTCAAAATCAACTGGTTTTAACACAAAATCATACGCACCGCGGTTCATGGCTGTGCGGATATTTTGCATATCACCATAAGCCGAAACCATTACTGCTTTTAGCATCGGGTTTGCTTCCGGAAGTCGGCTCAGCAGTGTCAAGCCATCCATCACCGGCATATTAATATCGCTTAAAATAATGTCCAAATCCGGATGCTGTTGTATTTTCGCTAATGCTTCTTCACCGTTTTGTGCAAACACAAACTCGTAAACGTTTTCCCTGATTTTGCGCCGAAACTTTTGTTTCACCAAGAGTTCCAAATCGGCTTCATCATCCACCACTAATATCTTTGCCATTACGCCATAAAGGTTTTAAGTTTTTCTTTTAACAAAGTAAAATCAACCGGCTTCGTTAAAAAGTCATTGGCACCGTTTTTCATGGCCTCGTTATAATTTTCGTTATCGCCATATGCAGTTATCATCATGATAAAAGGCGGCGCAGCTTCGTGTTCTTCGCGGATGTATTTTAATAAATCCAAACCGCTCATTCCTGGCATATTAATATCGGATAAAATCAGTACAATTTCCGATTCATGCTGGTGCATATAGCTTAAAGCATCTTCGCCAGAAAGCGCAAAGCTGAAATCAATTTCCCCATTTTTAATTTCTTTACGGAAACGCTGCATAAAAAGAGGCTGCACATCTGCCTCGTCATCAACTACTAATACTTTCATAAAACTGTTAAATATAATTAATAGTTAGGCTTACACAGGTAATTTAATAATAAACTCAGAATAATCTCCTTCCTTACTTTCAATATCAATCTTTCCGCCGTGCCCTTTTACCACGATATCATAGCTTAAACTTAAACCCAAACCTGTACCTTCTCCGGTTGGTTTAGTGGTAAAAAACGGTTGCAATATTTTGTCCTGCACTTCTTCCGAAATGCCAATTCCATTATCTTTTACCTTGATTACCAAGAAAGTATCGATAAAAGAAGTATCAATCATAACTTCCGGTTTATAACCTGCGCCTGCCGTTTTTTGCTTTTGCTGAACGGCGTAGAAAGCATTGTTAAATAGGTTTAACAAAACGCGGCCAATATCTTGCGGTACAACACTTATTTTAGGCAAATTTTCTTGAAAATGTGTAGTCATGGCAGCATTAAAAGATTTGTCTTTTGCACGCAAACCGTGGTAGCTTAACCGCAAATATTCATCGGCCAAAACATTCAAATCTGTTAATTGCCGCTCGCCGCTATTGTTGCGGCTATGTTGCAGCATACCTTTTACAATGCCGTCTGCACGTTTGCCGTGGTGGCGTATTTTTTCCAGGTTTTGTTTGATGTCTAAAGCAATAGCCATTGCTTCTTCTTTATCGCCTTTATTTAGTTCGATTTCCATCTCATCCACCAGCTCCATGCTTACTTCCGAAAAATTGTTAACGAAGTTTAACGGATTTTGTATTTCGTGTGCAATTCCAGCTGTCAGCTCTCCCAGCGAAGCTAGTTTTTCAGATTGAATAAGTTGATCTTGCGTTGTCCGAAGTTCTGCCAAAGCATGTTGCAGTTCGTCCTTTTGATTCAATAATTCCACCGTTCTTTCTTTTACTAAAACTTCCAGTTCTACTTTACGTTCGGCAATTGCTTTATTTTGTAGTTCTTCCAGGCGCCGCTCTTCCAGTTCTTTTTTCTTGACTTTTTCCTGCTTATTAGAAATATACCAGGTTGCAATAACCCAAATTAAAGCCGGCAATTTAGCTGTTTCAAAATAGTTGCGCCAGTTGTGATACAACTCACTACTGAATAATATTACAAGGTTTTTAAGTACAGAAACCGCAATATAAGGCAACAAACTATAAGCGAAATTACGAACCTGTTGCAAGGTTTTTTCCTGATAAACAAGATAGATTATTGCAAGCAAAGAAATGTCTCCTATCCATTCTGCTGCAATTTTAAACTCATCTGTCATAAAAAAAACAAGCAGTACAATGTTAATTATGACCGCATTTTTTATCCAGCGATCCCATTCTAGCGGATGTGGAACGTTTTTTAAATTATTCTGGATGGCACGGATCAGAAAAAAGATAAATACAAATTGCACGATAGTCCTTTTTTTAATAGTTGAAAAGATGATACTATTTTTAGCACAATAAAAACAGTATCGGCAATATAATAAAGATCAGCCGAAAGCTTTAATGTTACATTAAAAACGCAGATAAAATCTGTTTTTCCTCTGTTAATATTTTGGTTATAAGCATTAAAACAATTCTATGCAAAAAAGAATTGTTATTTGTACATTTGCGCCCTGAAATTTATTACGTTAACTCATGAAATTATCTCAATTTAAGTTCAATTTACCAGAATCATTAATTGCACATTCGCCCTCAGAAAAGCGGGACGAATCTCGGTTGATGGTTTTGCACAAAGATTCCGGTAAGATTGAACATAAAATCTTTAAAGATATTTTAGATTATTATGATGACAAGGACGTAATGATCTTGAATAACACTAAAGTTTTTCCGGCCCGTTTATATGGTAATAAAGAAAAAACCGGTGCAACTATCGAAGTTTTTTTGCTACGCGAACTGAACAAAGAGCTTCGCTTATGGGATGTTTTGGTTGATCCGGCTCGAAAAATCCGTGTAGGTAACAAACTGTATTTTGGTGATGATGATTTGTTAATTGCCGAAGTTGTAGATAACACAACATCGCGTGGCCGCACTATTCGCTTTTTGTTTGATGGTACGGATGAAGAATTCAGAAAAAATGTAGAAATTTTAGGTGAAACGCCGCTTCCGAAATACATCAAGCGCAAAGCAACAGCAGAAGATAAAGAACGTTATCAAACTATTTTTGCTAAAAACGAAGGTGCAGTTGCTGCGCCAACAGCTGGTTTGCATTTCAGTCGCGAACTGCTAAAACGTCTAGAATTGAAAGGTGTAGAATTTGCAGAAGTAACTTTGCACGTTGGTTTAGGTACGTTTCGCCCGGTTGAAGTAGAGGATTTAACCAAACATAAAATGGATTCGGAGCAATTTATTATCGAGCAAAAACAAGCTGATATTGTAAACCGCGGCATTGAAAATAAACGTAAAATCTGTGCAATTGGCACTACTTCTATGCGTACTATCGAATCTGCTGTTTCTGCAAGTCATACGTTAAAAGCAGCAAATGACTGGACGAGCAAATTTATTTTTCCTCCATATGATTTCAGCATTGCCAATTCAATGGTTACCAATTTTCATACACCAGAATCAACTTTACTGATGATGGTTTCTGCTTTTGGTGGCTACGATTATATAATGAATGCTTACGAAGTTGCAATCAAAGAAAAGTATCGTTTTTACAGTTATGGTGATGCCATGCTCATTATTTAAATACTTCTTTTAGCACCTAAAAATTTATCTGTTTCCGGAAACCGCCATGAAATTTTATGCAGTAATTGTTGCAGGAGGTTCTGGAATTAGAATGAATACAGGAATTCCGAAACAGTTTTTACTGCTTAATGGAAAACCGGTGATGATGCACACGATTGCGGCGTTTGTTTCTTCTCCGCAGCAACCGGAAATCGTGCTTGTGCTGAATGAAAAGCATTTTGAAATATGGGAGCAACTCTGCAAGGAATATCATTTTGATACGCCACACCAGTTGGTTGCAGGAGGAAACACGAGGTTTGCAAGTGTAAAAAACGCATTAAACATAATTACTGAAACTGCTGTAATTGCTGTTCACGATGCTGTTCGACCATTAATTACCACAGAGATTATAGCCAAATCTTATCAGCAGGCTTTAGAAAACGGCAACGCCATTGTTGCAGTACCGAGCAAAGATTCTGTACGTTGGCAAAACGCTCAAGGTATTTCTCAAAATTTAAACAGGAGCGAAATTTTTCTGGTACAAACGCCGCAAACTTTCCAATCTGATATCTTAAAAAAAGCTTACGAACAGCTTTATTTGGAGGAATTTACGGACGATGCAAGCGTGGTAGAACGTTCGGGCATAAAAATTAATTTGCTGCCAGGAGATCAGGAAAACTTTAAAATAACTTTTCCAGCAGATCTTAAAATTGCAGCAATGATACTAAACGAAAAAAGCCGCTGAAAAAGCGGCTTTTTTACTGATAATTATTTTGTTATGCTCTTCTAATCACTTTTAACAAAATTAGAATGATAGCGATAACCAACAAAGCGTGAATAAGGCCACCATCACCAAAAGTTCCTAATCCATGAAACAAGAAGCCGATTACCCAGATGATAACCAGAACTACAGCAATAATGTACAACAGATTTCCCATAATTTTAATTTTAAAATGAATGTTTAAGTCACGTTTAGACAATCAAATATAAAAATTGTTTTAAAAAAAATCATTGCACTGCAATATTTGCTTAAATAATAAGTTAGCAAGCCTTTTATTTTTCAGAAAAATAAAAGTTAAATTAATTAATATTCGTCCTCATTAAAAAAGAAATCATCTTTTGTAGGATAATCCGGCCAAATTTCCTCTATATTTTCATATGGCTCTCCATCATCTTCCAAAGCCTGTAAATTTTCAATTACTTCAACCGGTGCGCCAGAACGTATTGCATAATCAATCAGTTCGTCTTTAGTAGCCGGCCAGGGTGCATCTTCTAAATGTGATGCCAATTCAAGGGTCCAATACATAATAAATTCTTTTATTTAAAAAGTTTGCAAAAGTATAATATTTTTAATTGATTATTAAAACTTCATAGCAGATTAATTTCTTGGAATCCAATTATTTTCTGCAATATTTTGATCATAACCAATCTTCCTTGCCAGCATGAACAGGTAATCACTCAATCTGTTCAAATAAATCTTTACCTTTTCTTCTACAAAACTATCTTCTGACAGCTGTATGGTAATTCTTTCTGCACGCCGACAAACGCATCGCGCCAAATGACAAAATGAAACGGCATTATTACCGCCCGGCAAGATAAAATGTTTCAGTTGCGGCAAAATAACAGCCATTTGATCTATTTCCGTTTCCAGTAATTCAATATCTTTTAAATGCAGATCAGGAATTTTCATGGTAGATTTTTCCGGATCAGCTGCTAAAGAAGCACCAATTGTAAATAATCTGTCCTGAATTTCTTTTAGCATCAATTGATCTTTTTCATCAATTTCCTGACCTCGAATTAAGCCAATATAACTATTTAATTCATCTACCGTTCCGTAACTTTCAATCCGCAAATGAAATTTCGGTACGCGCGTTCCGCCAATTAACGAAGTAAAACCAGCATCACCCGTTTTGGTATAAATTTTCATGTAGTTAGAATTTAATTTACAAAAGCTTGTTTGTAGTTCATGGTTGATAGTTCATAGCGGAAAGCCGCCAACCATAAACCATCAACTACAATCCATAAACTATCAACTTCTCTCAATCACTTTCGGTATTTTAAAATAGTTTTCATCATGATCCGGTGCGTTTTGCAAAGCTTCTTCATGCGTAATTACTTCTTTTACCACATCATTTCTGGTGATGTTTACGCCCGGGCTCATGTAAACCAGCGGCTCAACGCCGGTTGTGTCCAGCTCGTTCAGCTTCTCCATAAAAGACAGGATTTTGCTTAGGTCTTTGATCACGTTTTCCTTCTCTTCCGGCGCAATTTCTAACCGCGCCAGTTTGGCAATTTTATCTACCGTATTAATGTCAATTTTCATATTCTTTCAGTTTTTGGTTGATGATCCGGAAAACTTCATCACGCAAAGCATCTGCATCTGTTAGTTTCAAACCTACGGTTTCTATCGGTTTATGCACATAAATATTACAAGTTCCGGGCTGGCTGCCATATTTTAAGCCATCATCCCACAATATTTTCCATGTGTTAACCGAAGTAACCGGCACAACAGGAATCTGCTGTTCAATCGCCAGCCGGAACGGACCAATTTTAAAATCCTGTAATTGCGGCGGGTAAATTGCTTCAATTTTACCTTCGGGGAAAATAATCATGCTGATGCCGGTTTTCAAATATTCCGAAGCGCGTTTAAAAGCTTTGTAAGCTGCAATATTGCTGTCACGTTTTACCGTAATATCAATTGTTTTAAAAAATAGTTTCATAGTTGGGTTTTGCAGCAATTCTTCTTTTCCCATAAAACTAAAATTATTTTTGGCGAGGATTGTGGACCAGGTAACATCCAGATTTGAAGTATGGTTCGGGCAAATTACGTACGTTTTGTTCCAATCGATAGCAGTTTCATATTCAAATTGGTAAAAAATACCGCTTAATGCCGAACTCCATTTCGCCCATTTGGTGCGCAGTTTATTTAAGGTGAGATAACGCTCAGATTTTCGGGAGAAATAATAAAAAAACGGATGAAAAAACAGGTATAAAAACAGCACGCAAAACATATAAAAATAAGCGTGAAGTTTTCGGGCCATCAATTTCATCAGCACCAAAAATATAAAAAATCCTTACTTTCGCGGCCTATGGAAACTGTTGTTAGCGGCATCCGATCTACCGGAAAACTGCATTTGGGAAATTACTACGGAGCGGTACAAAACTTCGTAAAAATGCAGCACGAATACAACTGCTTTTTTTTTATTGCCGATTTACATTCGTTAACCACGCACCCAACGCCTGCCGATTTGCACCAAAATGTAAAACAGGTTTTGGTAGAATATCTGGCGGCAGGAATCGACCCGGAAAAAGCCACAATTTACATTCAATCTGAAGTGCCGGAAGTAACCGAATTGTATTTGTACCTCAACATGAACGCTTATTTAGGCGAACTGGAACGCAGTACTTCTTTTAAGGATAAAATTAGAGCGCAACCAGAAAATGTAAACGCTGGTTTGTTAACGTATCCGGTTTTAATGGCTGCGGATATCTTGATGCACCGCGCCACGAAAGTTCCGGTTGGAAAAGACCAAGAACAGCATTTGGAAATGGCGCGTACTTTTGGCAACCGTTTTAACCGTTTGTATCAGCATGAATATTTCCCGGAACCTTATGCTTTTAGTTTTGGTGAAAGTTTGGTTAAAATCCCGGGTTTGGATGGCAAAGGGAAAATGGGAAAATCTGAAGGCGAAAATAATGCCGTTTATTTATCGGATATGCCGGAAGTGATTCGTAAAAAAGTAATGCGTGCGGTTTCCGATAGTGGTCCGACGGAAGAAAATCAACCCAAACCAACTGAGATTCAGAATCTGTTTGATTTGATGAAAGTGGTTTCCTCTGCAGATACTTTAACGCATTTTGATGAGTTGTACAATAAATGCCAAATCCGTTACGGCGATTTTAAAAAGCAACTGGCAGAAGATATGATTATTGCCACTGCTCCTATCCGCGAACGCATTGAAGATATTGCCAAAAATGAAGCTTACTTGCGCCAGATAAGCCGCTTTGGTGCCGCAAAAGCACACGAAAACGCTCAAAAAACCATTAAAGAAGTAAGAGAAATTATTGGTTTTAAGAAGTTTTAGAAGTTAATAGATAATAATTTATGGTTAATAGCCATCATTAAGAAGCTGAAAGTTGATACCTCAAAACAAAAAAGATGCACATAGCCGTTGTTGGAAATATTGGAGCCGGAAAAACAACCTTAACAGAATTACTGGCCAAAAATTATGGATGGCAACCGCAATACGAATCTGTGGATAATAATCCGTACCTGGAAGATTTTTATGGTGATATGAAACGCTGGAGTTTCAATTTGCAGATTTTCTTTTTGAACAGTCGTTTCCAGCAAATTATGGAAATCCAGAAAGGGAATGCCAACATTATTCAGGACCGGACAATCTATGAAGATGCTTTCATTTTTGCGGCCAACCTGCGCGATATGGATTTGATGACGGAACGCGATTATGATAATTACCGCAAGATATTTGATAACATCACCTCGTTTATCAAACCGCCGGATTTGCTGATCTACCTGAAAGCTTCTGTGCCAACTTTGGTTAACAATATTCAGCGGCGCGGCCGGGAATACGAAATTGGTATCCGCTTGGATTATCTATCCAAACTGAACGAAAAATATACCAGCTGGATACAAGGTTACAATAGCGGCAAGTTGTTGATTTTGGATAAAGACAAGCTGGATTTTGCCAACAATACGGAAGATTTGAGTTCTGTGCTTGAGAAAATTGAAGTAGAAATAAATGGTTTGTTTTAGGTGAGAGAAATGAGATTTGGAATTTGAGATAAAATCTGATAGGCAAACAATTAAATGCTTCTTTTATCGATACAATCTATGATTAGCTTGAAAAAAACAGCGATAAAAGAAGCATCTTAAATTATCTAAAAAACAAACTTAAACTTCGCAACTCGTAGCTCAAACTCTGCACATATAAAACCTCACAACTAAATCATGAAAATCCTCGGCATTATTCCGGCGCGCCACGCTTCTACCCGGTTTCCTGGAAAACCGCTGGCTGATATTGCTGGCAAAAGCATGATCCGCAGAGTTTATGAGCAGGCTTTACAATGTGATGTGCTGGAAAAAGTAATTGTGGCAACGGATGATCAGCTGATTCTAGATCACGTCAGAGATTTTGGTGGCTTATCAGAAGTGACTTCTGCTCAACACCAAAGCGGAACCGACCGCTGCGCCGAAATTTCTGCTGCCATGCCAGAGTTTGATGTGATTATCAATATACAAGGCGATGAACCTTTTATCAACCCAAACCAAATTGCTAAAGTGGCTGCTTGTTTTACCGATGAAAAAACGGAGCTGGCCACATTAGTTAAAAAGATTTTGCTAGAGGAAGAACTGCACAATTCTAACACACCAAAAGTTGTTTTGAATAACTGTTCGGAAGCTGTTTATTTTTCGCGTTCAGTTATTCCTTATGTGCGCGGCCAGCAACTGCACAACTGGCTGCAACACCATACTTTTTACAAACACATTGGCATTTATGGTTATCGGGCTGATGTTTTGCAAGCAATTACAAAACTTCCTGTTTCTTCTTTAGAAAAAGCAGAAAGTTTGGAGCAGTTGCGCTGGATTGAAAATGGTTACCGAATTAAAGTTGCCGAGACTGAGCTGGAAACGTTAGCAATTGATACACCGGCAGATTTAGAAAATGTACTAAGAAATTATGTTGCTAAAAACAGCTGATTAAATGCTGTTTACCGTTTCAATGGCATCGTTAATACCGGAATTGAGATGAGCCACACTATCATAAAAGCCCGAATCATTATCGGTATCATCATGCACATCTAAAACTGTGCTGGTATTTTGTGCGGAAGTTTTTGAGAAAGATGCGGTTATATCTTTAAATTTTTCTGCATCAAAAGTTAATAATTTGGTTGTTAGTGCTTCAAACTCACGTGCGTACTGGCGCAGCAATATTGCATTTTCCTGATCATAAAATTTTAAAGCAGCAACTTTTTCGTGCAAAACAGATAGTTCTTCTAATAATTGGTTTTTCATTTAACTTGGGGTTGGTAGTCAAATATCAAAATAAAACATCAATTAAAATTAAAAATTGCAGGATAATTGGCAGAATTAATCAATTGAAATAACAACGCTTCTTTTTACAATCAGATCAAATACAAATTCCTACAATTGCATGTTTAAATTAAACAGCTAAACAAGCTGCAATACTATTTATGGAGCAGGAATTTTATCGGCATTTATTGGATAAAAAGCAGCAGATGGAGCTTGTGCCATCTAACGAAGAAATTGCTTTGTGGGCACTCAAGCTGATCGGCTTGCTGTATCCCGAACGGGCCAAAATGAACTTTGCCACAATTGAAGAGCTAAAAGAAGCATTTGAATTGCTGAAAAAAGAGCTTTTTAACATTATGGAAGCTACCGGTGCCTGCCACAATTGTGATAATTTCCAGTTAACAGAAGTTTTTTTTGAACAGGTACCCGAACTTTATAGAACTTTAAATACAGATATAAAAGCCATTTTTAACGGAGACCCGGCAGCAAAGAGCGAGTTTGAAGTAGTACGGACTTATCCTGGTTTTTATGCGATTTCGTTTTACCGCATTGCACATGTTCTGCTCGAAATTAACGTGCCGCTTTTGCCCCGTATTTTAACAGAGTATGCACATTCTAAAACCGGAATTGATATTCATCCGGCCGCAAATATTGGTGAACATTTGCACATCGATCACGGAACGGGAACCGTAATTGGCGAAACCTGCACCATTGGTCATCATGTAAAATTATATCAGGGTGTAACGCTGGGTGCCATGAGTGTGGATAAAACGATGGCCAATATTAAACGGCATCCAACGGTAGAAGACGGCGTGGTGATTTATTCGGGTGCAACTATTTTAGGCGGCGATACGGTTATTGGTCGCAACAGTATTATTGGCGGCAATGTGTGGCTTACCAAAAGTGTACCGCCAGGTTCGGTAGTTTACCATAAGCCAAATATTGAAGTAGTTGAAGGAAAATTAAACAGTTAAAAAAAGCATTATGGCAGGAATAATTGATCTGATCGGGAATACACCACTGGTAGAAATCATCAAACTCAACCCAAACCCAAACGTTAAAATTTACGCTAAACTGGAAGGCAACAACCCCGGCGGAAGCGTTAAAGACCGTGCCGCTTTAAACATGGTTAAAAGTGCTTTGGAGCGCGGAGAAATTAAAGCAGGCACCAAACTGATTGAAGCGACCAGCGGAAACACCGGCATTGCGCTGGCCATGATTGCGCGGTTATTTGATCTGGAAATTGAACTGGTTATGCCTTCCAACTCCACAAAAGAACGCGTTTTAACAATGGAAGCCTTTGGTGCAAAAGTTACTTTGCTAGAAGGCATTGAAGCTTGCCGGGATTATGCTGTAGAAAAAGCAGCAAACGGCGATTATTATTTGATGAATCAGTTTGCCAATAAAGATAATTACCTGGCACATTATAAAACAACCGGCCCCGAAATTTGGCGCGATACCAACGGCAGCATCACGCATTTTGTAAGTGCAATGGGCACAACCGGTTCTATCATGGGCAATTCTATGTTTTTGAAGGAGAAAAATCCGGATATTCAGATTGTGGGTTGCCAGCCAACAGAAGAATCCTCCATTCCCGGAATACGCCGCTGGCCTGCTGCTTATCTACCGGAAATTTTTGATGCGAAACGTGTTGATCGGATGATGGATGTTTCTCAAGCTGAAGCAACAGAAATGACACGGAAACTAGCACGGACAGAAGGTATTTTTGCCGGAATGAGCAGCGGCGGTGCTTTATCTGCTGCGCTTAAAATAGCGCAGGAATTACAAAGCGGCGTAATCGTATTTATCGCCTGTGATCGTGGCGACCGCTATTTAAGCAGTGATTTATTCGGGTAAGGATTAGGTTTGAGATAAAAGTTTGAGTTAAGCTTTTTCACTTTTAAACTGATGAACTGTTTTTATCAACCTAAAATATTTGGTGCATAAAAAAGCATCCTGTAATTTACAGGATGCTTTTTTTATACTGATTAAATTTAAGAATATTTCTTTTTGTAATCAGAAGCTTTGTCTTTTGCTTCATCTAATTTTTCTTCGGCCCAATCTTTTGCGTCATCTTTTTTAGAAGAAATCAGGCTGATAAGATCATCCAGTTTAGAAGAAACTTTATCGCTTAAAGATTCTTTCAAATCGCCAGCTTCATCCATTACATCAGCAAATTTTTCTTTCAGTTTACCACCAAAATCTGTAGCCGCATCAGAAACTGCTTCCTGCGTGTCTTCTCCGCTTTGCGGTGCCAGTAATATACCTGCCAAAACGCCAGCTGCAACACCGATTAATATACCGGCAATTAATTTTGATTCACTTTTCATAGTTGTTATTTTAAGGGTTAAGTAAAAAAGATCATTGCTGACCTAAGTATTTTTAAATCTACAATATTCAAACCAAAAACTAGATTTTCAGTAAACAGGAACGCTTTTTTATGTCTGGTTGAGTGTACAACGTTTTTTTGCCGGTAAAAGAAGCATAGTTTCAGCAAAACTTTCATCCGAAAACATTTATCATTACAGCGTATAATTATTTAATCAAATGATTAACATTTCTAAACTTTATATATTTGCTTTTGTATATTACTTTGGTAAATAAGCGGTTCAATTATATTTTAAATCAAACCGTCAGAATATAAAAGTTCCAAACAATAAAAATACCTTGAACACCTTTAATGAAGCCTGATTACAATAACGTACAAACAGAGGAAACAGCCAAGCCAAAAGGACCTTCAAGCGTTTCTGTGTTTTTTGAAGATATATACCTCGTTTACCGTTTTATCCTCCGTTTTTTTAAAGAAGCTTTTTTGCCGCCTTACGAGTTTAAAGAGTTTGTTAGGCAGTGTTACGAAGTTGGTTATCGCTCTTTTCCTTTAATTACGTTAACTGGTTTTATTATTGGTATCGTTTTTACCAAACAATCCCGCCCGTCGTTAGCCGAATTTGGTGCTACTTCCTGGCTGCCATCGTTGGTTTCTATTGCCATTTTTAAGGCTTTGGCTCCGTTGGTTACAGCATTAATTGCAGCTGGAAAAGTAGGTTCGAGCATTGGTGCCGAGCTGGCATCCATGAAAGTAACCGAGCAGATTGATGCCATGGAAGTATCTGCAACAAAGCCTTTTAAGTTTTTAGTTTGTATGCGTGTGCTGGCTACTACGCTTTGCATTCCTATTTTGGTGATGTACACAGCGCTGGTATCTATGCTGGGTGCTTACCTAAATGTTAGTCAAAACGAAGGCACCAGTATCAAGGCTTTTTTTGAGAGTGCTTTCGAGCCACTGTCTTTCCTGGATATAAATACTTCACTTATAAAAGCAATTGTATTTGGTTTTACCATCGGAATGGTTGGTTGTTATCAAGGATATAACTCTGATAAAGGTACGGAAGGCGTAGGTAAAGCAGCCAATTCGGCAGTGGTAATGGCTATGTTTTTAGTTTTTGTGGAAGAAGTTATCATCGTACAGATTTCCGGCTTTTTCCGGATTTAACGAACACTAATGGAAAGAGAAAAAGTATCTTTTATTGATAAAACCAAAGCCGTAATCGACATAAAAAACCTCGAAAAGTCTTTTGGAGATTACAATGTGTTACGAGGTGTTGATCTGGAGCTTTACCAGGGAGAAAACGTAGTAGTTTTGGGCCGCTCGGGAACAGGAAAATCTGTTTTGATCAAAATAATTTCAGGTTTATTAAAACCAGATTCTGGTACCGTAAATGTTTTAGGTGAAGATGTAAACAGCCTCAGCTTAAAAGAACTGGAAAAGCTACGTTTACGGATTGGTTTTTCCTTCCAGAACAGTGCTTTATATGATAGTATGACCGTTCGTGGGAATCTGGAATTTCCGCTAGTTCGCAATCAACGTAATTTAACTAAAGCAGAAGTAGACCTACAGGTAGAAAGCGTACTAGATGCTGTTGGCTTGCTGCAAACCATCAACCAAATGCCTTCTGAGTTATCAGGCGGACAGCGCAAACGAATTGGGATTGCGCGTACCTTGATTTTAAAGCCGGAAATTATGATGTATGATGAACCAACTGCCGGTCTCGACCCAATTACTTGCTTGGAGATAAATCACCTGATAAATGAAGTACAGCAGCAATATAAAACATCTTCTATCATTATTACCCATGATTTAACCTGTGCCAAAGCAACCGGCGACCGCGTTGCGATGTTGCTTGATGGTAAATTTATGCGAACTGGAACTTTTGAGGAAGTGTTTAATACAGATGATGAACGCGTTAAAACATTTTATAATTACAATTTTATACAGTAAAACATGCAATCAGCAGAAACTAAACGGAACGTATTAGTAGGCGTATTTATATTTTTTGGCCTGTTAATTTTAATTGTAGGTGTATTTACCTTAGGCAGCCAGCAAAAATCTTTTGTAAAATCCCTGCGGGTCAATGCTGTTTTTAATGACATTGGCGGCTTAAAACCAGGCAACAACGTTTGGTTTTCCGGTGTAAAAATCGGTACCGTAAAAACTATTAAGTTTTATGGTAATTCGCAGGTAGAGGTTCAGATGAAAATTGAGGAAACTGCAAAGCAATACATTCATAAAGATGCCAGTGCTAAATTAAGCTCAGATGGGTTGATCGGAAACAAGATCATCGTGCTTTTTGGCGGAAACCCAAAAACTGCTGAAATTGAAGATGGAGATATTTTGCAGGTACAAAAAGATCTTTCTACTGATGATATTATGAAAACTTTTCAGGAAAACAACCAGAATCTGATTGGCATTACTTCTAACTTCAAAAAACTGAGTGGCAATATGGTAAACGGAAAAGGTACTGCAGGTGCACTTTTGTCAGATTCTACTTTGGCCAACAGTTTTCGTGCAATTGTGATGAACCTGCAAAAAACAACCCGTTCTTCTGCACAATTAGCCGGACAGTTAGCTGGTCAATTAGGTCAGTTTACAGCAAAATTGAATACCAAAGGTGGGTTGGCAGATAAGCTGATGACAGATACAAGCGTTTTTAATAAGCTGCAAGCTACTGCGGAACAGTTGCAACAAACTGCAACCAAAGCTTCTGTATTAACAGATAACATCAGCAAAGCAAGCAGCAAATTAAACAGCACGGATAATGCAATGGGTTTATTGCTGAATGATCCTAAAATGGCGGATCAGGTGAAATCCACAATGGGAAATTTGCAGGAAAGCTCTTCAAAACTAAACGACGATTTGGAAGCAGTTCAGCATAATTTTTTACTTCGCGGATTTTTCAAGAAAAAAGAAAAAGCAGAAGCTGCAGCAGTTACCACGCCTAAAACCAGTAACTGATACTGTTTTTATCACCTAAAAATGGTTAAACTAAAAACGCCGGACAAGTTGTCTGGCTTTTTTTTGCCTTTCCAAGCCGAAAATTTATGAAGATACAGCAATTTGAAGATAAAAGCCTTTCGCATTACGCTTACGCCATCTTGAGCGAATGTGAAAAGCAAATTGTATTAATAGATCCGGCAAGAGATGTTGCACCATATTTGGCTTTTTCAGAAGTACACGAAGCAGAAATTATTGGTGTGATTGAAACGCATCCGCACGCTGATTTTGTAAGCGGACATTTAGAGTTACATCAAATTCTCGGTGCCGTAATTTACTGCTCTAAATTGGTTGATGCCGCTTATCCACATCAAACTTTTGATGATAACGATGAAATTACATTCGGAAATATCAAACTAAAAGCAATGAATACGCCTGGCCATTCTCCGGATGGTATCAGCATTGTTTTAGAATATAATGGTAAAGATAAAGCTGTTTTTACCGGTGATACTTTATTCATCGGCGATTGTGGCCGGCCAGATTTACGTGAAAACGTTGGAAACCTGACTGCAAAACGGGAAGAACTGGCTGCAAACATGTATCATTCTCTCCGCAAAAAATTAATGGTTTTGGCAGATGATGTACTGGTTTACCCGTCGCACGGTGCCGGAACTTTATGCGGAAAAGCATTGAGTGATGCCAACAGCAGTTCTATCGGTTTAGAAAAGATGAGCAATTGGTCGTTACAGGAAATGACTGAAAACCAGTTTGTAAAAACCTTGATCGAAAATCAGCCTTTTGTGCCCAAATATTTTTCTTTTGATGTGGAATTGAATAAAAAAGGTGCTTCGGATTTAGCTTCTTCTATCCAAAATATCAGGCACATAAAAGGCAATTTATCTGATTTAGCGGAAGATATACAAATTATTGATACGCGGCCTGCGTCAAAATTCAAATTAAACCATCTTCCAAATTCCATTAATTTAATGGAAAACGGAAAATTTGAAACCTGGTTAGGCAGTATCATTTCGCCCGAAGAAGAATTTTATCTAACAGCCGAAACCGAAACAGTTTTGCAGGAAATGATTAAAAGAACCGCAAAAATTGGTTACGAAAAATTGATTAAAGTGGCTTTTGTATTCAATTTTGGGTCGATAAAAACAGCATTGCTGGATGTTAAGCAGTTTAAAATTCATCTTGCTGATTATCAGATTATCGATATCCGAAATGAAAATGAAGCGAAACATCCGATTTTTGCTGATTCCATTAACATTCCTCTGCCAGAACTGCGTGAACGAATACAGGAAATCTCCACAGAAAAACCAATTGTGGTACATTGTGCCGGCGGTTACCGCAGTGCGGCCGGAAGCAGTATTTTAGAAAATTACCTGCTAAAAACAGTATCAGTTTATGATTTGGGAAATGCAGTTACCGAATTTTAAGCGAGTGTTTATCTGGGAAGTCAACAAATTACATGCTTCTTTTATAACTGCAAATTTTGTTTTGCTCAACTCAGTTTTGAAAACTTTTCATTGTAACTAGTTGTGGCTCGGCTTTAAAATGTATCATAAACTTGCTACCAATGCCCGGCTCGCTTTCTACAACAACATTTCCGCCAGCTGCATCTATTATTTTCTTTACTAAATATAAGCCAACTCCCTGGCCTTCAAGTATTTGATTAAGCCTGCCGTATATATCAAAAATTTCATGCAGGCTATCTTTGCTAATCCCTATTCCGTTATCTTGCACAGTTACTATTATATTATCGCCTGCTAAAGTGCTATGAATATGAATTACCGGTGCTACATCGCTTTTAAATTTGATTGCGTTGGAAATGAGATTGTATAAAATACTTCTCAGGTTTTTTTTAGAGAACCGAACCTGCCTCACTTGTAAATCTGTAATAATAACCGCTCCGGATGATTGGATTTTGTTTTCCAGGCTCCATTCTATGTTAGCAATCAGCTCATCTAAATCAACAATTTCTGTTGCAATTGCACCATTTTCGGTTTTGGCAATCGTTGCAATATCTTTAACAAGCGTGCTAAACTTTTTAACAGACGAATCAATAATTTTTAAAAATTTATTTAAATCCGGGTTAGCAACTTCTATTCTGTTTATTATACCAATACTTCCTTCAATATTGCTTAGCGGTGCTAAAAGATCATGGGAGGCAACATGTACAAAATGATCCAGATCTGCATTAATACGTTGCAAAGCTTCATTCTTTTTGTTCAATTCCAACTGCGCACTTTTCAGCTCCGAAATATCGTTAAAAGTAACCATGGCACCGTTCCTGGTATTGTCTGATTGGATGTAAGGCATCGTCATTACCTGATACCATTTACCATTGTTGGTTTCAATTTCTTTTATCAAGATTTCACCGTTTGCAATTACACGTTTAATATCATCTGTAATGGTTTCAAATTTAATGTTGGTAGAAATATTGCTGAGCGGCCTGCCTACATCAGTTGGCAATAAGTTGATTTGCTTTGTCGTGCCCGGCGAAAACTTCATCAGCAGTAGATCATTATCAACAAACAGTTGGCCGTTAATATTGCTCCTGAAATAGTTGTTCAAATCAACGTTTAATTCCAGCAGCTCTTTGTTTTTTAACTGATAATCTGCATTAACCGTATGCAATTCCTCGTTGATAGATTGCATTTCTTCATTGGTGCTTTGCATTTCTTCATTGGCAGAAAGCAGCTCTTCATTAAAAGATTGCATGTTCTCGTTAAAAACATCTAATTTTTCGTTGGCGGATTGAAGCTTTTGTTTTAGTTCTTTCAGTTCTTCTTCCAGGTTTAAAGTATATTGGTCATGATAACTTTTCTCATCAAAATCTACTTCTTCAATACCTGGTGCAACTAACCGTTCTTCAAAAAATGTTACTAAAAGCAAACCCGGCTCTCCTTTACCCATTTTTAACGGACTAACCGTTAAACTTACTTTAATAACCAAGCCATTTTGCTTTATTTTGATACCGCTTACCGTAGCTTTTTCGTTTGATTTTAAAACGGTGTTGCTAAGTGTATTAAATGCTATGGCAAGCGATCTTGGTAAAAGTTCTACCAGGTTTGTATTGAAGTTTTTTTGAAGCAGATATTTGGTGGTATCACCATACGTTTTTACTACCTGATGGTTTTTATTAACACAAATGGTTAAGTAACCTAAAACATCCGGCAAAATTGTATTTACTGCTCCATCAAGGTTGTAGCTTACTTTTTGAGTGATATCTTCTCTTATCATGCGGGGCGCACGTTTCATATCCAAAGAATCCGGCAGCGAAAAGGTATCAAAGCGTACAGAGCGTTTTGCTTCCAGGTTTTTGTATATTTTAAATTTAGAGTGCACCACTTCCAGATTTTCCATAATTGGTATGGGATTTTCACTTGGTCCTAAAAATAAATAGCCATTTGATTTAAGTCCGAAAAGCAGCATGTTAAATATCTTTTTTTGCAAAGCAGGATTCATATAAATCAGCAAGTTGCGGCAAGTGATCATGCTCATGTTGCAATAAGGCGGATTTTTAACGAGGTCATGATGTGCGAAAATCACCATCTTTCGTATCTCCGGAATGATACGGTAACTGTCTCCTTCTTTTATAAAATATTTGTTAATCCACTCCGGAGACATTTGTTTTTTAATCCCCTGGTTATAAACACCTTTGGCGGCATGTGCCAGGGCTATAGCATCAATATCAGTAGCAAATATTTTTACTAACGTATCTTCTAAATTTTCCTGCAATTGCCTGTAAACCAGTATGGCCATCGAATAAGCTTCTTCTCCCGTGGCACAGCCTGCCACCCACAGTTTTAGTTCTTCTCCCGGTGTATGATTTTCAATTATGCTAGGTAATATTTCGCTTTGTAAAAACTCAAAAGCTTTTTTATCCCTGAAAAAAGAGGTAACGCTAATCAAAAAATCCTGTGCTAAAACTTCTATTTCTTCCTGCGAAGACACCAAAAAATTACTATAATCTTCTAGCTTGGTAAAATTATGATAAGCAGCCCTTCTTTTAATCCTCCGCAGGATAGTGCTTTGTTTATACCCCGAAAAATCAAGCGGCAAGCGTTCTCTAATCAAATCAATAATTGCAGCTACATTTTTTTCGTCATACTGCTGGTCAACTAATAATTCTACTTTATATTTAACAAATTCTTCAATGGCATCGGGCATGGCTGCCGGTTCTAAAATAAAATCTACCACGCCTGTAGCTATGGCATTAGAGGGCATACTGCCAAATTCTGAAGTTTCAGGGTTACGAGCAATTATCATCCCGCCCGCTTTATTAATTGCTTTAACACCTTCCGTTCCATCAGAACCCAAACCCGAAAGAACAACCGCAATTGCTTTTTTACCGCAATCTGCTGCAAGCGAATTAAAAAAACGGTTTACGGTAAGGTGTGGGCCTTTAACTTTTTCTTTATAAGTTAAAAACAGCATATTGTCGCATATCGTCATGAACTTATTATTGGGGATCAAATACACTTCGTTTGATCTTACCAACATTCCGTTTTCTGCTTCTTTAACTTTTAGTTTACTGTGTTTGGATAATAATTCTACCATCCTGCTTTTAAAATCCGGAGACAGATGCTGCACAATTACATAAGAAACGCTATCCAGCGGCGTGTGGTCAAAAAAAGTATTAATCTCTTCTAGGCCACCGGCAGAAGCACCAATAGCAATAATGTAATTAGGCGTACTTGTTGGCATTCAAAACGGTTTTAAAAAAAGAAGTAATAAGTAAAAAAGGCAGGTTGTAAGTAAAGGACTTGATATATTTTAAAACTGCAAATATTTATTTTATGCTGCTTACTAATCTTAAGCCAAGATACGCTTTTAGTGTAAATCCCATATTGCATTTACAGCAAAAAGGTTTAAAAAAGGCTTATTCAACAGTAATTTTACTTGTTTTATCAAGCAATCCCAAATTTCAGCTTTATACAGTTTATCAAAACAAAAAATTTAGTGTTAAAAACAGTATCAGTTATTTTAATACCAACTATAAAATAACTCATTTCCAGATTTTTAGCTTTGATAAGCTAAAAATAACTTTACCGCTTCTACAGCTGCTTTCACATCATGAACTCTTAAAATTGAAGCACCGTTTATTAACGCCATCGTGTTTAAAACAGTAGTTCCGTTTAAGGCGTTTTCGGCAGTAGAATTTAAAGTTTTATAGATCATTCCTTTTCGGGAGATGCCGGTTAAAATTGGCAATTGCAACAATTCAAATCCCTGCATCCGGCGTAACAATTCAAAACTTTGTTGGCTGGTTTTAGCAAAACCAAAACCCGGATCCAAGATGACATCATGTACATGCAACGCTTTTAACCGGAAAATTTTTTCGGCAAAACAATCAAAAACTTCTGCAAAAACATCCTGATAACTGGCTTTTTCAACCATGTTTTGCGGTGTTCCTTTCATGTGCATTAAAATGTACGGAACCTGCAACCGAGCAACGGTTTCAAACATTTGTTCATCCAAATCTCCGCCAGAAATATCATTGATGATTTGTGCGCCAGCTTTAACCGCCAATTCTGCAACCGAAGCACGAAAAGTATCTACCGATAAAACTGCTTCCGGAAAAGCTTTTACAATTGCTTCAATTACAGGCAACAAGCGGTCGGTTTCTTCCTGCGGAGAAATATTAGCTGCGCCTGGCCGCGAAGAGTACGCGCCAATATCCAGGAAAGCGGTGCCTTCGTTTAACATTTTTTCTGCCGTAAAAACAGCATCGCTGGCATCCGTTTTTCTGCTTCCGGCAAAAAAAGAATCCGGTGTTGCGTTGATAATGCCCATCACTTTAGGCTCGCTTAAATCAACCAATTTGCCGCCAGCGTTCAGTGTCTTTTTCCGAAAAAATGTATCTTTAGCCATGTAAATTGGGGTTTATAAGCATAAATCTCACAAAACAAATATCATTAAAAATTGAATTCTATCACTTTGAATAAGACCGGAACTGAATATCAAGCTGTAATTGAAGTTTGTAAACAGCTTTTTTTTAAAAAAACAGTTGACTACGGAACAGCCTGGCGCATATTGCGACCTTCATCTATTACTGATCAAATTTTTATTAAAGCACAGCGGATTAGAACATTAGAAGAAACTGGTATAAACAAAGTAGGTGATGATGTTATCGGCGAGTATGTAGCAATTATAAATTATTGTTCGATGGCTATGATCCAATTGGAATTAGATTCAAATGTGCCTATGGAATTAGGCCCTAGAAATGCTATCGATTTATATGAACAGAAAATTGAAGAAACATACGAATTAATGCTGGCCAAAAACCACGATTATGGCGAAGCCTGGCGCGATATGCGTATCAGTTCTTTAACAGATTTGATTTTGATGAAAATACTGCGCGTAAAACAGATTGAAGATAATTCTGGGCATACGCTTGTTTCCGAAGGTGTAAAAGCCAATTACCAGGATATGCTGAATTATGCTGTTTTTGCGCTGATAAAACTGGACGTAAAATGAAAAAGAATTTAGTTTGGTTTTGCCAGATTGCAGTTGGTTTGCTATTCATTTTTTCCGGTTTGATCAAAGCAAATGATCCGCTTGGTTTTTCTTATAAACTGGTCGAATATTTTGAAGTTTTCCATACTACGTTTTTAAACGGACTGGCACTTTCGTTATCCATTTTTTTGTGCGCGCTGGAAATGCTTTTCGGCTTTGCTTTGCTGATTGGCGCACGCGGAAAACAGGTTGCCTGGGGATTGCTTTTGCTGATTATCTTTTTCACGTTCCTCACCTTTTATTCGGCTGCCTTTAAAGTGGTACAAAGTTGCGGTTGTTTTGGCGATGCCATTCCGCTAACGCCGTGGCAATCTTTCAGCAAAGATTTGGTTTTGCTGCTGCTGATCGTTTTTATTTTTATTAATCGAAACCTGATCCAGCCTTTATTCAGCAAAAAAACAGAAAACGGAATGCTTCTTTTAGCAACCATTTTTTCGTTTGGCGTTGGCATTTACACGTATAATTTTTTGCCGGTGATTGATTTTCTGCCGTATAAAGTTGGTGCGAATTTGCCGGAAGAAATGAAGATTCCGGAGAATGCGGTTCCGGATGAATACAAAATTACCTACAATCTGCACAATAAAAAAACAGGCGATAAAAGAAGCATCACCAATAAAGAATACTTAAAATCTGGCATCTGGAAAGATGAAAACTGGGAAATTGTAGGCGAACCAACCAGCGTTTTAATTAAAAAAGGCTTTGAGGCGAAGATTAAAGATTTAAACATTTCTGATGCGCAAGGCAACGATTACACCAAAGAACTGCTGCAAAATCCGTTTTACAACTTGATTGTGGTGGCTTACAATCTGGATGAAACCAACAGCGATGCGATCAATAAGATCAATGCTTTATCTCTGAATCTAACGCAAAACTTTAATGTGCGCACGGTTTTGCTCACATCAAATTCGGCACAAGATGCAGAAGCTTTCAGCAAAGCACACAAGCTTTTTATGGAAATTTTTTATGCGGATGGCGTTCCGCTAAAAACGATAGTTCGTGCAAATCCCGGCGTTTTGTTGATGAAAAACGGAACGGTTGTAGGTAAATGGCATTATCATAATCTGCCAAAATACGAGGAATTGGTGGATAAATATATTGGGAAACAGTAAATGATCAATTACATCCTACGCAAATTATTATACGGTTTTGCCGTGATGCTGGGCGTGGTTGTAGTCGTGTTTTTTTTGTTTAATATCTTGCCTGCTGATCCGGCGCGGATGACGCAAGGCCAGCGCGCAGATGTACAATCTTTAGAAGCGGTACGTAAAGAATTTGGTTTAGATAAGCCCATTCCCGTTCAGTTTGCTTATTATTTGAACGATCTTTCTCCCATTGGTTTTTATCAAAACACAAAAGAAGAACAGCAAAAATATGGTTATGTAAAGTTGTTCAGCATCAGCAAAAATGATGTTTTAGTATTGAAATGGCCATACCTACGCCGCTCCTACCAAACGCGCAAAGATGTGGCAGAAACGTTGCTAGCTGTTATTCCAAACACGTTAATTTTGGCGGCAACTTCTATGATCTTTGCTTCTTTTATCGGCATATTTTTGGGTGTGCTGGCGGCTGTTCATCAAAATACGTGGATTGATAAATTAGCAGTTAGTTTTTCCATCATCGGCATTTCTGCACCTTCTTTTTTTGCCGGAATTATCATTGCCTGGTTTTTTGGTTTTGTGCTAAGCAAATATACCGGACTGAACATGTCGGGCAGTTTAACAGGTTATGATCCGTTTAAAGGTGAAGTGATTTTGTGGAAAAACCTGATTTTACCAATGGTTACTTTGGGTTTACGTCCGCTTGCTTTAATTGTACAGCTCACCCGAAATTCGATGCTGGATGTTTTGGATCAGGATTATATCCGCACCGCAAAAGCAAAAGGACTAGATAAAAACAGCATCATCTATAAACACGCGTTAAAAAATGCGTTGAATCCGGTGGTTACGGCCATTGCAACCTGGTTTGCTTCACTACTGGCTGGTTCTTTTTTTGTAGAGTATATTTTCGGCTTTAACGGCTTAGGGAAAGCCACAGTTGATGCGCTGGAAACTTCGGATTTCCCAGTTGTAATGGGTGCAATTTTATTTATTGCTTTTATTTTTGTGGTGATCAGCCTACTGGTTGATTTACTTTATGTTTGGATTGATCCGCGGGTGAAGTTGGATTGAAGAACTAAAGATTAGATGAGCGGAAAAAAGATTAAAGAGCGAGAAAATATACAGCACCTGTATTTTGCACGATAAAAGAAACATTTCAATAACTTCTGTTTTATTTCTCACTCCTCAAACCTCATTCCCCGCCCCTTTTCTACACTTTCACGTCTTCCATTCCGTACTGCTTCAGCACATCCTGCGGTACACCCGTCCATTGGTTGGGCTGGTTCCCAACAAAACCGATATCTTTCAGTCCAATTTTGCTGGTAAAAAACCCGCTTGAAGTTAAATCGCGCATCCGGTTAAAAAAGTTTACGCCTTGCTGCATTTCTGGTTTTGCTTTCAGCGGATAAGCAATTGCGGTAATCATTTCTATCTGCTGATCTTTGCTACAATCTACAAAAGCATGGTTATATCGATTCCAGCATTGCACATCCAGCCAACGCAAACCACCGCGCATTGGGATTTTATGCTCCGGGATATCTTTCACAATAAACTCAATAAATGCTGGCACTCCGGCATCAGATGCACTACCCGAATGTTCATCTTTCGGAATGATAATATCTGCCAAAACCGTTATTGTAGCCATTTCCGGCTTGGTAAAAAAAGTTTCGGCTTGCAGTTGTTTATTGCGCTCCAGTTCAAAAGGTTCGCGCCCGGCTACATCACCAGGCGTAGTTGTTGCCGCGGTTTCAGTATTTTTTTCTGGAGAAGACTTGCAGGCATCCAGTAGCAAAGCCGTAGAAAATGTAGTTAAGCCAATGGCTTTTAACGAATCACGTCTGTTCATTTTATGTCGATAAAAGAAGCATTAAACATTCAATTTTTTTCTTTCAGCGAGGATGTATTCGCTGGTGCGCATGGATAAAGCCAGTATCGTCCAGGTAGCATTTTTATCGCCCTGTTGTACAAACGGCGCGGCATCCACCACAAACAAATTTTTACAATCATGCGCCTGGCACCATTTATTTAAAGCTGATTTCTTCGGATCGTCGCCCATTCTTACCGTTCCTACTTCATGGATGATTTTGCCGGGTGCTTCCAAGCCGTAATTCGTTTCCGGTCCTTGTACTTTTGAAGTGATGATGGCACCCATTTCGTGCATAACCGACTTAAATGTTTCCTGCATGTGCTTGGCTTGGTTAATTTCATCATTCGTCCATTTATAATGAAAGCGCAACACCGGGATACCGTATTTGTCCACTACATTCGGATCGATTTCGCAGTAATTATCGGCTCGCGCAATTGCTGTTCCGCGTCCGGCCATCCCAACTTGGGTTCCAAAGAAACGACGGTAATCATCTTTCAACGAGGCACCAAAACCGCCAGCGTCTTTCATTTTGCCATCTCTTCCTGGCACCAATCCGTTTAAACCCTGAATGCCATTTGCAAAACCATACGACGGCATGTGCATCCCGCCGCCATACTCAATATGATAACCACGCGGAAAATCCAGTTTTTTATTATCCAGCCACCAAGGCGTGTAAATGTGCACGCTGCCCACACCATCTTCATTGTAACGTTTGCGGTCCATCAGCTGCGGCAAAAATCCACTTAAACTGGCACCGGTAGAATCATGGATGTATTTTCCAACCACACCACTGTTATTTGCCAAACCGTTTGGATGACTGGCCGACCTGGAATTGAGCAACAAACGCGCAGATTCTCCCGCGCTGGCACCCAATATCACGATTTTAGCATTTACCTGATATTCCTGCAGATCATTCTTATCAACATAAGAAACACCAGTTGCCTGTCCGTCTTTGCTTGTCAGCACTTCGCGAACCATGGCGTTGGTAATCACTTTCAAATTTCCGGTTTTTATGGCCGGAATAACCAGACAGGAAGAAGCCGAAAAATCAGCATAAACCTTGCAACTCCGGCCACATTGCCCACAGTAAAAGCAAACTCCTCGATCTTTATTACCCGGCAACGCTTCGGTTAACACCGAGCCACGACCCGGAATAACTTTTACGCCCGCTTTCTCTGCACCTTTTTTAATAAAAAGTTCATTTAAACGAGGTTTTGGCGGAGAAAGAAATATGCCGTCAGGTTCATTTTCCAAACCTTCTTTGGTACCATAAACCCCGATCAGGCGGTCAACTTTATCATAAAAAGGCTTTACTTCGTCATATGTAATCGGCCAGTCGTCTGTCAGTCCGTCAATGTGGTGGCTTTTAAAATCATTCGGTCCCATCCGCAAAGAAATCCTTCCCCAATGGTTGGTTCTGCCGCCCAGCATCCTGGAGCGGAACCAGTTAAATTCCGTTTTATCTTTTGTGGTATACGGTTCACCCTCTAATTCCCAACCACCAAAAGCAGCATCAAAATCACCAAAAGGCCGCACCGTACCAGCACCTCTTCTGGGTGATTCGTAAGGAAATTTCAGCTGATGTGAATCTTTCTGCGGATCGAAAAACGGACCAGCTTCCAGCATCAGCACCTTTAAACCGGCATGTGCCAGCACATAACCAGCCATTCCGCCGCCGGCTCCGGAGCCAACTACAACCGCATCGTAAGTAGTGCCGGATTTTTTAATTTGGAAATCACTCATAATTAATAAAAAGATTTTGAGAGAAAGTATCAGCTGTCAGCAATCGGCCGTAAATTTACCTGATAAAAGAAGTATCGACATTAAAGTTGCGTAATTTTAATATTACGGAAAGAAACATCATGACCATGATCCTGCAAAGCAATATGACCTTTTGGATATTTAGCAAAATTTTTCCAGGTTTTAAATTTGCTGTTGCTGATCAAAGTTTCCCATTCCGGGCTGCCCATTTGGGTTTCTACGATTTTGGTGCCATTCAGCCAAAAGGTTAAATGGCCTTTTTCTTTGCGTAGTTTAACCATGTTCCACTCGCCGGCAGGTTTGGCTACGTCTTTGGATGGCGCTTTCATATCATACAGAGAACCCGCCAAATGATTTGCTTTTTTATTATCTTCTGCACCTTTGTTATCTAAAACCTGCATCTCAACACCAGTATCATAAGTTGCATTAAAAGTCGGATCTTCATGCACACCAAAAATAATTCCGCTGTTTCCCTCCGCAGAAATTCTCCATTCTACAGCCAGTTCAAAGTTTTCATATTCCTTATCGGTTAATAAATCGCCTTGTCCTTCGGCTTTTGGGTTTAATTGCAGCGCACCATCAACAACTGTCCAGGCAGGTTCTACAGTTGATTTTAGGTAAGAATGCCAGCCTTTGGTTGTTTTTCCATCAAATAAAGCTGATTGTTTTTGGGCAAATACAGCCGGTGTTAAAGCAATAAATGCTAGTGAGACTAAAAAAAAAGGTTTCATAATTGGGTTGGTTTTAACGGCTAAAAATAATCTATAATTACTTAAAGTAGTGCAATTTGATTATTATTTATCAACAAAAATGGCTACCAGGAAATTAGTTACGTACAATTCAATTCTACACGGCTATTAATTTTATCCGGTTAAATTCAACACTTTTACAAAAAATTATTAAGATGGATGCACCAGCAGATATGTACTATTACCAAATGCTGATGCTTTTATTGCTGATGGGCGTTTGTACTTTTTGGATTGGCCGCATAATGCAATGGTTGTTGTTACGGAAAAATCATCCACGCAAAAAAATATTTTTTGTTCTGATTTTCTCGCTGCTAGTTTCCTACCTGCTAGCTTTATTGCTGTGGTTTTACTGGCCGCATCCGGCAGAACCAATGTGGAGTATATTTTTTCTACCTGCAGTTTTAGCCGAATTGCTGATTCTGCTGCTCACCATCTTGATTTTTAAAAGGAGAAAACGTACATGAACCTTATTTTTTTGATCGGTTTTATGGGTTGTGGTAAAACCACGCACGGCCGCAAACTGGCTACTTTTTTAGGTTTCCATTTTGTTGATCTGGATGATGTTTTTGAAGCGCAAACTGGCACAACCATCACCAATTATTTTACTGTTTTTGGGGAAGAAAAGTTCAGAAAAACAGAATCTGGAATCTTAAAAAACACGGCTTATCCCGAAAATACTATTATTTCTACCGGCGGCGGTTTACCTGTTTTTTTTGATAATCTGGATTGGATGAAACGGCATGGAAACGTAATTTATCTGCAAGTTCCGCCGGGCATCATTGCTTCTCGTTTGGCTCATGCAAAAGCTGATCGGCCTTTGCTTCGACATAAAACTGGTGAAGAACTGCTGCAATATGTTACTCAAAAACTGGCCGAACGCGAACCGTTTTATCTACAAGCGCAAATTATTGCGGATGGCGTTGGCTTAACGCCGAGAAAACTGGCTGGTTTGTTGGCGTTATCATCAATGTAAAATATTTATTTTAGGTTGATAAAAACAGTATTTTATTATTGAGTATTTGTGGTTTTGTCATTTCGAACGAAGAGAGAAATCTTCTTTCAAATAGTTTTCTTTTGTCCGTTCTTTTTTCTTGAACAAAAAGAACGTTAAATAAAACTAATACTTCTTTTATCAACCTAAAATCAGCACAAACAATTAGTTAACCTTACCTTTCTTACCCAAAATCCTTCAGCCAAAAACCCTTACCTTTACAGTGCAGGACAGCTAAGTAAACCAAAACTTTTAGCTTCGCATGTTAAGCCAATTCTAAAAATGACTGTAGGACTTTTTGTACCTTGCTACGTAAACCAGTTTTATCCGGGCGCGGCCATTGCTACGCTGCAATTACTGGAAAAACTGGGCGTTGATGTAGCTTTTCCACCAAACCAAACCTGCTGCGGCCAACCGATGGCTAACTCTGGTTTCGAGCATTTAACGCAGGGCTGTAACGATTTGATTATTAAAGATTTTGCTGAGTACGATTATATTGTTTGCCCTTCGGGAAGTTGCGTGCTGCACATCAAAGAGCACATCAAATCAGAAAAAGAGCCGGTAAAAGCAGCATCAGTTAGCCATAAAATTTACGAATTAGTAGAGTTTTTGACTGATATATTAAAGGTTGAAAATTTGAATGCGCATTTTCCTTACAAAGTTGGCGTACACCAAAGTTGCCACGGGCAGCGCGGCTTAAAGCTTTCGCAGATGACGGAATTGGTTGAACCCGATTTTTCCAAGCCATTGCAATTGTTAAATATGGTGAAGGAACTTGAAATTATTCCGCTTGACCGTAAAGATGAATGCTGCGGTTTTGGCGGAACTTTTTGTGTGGTAGAAGAAGCTGTTTCGGTAAAAATGGGGAAAGATCGGGTTGCAGATCATTTAAGTCATGGTGCAGAATACATTACCGGAGCCGACATGAGCTGTTTGATGCATATGGAAGGCATTTTACGCCGGCAAGGCAGCAAAACCAAAGTAGTACACATTGCAGAAATTTTAAACGCCGAACGCGTATGATGAGTGAAGACCAAGACCACGCCGAACTGGCAGAAGTTTTTAACAAAGATGAAGAGCGCGTAAACTGGCACGACGAAACGCTTTGGTGGGTTCGGCAAAAACGCGATAAAGCCGTACACCAAATTCCGGAATGGGAATTACTGCGTGAAACAGCTTCTCAAATAAAAAACAACGTTTTAAGTAATCTGGATAACTACTTGATTCAGTTTGAAGCACAGGCGCAAGCAAACGGCGTAACCGTACATTGGGCAGCTGATGCGGAAGAACATAACCAGATCGTGCATTCGCTTTTAACCAAACATGGCATCAACCGGATGGTAAAAAGTAAATCGATGCTGACGGAAGAATGCCATTTAAACGATTTTTTAAGCAAGCATGGCATCGAAGTAATTGATTCTGATTTGGGCGAACGTATTGTCCAACTGGCTGATGAACCGCCAAGTCATATCGTTTTGCCTTGTATCCACAAAAAGAAAGAAGAAATTGGTGAACTCTTCCACAAACATTTAGGAACGCCAAAGGGAAATGCTGATCCGCAGTTTTTAACAGAAACTGCCCGGCAGCATCTGCGTGAAACTTTTCTGACCAGAAAAGCTGCTTTAACCGGCGTTAACTTCGCGATAGCAGAAACCGGCGAATTTGTGGTTTGTACGAATGAAGGCAACGCAGATATGGGCGCACATCTCGCTGATATTCATATTGCCAGTATGGGCATCGAGAAAATTATCCCGCAAAGGAAGCATCTTAGCGTATTTTTACGTTTGCTTACGCGAAGTGCAACCGGCCAACCAATTACTACTTATTCCAGTCATTTTAAAAAACCGCGTGCCGGGCAGGTAATGCACATTATCTTGGTGGATAACCAACGTACGGTGCAGTTGGGCCGAAAAGATTTCCGTAATTCTTTAAAGTGTATTCGTTGTGCAGCTTGCATGAATACTTGTCCGGTTTATCGCCGCAGCGGCGGCCACAGTTATCATACGGCCATTGCCGGTCCGATTGGTTCTATCTTGGCCCCAAACCTGGATATGCGCAAATTTGCTGATTTGCCTTTTGCTTCTACACTTTGCGGTTCGTGTTCCAATGTTTGTCCGGTGAAGATTAATATCCACGAACAATTGTATAAATGGCGACAGGTTTTAGTGAAAGAAGGTTACGTTGGCACAACCAAAAAGATTGGAATGCAAGCGATGACCTTAACTTTATCATCGCCCGGATTTTTTAAAACTGCAGGAAAAATCGGTCGTTTAGTAATGAAATATGCTCCTTTTGCCGTTAGTAATCCGTTAAATCCGTGGTACAAACAGCGCGAAATGCCTGCTCCACCGAAAGAATCTTTTGGCGAATGGTACGCAAAAAACAGAAATAATGGAAAATAGCCGCGACCGGATTTTATCTGCCGTAAAAATAGCAAAGCCGGATTTTATTCCATTTCCGGACATTCCTGTTTTTAATCCGGAAGAATTGGATGCTTCTTTTATCCTGCAAAAATTTCATTCCACAGCAACCACAATTGGTAGTAATGTTTTTATGGTGAAGGATTTGGAAGAAGTAAAAGCAATCATTACAGAACAGTTTCGGGAAGGACGGATTGCAACCACGATACCAGAACTTGCCGATATTGCAGAAATCAACCTCAGCCAGAATCCTGATCCGCATTCTTTAGAAAACATTGAACTGTTGATTATGGCTGCCCATTTTGGCGTGGCCGAAAATAGCGCAGTTTGGGTAACCGAAGATTTAATGCAGCAACGCGCCGCGCCGTTTATCTGTCAGCATTTAGCAGTAGTTTTAAATGCTGCTGATATTTTACCAACGATGCACCAGGCTTATGATCGGATTGGTTTGGTAGATTATGGTTTTGCTGCATTTATTGCCGGGCCATCCAAAACTGCTGATATTGAGCAATCTTTGGTGCTGGGCGCACATGGACCAAGAAGCATGACGGTGTTTGTTATGAATTAGGTTTGAGATGCGCGGCTCAAACCTCACACCTTGTACCTCAAACCTTGCTAACTATTTTTCTTTTTATAAAACCCGTTAAGCATCTTGCTGTTATGCTTCCTGAACATCATCATTAAAAAACCATTATTATGATTAACGACGAGATAAAAAAAGTAACGGATACCGTTAAAGAAACGGTGAATACTGTAAAAGAAAACATGTCACCGATTAACGATGAGCTTAAAAATGCAACAACTGCAATAAAAGAAACTTTATTACCATACAATCCGAGCGCTAATGTTGGCAAAACCGATCGTATAATTTCTATTGGAACAGGTGCTTATGTTTTCTTTAAAGGTGTTACCAATTTGTTTTCTTCTCCTGTTTTAGCTTTAACAGAAGTAGGAATTGGTGCAGCTTTGTTACACCGTGGCATTACCGGAAATTGTTCGATCAAAAAAATAATTGACGATTTGGATGAAACAGATACCACAACTTCTTCAATCATTCCTGCTTATCCATCAACTTCAGTTCCGCAGTTGTAACTGCTTCAAAAAATAAAAAAAGGCTGTTTCCTTAATTGGAAACAGCTTTTTTTTGTGAATTAATATTAAGTTAATTCTTCCGTTTTTAATGGTATCTGCAAATAAGATAATCTCTTAACTTTTTCTCTTTACAACCTTCGAAAAAAATTTTCACTCATAAAAACAGACTATAAAAAAAGTATTTCCAGCAATCAAATTACTATTTGTGCCAATGTTTTTTCAATAATGGTACAGCAATCAGCCATTTCCGCAGCTGTAATTACCAATGGCGGAGAAAACCGGATGGTATGCCCGTGTGTAGGTTTGGCCAGTAGGCCATTATCTTTTAAAGCTAAACAAAGTTCCCAAGCCGTAAACGAAGAATCAGGAGCAATATCTATTGCATTTAACAAACCTTTACCTCTTACTTCTTTAATAATATCAGGAAACTTTTCTTGCAGATCTTGCATACGTCTTCTGAAAACAAAGCCCAAATCAAAAGCATTTTCTGCCAGATTTTCGTCCGTTATAACTTGTAAAGCAGCAACAGTTACGGCTGCAGCCAGCGGGTTACCGCCAAAAGTAGAACCATGCTCTCCCGGCTGAATGCACAGCATCACTTTATCATCAGCCAAAACAGCAGATACCGGAAGCACGCCACCCGCCATTGCTTTACCAATAATTAACACATCAGCATGTACATCATCATAATTACTTGCTAAAATTTTACCTGTACGGCCAATACCGGTTTGTATTTCATCTACCAGCAGCAAAACATTATATTTTTTGCATAAAGATTGCACAGCACTTAAGTAACCATCATCCGGAACAATTACACCAGCTTCTCCCTGAATTGGTTCTACCAAAAAAGCACAGATATTCGGGTTATTTTGGAATGAATTTTCGAGTGCAATTATATCATTATACGGAATCATGGTAAAACCCGGCAGATAAGGCCCGAATTCATTTTTCGATTCCGGACTATCAGAAAAAGAAATAATACCGGTTGTGCGTCCATGGAAATTACCTGCTGCCACTACAATTTCAGCCTGATTATTTTTGATTCCTTTACGCTGATAAGCCCATTTTCTGGCCAGTTTAACAGCAGTTTCCACCGCCTCTGCACCAGAATTCATAAACAATGCTTTATCATAATTAAATAAAGCACAAACATATTCTTCCGCTTTACCTAACTGATCGTTGTAAAAAGCTCTGGAAGTAAGTGTTAACTTTTGTGCTTGGTTAACAAGTGCTTCAATAATCCGTGGATGACAATGGCCCTGATTAACAGCACTGTAAGCAGAAAGGAAATCGTAATAACGTTTGCCCTCCACATCCCACATGTAAACGCCTAAAGCACGATTCAATACTACCGGCAGCGGATGATAATTGTGCGCCCCATAATTAGCTTCTGTATCTATGTATTGTTGTGTTTGAGTTAATGTTAGCATTTATCAAGATGTTGGATTATACCTAAGGTAATGATAAATGATTAAAAAGCTGGTTTGTTAGATTTAGAATTTACATACTTCTTTTACAAGCAAAAAATCCTCAACCTTCATTATCCCGAATCAGGTTTAAAAAACCGTCGCGGTAAGTTTCTCCTATCGGGATGCTTAGCTCGCCGATGTAAACCTGGTTGCCATCTACCAGCCTGATTTTATCTACCGAAATAATATACGATTTATGTACGCGGTAAAAAGGCGGCTGCGGCAATTGCGTTTCCAGATCGCGCAGCGTTTGGTAAGTAACCATGCGCTGATCGGCTGTAAAAAGCGAAACATAGTTTTTTAAGCCTTCGATGTACAGAATATCATCGTAATTTACCTTTAAAAACTTGTTTTTGCTTTCGCCTTTGATAAACATGTATTCTTGCGGAGATGCAGCTGGAGTAGTTAAATTCTCTATATTTTGGGTTGAAGGAATTGTTGCCGATGCTGTTTTTACCGGCATAATTTGGGCGTGTGCTTTGTTGGCTGCTTTTAAAAAACGATCAAAAGCAATTGGTTTCAACAGATAATCAATTACATCGTGTTCGTAGCCATCCAGCGCATATTCCGGGTAAGCAGTTGTTAAAATTACTTTGCATTTGCTGCCACATAATTTCAGAAACTGGATTCCGGTTAAATCCGGCATTTGGATGTCCAGAAAAACCAGATCAATATCGCCTTGCTGCACTTGCGTTAACGCGGTGATGGCGCTGGTTGTAGTGCCAACCAATTCTAAAAACGGAATTTTACCGATGTAATCAGCAATAATTTTGGTAGCGTAAGCTTCGTCATCAACGGCAAGGCAACGGATCATTTTTTGAGGTTTGAGGTACGGGAGTTGAAGGCTTAAAGATTATTATAGAATGCTAAACTAAACTTTTTGTACAACATGCAAAGCCTCAGACCTCGAACCTGAAACCTCCAGTTCAATAACCAATGTCGCTTTATACGTTTGTCCGTTTTCTGAAACCAGTAATTCACTTTTATTGGGATAAATCAGTTCTAATCTTCGACGAATATTAACCAAACCAACGCCGGTAGAATGATCTTTTTGACTGCGGTTAATTTTGTTGCTCACCGTAAAATCCAAGCGGTTGCCGGTAACCTTCAGGTTGATGCGAATTGGTCGGGTTGGATCATTTACCACGCCATGTTTAAAAGCATTTTCTACAAAAGGAATCAGCATTAACGCGGCAACACGTCTTCCGGCGATGTTACCTTCCGCTTTAAAATCAACATAAAAACCTTCTTCAAAACGCAATTGGTAAATGCTGATGTAGTTTTCAATATAATCCACTTCTTTTTGCAGATCAACTGTTCCGTCGGCACTTGCACTTTCGGTTAACATGTAACGCATCAATTGCGACAATTTAATTACCGCATCGGCCAGTTTATCAGAAACCGGATAAGCCAGCGAATAAATATAATTAAGCGTATTATACAAAAAATGCGGGTTGATCTGGGTTTTGAGAAAAGCCAGTTCGGCTTGTGTTTTTGCTTCGCGGAGAGATTTATTTTCCTGTGCGATGCGCAACGAATCAAAACTGCTGTAAACCGCAATGCTTAATACTACTGCTGAAGAACCGAAATACAGATTATCAAGTGTGTAACTTAAAGCCGTATATCCGAAGTAATTATGGAAGTGGAAAAAATAATCAAAAGCAACTTCCTCCAGTAAAAACCGGATCAGAATAAAACAAGCTATCGCAACTACAATTCCTCCAATGAGTTGCGGTATTTTTCCTTTATTTAAAAACTTGGGCAAAACCCATAAATACAGAATATAAAACTCAATCATTTTTACGAAAGTCATGGAGTACGTCCAAATCTGTTTCATAAACGGTACGTGATATATTGCGTAACCAATGATGATATAAAGCAGGTAAAGCGACCAGCCAGCAATATGATAGTAGATTTCCTTTTTCTTCATGAAGATAAAAGTAATTCAAAATAAAGTATCAGCTTAAAATTTTATCCCAAAGCCCTGTTTTGCGATACGAACCAGCAAAATCAGGACAATGCTTCTTTTATCGATGTTTTTTTGGCTTCGGATAATATTTGGCGGCGTTGGTATCATATTTTTTCGGGGCGATGGCTGTTGCTGCACCTTTGAAGCATCAACCCAAACGAATATGAAAACGCTTTACACATTTTTACTCTTACTGATCTGCAGAATTGCTTTCGCCCAAAACGGAAACATCTCCGGAAAAATTCTCGACCAAAAACAGCAGCCTTTAATTGGTGCTTCTGTTTTGTTGTTGCGTTTGCCAGATTCGACTCGAGTAAACGGACAAGCAACTGATGAAAATGGCGCGTATCTTTTCTCAAAAATAAATTCTGGAAAATATGTGGTAAAAACAGCAATGGTTGGTTTTGCTACAACTTACACTAAAGCTTTTGATTTTACCGGAACGAATTTAAACTTACCGATTTTGGTTTTGAACGAGCAAAAAAACACCTTAAAAGAAGTAACTGTAAGTTCTACGTTGCCGCAACTGGAGCAAAAAGCTGACCGATTAGTAGTTAATGTAGAGAAATTAAACACCGCCGGAGACAATGCTTTGGATGTGATGAAAAAAGCGCCGGGCATTCGTTTGGATAAAGATGATAACATTCTGTTCCACGGAAATGGCGGCGTAAACGTGATGATAGACGGTAAAATGACTTATATGAGCAGTTTGGAACTCAGCAATTATCTGAAAACTTTGCCTGCAAATACAGTTAGTAAAATTGAGTTGATGAGCAATCCGCCGGCCAGTTTTGATGCTGCCGGAACTGCTGGCGTTATCAATATCATTTTAAAAAGAAACAAACTGCAAGGATTTAACGGAACGGTAACAGCCTTAGCAGGTTACGGCAAATATGAAAAAGCTTATGCCGGACTAAACCTGAACTATAACACCGGCAAACTAAGCTTTTTTACACGTATAAGTGATGGTTATTACAATTCCTTCAATCGCTTAACCATTAACCGGAAAGTAGAAAACGAACAATATAACCTGGTTAATTACTGGCATCCAAAAACAAAAGTAGCAGATGCAACTGTTGGTGCTGATTATTTTATCAGCAAAAAACATACGGTTGGCGTTTTGCTAAAAGGTTATTCTTCTCCGGATAACACCGTTGCCACCAGTAATTCTGCTGTTTTTAATGGCGCAGATCAGCAAATCAGCAGCGTAGAAATGGTTAATCCGCAAACCAACAAATACCATAAATACAACGCGAACCTGAACTATAAGTTCAACATTGATACCATCGGACAAAGTTTAAACATTGATGCCGATTACATTACCAGTAAAGGCGGCCGCAACGAAAACTTCAGCAACAATTATTATCTGGCAAACGGAGCATCCGCAGGAAACCCGATTTTACAAAGAAACACTAACGCTATTGGTTATGATATTTATGCCATAAAAGCAGATTATGTAAAACCATTAAGCAAAACGTTACGTGCAGAAGCAGGCTGGAAAAGCAGTTGGGTAAGCACCGCAAGTAATGGCCAGTTTGATTCGTTAAAAATAGCAGGCTGGATTCGTGATTTGCGCCGAAGCAATGATTTTCGTTATCAGGAAAACATCAATGCCGCTTATTTTACCATGAGCAAAACGTTAGGTAAACTGGATTTAAAAGTCGGATTGCGCGCTGAGCAAACCAATTCTACCGTAAATTCTATCACCACTGGCGATGTGGTAAAACGCAGCTACTGGCAACTTTTTCCAACAGCTTTTGCCAGTTATAAATTAGGTGAAGATCATCAGTTCAATGCTTCTTTTAGCAGGAGAATTTCACGGCCTTCTTACAGCAGTTTAAATCCGTTTATCGCTTATTCTGATCCTTATTCTGCACGTCAAGGCAATCCGTATTTGCAGCCATCTTTATCACAATCTATTGGTTTCAGTTACACTTATAAAAGTTTTCAGGTTTTGAGTTTGAATTATTTGCGTGCAACAGCCGTAATCAATCCGATTATTTATCAAAATGATCAAACTAAAGTAAGCACTACCATCGATGAAAATCTGGGTAGCACAAATAGCTTAAGTGCTTCATCAGCAGGAAGTTTCAACATTATTAAAAAATGGTGGAATGTGGATGCCAGCGTAGAAGCAGCTTACAATAAGATACAAACACAAGTTCAGGGGAGCGATTACAGCAGCGCACGTTTTGGATGGAGCGTAAATGCGAATCAAAATTTCATCCTGCCAAATAATTATAAAATTCAGTTTTCCGGAGATTACAGTTCACGCAATGTACAAGGTCTTTTTAAAACCTTGCCCAGCTACCAGTTGGATTTAGGCGGAAGCAAAACCTTGTGGAACAAAAACGCAACCATCAGCTTAAAATGGCACGACATGTTTAACATTAGCCGTTTCCGCGCAGTAATGCAATATAACAATGTAAATACTACCTGGCAAAACCAGTGGGAAAGTCGCCGCATTACGTTGAGCTTTACTTACAAATTTGGTAATATGAAAATTAAAACTGCAAGAGATCGTAAAACTGGTGCTGGAAGTGAAGAAGGAAGGATGTAAATATGTTTGTAAATTTTATCTGGTAAAAAGAGTATGTGCTTCTTTTACCAGATAAATTTTTGTGTTGAATGATTTTTGAGGAAAGAAAAGCTTTAAAAATTTACTAAAAAGCAACTGCACATTCAGTATTGTTGTAAATGAGACAATGCAAAAAGACACAATGCACATCTTAAACCTTGTTATACTTGCGTGTATTAATAAGTTAGCACAAATATTTTGAATGAAAGAAGTTATAAACAAACAACTAATCATAATTACATATTTAGAAAGTGTAATCTCTGAAAAATATAACGTTGAAGACATTCTTTTAAAAGAGACTGGAACTTACAATATTTTAAAGAATATAAAAGCTACTATTGAAAATATCTTAAAGATTACTGTAAATGAAAATAATACTCAATCAATAATTTCTTTATCAAGAAATATTATAGACTATTATTCAATATATTTTTTATTTAACCATTATCATTCAAATACTGAACAACTAATAAGATATTATATCTATTTAATTGACAGTTATAAAACACTTATTAAAACTCAACAATTATTTCTATCATTATCAAGTCAACAAAATAAACTAAAATTTGAAACTATTTTTAATGACTTAATCACAAAGGAAGAAAAATCAATAGTTAATTTAAAAACCAAAATTCTAAATCACGATTTTGAAAAATATTGTAAAGAAGAAAATATTAATAATGGAAATTGGAAATTTAAAAATAAGATAAATAAAGATAAATTTGGATGGAAAGAACTTTATGAATTTTCAATTAACGATGATAAATATGTTATTCTAATAAGTAATTATTTTTCAATGTATACACATGGTTTAGGCATAATTAATATTAAATCAGATAATCAAAAAATTATTGAGGGTACTTTTGGATATATAAGTTTTGTACTAAATAAATTTATTGAAGAGTTAAATTCTAAACATGGAATAGGTTTATAAAAAATACTGGTGCTAACATGGGTTTGGCAAAAAACTGGCCGACGGAAGTTCTCGGACATTTCTTTTACTAATCAACTTCAGTTTCGGCAGAAGGAATAAAATTTAGCTGATAAAAGAAGTATCAACATTTGAATATAAATTTAACTTTGGTTTTAGGCTAATAGTTTCCGAAGTTCAATTCTTCATTAGGCCGCCGCCTAACAGGCGAAAATTTGACCAAATAATCCTTTAAACTTCATATATAAACCCGAACGATAATTATTACATTTATATCGTATGCCAACAGTTTTATTTATTTTTGGATGGAGGCTTTATTTTTATGCAAACGAAAACAAAGAGCCAATTCATATTCACGCAGAAAAAGGTGATATAGAATGTAAATACTGGCTTTTAGTTGATGAAATGGATATAAAAGAAGAATACAGTTCTAATATGTCGCCAAAAGATAAAAGAGAAATTAGGAAAATAATATTTCAAAACTTTGATATATTAACGGACTCATGGAATAACTTTCTTAAAAAGACAACATGATAGCTACACATAAAATAGAAGCAATTCGTTTCGATCAAGATTTAATTATTCTAAATATTGATGGGAATGAACTTATAATTCCATTAGATAAGTTGTCTAACAGACTAAAATCGGCAACTGATATCGAGAGAGCGATGTACAGAATTTCTCCTTCAGGTTATGGAATACACTGGCCTTTGATAGATGAAGATCTTTCTATTGATGGTATCCTTAGAGACTTTACAAAATAATTCTTTGCTCAATATAGACTTTGTTAAAAGTGGCATAAACGGACGATCAATACCAAAATTCTACAACTACCATTTCATCCTAAATCCTTCTCCAAAATCCCTCAAAATATTTAACTTATCTTTGCGCTTCCTTTCAGGTATTTCCTCATGATCAAGCAAGCACTCCTCAACCTCAAAATAAATGCCCTTAACGAAATGCAGCAAGCTGCTATCGGCGCAGCTAAAAAAAGTGATTTAATCCTGCTTTCGCCAACAGGTTCTGGCAAAACATTGGGTTTTTTATTGCCTTTGCTTGATTTACTGGATGCTAATGTGCCAACCGTTCAGGCATTGATTTTAGTTCCTTCGCGCGAACTGGCTTTACAGATCGAACAGGTTTTTAGAACAATTGGCAGCGGTTTTAAGGTAAATTGCTGTTACGGTGGTCATCCGGTAAAAATTGAACGGAATAATTTATCGCAGCCTCCTGCAGTTTTAATTGGAACGCCCGGCCGTATTGCGCACCATTTACGCCGCGAAAGTTTTAGCACCGCAACCATTCATACGCTTATTTTGGATGAGTTTGATAAAGCGCTGGAGTTTGGCTTTCAGGAAGATATGTCGTTTATCATCAAACAGCTGCCTTCGGTTAAAAAACGCATTTTAACATCGGCTACGCAAATGCAGGAAATTCCGTCTTTTACGGGAATCGTAAAACCGATGAAACTGGATTATCTCAACAACACAGCTTCTGCACCTGATTTAAAACAAAAAGCTGTTATTGCCGAATCGGAAGATAAACTGGATGCTTTGTTTGCCCTGATCTGTAAAATTGGCAACGAAGCAACGCTGGTTTTTTGTAACCATCGCGAAGCAGTGGAACGCATTAGCGAATTACTTTGGAACTTAGGTTTGCCACACGGCATTTTTCATGGTGGAATGGAACAGGACGACCGTGAACGCGCTTTATTAAAGTTCAGGAACGGAAGTTACAAGATATTAATTACGACTGATTTAGCTTCACGCGGACTGGATATTCCGGAAATTGAGCATGTGGTACATTACCAGTTGCCACACAACGAGGAAGCTTTTTTACACCGTAACGGTCGTACGGCCAGAATGCATGCCAAAGGCACGTCGTACCTGTTGTTAACGCCTGATGAAAAGCCTTCTTACTTAAAAGACTTGCCGGAGATAGAAGAATTATCCCCAAATCCGGTGATACCGCAACCTTCTATTTGGGCCACGCTTTATATTGCGGCCGGCAAAAAAGACAAGGTAAACAAAGTAGATATTGTTGGTTTGCTACTAAAGAAAGGCGAACTGGATAAAGAAGATTTAGGGCTGATCGAAGTGCTGGATTATTCTTCCTACGCTGCGGTGAAACGCAACAGAATTGAACGTACCGCACAGTTAATCAAGACTGAAAAAATAAAAAACAAGAAAGTTAAAATAGAAGTATCCAACTAAATTACAAAACCAAATAGCATGAGTAATAATGATATCATGAAAAAGCTTCGGGTAGCTTTAAAATTTACGGATGATGATATTATCAAGGTTTTGGATCTGGCTAATTTCAGGGTTACCAAAACAGAAATAAGCGCTATCTTTCGTAATGAAGATCATCCTAACTTTAAACCCTGCGGCGACCAGATTTTACGGAACTTTTTAAACGGCCTGATCATTTTTAAGCGTGGACCGAAACCGTAAATTGGTTTTGATTTCAGTTGAATAAAACTAAAATGCTTCTTTTATCGCCTAAAAACTAACACCAGTTTTATCGGCATAAAAGAAGCATTTAAATTGAAACAGGCTCTAAACCTGATTAACAACCCAATTTTATATTACAGCCAAATTTTCATCTGGAACTTGCGTTCCTTTCAATACTTCTGCAAAAATCCTGTAAGAATTTAATTTATCCTGATGGTTATAAATATGCGAAGTAGCCATCACTTCGTCTACTTGTGTTTTCGCTACAAAAGCCTGCATTTCTGCTTTAAGTTTTTCTGGTCCGCCAATGAAAGAATAAGCCAGCATTTGGTTAACTGCTTCTTTTTCGTAAATATTCCAGATGTCATCCATATTTTCTACCGGCGGCTGCAAAAGGCTTCGTTTGCCGGTAACCACACCCATAAAAAATTGCTTTACAGAAGTTGCCAAACGCTCAGCTGCTGCATCGGTTTCTGCCGCAACTACGTTTACGCAAGCCATTACATACGGTGCTTTTAAATATTCTGAAGGCTGAAAGTTTTTTCGGTATAAATCAATTGCCGTTAGAAAATAAGATGGCGCAAAATGACTGGCGAAAGCGTAAGGCAAACCCATTGCGGCTGCCACACGTGCACTTTCTGTACTGGAACCTAAAACCCAGATTGGTATATCCAAACCTTCGCCCGGAATGGCACGAACTTTAGCATTCAGGTTATCTGCTGAGAAGAAATTTTGCAGCTTTTGGATATCTCTCGGAAAATTATGATCTGCATTAAAGTTTTCTCCACGGATAGCCATTGCAGTCACCTGATCAGTTCCCGGCGCGCGACCTAATCCTAAATCAATTCTTCCGGGATATAGAGAAGCTAAGGTTCCAAACTGTTCTGCCACAATTAAAGGCGCATGGTTAGGCAGCATAATTCCACCGGAACCTACACGGATAGTAGAAGTTCCGCCAGCCAGATAACCAATTAAAACCGAAGGAGAAGAACTGGCCACGCCAGCCATATTATGGTGTTCTGCCAGCCAGTAACGCGTGTAACCCAACTGCTCTGCCTGCTGTGCCAGTTCCAAACTGCGGTGGAAAGTATCTGCCGGCGTTTGGCCTTCTACCACGGTTGCGAGATCAAGCACCGAAAAAGAAATATCTGTTAATTGCTTTGAATTCATGTTGATTTTAATTTTTTCATCAAAAACTTACTAAAATGTGGTAAGCAATCATGATGTTCAAAATTAGTGCTTATTTAACCGGCCATCAGGTTAATCAACTTTATTTGACCTTCAGTTCACATATTTGCCAAAACCGGCAATCATGACAGTAACAGTTATTGATAAAGATGATCTGGTGATCCTTTTTTAATCAGTAAACTTCCCATTAGGATCAAGATAATGGCAAATGCTAAAAATCCGTAGTTCCACATAGGAATATTGGCGGTTACTTCTCTTACGTTATGAAGCTTTAAAATCTGATGATCTATGATGCCTTCTATCAGGTTAAATAAGCCCCAGCCTAAGCATAAACTACCGTAAAATGCAGTTTTAGTTACCAGAATATCTTTTCTGAAAAACAATTTCAACAGCAAAATAATTCCCAGCAACAAAACCACTAAACAGAAGGCGTGGAAAATGCCATCCCAAAACATATTTACACTTTTATTGAGCAGCGTAACGGGCGGAATTTTATTAGATAGCATTTCGTGCCATTGCAAAATTTGGTGTAAAACAATACCATCAATAAAGCCGCCGATGCCGATACCTAAAATAGTAGCTGCGGATATTAAAGGTACAATCGTTTTCTTTAATACTCCGTTTATGTACCTTTTTTTCTCACGTGCCAAAGCTAAAAATGAGAGTAAAAGTACTACTAAGCCTAAAATTAAAAAGGCAAGCAACATGATAAATAAATTCGGATAAAAAGTACTGTCAAATATTCCTTTCTGTAAGTTTTTGTTACAGGTGGTGCAGGCAAGTGTGGCTTGTGCGCCAGTTATCAGAATGGAAACGAGAATTACTTTTTTCATGGTGATCACTTTAATGCTAACACAGATAGTAGAATTTAAAGTTTGCGCTATTATTAAATAACGTCATGTATTTATTCTGCTTGTTGATGCTTCTTTTATCACCCAAAAACACAGAATTTGAATCTCAATTTTATAGCTGTAAAAGAAGTATTAAGTCTTTTTTAAATAAGTGTTTCCTGATAAAAAAACTTCCTCGAATTTTATTTGCGCTTTAAAGTCATCATATTATTTAGAAAATATTTTTCTTTTTATTTTAAGTTCTTTTTACTGTATCGATTAATTCCTTGCCAAAAAGATAATTTTTTTAATAGGTAAATTACAATGTTGCATTAAACTAAACTTCATATAATAATTTCAGGTAAGTACAGGATACTATAACTTCTGTCTTCATTTACTTTAGTAGCAATATAACCATCAGCAATCTAAAGCTGAAGCACCAATTATTAACAAATTTCTAACCTATTTATCATTCCAAAAAATGAGGAGACTACTACTTATTACCTTATTTGCTATTTCTGCTGCTTGGAGCCAAGCTCAAAACAGGCAGCTTTCAGGCAAAGTGACTGATGCTGATACCGGTGACCCATTAATTGCAGTAAGCGTGCACGTAAAAGGAAAAACCAATGGTACGGCTACGGATGTTAACGGAAACTACAAGTTAACCCTACCAGCCGGCGCAGCAGATTTGGAAGTAAGTTATCTGGGTTATGTCACCTCTACCATTTCAGTTACAGGTAATCAGGCGCAGCTAAATGTTAAACTGAAAGCGCAATCTAAAAACTTAAATGAGGTTGTGGTAGTAGGTTACGGAACGGTGCGTAAGCGAGACTTGACCGGTTCGGTTGTTTCTTTAAAAAGTGATGAAATCAAGAAAGTTCCGGCAGCAAATTTGTTGGAATCTGTTCAGGGAAAATTGCCCGGAGTTGATATTACGCGTAGCAACGGTTCTGCAGGTTCGCCGGTTAACATTACGGTTCGTGGAAACCGGTCAATCTCTGCTAATAATGGTCCGCTGGTAATTGTTGACGGAATACAATACAACAGCATTCAGGATATTAACCCGAATGATATTGCCTCGATGGATGTTTTGAAGGATGCTTCCTCTACCGCAATTTATGGTTCTAGAGGTGCAAATGGCGTTATTATCATCACCACAAAAAAAGGAATTTCGGGTAAAGCAACTGTTAGTTTTAATGCTTACAGCGGGATTACACAGGTTGCAGCATATCCGCAGTTTATGAAAGCGCAAGGTTTTATGGATGCACTCCGTGAAGCCAATAAAAGAACAACCGATTATCCGAATGGCATTTGGCAAAGTACTGCTGATGATAGCAAATTGTCTAACATTACTGCTGCCGAATTAAAAAATTATCAAAATGGTGTATCAACAGATTATCCAAGTAAATTAATCAGTAACGGTTCGCAATCAGAATATCAGTTAGGTGTAACAGCAGGGAGCGAGAACACCAAAGTTTATTTATCAGGAGATTTTTACAAAGAAAATGGTCTCCTAAAAAACAATAATCTAAACCGATATACCGGTAGATTTAACGTCGACCAGAACATTGGTAAAATTGTAAAAGTTGGGATACAATCGCAAATTACTTACTACAATCAAAATAACCGGACGGATAATGCTTTAAATATTGCCAACCGGATTTCTCCTTTAACGCTGCCTTTTGATGATGCGGGAAACTACATCATTTTACCGCGACAAAAAGATGTCAACCCTTTGTTGGATAACGAAATCTCCAATTATACCAACAATACCTTACTCACACGCACACTGGGTGCAGCTTATGTAGAAATTAAGCCAACGCAAAGTTTAACTATTCGGTCTAATTTTGGTGTTGTATTGAACAACTCTAGAAACGGAATATTTAGGGGTAAAAACAGTGTTGAAAGATATTTAAGCGGAACATCAGAATCTTATGATAAGGATTCTACCGGCTATGAAATGACCTGGGAAAACATCCTGACTTATAACAAAAAGATCAACGCACATAACTTTACTTTTACCGGCGTAACTACTTATCTGGAAAGAAAATCTGACTACCTGGCGGCACAAGGCCACAACCAGTTATTGCCAGATAATTTATTTTATGCGCTATCTACAAATGCACAGGATTATGTGATTGGAAGCGGTTATTCGAAAGAAAACCTGATTTCATTTACCGGAAGACTAAACTACGATTACAAAAGCAAATATCTGCTTAGTTTAACCGGTAGAACAGACGGTTCTTCTAAATTATCGGCTGGTAATAAATGGAGTTTATTTCCCTCTGCTGCTTTTGCCTGGCGAATTGTTGAAGAAAGCTTCATGAAAAAGCTGCCTGTATTTACAGATTTAAAACTGCGCGCAAGTTACGGCGTATCTGGTAATGATGCCATTTCTCCTTACGCCACACAAGGTACGTTAACCCGGATTCCTTTTTCGTTTGGCAGCACAGCTAATTATGGTTATGCGTTCAGCAGTAATCTAAACAATCCCAATTTAAAATGGGAACTTACGCGTACGGCTAATTTAGGTTTGGATATTGGTTTGTTTGATAGCCGCATTACCGCTACTGTAGATGTTTATGATGCACATACCAGTAACTTGCTGTTAAATACTACTTTGCCACAAACTGGCGGTATCGCATCTATCATTCAAAATTCTGGTAAAACCAGAAATACCGGGATTGATTTTAGCTTAACTTCCAATAACATCCGCAGTAAAAATATATCCTGGAATACCACATTTACTTTCTTCTCCAATAAAGAAAGAATTGTAGAGCTGCCAAACGGAGCAAATGATATTGTAAATGGCTGGTTTATTGGTTCGCCGGTAAGGGTTTTTTATAATTATAAAAAAACAGGTATCTGGCAGCTTAATGAAAGAGAAGCCGCAGCAGTTTTCGGCCAAAAACCAGGCGATATTAAAGTATTGGATGTTAATGGTGATGGAAAAATTAATTCTACTACAGACCGTGTAATTGTTGGCCAGAATTCGCCTAAATGGAACGGTGGTTTCAACTCTGACTTCAGGTATAAAAACTTTGATTTAAATGTGTTTGTATTTGCACGGATCGGACAAACGATTAATTACTCTTATTATACTCGTTATGATCCTTCGGTACTGGATAATATTCCGGCTGCTGATTACTGGACGGAAGATAACCCAAGCAATTTGTTGCCGCGGCCGCGTGCAGGCACAACTGCTGCTGGTTTACTATACGGCAGTACATTGGGTTATGTTGATGGTTCTTTTGTAAAGGTAAGAAACGCAACTTTGGGTTATACCGTTAATGCTACGCAGCTTAAATCTAAAATGGTAAGCAGCATCCGGTTGTATGTAACTGGGAAAAACCTGTTAACTTTTTCTAAGTTTAAAAACACTTATGATCCGGAAAGTAACGGTGCCATAGATTTGCCGATGACGAGGTTATTTATGGCTGGCTTAAACGTTGGCTTTTAATACGATAAAAACAGTATCCACATGAAAACAACTTATTCTAAAGTTATTATAGCCTTAATTACAGTGGCTGCTTTGAGCGCGTCATCCTGTAAAAAAACCTTAACCGAACAAAATTTAGGCGGAATTACGCCTGATGCAGTTTATACCACACCAGCAGGTTTTGAAAGCTTAGTCAATGCTGCTTATTCTTACACACGCTGGTGGTACGGAAAAGAGTATGGTATCAGTTTGTCAGAAATGGGCACTGATATCTGGACGAGCGGAACAGGCGATGTTTATCCTGAATTAACTAATTACACATCTAACTTACAAGCGAACCAAGCCGCAGTAGGCATTGAATGGAAACAGTTTTATACCGCTATAAATCTTTGTAACGCAGGAATCAGCCGCATTGGAAACTCCGGAATGACAGCTGCGCTGCAAAAAACACGTGAAGGTGAACTGCGTTTTTTAAGGGCTTTTTATTACTGGCACATTGTAGAAACCTGGGGCGGTGTACATTTAACCACAACCGAAACAGCTGGCGTAGCCATAACAGCCAACAGAACATCGGTAGATAAATTTTATGAACAAATTATTGCTGATTTAAAGGTAGCTGTTACCAATCTGCCAACTACCACTACCGATTATGGCCGGATTACGCAAGGTGGTGCCAAAGCTTTTTTAGCACGGATTTATCTTACCCGGAACATGAATCAGGAAGCAGCATCTTTATCCGCAGATGTAATTAAAAATTACGGTTATCAGCTGCAAACCAATTATGCTGATTTGTGGAAGATGGACAATCTGCAAAACAAAGAAATTGTTTGGAGCATCCATTATTCGGCAAATTTAACTTTGAATGATCGGCTGGACGCTTTACTTTATCCAACTGGACATCCGAATGGTGGCAATAACAGCCATTTATTATTTGTAATGAAGTATGATAACCTGCCGGGATTAGCAAGGGACATTAACAACGGACGGCCTTACAACCGTTACATGCCTACTTTATTTTTACTGAATTTGTTTAACGAAACAATAGATGCACGGTACGAGGGCTCTTTTAAAATGGCTTATTATTGCAATACCACAACTGCTCCAGCGGGTATTGCGATAGGCGATACAGCAGTTTATTGCACCAAAAATATTGTTTCTGCTGCGGTACGTGCCACCAAAAAATATCAGATTTATGATCGCAATGATGTTTACAATGCCAACAGTACAGCAAAAAACAGGTTGCAATATGTGGCCTTGAAAAAATTTATGGACCCAACCCGTGCCAGCGCAAATGAAGAACAAAGCGCACGCGATGTATATGTTATCCGGTTGGCAGAAGAATATTTAAATGCTGCTGAAGCTTATTACAAATTAGGAAAACTGGATTCTGCTGCTTATTACGTCAACGTAATCAGAACCAGAGCTGCGCTTGCAGGTAAAGTAGATGCAATGAAAGTTACGGCCAGCCAGATGACGCTTGATTTTATTTTAGATGAAAGAGCAAGGGAATTTGCAGGCGAACAAATCCGTTGGTTTGATTTAAAAAGAACAGGGAAACTGGTAGAACGCGTGCAAAAAAACAACCCGGATGCGGCTTCAAATATTCAAACTTATCAATTGTTAAGGCCGATACCGCAAGCGCAAATTGATGCTGTACAGAATAAAACTGAGTTTACACAAAATCCTGGTTATCAATAAAAAAGGTAAAATTAGTTCTGGAACGAGAACATCAACACCGTAATTTAAGCTATTCTAAATGCTTCTGTTATCAGGTAAAAAAGCAAGTATTGTGTTTGATTGAAGTTTCAATACAAACCGCAAACTTGCAACATAAAAGAAGTATTTTTTAATAATCAGTTATTCTTTTTATAACGAGAAAACTCCGTGTTAACAGCACGGAGTTTTTTTTTGAAGTTTTGTTTATATCTAACTTTTGCAGATACATTTAAAACCTGTTTAAATTTCTGCCGTAAAATTTACAGTGCTTCTTTTATGCGTATAAATTTTGTTTTTTGATATCTATAAAAAGGAAAAATCGCTTATAAATTTTTATCTGGTAAAAGAAGTATAAAAATTATGTTAAATAAAATTGACTCAAACCTTTACAATCAGTAACAGAAAATTCGTAAATTCACCATTCATCTCAAAAATTAAAAATGAAGGCTGAATACATCAACCTGATGAAATCTAAAAAATTTAAACAAGTATTTATACCGATAAAAACAGTATTGAACCAACTTTATCCGCATCAACTCTACAAATAATCAATGCCAACAACAGAACGCCTTTGCTTAGATTGCGGAGAAATCATCCACGGCCGGGCCGATAAAAAATTTTGCAACGATCAGTGCCGCAGCAATTTTAACAATCAGCTGAATAGTGACAGCCACAATCTGGTCCGCAATATCAACAATATTTTACGGCGCAACCGGCGCATTCTGCAACAACTTAATCCAACCGGAAAAACCAAAATTTCCCGTAAAAAGCTCAACACGTTGGGTTTTAATTTTGATCATTTTACCGGCATTTATCAAACCCAAACCGGCAATACCTACAATTTTTGTTATGATTATGGCTACCTGGTTTTAGGTGAAGAAGAGGTTTTAATTGTGAAAAGAGAAAATCAGCAACCTGCATAAAATTCCCGCCGGAAAATTGAGGGCTTTTACCGAATAATTGCAAAGCTTTGCCTGTTTGCTATTTAGTCAGCAAAATGGTTGCGGTACATTTGTATCAGCATTTTAAATAAAACATGAACGATCTCCATCATAACTCTTCAAAAAAATCTGGCAGAATTATAGCTGGTTTTATTCTGACAGCACTTGGTCTGGTATTGTTATTCCGCCAACTGGACTGGTTTTTCTTTCCGTCGTGGTTATTTAGCTGGCCCATGATTTTGATAATTGTTGGCTTGGTTCAAAGGGCAAAAAATCGTTCTAAAAATTCTTCTTGGCTGATTTTTATCGTAACCGGATTTTTATTTTTGCTGGGAGAAATATTTCCAGGACAGCATATTGTTAATTATGGCTGGCCTGTTATTTTTATTATTTTAGGATTATGGATCATTTTTTACCGGAATAAAGATCACATCACTACCAACACGTTTTCCAAAGAAGCTTACATTGATCCGGATTTTCTGAACCCTGAACCAGCAACTTCAGAACCGCAAAGTACAACGCACACCAAACCCGAAAGCAGCGAAGATTATCTTAGCTCTTTTTCCATATTTAGTGCAGCCAAAAAAAACATCCTGTCTAAAACTTTTAAAGGCGGAGAAGTGGTAAACATTTTTGGTGGTACAGATCTGGATTTTAGTCACGCTGATTTAAGCGGACAAGTAGTTGTAGATGTTGTGCAACTTTTTGGAGGCACCAAACTCATAGTTCCGCCGCACTGGCAAGTTGTTGCTGATGTAGCCCAAATTTTTGGTGGTGTAAACGACAAAAGAATACCACATCCAGACGTTGCCGCCAGCGGAAAAGTGTTAGTTTTAAAAGGCATTTCCATTTTTGGCGGCGTAGATATTAAAAGTTTTTAAGCTTCTTTTAGCATACATTTTTTAGTGTGATAAAAACAGCATCAACCTAAGCTATCCAGCAATAATTTGGAAAATCAAGCTTCATTATTTAACAAATTCCGCACTATTGTAGGCGTTGGTTTACTAACTTGGTTTGCCCTGCAAAGCTATTTGTTGTACGATTTTGGTTTTAGCTGGAAAGTAGCAACTACCGATTCTGGCGTTACCAGCGTTTTGCTGGCCGGAGCCTGTTTCCTCATCAGCAACAACCTCAAATATTACCAGCCCGAAAAAGGGCGATCGGTTTTTATTTTGGTGTTGTGTTTGGTTTTGAATTTGTTCTGGCTGGCTGCCTGCCGCTGGTTGTTGCCGCAATTAATTACCGACCCGGCGTATATTGTTTTTCTGATCCAATCTTTGGCCATACGTTTCTGTATTTCGTTTTTAATTATTGGTTGCATGGCGATGCTAAGTGCGTTGCGGTATATGCAAAAAGATCAGAAAGCATACGAGGCCCGAAAACTGGCTGCCGAAAACCTGGCGCGCGATGCCGAACTGTACAAACTGCGCCAGCAATTGCAGCCGCATTTTTTGTTCAACAGCTTAAATTCTATCAGTGCGCTGATTGGTTTTAAGCCGGATGAAGCCCGGAAAATGATCCATCAGTTGTCTGATTTTTTGCGCGGAACGTTAAAAGAAGAACAGCAATGGGTAATACTTTCGAACGAATTGCAGCATTTACAACTCTATCTGGATATAGAAAAAGTACGTTTCGGCCATCGGTTAAGTACAGTTTTACGCCATAATGATGCTGCCGACCAAATGCTGATTCCGCCAATGTTGCTGCAACCGCTGGTAGAAAACGCTATCAAATTTGGTTTATATGATACGATTGGAGATGTGATTATCAGTCTGGATGCAGTGGTTATCAGCAGTCAGTTACAAATTACGATTAGCAATCCTTACGATCCGGAAACGGCCCAACCTAACCGCGGGACAGGTTTTGGGTTAAGCGGCGTTAAGCGCAGACTATACTTGCTTTTTGCCCGCCATGATTTAGTTGAAATACAAACCCGAAACAACGTTTTCAGCATTACTTTAAAAATTCCGCAAAATGTTGATTTACAACATATCACAACAAAAACAGTAGCTTAATTTTATGTCGATAAAAACAGTATTGGTTATTGATGATGAGCCGCTGGCACGCTCTATTGTGCTGGAATATTTGCAGCAATATCCGCAGATAACAGTGGCACAAGAATGCGGCGACGGTTTTGAAGGCATCAAAGCAATTATGCAACACCGGCCAGACTTAATTTTTTTGGATGTACAAATGCCAAAAATCAATGGATTTGAGATGCTGGAACTGGTGGACCAATCGCCCTCGGTGATATTTACCACGGCTTTTGATGAATATGCATTGAAAGCTTTTGAAGCGCACGCAGTTGATTATCTTCTGAAACCTTTCAGCAAAGAGCGTTTTAACAAGGCAATTGAAAAGTTCCTGGAAAATCAGCCTAAAAAATCGGAAACAACTACGGCTTTACTGGAAACCGCGGCCAGTTCGCCAGCGCAGCATGACCGGATTGTAGTTAAAACGGGAACGAAAATAAAAGTAATTCCGGTTCAGGATGTGCTTTATCTGGAAGCTGCGGATGATTATGTAAACATTCACACGGCCGCTGGCGCTTTCCTCAAAAATAAAACGATGAACTTTTTTGAGCAAATCCTCGATCCAAACCTGTTTACGCGTGTACATCGCTCCTATTTGGTTCGGGTAGAACAGATAACACGGATTGATCCGTACGAAAAGGAAACACATATTTTGATTTTAAAATCAGGCGCAAAAATTCCGGTAAGTAAAGCTGGTTACGCTAAATTGAAACTGGTTTTGGGGATTTGATTTTTTTGTCATGCAGAACTTGTTTCGGCATCCCACCAGAAAGGTTAAAATCAAGCAATAGGAATTCTGAAACGAGTTCAGGATGACCAACGACAAACTTAGCATGACAGAAAATAGATTCGGTTTAACGTTTTTTTTCCTTGATGAAAAAGAACGTACAAAGAGAAATAATTTGAAGAAGATTTCTCGCTTTGGTCGAAATGACAAAAGAAGATTCCTCCTATTGTCGGAATGACAGAGCACCAATTTTTCCCCGATAAAAACAGTATCTAAAAATCGGTATAAACGGCCAATTGAAAAACGTTGTTCCGCAAATTCCCATCCCGATTTTTGGAATAAACATATTGATAACCCAACTCTGTATCAATTTTTTTGCTCAAGCGATAACCAAAAGAAATATACGACCGGTTTTGATCCAAAAAATTATTACTGCCTCTTTCTTTGTGCTGCACATTTACAAAAAGTTCGTTCTGCAACGCCATATACAAACCTTTTTTGAAGCTGGAATCAACTTTTACCAATGGAATCTGGCCACGGATATAATAACGTAAACGCTGCGAAAAGCCGCCATTTTTTGTATTGATAAAACGCTGCTCTAAGCGTAACCGGTTAGACAATGTTGCTTTTCCGATTTTTGCTTGTATCTGATATTGCTCCCAGATCCGGTTTTCTGCATAAAAAATCCGGCTACTTTCCTCATCTTCATAACTTCCGAAAATAACATAACCTGCGCCGGCTGTCTGGTTTTTGGTAACATCATAAGTAATTCCGGGCCTGAAAAAATACGTGCTGATTTTACTAAACTGTTTATCCGTACGGTATTGTGCATCAAACATATATCCCCATTTTTCAGTCAGTTTTTGTTTATGATAAATGGCTAACCAGCCAGCATACTGTGTTTCCGTTTGACAGTAAGTTTTAGCAATCGTACCTAAAAGCAGGAACATGGTTAAAAGCAGGTATTTGTGTTTCATTGTTTTTAATGAATAGCAATCTGCCCTAATTGGTTTTATATGGAAGATGAATTTACAAAATGCTGTTACGGCTTGCACAACTTGGCGCGTTATATTACATTAGCAACATGCTGTTTTTATGCCGATAAAAATAGTATTACCACATACAAATGAAACAAAGACTTACTTTTTTACTGCTGATTTTTTCGATCTCAAACGCAATTGCACAATCCGACCGCTGGCAGCAGCACGTTAATTACGCCATGGACGTGAACATGAATGTGCAAACTAACCGTTTTACCGGAACGCAGAAACTGGAATATACCAACAATTCGCCCGATACTTTAAAACGCGTTTACTATCATTTGTACTGGAACGCTTTCCAGCCCAATAGCATGATGGATACGCGCAGCCGCGAATTAGGCAAAACCATTATCAACAAAAAACAAGATTGGGACGCGCGCGTGAAAGACCGGATTTTGAGGTTAACGCCACAGGAAATTGGTTATCAAAAAGTGTTGTCTTTGAAGATGAACGGCATCACCCAAAAATTTAAAACAGAAGAAACTATTCTGGTGGTTGATTTAACAAAACCGATTTTACCACATGGAAAAGTTGTTTTTGATATGGTTTTTGAAGCACAAGTACCGTTGCAAATCCGCAGAAGCGGGCGCGATAATCCGCAAACCGGCGTGCGTTATTCCATGAGTCAGTGGTATCCGAAAATGTGCGAATATGATTATGAAGGCTGGCATCCAACGCCTTATATTGCCCGCGAATTTTATGGCGTCTGGGGAGATTATGATGTCAAAATTACGATTAATAAAAAATACATGATTGGCGGAACAGGTTATCTGCAAAATCCGCAGCAAATTGGTTTTGGTTACGAAGCTGCGGGAACAAAAGCAACACAGCCAGCAGGAAATACATTAACTTGGCATTTTACTGCACCCAATGTACACGATTTTATGTGGGCTGCTGATCCGGAGTTTAAACATTTATCGGCACAAACCGCCGATGGAAAAACCATTAATGTATTTTACAACCGTGATTTAAAAAAACTGCAACAGGAATTTGATACGTTAAAAACAGCACAAAAAAACCGTTATCAGAGTGCCGAAAATTACATTAAAAGCTGGGACGACCGCTGGCAGGAAGTATTAACCGCAGCCGTACAGGAATTGCCTTACATCCAGAAAACGTTTGGTCCATATCCCTGGAAACAATATTCTTTTGTACATGGCGGCGATGGCGGCATGGAATATCCAATGGCAACATTAATTAACGGACCAAGTTTGGGAACTGTTTTCCACGAGTGGATGCATACCTGGTATCAGGGCTTAATGGGAACCAATGAAAGTGAATACCCATGGATGGACGAAGGTTTTACAAGTTATGCTGAAGATTTAGTTACCAAAGATTACACCAAATTCAGGTATAAAAACATGATGGCTACCAATTCAAATGATCCGCGGTTAAAAGTATTGGATTCTGTATTAAATGCACAGCCTCATGGCGGTGCTTATAATGGCTATTTTACGTTGGTTAAAAGAGGTTTGCAAGAGCCATTGACTACACACGCAGATCATTACGAAACCAATGCAGCTTACAGTGTTTCTTCTTATTCTAAAGGAGAAATTTTTATGGAGCAGCTGGGTTACATTACCGGCGCGCAGGTTCGCGATCATATTTTGTTGAATTATTATCGTGATTGGCATTTTAAACATCCTAACGCAAATGATTTTATCCGCGTAGCCGAAAAAACAAGTAACATGAAGTTGGATTGGTACAAAGAATACTGGATCAACACGACCAAAACTATTGATTACGGAATTGACAGTGTTTGGCAGGAAGGCAATAAAACGAAAATCAGGTTAATTAATAAAGGCAAAATGCCCATGCCGATTGATTTGCTGCTTACTTTCCAGAATGGAACAAAAACGTTGCATTACGTGCCAATGTATTTGATGTTCGGCGAAAAACCTGTTGAAAATTCGGTTCCCCGTGTTGTTGACAAACCTTGGAAATGGACACATCCAACTTACACAATTGAATTAGATGGAAAACTGGCAGATTTAGCCTGGATTGAAATCGACCCGACACATCGTTTGGCTGATGTGAACGAGAAAGATAATTTTTTGCAGGTAAAGTAAAAAATAAATGGTTAACGTTTTTTGCGAAAATTTACAATGCTTCTTTTATCACTTAAAAACAAGGACACTATAGTTTTTAGGTGATAAAAGAAGCATTAAATTACAAACTCAGCAACAACGTTTTCCAGGCTTCTGTTATTTTTTCTTCATCTAAAAGCTTTTTGGCTTCGCGGTGCAGTTCCCGTTCGCGTGTAAAATCATCGCCAATAGTAGCATCAAACAGGTTTTTAATTTCGGGTTGATTGGCATATTGTGCCACTTCAGCTTCGTTTGGTAAATCAGTTATATTCCCTAATTTTCCTAAATCGTTGCCAGTTAATACAGCAGAATTTCGGATCGCCTCAGGTAAACCATCTATACCAATTACTGTACTTTTGCCTGGCCGAGCCACTTCAAACAAACTTTCGGGCGTTACACGGCAATACCAATCGCCGCCTAAACGCGCCACCAAATCTATTTTTGCCTGATCGATTTTACCTTGTTCGTCCAGAATTTCATTTTGGATGTGCATGAGTTTGATTTCACAAATAATCAAATTTCCAGCTCCGCCTTCGTTTCCCAACCGAATGACCTGTTTTACCAAACATTCTAACTGAACGGGTGCTTCGGCAACGCGCGGCGGTTTTATCAATTCTGATTTTTGTTCGGTAAAACCAGCTTTTACAAACTCGTTTACGTTACTTTCATACGGCGCACTGGCCAACGACATTTGCTGAACCATATCGTAATTAACAATATTAATGGTGCATTCGGGTACTTCCAATACGTTTTTAGTCGTGTGTTTCATCGCATTGGTTTGACCCCAACTGGTTGCAGAAAACACACAAATTGGCGGATTGGCACTCATCAGATTGAAGAAACTAAATGGACTCAAGTTTACTTCTCCATTTTGGTTAATGGTAGAAGCAAAACAAATTGGCCGCGGCGCGATGGCATAAGTAAGATAACTATACAATTCATTTGGCGGAAGCTGATCGGCATCAAGTGTTTTCATATTTTCAGGACGATTACAGCTGTTAAAAGTTTGTATGCCGATTTTCTTTCTGCCTAAAAACAAAAAAAGCCGGCATAAACCAGCTTCTTTTATCAATGTTTTTTTGTGGTTTACCGTATGGTTTTCTTTTCTGAAACTGCTGTCATTCCGGCTTCTGTAAACCAAACCTGCATTTCGCCTTTTCCGCGGTTTGCCCAGGAATAATACGGAATTGCGGTTAACGCTACGGTTTGCGTTTTACTTTTATCAGCGCTGTCTGTTTTCAAAACCTGTCCGTTTAAAACGGTTAAACCATTTAGCAATTCCTGATGATAAGCAGGTGTAAAAACAGTATTTTTCGGAATAACTATGTTACTTACTTGGCCATTATTGTCTGTCCATTCTGCACAATACATCAGCGGGCCACGCTGTAAAGCAACTTTTCCTGCATCTTCTGCAATAATATTATTAGAGATTACTTTTCGTACCGGCATTGGTAAATCCATCGTAATCTGATCATTTTTTTGCCAAACTTTACCAATCACGGCATAACCATTTTGCATGGCATATTTTACTGGTTTACCGTTTACTTTGATTACAACAACAGCAGTTTCCTTATGCTGAAATGAGTATAAATCGGAAGGAATGGCTTCATTTTTAACCCAGCCCGGAATACGGATTTTCACTTCAAAATTTTGTGCTGTTGCTGGAGAAACGGTAAAGTTTAACAAGCCGTTCCACGGATAATTATTTTGCTGACTTACATTTACCATTTTGTTATCAATCAGCAAATCAGCTTTACTGCTCACAAAAAGGTTGATAAAAACAGCATTGTCTTTTTGCGCAAAAATATAACCGGGAATAGAAGGCAGCAAACGCGCCAAGTTGGTTGGGCAACAAGAACATTCAAACCAGCCAGAACGACCGGCTTCCCTATCTTTATGTGTATTGTTATTTTGAATTTGCATGGCATTGGTGTAGAAAAAAGATTTTCCATCTAAACCAACGCCGGAAATTAAACCATTGTAAAGCACTTTCTCCATCAAATCAATATACTTGGATTCGCCGTGCAACAAAAACATCCGCTGGTTCCAGTAAACGTTGCCAACTGCCGCACAGGTTTCGTTGTAAGCGGTTGCATTAGGCAGCTGATAATTGGCCCCAAAACGTTCGCCATCGCCCAAAGCACCTACGCCGCCTTGAACGTAAATCTTTTTGGAAACCATGTTATCCCAGATTTTATCAACAGCGGCAATATATTCTTTGTTGCCGGTTAAGGCTGCAACATCCGTCATTCCGGCGTATAAATACATGGCTCTTACGGCGTGGCCTTCTGCTTCATCCTGCGCAGTAACGGGTTCATCATCCTGCCAATAAACGCCGTTTTTAAACGGATCGGTACTGTTTTTATCGTAAGTTCTTTTGCCGCGTTCATCAATAAAAAACTTGGCTAAATCCAGGTAATCTTTTTTTCCGGTGATGCGGTATAATCGCACTAAACCCATTTCTACAATTTCATGCCCGGGTGCCACATGCCTTTTTCCCGGCCCGAAAGTTTGCACCAGCAAATCAGCATTTTTCAAGGCGATATTTAAGAAATTACGTTTTCCAGTCGCTTGATAATGTGCCGCAGCAGCTTCAAACATATGGCCAGAATTATACAATTCATGACTCATATTATTTTCATTTACCCAGCGTTCCGGTCCGGCCCATTTGTGCGGATGTATCGGATCAATTGTACGAGCCGTGTATAAATAACCATCCGGTTCTTGCGCTTTGCCTACAATCGTGATCATTGAATCTACATAATGATCCAGTTTTGTATCCGGATGGACTGCCATTGAATAAGACGCACCTTCTATGGTTTTATAAATATCGGTATCATCAAAAGGATAAACGGTACAAAACTTACCGCTTTTTGCAGCCGCCATTTCAAAGTTTTTTACCCGGCCAGTATTTTCACAACGGGCAAACGAAGCCGGAATGGTAACCGTTCGGTTGGTTTCTATTTTGGGCGACCAAAACTGATCTGTTAACTTGATATGGGTGATCGAAACTGGCTGAATCGCGTAATCTTTATTTTGCGCCGCAACCATTCCGCCGTACAAAAATGCAATTAATAAGCTTTTTTTCATTAATTTTAGTTTATAAACCGAGCTAAGAATTTACTTCAACAAGATTTTCAGGATGCTTCTTTTAGGCACTTAAAGTTAGGAATTTAATTTAGAGTTTATACAAAATACAGGTAGCAAACTATGTAGCCGGTTCAATGTTTACTATCAAAATAAAATCATGGAAAATAAAAAGATAATTGCAAAGGCCATCAGGATAGGTGCGGCAGCGGGATTACGTGGAATGGTTGCGCCAACACTTGTCGGTTATTTTTTAAACTATGGTGCCGAAAGCTTGTTGAACAAACCAAAAGTCGGCGCCAAGAAATCATTAGCCAACACGGTTATTACAAAAGTTTTATCGCGTTCCGGAGATAAAAATCCCAAACTTCCGCTTAATCCAAACAGCAAACTAGTATCGAGAAGCTCATTCGGAAAAATTGCTTCTGGTGCTATGGCAGGAGCGAGTTTATACCGGGCGAACAAAAGCGGCGCTTTTAAAGGTCTGATTGTAGGCGGAGCTTCTGCCCTGGCGGTTACAGTTGCTGGCCATTATTTACAAAAATTCCTGCATAAAAAAAGCAGTTCCGGCGATCCCATGCTCAAAGCAGTTGGACTGATATTAACTGCCGGACATCATTTGCTAAAGAAAAAATAGCTTCACCCTAAATTCCTTTCCTCAGGAGAAAGCTGAGGCAAAGCAAAAAAATAGCCGGTAAAAGAAGCATTATACTTCTTTTACCGGCTAAAATATAAATAGCAAATCCGTTTTGGATTGATGTTTAAATATTAACTATCCCCAAAGATTACTTGGATAAGTTCCGTTTTGTACCAGTTCTGATATTTTTTGCTGAACAACCGGTTTATCTTCTTTATAAGTTACGCCAAACCATTGTGCCGAAGTTGGAATTACTTTGAAAGATGCTTGTCCGGATTTAATCAACTCATCTGCTGCTTTTGGCAACAAAAATTCTGATTTTGGATCAGCAGAATTTGCTTCCACAAACTTTTTAAACATCGGTTCCATCAAGCCATAAATTGCTGGCGAAAATCCCCAGAAATTCATTGAAGCACGCGGATCTTCATGCAAAGGCGTTTCCACTCCGTTTTCTTCGTAAACAATCTGTCCGTCTTTTTCATAAACCTTCAAACGTTCGTTAATTTCGATCAGATTGTTGTTTTCATCAACCTTACAAACGCCGCGGGAAACCGAACCATTTTCGGACAAAGTTTTGTCCATTTGATAACCCATCAGCGAGAAATGATTATCAGAAACTTCTCCAGTTAAAAAAGCAGCCATTTTTTCAAAAGCTTCCGCACCATAAAAATCATCTGCGTTGATTACACAAAATGGTTCCTGAACCTGATTTTTAGCTTCTAAAACTGCATGAGCCGTTCCCCAAGGTTTTGAACGTTCAATTTCCTGGTCAATGCCATAAGGTTTCAGGTTGAAAGTTTGGAAAACGTATTCCGTTTCAATCTTACCATTCAGTTTTGGCTCGAATTTCGATTTAAAACTCTCTACAAATTCTTCGCGGATGATGAAACTAATCTTCCCAAATCCTGCTTTGATTGCATCATAAATAGAATAATCAATGATGGTTTCGCCGTTTGGGCCAAAGCCGTCCACTTGTTTCATGCTGCCGTAGCGGCTGGCCATTCCGGCTGCCAAAATTAAAAGTGTTGGTTTCATTTTTTTATTTTGAATTGATTTTTAATTTGAATTTTATAGTGATAAAAGAAGTATCATACTGTTTTTATCACCTAAAAGTTATGGTTATATTTTGAAATATTTAAAATCCTGTCCGTCCTGAATGTTCAATAAAGTTTGATAAATCAAGCTGATCACGTTGTCCACATCTTCTTTGTGCACCATTTCTACCGTAGTGTGCATGTAGCGCAATGGCAATGAAATTAATGCTGAGGGAACGCCGGCGTTAGAATACGCAAAAGCATCCGTATCGGTTCCGGTAGAACGGGAAGATGCCTGGCGCTGAAACGGGATGTTATTTTTTTCGGCAGTTTCAACCAATAATTTGTTCACATTTCGTTGCACAGCAGGCGCATAAGAAACCACCGGACCACGGCCGCAAGCCAGATCTCCTTGCGTAACTTTATTAATCATCGGCGTTTGCGTATCATGTGTTACATCAGTGATAATGGCCACATTTGGTTCGATATATTCCGCAATCATCGCTGCACCTTCCAGCCCAATTTCTTCCTGAACCGCATTTACAATATATAAACCGAAAGGCAATGTAACGTTGTTTTCTTTCAGCAAACGGGCAACTTCGGCAATCATAAAACCGCCGATTCGGTTATCCAGCGCACGGCCAACATAATAACGGTCGTTCAGGATCATAAATTCATCTTCATAAGTGATGACACAACCTACATGAACGCCCAGTTTTTCTACTTCTTCTTTGGAAGTGCAGCCGCAATCCAGCGAAATGTTTTTTAATGTCGGTGCTTCTTCTTTTTCGCCGCCGCGCGTGTGGATGGCCGGCCAGCCAAATACTGCTTTTACCACACCTTTTTCAGTATAAATATTCACACGTTTGGAAGGCGCAATCTGATGATCTGAACCACCATTCCGGATCACATAAATCAAACCATCACTGGTAATGTAATTAACGAACCAGGAAATTTCATCCGCATGTGCCTCAATTACAACTTTATACGGCGCATCCGGATTGATAATGCCAACTGCTGTGCCATAATTATCTACATATTGTGTATCGATATAAGGTTTTAAATATTCCAGCCACATTTTCTGACCTTCAGCTTCAAAACCTGTTGGCGAAGAATTGTTAATATATTTTTCTAAAAAAGAAAGGGATTCGGGCGTTACAACAGGAACGTGTATTTTTTCAGGTTTTTGTGGATTTTCAGACATGTTTTCTATAAAGTCCTTTTAAATTGTTTAAAAGCAAATATAGCAATCCAACTAAAAAGCAGGCAAAATGTTTAAGTTGAAGGATTTTGAACGAATACTGATGCTTCTTTTACCGGCAAAAACTACGAAAGCACTTTCTGCATTACCACAAAAGTATGCCCGTCCTGCTGCCAGATTTTTCCGAAAACCTCAAAACCAAATTGCTTGTAAAATGGTGCAGCAGTTAAGCGCGCGTTACACCAAACACATTTCAGATTTTCTGCGGAAGCCAGATCGAGGATAAAAGCCATCATTTGCTTGCCGTAACCTTTTCCTTGCTGGTTAGTTTTAGTAGCTAACTTTCTAAATTGCAGTTTATCATCATTAATGAACAACGAAACCACAACGGTTAATCCATCGCACAAAAACAAACCGAAATGCCGGCCCAGTGCATCATCTTTCAGCTTCACCTGCTGGATGGAAAAATCGGGATACATTACAGATTGCCGCAGCGGCCAGGTTTGTTCCGCAGAAATGGGTTGGATAGAGCTGTTCATTTTTCGTATTGGGTAGAAATATTAAACCAATTTTAGGTCGATAAAAACAGTATCAACCTAAGCTGAATAACCTTTTAACAATTCGCGGTATTGGTTTAGAATGGTAGATTTGGAGATAAAACCAATGAACTTTTCATCCTGTAAAACCGGTAAGTTCCAAGTGTTCGTATCGTCAAATTTGCGGATTACGCTGCGCATGTCGTCTGCCATATCTACCGTTGCCGGCGGTGCTTTCATCACTTTTTCCACGTCCAGTTCGGCATATAATTCGTGGTTAAACATGATCGGCCTAATATCATCCAGCGTAATAATCCCAACCAAATGTTCTCCGTTTTCCAGTACAGCGATAAAGTTGCGGTGACCTTGTTTGATCAGTTCCAGCAACGCCTCAAAAGAAGCGTTGACATCAATAGTTTGAATATTTTTTTCGATCAAATCCGGCGCGTGCAGCAGCGAAAGTAAGTTGCGATCATGTTCTGTGGTAAAAATCTGACCCTCATCAGCCAGTTGTTTTAAATCAGGCGAAATCGGCGAAAACCATTTCACAATCACGAAAGAAATCACTGAAACAATCATCAGCGGAATAAATAAATCGTAACCGGAACTGGATTCGGCAATCAGAAAAATTGCCGTTAAAGGCGCATACATTACGCCGCTCATTACGCCAGCCATACCAACAATCAGCAAATTATTAACCGGCACATTTGAAAAACCAAGCTGCACATAAACGGAAGCCAAAAAGAAACCTAACGTGCCGCCGCAAACCAGCGAAGGTGCAAAGTTACCGCCAACGCCGCCGCTGTAAATGGTGATGGAAGTTGCAAAAGCTTTAAACAGGCAAACGCAGCCTAAAAACAGTAAAATAAACCAGGAATGGTATGGAAAATATTTTAAGAAACTAACGGAAATTACCGATTGCACTTGTCCGTTTGCTAAACTTTTAACCGATTGATAACCTTCGCCATAAAGAGGTGGTAACAAAACGCAAAGTACGGCCAGCAGCAACCCGCCGATAAAGGCTTTTTGAATGCGCGTACGTTTCATTGATTTAAAAAAATGCTCTACACGTTGCGAAATCAATACAAAATAACGCGCATACAATCCGCAGAAAATGCCCAAAATAATATAGTAAGCAATGTTGTTATAATCGAAAGCGTGGCGGGTGCGGAACTGGAACAGCGTTTCTTCATTCAGGATGATTTTGGAAAGCAAACTGCCGATAACTGCAGCTACAACTAATGGTACGAAGTCGGTAAAAACGACGCCAGTCAGCAAAATTTCGAAAGCAAACATAATCCCGGCAATCGGCGCATTAAAGGCAGCGGCAATTCCGGCGGATGCACCGGCGGCCAATAGCAAAGTACGTTCGCGATAATCTAATTTATACGTTCGGGCAAAGTTGGAACCGATAGCAGAACCGGTTACCGCAATCGGACTTTCCAACCCGGCTGATCCACCAAAACCTACCGTTAGCGCACTTTGTACAATTTGCGAATACATTTTGGTAGAAGAAACCAAACTGGAATTCTGAGCGATTTCATATAAAATAGCCGGTACACCTCTCCGTTTTTCGCCCTTAAAAAAAGTAATTGCAGTTATAGTGGTTAATAAAATTCCGAGAACCGGAAAAAGCATGTAATAGATAATTTGCTCTTCAAAATGTACTTTATCGTGCACTAAATACTCGATGTAATGAACCAGCATTTTCAAAGCAACGCCTGCTAACCCAGAAGTTAACCCAACAAAAATACCTGAGAGCAACAGAAACTGACTGCGGGAAACATTATTACGAATCCACATTAATATGATTTCGTAACTTTTAGCTTTAAGTATGCTTTCCTTTTTAAGGCTTTTTAAAAGGTGAACGAATTGGACGTATTTTTTTTTACGGTTGAAAATAATCAAGGTGAAGTAGATTTAATTTTACAAGCATGTGAAGCTTGCAATAAGTATTCTGGATTGGCAAAAATAAAAAAATCAAAACAGTAAAGTTGTTTCTACTTTTGAAAAAAATCACTTTAAGAGCCTGTTTAAGTTTTTATCAGCAAAACTCATAATGCTTCTTTTATGCCTGTAAATTCATCTAAATCAATGCGCTCGAGCATACTTATTTTTAAGTTTTTCTGAAAGATTTGAATAGAAAAAATACTGTTGGTATAAAAACGAGACACAACGAAACTGGCAAAAACCAATGTGAAAGTCCGCCTGATTTTCCGTTCGCAACAGAAGTAGTCATCCATACAATTGCCGAAAATATCAGCAGAACCACCAATTTTATGTAACGCATCATCCGCGTAGCATTTGTATATTGCTTCAAAGCATTTTCCGCGGTGATGGCAGTTGGATAATTGAAAATATGTGGGTATTTGTTTAAAGCAGTTAAACCGACAAACAGAAAAGTACCAATTATAGAGTGCAAAAATAGCGTTGACTTATTACCAAAACCATTTGCCTTGCCCGAAGCATTAAAATGAGTAGGAATAATTTGCGGCAAATTGTTGTAATTGTAAAAAACCAATCCCCATAAAAATAGTAAAGTCACCCAACCCAAAACCTCAACAAGCTGATCTGCTGGCGTAAGTGCTAACTTTAATTTTGGCCGATTCTCCATGATTCTATTCTCTAAGCTTAGATTGATTTTTAAAATATCTTTCTATAATATTTTTAGTTTAGTTCAAAGCCTTGCCAATCTGGTAAAAACAGAAAGACAAGGCTTTATTTTTTGGGTGATAAAAGAAGCATTTACTCAATCAGCAATTCTTCTTCATCGTCTGTTAAACTTAACTGTATGGTATCGCTACCGGCAATTCCTTCAATAGAACCACGAATCCATGCTGCGTTTAATAACACTTTTTCCAGTTGTTTTTCGCGGGATTTCCACATTCTTTCCATTGCAATACGCTCTTGCTGAATTGATTGGCGCATACTCATAAAACCTTCTTTGATTGCTTTCCACTGTTCAGAAAACTCGGCGCTGGTTAAATAACTGTATAAAAGCTGCATTTTATCACCACGGTTTTCCTGTGATTTATTAGCGTTAAAAAGCTTCATAATTCCATCACGCAAAATGTATGCAACGGCTTTTACTTCCTCATAAGAGCAAATCCAAACGCCATCTTTCTCGCCAAAACAATCCATTCCTTTTGGGTAAACCTGCGACACGATGACGGCAACATCCACGCCCTGGCTGCGCATATCTTTTTTTAGTTTTTCAATCCAGTCGCCGCCAAAATCTTTGGTTCGTTTACTTTCATAAATAATCCGGCCGCATTCTTGTCCAAACTGGTTGCGCACCGTTTGCACGCAATCCGCACCGCGAACGCCTTTTCCAACTTCCGAAATCACATCAAACGGGAAACTGCTACGCAGCAATTCTTCTAAAATCAGTTCCTGCACTTCGCCTTGCAATTGCATACTGCCTTGCTCGGCTTTGCGTTTCATTTCTTCGGCAAGCTTTTTCTGGTCGTCTAATTGCTTTTCCAGTTCTTTTACGCGCAGCTGATGTTCGGTTTCTTTCAAATTATTTTTTTCGGCTTCCTGCTTGCGTATTTGTTCAGATAATTCGCCGCGCTGTTCCTGCAATTTACGTTGTAAAACAAGCTCCATTTCGGCTTCTTTATTTTTAAGCTGCTGCTCGCGCTGCAAAAATTCCATTTCTTTCTGGCGCGAAAGTTTCAGTTTTTCTTCCGATTCTCTGTTAGAATTAATCAGCATTGCTCTTTCATTTTCAAAATCAGAAGCAATTGATTTTCGCAAATTTTGCTCTACCTGCTGTTGAATTTGCTTTTTTTCGCTGGCTAAACGTTCCTCAAAAACTAGGTTTTGCTGCCGCGATTTTTTGTTAAATTCATCTTCTTTACGCAGCAGTTCTTCCCTGATTTTTTGTGCCTCTTCATCTTTTTTGCTTTTGTAAGAAAGCATTTCCCGTTTCAGCTCTTTTTTATATTCCTCAGCCATCACCTCTTCAATCTGGAAAGACTGGCTACAACCCGGACACTTAACTTCTGTTGCCATTGCTAAAATATTTGGTTGAAAGATAGTTAATCATCCACAAATCTAAAAACACTGGTTTTTCTGTTTTGGAAATAAACTATAATGTTCTTTTTATTCAATACGCTTAACCATCGGTTAATAATTTAGAATTTTCTTTCCTGTCGCAACATTTTGCAATATAGCACGTAAAAAATTTCCAAACCTATGGTTAACTTTTATTCATTGAATTGACCATCAGAATATAGAGTTTTACCTAATATTACAATTCTTCATGACCGAAACAGCAGCATTATTGCTCACCCTTACCAAACATGATCACCGCATTTATTTTGCGTATAACCTTAGCAAAAATCAATTTATTTATGCCAATCCAGCTTTCGAAGCTTTTTTTCAGGTTAAAGCCAGCAAAGTTTCCATCAAAAAACTTTTTGCAATGGTTTGTATAGATGATAGAAACTATTTAAAGCAAACTTACGCTGCTTTGCAACCAGATGTTTTTAAAACTAATATTGAGTTTAAAATGATTTTGCCCGATAAAAAAGAATACTTTTTACGTCTCAGCCTGCTTTTACAAACAGAGGAAACTACGAAAAATATTCTGACTGGTTATATAGAAGATATCAGCGATTACAAAGCTCATTGCCAGCAATTAAACGAATTTGCTGATAACAAAAAAGCTGTTTTAAACACCATTTCCCATGATCTTACTGCGCCGCTTGGCTCCATCCAAAACCTTGCGGCTCTTACGGTTAGAAAAACTAAATCATTAGAAGACCAGGAAGTAAAAAAATGGGTTCTGTTGATAGAAGAAATCAGCAAAAAAAGTGTTCGCGTAATTCAGACTTTTGTTAAAAAAGAATTTACGGAATTAGCTTGTGTTAATATGAAAAGGAAAGAATCACCTTACCATTCAGAAAATTAACTGTCAATTTCTGATACAACCTTTTTTTGATCATCCGAATTTTTACGCGGTAAAAACAGCATGAAATACTTTATTTTGTGCCGATGGATATTTACGGCCAGGCTTTACAGGATTTTTACAACCAGCAATCTGTAGAAAAACTATGGCTGAACAACAATTACGGCGAACCGGAAGAAATGCCGGTAGAAGTTTTTTTTCGGGGAGAAACAGAAATGCCAGAAGCAGAACTGCTTGCGCTGCAATTGTGCCGCGGCAAAGTGCTGGATATTGGCGCCGGAGCCGGAAGCCATGCTTTGGTTTTACAGGATCGTAATTTTGAAGTTTCTGCTCTGGAAATTTCGCCCGGCGCAGCCGAACTGATGAAAAAAAGAGGCGTAAAAACAGTATTACAGCAAGACATTTTTCAATACAAAACCGAAAAATTTAATACGTTGCTTTTGCTGATGAACGGCATTGGTTTAACCCAAAACTTAGCCGGATTAGACCACTTTTTACAACACGCCAAACAATTGCTGCTGCCCGGCGGACAATTAATTTTTGATTCTTCGGATATTACTTATTTATACGAAAATTTGCCGCTGCCAAAAAACAACTATTTCGGCGAAATCAGTTATCAATATGAATATAGAAACCAGCAAGGCAATTGGTTTAACTGGTTATACATCGACCAAAAAACACTGCTAAAAACAGCATCTAAAAATGGCTGGAAATGTGAAATTGTTTACGAAGACGAAATGGATTTGTATTTAGCAAGATTAATAATTAAACAAAAAAATCCCGATCAAACCTGATCGGGATTTTTTGTTCATCAATTTTTAGCTGCTAAAAACAGCATCTGATCAATGACCAGAATCACCATCCGCACCATGCGCATGGCCATGAGACAATTCTTCTTCATTTGCCGGGCGAACATTCAAAATTTCACCTTTAAAATGCAAAGCCTGACCAGCCATTGGATGGTTTAAATCTACCAGAACTGCATCTTCGGCAACAGAAACTACCTGCCCCTGCAAACGGTTTCCTTCGTTATCCTGCAAAGGCAACATGCTGCCAACCGCCGGAATTTCTTCTGTTCCGAACATTTCTTTTGGCAAACTTGCTACGGCTTCGTTATCGTATTCGCCATAAGCATCTTCGGCTGTCAAGCGAAATTCGTATTGGTCGCCCGCGCTCAAAGTGCTTAAATGCTCTTCAAATTTTGGCAACATCTGGCCGGCACCATAAATAAAAGTTAGCGGCTGCTCCTGGGTGGCACTTTCTACCAAACCTTCTTCGCCATTTTCCTGATCTACGTACAAATCATAAGTTAATGATACTACGTGCTGTGGTTCAATTTTCATAATTTTTGTTTTGGGTAAAGTGACCGGAGATCGAGGTTTAAGGAACTTGCAAATCGCTCTTCTATCCTTAATCTCCACACTTCAAACCTATTCTTCAATCTGTTTAAATGCTTCAGATACTTCATCAACCGGCAGCTGGCAGGTTTTGTCTTTACAAACAAAAATGCTGTTTTTACTGTCGATTTTATCCTGCAACAAAGGTAAAGTTCCTTTTGTTCCGCCCAAGATAATTTTGTTGGGAAGATACTTTTTCTCAAATTCTTTTCTTTTTTCTTCGGATTGCTCGCCGGTGACCACAATCTCGTAAACACCAAAAACTTCATCTAAAAGTAGCATTGCCCAGTTAGAAAATGAGGAACCGTATGGCGCCATGCTTTTTTCGATATTCAGCAAAAGCTGGCCCGAAAGCTGATGATATTCTTCGTGATCAAAAAACAAACCTAATTTTTTCAGATTCTTGGCCATCACAGAATTAGAAGACGGGATTACGTTATCCATCACTTCCGTTTTTCGGGCAATCAATTGCGCATCTTCATCCGAAGTGTAAAAAAACATGCCGCTTGATAAATCATAAAAATGATCAACTGCATAATCATTGATTTTTCGCGCCTCCAGCAACCATTTTTCATCAAAAGTAACTTCGTATAAACTGATCAAAGCATCAGCAACCAAAGCATAATCATCCAGAAAAGCAGGCGAAGAATTTTGATAAACGCGGTTCAGTTTTCCGTTTCCGTTAGACAGATTTTGCAGGATAAAAGAAGCATTACGGATGGCGGTTTCCAGATATTGCGGTTCATCCAGTGCGCGGTACGCATCGCAATAACCTTTCAACATCAAACCGTTCCAGCTGGCCAGAATTTTATGATCCAATCCAGGGCGAACGCGCGTGCTTCTTTTATCGAGTATTTTTTGGCGTGCCTGATTGATTTTCGTTTGCAGTTCATCTACCGAAAGCCTGAAACGTTCGTCCAGTTCATCGGCATCATCTTTCCGGAAAAAAATATTGGTTTGCTCCTCTTCCCAATTTCCTTCTTCTGTTACATGGAAATACGTGTTGAATAATTCCGCATCTGCACCCAAAACTTCTTCTACTTCGGTTTTGGTAAAAGTATAAAACTTACCTTCCACGCCTTCACTATCTGCATCCAAAGCAGAATAAAATCCGCCTTCGGGAGAAGTGAGTTCGCGTTCGATAAAAGTTAAAGTTTCGGCAATAATTTTCGGATACAAAGGATCAACGGCCCAGGTAAAAGCTTCGGAATAAAGACTTACCAACTGCGCATTATCGTACAGCATTTTTTCAAAGTGCGGCACGTGCCAGTTTCCATCGACAGAATAACGGGCAAAACCGCCTCCAATTTGATCATAAATTCCACCAAAAGCCATTTTTTCCAGCGTAACGCGCACGCTCATGTTTACGGCTTCATCTTTCATCAAATGCGCGTAACGCATTAGAAACTGCCAGTTGTTTGGCATCGGAAATTTTGGCGCGCGTTTTAAACCGCCTTCCAGCATGTCGAAATTGCGTTTCCAGGGCGTTACAATTGCTTCCAGATCGGTTTTAGAAAAGGCTTTTGCTTCGTTTACAAACTCAAATTGTTCGTATTTGTGGATGCCATCGGTGAGGCGAACGGCATAATCTTCGGCTTCCTGTGGTTTTTCCCGCCAGAAATCAGCCAAGTTGACGAGTAGATTCAGCCAGTCTTTTTTCGGGAAATATGTTCCACCATAAACCGGACGCTGATCGGGCAGACAAATACAATTGAGCGGCCAGCCGCCACGGTTGGTCATCAATTGTACGGCACTCATGTAGATTTGATCTACATCCGGCCGTTCTTCCCGATCTACTTTAATGCAGACAAAAAAACGGTTCATTATTTCTGCAACTTCCTCTTTCTCAAAGCTTTCATGCTCCATGACATGGCACCAGTGGCAAGCCGAATAGCCAATACTGATCAGTAATAATTTATTTTCAGCCTTTGCTTTTTGCAGTGCTTCTTCTCCCCAGGGAAACCAATCCACTGGATTATTGGCGTGCTGTTGCAAGTATGGCGAGGTAGAATTAGCGAGTTGATTTGGCATAATGCTGTTTTTATCGGTATAAAATTGTTATAAACACTACCGAGAAAATGGGTTTTGGTTTGAAACCTCATTAAGGCTTAATAAGCCTTTTAAATACCTTGACATTCTAAAAACATTAAAAACCCGATACTTGTTGCAACATCAAACTCAAGAAAATTATTATGAATTCAGTACATGCATATGCGGCGCAAGCAGCCGAAGCACCTTTAGCACCACATCAGATTGACCGCCGGGAGCCGGGAGCTGATGATGTGGAAATTAAAATTTCATATTGTGGCGTTTGTCATTCCGACATCCACACCGCGCGCAACGAATGGGGCGGCACGCAATATCCAGTTGTTCCGGGACACGAAATTGTAGGAAAAGTAACCCGTGTGGGCGAAAACGTAACCAAATTTAAAGAAGGCGATACCGTTGGCGTTGGTTGTTTTGTAGATAGCTGCGGCCATTGCGACAATTGCAAAGACGATTTAGAGCAATACTGCGAAAACGGAAATACGCAAACTTACAACTCCAAATCTCAGGATGGAAAAACCATTACCAATGGTGGTTATTCTTCACATATTGTTGTTACACAAGGTTTTGTATTGAGTGTTTCTGATAAATTGCCTTTAGAAAAAGTTGCACCTTTATTGTGTGCCGGTATTACCACTTATTCTCCCTTAAAACACTGGGGCGTAAAAGAAGGCGATAAAGTTGCAGTAGTTGGTTTGGGCGGATTGGGCCACATGGCTGTAAAACTGGCCGCTTCTATGGGCGCAGAAGTTACAATGCTGAGCCGTTCTCCATCTAAAGAAAAAGATGCGCAGGAATTGGGTGCACATCATTTTGCGTTGACTACAGAGCCGGAAGCAATGAAGGGTTTGGCCAATACTTTTGATTTCATCATTGATACCGTTTCTGCCAAACACAATTACAACGATTATTTACCATTAATGCGCACTGATGGTGTAATGGTTTTATTAGGCGTTCCACCAGAACCATCTGATGTACATGCAGTTAACCTGATTTTTGGTCGCCGCAGCATTGTTGGTTCTTTAGTTGGAGGAATCAAGGAAACCCAGGAAATGCTGGATTACTGTGCCGAAAAAGGAATCACTTCTGATGTGGAAATGATCAACATTAATCAGATTAACGAAGCTTACGAACGTACTTTAAACGCAGATGTTAAATATCGTTTTGTTATTGATATGTCTTCTCTAAATTAATCCAAAAAATACCTTATAAAAAAAGCATCGCTGGTTTAGCGATGCTTTTTTTATAAGGTTAAAATTGAGTTTAATGAATTACTTTACGTTTTGTAACAACATGGGTTGCAGCACGAGATTTATTTTTATCTGTTTCATTACCAACTACATAACCGGCACCAGCACCTAAAGCACCGCCAATTAATGCACCGCCAACGTTTTTGCCAATTAAAGCACCCCCGACTGCACCTGCGCCACCACCTATCAATGCACCTTTAGCACGTTTAGACATGCCGTGTCGGGTTTTAGTTTTGGTAACATACGTTTTACCATTTTTGTAATAAGTACGCTTTGCAGTTTGAGCTTGTACATAATCGCCGGTAGCGGCAGATAAAGAGAAGAATACAGCAAAAATTAAAATCAGCTTTTTCATGAATAGGTTGTTAAATTTTTTATAATAAGGCATTTTATAAACACACTATCTGTTTAACGAAGGTTTTTTGTTAAGGTTTAATACTTATACAATTCCAAGCTCATTTTAAAGCAATTTTTATCTGGTAAAAACAGTATCTCTATTAGCCGGTTTCTTAATAACAATTACACATTTTCCTTATGTTTTTTACACCATCCAAACCTAAATTATTAATTTTTGATGTTAACGGCACTTTGCTAAACATGGAAAGCATCAAAGAAGCAATCAATTATGCTTATAAACATCCGGGTGCCTTTACCCAATGGTTTTCGTGGTTGTTGCAATATTCTTTGGTTGATACTATAACCAAATCTTATCATCCTTTTAGCAAAATTGCAAAAGCATCTCTGGAAATGACTGCAAACGCATTGCAAGTAAATGCAGATGAAGCTTTTATGCAGGATATTTTAAAATCAATGCAGCAGTTGCCACCTTATTCGGAAGTTATTGAAGGATTAACAATGCTAAAAAAAGCAGGTTACAAAATGGTAACGCTCACCAACTCCGCTCCTGCTGCACAGGAAAAACAGCTTGAGTTTGCGCAACTCACTGATTATTTTGACAAAACTTTTAGTGTTGATGAGGTAAAGTTGTACAAACCACACCCTGATACTTATAAATATGTGTTGGATAAAATGGATGTTAAGCCCAAAGAAGTTATGCTGATTGCTGCTCATGGCTGGGATGTTGCCGGTGCCATTCGTGCTGATATGCAAGCTGCTTTTATCGCCCGAAAAGAACAATCTCTGTATCCTTTGGCTGATCAGCCTCGGTTTATTTGCAATAATTTAGTTGAACTGGCAGAAGAATTAATTAAATTGTAGTTTTTATGCTGATAAAAGAAGCATCAGTTTAACTTCACCAACTGATCTTCTGAAATTCGCTTTAAAAATATAAACATTAAGACTGTGGCAATTACGCCGAAAGTATGCCATAAGAAATGTGTTCCAACCGAAAGTAAATTCCAACTATCTGCAATTCGAAAAAACAAAGCAACTCCAAAGGAAAACAATGCAGTTGCAATTATTTGCCAGTTGTGGCCTTTCATCTTGATTAATAATAAAACCAAAGGCAGCAAAATCATCAAAACCATTGCGGCATAATTTAAGCTGATGCCTAATTGCAAATTGTTACCGTGTATCAGCTTCCTTACCTGAGTTTCAATCAAAATAAAAGCAATTAGCGCAATTGCACCAACAAACCATTTGCCCGAAAACTTGATCCAAAAGTAAACGCTGGCCAGCAAACATAGAATCGAAATAGGTAGCCAATCCATCATGATAAAAACCGGATACGTGCGTAAACCATGATAAAGCGTGCCGCCAGTGCTGCCAATCAATAAAATCCAGGAAGCCAAACTGAGAAAAACGTATTGTTTAGAAAAGCCCTTTAACCGTAAAATCCAGTAAAGGGCCAAAATGAAAAAGAAACCGGAAGTAATGGTATTAAGCGGTTCGGGGAAACTATTGTTAAGGTTAGTTTCGGTATAAAGCATTCCGCCATCAGCAGGAAGTTGAAGCATTGGGTATGAGGTTTGAGGTGCGAGGTAAAAGGCTTCAGGTGGCAGCAAATATCTATACCTAAATAGGCTACTTCAACTTATTGATAAAAAACTCTAGTGTTAGGCCCCAGGCTAATGTTGCGGCATCGGCATTAAAACTGGTTCGTTCATCGCAAAAGAAACCATGATCAGCAGCAGACATTTCTACATTGATGAAGTTCTTTCCGGCGTTGGTCAGTTCAGTTTTAATCGTTTCAATTTGTTCTTTTGGAATATGCTGATCTTTTCCTGCCCAGAAAAATAAATGTGGCGCATTGATTGATGTAGCTCTTTTAATCAAATCGGGCGCAATGCCACCGCCATAGTAAGAAGCTACTGCTTTAAACGGCAACAAAGTATTTGCCAGAAAACTTACACGGCCGCCCATGCAATAACCGGTTGCTACAATTTTTCCGGATTCTACCTGCGAATTATTTTGTAGCCAGTTCCAGGCCGCATGAATATCAGCTTCCAAACCATCAACCGTAACGGCTTGCATATGTGGCATGGCAGATGGGAAATTGGTATAATCAATTTCTAAACCCGCGGGGCCGGAACGGTGGAAAAGCTCCGGCGCGATAACCAGATATCCTTCATCTGCAAAACGATCTGCCAGTTTGCGGATATGATGATTAACGCCAAAAGCTTCCTGAAACAAAATTAATCCTGGAAACGGGCTTTTACCTTGTGTTGGAATAGAAGTATAAGCTTGCATAGTAGTTCCATCGGAAACTTGCAGCTGTACGAAATTTTGTAAACCTGACATAACTTTTTTATTGATAAAAGAAGTATTGCAGGGAAATGGTTTTACTAAAAAAGATGCTTTTTAAACATAAGCAATCAGCGGAACAACAGGTTTAGGATTATCATCAACAAGCAAAATTTGCTGATCGATCAAATCCATTATTTCTGTATCTACGTTTTCATCAAATTTTCTGGCAAATAAATCTTCCGAAGCTTTAATCGCTTCAATATCTGTTTTACCCATTATTTTTGGATGTGCACTGTTTGCTTTCGGCCAGATGGTAAACCGTTTTTCGCTGTTTTCTATACTTTGAAGCAGTTTTTCATCTTTAGAATTGCCAATAATCATCTGCACAAATAATTCATCGGCCACAAAAGTATGTTTGTGAAAAGCTATATATTCTGGATGTTTTGCATGATAATTTAAAATATAGTTTAGCGCATACATATCCAAATTCCACCAGGTTTGGCCGGTGTATGGCCTCATTCCGTTTGGCATTTTCCTCCTTAAAAAAGGAATATAAGTTGAGAGCAAATTTAAAGATTTGGATAAGAAAAACTCATACCATTTAGTGCCAAAATAGTATTTATCAACGCGGTACAAACCACCGCGGTCTCCGCCAGGCCATTTCTGATAGTTAGGAATAGGGAAGTAATTGATAAAGTTAGAATGCGGAGAGTTTTCAAAAAAAAGATTGATATCTGCATTACTTTTAATCGGATAATCCTGGCCGCTAAGTAAAAGAATCCGGTCAAATTTTTTCGGAGATTCTTTCACGGTTTGCATGGCACTTAAGTACGGTTTAATTAGGCCGTAACCACCCCAGGTTGCATCAAATCGTTCTGTAAAATGAACAGTATCGCCAAAATTATTCAAACTTGAAAATTGAGAAAATTCTGCTTTTTGATCAATATGTATAAAAAATGTAGAACTGCCGTCATTCAGCCTTGAAACCAGTCTGTGAACCTGATTCGGACTTTTATGTGCCATGATGATGTATGCTTTGTTCATTTATAATGTTTTAATAATAATTAGTAGTTTTTTAATACTCTGTTTCAGCAAACTGATATTTGTAAAATGATTTTAACATTGATCGAAAACCTTCAATACGTTTGATCTGACCGGGCTAAAATTTGAGGCGCAAGATAAAATTGATACCATTTTATCGACTGGAAACAGAATTTACACAATTACAGATCTGTAATAAGTAACCAATCGTCCTTAATAAATGAAAAATATAAGGTAATAGTTTTTTTAAATTTAACTTATTTCATTATAAATATTTAATAATACTTCTAAAAATTATATATTATATATTCATAAAAACAAGTTGTACAGATAGTTGTCATTAGATTATCCTAGCTTAAATAGTTATTTAATCAAACTTGAAAAATGCTCTATATCAATCCACATCCAATTATTTCTCGTAATATCAGTATTGTATATATTATACGAAGTTGATGCTGGAAAAATTTTTCAAAAAGCTACAAACTTAAATTACACATTCATTTTTTATGAAAATTATTGCTGTTATTGTTACCTATAACCGTTTGGACTTACTCAAAAAATGCCTTCAATCGGTGCAGGAACAAACTAGAAAGCCTGATGAGATTATTGTTATCAACAATGGCTCTACCGATAACACGCAAGAATGGTTATCCAAACAAAATGCAACTATTTATACAAAAGAAAATAACGGCGGCGCAGGCGGCTTTTCTTACGGCATAAAAACAGCATATAACCACGGTGCTGAGTGGATTTGGCTGATGGATGATGATGTGATTCCGGAAAATGATGCTTTGCAGCAACTGGTTAAACCCTTGGAAGACTTGGGTGATCAGCAGGAAAATATAGGTTTTTTATCTGGCAAAGTGCTCTGGACAGATCACAGCGTCCATGAAATGAATAAAACCTATGTATTGGAAGATCAGAAAAAACTTGATAAACTGTCTTTTCGGGCGGATACCAAATTGCCTTTGATACAGTTTGGAACTTTTGTTTCCATGCTGCTTTCTGCAAAAGCTGTAGCAAAAGTAGGTTTGCCGATTAAAGAATATTTTATCTGGTGTGATGATATTGAATATTCTAAACGCATTGTGGCCAATGGTTTAGCCGGTTTACTGGTGGAAAATAGTGTGGTAATCCATAAATCGCCAAACAACAACCCAAGTAACGTTTTTTACGACCCAAAATCTTCTATCTGGAAGTTTAACCATGGTTTTAGAAATGAAATGTACACCAAACGCCTGCATGAAGGCGAATTAAGTTTTTGGTCTACTTGGGTACACAGGATATTTTTATTGCCGCTCCGTATTGCAATTACCCGTAAAAACGACCGCTGGCCGTTTATTAAAATGGTATGGAAAACTACTTGGAATTCCCTATTTTTTAAACCAGAAATCGAAAAAGTTAGCAAATTAGTTTAATTGATATTCAAAAAAATATGATCTGATGCTTCTTTTATCGGGATAAAAGAAGCATCAGGTTAGTATCCGCTTCGAAAAAGCTTATTGCTTAATTTTGTAAATTTTGTTAGGTTAATTTATCTAGCGGGTTAAAATAATAACGCCTCAAAATGTCAATTTTAAGCATCAAAATTCCAGAAAACAAACAAGCAAACGTAGTTTTTAGCATTTTAAAAACTTGGTTAAGAAGTAGTTAGATCTAACTCCGCAATTACCGTATCCAAACCAAAAACGAAAAAAAATGAATTTATAGAATATCTTTCTAAACTATCTCACTGGATTGAACTGGTGGCATTTTACTATCCCTAATTTCCGACTGCTTGTAAAATAAATTTATAACTTACAGGAAAACATATTTCAATCGCATCATTTTAATTTTACCTTGTAACATTTTCTACCTTACTTCCTCTAATCCAAAAAACCACCGATAAAAGAAGCATTATGTTAAGTATCCGCAACATTGTGAAACAATACGCCGGACATCGGGCGCTGGATGATGTAAGTCTGGAAGTAAAATCCGGAGAAATTTTTGGCTTACTTGGTCCAAACGGTGCCGGAAAAACTTCTTTGATCCGCATTATTAACCAGATTACGGCTCCAGATTCGGGCGAGATTTACTTCAATGGAGAAAAATTAAACCAGTCGCATATTGAGCGCATCGGTTATTTGCCGGAAGAACGCGGTTTGTACAAAAAAATGGAAATTGGCGAGCAGCTGGTTTATCTGGCTCAGTTAAAAGGTTTATCAAAAGCAGAAGCTGAAAAACGCATTAAAACCTGGTTTGAAAAACTGGACATGAGCGATTGGTGGAGTAAAAAAATTGAAGAGCTTTCTAAAGGAATGCAGCAAAAAGTGCAATTTGTAAGTACAGTTTTGCACAATCCGGAACTGATAATTTTAGATGAACCTTTCAGCGGTTTTGATCCGGTTAACGCGGAAGTGATCAAAGATGAAATTCTGGAACTGAATCGGAAAGGTGCAACCATTATTTTTTCTACACACCGAATGGAATCTGTGGAGGAATTATGTGATGCAATTGCGCTGATTAACCGTTCGCACAAAATACTGGACGGGCCGGTAAAAACTATCCGCAATTCGTACAGAAACAATACTTATAAAATAGAATTTTCGGGTAAACTGAATTTTGACGGAACAGAACCTTTTGAATTGTTGCAACATATTCCCGGTTCGGAAAATGATTTGATGAAAATCAAACTCAAAGAAAATTATACGGTAAACGAAGTATTGGCTTACCTGATTCCGAAAGTAAACATTAACCGTTTAGAAGAAATCATCCCGACGATGAACGAAATTTTTATTGAGAAAGTAAACCAAATCTACTAAAACCAAATCGCCATGAACAAAACTCTACTCATCATTCAGCGTGAATATTTGGCGCGGGTAAAAAAGAAATCTTTTATTTTGATGACTTTTCTGGTTCCGTTATTAATCCTGGCGATGTACGGCGTAATATATTTGATCGCCAAAAACAGCGACAGTCTGAATAAAATACGTGAAGTAAAGGTGATTGACGAAAGCGGAATGTTTGTCGGCAAACTGAAAGATCATAAAAATATTCATTTCAGCACTTTAAATCAATCTTTATCAGAAGCTAAAAAAGCTGCAAAAAAGAACGACAATTTGTTTATCCTTTTCATCGCCAAAAATTTCACTGATAAAAGTAGCGCGCAAATCTTCTCCGAAAAAAAACCCAATTTTGCACTGGTAAACGAAGTAGAATCACAATTAAATGCCGTTGCAACCAGCAATAATATGGCGGCTTCTGGTATTGATATTTCTAAATTAAGCGGTTTAAAAAGCAGTATCTCCGCAGAAACCAAACAACTGACAGCCGATGGCGAGAAAGACAGTAACCTGGCTTCGGCGTATGGCATTGGCGTTGCTTCGGCTATTCTAATTTATCTTTCGCTGTTTATTTATGGTGCACAAGTAATGCGCGGCGTAATTGAGGAAAAAACCAACCGCGTAATTGAAGTAATTGTTTCTTCGGTAAAACCTTTTCAGCTGATGCTGGGCAAAATTTTGGGCGTTGGTTTGGTTGGTTTAACGCAGTTTTTATTGTGGATTATCCTTTCTACAGCGGTTACCAATATCGCCGAAAAAGCTTTCACCCAAAAAGAAAACACGACCGAACAAAGCAGTCAGGCTCAACTAAAAGGTGGTAAAAACAGTACCGCTCAAACCACAACGATGCCAATTAGCAACCCGATCATGAATTTTATGAAGAGTTTGGAAGGCATTAATTACGTGTATATTATAGGCTGCTTTATCTTTTATTTTCTATCGGGATACCTGCTTTACAGTGCTTTATTTGCAGCCGTTGGTTCGGCAGTAGATAGCGAAACGGAAACGCAGCAGTTTATGTTCCCTATTACGCTGCCGCTGTTATTTACTTACATGTTATCATTTGCTTTTTTGGTCAATAATCCCGATAGTACGCTGGCTTTCTGGCTTTCCATCATTCCATTCACGGCTCCTATTGCGATGATGGTACGCATTCCATTCGGTGTACCCGATTGGCAATTAGCAATATCCATGGTGATGATGGTTGTCGGATTTTTATTTACCACCTGGGTTGCCGCACGCATTTACCGCGTTGGCGTATTAATGTACGGCAAAAAAGCAAGCTATAAAGAGCTGGCCAAGTGGTTTTTTTATAAAGAATGAGAATTTTTGGGTGATAAAAGAAGTATGCCAAAAGGTCGACAAGCGCAGGATAACAAAATAGTAAACACACAAATTTATTTCTGCATCTTCGGTGTATGAACAAACGCATCGCTGTGATGGATCTCGGCACTAACACTTTTCATTTGTTAATTGCTGAAAAAGCTGAAAACAGTTTTAAAGAAATCCTGCATCTAACAGAAGCTGTAAAATTGGGCGAAGGCGGCATGAAAGATGGTTTGATTAAAGCAGAAGCGTTTGAACGCGGCCTGAAAACGATGCAGCTTTTTGCCGAAAAAATAGCGATAAAAGAAGCATTGCAAGTTCATGCGGTAGCAACTTCGGCTATCCGCAGCACCAAAAATGGTTTAGATTTTATCCGGGAAGTGCAGGAAAAAACCGGAATTGAAATTGAAGTGATTGATGGTTTGCAGGAAGCCGGATTAATTTACAAAGGCGTTAAAAGCTCTGGCATTTTGTCCGCAGAAAAAGCCTTGATTTTAGATATTGGCGGCGGCAGCGTAGAATTTATTTTGTGCGACCAGCAGGAAATTTACTGGAAACACAGTTTTGAAATTGGTGCGCAACGCTTGCAGCAACTTTTCCATCAGGTTGATCCGATAACGGAAGAAAACATTCAAAAGCTGAATGATTATCTGGAAGAACAATTACAAATGCTGTTTTTATCAGTTAAAAAACACGAAGTGCAGCAACTGATTGGTTCGGCTGGTTCTTTTGAAACTTATGCAGAAATGATTGAGCTAGAAAAAAGCCATACTTTCGATATTAAAAAAATCAAAACCTACGATTTTGAAATCTCTGATTTTGAGCAAGTTGCACGTTGGTTACAGCATTCCAACCACGAAGAAAGGCTCAACAAAAAAGGAATAATCCCGTTGCGGGTTGATATGATTGTAGTTGCTTCACTGCTTGCTTCTTTTATCGTGCAAAAATTGCAAATTCTCCAATTAAGCATGACTACTTATTCTTTGAAAGAAGGTGTTTTGATGGAAATGTTAGAGAGAAAATAATAAAACCACAGCCAACAAATTCAATTTGGTAACTGTGGTTTTATTTCTAAGAGAACTTTTATTCTACGTATTTGTCAATTGTATCTTTAGAACGGATTTTAGCATTATCAGGATTTCCGCCTGCATCTTGCAAAGCCCGACGTTGCCGTAATAAGTCCCAGTATTGATCCAGTTCTGATTTTATTTTGTGCAGTTCATTTACATCGTCATCACTTAAATTTTCTTTGCCATGCAAATGCTCTTCCCTTACGGTAAGTTCTTTAATATGATCCATCACAGATTTATCATTGCTATTTTCCATTGCTTTTAATTTGATTTAAAAAGTTAAAGTGTGAGAACTTTATTCTCGTAATAAATATAACGATTGTTTTTAAACATCAATTACTTACTGATTGCAATCAACTGCTGATACAATTTCTCAGTAGGCAAACCAACTACATTTGTATAAGACCCTTCAATGCGCTGGATGCCAGCCAGCCCGATCCATTCCTGGATGCCGTATGCACCAGCTTTGTCCATCGGGTTAAAATTAGCTACATAATAACGTATTTCCTCCTCCAAAAGCGGGCGAAAAAGTACTTCAGAAACATCAAAAAAAGTGTTTTGCTGATGCTTGTACAATAAACTTACGCCAGTAATTACCTGATGTTTTCTTCCTGAAAGCAGTTGCAACATTGCTACAGCATGTTCAGGTGTTTCTGGTTTGCCAAGGATCTGATCATCGATAGAAACAATCGTATCGGCCGTAATTACAATTTCATTATCCACCATTTCATCAAAAGCGACTGCTTTTTTTTGGGCGATAAAAACAGCAATTTCTTCTGGCTTTAAGTTTTGTGGATAAGATTCATCCACTTCTTTTAAAACTACGCGAAAATCGAAGTTCATTAAACGAAGTAATTCCTGCCGGCGCGGTGATTTAGAAGCAAGAATGATAGCTGGAAATTTTTGCATGATGCTTCTTTTATCGATATAAATTTAAGAAAACTAAAAACTGGTTGCGTTTTCCTTCATCCATTTATCCTGGATTTTTAGCACTTTTTCAATTACATCGCGTACGCAACCTCTTCCGCCTAAAACTGGCGAAATATATGCTGCAACAGCTTTTACTTCTTCGCAAGCATCAGCCGGACAAGTGGGTAAACCTACTTTTTTCATGATATCCAAATCCGGAATGTCATCGCCCATGTACAAAATATCTTCCGGGTTCAGTTTCATATCGGCTATAATGCGTTCGTAAACTTCTAATTTATGGCTGATTCCCAGAAAAACATCTTTTACACCCAAACCATTCAATCTGGATAAAACACCTTGAGATCTTCCGCCAGAAATCACTGCAATATAATAACCGGATTTAATAGCGTGATTAATGGCGTAACCATCTTTTACATTAAAATGCCGCATCTGGTCGCCGTTTTCTGTAACTGTGATATCACCGTTGGTTAAAACGCCGTCCACATCCAGAATAAAAGCTTTGATGTTTTTTAGTTTTTCGAGAAACATGAGGAAGTTGTAAGTTTTCAGTTAAAAGTTATGCAATTTGGTTGCTGATAGAAACCGGCAACCTACAACCGGGAACTGAAACTATTGGTTATCGCGCCATTCGTAAGCCCAAGCCGTTTGAATTTGCTCCAAATGGCCTTCCGTGCTTTCTTCGCGTGTACCTACAAAATTAGGCAAGGAAAGTACCCACTCCAGCAAATCGGTAAAACGTAAACGGTATATTTTTGGTTCATCAAAAGTATCGCCAAATTTTTCGTATAAACTCATGGCAATATCTTCGTAATCATTCCAATGAATGGGAAGGGCAAAATCTTTATTCGACATAATTTTATTGATGTTTTATTAATGACCAAAGAAATTGGACTGATCAGGAATGGTTACTTCGATATTGCCATCAATCATCACACACTGGCAACCTAAACGGGAAGTAATGCGTGGATTTACAGCGCGGTCTATAAAATCCTCTTCTTTGTCGGAGATTTCCTGCAGGTTATCCATGCCTTTATTTACGTAAATATGGCAAGTGCTGCATCCGCAAACGCCGCCGCAATTGTGTTGCAGGTCGATGCCGTTTTCCAGGCAAACGTCCAATACAGATTCTCCTTCGGCAATCGGTAATTCTACAGTTTGCACGCCTGCTTCTTCAAAGTTAATTCTGACGTTATAAATTTCCATTGCGTGCAAAAGTAGTAATTTTAGTTCAGGCTGAATTGGATTTATCCATTTTGATAATACCCTGACTTAGCAAACGATAAATCTGCTGTAAATCCGGTTGTTGCTGCAACAAATCTAAATGAGCGCGCATGGTTTGTTCGTCGCCGCGGACAGCCGGACCAGTTTGCACTTTCAAAGGTGGAAATGACTGAATTTTTAATGCAGTTTCTAAAATTAATGGTCGCAACAAATCAAAATTAAGCTGATTTTCTTGAAGCAAATCCGCAGCGACTGAATATAAATGATTGGAAAAGTTACACGCAAAAGCTGCTGCCAGATGTAAAATTTTACGCTGATCAGAACCAACATAAGAAACTTGATTGCTAATCGTTCTACCCAAATCAATCAAAATATCAGTACTGTTTTTATCGGTACTTTCTATACACAAAGGCACCGTACGAAAATCAAGTTCCCGGTTTTTAGAAAAGGTTTGTAAAGGATAAAACACACCGCAAGCAGTAAAATATTTTTCTAAAACCTGCATACTTACCGAACCGCAAGTATGCACCACCAATACATTTTTTATAGGGATAAAAGAAGCAACGGTCTCAACCGCATCATCTTTTACGGAGATAATAATAAGATCTGTATCTGCAGAAACTTGCTTTAAATCATCAATTGGTTCAGCTTTGATATGATAAGCCAGCAAGGCCGCATGTTGCAAATTCTGGCTCCAAACCTGCACTATTTGATGACCGGCATTTTTGAGCGTTGCGCCTAAATGCGTGGCCACATTGCCCGAACCAACCAGCGTAATGCGCATTTTTAGGTGATAAAAGAAGTATTACAATTTATAAGCCTGTCGGCCAAGCAGTTTCCACTCACCTTTCTCTTTTAACCAAACCAGCATAATGCCTATACTTACATTCCCAGATTTTCCGCCATCATTGGTTTGTGCCGAAAATTTATGACGAACAATAGCTGTTTGATCTTTTATAAGAATTGTTTGTTCCGTTAAATTGATCGTTACAAAATCTGATTGTCCGCTGGTAAGTGCATCTACAAAAGCAGCTTTATCCTGAATTTTTCCGCTGGAGTGACCATAACTCAATGCATCAGAAGCAATATTTTCCAAAGCTGTTTTGTTGCCGTCAATCATCGCTTTCGTCAAAATTTCAACAGCTTTTGCAACCTGTTGTTCTTTTTTAGACTGTGCTGCTACATTCATTGTGATGGCTGTTGTCAGAATTAAAATTAAGCTTGCTAATTTTTTCATGCTAAAAGAAGTATGGTTTTAAACGGTTTTTAGTTCTTTATTTCTGCGGAAGATAGAAAGCACAAAGCCAATCACCATAATGATTGTTCCGGACCAAAAGAAATTAATTGATGGAAATTCAATCGCTTTCATCACAATATAAGGTTTTTCACCTTCAGGTTTTATATAAGTGGTAATCTCCATCATACCTTTTTCCGGCAAAATATTGGAGAAACGAATTTTTAAATCTGCACTGTCAACTTTTTTGCTGAAATCAAACTTGCTTCCACCTTTAATCATAAAAACTGGTTCTGTTGAAAACACTTTTCCTTTGCTTTGCACTTCTAATTGTGCGCCAACAGCAATATCGTTCTTTGCTAAAGGGATATCGCGCACTTTTGCTTGTCTATTGATAGCTTTTAAAATGATTAAACCTGCGCGATAACGAATCGTATCGCCTATTTTCATTTCGTGCGTAACTGGTTTTGCATATTCCTTATCATCATTGTTTTCAGCGTGACCTTCTGCTTCTGCAATTTGATCTTCTTGAAACTTCATCGGCCAAGCAATGCTTACATAAGAATACATATCTTTAAAAACATAATGCTTGGTATCGGGAGAAGAAATTAAACCCATTTTTTTATTCGCCTGTGCATTTGGCAACAAAGTGAAATTTTCTTTTACTTTATTGCTTTGCGCATCAATCAGCTTATAATTTACTTTGAAATAATGATTCGGTCCGTTTAAAGAATCGCCAACATAAGTAGCCGTATACGGACCAATTTTGGTTGGCGTATTAAAATCCAGACGAAGGTTTTCGCGGGAATTTCCTACTTTTTCAAACTCAGTTCCAAATCCAACACCACTATCATTAATGGTAATTACTTTGCTTGTTCCAGAAGCAATTACGGCACCAATCAGTAACAAAGCAAAACCGATATGCGCTACAGCCGAACCAACCAGTTTTGTTTTGCCTTTAAAAATATCTGCCAGGTATGTTGCATTGGCCAGAACCGCGTAAACAGAACCAAAAACAACCAGCATGTAAACTGTTTGTGTGTGATACAAGCCAGAAGCCCAAATGATAATTCCGGTAATTAACGCGGCAAAAACCAGGTAAACTACAGAACGAATCAGGAAAGTTGTAGCATCCGTACGTTTATATTTTAAAAATTGTGCAAAACCCATCAATAATGTTACCACAACGGCAAACGCGGACTGGACAATGTTATACAAGCGTACAGGCTCTGTTGGCGGTGCCATTTTTGTACCGAAAATAGCATTCCAAACAGGAATAGAAGTGACTATAACCAATTGTAAACAGGCCAGAGCTAAGAAAACTGCACCAACAAACATCCAGAATTCGCGGGAATAAGTTTCTTCATCCTTTTTAGTGATTGGTAATTCTTTCCAACGGGAAACCAGTAACCAAACAGAAATCGCGATAAAGACAAAAAGGTAAACCAGTAATTGCCAGCTCATGCCGAGATCAGTAAAAGCGTGAACGGATGTTTCTCCTAAAATACCACTTCTGGTTAAAAAAGAAGCATACAAAACCAGTATAAAACTGATAATCACCAGAAAAGAAGCTGTAAAATAAGAATGGCCGGTATTTTTGTAAACAATCAAAACGTGTACACCAGCAATCAGCGTTAACCATGGGATAAAAGAAGCATTTTCTACTGGATCCCAAGCCCAGAAACCACCAAAGTTCAAAGATTCATAAGCCCAAAAAGAACCCATGATAATTCCGGTTCCTAAAACCATTACGGCAAAAAGCGAATAGGTAATTGCTGGTTTAATCCAATCTTTATAACGGCGTTGCCATAAACCGGCAATCGCATAAGCAAAAGGGACAACCATCGATGCAAAACCTAAAAATAAGGTTGGCGGATGAATAACCATCCAATAATTTTGCAGCAAAGGGTTTAAACCATTACCGTCTTTAACGTAATTCATGTAATCAGGCCGACTGAAAATTGGGCCTTCAATTGCCTCACGAAGTAATATAAATGGCGAACTGCCTACGCGCGTTCCAAAAAACTCAACTCCGATCAGCATGGAAGCAATAAATGCTTGTGATAAAGCTACCACTGCCATTACCGGATTTTCCCAGGATTTTGCTTTCCAGATTAGGATATTGCCCAGTACAGCTTGCCAAAATCCCCAAAGCCAGAAACTGCCCTCCTGCCCTTCCCAATAACTGGAAATAATATAATAAACGGGAAGTGTTTTGGAGGAATGCGCCCAGGCATAATGGTACTCGAATAAATTGGTATAAATAATATAGAACAAACAAGCACCAATACCAACCACAGAAAGGGTATTAGCAAAATAGCCGTAACGAGCCATTTTTTTCCAAGAGTTATCGAGCTGATTTTTATTTACGGTAGCAAAATAATAACAAATGGCAGAGAATAAAGCCGAACCAAAAGAAAGAATAATAAAGAACTGGCCGAGTTTCCCCGGAAAAAGGTGTTCGCCTTGAAATTGAATATCCATTAAAAAAATTAAATTGAGGCTTGTTTTACTGCTTTGGCCTCTGTAACATCAAGTTTGTCCTGTGTATATTTGGAAGGGCATTTCATCAAGATTTTTGAGGCATGAAATTCTGCGCCAACCATTTGTCCGGTTAAAACTATTTGTTCCGAACGTTCAAAATCCTGCGGTTTGGTGCCGGTAAAAACGATTTTACATTCCTCACCTTTATTATCTTTCATGAAAAATGAAAAATAATTAGCGTCTTTTTTCGCGTCGTATGTTAACTGCTTATCTTTATTTAAATGACCAACAACATGCAATTCGCTGTGTGTGGCTTGTGCTTCTTTAAAGGAACCATAAGTGCTGGTATCTGCATAAGTGCTAATGATGATACAAATAGCAACCGCGATAACTACAATACCTAAAATTGAACTTTTTTTCATGGAGAAATGATCCTTGGTTTAATAAGAATACAAAAGTACAAAACATCTATCGGAATAATTTTTTTCGAGTTTCTATATCTTATTCAGAAACGTTCTAAATAAAAGAAGCTCTTCCTATTTTTAGGAAGAGCTTCTTTTATCGGATAAAATTTTGTTTATGGCCAGATGCCCAAGTTTTTGTAGGAAACCGCAATTTTATTAATTGCACCTACAAAAGCAGCAATCCGTAAAGTATCAATTTTGGGTGTTTGAACGAGAGTTTCCCGGATTTCATGGTAAGAACGAATCATTGTATCTTCTAAACCAGAGTTAACCAGTTCCAGCTCTGATGCTCCTTTTACAATAGTAGATCGTTGCATTGGTGTTAAAGCCACACCTGTAATTCCTTCTACCATGTTTACCAAATTCAAGCTGGCTGTTTCTTCAAAACGGCGGTTAATACGGCCAAAAGAAACATGCGACAGATTTTTTAACCACTCAAAATAAGAAACCGTTACACCACCAGCATTAGCATACATATCCGGAATGATGATGCCGCCGCGTTCTGTAAAAATAGCTTCTGCCTCCGGTGATGTTGGTCCGTTTGCACCTTCTGTAATAATTTTTGCCTGAATGCGGCGGATATTATCAGCCGTAATCTGGTTTTCTAGCGCAGCCGGAACCAAAATATCACAAGGCTGCTCCAAGCCTTCCATCGAATTTCTAAATTCTTTTGTTGCTAGAGGATAACCCAGAATAGAACCTGTGGCTTTTCTATGCTCAAAAACAGTATCTACATCCAGGCCGTCTTCGTTATAAATTGCACCTTCAAACTCGCAAATACCAACAATCAGCGCACCAAACTCGGCCAAAAACTTAGCTGAATAAAAGCCCACGTTTCCTAATCCCTGCACAATTACCCGCTTGCCAGAAATACCAGGAATCATACCCAGCTTTTTCATATCTTCTGCAACGCTTACGCATTCGCGGGTAGCAATGGCAACACCTCGTCCGGTAGCTTCGCGTCTTCCAGCAATTCCGTGTAAAGCAATTGGTTTTCCGGTAACGCAACCCAAAGCATCGCCTTGTCCGGGATTCATGGTTGCATAAGTATCTGCAATCCAGCTCATTTCACGCTCGCCAGAACCATAATCCGGAGCCGGAACATCAATGCTTGGCCCAATGAAGTTTTTCTTAATTAATTCTACTGTATAACGCCGGGTGATATTTTCAAGCTCCTGAACCGTATAATTTTTTGGATTGATTTTGATACCGCCTTTTGCACCACCAAACGGAACGTTTACGATAGCGCATTTATAAGTCATCAAAGCAGCCAGTGCCATCACTTCATCTTCATTCACCATTTCGCTATAGCGGATACCGCCCTTTGTGGGCGATTGGTGATGCGAATGTTCTACGCGCCAAGCATCAATTACTTCAATACCATTGCCTTTGCGGATGGGGAAACGGAAACGATAAACGCTGTTGCAGGACCGAATTTGATCAAGTAAACCTACGTCGTGCTGTGTAAATTGTGCTGCATGGTCAAAAAACTCACAAACATCACTAAAAAAGTGATTTTCAGTTTCTGACAGAATAAGTGAATTACTCATAATAAATTTTGTTACGTTAACTGGTTTTATAAAAAGGTGTGCAAAGTTGAAGGAAATTATTTCAATTACCCATTAATCACACAAATTCTTTCCTATCCAGCGTATACGTTCCAGCATTCAGTATAGTTAATAAATTTTAGCTGTAAGTTTAGGTCGATTAATTTTCGCGTTCCAATTTTTTCAAACGGCGATCAATAGTAAACAGATAAATTGCCAGTCCGATAAAAACAATTACAATTGTGGCAATCACCACATAAATCTTTCCCGAACCTCTTAGCTGGTCTGCCATTTCAACATCATTGCCGGTTTGTGCAAATAAAAAGGTTGATAAAAACAGCATCAAAAAGGACAACAGTATTTTTTTCATTTGGATTAATCTATTGTGTTTCTTTTGTTTTCTATTAAGCGGATGCGGAAACGAAGCGTAGCAATCCAAACAGCAATTAGCGGCCAGGCAATAAATGCTGGGTAAAGTACCACGCGCATCCGGCTATCCAGATCGTATTTGCCAAAAGCTGGGTTTCCACCGTTTCCAGGATGCAGCGAATCAGTTAATCGTGGCAAAATAAAGATTAGCACGATCATGATCGGAAAAGCAAAAATATTGTAAACCGCCGAAATTTTGCCGCGTTTCTGCTCTTCATCAATCGAATTACGCAAAACTAAATAAGCGCAATACAACAGAAATGCAATGGCTGCACTGTTTTGCTTTGGATCATTGCTCCAGTAATCGCCCCAAGTAAATTTTGCCCAGATCATTCCGGTAATCAATCCAAAAATAAAAAACACCACACCTGTATTTACACATTCTACCGCAATCAAATCGTATTGTTCTTTCCCAGTGCGTAAGTATTGGATGCTGTAAAAAACAGAAATACTGAATATCACCAGCATCGCCATCCACATGGGCACGTGGAAATAAAGGTTTCGAATGGTTTCGTGCAAAATCGGTAGTGCGGGCACAGGAAAAAGCAAACCGGCAATCAGCGTATAAATGATGGTGATGACAGCCAGAATTTTCCACCAGCTTTTATAAATAAACTTCATCTTAAATTTTCTGCTGGCAAAGGTAGCACTTGCAAATCATTTCAGGATAATTTACTATTTTACAATTCATTTTTTATGCTATAAAAACAGCATATGTATTTTAGTATAAATTAATTAAGCTAAACTTCAAACTAAATAATTTACTGTGATGTTAGCAGTAAAAAACAAATTTACCAGCTATTTGAATTATTAATTTTACATGAACAAACGTTATAAAATCTTTACCTGGCCTATTCATCAGCAATATTTGTTTCAGCTGGCGCAGGGAGATTTTGATATTTATATTCCTTCGGGACAAAATGAATCTTTCCGAAAACAGTTTTCTGCACAAAAAAATGTAATCGAAACTGATTTTGAGGCGATAAAAGAAGTACTGCTGGATTGTATTTTATTTCAGGATGAACAAAGTTACACAACCGCGCAATTTGAGGTTTTGTCGGATCAGCAGCGCCGGCTTCCTAAAATTTATCTGGAACATCATCCGCCAAAACAACATCCAACAAACGCTAAACACGTTGTTGAAGATTTGGATGTGCAGCTCATCCACGTAAATCATTATAACGCGTTGATGTGGGACAATAATCAGGTTCCGGTAACCGTAATTGAAAACGGCGTTGCTACCGAAACGGCTTCTTTTACCGGAGAAAAACCGAGCGGCGTAGTTGTACTGGAAGAATCTCCTGCGGATAACCGCGTAACCGGATACGACGTTTTTTTGCAGGTAAAAGAAGTATTGCCGATGGATATCATCCAAATTGGTAAGGATAACATTACGTACCAGAATTTGCCCGAAAATTTAAGCCAGTATCGTTTTTTATTTTGTGCTGATCGTTACCAAAGCCTTCCATTTACTGTTTATGAGGCATTAATAATTGGAATGCCGGTTGTTGGCTTGGCCACTACAGATTTGTCTACAATTATAAATAATGAAATTTCCGGTTTTGCTGATTCTGATTTAAGCTATTTAATTCTTAAAATGCAATACTTATTAGCTGATCCTCAAGCTGCTGTGCAAATTGGTTCAGAAGCCCGCAAATTAGCTTTACCTCGTTTTAGTTTAAATCGTTTTTTGGCGGACTGGAAACAAGTAATAGAAAATGCTGTTGCAAAAAAGCCTCTACTGATAAAATATTAAGCCTTATTTGAAACAAAATATCAATATATCATGAAAAACAGGATAGCCTTTATTAGCGAGCACGCCTCTCCTTTGGCTATGCTGGGCGGTGTAGATAGTGGCGGACAGAATGTTTATGTTGGTCAATTGGCCAAACACATTGCTCAATCAGGTTACGAAGTTGATATTTTTACCCGCCGTGATGATGCCCGTTTTCCGGAGATTGTTTCCTGGGTGCAAGGCGTCAGGATTATTCATATCACTGCCGGGCCAGAAAGTTTTATTCCGAAAGAAGATCTGCTACAATATATGCCTGATTTTACAGAAGGAATGACTGCTTTTATTGCTCAGCAAAAAATAGATTATGCTTTGGTTCATGCCAATTTCTGGATGTCTGGCGTAGTTGCCTGCAACCTGAAAAAGCAATTGAACATTCCTTTTGTAATTACCTATCATGCGTTGGGCCATGTTCGGCAAATTCATCAAGGCGCGCAGGATAAATTTCCGAAAGAACGTATTTTAATAGAAGAAGAAATTGCGCGCCAGGCAGATCAGATTATTGCTGAATGCCCACAAGATCAGGATGATTTGATTAATTATTACAACGCTGATCCAGCTAACATCACCATCATTCCATGTGGCTTTTGTCCGACAGAATTTTATCCCATTGATAAAAAACTGGCCCGGATGATCCTCAACCTCGAAACCAACGAAAATATTATTCTGCAATTGGGCCGCATGGTTCCGCGGAAAGGAATTGACAATGTCATCCGTGCTTTGGTTAAATTTAAAAAAACGGATACACCATTGCGTTTAGTTGTTGTGGGTGGAGAAAGTGATAATCCGGAAACCGACCAAAACCCCGAAATGTTGCGCCTGAAAAAACTAGCCGCGGATAATGGCGTTTCAGCGGATGTTACTTTTGTTGGCCGTAAAAACCGCGATATTCTTAAATACTATTACGCTGCGGCGGATATTTTTATCACCACGCCCTGGTACGAACCTTTTGGCATTACACCTTTAGAAGCGATGGCTTGCGGCACTCCGGTAATTGGCGCAAATGTTGGCGGCATTAAACATAGTGTGGCTGATGGACGGACGGGTTTTCTGGTTCCGCCAAACAATCCGGATGTACTGGCACAAAAGATTTTTGAGTTGATCAGCGATAAAAAACTGCTGAACGATATGCGCGATAACGCCATCCGCCGCGTAAATACTTTGTTTACCTGGCATAAAATCTCGGAAATGGCCATTTCCATGTATGAAAAAATTATCCATGGCAATGCTTCTCTCAGCGAAGAAGATAACAAATTAACACTAATTGACCAGGCGTTTGATAAAGCTGCCGACACTTTTATGCGTGCAAAAAGAGCATTGCGTATCCCGGTTGCACAAGCGGCAACTTTAATCAGCAATGCTTTATCGGCTGATAAAAAACTGTTGGTTTGCGGCAATGGCGGCAGCGCAACCGGAAGTTTGCATTTCACTTCCGAAATGATGAATTATTTTGAAAGTTCTGAACGTCAGGGTTTGCCGGTAATTTCATTGGCTGCCGATACTTCTGTGTTAACAGGTTTTGCAAATGATATTGGTTTTGATGATGTGTTTTCCCGACAAATAGAAACCTATGGCAAGAAAGGTGATATTTTGCTTTGTTTGAGCACCAGCGGCCAATCAGTAAATATTGTAAATGCGATAAAAGCTGCCCACAAAAAACAAATGACTTGCATTGCTTTGCTCGGAAAAGGCGGCGGCGATGCAGCAACTTACGCGCATTTAAACATCATTGTGCCGTCCAATAATCCGCACCGCATTCAGGAAATCCATTTGCATCTTTTACATACCATTTCCCGTTTGGTAGAAAATCAATTATCCAACAGAAAAACCAAAACAGCCAAACTTTTAAACAAAAAGTCTTTGTTGGTAAAATAAACATCGATTTTATAGTGGTAAAAGAAGCATTTTTGTAAGGTTATATTTTTTTGTCATTTCGACCAAAAGGAGAAATCTTCATCAGAATTTACCAATTAAACTGCTTTGAAGAAAATTTCTCCCTTTGGTCGAAATGACGACCGTTTGTCCCATTGATTTTTCTAAAATGAATAAAGCTATTTTTATTGATAAAGACGGAACATTGATTCCGGATATTCCTTACAACGTAAATCCGGATTTAATTACCTTGCAGGAAGGCGTAATTGAGGGTTTAAAATTACTAAAAGCACAAGGTTATATTTTTATCATGATTTCCAATCAATCCGGCGTAGCGCGCGGTTATTTTGAAAAAGAAGCTTTAATCGGCGTAAAAAATAAAGTGCAGGATTTACTTTTGGCAGAAGATATTCAGTTTGAAGATTTTTACTGGAGCTTGAACCATCCGCAGGGAACTGTCGAAAAATATGCCATAAATTGTAATTTCCGTAAACCAAAACCCGGCATGATTTTACAAGCTGCGGAAGAACATCAAATCGACCTGAAAAATTCCTGGATGATTGGCGATATTTTAAACGATGTGGAAGCTGGAAAACGTGCTGGCTGCCAAACCGTTTTAATTGATAACGGCAACGAAACTGAGTGGATTCCGGGCGAATACCGCACACCGGATTATAAAGCCAGGAATTTTTTCCAGGCCGCCGCTTTTATTACCGATACACACAGTACAGATTTGGGAATTTAGCCAATGGAAAATTCCTGGCAAAACTGTAAAAACATCCTGGTGGTTCGGTTGGATAACATGGGTGATTTGCTGATGACCACGCCTGCTATTCGTGCATTAAAAGAAACTTTTAACAGCCAGATTACTGTTTTAACTTCTTCTATGGCAGCCGGAATGGCGCGCAATATTCCCGAAATTGATGAAATTATTACGTTTGATGTTCCCTGGGTAAAATCGCAGCATACTTCTTTTAGCCATGAATTTTGGGTTTTGGCAGAAGTTTTAAAAGTTAGAAATTTTGATGCTACGGTGATTTTCACGGTTTTTAGTCAGAACCCAATGCCGGCTATCATGCTTACTTATCTAGCTGACATTCCTAAACGTTTAGCTTATTGCAGAGAAAATCCTTACGAATTATTAACCAATTGGATTCCGGATGAAGAACCTTATACACTGATCAAACATCAGGTTCAGCGTGATCTGGATTTAGTCGCTACCATTGGCGCAACCACTTCCAATGATTTCTTATCATTAGAAATTCCGGATGCGTGGGATTCAGTACAAAAAAAGCTTGTTAAAAACTGGATTGATCTGCAAAAACCCTGGCTCATTTTGCATCCCGGCGTAAGCGAAATCAAACGGCAATATCCAACCGAAAAATGGATTGAATTGGGGAAACGTTTGGTTAAAGATTTGAATTATCAATTACTATTAACTGGTTCTGCCTCAGAAAAAACTTTAACGGACGAAATTCAGCAAGGCATCGGTACAAACGCCTTTGCTATTGCCGGTTTGTTATCGTTGGATGAATTTATTTGCTTAATAAAAGAAGCATCGCTGCTTATTTCGGTTAATACCGGACCAGTTCATATTGCAGCCGCAACGCAAACGCCAGTTGTTGTTTTATATGCGCAAACCAATCCGCAGCATACACCTTGGAAAACACGCAATAAGGTTTTATATTTTGAAGTTCCGGAAGTTTTGCAAAGCAAAAATGAAGTGTTGAAATTTGTGCAGCAACAGCAGGAAAAAGCACCGTCAGTAGTTGATGTAGAAGATGTTTTGAACGCTGCTTCTGCCTTGTTATTCTAATAGAAGATGTTTTTTATCAGGCTGTCATTTCGGACCAAATGGAGAAATCTTCTTCAAAGCAATTTATTGAATACTTCTTTTATCGGCTAAAAATCGGGTTATGTTTGATGAAGATTTCTCCCTTTGGTCGAAATGACAAAAAATCAAAATTATAGAAATTCTAATGTCCTTGCTTTGCCAAAGCTTCAAAAATCTCTGCACTTAATAAACCACTTCCGCCACCGTAATGTTGTAAAAATATAGGTACAGGATTTTGTTTGCTAAAAACAGCTTTCAGTTTTTCTTCTTCCTGCGGATCAATTCCGGCACAAAACAAAACAATGCCAACAGGTTGCTGGCGAAACATTTCAATTGCTTCTGCATCCGAAGTAGAACCAATTCCATTCCAGTTTCCATTCGTGTTAATCAGCCTTAAAACGGTTACTAAAATTTTGGTATCGCGGTGAATAGCCAGAATATTTAAACGGTGCGCCATAATCTTATTTGTTAAACAGTCATTGGTATATCCATCAATAAAACTTCTGCACCAGCAGAATTCGCGATAAAATCAAACTGATCAACATCCCAAATACCAAAACCATCGCGGCGGTTCAAAACTTGTCCGTTAATGGTTACTTCGCCTGCAATTATAAAAGCGTAAACGCCGTTTCCGGTTTTTTTGATTTGATAAGTAGATTGAAAATTTTGATCAAATTTTCCTAAGCTAAACCAGGCATCCTGCTGAACCCAAACGCCAGCATCATCCGGATTTGGCGATAAAATTTGTTGGAAATTATTGTGCCGGTCATCAATATTTAAAGAAACCTGATCATAACGAGGAGGTCCGTTTAATTTGTTCGGGAACAGCCAGATTTGCAGAAACTGCACCTGCTCATTTTCATTTTTATTTTTTTCTCCATGAAAAACGCCTGTTCCGGCACTGATTATTTGGACATCGCCTTTGCGGATCACGGCTACGTTTCCTAAATTATCTTCGTGCTCCAAATCGCCTTCCAGAGGAATGCTGATGATTTCCATGTTATCGTGCGGATGGCTGCCGAAACCTCTTCCACCAGAAACGGTATCGTCGTTTAAAACCCGCAAAGCACCAAATTGTATCCTTTCCGGATTGTAATAACTACCAAAACTGAACGTATGATAACTATCCAGCCAGCCATGATTGGCGTGTCCCCGGCTTTCTGCTAAATGAAGAATTGTATTTGCCATGCTGTTTTTACTACTATTTTTTAAGTAACCATCAGCATGAAAAATATTTTTTGCTGATTTCTGAACAGTACAAAGGTCAATTATCTACTCAAAAACTGATGTTGATACAGATTAAGAAACGTTCACTTTTTGCGGATTAATGAAGCTTTGATCCGGCTTAAAGCTTCCGGCGTAATGCCCAGATAAGAAGCGATTTGATATTGTGGCACACGCTGCGGCAACATTGGGTATTTTTTGATGAAGTTGAGGTAACGCTCTTCCGCAGAAGCAGCCACGCCGGTTAAAAAACGGTTTTCTAAAACCGAATAAGCACGTTGTACTAGCAACCGGAAAACGCGCTCCAGCTGCGGCACTTGCTTAAATAATTGTTCTTTATCCTGAAAATTGATTTGCAGCAGTTCCGTTTCTTCCATTGTTTCAATATAAAGCAAAGACGGAATTTGTTCGGTAAAACTAACCATATCGCTTATCCACCAATCTTCTACGGCAAATTGTAAAATTACTTCATCACCATTTTGGTCGAGGTAATACTTTTTAACACAGCCTTTTATAATATAAGCTTCAAAATTACAAACCTGTCCTTTGCTTAGCAGCAAGGTTTTCTTTTTACAGGTTTTATACTGAAAAAACTGATGAACCAAATCTAATTCCGGCGATGTTAAATTAACGCAACCGGTTATATTTTTATCAAAAGCTTCCAACATGCCGGAAAGAATTTTATGATGGAAGAATTAAATCTTCATATTCAGTATGCCGCTGTAAAAACATTTGCACAAAACGGCAATAATTTTTCACTTTCAGCTGGTTTTCGCGTGCATAATCCAAAGCAAACTTTGCTAATTCTGATGCAATTCCCCGGCCTTCTGCTGCTTCCGGAACTTCGGTGTGCATGATGGACATCGTATTGCTATCCATTTCGTAAGCAAGTAAAGCCATGCCTTCTTCCAGCTTCAATTCAAACTGACTGGCCTCTTCATTTACACTAATTTGATGTTCCATAGTTTTTAGGTGATAAAAGAAGCATCCGAAATAAATACGTTTTTATTTCGGATGCTTTTATGTTGATTAAACTGATTTATCGTGCAGCAGTTTTAGCAAATACGCACCATAACCACTTTTTTTATAACGTTCTGCCAGTACCTTCAATTGTTCTTCACCAATAAAACCTCTGCGGAAAGCAACTTCTTCAATACAGCCAATTTTAGTATCCTGACGTTTTTCAATCACGCGGACAAACTCGGTTGCATCACTCAAAGAATCAAAAGTACCTGTATCCAACCAAGCTGTTCCGCGGTCCATCACGCCAACATGCAGTTTTTTCCGGTCGAGATATACTTTGTTTACATCCGTAATTTCGTATTCGCCACGCACCGAAAGCGGAATATCTTTGGCAATCTGTACTACTTCGTTATCATAAAAATACAATCCCGGCACTGCATAATTTGATTTCGGGCGATCAGGTTTTTCCTCAATAGAAAGCGCTTTAAAATCAGCATCAAATTCAACCACGCCATAACGTTCCGGATCTGATACATGATACGCAAAAATTGCTGCGCCATCTACTTCATTAAATTTTCGGGTTAACCGGCCAAAGCCTGCTCCGTAAAAAATATTATCGCCCAGAACCAGGGCAACTTTATCATCGCCAATAAAATCTGCACCGATTACAAAAGCCTGTGCTAAACCGTTGGGTACTTCTTGCACTGCAAATTCAAAACGGCAACCTAAATCGCTTCCATCGCCCAGCAAACGTTTAAAACTGCTGCTGTCTTCTGGTGTGGTAATGATTAAAATTTCGCGGATATCAGAGTGAATTAAAACCGAAAGCGGATAATAAATCATCGGCTTATCATAAATTGGCATCAGTTGTTTACTGATGGCTTTGGTAATCGGATAAAGGCGCGTTCCGGATCCGCCGGCAAGGATTATTCCTTTCATTGTATTTTGTGTTGATAAATTAAAGTTGAATTTTATTGATTTTGAGCCAATGCCGCAATACATTTTTCTAAACTGTGGCGCCAATATGGAATTTCGATATCAAAAGTTTTCTTGATTTTAGCTTTATCCATTACAGAATAAGCCGGACGTGTTGCTTTAGTCGGATATTCTGCCGTACGGATCGGGAAAGTTTTGACTTCCGTTTTGCTGATATCAAAAATGGCCTGCGCAAAATCGTACCAGGAAGTTACGCCTTCGTTGCTGTAATGATAAATGCCGTAAGCCGTACTTCCGGATTCGATAATTTGCAGTACAGCAGAAGCTAAATCGATAGCATAAGTTGGCGTCCCAACTTGATCAGCAATAATTTTTAGTTCATCACGGTCATGGCCTAATTTCAGCATCGTTTTCACAAAATTATTGGCAAACTCTGAGTATAACCAGCTGGTTCTCAGAATAAAATATTTTTCTGTAAGAGGAAAGATAACTTCCTCACCTTCCAACTTAGTTAAACCGTAAACACTGATTGGTTCTGTTGGATCGGTTTCTACCAAAGGATGCGGCGTGTTTCCGGCAAAAATAAAATCCGTAGAAATCTGTACCAATGCAGCATCAAATTCTTTGCATAAAGTTGCAATGTTTTCTACACCGGTCTTGTTAATTTTTCTTGCAAGTTCCAGCTCATCTTCTGCTTTGTCAACAGCAGTGTAAGCTGCACAATTGATAGCGTATTTAGGTTGATGTTTAGCAAAAAGCTGTTTTAAAGCTTCCGGGTTAAGGATATTTCCTTCTGTTTCATCCGGAAATGCAATATCTGTGATATCCATTTTTGCGGCAACATTTTTCAAACATTGACCCAACTGGCCGGAAGCACCTAATACTATTATTTTACTCATTTATATACAATAAAATTTGTTTCTGACAATCTGTTTTATGCGGATTTTAATAATCCAAGGTTACAATTTTTTGATGATAAAAGAAGCATCAAAGCTGATTTCGCTTATCGCGATTAAACCTTTTCTGCAGATAGCTGCGCAAAATATTTGTAAAACAACGGAATGGTTTCTATGCCTTTGTAGTAATTAAAAATATCATATTTCTCGTTTGGCGAATGCAAAGCATCACTATCCAGACCAAAACCCATCAATACTGTTTTTATGCCCAATTCTTGCTCAAACAAAGCTACAATTGGAATGCTACCACCGCCGCGTGTTGGAATTGGTTTTTTACCGAAAGATTCTTCTATTGCTTTTTCTGCTGCGCGGAAAGCCACACTTGAAGTTGGCGTAACTACCGGCTCGCCACCATGATGCGGTGTAACTTTTACTTTTACGTAAGGCGGCGCAATCTTTTCAAAATGTTTGGTAAATAGTTCTGTAATTTTTGCTGATGTTTGATTAGGAACCAAACGCATTGAAATTTTTGCTGAAGCTTTGGACGGCAAAACTGTTTTGGCACCTTCGCCAATGTAACCGCCCCAAATACCGTTTACTTCTAATGTTGGGCGCGTGCCGGTACGTTCTAACGTACTGTAACCTTTTTCGCCCCAAACTTCATTAATTTCTAAATCTTTTTTATATTCATCAGGATCGAACGGTGCTTCGTTTAAAGCATATTTTTCGGCATCAGTCAACTCTAAAACATCGTCGTAAAAACCGGGAATAGTGATGTGGTTATTTTCATCATGAAAAGAAGCAATAATTTTAGAAAGTATAGTGATCGGATTGGCAACCGCACCACCATAAACGCCTGAATGTAAATCGCGATTTGGGCCAGTAACTTCTACTTCCAGGTAAGAAAGTCCGCGCAAACCAGTTTCCAACGAAGGGTTTTCCATACTCAGCATTGATGTATCCGAAATCAGAACAACATCTGCTTTGAGTTTTTCTTTGTTTTGTTGCACAAAAATACCCAAATTATCAGAACCAACTTCTTCTTCGCCTTCAATCATAAATTTGATGTTGCAAGGCAAAGTATTGGTTTTCATCATCAGTTCAAATGCTTTAATATGCATATAAAACTGGCCTTTGTCATCGCAGGCACCGCGTGCGTAAATTTTTCCATCGCGAATGGTGGGTTCAAAAGGAGGCGTTTTCCAAAGTTCCAGCGGATCAGGCGGCTGCACATCATAATGACCGTAAACCAATACTGTTGGCAGATTTGGATCGATGATTTTCTCGCCATAAACCACCGGATAACCAGCAGTTTGGCAAACTTCTACGTTTTCTGCGCCAGCTTCGCGCAGCTTTTCGGCTACGTAATCTGCTGTTTTTAGCACATCATTTTTATATTTCGGATCAGCACTTACCGAAGGAAAACGAAGTAAAGCAAACAGCTCATCTAAAAACCGTTCTTGATTAACTTCTACATATTTTTTAATTTCTTCCATTATATATCAGTTTGAAACAAATATATAATTTTTGATGCAGCGATGAAGTTGTTAATCTGTATGAAACAATAATGGGATTTATTTGACTTTAGTGGTGTAAAAACAGTATTAAAATACAATTTTACAATGTAATAAATATCTATACTACAAAGCTACAATTTTGCAAAAGATGCAATTAATATCTGTTAACTTCTTAGAAAAATCCCAATCAAAAGTTAACTAACTTGGATTGTAATTAAATATAAAATAAGTTGCAGTAACTTTTTAAAATATTAAATAACTTTAAATTGAATGTTTAGCTATTATGCAATATAACTATTGCAAGTAACAATTAATTTTGTCCTGAAACTGTAATTCAAATTATGAATATTATTTTCCAAGTTTAGATTACAAAATATAATTTAACAAATAAATATCATAAGTAAACTAACTATATATCAGGAATATAATTATAAAAATAGATAATAATTTTGTAAAAAATTAATCAATTGTTCCGCTTGGTTTTTTATCGCCACCGCCACTCATATATTCTTTTTCAATAGTTTTACTTGTAGGATTGATACTTTCTTTTTTACAAGATACAGTGCAAATTGTTGTAAAAGCAAATAGTACTAACATAAATTTTTTCATAACTTTTTTGTCTAATAAATTTTCTTTATATTTAATTATTACGTATATTTATAATACAAGTTACTTTTATAAAATTTATTTTTTTAGTTCAGATTTTAGTCTTCCATAATTATTGATTTCAGATATTTAATTTATATAATCTATGTTTAAGTTATTGATATTAAATGTGCTGTTATTATTGTTTTTCAAGAGTGCATCCTGTATAAATCTGCAAAACTCTCCTATACAGAAAATTAACCAGACAGATATGGTAGATTCTTTGAACAGCAAAGCTTATAACATTCGATTAACTGATCCTGAACAAACTATCAAAATTGCGGCAAAAGCTTTTTCTCTTGCAAAAAACTTGAACAGTATAAATGGACAGGCAGAAGCCTGCCGCGTAGCGGGGATAGGACAGTTTTATTTAAGCGAATATGAAAAAACTTTGGCTAAATATTTAGAAGCAATTTCCTACTTTGAACAAGATAATAATCTGCAGGGAGTAGGAAAAGTTTATAATAATATTGGTAATTTATATTCATTAAGTGATCATGGTAAAGCTTTAGAATATTATTACAAAGCGATACTGATTGCAAAAAAATTTAATGACAAACCAAGAGTTGCAGCTTTATATGTAAATATTGGAATTATTGAGATGAAGCAAAAAAACTTCACAGCTGCTCTTGAAAAATTTCAGATAAGCATGAAGTTGTTTAAGAAGACAAATGCTATTGAACCAATTGTACAATGTATGCTAAACATGGGGGATTTATATACCTATTTAAAGCAATATCAAAAAGCGGAAGATATACTGCAGGAAGCACTAATAAAAGCAAAATCGCAAAATTTAAATATTACAATTGCATTCATCAATTTATCCTTATTAAATGTTTACCTCAGTTTAAATGAGTTTGACCAAGCAGAAAAAGTGCTAAAAGATGGTTTTGAATATGCCAAGAATCTGGACAACCGGGATTTACAAAATGATTACAAGTATGGCTTCTACCGGCTGGCTTATAAAAAAGGTGATTATAAAACTGCTTTAAATTATTTGAAACAAAATTACAGTCAGGATAGTGCTTATTACCGACAATCATTTTCTAAGCGGATTACACTTGGATCTAACTTGTTTAATCAGCTTGAAAACAGAAGAAAAAACGAACGTATAATTGCACAGCAAAAATATGCCAAAACACTTTTTTGGTTTAGCACAGCGGTAGCAGGTTTATTATTTGCTTTAGTTTTTCTATTGGTTATCAATATCAAAAGAACAAACCGAAGCAACCAGGAACTTACCCATCTCAATACCGAAGTATCCAAGCAAAGGGAAAATCTTGATCGCGTTAATCAACATTTAGAAGATATTATTGATGAGCGTACTAAGGATTTGAAGATAAAAAATAAAACACTTTCTGATTACTCGCTGCATTTATCGCATCAAATTCGTGGCCCAATAGTTACACTAAAAGGCATTGTTTATTTAGAGGAAAATGGATTAATAGATCAGAAAGAATGTACACAGCTGATCAAAAATTGCGTTTTTGAAATTGATGATGAAATTATCAGCATGAGTAAATTGCTTAATGATGATCATAATTTAGGCAAAACATAATTTATGCAGATAAAAGAAGCATCTGCCTGTTAACTCCGCACAGTATTTTTAATTTTGCAGTAAACTAAAAAGAATATTTTGGAATATTTACAAGGGTTAAACCCTTCGCAAAGAGCAGCGGTAGAGTGCGTTAAAGGACCAGTGATGATTATTGCCGGTGCCGGTTCGGGTAAAACAAGAGTAATTACTTATCGGGTAGCACATTTAATCAGACAGCGGGTTGATGCTTTTAACATTCTGGTTTTAACTTTTACTAATAAAGCTGCCCGCGAAATGCGCGACAGGATTGTGAACGTGGTAGGCGTAGAAGCTAAAAATATCTGGATGGGCACTTTTCACTCGGTGTTTGCCAAGCTGCTTCGGGTGGAAGCTGCAAAAATTGGTTATCCGTCAAACTTTACCATTTATGATACGGACGATAGCAAAAGTTTACTTCGCGCCATCCTGAAAGAAATGAACTTGGATGATAAATTGTACAGCGCGAACTTCGTTTACAACCGAATTTCTGCAGCTAAAAACAATTTGATTTCCTGGCAGGAATATCAGCAGAACGACCAGATTCAGGCGGATGATTTTTCGGGTGGACGCGGACAGTTAGGCAAGATATATGAAACTTATGCTGTACGTTGTTTCCGTGCGGGCGCAATGGATTTTGATGATTTGCTGTTTAAAACCAACGAACTGCTTAAAACTCATCCTGAAACGTTGTATAAATATCAGAATAAATTTAAGTATCTGATGGTTGATGAGTATCAGGATACTAACTATTCGCAATATTTAATTGTGAAACGCTTGGCTGCCATCAACGAAAATATTTGTGTGGTTGGAGATGATGCGCAAAGCATTTACGCTTTTCGTGGTGCCAATATTCAGAACATTTTAAATTTTGAAAAGGATTATCCTGATCTGAATATTTTTAAGTTGGAGCAAAATTATCGTTCAACCCAAAACATCGTTAATGTAGCCAACAGCATTATCGCTAATAATAAAGATCAGCTTAAAAAATTGGTTTATTCTGAGAAAGAGCATGGCGATAAAATAAAAGTAATGCGAGCCTTCAGCGATAACGAAGAAGGCAAAATGGTGTCTGAAGGAATTTTGCAAGAACACGCAAACAAAGGTTTACGCTGGCATGATTTCGCAATTTTATATCGAACCAATGCACAATCCAGATCAATGGAGGAAGCATTACGCAAACTTAATATTCCGTATAAAATATATGGCGGCTTGTCTTTTTATCAGCGTAAAGAGATCAAGGATTTAATTGCTTATTTCCGCTTAACTTATAATCCGCATGACGAATCGGCTTTTAAACGCGTAGTTAATTACCCTAAAAGAGGCATTGGTGATACTACAATTGATAAGTTGATTGTTAGCGCAAACCAGCATCAAATTAGTTTATGGGAAGCTGCTTCTGATCCTGCAAAATATCTGGACGGAAAAACGGCTTCTACTGTAAGCAAATTTATCACCATGATTCAGAGCTTTCAGGTAATCACACAAAACCAATCTGCTTATGAAGCTGCTTTACACATTGCCCAGCACTCCGGTTTGTTAAAGGATTTGTATGAAGATAAATCTGTAGAAGGATTAAACCGGCATGAGAATATCCAGGAATTGTTAAACGGAATCAAGGAATTTTCTGAACGTGAAGATATTGAAGAAAAAGGTTTAGACGTTTTCTTGCAGGATATTGCTTTATTAACCAACGACGATAACGACAAAAACAAGGATGCAGATACGGTTTCGCTGATGACAATTCACTCTTCAAAAGGATTGGAATTTCCGCATGTTTTTGTGGTTGGATTGGAAGAAAACCTGTTTCCATCGCAACTGTCTTTAAATTCCAGAACTGATTTGGAAGAAGAACGCCGTTTGTTTTATGTAGGCGTAACGCGGACAGAACATAAACTGACGCTAAGTTATGCCACTTCCAGGTTTAAATTTGGCACCTTAATTAATTGCGAACCAAGTCGGTTTTTAGATGAAATTGATGCTAAGTTTCTGGAACTGGATTACAGTGCAAAACCGGCAACCGGCAACCCGTTTTTTGATGATGAAAAGCCGAACAATCGTAATAATGATACTTTCTCTAAACCAAAAGCATCAGCTGCTAGCCCCAAAACAACTTCAGTTTTAGCAAAAGCGCATGTTCCTACCGCTGGTTTTGTACCTTCTGATATGAACAAATTACAAGCAGGCATGGAAGTAGAGCACGAACGGTTTGGTTTTGGCAAAGTAATTAACTTGGAAGGCAACAAACCTGATATAAAAGCAACAATATTTTTTAAAGAACTTGGACAGAAGCAATTGTTGCTTAAATTTGCCAAACTTCGCATCGTAGAATAGCTTCTTTTATACTATTTAAAGTATATTAACGCTTTAAATGCAAATCCTTCCGTATAACAGAAGGTATTACCTGTTTAATTTTAGATATGACTTTTGATTATAACACCTCCCGCAATAAATTAATCCTTTCTGAATACGGCCGCAACGTGCAGAATATGGTTAAATATATTGTTGCATTGCCCACCAAAGATGAGCGTAACCAGTACGCAAAAGTAGTGATTGACCTGATGGGATTTTTAAATCCACATTTGCGAGATGTGGCTGATTTTAAACACAAATTGTGGGATCATCTCCATATTATTTCTGATTTTAAGATTGATGTAGATTCTCCTTATCCGAAGCCAACGGAGGAAATGATCCACTTCAAACCGGATGCATTAAAATATCCGCAGCAAAGAATCAGCTTTAAACATTATGGCAAAACGATTGAACTGATGATCGAAAAAGCTAAAACCATTGAAGATGAACCGCGCCGGCAACATATGGTACAATCCATTGCGAATTTTATGAAGATGGCTTACGTTACTTGGAACAAAGATTCGGTTGCGGATGAAACAATTTTGAATGATTTAAAAATCTTATCAAAAGGCGAGTTGCAGTTGGAAGAAAACGTTAACCTTAACCGTGTAGAATATCGTACGCCGGTTGCGCAAAATACCAATCGTCCGCGTGCTGGAAGCAACCAAAATCAAAATAATAAAGGTCGCCAAAACAATAACAACAATCCGCGGCACATGCAAAACAACAATAATAACCGTAACCGAACTAACAATAATAATCCCGGCAGAAAATTTTAATACTGTTTTTACCGGGTAAAAATTAAGATATGAGTGCATTTGAAATATGGGGCGGCAAACCTTTAAAGGGAGAAATTGTACCCCAGGGTGCCAAAAATGAAGCGTTGCAGGTTATATCTGCAGTGTTGCTTACGGAAGAAAAGGTAACGATCAGCAATATTCCGGATATAAAAGATGTGAATAAGCTTATAGAGCTTTTGGGCGATATGGGCGTTGAAACAGAACGCACAGCTGCTGATACTTATTCTTTTCAGGCTAAAAACATTAACCAAGATTTTTTTAAATCGGATGCTTTTAAGCAAAAAGGTAGTGGTTTAAGAGGTTCAATCATGATAGTTGGTCCGCTTTTGGCACGATTTGGCAAAGCCGCAATACCAAAACCTGGAGGCGATAAAATTGGTCGCAGAAGGTTAGACACACACTTTTTAGGTTTTGAAAAATTAGGCGCACGCTTTGAGTATAATGCCAGCGAAGAATTTTTTGATGTAGATGCTACCAACTTACAGGGAACAGAAATTTTGCTGGAAGAGGCATCTGTAACCGGAACGGCAAACGTAGTAATGGCTGCTGTGCTTGCCAAAGGAATAACAACTATTTATAACGCTGCTTGCGAACCATACTTGCAACAGCTTTGTAAAATGCTGAACCGGATGGGCGCCAAAATTTCTGGTATTAAATCCAATTTGTTAACTATTGAAGGTGTAACACAATTAGGCGGAACGGAACATCGTTTACTGCCGGATATGATTGAAATTGGTTCTTTTATCGGTTTGGCAGCCATGACGGAATCAGAAATTACGATCAAAAATGTTTGCTTTCAGGAATTGGGAATTATCCCAAATACGTTTGCGCGTTTAGGAATTAAGTTTGAGTTGCGCGGTGATGATATTTACATTCCTGCACAAAAAAGCTACGAGATAGATACCTTTATTGATGGTTCAATTTTAACTGTTGCAGATGCGCCATGGCCAGGCTTTACACCGGATTTACTGAGTATCGTTTTGGTGATTGCTACGCAAGCAAAAGGTTCAGTACTGATTCACCAAAAAATGTTTGAAAGCCGTTTGTTTTTTGTAGATAAACTGATTGATATGGGCGCGCAAATTATTCTTTGCGATCCGCACCGCGCAACAGTAATTGGTTTAGATAAAAAAGTACAGTTACGTGGAATCGAAATGACTTCGCCTGATATACGTGCCGGCGTTTCTTTATTGATTGCTGCTTTATCTGCAAAAGGAAAATCAGTAATCAGCAATATTGAGCAAATTGAACGTGGCTATCAGCACATAGATCAACGCTTGCTGGCTTTAGGAGCAGATATCCGCAGAATATAGTTTACCTATTTTTGTATCATAAAAGAAGCATTGTTCTATTAAAAACAATGCTTCTTTTATCACCTAAATATTTGTGTTTAATTACGCCGATATCGCGTTAATAATATCGTATTGCGTAATGATTTTAAACCTACCTCTTTCATCTTCCACCAAAACGGCTGTATTTTCTTTGTTGATGAGCGAAGAAATTTTGTCGATAGAAGTATTCAGATCAACAAAAGGAAAAGGCGAAGTAATAATATCTTTTACCGGATGCGATTTTAAAGCAGGATTTTCCAGCAGAGCATCGAGAATATCACTTTCAGTAATTTTACCGATAATCATTTCGTGCTGTGTAACTGGAATCTGAGAAATGTTTAACGACTTAATGATATTAATTGCTTTTAAAATGCTTTCTTCCGCATCTATCGTTACTATTTCTTGATCAGTTTCTTTGCTGATGATACTGCGTGCAGTCAATTTTTCATTTTTCAAAAATCCCCGTTCGCGCAACCAGTCTTCATTATACATTTTCCCCATATAGCGGGAACCATGATCCGGGAAAATAACAACAACCACATCACCTTCTTTAAACCGGTCTTTCATCTGCATTAAACCAGCAACTGCAGAACCAGCAGAATTTCCGGCAAAAATGCCTTCTTTACGGGCAATTTCTCTGGTCATCAAAGCGGCATCTTTATCGGTTACTTTCTCAAAATAATCTATCACCTCGAAGTTTACATTTTGAGGTAAAAAATCTTCTCCAATTCCTTCGGTGATGTACGGATAGATTTCATTTTTATCGAAAATACCGGTTTCCTTATATTTTTTAAAAACGGATCCATACGTATCAATTCCCAGGATTTGAATATCCGGATTCTTTTCTTTTAAAAATTTCCCTACGCCCGAAATCGTACCGCCAGTTCCCGCACCAACAATTAAATGTGTAATTTTTCCTTCGGTTTGTTCCCAAATTTCCGGTCCGGTTTGCTCATAATTTGCTTGTGTATTGGATGGATTATCGTACTGATTTGGTTTCCAGGAATTAGGAACTTCCCTTTCCAAACGCGTAGAAACAGAATAATAAGAACGCGGATCTTCCGGATCAACGTTGGTTGGACAAACGATAACTTCCGCCCCAAAAGCGCGCAATGCATCTACTTTTTCTTTGGATTGCTTATCTGTAGTGGTGAAAATACATTTGTAACCTTTTATAACAGCTGCAATTGCCAAACCCATTCCGGTATTGCCAGAAGTTCCTTCGATAATTGTTCCGCCTGGTTTTAGTCTTCCACTTGCTTCAGCATCTTCAATCATTTTTAAAGCCATCCGGTCTTTAATAGAATTTCCGGGATTGGTCGTTTCTATTTTGGCCAAAACAGTTGCTTTGATATCTTTTGGAATGATATTTAGCTTAACTAAAGGCGTGTTACCAATGGTTTCGAGGATGTTATTGTACCACATATTTTTGTTGTTTTAAGCAAAGCAAAAAAACCATTGATGCTTCTTTTATGCAGGAAAAATCAGGAAACAAATTTAGAATACTTAACGATCGATTTGCGTAAATTAAAAATTTATCTGCAGAAGTAACGCAATGCTAAAAATGTAAATGTTTTACAGTAAGGCCATGGTTAACCAGCTGTTTTAAAGAATCAATACCCACACGTAAATGTGTTTCTACAAACTTTTCTGTTACAGCCGAATCACTTTCTGCTGTTTTTACACCTTCCGGAATCATCGGCTGATCAGAAACTAATAACAAAGCACCTGTAGGAATTTTGTTAGCAAAACCAGTAATAAAAATAGTTGCAGTTTCCATATCTACAGCCATCGTGCGCAAGCTTTTCAAATACTTTTTAAAAGCTTTGTCATGCTCCCAAACACGCCGGTTTGTGGTGTAAACAGTTCCGGTCCAATAATCGCGGGAATGCTCGCGGATAGTTGTTGAAATTGCTTTCTGCAAAGCAAACGCAGGTAAAGCTGGCACTTCTGATGGTAAATAATCATTCGATGTACCTTCTCCTCTGATTGCTGCAATCGGCAGGATTAAATCGCCAACATTATTTTTTCTTTTCAAACCACCGCATTTCCCCAAAAAAACAACAGCTTTTGGGTGAATTGCAGTTAGCAAATCCATTACGGTTGCAGCCAAAGCACTTCCCATACCAAAATTGATAATAGTAATTCCATCAGCAGTTACGCTTTGCATAGGTTTATCTAAACCCATAATTGGCGCATTATTATGCCATTCTGAAAATAGCTGAATATATTTAGAAAAATTAGTTAAGATGATGTATTCCTTGAAATCATCTAACGGACGACCAGTATAACGCGGTAACCAATTGGCTACAATAGCTTCTTTGGTCTTCAATCCAGATTTTACCGGAGTTTGAACTTCTTTTAACTTATTAGATTGTTTAACAATTTCCGGATCTTTTTTAACGTCTTTTTCTTCGTTCATATTGATGCTTCTTTTATAGCATGAAAATATAATTATACAAAAAACCCCGGCTTTTACCGGGGCTTTCTTTATGCTGCTTTCAGTTTTTTCAAATCTGATTTTTCAAATTTCTCTCTAGCATAATCCAGCGTGATGTCTAAATTTTTATGTTCCTTATTGGATGGAATTTCAAACATGGCATCAATCATAATTGCTTCGCAGATGGATCGAAGCCCTCTTGCTCCAAGTTTAAATTCCATTGCTTTATCAACAATGTAATTTAATACATCCTCATCAAAATGAAGTTCAACATCTTCATATTCAAAAAGCTTATTATATTGTTTAATCAGCGAGTTTTTAGGCTCGATTAATATTGCCAGCATCGCTTTTTTATCTAATGGATTTAAGTATGTTAGAACTGGCAAACGCCCAATTAACTCAGGTATTAAGCCGAAAGCCTTCAAATCCTGCGGGGAAATATATTTGTACAAGTTTTTTAGATCAATGTCTTGATCTTCACCTTTCATTTTATATCCAACCGTTTGGGTACGCATCCGGCTGGCAATTTTCTTTTCAATCCCATCAAAAGCACCACCGCAGATAAATAAAATATTACTGGTGTTCACCGTAATCATTTTTTGATCCGGATGTTTACGGCCGCCTTGTGGCGGAACATTAACCATCGTTCCTTCTAGAATTTTAAGTAATGCCTGCTGTACACCTTCGCCAGAAACATCACGCGTGATAGAAGGATTATCACTTTTACGTGCAATTTTATCTACTTCATCAATGTAAACAATTCCACGCTCAGCTAAAGTAACATCGTAATCTGCAGCTTGCAGCAAACGGGTTAAAATGCTTTCTACATCTTCTCCAACATAACCGGCTTCTGTTAAAACGGTTGCATCACAAATACAAAACGGTACATTTAATACTTTTGCAATTGTTTTGGCCAGTAAAGTTTTACCTGTACCGGTTTCTCCAACTAAAATAATATTGGATTTTTCTATGTCAACCTCATCTTTACCAATCTTTTGGTTCAACCTTTTATAATGATTGTAAACCGCAACTGATAATACTTTTTTGGCATCGTCCTGACCAATTACATACTGATCCAGATGAGTTTTAATTTCCAACGGTTTCAGTATTGTAGATGAAGAATTTTGCGGTGATTTTACCTTCCGTAATTTTAATTCTTCAGCCAGAATATCGTTGGCCTGATTAACACATTTATCGCAAATATGAGCGTCCAAGCCAGCAATCAGCATCAATGAATCCTGTTTTCCGGCTCCACAAAATGAACATTTAATATCTTTGCTGGTTTTGCTCATGGTTTTTTAGTTATTTATCGGCTTTATTACTTCTCAGTATTTCATCAACCATACCAAATTCTTTGGCTTCTTCTGAAGACATCCAGTAATCACGATCAGATGATTTTTCCACCCATTCATACGGTTGTTCAGAGTGTTTAGATATGATTTCGTATAATTCTTTTTTCAATTTTAGCATTTCACGCAAGTTAATCTCCATATCAGAAGCAACTCCCTGTGCGCCACCTGATGGCTGATGAATCATTACTCTGGAGTGAGGCAAAACTGCACGCTTACCTTTTGTTCCGGCACAAAGCAATACTGCAGCCATAGAAGCAGCCATACCTGTACAAATGGTAGCTACATCGTTGGAAATGAATTGCATCGTATCATAAATACCTAAACCTGCATAAACAGAACCGCCCGGAGAGTTGATGTAAATCTGAATATCTCTTTTAGCATCTGTTGATTGCAGGAAAAGCAATTGTGCTTGGATGATATTTGCATTTTGATCCATCACTGCATCACCTAAAAAGATAATCCGATCCATCATCAAACGTGAAAATACGTCCATTTGTGCTACGTTTAGCTGGCGCTCTTCTATAATATAAGGCGTCATGGCAGTTGGTAATTGTGTATTTTCTACACCTGCTATAAATTTATCTACATAAATACCGTTGATGCGATGATGCTTAACGGCATATTTTCTGAATTCATTTTTATCTATTTGCATATCTTTATAAAAAAACAATGGTTATCCAATTCATTGTCTATAGAACCGGATAACCATTAACTGTAATAATTGTTAAAGATTTTATTCCAGTTTTTTAAACTGTGTGTTATCAATTTCTTTTTGATCTAAAGTAACAACTGTTTTTAGGTAATCAAAAACCTTTATTGCTTTTACTTCTTCAAATATTTTGTTGGCACTTTCTTTATTTTGTAAAAACTGTACGGTGTATTGGCTTAACTGCTCTTCATCCAAAGCTTGCGGACTGTACATCCTGAATTGTGCATCCAAACGTTGTTTAGCTGTTTGAAACACTTCTTCATATTTAATTTCGATGTTGTTATCCTTAAGAATTCTGTTTTCAACTAAAGTCCATTTTAGGTTTTTAGCAAAATCATTGTATCCTTCTTCCAGTTCCTGCTCGCTTAGTTTTTCGTTAGTTGCTTTCAGCCATCTTTTCAAAAACTCATCCGGCAGCTCAAAGTTTACTTTTTGAAGAACAAACTGATACAACTCATCCTGAAGCTTACGTTCAGCATCCTGCGCCATCATTGCTTCTTGTTCTTCTTTTATTTTCGCTGTAAATTCTTCTTCATTATGAATAACATCTGGTCCGAAAACTTTATCAAAAAACTCCTGATTTAAGTCTGATTCTCCTAAACGATTTACATTTTTTACCGTTAACTGAAAGCTTGATTTTAAATCGGCAGCTGTTTCTTCATCGATTTTTAATAACGCTGCAATTTTTGCTGCATCATTATTAAATGCTTTTTGAATATCAAAACTAATAACATCACCTTTTTTAAGGCCAATCAAAGAACTTTTTACTTCTTCATCGGCAATTTGCTCAATGCGAACTGAAGTTGTATTTATGATACCGTCTTCAAAAACAGAACCATCAGGAGAAAGCTGCTTCAATTCTGAATATAAAACATCATCATCTGCCGATACGTCAGGGTTTGTCATCTTGCCATAGCTTCTGCGGATGTTTTTGATACGCGCCTGCAAAGTTTCATCGTCAATTTTGACAACATATTGCGGAACCACATCGGCAGCAGAAAAATCCAAAGTAAAATCAGGAGCTAAACCTAACTCGTAATTAAACTCGTAGTTTTCGTCAAAATCCCAGTTAAACTGTTTATCATCGTCCGCTTTTGGCAAAGGCTGGCCCAATACTTCCAACTGGTTTTCTGTAATATAATTGGTTAAAGAATCGGAAAGCAAATGGTTAATTTCATCAACCAAAATACTTTTACCATACATTTTTTTTATATGCGCAACAGGAACCATACCGGGACGAAAACCTGGCAGTTTTGCTTTTTTTGCCTGATCTTTTATTGCTTTTTCAACACGAGCCTGATAATCTTCCTGACTGATTTTGATGGTTACAACAGCGTTTAAATTATCTATTTTTTCCTGAGTAATATTCATTTTTTGAAACTGTTTTTATATGATAAAAAAATTCCTCCGTCAATTTTTACATGACGGAGGAAATAAAGTGCGGAAGAAGGGACTCGAACCCCCACGCCGTGAAGCGCCAGATCCTAAGTCTGGTGCGGCTACCAATTACGCCACTTCCGCTTTTTTTAGAATTATTTTGTGCAAAACTAAAGTAAAATTGCGAATAACAAAATGTTACTACTGTATTTACAACATTTTTTAGGTGATAAAAGAAGCATTTACTACATCTAAAGAATATTTGTAACTCGCTTTTAGGTTAACAATGCTGTTTTTACCAGCATAAAATCAGACTGTTACTTTAGACCGTTCAATTACTTCCCGATAATAATTTTCGTATAAAGGCAAAATTAAACTTAAATCAAATTCTTTAGCACGGGCCAAAGCATTTTCTTTAAATTGTTTCAGCCGCTCGTCATTTTCTAAAATGTAAATTGCTTTTTTTGCCATTTCCTGCACATCGCCTACAGCCGTCATATATCCGGTTACACCGTCAATATTCAACTCCGGAATTCCGCCAGTATTTGAACTAACCACAGGAACTTTGCAAGCCATTGCTTCCAGCGCAGCTAAGCCAAAACTTTCTGATTCCGATGGCATCAAAAATAAATCAGCAACCGATAAAATTTCTTCCACAGCTTCCTGCTTGCCTAAGAAACGGACATTGTCGCAAACGCCTAAATCCCGGCACAATTCTTCGCACATAGAACGTTCAGGCCCATCGCCTACCATTAACAATTTAGATGGAAGCTGTTTGGTTACGATAGCAAAGAGTTTAATTACATCTTCCGTTTTTTTCACTTTACGGAAATTGGAAGTGTGTACCAAAATCTTCTCTCCAGAAGGTGCAATTGCTTTTTTAAAATGATCTTTTGCTTTTTTACTGAAACGTTTTAAATCAATAAAATTTGGAATTACCCGGATTTCGTTTTCAATATCAAAAAAGCTTAACGTATCTTTTTTTAGATGATGAGAAACGGCGGTTACACCATCAGATTTATTAATAGAAAAGGTAACTACAGGTTTAAACGTACGATCTTTTCCAACTAAAGTAATATCGGTTCCGTGTAAAGTGGTTACAAAAGGAATATCAACACCGTAAGTTTTTAAAATTTGCTGCGCCATATAGGCAGCAGAAGCATGAGGAATTGCATAATGTACATGCAGAATATCTAGGTTTTCAAACCGAACTACATCTACCATTTTACTGGCTAAAGCAATTTCGTAAGGCGCGTAATCAAACAGCGGATATTTGGATACGGCAACTTCGTGGTAAAAAAGGTTTTCAGAAAAAAAATCCAGCCGGGCGGGCTGGTTATAAGTAATAAAATGAACCTGGTGGCCTTTATCGGCCAAAGCTTTTCCTAACTCGGTGGCAACAACACCGCTGCCACCGAATGTTGGATAACAAACAATACCTATTTTCATAATTTAATTTATGTACAAATCTATAAGTTTATAAATTGCATAAACTGTAAATTATGTAATATTATGGCTGAGAAGCAGTTGCCGGTGCTGCGTTTGCAGCAGTTAATTTAGCTTGCAAATCTTGTTGTTTTTTTTGCTTTTTGCTAATGTCTTTGTTCAAATCTTCAATTTTAGCATTCAAACTTTTTACATCTTTATCAGCATCTTTTGCATCTTCTGATCTGTTTGCTGCTTTTTTAGCTTTTTTTCTAGCTTTTCTGGTCTTGTCGTAATCTGCATCACTTGCTTTTTGTGCTTGCTCACTGCTTTGTTGAGCAGCTTGTTGTGCATCCTGACCTGCTTCTGTTGCTTTTGATTGTGCGGTTGGAAGTTTAGCTTGTGCCTCCTGCAATTTTACTTGTAAATCGGCAATATCCTTAGTTACTTCGGCATATTCCCGGCTTAACTTAACTGTGTCAGCATTTTTTTGAGCGAAAACCTGTGTAGTTAAACTTAATAAAGATACTGACAATACCAATACTATTTTTTTCATAAGATTAATTTTTGCCCAAAGCTACAAAAATAATGCCTTTTAGTTACTGCACTCCTTTTTGGATAGATTCGTAGATAGCATCCTGTATTCTTCTGCGGATACCAAGATTGGATAATTTATCAGTTACTGTTGGATTTACCCTATTAGAAAGGAAGATATAAACCATGTTATATTTCGGATCAACCCAAAAACAAGTTCCGGTATAACCGGTGTGTCCGTATGTTTGATCAGAAGCCAAAACAGAAGGATATTTAGTTTCACGATTCGGATCCCAACGGTCAAAACCTAATCCGCGCCTGCTCACAGCAGATTGCTTCGCTGTAAAAAGATCAACTGTTTCCGGTTTAAAATACTGCGTGCTGCCGTAAGTTCCCCGGTTTAAAATCATTTGATATAAAATAGCCAGATCATTGGCACTAGCAAATAAACCCGCGTGCCCGGAAACGCCGCCTAATAATCCGGCACCCTGATCGTGCACATAACCAATTAACAACTGGTGCCGGAAACCAATATCATTTTCTGTTGGCACTAGCTGATTTTTGGAGAAACGGTTCAACGGCAAAAATCCGGCAGTTTGCATTCCTAACGGTGCATAAAAATTTTGCTGATCAAATAAATCTAACGGTGTTGCAGAAATCGTTTCTACAATTTCTTTCATAAAATACATACTCAAATCGCTGTAAACATATTTTCCTCTCGTTTTAAGCGGAGATTTAAGCATATCCTGCCAGATTACGTTTTTAAAATAATCCTTTTTAAGATAAAAACGTTCGGCAACTTTAGTAGGAAACAGGGCTGATGAATCTGTACTACGGTTTTCAGCTTTTAGTTTTTCCCAGGTGATTACATCCGGAACCATACCTGACTGATGCGTTAAAAACTCGCGCATGGTAATGTCATTCTTGTTGGTATTTCTAGCCGAAGCTAGATAACTGCCCGCTGTAGAATCAAGGTTTAGTTTGCCCTGATCGTAAAGCTTCATCACATCCATTGTGGTGGCTGATACTTTAGTAACCGATGCCAAATCAAAAATATCAGTTATTTTATCTTTTAAAGTATCGTTATAAGTATGATTGCCGTACGCTTTGTTAAAAATAACTCTCCCGTTTCTAGCCACTAAAACCACTGCGCCGGGTGTTGCTTTTGCACGGATTGCTTCGGCGACAATCGCGTCAATCGCCGGATTTAAGTAATCTGCATTAATTCCAGCTTCTTCCGGAACAGCATAAGCCAAACGCGTTTGAACAGTAACCGCACCATCACCGCTTTGGTATTTTTTAGAGATATTGGTCCGCAACTTTTGGGTTGCGGCCACGCCGCCAAAAATCATTTGCGCTGCATAATCTGCTGCTACTGGCGAGTTCACCGGCGACCAAATCAATACTCCTTTTAGCACATCAAATTCAGACGGTAATTGTGTGTTTCCAAAACAGCTTACAATCAGGTTTTTCCGCTGATCAAGCATCGATAAAAATGGCATCAATGCAGGATTTTGCAAATCCTGACTGTTTAACTGAACAATTATGGTAGTGTAAAATTTAAGATCAAACAAAAGATCATTTAGCGTTCTGCTTCCGGTATAATAACCGCCTTCAAAAGATTGGATTTTGGCATATTTGTTCAGCAAACTGTCAAAAACCAAAGTATTTTCAAACCCAAAATGAATACTTGCTATTTTTTGCTGATCTAGGTTTTTAATCGGCACGATCTGATTAGTGTTATTCAGCAGAACTGTAGAACTTTCAATGCTTCTTTTAGCAGCTAAAAAACTTTGATTTTGCTGATGCGGATTTGGAACTTGCGCACAGGCAGAACTGAGCACTACACTTCCCCACAAAAAACCGGCAATGCAATAATTTTTAATGCTTTTGATATACATTTTCTCCGTTGATATAAGTTTTGAGCACTTTAATTTGAGGCAATTCGCTGCCTTTTGCTTTCATTAAATCTTTGTCCAGTATCACAAAATCAGCAAATTTTCCGGGTTCAATGCTTCCTTTTTCTTTTTCCTGAAAACTTGCTTTTGCTGCCCAGATCGTCATTCCGCGGATAGCTTGTTCTCGTGTTAAAGCATTTTCTTTCTGGAAACCGCCTGCTGGCAATCCTTTTAAATCTTTCCGTTCTACGGCTGCATAAAAGGTGTAAAACGGACTGATATTTTCTACCGGAAAATCTGTTCCCAACGGCAGCCAGCCATTTTGCTGTAGCAATTGCTGATAAGCATATGCTGTTTTTATACGTGTTTTTCCTAAACGTTGTACGGCCCAATTCATATCAGAAGTGGCGTGCGTTGGTTGTACTGACGGAATGATATTGTTCTCTCCAAAATATTTAAAATCTGCCGGATCAATAATCTGAGCGTGCTCTATCCGCCAGCGGCGATCATTTTTTCCTTTTAAAACACCTGCATAAATTTTAAGCATGGCGCGGTTTGCAGAGTCGCCAATTGCATGTGTACACATCTGGAAACCTTTTGCCGCCAGTTGCACGGCCAAATCCTGAAAATGCTTTTGCGGACTCCGTAAAAAACCGTTCCATTTGGGTTGATCGGAATAGGATTTTAACAAACACGCGCCTCTCGAACCCAAAGCACCATCCGCATAAACTTTTATAGAACTTACATTTAAACGCGGCGTTTTGATGGCTCCGTTGCGAAACAGAAAATCCAAATTTGGCTGATTATCAGAAAGCATCACGAAAATTCGCATTTTTAAATCGCCGCGGTTTTGCAACTGCCGGATGTTGTTTACTAAAGGATAATCCAGACCGCAATCCGCAACGCTGGTTAAACCTACCGCAAAACATTTTTGCTGCGCCTGTAAAAAAGCATTATTTGTTTGATCGTCTGTTAAAACCGGAATTTTATGTGTTACTAAATTAACAGCGTTATCAACCAAAATCCCAGTCAGTTTTCCGGCAACCGTTTCAATTTGTCCGCCGGCTATTTTCTGGGTTGGTTTGATCCCGGCAATATTTAAAGCTGCCTGGTTAGCAATGGCCGCATGTCCGTCTATCCGCGTCAGTAAAACCGGCCGCACCGGAAACAAGCTGTCTAATAATTGTTTTTTGGGGAACTGTTTCACTTTCCACAAGTTCTGGTCCCAGCCGTTGCCGATAATCCAACCTTCCGTATTAACTTCTGCAAAATGCTTTACAGAATCTACAATTGCACTCCAGCTGTTTATTGCCTTTAAATCAACAGCTTGTAAATCAATTCCATATCTGTAAAAGTGCGTATGTGCATCAATAAAACCAGGATAAATTGCTTTTCCGGCTGCATCAATTACTATTTTTGCAAGGTATTTTTTCTCCAGCTCATCCGTTTTACCAACAGCTACAATTTTTCCATCTCTCACCACAAAAGCTTCTGCAACAGTAAATTGCTGATCAACTGTGTAAACTCGGGCATTTTTAATTAATAAATCTGCGTTGTATTCTTTTTTTTGCTGACAAGAAATTGCCAGTAAAAGAAGCATCGAAACACATACTGTTTTTATGGCGATAAATTTATTTTTTGATGGTAAGGAAATATTCATACACAATTTATTCATTCAATTTTTATAAGCTGCCACTTAAATTTATTTTAGTTTGATCAGCATAAATATTTGTCATTCCAAGCTAATTAAAAGCGGCGCAAAGCTACATCTGCCCGGCAAAGCTGCGAAGTTATGCGATCATTTTTTTAATTTAGCATCAAAATAGAATTGAGGAAGATTAATGTCTGATATTATCCATCTTTTGCCTGATGCCGTTGCCAACCAGATTGCCGCAGGTGAAGTGGTACAACGCCCGGCATCAGCTGTAAAAGAACTACTTGAAAATGCGGTTGATTCTGGTGCTGATAAAATCCAGCTGATTATTAAAGATGCCGGAAAAGCCCTGATTCAGGTGATTGATAACGGTTGCGGCATGAGTTTTACAGATGCCCGAATGTGCTTTGAACGGCACGCTACTTCAAAAATCCGCAAAGCGGATGATTTATTTGCCATCCGAACGATGGGTTTTCGTGGAGAAGCGATGGCTGCGATTGCTGCCATAGCGCAGATTGAGCTGAAAACACGCCGTTTTGAAGATGAATTGGGTACGCATATTTTTATAGAAGCTTCAGAAATTACCAGTCAGGAAGCTTGCGCTACCGCCGCCGGAACTTCTGTTTGCATCAAAAATCTGTTTTACAATACGCCCGCACGTCGCAACTTTTTAAAAGGTAATTCGATAGAAACACGTCATATCATCGACGAATTTCAGCGTGTTGCTTTGGCTAATCCACAGCTGTTTTTTACGCTGCACCACGACGGACAGGAAGTTTTTCATCTGCCAGCTGCAAGTTTAAAACAGCGGATTGTGCATCTGTTTGGCAATAATTACAACCAGAAACTGGTGCCGGTGCAGGAAGATACTTCCATCATCAAATTACAAGGTTTTGTTGGGAAACCAGAGTTTGCACGCAAAACCCGCGGCGAGCAATTCTTTTTTGTAAACAATCGATTTATCCGGGACAATTATTTGAACCACGCGGTTTCATCTGCTTTTCAGGAGTTGTTGCAGGATGATAGTTTTCCGCTTTACGTGTTGTTTATCACGATTGATCCGGCTAAAATCGACATCAACGTTCATCCCACAAAAACAGAAATTAAATACCAGGACGAAAAAGCGATTTACGCCATCATCCGTTCGGCTGTAAAACGTGCTTTGGGGCAGTACAATATTACGCCAACGCTGGATTTTGACCGGGAAACAGGTTTCGACCAGATGATCAGCCACAAACCGTTGGATCAAATTAAGTCGCCGGATATCAAATTCAATCCGGATTTTAATCCCTTTTCTGAGGAGGTAAAAACAGTAACTGATAAATCTTTCATCCGCAGTTCTGCCGAGCGGCGCAAACCGGATTTTGTACAAAACTGGGATACTTTGTACGCCATCACGCAAGGAAAAATTGCTGAACAGCAGGAAATTGATACGCAGCAAAGAGGAATTTCGGTAGATAACCGCCAGTTGATTAAATCCAGCGAACGACAGTTGTTTCAGATCCATAACCGGTTTATTTTATCGCAAATAAAATCGGGTTTTATGCTGATTGACCAGCAAGCGGCGCACGAACGGATTTTGTATGAACGTTTTTTGATTCAGCTGGAAAACCATTCCGGCGTTAGTCAGCAAATGTTGTTTCCGCAAAGCATCAGCATGAGCACTTCAGATTTTGAAATGCTGAAAAGTTTATGGAACGATGTGCGCGCGCTTGGTTTTGACATCCGCGAGTTTGGCAAAAACACCGTAATTGTAGAAGGCGTTCCGGCAGAATTAACCAAAGCCAACGAAAACGAAATGCTGGACAAGCTGCTGGAAGGCTTTAAAAATAACCAGTCGGATTTAAAGCTAAGCAAACACGATAACCTGGCCAGAACGCTTGCAAAAAATGCAGCTGTAAATTCCGGAACACGTTTTTCGCTGGAGGAAATGAACCAGCTGATTGATCAATTATTTGCCTGCCAGATGCCAAATGTTTCGCTCAATGGCAAACCCGTTATCATTACTTATACTTTAGAAGAGCTTTTTCAAAAATTTGATCGATAAAAGAAGCATCACGCTTCTGCAAAAACCATGAATTTATTCGGACAATCGCCTTTAGCCAACCTGTCGCCTGTTGTAAAAAACCTGCTGATTATTAATGTTATATTCTTTATTGCCACTTTGGTTTTTGAACAATCCGGTATCCAACTGGCTTATTACTTGGGTGCATTTTATTTTGATTCGCCGTATTTTAGAGTTTGGCAAATCATCACTTACATGTTTATGCACGGCGGCTGGACGCATATTTTCTTCAATATGTTCGCCTTGTATATGTTTGGCCCTGCTATCGAGTATTTTATGGGTTCGAAGCGGTTTTTCAATTATTACTTTATTACCGGTTTAGGTGCGCTTGCCTTGCAAATGCTGGTGCAGGCGATAGAAGTGCATGGTATGTTGGGTAGTTTTACTTTTAATCCGGCTTTGACTTCTGGCATCACGCCCGAAACTATTCATAGACTACAAGCCATTTATTCTGAGCCGATGGTTGGTGCATCCGGTGCGTTGTTTGGAATTCTGGTAGCCTTTGGTGTACTGTACTCAGAAACGAATTTATATATTATGCTGATTCCAATCCCAATCAAAGCAAAATATGCCGTAATTGGCTATATTGTGGTTGAATTGTATTTAGGATTAAGCCAGCATCAAGGAGATTCTGTTGCTCATTTTGCTCATTTAGGTGGTGCTTTGTTTGGTTATATTTTATTGAAAGTTTGGCGTTTGCATCGGGCAAACGATTATTGATAATCCATCGTTATAAAATAAAAATGTTTTAAACTGATAGTTTTTATGTGGGAGGAGATTCGTACACAAGTATTCCGTTCTGGAAACCGGCTGAACTTGCTGATAGGTGTTAACGTCATCATTTTTTTGTTTCTGAGCTTGCTGGGCGTAATCGAAATGCTAACTACCCGCAATGCAGCCATCGCCAGTACATTAAATGATTATTTGGCGGTTCCATCGTATCTGCCAAAATTATTGATCCGTTTCTGGACACCGTTTACCTACATGTTTTTACATTCAGGTTTTTTCCACATCCTGTTTAACATGTTGTGGTTTTATTGGATGGGCAGCATTTTTCAGGAATATCTGGGCGGCAAAAAATTAGTGGATTTATATATTATCGGCGGCTTGGCAGGTGCTTTTTTATATGTAACTTTTTACAATATTTTTCCGCTTTTTGCTGATGTAAAAACAGTATCTACTACGGTGGGCGCTTCGGCAGCGGTAATGTCAATTATTGTGGCAACGGCAACTTTGCTTCCGGATTATACCATACAAATGATGTTTTTGGGTTCTGTAAAACTAAAATGGATTGCTTTATTTTATGTTTTGTTTGATCTAATCAGCATTACCGGCCCAAATGCCGGCGGCGAAATTTCGCATATTGGCGGTGCATTGGCAGGCTTTTTTTATATCAAACATTTACAAGGTAGCACAATGCTTGGTCAGGCTTTCCAGCGTTTTGCTAAACCGAAAACCTTGCAGGTGGTATCAAAAAACTATGCTAAAAGCAGCATCACAACTCGCTCAAAAGAAGAAGAAATTGATTTGTTATTAGATAAAATTTCGCAGTCCGGCTACAGTAGCCTCACTAAAAAAGAAAAGGAAACCCTGTTCAATGCCAGCAAAGATTAAACAAGCCAAAAAGCTAAACTTTTTTGATAAAATAATTTTATTTTTTACAGTTATAGCTTCCGTTTCTATCCTGCTGAGTTTGCTGGCCAGCTTTATTGATCCGCGTACTTTCTGGCCGGTTGCTTTTTTCGGCCTGGCTTATCCGCCGCTGCTTATTGCAAATTTGATCCTGATTTTATACTGGTTTATCCGTTTCAATAAAATCATTTTTATTCCGCTAATCTGTGTGTTATTGGGCTGGAGCAATTTAGTAAGCAGTTTTAACATCGGTACAACTTCTCCTGAAGGACTAAAAACATCTCCAGATTATTTCAGGCTGATGACTTACAATGTGCACAGTTTTTCTGGCGTTGGTGTAAACAGTGCCAAACCTACACGGAAAGAAATATTACAATTAATTAAGGATGAGCAGCCCGACGTAATTTGTATGCAGGAGTTTTTCTCCCGGCAAAAAGGAGAATTTGCGATGATAGATTCACTGAAAAAGACAATGCACACCGATTATTATTACCGGTTTGTGGTAAATAATATTGATTATGAAGGTAATGGTATAGCTGCTTTTTCTAAATATCCGATTGTAAATAAAGGAACTATACAATTAGCCGATAAAAACAGTACCAATCAATGCATTTTTATTGATGTAAAAAAAGCAGACCGAATTATTCGTGTTTATGCCGTGCATTTGCAATCCATACAGTTTATGCCCGAAGATTATCAGCTGATTGATAGCGTCTCTAAAGCAGAAGAATCTAATTTACATTCGTACAAAAGAATTGTAAATAAGCTAAAATATGCTTTTTTAAAACGCAGCGAACAGGTTTATCTCGTCAAAAATCATTCTAAAACCTCGCCTTATCCTTTCATAATTGCCGGTGATTTTAACGATACACCTGCTTCTTTTGCCGTTAATAAAATGTCGGCCGGTTTAAAAAATGCTTTCCGCGAAAAAGGAAACGGATTTTGTACAACTTACAATGGCGATTTTCCTAATTTTCAAATTGATTATATCTTGCCAAGCCCTCGGTTTGAAGTGATTAATTACAAAGTTTTTAAGAAAAAACTTTCTGATCATTATCCTGTTCGTGCCGATTTACAGTTGAAATAAGCAAAAAACCACCTTTTTATCTAAATTTGCCCGATGCAGCAAAAGCTTTTTATTTACAATACTTTAACGCGTAAAAAAGAAGAATTTAAAGCCATAAACCCGCCATTTGTAGGCATGTATGTTTGTGGCCCAACCGTTTACAGCGATGTGCACTTAGGCAATTGCCGCACATTTATTTCTTTTGATCTGATTTTTCGTTACCTAACGCATTTGGATTATAAAGTTCGTTACGTACGCAATATTACCGATGCCGGCCATTTGGAAGGTGATGCGGATGAAGGAGAAGATAAAATCTCCAAAAAAGCAAAACTGGCACAACTGGAACCGATGGAAATTGTGCAAAAATATACAGTAGATTTTCATCAGGTGATGCAGATTTTTAATGTAAAACCACCCAGCATCGAACCAACTGCAACCGGACATATTATTGAACAAATTGAACTGGTCAAAATTATTTTAGAAAAAGGTTTGGCCTATGAAGTGAACGGTTCTGTTTATTTTGATGTAGAAAAATATAATCAAAACCATAATTACGGTATTTTAAGCAACCGGAATCTGGAAGATATGCTGAACAATACGCGTAATCTGGGCGGACAGGAAGAAAAACACGGCAAGCTCGATTTTGCTTTGTGGATTAAAGCCAAGCCAGAACATTTGATGAAATGGCCTTCTCCATGGAGCATTGGTTTTCCGGGCTGGCACCTGGAATGTTCGGCTATGAGTAAAAAATATCTAGGCGAACAGTTTGATATTCATGGTGGCGGAATGGATTTGGCACCAACACATCATACCAACGAGATTGCACAAAACGAAGCTGCCTGCGATAAAATGCCAGCTCATTACTGGATTCATACTAATATGCTTACGGTAAATGGGCAAAAAATGTCTAAATCTTTAGGTAACAGCTTTTTACCGGAAGAACTTTTTTCTGGAAATCATTCGTTGCTGAATAAAGGTTATAGCCCGATGACGGTCCGCTTTTTTATGTTGCAGGCGCAATACCGAAGCACGCTTGATTTTTCTAACGAAGCACTGGAAGCCTCAGAAAAAGGTTTTAAAAGACTGATGAATGCTTTTGCAATGGCATCTAATTTAAAAGCATCTGCAAAAGGAGAAATCGACATAGAACCTTTGCAGCAAAGATGCTATGAGGCGATGAATGATGATTTTAACAGTCCGGTTTTAATTGCCGAACTGTTTGAAGTTTGCCGGATTGTAAATTCTGTAAATGATCAGAAATTAAAAATTGATCAGCACAACCTCGAAATTTTACAGTTAGTGTTGCAGCATTTTGTGGTTGATGTTTTAGGTTTAAAAGATGAATCTGCCGCATCTGATGAACTGCCAAAAGTGCTGGATTTTGTGATCAATCTGCGCAGCGAAGCAAAAATCAGTCAGGATTACGCTACGTCTGATAAAATCCGTTTGGGCTTGCAACAAGTTGGCTATCAGTTAAAAGACAGCAAAGAAGGCACAACCTGGACAAAAATTTAAATGATAAAAACAGTATGTGAATTCTGTAAAATTCCGGGTATTTCCATTAGCATATAATTTCTGCTGTTAACAATCATAATAAAGCATTCCAGATGTAGTTTAATGCTACAACCGCGAAAGATTAACCATTACTGGTTCAACTTAAAACAGCCGCATCAGCAAAAAAAATTTATAACTTGCGGCACATTTGTTACTATATATGAAAAAAATATCTCTTGCTTTTGTAGCTTTTTTATGCTTTCACCAGATGGCTTCAGCTCAAAAAGCAGCACAAGTAAAACAAGTATTAGACGTTGAAAAAGATCTTAACCGCACTATTGCGCAAAAAAGTATTAAAGACGGTATGCTTGCCGTAGTAGAACCAGATGCGCTTGTATTTAAACCAGAACCGGTTTCTGCCAAAACATTTTATACCGGCAGCGCAAAAACTACTGATAAATTAACTACAATACCCAAAATTGCCCGTATTTCTGCCAACGGCGATTTGGCTTTTACGGCTGGTACTTACACTTTAAAAAATGGTACCAACGAAGAGGATTTCGGTGAATATCTTTCCATCTGGCGTGTTGATTTATACAAAAAATTAAAGATGATCTTTAATATTGATATGCAGCATCCGGAGCCTAAACAAACCCAGATCCTGGATATTAAAGATCCGGTTTCTAAACCTGGCGTCAGCGGCAGAGATCCGTTTAATGGCCGCAACATCATCATCACTACTGATAAATTGTTTAATTCTTCTTTGGCACTTTCTACGCTTTCGGCTTATAAAGAATTTATCACTTTAGATGGCCGGTTTTACTTTCCAGGATTTGAACCCGTAGTTGGACAAGATAAAATATTACAATTTATTGGTAACCAGGCCATCAACATTGAGGCTTTAAACACAGGAGCCGGACGTGCCATCAGCGGTGATCTAGCTTATACTTATGGTAAAGCCAAAATTAAAAAAGGCGAAATCACGAACAACTATAATTACGTACGCATTTGGGAACCTGATAAAGCCCATAAATGGAATATGCTGGTTGAAATATTTTCGCCCATTGAAAAATAGTCGGTAAAAACAGTATCGAGAAATGTAAAGGCCGCTTGAAAAAGTGGCTTTTATTATTTGGTGAAATGCTATTTTTATCAACTATTTTAAAAAATAAATTTTAAGTGAAAAAAATATGATGCTGAAGAAACACCTGCTTTTCCTGCTCTTTGCTTTTTATTTGTTTCCGGCAAAAGCGCAACTACTTTCTGGCCTCACCCAAAAACCGGATACCAGTTACAGCAATTACAGTGCTTTTCAATCCACACGCAAAAAATATCCTGATATTATACTGGTAAAAGAAGCATCTTCACCAGAAGTTAAAGAGCAGCGGAATCTGGTGTATTGCATTATTGGAAAGCGGGATTTACACTTGGATGCTTTTTATCCAAAAACAAAGAAAAAACTTCCGGCAATTTTGATTATTCATGGCGGTGGCTGGCGTTCGGGCAACCGTATGCAGCATATTCCGCTGGCTCAAAAGCTTGCGACCAAAGGTTTTGTTTGTTTTACGGTGGAGTACCGACTTTCTACCGAAGCACAGTATCCCGCAGCCGTTTATGATTTAAAAGCAGCTTTGCGCTGGATACATGCAAATGCCAGAAAATTTAACGTTGACACGAACAAAATTGCAGCCTTAGGTTTTTCTGCCGGAGGCGAGCTGGCAGCATTAATAGGCACAACGCAGCAAAATCCTGCTTTTGAAGGTACTGGTTGCAACAGCAAAACTTCAAGTAATGTAAATGCCGTGGTTGATATTGATGGAACATTATCTTTTGTGCATCCGGATTCTGGCGAAGGAAATGATACCAAATCAATTTCAGCTTCAACTTACTGGTTTGGTTACAATCCAAAAACAAATTTTGAACTGTTAAAAGAAGCATCGCCTTTAACTCATGTTGCCAAAACTACGCCACCATTTTTATTCCTGAATAGTTCTGTTGACCGGATGCACGCCGGACGTGATGATTTCCGGAGGATTTTAGACCAATATCATATTTATTCCGAAGTTCATGCTTTCCCGGATTCGCCGCATAGCTTTTGCTTGTTTGAACCTTGGTTTACGCCAACGGTGGATTATGTAGTTGGATTTTTAGGAAAGGTGTTTTGAGAAAGAAGCTTTGTCCATATCCTTTTTAAGAAAACTTATGAAATTCTACTAAACTCTTTTTTATAATCTCATTTACACTTTTCGATTTTTAATTTCTCAAACACCCAATTCCTTCATCAACTTATTTAATGCTTCTTTTAGCACCAAATAATCTTGTTCTAATTGCGTAACACGTGCTTCCAATTCACTAACTGATTTTCGCGCCGGTTCTTGCGGGATTTCTTCTTCCTCAAACACAACTTCTCCGCCTAAAAGATGCGCAAAACGAACTTCTTTTTGTCCGCTGCGGCGCGGTAACTGTTTTACAAAAGGTTTTTCCGGCTGAGAAAGCTTTTCTAAAACAGTTTGTACTTCTTCTATCGATTCAAATTCGTACATCCGGCCCGAATTAGTATTCAGTTCGCCCGGCGTTTGCGGCCCGCGCAAAATCAGCAGACAAATTAAAGCAACTTCCGCAGGAACAACCGGAAAAACGATAGCAAAGTTGTGCTTGTATTTAACCGCGCGGATAGAGCCGCCGGTTGCCGTAGCAATCAAACCCTTCTTTTTTAATGAATTTAAGGCTAAAACAACAGTTTCTTCTTCATAATCTACCACAGGTTTGCGCGAAGATTTTTGATTGCAGGCCGTAGTCAAACTGTTTAAAGTCATTGGATAATAATCGGGCGTAGTTTTGCTTTTCTCCATTAAAACGCCCAAAACGCGCAGTTCTTCGGCAGATAAAATTGGTATTGTGATTGCTGAATTCATGTTTTAAAAGTAACAATTGGTTTGATTTTAAAAGAACACGGATTTTAGGTTGATAAAAACAGCATCAGTAATTTATCTATCTTCCATAAAACTAAATTACTTTTATGTTTTGAAACTTAAACAAACAGCCATGCCCATAGAAGATAAAAACATTCCGCAGCAGCAAAAAGGAAACCAAGTGGATACTATGCACGAGGTAACGTTGAACAACCGCGAAGAAGCTATACAACTTTTTGAATCTGCCAAAAAAAGGTTGCTAAATGTTTCTGGCTGGGGAGAAATTGCAAACGGTGCTTCATCCGATTTTCAGTTAACCGATAGTAACGGATCGAAAGTGAACCGAACAGTGCAGCAGAACGATTATTTTCAAATTCATATCCCGGCTCCCGGACCAAAAAGCGGCAACGGCGAAGACTGGGTTCAGGTAGAAGCAATTCAGGATGAAACTGATGTTGCGGCTGATGTGCAAATCACGTCTATTCGTGTTCGGCCTGCTTCCAATCCGCAAAATCCAAATGCAGATACGGCTCATTTTTTTGGCGAAGATGCCACCAGTACGTTTGTAGTGAAACGCAAAGGAAACACAGTAAGCGCAGAAGTGCACGGCCGCAACGAAGTGCCAAACTTACATGCAGACGGCATTTTGGATACCATCCGGCACGCAATAGTTGGCATAGGCGCAATTTTGGGTTTTTCCAATTATCAGTGGAAAAATTTGGTGCAAGGCTTAATCGAACCCAAAAAGGAAGCGTAAAAACAGTCTTTCACAAACAACAAGGCTTATTTTTGCGTGCCTTTTTCTTTTTCGGGTTGCTGTTGCACACCAATTTCTACTAGTTCCTGTTCTGCTTCCACGGTTTCTGTTTGCGTAGCATAAATCAGTTTCCGGAAACGCCAGATTGCAAAAGCCGGCTCCTGAGATCGGCCCAATAACTTAAAATATTTAGGAAAATTGTGCACTTCATCCAGCAAAACGCCGGTTACAATGCCGCTATTATCCAGTATTTCGCGGATGGTATATTCTTTATCTTTAGTAATCCAGATTTCAAAATCCTGACGGATTTCATCTGCCTTATCCGGATCAATGGTTGCATTAATACAAATTACTTTATCGCCTGGCCTCATCTTTATTAATTGTTTCCTGGTGCAAAGTTATTGCTTTGATGCTATTTTCCCAGAAAGTTTATTACTGATTTATATGGCATAAAAGAAGCATCCACTTCTGCAAAACGATATTAAAAATAAACTTTAAACCGAGCATATTTCAACTGTCATCAATACTTGTTTTGAAGGATATCGTGCGAAATGAATATGTTTTTTAATTAATGAACCTCATTTTAGATGTTTTATATTGATAGTATTTATTGGAGCAAGAAGAAAATGAAGTAGCTAAAGTTAAACCAAGTGCTGCCAATACGATCAGTTTTTTCATGATTTTAAGATTTTAATTGTTTGATATACTTGTATAGTTTGCAAGGTTTGTTCCAAAGCAGGTTTGCGCTTAAAACAGCTGTTAGGCATTCCAGGAAAACTAAAATCAGGGAATTGCGTTGCCCGCTTTGTTTTTTCCGGGGAAGTTTCACCACAATTCAGGCTGAGGGTTTTATAGTTTCAAACTCAAACTTTAATCTCCAAATAATACCAATAAAAGAAGTATTCTACACAGTGCTGATAAACAAATGCAAATGAATACTGGTTTTACTATCAACATAAATACAAAAACCATGAGCACAACTTTTGAAAAAACTTATAAAATTGGTGGAGATTTAACGGTAAACCGTTTGGGCTACGGTGCCATGCGCATCACCGGAAAAGGTATTTGGGGACCGCCGCAAGATAAAGCAGAAGCTATCCGCGTTTTGCAAAAAGCTGTAGAACTGGGCGTTAATTTTATTGATACGGCTGATAGTTACGGCCCAAATGTATCGGAAGAACTGATTGCAGAAGCATTATTTCCGTATGCAGATGGATTGGTAATTGCCACAAAAGGCGGTTTAACACGTACTGGCCCAGATGTTTGGCCGGTTAATGGTCATCCCGATCATTTAAAACAGGCATTGGATGGCAGTTTAAAACGCCTGAAATTGGAGCAGATTGATTTGTACCAGCTGCATCGCATTGACCCAAATGTACCTTTTGAAGATACGCTGGCGTTTTTGAAACAGGCACAGCAGGAAGGTAAAATCAAACATATCGGTTTATCCGAAGTCACCGTTGAAAATATTAAAAAAGCGCAGGAATTTGTGGAAGTGGTTTCTGTGCAAAACATGTACAGCGTAGATAACCGTAAATGGGAAGCCGAATTGCAATATTGCACCGAAAATAACATTGCTTTTATTCCCTGGTTCCCGTTAAACGGTGGAAATGAAGAAGGCATGAAAAAAATTACTGCTTTAGCTGAGAAAAAAAGTGCAACCGTACAGCAAGTTGCGTTAAGCTGGTTGCTGCATCATTCGCCAAATATTTTGCTGATTCCGGGAACTTCCAGTGTAAACCATTTGGAAGAAAATATGAAAACTTTATCAGTTGAATTGACTTCAGAAGATTTGGCTGAACTGGAAAGTTTATCTAAATAAAAACCTTTTTTAGGTGCATAAAAGCAGCTGTCTTTTTGTAGAGATAGCTGCTTTTGTTTTTAGAGGAAACTATTTATTTCAATTTCGGGTTTTCTTTTTTAGGCGGCAAAAAGTTTTCTCCTGTCACCACATTTTTCCCTGTTCTGCTTTCCAATTCTTTTCGGGCATTTTTCGCTACAGAACCGCCTTTTTTACTGGCTTGGGCATTTTCTTGCAAGCCTTTTGCCTCTTCGGTTTCTGCTATCTGGCGGGTAGATAATTCAGCCAAAGCTGTAAAAATAAGTTCTGCTTCGCTCATGTGGTCGCGCAGGTTTTGAGATTTTAATCCCTTTAAATCTTTATGCTTTTTTACAGAAAGCCCTGTCCATTCCTCATGTATAATATTAGTGAGCAACGCAAATTCATTGCCTTTTTCAACGCCGCTTTCTTGCCAGTAATCGGTTAGTTTGTTCCGGGTTTCCTGCCCGGTCATGCGTTGCTGTATCCACTTTTCGCTGCGGCCCAGCTTTTGCCAGTTTTCTCTTGTGCGGTCTAAACTCTGCTCCGGGTTGGCAATTTCCTGCATCCGTTCATAGCCAACTTTGGCCAGCCATTGCTTAAAAGGTTCTGCTTTTGGGGAAGGAATGGATTGAATAAGGCGAAGTAATTGTTCCGTATCTGCAACATCAGTTAAACGCATTTTACCATCTGGCGCTTGCATTTTCAAACCGTTACAATTTGTAACGGTTTCATTTCCTTCGTCTGATAGCCGCTTTTTCAAAACCCGCCAATAAACCTGCGGATTACTACTGTCAGTTAAAATTGCTATAACATCTACAATACTGAAATACCATTTTTCTTCTGCTTCGTCCCAATGCGTACGAACTTTTTTCTCTTCAAACAATTTTAAAGCATCCATAACCATAATTTCAGAAACCAAAAATACTAAAATGCTTAGCTTTTAATTAATATTTTTAATAATTATTTTAGTTTTTTATCTTTGGTGAGATACTTCTTTTACAGCATAAAATTCGGGCTTAAAACATTGATGTATGCCAATACTTCTTTTATCACTTAAATTTTGATTTTCATGAATAATCTAAACATATTCCCAAGCACTTTGATAAGCGTTTTTCTGCTCTGCATAAGTGATAAAATCTGCATAAAAAGGCAGTTTGGAAAGGGTGGAACTATCGCCGATCACCACCAGTTTTTTCCGTGCGCGTGTTAAAGCCACATTCATCCGGCGGATATCCGACAGGAAACCAATTTCGTTATGGTTGTTGCTGCGCGTCAGGCTGATGTAAATGATGTCACGCTCTTGTCCCTGGAAACTATCAATCGTATTGACCGAAATTTTCTCCGTGTATTTTTGCAGATCAGCCGAAACCAATGCTTCTTTTAGCACTATAATTTGCTGTTTGTAAGGCGAAATGATGCCAATCGTAGGGAAATTTTCTACATCATAATGCGCTTCCAGTTCTGCTACAAACTGTGTTAAATGCTTAATTAAAAACGCCGCTTCTTCCGGGTTTGCGGTACTCGTTCCTTCCGCTTTTTCGTTGAAACCACAACCGGCCGTATCTACAAAAAGCAGCGGTAAATCCTGTTCAAAAAGCAAATGTTGCGCCACTGAAGCGTGTGCTTTTAATTGTTGCTGATAAAAAACGCCCGACGAATAACCCATAATCGTTTCGTGCATCCGGTATTGTTCTTCCAGCAGCACAACCGCTTCCGGATGGCGAACGGCACATTTTTCCAGCAACGTATTATTAAGTCCGTTGCGGGCAGCTTCGGCAGATTTTATCGTGGGCGGCAACTGATGATGATCGCCTGCCAGAACCACTTTCTGCGCTTTTAAAATCGGAATCCAGCAGGCTGGTTCCAAAGCTTGTCCGGCTTCGTCAATCACCACCACATCAAACTTCAGATTACGAACGGTATAATGATTTGCGCCGACTAGAGTTGCAGTAATAATTTCGGCTTTGGCCAGGATTTCATCCATCATGAACTGCTCCGTTTTGCCAACTTCTTTGATGATTTTATGTGCTTCATTAAAGAGTGCTTTGCGCTGTTCCTGTTCTGCACGGCCGAAATTGCGCTTGTATTTGTGCGCCATGTTTTTGTACTCCGCAGCCTGCTTTTTTAGCTTTTTAATTTCTTTCATTCCGCTGTGTACCGCCATTTTGCTATCCAAAGTGGTAGCCGCCAAACGTTCGGAAACACGCGCCGGATTGCCAACGCGCAACACGTTCAATCCTTCATCGGCCAGCTTTTCGGTCAGTAAATCAACCGCTGTATTGCTGGGCGCAACAACTAAAATCTGCCGGTTATTTTGCTGGAACAAAGCTTTTATCGCCTGCACCAGCGTAGTGGTTTTGCCAGTTCCCGGCGGACCGTGCACAATCGCCAGTTCCCGAGCGCACAAAATCTTGCTGACTGCCGTTTGCTGCGAAGCATTTAATTGCGGCAACGAAACCACTGATTTTTGTGGCATAAAAGAAGCATCCTGCTGGCCGGTCAAAACCTTTATCAAATGCGCTTCTTCCGGTTTTTCTAACGATGCAGCCGCTTGTTTCAGCGCGTTTTGCATTTCATTGTAGCTGTTATCATCAAAAAGCAAATCGATGCCCAGCTTTCCGTCGCGCGCCCAATCCGGCAATTCATCAATTTTTAAGGTTATTTTAAGCTGATTGCCGCTTTGGTGCGCAATGGTTCCTTCTGCACGGCTGTTTTTAGGATCGTGGTTGGAAAACAAAACCGCCGAAGCACCAAACCGAAGCTGATGCGGCAAATCCTGATGTGTGGTGCGCTCTACTTCCACCGTTAAATAATCGCCGCGGCCAATTTCGGAACCGCGAATCGCAATTGGATACCAGGCCAAACCATTTGCCCGCCGATCGGCAACGGAAGTTGTTTCGGTGAGTTTGCGGTAAGCTTTTAAATCTTCTTCGCGCTCAGTTTTTAATAAATCCAGTAAGTTTTTAAAGTAATCCACATGCAAAGATACTGGCTTATGCAGGTTTTGGCGGAAAGGAAAACGGGATTTACAAACTGTTGAAGCAAAATAGCTGTATGCTTCTTTTATCGTACTATTTTTGGTGGTTTAGCTTTTACCTTCTACAATTTTAATTTCTTCTTCGGTCAAATTGTATAGTTGGTAAATGAGTTGATCGATTTGGTTTTCGAGTTGAGAAGTATTTTCATTTATTTTCTTTTGATCCAAAACAGAACTAACTATAAAAGATAAAAGTTTATCATTCTGCTCATTAATATCGGGCACGGGAAAGCCTTTTAAATCTTTTAATAAAACTTTAGGAAAAGCATCTTTATTAGAATTTGCAGAAGAATGCCGATGGAAATATGAAGCTAATGTGGAATTTAGTATTCCTAATAAAGATTCTAGGGAAACCAGACAATTAGTTTTTTTTCTTATTCCGTCTATAGAATTTGAAAATACATAATTTTCCTTAACTATAGTAGCCTGTATATTACCTTTTGATGTAATTTCTCTAACTAGTATTTTATCCGATTGATTAAACCAAGATATGGATCTAGGTTCAGCAAGCCAAACTCCATATTTTAAATACTCGCCTTTCCAGTAGTGCTTGTATCGATATATTTCAGAACCTCCTAGTAGCTTCATGTGATAAATGCTATCTTGTGTAAAAGAATGAAAAATCCTATTAATAGATTCTTCACCCATTTGTTTAGGAGTTCCCATATTACGTTTATACGGCTTGATTCCCCATACAACTTCAAATTGTGTCGATAACACATTATGTTTCCCTCTGATTTTAACAATCAAAGATCGATCTTTATCATCAGAGAAGATAGGAAAATAAAAGCGTTCCTTATCCAATTCTGAATAATCTAAGTTGTATAGCATAGAACTTAATAAACTACTAACTTCTATCTGCTCTTTTGAATTAACAGTATCCGTTAATAAAATTAGTGTTTCTACAACAGCATCCTCAAATGTATTTTTCTCGCATACAACTATTTTATATGGAAGCCTACTATTAACCAATATTTGTCTAATCTTCACATCATATACAGATGCTGTCCAAGACGTTGGTATAATTAATGCGGTAAAACTATTTTTTGAAATTAATTTATGAACTAACTCTATAAAAATAACATAAGTATCAATTTGATAATTCGCTGAGTAGTAAACTTCTTTATAATAATTAAATTCACTACTATGAACTTTAGCACCATACGGAGGATTTCCAATCACCACATCAAATCCAACAAAATCACCTTCATTATTTAAAACTTCCGGAAACTCAAAACGCCATTCAAAAGCATTTTCGTAAATCTTGTTGTTTTTAATTTCTTCAATAACCTGTTCCTGTTTTTCTATCGAAATTTCTAAGCGGCGTTGCTCCAGTTCCAGTTCTTTTTTGCTTCTTTTAATGCCAAATAAATCCTGGTTGGTGCTAATTAATAGTTGCAATTGTCCGCTCAGTTTTCTTAAATCGTTGTATTCTTTTCCGTTTCGACTAATCTCCGTTCTAAAGCTGTTTTTAATGGCATTAATAATGTTTTCCATTTCGCGCTTCTGTGCTTTGTCGCGCGCGTTTCGGTAAGTATCAACAGCATTCCGGTAAGTTTCAATTTGGATGTTGTTCTTTTTTAATGCTTGTTTTAAATCAACATCCAAAGCAAAACGACTGATCAGCGAATTGCCGGTTTTGATGTTGATATCAATATTGGGCAAAGTTTCCAGTTCCAATTGTCCGTTGGTTGCAGTTTTGTAATAAGCGTTTTTCAACAGCTCGATCCATAAACGCAAGCGACAAATTTTTACAGAATTTGGGTTGATGTCCACACCAAACAAGCAGTTTTCAATAATCGTCTGCTTTTCGTAAAACAGCGTACGCTGCACCGTTTGGCTGTTTGGATTGAGATAATTATATTTGAATAAATCGTTGTTATCATCCGTTACAATCAGCTCATCATTTACCACTTCGATGTGATGATCGCGCAGCGTGCGGCCGTCGTCGCTCATCAAAACTTTCAGATCGCTTTTAATCGCGATAATTTCATTTAAAGCCGAAACCAGAAAATGACCGGAACCAACTGCCGGATCACAGATTTTAAGACTGTTGATGATGGTGTTGGCTTCTTTTTTATCTTTTATTTGATCGTACAGTTCGCTGTAATCTTTCAGTTCCCAGTTTTTGGTTTCGTTAAACTTTTGTACTACGGCGCGCCGAATCGTTTCGCGACACATGTACATCGTGATAAAACCGGGCGTAAAAAACGAACCATCTTTGTAGCCATTTATCTTTTCAAAAATCAATCCTAACACCGAAGCGTTGATCAGCGTTTTATTGTCTTCCTGAATTTCTTCGGCACCTTCGCTGCTGAAATCATAAGCGTTTAAAAAATCGAAAATATAATCCAACGTATTTAAACTGCCTTTGCGGGCTTTATCATTCCGATCTTTTAAAACCGTTGTGCCCATAAAAGGCAATGTTTCTGCGTATTCCAGTCCGTTGATGAAAAGCGTTTGGTGCTCCAGCTCTGTTGGTTCAAACAAAGACGAATTTAAGTAAGGTACTTTGCCAAAAAGCTTTACAATATCGGTGCTGCGTTCATCCGTTTTTTTGGCCAGCACGCGAAAAAACAGTTTATCCAGATCGTCAAAATCGCGGATTTTATCCTTGTTTAAAAAAGTGTAGGCTTTGTCGCCTTTGTGGTAATTTAACAACTGCGCTTCCAGCAGTTTTAAAAACAGGATGCGGTTGATCCAGGTAATCACCAGTTCGAGCGCAACATTGTACAAACGTTCGGAATAGGTTTCGCCATACTGCATCGGTTTATCCAGGCGCGAAATTTTATCGTGACTATCCAGATTTATAATCGCATTTTCGAGCAGTGAACCGGCATTGCGTTCGCCTTCTTTTTTGCGGCTGATGAGTTTCTTGCTGCCTTCTTTGTATTCGTACAAACCAATTAGATGCAGTAATTCCGAATAAAACTTGGGTTGTAGCGTATTGCTGTCGTTAGCGAAAGACAGTTTTAGCAAATGTACGGGCGACAGAATTTTAAACAGCGGAATCAGCTTTTTATCATTGATTTCCGTATTGTTCTGCACATCGTTTTTATAATTTCTGATGTCGAAATGAGTTGCTTCTAAGCTGACTGACTGATCATCCAGCAATTTTCTGATTTCTTCATAAAACCAGGGATTATCTTTCTGGTCTGCTTTCTTCTGTTCGTACAGTTTTTTGATGGCTGTATTTCGGTATATTTTTTTGTCGAATTCATTGGCATCAAACACAAACCATTCAAAAATATTGGTTGCAATCAGTTGTTTAATTTCGTGTTTGTTGTTGGTGATGCGCTCGTTGAGGTAATATAAAATGAGCTCGTGGATAGCTTTGGCATTTGGTTTCTGCCCGCTAATCATTTCGGTTTTATTCACCACGCTTTTTACTTCCAGTATTACACCAATCGGATCGGAAGGAGATTTTCCGGTATGAATAACCAGATCGTTTTTACCGATGGGATTGATTTGAAAAGCATCTTTGTACCAGGTAAATTTTAGAAAATCTGCAATCAAAGATTTGAGATGTTCCTCGTCGCCTTTATCATTTATCTTATCTAAAAGATCGGTAAACTTTGCTTTAAATAATTCAATATCTGCACGATTAACTTTTTCCCGCAGGTATGCTTTGTTGATGGCTTGTTTAGGCGTAAGTAGTTTTAGGTGCATTGTGAATGGTAAAGCTTGAAAAGCACAAGCATAAATTGCTAATTACAATAATATGAATTATTGATTAGCAATGGTTTTAAAGAATAGAAGAACTTACTTTTTCTAATTATTGAGTTTGCATTTTAACTTTACTTTCCGATACAAAACTTACTAAAAATATTCTCCAGCAAATCATCCGTAGTAACGGCACCTGTAATTTCGCCCAGATAATACAAAGCCTGTTTAATATCCATCGCCAGAAAATCAGAAGTAACCGGATTTTCCATGCCGTATAAAACCCGTTCTAAAGCTTCACTGGTTTTTTGCAACGCTTCCAGATGGCGGATATTGGTGATCACCGTTTCTTCGCCGGTTAAACGCGTTTGAATAGCCGTTTCGTAAATCAACTGTTTCAACTCGTCGATGTATTGTTTTTCTCGGGCAGAAACTTCCAGATAATTTACGGTTTCGGGCAAAGAAAAATGAATGCTTCTTTTATCGGTTAAATCTATTTTATTAGCAATCGCGAGAATGGGCATTCCCGGCCGTTGCAAATTTTCGAGGTCTGTTTTAAGTTCTGCTGCGGACAATTCATTTACATCAAAAACATAAACCAGCAACGCCGACGTGCTGATTTTATCCATCGTTTTTTGCACGCCAATTGCTTCAATCGTGTCGGTTGCTTCGCGGATGCCGGCAGTATCAATCAACCTGAAATTTACGCTGTTGATGTTTAAAATTTCTTCAATCGTATCGCGCGTGGTTCCGGGAATTTCGCTGATAATGGCGCGGTCTTCATTCAGCAAAGCATTTAACAAAGTTGATTTTCCGGCATTTGGCCGGCCGGCAATTACCGTGTTTACACCTTGTTTAATCACGTTTCCTAACTCAAAAGAACGAATCAATTCAAAAACAACTTTGTTGATTTGCAGGATCAAACTTTTCAACTGATCGCGGTTGGCAAACTCTACATCTTCTTCCCCAAAATCAAGTTCCAGTTCTATCAGCGAAGCAAAATTGATGAGTTGTTCGCGCAAAACCTGCAACTGGTTACTGAAACCGCCGCGCAACTGCTGCATCGCAATCTGGTGCGAAGCTTTGGAATCAGAAGCGATTAGATCTGCAACTGCCTCAGCCTGAGATAAATCCAGTTGTCCATTTAAAAAAGCACGCAACGTAAATTCGCCGGGTTTGGCCGCGCGTGCTCCTTTTACCAGCAATAATTTAATAATGGATTGCACGATGTAAGGCGAACCATGACATGAAATTTCCACCACATTTTCTCTGGTGTACGATTTTGGGGCGATAAACAAAGCAGCAACCACTTCATCCAAAACTACTTCTCCATCTGTAATCGACCCGAAATGAAGCGTGTGTGTAGCTTGTTTCAACAAATTTTTGCCGCTAAAAACAGCATTGGCAATTTCGATTGCGCGCGGACCAGAAAGCCGGATAACGGCGATTGCGCCTAGGCCGTTTGCGGTGGACAAAGCCACAATTGTATCTTCTGTTTGGATTGTTGCTGAAGTAGAATCGTTTATCATTGCCGCAAATTTCGCGAAATGATTTGGTTTACAAATTTGACAATCAGCTAAGATTACAAAACTTGGTCAAACGTAGCTTTGGAACCAAATTTATACCGCTAAAAACAGTATGTCAAATTATATCGATCAGATTCAAAAAAACATTGAGCCGCTTCGCCAGCAAATTATCAACCACAAAGTTTACTCAGCTATCAGCAGTCCGGATGAACTGAAAATTTTCATGCAATATCATGTTTATGCTGTTTGGGATTTTATGTCGCTGCTGAAATCCTTGCAAAATCAGCTGACTTGTACGTCAGTTCCCTGGTTCCCGAAAGGCGATGCGGACACGCGTTATCTGATCAACGAAATTGTGGTTGGCGAAGAATCTGATGTGGACAGCGAAGGCAAGCGCACCAGTCATTTCGAATTATATTTAAAGGCGATGGAACAGATTGGCTGCAATACAGAACTGATGAAAAACTTTGTAGAAACGTTGCAAACTACTAATGATTTTTCACAAGCTTTTGCTGCGGCCAATACTTCTTTTACGGCACAAAAATTTGTAGATTTTACTTTTGAAATTATCGGCAGCAACAAAGCTTATTTGCAGGCTGCGATTTTTACTTTTGGCCGGGAGGATTTGATTCCAGGCATGTTTTTAGCTATGGTGAATGATTTGAACCGCATTTTTCCGGAAAGTATTTCTCAAATTAAATATTATCTGGAACGACATATTGAGGTTGACGGCGATCATCACAGTCATTTAGCTTTGCAAATGACGGCTAATTTATGCGGAGAAAACCTACAATTCTGGCAGGAAGCAGAGCAAGCTGTTGTGCAATCTTTACAAATGCGGATTGCGCTTTGGAACGGTGTTTTTGAGGAAATTATGGCGAAGAAAGCTTCCACAAAAGAAGCATCAGCTTACTAATTTTCGGCTTTTTGCTTCCGAATCATTTCGCCATAGCTTAAACTTTCTATAGCTGCATTTAAAGTTGCAGCTATTCTTTTGGTGCGCGTAGGTTCTGTTTTAGCTTCATTTATCCATTTAAAATAATAATGCTGATGTGATTTGGGCAGGCTTTCAAAATATTGCAAAGCTTCCGGTTCATCTGCAAAACATTTGGCCAGATCATCCGGCATTTCTATTTTGAAATCATGATCAATTTCTAATTGCATTTTTACCATTGCTCCTTTTTGTTTGCCTAAAGCTTTGCGCAATGCTGCTTTTACCGGCAAAATAAAGTTGCCTTCGCCCATTGGCACTAAAGCCAAACCGTTGATTGCTACTCCATCCAACAATCCTTTTACCCTGAAACTTAATTTATTATTTGGTTTGATTTCATTGGCAATTGTAGCCGGAACATCAAGATAAGTCCAGCCGGTTTTTTCGCCTTTTTCTTTAAATTGAAGTAGTATTCCAGTTAATTCAATCATTATTTTAATGCTTCTTTTAGCAGGTAAAAATTAGTGTAAATGTTAAAATTTTCTCCTGTATTAAAATTATTACATAAATATCCGGAAAAAACCGTAAATTTTATCGCTGAGGCATCGAACAAAATTACCCTCCGAAAATGAAGAAAACGATACTTAATTTATTGCTGCTAATGGCTGTTGGCAGTGTAAAAGCACAAGATGCTATCAGTTACCAAATGCCGCCAAAAGCAATGGCTGATTTGCTGCTTGCTAAACCAACACCAAGCGTTAGTGTGGATAGCAAAGCGGAATGGATGCTGCTGATTGACCGTAATTCTTTTCCATCTGTAGAAGAACTGGCGCGGCCAGAACTTCGGATTGCAGGTTTACGCATCAATCCAAACAACTTTTCGCCAAGCAGGCAACTTTTGGTAGCCAATAATTTTACGCTGAAAAATATCAAAACTGGTCAGAGTTATCAGGTTACTGGTTTACCATCGCCAATGCTGGCTGGTTTTCCGAGTTGGAGTCCGGACGAAAAAAAGATCGTTTTCACACAAACCAATGCCAACAGTGTAGATTTATATGAGATAGATGTAACTACGCACAAAGCCGCAAAAATCAATAAAAAACCGTTGAATATTGTGCTAGGAAACGGTGTAACCTGGGAAGATAACAGTACGGTTCTTTATCGGGTGGCCACGAAAGCAGCAAATGCAGCACCGGCAAAACCTTTGATGCCAAAAGGACCGACCATCCAACAAAATTTGGGTAAAGCCGCACCAAGTGCTACGTATGAAGATTTAATTAAATCGCCTTACGATGAGCAGCTTTTTGAGTTTTACGCGACTTCTCAATTGGTTCAAAATAACAATGGTTTAGAAACAGCAGTTGGCAAACCAGCCATTTATGCTTCGGTATCGTTATCTCCTGATAAAAAATATATAATGGAGCGCACGTTGCACAAACCATTTTCATATTTGGTTACTGCAACAGGCTTTCCATCAACCGTTACCATTACAGATTTAGGCGGAAAAACGATAAAAATGCTGGCAGAACTACCTTCTCGTGAAGGCACGCCTTCCGGATATGATAATGCACAAAATGTACCAAGAGGTTTTGATTGGCGAGATGATGAACCCGCTACAATAACCTGGGCACAGCCTTTGGATAGTGGGTTGATTAAGAAGAAAGTAGAATTTCATGATGCTTTTTATGCGCTGAATGCACCTTTTACAGGTTCGCCAAAAGAATTATTTAAAACGGTTTCACGTTTTCGCGGCGTAACGTGGGGAAATGAAAATTTAGCGTTGGTTTCAGAAGGTTTACGTTCTAAACAAACGGAAAAACTCAGCAGATACAACAGCAGCACCGGAACGCTGGAAAAACTATTGGAACGCAATCAAACAGATGCTTACAGCGATCCGGGAGAACCAGTTATAGCTAAAAACAAATTTGGCCGCAACGTAATCCAAACTACAAATAACGGAACCAAAATTTTGATGAACAATGCCACAGGTTCTTCCGCCAAAGGTGATTTACCATTTTTGGCGAAGTTTGACCTCGGCACAAAACAAAATGAAATTATTTGGCGCAGTACAGAAGGAACTTATGAAACGGTGATTGATGTGGTTGATCCAAACAAACTGATTATCATCACCAGAAAAGAATCTCAAAAAGAAGTACCTAATTATTACATCAAAAATTTAATGCTGAAAATTGCTGATCAGCCAATCACAAAATTCAGCAATCCTTATCCTCAAATGGTTGGCGTTAGCAGGCAAAAAATAGCTTATAAAAGAAGCGATGGCGTGGATTTAACAGGCAATTTATACTTGCCGGCCGGTTACGATAAAGCCAAAGATGGCCCGCTGCCGGTTCTAATCTGGGCTTATCCGCGCGAATTTAATTCGGCAGCAGATGCAGCACAAGTGCGTGGTTCTGCCAATCGTTTTACTGCAATTGGCGGCGGAAGTCCGGTATTTTTTGTAACCAATGGTTATGCCGTTTTAGATAATGCCGAAATGCCGATTGTAGCGAAAGAAGGCAAGAAGCCTAATGATACTTTTGTAGAACAATTACAGCTGAATGCAGAAGCAGCTATTAATAAATTAGCAGAAATGGGCGTTGGCGACCGTAACCGGATAGCTGTTGGAGGCCATAGTTATGGTGCTTTTATGACGGCAAATTTATTAGCACATACTACTTTATTTAAAGCCGGACTGGCAGAAAGTGGTGCTTACAACCGTACGCTTACGCCGTTTGGTTTCCAGAATGAAGACCGCACTTATTGGGACGATCCAAAACTGTATTATGATATGAGTCCGTTCAGTTTCGCTGATAAAATCAAAACGCCGATTCTGTTAATTCATGGTGATGCGGATGATAATCCTGGCACTTTCCCAATCAACAGCGAACGTTTATTTGCAGCGATAAAAGGTTTGGGCGGAACGGTTCGATTTGTGTATTTGCCGTACGAAGCGCACGGTTACCGTGGTAAAGAAAACCTGTTGCACAAACTTTGGGAACAAAACCAATGGCTGGATAAATATGTAAAAAATGCCAAACCAATCACTTCAGAAACAGCAAAATCAAATCTCGGCAGTAAATAACATTCATTAAAAAAGGTTGATAAAAGAAGCATAGCAACAGCTATATACTTCTTTTATCAACCTTTTTTCGTCTTTTAAATTTCTCGAACTTTCTTTAAAACTTATCTGTATTTACTTCAATCCAGTTATTGTCTGGGTCTTGAAAATAAATCTGTTTTACGCCATCGGGCCGTAATTCCGGCGATTTGCTGTCGCCTTTCCAGTTACCATATTTAACGTTCATTTTATCCAAATGCGCCGCAAAATCTTCAATCACCGGAACGTTAAATGCCAGGTGAATATTGATATCGCGCTTTACAGTTTCTTTTGCGCCTTTTACAATATGCAATTGCGTATGCGGACCGATGCGCAACCAAACGTGCCGCTGATCGTGAAACGGTTCGGGAATTTCTTTCAGCAACATTACATTTTTGTAAAAATCACTGCTTTTCTGCAAATCAACTACATAAACAGTAATGTGATTTACAGTTGGACTAACTTGCGCTGCAGCTGTATTTTTTAATAAAAATAACGAAGCGAACAGCAAAAAACTGCAACTAAAAAAAGCTTTTTTCATCAGGTAAAAATTGGTTGGCTAAAGATAACCGGAAAATTCAGATCAACCAAAATCCATTTTTGTTAAGTCGAAACCATCTCCCCAACGTTCTTCAATTCCTAAGCCAAATAAAGCGAAATCATATTTTGCAGGATCAAGCGGATCGAATTCGCGCAGCTTTTCCGTCAGTTCCAAAGCCGTTTGCCAGTCAGTTTGTTTTCGGGTGATCAGTTTCAGTTTTCGGGCAACCCGATCTACATGCAAATCGCAAGGACAAACTAATTGTGCCGGATTTATTTTTCGCCACAAACCAAAATCAACTCCGTTTTCGTCTTTCCGCACCATCCAACGCAAAAACATATTGAGCCGTTTGCAGGTAGATTTTTGCTGCGGAGAAGAAACGTGCTTAATCGTTCTCCTCGGAAAATCCGGCAACGAAAAAAAGTAACTGCGGAAATGGTTCAGTATATTTTCTGCCGATGAATTTATGCCGGTAAAAAAAGCATCCTCCAAAGATTCGCAATTTTGATAATGCTGCCGAAAAAAAGAAACGAAATACAGCAAATCAGTATCATTAAAAGTTCGGTGTTTGAAACCTAATAAAGCTTTTAAATCTGTTTCCTGATGGTTTTGAATGAAATCGAAAGGCGAATTATCCATCCGTTCAATTAGTTCCCGGCATTTATTGATGATGGTTTTGCGTTGCCCCCAAGCCAAAATTGCTGCAAAAAATCCCATGATCTCAATGTCCTGTTTTTTGCTGAATTGATGCGGAATTATGATTGGATCATTCTCAATAAATTCCGGCCTGTTGTATTGAATTACTTTTGCATCGAGGAAAAGTTGGAGGTTACCAATCATTTAGCAAAAGTAGATTTTGATTTTAACAGAAGTGCAATTTTTCACCTGTCCAAATTGCTTATATTTGAATGTACGATTTTACAACATGACTAAACAGGCAATTATTGAACAGACCGTAAAAGCTATCAACCAACTTCCGGATGATAAAGCTGAGGAAATATCTGCATTTGCGGATTTAGTAATGAAACGTTATGAAGAACAACAATTGATCGCGGGCATTCAGCAAATTACGTCTAACAATAAATCTTTTGATTTTTTAAATGATGAGGAAGAACTTTATTCAGAATCAGATTTAAAAGAATACTACAGTCATGACTAAAGGTGATATTGTACTAATCACCTTTCCATTTACAGATTTAAGCGGAAGTAAATTACGTCCGGCTATAATTTTAGCAAATTCAAATCTCGATTTAACAGTTTGCTTCATCACAACACAAATTCAATGGCAGGAACCTACCGATGTTTTGCTTTTGCCGAATTTAACAAATGGGCTTAAAAAACAATCGCTTATCCGAACAAATAAAATTGCAACGCTGGATAAAACATTAGCAAAAGGACTTTTAGGAAGGCTAACTCAACATGAACTTTCTAATTTTAATAATCAACTGAAAGTATTATTTAAGTTGACCTGAAGGAGGAAGAAAAGCATGCTGTAAAAGAAGCATTTATCAACTCAAAACCTGTTTTAAATCCTCCAGCAAATCCTCTATATCTTCTACTCCAACGCTCAAACGCAGCAAATTATCGATCACGCCAACTTTATCACGATCTTCTTTCGGAATGGAAGCATGTGTCATCGTTACCGGATGATTCACCAACGATTCTACGCCGCCCAACGATTCTGCCAATGTAAAAACTTTAAAAGAACCGGCAACGCGGAAAGTTTCTTCTAGCGATGCTTCTTTTAGGGTAAAAGAAATCATACCGCCAAAATCGCGCATTTGCTTTTTAGCGATTTCATGGTTTGGATGATCTGCAAAACCCGGCCAGTAAACTTTATCTACTTTTGGATGATCTTTCAGGAAAGCTGCAATCTGTCGGCCGTTTTCGCAATGCGCTTTCATCCGTAAATGCAAGGTTTTTATTCCGCGTAAAACCAAAAAACTGTCCTGCGGACCAGGCGTTGCCCCGGTTGCGTTGTAGATGAAAAATAAATTTTTGTACAGCTTTTCGTCGTTCACGATGAGTGCGCCCATCACCACATCCGAGTGGCCACCAAGATATTTAGTAACCGAATGCATCACGATATCAGCACCCAAATCCAAAGGCGTTTGCAGATATGGTGAGGCAAACGTATTATCCACTGCTAAAAGAAGCATATGCTCTTTGGAAATTTTAGCAACAGCTTCGATATCTACAATACGCATGGTTGGGTTGGTTGGCGTTTCTACCCAAATCAGCTTGGTTTTTTCATTGATAAATTGCCTAATATTTTCCGGATCAGCAAAATCAATAAAATGAAATTTGATGCCATATGGTGCATATAATTTGGTGAACATGCGATATGAGCCGCCATACAAATCGTTGCCGGTAATTACTTCATCTCCGGGACGGAGCATTTTCATTACGGCATCTGTGGCACCCATTCCGCTGGAAAAAGCGAGGCCGAATTTTCCATTTTCCAGCGCAGCCAAACAATCTTCCAAAGCTTTACGGGTTGGATTTGTTCCGCGTGAATATTCGTAGCCTTTGTTATCGCCCGGCGTTTTTTGCCAGTAAGTAGAAGTTTGGTAAATCGGCGTCATTACGGCACCGGTTGTTGGGTCAGGTTCCTGACCTGCATGTATGGCTTTTGTGGCGAATTTCATGTTATAATTTTGAGTTTTTAATGGCGGATTGCCAGTTCAAGTTACATTACCAGTTTTATGCTGATAAAAGAAGCATGGACTTGCAACTGATAACCCACAACCAACAGCTGATTTAATATGCCCTTGCAAATAATACACGTTGTGTAGAAGGTTTTCCACTAAGAATACAAACGCCTTCTTCCTGCGGGTTATCTAATGGAATGCAACGGATTGTAGCTTTAGTTTCTTCTTTTATTTGTTGTTCGGTTTCGCTGGTGCCGTCCCAATGTGCGGACAGGAAACCAGGTTTGTCATCCAGCAAGCGTTTAAACTCATCGTAAGTATCCACTTTCATAATGTTTTCATCACGAAATTTTAAAGCTTTTTGGTAGATGTTAGTTTGAATTTCTTCCAGCAGGTTTTCAATTCGTTCTGCCAAACCTTCCTGCGGAACGGTTTCTTTGGTTTTGGTATCGCGGCGGGCCAGTTCTACAGTTCCGTTTTTCATATCACGGCTGCCAATTGCTACGCGCAGAGGCACACCTTTCAGTTCGTATTCGGCAAATTTAAAACCCGGGCGTTGTGTATCTCGGTCGTCAAATTTGATGCTGATGCTTTTTTTACGAAGTTCTTTTGTCAGCTCTTTTACAAAAGCAGAGATGTTTTCCAATTCCTCATCATGCTTATAAATCGGTACAACAACAACTTGTATCGGTGCTAATTTTGGCGGTAAAACCAATCCTGCATCATCCGAATGTGCCATCACTAAAGCACCCATTAAACGGGTAGAAACGCCCCAAGAAGTTGCCCAAACATAATCCAGTTTATTTTCTTTGTCAGAAAACTTCACATCAAAAGCTTTAGCAAAATTTTGGCCGAGGAAGTGTGAGGTGCCAGCTTGCAGCGCTTTCCCATCCTGCATTAAAGCTTCGATGCAATAAGTATCTAAAGCACCGGCAAAACGTTCGTTGGCAGTTTTTTTACCTCTGATAACTGGCAGAGCCAACCAGTTTTCGGCGAAATCAGCATAAACATTCAGCATTTGTTCGGTTTCTGCAATCGCTTCTTCGGCAGTTGCATGGGCAGTATGGCCTTCCTGCCATAAAAATTCGGTGGTGCGTAAAAATAATCTTGTTCGCATTTCCCAACGGACAACATTAGCCCATTGGTTAATCAGCAGCGGCAAATCACGGTAAGACTGTATCCAGCCGCGGTAAGTATTCCAGATGATGGTTTCGGAAGTTGGACGCACAATCAGCTCTTCTTCCAGCTTAGCATCTTCATCCACCACAATGTTACCGTCTGCATCGTTTTTAAGACGGTAATGAGTTACAACTGCGCACTCTTTAGCAAAACCTTCTATGTGGCTTGCTTCCTTAGAAAAAAATGATTTTGGAATGAATAAAGGAAAATAAGCATTGCTGTGGCCAGTATCTTTAAACATTTGATCCAAAGCAGCTTGCATTTTCTCCCAGATGGAATAGCCATAAGGTTTGATCACCATACAACCTCGAACAGCAGAGTGTTCGGCTAAATCAGATTTTATTACTAATTCATTAAACCATTGCGAATAATCTTCGTCTTTACTAATAATACTCTTACTCATATAATGGAATGAATTTTGACACAAATAAATTACTTAATTTCAAATCCAAATTTATAAATTTATAGTTATTAAAAACTTTTACACTTTAATACATTAACAAAATGAAAACGAATATTTTAAAAGGTATTGTCATGATGAGTGCAGTGGTTTTGGGAGCTTGTACAACTACCAAATATGCGGCACAACAAAAAGATTTTAATGATGATGTGTACTACTCCAAAGCAAAAGCAGGTGATGCGGTAGAATACGCTAATAACAATCGTTCTTACCGTAGTGATGGTTATTATGATAATTATGCATCACGAATTAACCGCTTCGGTAGCTATTCGCCATTTGCTTATGATGGCTTTTACAATTCTTATTATGGTACTGGTTTAGGTTTAGGCCTGGGTTATGGTTTAGGTTCTTTGTATGGTTATTCACCTTATTCTTCCTTTTATTCACCCTATTCTTATTATGGTGGAGGATATGGTTACGGTGGTGGATACGGATATGGTGGTGGTTATGGATACGGAGGCTTGTATTCCAGTTATTCTAACGCAAACACCAATTACGGCGCACGTCCAACAAGAGGAACGGGTAATCCGGGTGCAGCTTATAACAGTGGTATGATCAGAAGCAATTCTTCTGTAAGCGGAAGAACTTATAATCCTGGCATCAGAACTTCCAATAGTGGTGCTACTTATAACAATAATGGTGGTTACAGTCAAAGACCAACCCGACAAGAAGTTCCTCAAACTCAACGTTCTTATCCTACTTACAATACTCCTGCTCCTTCCTCTATGGGTGGTGGTTTCAGTGGTGGAGGTGGTGGCCGTGTTAGTAGTGGTGGCCGTCCTGGTAGGGGATAATTTATCTCGCTTTTTTCCTCTCTTATAAAATAATATGAATTTAAAATATGCCTTAACAGGGGTCGCTATAGTAGCGGCCTCTCAGGTTTCCTTTGCCCAATACAGCAGTGATGCTTTTCGCTTTTCTCAAACCCAGAATGGTGCTACATCCCGAATAAAAGCTATTGGTGGTGCTTCTACTGCAGTTGGTGGAGATTTAAGTTCTGCAAGCGGAAATCCTGCAGGTCTTGGGTTTTTTACCCGGTCAGAACTAAGTGTTACACCAGAATTTAATAATTCTCAGGTTAATTCAAACTATTTTGGACAAAACAATTATAGCGGCAATAACAAAGTTAATTTAAACAATGCTTCAGTAGTATTTTATAACCAGTTAAGTACTGCCCGTGGCCGTGATAAAACAACTGGTTGGTTAAGCTTTAATTTAGGTGCATCTTATAATCGTACCAATAATTTCTATCGGAATGAATCTTATGCTGGTATAAATCCAAGTGGATCCATTTCAGATTATTATTTGCAGGAAGATATTAGAGAATATCAAACTTATGGTAATAATGCAACTGGTACATTACAATCTTGGGCTAATATACAAGGACTAATTGGTGGCCCTAATGGTGAGTTTCAGTCTAATGTAACTTCTAATAATAATAATCAAGCTAATCGAGTAATTTCTACTGGTGGTCAATCAGAAACTAGCTTATCCGCCGGAGCAAATTACAGCAACAAATTATATCTCGGTTTTGGCATTGGTATTACCAGTTTAAGGTATAACAAATCAAGTACTTTTGATGAAAATGGTACTGCATCTATATTAGTTAATGGCAACACTACACGCATCAATTCTGCTTTTACATCGCAATATTATCAGGATCAAGCTACTGTAGGTACGGGTTTTAATGCAAGAGTAGGTTTTATTTACAAACCAGTTGAAGCTGTAAGAATTGGTGCTTCTTTTACCAGCCCAACCTGGATGACGGTTACTGATAATTATGCAGAGGCATTACAAACAGAATATACTCAAGATCCTGGTGCATATGGAAATAGTAGTGATACTTATCAGGCTACATATAACCTGCGGACACCTTTAAAAGCAAGTGGTGGTGTAGCTGTTTTTATTGGTAAATATGGTTTCATTTCCGGTGATGTTGAATATGTTGATTATAAAGGAATGAAACTGAGCAGTGGCGACTATACTGTAACACAAGATAATTTTGATTTATCTACATTATACAAATCAACTGTAAATACCCGTATTGGTGCAGAAGCTAAGCTTGATGACTTCTTTATACGTGGTGGTTTTAATTATCAGGGCAATCCATATGTCAGTAATGCTACAACCGGAGCTAATGTTGGTAGTGCAGTGAAAACAACTAGTGCAGGTATAGGCTATCGTTTTGGTAAATATTATATTGATGCTACTTACCAATATATTACCCACAACACTACGGTTTATCCTTATGAGTTTGATCCGGCTATTACTAATGCTGCAAGCCCAAGTGCGAGTCTTAAAAACACTTATAATAACGCATTCCTTACTTTAGGTTTGCGTTTTTAAACTACTTTCATAGATATATGTAAAGCCGCTGTCAAAAACAGTGGCTTTTTTTATGCCATAAAAGAAGTATCAGTAATAAGTATGACCTTAGTAGAACGTAAAAAATTATGGCTTATAAAAACCTTCAACATTTTATAGAAACGCTTGAAAAAGCTGGTGAACTGGTGCGGATCAAAGAAAAAGTTGATCCTAAATTAGAGATCACTGAGATTACAGATCGAGTTTCCAAACAATACGGCCCGGCTTTATTGTTTGAAAATACTGGTTATGATTTCCCGCTGCTGATTAATTCTATGGGAAATTACAAACGGATGTGTATGGCTTTAGGAGTAGAATCGATGGATGATATTTCTAAAGAAATTGAAGGTCTATTTAAAACCCTAACCGGACCGAAAGACAGCATTTTAGATAAATTGAAAATGCTGCCGAAGTTGGGCCAAATTTCTTCCTGGATGCCAAAAAATATTTCCGGCCGAGGTGCTTGTCAGGAAGTAGTAATGCAAAATCCAGATATTACTAAACTGCCTGTTTTAACCTGCTGGCCGGAAGATGGTGGCCCGTTCATTACGCTGCCTGTCATCCACACTAAAGATCCGCTTACTGGAATCCGGAATGTGGGTATGTACCGGATGCAGGTTTTCGAACCAAAAATGACCGGAATGCATTGGCACAAACACAAAGTTTCGGCGCGCCATTTTCAGGAATATAAAAAACTGGGACAGAAAATGCCTGTTGCTGTAGCATTAGGCGGCGATCCGGTTTACACGTATGCTGCTACAGCTCCGCTTCCGGACGGAATTGATGAATATATGCTAGCTGGTTTCCTTCGAAAGAAAAAAGTAGAACTGGTACAATGCTTAACGCAAGATGTGCAGGTTCCGGCGGATGCTGATTTTATTATCGAAGGTTATGTTGATCCGGAAGAAGATTACGTTTGGGAAGGTCCGTTCGGAGATCATACTGGTTATTATTCACTGGCCGATTGGTATCCGAAATTTCATATTACAGCTATTACACATCGAAAAAATGCAGTTTATCCGGCTACAATTGTAGGCATTCCTCCGCAGGAAGATGCCTGGATTGGTAAAGCAACAGAACGTATTTTCTTGGCTCCTATAAAAATGACGATGGTTCCGGAAATTGTGGATATGGTTTTGCCGATGGAAGGTGTTTTCCATAATCTAGTAATCGTCAAAATCAAAAAAGATTATCCCGGACAAGCGATGAAAGTGATGAACTCGCTTTGGGGAGCCGGCCAAATGATGTTTACCAAAATGATTGTGATTGTAGATGAAGACGTAAACATCCATAACAATGCAGAAGTTGCACGTTACGTATCGGAAAATGTAGATCCGCAGCAGGATTTTATTTTTACTTCCGGGCCAATGGACGTGCTGGACCACTCCTGTTCCAAAGCTGCTTTTGGCGGAAAAATGGGAATCGATGCCACTAAAAAACTGCCAGAAGAATTAAGAACAAATGATGAAAAAATCCAGGTAAAAACAGTATCAGTTATAAATAAAGAAGCAATCAAAATCCAAAATCCCGCAATTGCAGATATTAACGATTCTTTGTTGCAATTAGGTATTTCGCTGATATTCATTTCCGTAGAAAAAACAGAAACCGACCAAATTGAAAATCTTAACAGAAACTTGTTTAAACAAGGTTTGCTGGATGATGTCAAAGTAGTTATTTACTTAGATCATACGATTGATATTTCGGATATCGCAGATGCTGTTTGGCGCTTTTCTAACAACATCGACCCAAAACGTGATGCTTTCGTAATCAAATCCAAGAACAACCAAAGCTTGTCGCATACTGGTTTTGACGGCACGCGGAAAACAAAAGAACTGGATGGTTTTGAGCGCGACTGGCCAAATATCCTGGCCAATACAACCGAAGTAATTGAAAAAGTAGACGAAATGTGGCCGCGTTTAGATTTAGGCGAATTCATTAAATCGCCTTCTTTAAAATACCAGAAACAGCTTTACAAAGGCGGTGCAGTAGTAGAAGAATAATACTTCTTTTATCGGCATAAAATTAAAAACCCTCGTTTGCTTATCACAAACGAGGGTTTTTTTATAAAAAGTAATTTGATTTTGTAACCAAACTCAAACCCAATTCCTAATAGTTAACTAATCCTGGTTTAAAAATGAACGCAACATCCAGGTGTTTTTTTCTAGATATTGCATAAATCCGTTCACCATATCGTTGGTTCCGTCATCTTCTGCATCGGCACTGATGTCTAAAATTTCACGTTCCAGTTCAATCAAAATCGCCATATCATCAACCAAAGCTTTCACCATATCATTGTCAGGCATACCGATTGTTTGCACTTCTTTAATACGGGAAGTTTTGATGTAATCTTTGAATGTGCTAAACGGTGGTTTTCCTAACGTTAAAATACGTTCGGCCAGTTCATCAATTGTAGTTAAGGCAACAGTATAAAGTTCTTCAAACTTAACGTGTAAGGTAAAAAACTGGCGGCCTTTTACGTTCCAATGACAACCACGAATTTTTTGGTAATGGATATGATAATTTGCCAGTAAATCGTTTAAATGATCTACAACTGGTCTTACTTTCTTTTCTTCAAGACTTATTGCTTCAGCTTCCATAGTTTAATTTTTTGTCAATAACACAGTTAAACTATCTATTGTTTGGTGTAGTACGAACCAAAATTATCTTCTTTAATTTGCAAAATAATGGCTATCAACTTAAATCCTGTTATCAATTATGCTTTTTCCGGCGTGATCTGGAAGTTAGAATGCGATGCTGCATCAGGCTTAATTTATGTAGAAACTAGAAATAGTGAAGAACATACGGCTGCATTCTCTTCTTTCGATTTAAAAAATGGAAAAACTTACTTCCAGGAATTGGTGATGGAAGAGAAATGGATGATCGGTTTAGAAGGCGGCCGGCAAGGCATACTGTTTTTACATGGTCATAAATCAGATCAAAGTCCGGAACATAAAGCATTAATTGCTTTGGATGGATTAACCGGAAAACAAGTCTGGGCAGATTATAACCTTTCGTTAGAAGCTTTTACAACTGATGGTTTACTGGCTGCAGATCAGCGCTTTCAAACCAAACGAACGGTTATGCTGGATTATAAAACGGGAAATATAATCAGCAACACAAACAAACAGCAGGATGATTTTCAGGAAATTCAATATCCTTTTTTACTTCGTTTACTACCCGAAAACTTAGCTCCTATAATTGCCGGAACAATAACTGGCGAGATAAGCTGTTTAAATTACAATTCGTTCTTAATTATATCTTTGCACACCATAAATAACGGTTTATTGTTACAAGAGCTTTTTATAATTGAAGATGAAACCACAATTTACCACGATTTGTTAAATGAACACATAGAAAAGTTACAACCAGAAGCGTTTGTAATGATCAAAAATCACTTAGTTTACACTCAAAATAAAAATATCCTAAAAGTTTTAACTCTTTAAATTAGGAACTTAAAAATGATAAAGATTAAATATATAGCTGTAATACTGTTTTTTTTTAGCCTTTCTAACTCCGCTTTTGCTACTCTTTTAACAGATTCTGTTGGGGTTGAAAATCAGAATGGCAAAATGATTATCTTGCATAAATTGGACCCGAAAGATAATTATTACTCGATAGCCAGACGTTATAATGTAAAGCCGAAAGATGTTATCGATTACAATAATAATGCAAAAATGCAAATTGGTGCCATTATTAAAGTACCAACCGACCGGCCTTTTGATACTAATTTTACATCGGTAAAAACAGCATCGCCCACAACTTCATCTTCCACAAAACCTGCCAACAATACAACATCACAGGTAACGGCAAATACATCAGCAGAAAATAATAATCAACCCGAATATACACAATACAAAGTGTCTGCCGGAGAAACGCTGTATGCTATTTCCAAACGTTTTCAGGTTAAAGTGGATGACATTATCAGCTGGAATAACTTAAAAAGCAACTCTTTAAATGCCGGACAAATGCTTCGCATCAAACGCGATGAACCGCAACCTGCGCCAATAATTACAGCTCCTGTAATTGCAGCACCAACAGAAAGCACAATGACTGTTGTTAAAGATCAAACCCTGAAAAGGGATTCTACACGGCCTGCAGAATCTGATAGCTCTTCTAACCGTCGTTTGCCAAATAACCGTTATGGTTTAACGGAAAGAAATGAAAAAGGAACAGCCGTTTGGATTAGCGATCCTAATTTAGATGCTAAAAAGAAGTATGTACTGCATCGTACTGCACCAATTGGAACAATTATCAAAATCACTAACCCAAATACCAACAGAACTACTTTTGCCAAAGTAGTAGGTAGTTTTACCGAAAACGAAACCAATAAAGATGCTATTGTGGTGATGACGAAAGACGTTGCCGAATCTTTAGGTGCGCTGGATAAACGTTTTTATGTAAGCATTAGCTACGGTAGCCCGAACACAAATGAATAAACCTTATGTAATTGGGATTGCTGGTGGTAGCGGATCTGGCAAAACGTTTTTTTTGAACTGTTTTTTAGAGCATTTTTCTGCGGATGAAGTTTGTTTGATTTCTCAGGATGATTACTACATTCCGGTTGCACACGGCATGACAGCCGAGGAAAATAAACTTTACAATTTTGATTTGCCAGCCACCATTGATGAAGCAGCTTTTGTTGCAGATGCGCAAAAGCTTTTAAAACACGAAACCGTTTATAAAAAAGAATACACGTTTAACAATGCAGCTGCTGTTCCTAAAATATTAGAAATTAAATCAGCACCGGTAATTATTATAGAAGGTTTATTTATCCTGCATTTTGAAGCAATTGCAGCCATGCTGGATTTAAAAGTATTTATAGATACAGAAGAAGAAGTAGCTTTGCATCGCCGTTTAAAGCGTGATTTGCTGGAAAGAGGTTATTCTGCGGATGATGTGAATTACAAATGGGAAAACCATGTTTTGCCTGCTTACAAAAAATTTTTACTTCCGCATAAACCAAGTTGCCATAAAATTGTGGTTAACAACACACAGGTTGCAGAAGATATTATTACGATAACCAGAGAAATTTCTAAAGAAATACGGAAAATAGTGTTGGAGTAATTTTAGTTAAACTTACTCCAATACTTCTTTTATCAACCTAAAATCGTTCAACCTTACTTTGATAACAAACCTGGTGTATAAAACTCAGTTTTTTTATTACTTCAGCAGTAATTACAAAAGGATATAAATCTGTGTTACCCATACTACGGTTAATGCTGTTCATAGCAAAACTCATGGGCAGCCAGGTAGCAATAATAACGTTAAAATCAGCTATTTTATATGGATCTTGTTGTACACTCATATTCATGTGGTCAGTTGGGTTTGCAATTTTCGGATGCGCACTTAAACCAAAAGCAAAACCGGTTTGCAGCGTATCCATAATGTGCAGGTAATGTGCCCAGGTTTCGGCCCAATCTTCCCAAGCGTGGCTGCTGGCATAAGTACTGATGAAATGCTGGTTCCAACCAAGTGGTGCACCTTGTTTGTAGTGCTTTTGCAAAGCTTCCCCATAATCTTCACGATCATCACCAAAAAGCTGTCTAAATTCTTTTAAATAGATTGAATTGTCAATCAGCCTGTCCCAGTAGTAATGGCCAACTTCATGACGGAAATGACCGATTAAAGTGCGATACGGTTCTTTCATAGATTTGCGCGATTTCTCCCGCTCCACATCATCTGCTTCCACCACATTTAAAGTAATTAAACCATTATCATGCCCGGTTAAAACACGTGGTTTTCCTTTCAAATCTGCCAGAAAATCAAAAGTTAAACCTTTTTCAGCATCCACTTTTTTACTCATTAAAGGAAGCTTCATTTTCAGCAAGCTGTAAACCAAACGATGTTTTGCATTCTCGATGACCATCCAGTAGCTAATGGCTTCCGGCTGACTTAAATTTGGAATGGTGCTATTTAAATCGCAAGCTTCGCAATAAAGTGTTTTACTATCCTCTTTTACCAACCAGTTGCAAACACCATAATCATGGTTGAAGCAATAGCGATAGCTGGGCTCGGGCTTATTATAAATAGTATAACTTCCGTTTGGCCAGGCAACTACTGGATATAATTTTAATTCTTCAGCATCAAACCCTAATGGATAACCACATTGCACGCAACTGTTATTTTCAAAATATAATATTTGCTGGCAATGTGTACACTTAAAAATTTCCATTTTTTACGCTGATAAATTTTCTTACAACTATTTTTCTAAAGTTTTGATTTGAATTTAACACAAATTTGTTTGGCATGATAAAAACATTCCCGTTTAAAATCTGCTTTGATTTAAAAACCGGTTAATAAATTTCCGCTGTAACAGAAACATTAAATTATTATTAGAATTGACAACCAGCTTTTCACGCCTGATTATTTTAATCAAATAATCAATCTTTCTATAAACTCTATGTATAAAAAACTTACTTTTTTCCTACTAACCATTTTTGCCTTCCATTCAGCTTCGGCACAAAAATCGGATACTTTAAAAAACTTACAAGAAGTTGTAATTAAAGCTTATTTAACGCAGCAACCGCTTTTAACCGTTCCAGCGGCAGTTAGCACTTTAAATTTACAACAACTGCAAATGCCATCCAGCTTTTCGATTGTTCCGGCTGTAAATACAATTCCCGGTGTGCGGATGGAAGAGCGTTCGCCAGGCAGTTACCGTTTGTCTATCCGCGGAAGTTTGCTGCGTTCGCCTTTTGGGGTGAGAAACATCAAAATTTACATGGATGAATTCCCGCTTACGGATGCTGGCGGAAACACCTACCTAAATTTGCTTGATTTAAACGCCATACAAAATATTACGGTTTTACGCGGACCAGACGGAAGTTTGTACGGCGCAAATTCTAACGGCGTGGTTTTGATTGATCCTTTTGGAAACCGCCAGCAAAAAAGTAAGGCTTCGGTTGGTTTTGATGCAGGTTCTTACGGCAGCTTTCGCCAAAATATAGCGATAAAAGAAGTATTTAAAAATAACCAGCTCAACATCAACCAAAGCTGGCAGCAATCTGACGGCTACAGACAAAACACTGCTTTAAAACGAAATTTTGTACAGGCTGCGGATACCTGGACCTACTCATCAAAAGGACAATTAAAAGCTTTATTTTTTTATTCTGATTTGAATTACCAAACGCCGGGCGGTTTAACGCTCGCACAGTTTCAGCAAAACCCAAAAGCGGCACGGCCTGCAACGCCAACTTTGCGTGGAGCGGTTGATCAACATGCTGGCATTTACAATAAAACCTTTTTTGGAGGTGTTTCTAATGAATATTTTTATCTGCCAAACCTTAAACATGTAATTGCAGTTTATGGAATGCACACCAATTTTGATAATCCGTTTATTACAAATGAAGAAGTTCGGCTGGAAAATACAATTGGATTACGCACTTATCTGGAATTAAGTAGCAATCCACACGAAAACCTGAACTGGAAACTGAATTTAGGAACAGAGTTGCAGCAAACCAAATCCAACATTGATAATTACGATAACAACCGTGGCGAGCGTGGTAATTTGCAGGCTTCAAGCAATATTCTGAGTAAACAAAGCTTTTATTTTACACGATTTGCAGCAACTATTTTCAAGAAGATTCATGCAGAAGCAGCACTTAGTGTAAACAATTACGCATACGATTTTACCGATGTTAACTCATCCGCAGGAAATAACCATTTTAAGCCGGTGCTGATGCCGCGTTTAGCATTATCGTACCAACTTAACCAAACGCTGGCTTGGCGCGCAACTGTTAGCCGTGGCTATTCTCCGCCTGCTACAGCCGAAGTTAGGCCAACAAGCAATATCATCAACACCAATTTGCAAGCAGAAAAAGGCTGGAATTACGAATTGGGCTTGCGGAAGCAAAGCTTAAATGCACGTTTTAATTTGGATGTTGCTGTATTTTATTATCGCTTAAACAATGCTATTGTACGAAGGTTGAATGATGACGGAACAGAATTTTATTTGAACGCTGGCGGAACGAACCAGGCTGGGATAGAAACTTCGGAAAGTTTTCAAATCATCCGGGCAAACACCAGTTCTTTTTTTAGAAACTTGGTGGTGAATAATAGTTTAACGTTGAGCAAATTCCGTTTCCGCAATTACTTTAACGCAGCAGCAAATTACTCTGGAAATAAACTGACTGGTGTTCCTGCTACCGTTTCTGTAAGCCAATTAAATGCAACGTTTCCGGCTCGCTTTTACTTCTTTTTGCAGCATAATTACACTTCTAAAATTCCGCTGAATGATGGGAATACAGCTTTTGCAAACTCATATCATCTCGTTCAAAGTAAAATTGGCTGGAATAAAAACCTTAGCAAAAAAACTAATTTGAATGTTTTTGCAGGAGTTGATAATTTACTAAACAAGCGTTATAGCTTGGGGAATGATCTAAATGCAGTTGGTTTGCGGTATTATAATGCGGCCCCTTTGCGCAACTGGTTTACAGGAGTAAACGTTCAGTTTTAAACAAAAAAAGCGATACTGTTTTTATCGGTATAAAAACAGTATCGCTTAAAAATGAGTTATTTAGCTTATTGTTTTACAAAGCTGTAAACTACGTAACCAGTTTTTCCACCGTATGTAATTGGCGATTTTAAAGTCATTGTATTTCCGGTTGTAGCAGTAATCAGCAAGCGGTAACCTTCTTCTACATTTTTTGGTTTATCTTTATCATACAGCTTTTTAAACTGAAATTCTGGTCCGCTGGCACCATTAGCAAACGACCAATAAATATTTTGCGAAGTACCAACCGGACAGCCATCTTGCGTATTATTAATGGTGAAAGAACCGTTGCCGCTATTGGTTAGTTTCCAGATGCTGTTTTCAAAACATTTGTAAGGCGCGAAATTGAAAGCAGATTGCACACTCCCCGGAAGTAAACTTTCTAAAGAAACCGCTGTAACTCCCCAATCTCCAGAAATTTTACTGCGGGAAATTGTAGTAGGATTTTTTTTAATTGTAGAACAAGCAGAGAAAATTAAAGCAACAATTATGACAGATGCTGTTTTTAACAATGTTTTTTTCATGTTTTGGTTAGATTCGTTTTTTTTAAAGAATAATTTAATTTATCTGCGTTAAGTGCAGCTTCTTAAACGTATGCTTACATTTTTTGTTGATAAAAGAAGCAAAAAGAAAGTTTAGTTTACTTATCGTTCCGGATAATCCACGATTGATAAATTTCCTCAAAAACCGTTTGAAGTGCTTTTGTAATTCTCCAGTTTGGATAATGTACCTGCATTTTCCGCAGATCACTGTAATAACAAATATGATCGCCGATGCGATTGGTTTCGCTGTAAGTATATTTCATTTCTTTCCCGCTGATGTTGGAAATGATGTCAAAAGCTTCCCAGATCGAACAAGTATTATCTTTTCCGCCGCCCAGATTATAAACTTCTGCCACACGCGGCGCAGCAATAAATTCTTCAATAAAACGCGCTACATCGTAAGAATGAATATTATCGCGCACCTGTTTTCCTTTGTAACCAAAAACAGTATAAGGTTTTTCTTCAAGGTTACATTTGATGAGATAACTTAAAAAACCATGCAACTCTACACCGGTATGGTTTGGTCCGGTTAAGCAACCTCCACGCAAACAAGCAGTTGGCATATTAAAATAGCGGCCATATTCTTGCACAGAAATATCCGCAGAAACTTTGGAAGCACCGAAAAGCGAATGTTTGGTTTGATCGATACGGAAATTCTCTGCAATGCCGTGTTCAAAATTTGGATCAGCATAATCCCAGCGTTTCTCTAGTTCTACCATTTCAATTTCGTTTGGCGCATCACCATAAACTTTGTTGGTTGACATGTGCACAAACGGAACTGCTGTATTATATCTACGCGTGGCTTCCAGCAAATTGAAAGTACCAACGGCATTCGTATCAAAATCATCAAACGGAATATCAGCAGCGCGATCATGGCTCGGTTGCGCAGCGGTATGCACAATCGCATCTGGCTTAACAGAACTAATTAATTGGATTACACCGTTTCGATCACGAATATCCAGTTCATGATGATGAAATTGTTCGATTTTACTTTTTAAACGGTTTTCATTCCAGCGCGTATCGCCATTGGCTCCAAAAAAAACGGCACGTTGATTATTATCGATACCATGAATTTCCCAGCCTAAATCTGCAAAATGAATACAAACTTCTGAACCAATTAAGCCAGATGAACCTGTTACCAATAATTTTTTCATATTTAAATATCAGCTGCTTGTATGTGTTTTGTATTAAAAGGTTTCAGAGAAATATTTATATAGAATTTAATCATAATCTCCCATCCACTTCGCCAGCTTTTAATGCTCCTTTTACATCATAAATTATGGCGCGTTGAGAATTTTTAAGCTGATACAAATCCAGATTTTGAAACTCCTGATGCGCTACGGCCAGCACAACAGCATCATAGTTATTTTTCAACTGTTCAGGCTGATTAAATGTTGCAAATCCATATTCCTGCTTCACTTCTTCCGGATCAGCCCAGGGATCGTAAACGGTTAATTCAGTTTCAAACTCCTCAAAAACCTTAATAATATCAATAACACGCGTGTTGCGTACGTCCGGACAATTTTCCTTAAAAGTAAATCCCAGAATTAAAACTTTAGCATTTTTAACCGGAATATCTTTTTTCACCATCAGCTTAATCACTTCCAAAGCAATATAAGCGCCCATACCATCATTTAAGCGGCGGCCAGCCAGAATAATTTCAGGATGATAACCAACTTCTTGCGCTTTTTGTGCCAGATAATATGGGTCGATGCCAGTACAATGTCCACCAACCAAACCGGGTTTAAAGTTCAGGAAATTCCATTTAGTACTGGCCGCTTCCAAAACTTCACCGGTATCAATTCCCATTAAATTAAAAATTTTGGCCAGCTCGTTTACAAAAGCAATGTTGATATCGCGTTGCGAATTTTCAATCACTTTGGCCGCTTCTGCAACTCTGATGCTTGGTGCCAAATGCGTTCCGGCAATAACAATCGAACGATATAACTCATCTACAAAAGCAGCAGCTTCTGGCGTAGAACCGGAAGTTATTTTTTTGATATTGACTAATGTATGTTCTTTATCGCCAGGATTAATGCGTTCCGGAGAATATCCGGCAAAAAAATCCTGGTTAAAAACCAAGTCCGAAGTTGCTTCTAAAACCGGCACACATTCATCTTCGGTTACGCCGGGATAAACGGTAGATTCATAAATTACCAGATCACCTTTTTTTAAAGCGTTGCCAACTAAAACGCTTGCTTCTTTTATCAATCTTAAATCCGGACGGTTATGTTTATCTGTTGGCGTTGGTACGGCAACAATAAACACTGTACAATCAGCAAGTTTTTCTGCTTCCGAAGTACAAAAAAGTTTTCCGTTTGGAGCAATAGCAGCTTGTAAACGTGCAGATTCTACTTCCCGTGTTCTGTCAAAGCCGGTTAATAAACCTTCTATTCTTTTGGTGCTGATATCAAAACCAACTACTTCAAACTTCGAAGCAAATTCTACAGCCAGCGGCAAACCAACGTAGCCTAAACCGATAACCGCAATTTTAACCTGATCAGGTTTTTGGTAGATGGAATAACTTTTTGTGTTGCTTAAACCGAGCATCGTAAATAGGAAGTTGGCAAATATATCATTTTTACTAAAGCAAAAAATTGTATGCTAAAAGAAGCATCAGCATCAGGAATTATAAATTTGATATACTCCTTTTACGGTACTTTTTTCGGTATCGCCTACTAAAATTGTAGCAATTTTTTTTTGAATCATCAGGTTTTCGGCTTCGCTGATAAATTCGTTTTCACTAATAATAATTGGGTTTGGGTTGAAAATATCCGAAATTTTAATCAAAGATGTATCCGGGAAACGAACTAAACCGCGCCGCAAATCACCATCAGTTAAAATGCCTTCTGCTTTTTTTCCATCTCCGATGATTACTAAACCTAAACGCCCGGCCGACATCAACAAAATTAGCTCGGTAAAAGAAGCATCCGGTTTGATAAAAGGTAAATTTTCTATCCGCATTAAATCTTTTACACGCGTTACCAATTTCCGGCCTAAACTTCCGCCCGGATGAAAACGGGCAAAATCTTCCTGCATAAAATTTCGCGCTTCCATTAAAGCTATGGCCAGTGCATCGCCTAAAACCAACATCGCGGTGGTTGAGGAAGTTGGCGCGAGTTGCAGCGGACAAGCTTCCTGCGTAATCATCACTTTTAAACAGCAGTTAGCATTTTTTGCTAATGTTGAATTTGGATTTCCGGTAATTGCAACGAGTTGGTTTTGATGCCATTTTAAAAACGGAATTACTTTCAGCACTTCGTCTGTTTCTCCCGAAAAAGAAATTAGAATAATAACATCTTCTGGGCTGATCAAACCTAAATCACCATGAAAAGCTTCACTTGGATGCAAAAAATAAGCAGGCGTGCCAGTGCTGGAAAGTGTGGCGACGATTTTTTTGCCAATCAAACCAGATTTCCCGATTCCAGAAACAATAACTTTACCTCGCGTATTTAAGATTAGTTCTACAACTTGATTAAAAGTTTTATCTAAATGATTTACAGCTTGTTGCAGAGATTCAATTTCTGTTTGAAATACGCGTTTGGCAACAGCTAATCTGCTACTTTCCATCCGACAGCTCGCTAATTAAACCTTCCAAATCGTTTAAATAAAGCATGTTTGGTCCATCACTCAAAGCATTGTCCGGATCAGGATGTGTTTCGATAAAAAACCCATTTGCACCAAAAGCTTTTGCCGCGCGCGCCATGGAAGGAACAAATTTGCGGTCGCCACCGGTTTTACCATTTGCACCGCCAGGACGTTGTACAGAATGCGTACAATCCATGCAAACCGGATAACCAAAAGTTAACATATCAGCAATGTTCCGGAAATCAACCACCAGATTATTATATCCAAAACTGTTTCCGCGTTCTGTTAAAATCACTTGGTTATTGCCTGCTTCTACTACTTTTTGTGCCGGATAAAACATCTCCTGACCGGATAAAAACTGCGCTTTTTTCACATTTACAATTTTCCCGGTTTGGGCAGCGGCAACTAATAAATCGGTTTGGCGACACAAAAAAGCCGGGATTTGCAAAATATCTACCACTTCCGCAGCAATTGCAGCCTGGCAAGGTTCATGAATATCTGTAGTTACCGGCAAAGCAAACTTTTCTTTTACTGCTTGCAGCATTTCCATGCCTTTTTTTAAACCCGGTCCGCGGTACGAATGAATAGAAGTACGGTTTGCTTTATCAAAAGAAGATTTAAAAATGATGGTTACGTTTAGTTTTTCGCGGATGGCAACCAGTTTTTCTGCCACTAAAAACAGCAGTTCCTGGTTTTCCATTACGCATGGACCAACTATAAAAAAAGGTTTGTTTTGAAGCAGCTTGTAATCCATCAGAATGATTTAAATGAGAATTTCAAAGATATTAATGAAGCTGTAAAAGTAGGAATTGAAAACACAATTAATGATGTATGTTGATGCTTCTTTTATCGGTATAAAAATGTAAACCATAACAAAAAACCTTCTGAAAATTAATCCAGAAGGTTTTTAAGGCTATTAGCAAACTTGGTTTATTACCACAAAACAGAATAAATGGCAACCAACATACCAATAATTATTAAGCTTCCTACAGCAAATGCAGGTGCAACACGGAACATTTTAGTATCTACTTCTAAAGCATTTACCCGATCGCCTTTACTGTTTTCGATCATACTGATGATGTACATCACGATAATACAAACTACGAAAACAATACCCATACGATCCAGGAACGGAATTTCGTAAACGCCGTTAACTTCTTTAGAAAAACCGAATGGTGCCAAAAAAGCTAGGTTAACAAGAGTTGGCAATACTTTAAGCAGGCAGGATAAAGCAAAACCACCAATAGTTGCAAACAGCGCAGCATTGGAAGTAGTTTTTCTCCAGAAAAAACCTAACAAAAACATAGCAAAAATACCGGGAGAAACAAAGCCAGTGTATTCCTGGATGTATTGAAAACCACCTTTTTTATCAATACCCAAATAAGGAGAGATAATAATACCCAGGAACATCGCTACCACTACAGTAATTTTACCAACATTAACCAAGTTTCGTTCGGTAGCATTTGGACGGATACGGTTTTTGTAAATATCAAGCGTAAAAATTGTAGAGATACTATTGATTTTACCTGCTAAAGAAGCTACAATAGCTGCTGTTAAGGCTGCAAAAGATAAGCCCTTAAAACCAGTTGGCAGTAAATCCAGCAACACGGGATAGGCACGATCGGGGTTTAACTCGCCACCCTGCATCATTTCCGTTTGAAACATGTTTTCTTTGTACAGCACATAAGCTGCAATACCTGGCAATACTACGATTACCGGCATCAGCATTTTTAAAAACGCTGCGAAAAGTAAACCACCACGTGCTGTTTTTAGATCTGCACCTAAAGCACGTTGGGTAATGTATTGGTTACAACCCCAGTAGTTTAAGTTTACAATCCACATACCGCCAATTAAAACAGTTAAGCCAGGTAAATCCAGATAATTCGGGTTATCCCGTTTTAAAATCATGTGGAAGTGATCATTAGCATGTGAATACAGCATTTTTAAACCGTTTAAAGTTCCGCTGGAACCAAACTTTTCTGATACCATATTTAAGGCGATATAAGTAGTTACCAAACCACCCAAAATCAGGAAGAACACTTGAATAACATCGGTAAAACCAATTACTTTCATACCCCCTAACGCAATTATTACAGAAAATATGGCCAAAGCATAAATACACACCTGGAAGTTAATGCCTGAAATACTATTAATTGCCAATGCACCTAAATACAGAATTGAAGTTAAGTTTACAACTACATATAGCAACAGCCAGAACACAGCCATAATCATGGCAACTGTTCCATTATACCGCTGTTGTAAAAATTGCGGCATGGTAAAAATTTTGTTTTTGAGGTAAACCGGAATAAAAAATACACCTACAATAATCAGTGTTAATGCAGCCATAAATTCATAAGTAGAAATAGCTAAGCCCATTTTAAAGCCAGAACCACTCATTCCAATAAATTGCTCTGCCGAAATATTAGATGCAATTAAAGAAGAACCTATCGCCCACCATGTTAATGATCCTTCTGCCAGAAAATAATCTTTAGAAGAGGTAACGGCTGATCTTTTACGCTGATATACCCACCAACCATACAAGGCCACAATTAAAAAATAAATTAGGAATACCGCATAATCCGGGGTGTGAAGTCTATTCATATTTAAATTAGGTTTAACGGCGACAATTTAGGAATAATTAATAACTGTTATATCTTTTTTACAGATAAACTTATGATAATGTTATCACTACAATCGATTGCATTTATAAAAAAATTATAGTTAACATGAGCTTAATTATTATAACTATACAAATAAAAAAGAGACTTACAAAATTGTAAGTCTCTTTTTTATTTCATTTTTTATTAATACTTTTTATACACCCAGCAGTAATCTTGCCGGGTCTTCTAGTAATTGTTTTACGCGAACTAAAAAACTAACTGATTCCCTTCCGTCAACAATCCGGTGATCGTAAGATAAAGCTAAATACATCATCGGCCGGATAACTACTTGTCCATTTACAGCAACCGGCCGTTCAATAATATTATGCATTCCTAATATGGCAGATTGAGGCGAGTTAATAATTGGTGTAGATAACATCGAACCAAAAACACCACCATTGGTAATTGTGAATGTTCCGCCTGTCATTTCTTCAATGGTGAGTTTGCTTTCACGTGCTTTTCCAGCTAATGCAACAATTGTTTTTTCAATTTCAGCTAAACTCATGGCATCTGCATTACGGATGATTGGAACAACTAAACCTTTTGGCGCAGAAACCGCAATAGAAATATCAGCGAAATCACTGTAAACTACTTCTTCGCCTTCAATACGTGCACCAACAGCCGGCCAATCTTTCAACGCTTCTGTTACGGCTTTAGTGAAGAAAGACATAAAGCCTAAACCAACCTGATGTTTTTCTTTAAATTTATCTTTGTATTTAGAGCGTAATTCCATAATAGGCTGCATATCTACTTCGTTAAAAGTAGTCAGCATGGCCGTTTCATTTTTTACAGCAACCAATCTTTTAGCAACTGTTTTGCGAAGTGATGACATTTTTTCACGACGCTCGCTACGACTTCCGGCAACAACAGGTTGCGGTGCAGGAGTCGCAGGTTTTGCAGGAGCCGGTTTGCTTTCGGCTTTTGCAGCTGGTTGCGCTACTTGTGCTTTAACAGCATCTTCTTTTGTAATTCTGCCGTCAACCCCATTTCCGTTTACAGATTTTGGATCAACCCCTTTTTCTGCTAATATTTTTGCTGCTGCAGGAGAAGGTACTCCTGAAGCATAAGTTTTAGATTGATCAGCACCAACAGCAGCAATTTCTGCATGTTCTGATACTTCTTTTACAGGTGTTTTTTCGGTTTGAGCAGCACCAGCTTTGGCAGCAATTTTACCAACTAAAGTTCCGATAATTACTACATCGCCTTCTTGTGCTAGGATAGATAATGTCCCGTCACTTTCTGCATTCAGTTCAAAAGTTGCTTTGTCTGATTCTAATTCTGCAAGCGGTTCGTCCATTACTACCTGCTCGCCATCTTTTTTCATCCAGCGAGTTAAAGTAACTTCCTGGATCGATTCGCCAACAGCAGGAATACGAATTTCAATTTCTTGATCAACAGGTGCTGTTGCTACTTTCGAAGCATCTGCCGGAGCAGGTTCTATTGTTGAAGATACTTCTTTTACCGGTGTTTTTTCGGTTGACGGAGTAGCAGAATCACCAGATTCGATGCTGCAAACCACAGCTCCGATTGGTAAAACATCACCTTCTTTTGCAGTAGTTCTTAAGGTACCTGCGGCTTCAGCAGTTAATTCAAAAGTAGCTTTATCAGATTCCAGTTCGGCGATAACGTCATCCATTTCTACATGGTCGCCATCGTTTTTTACCCAATTTGATAAAGTTACTTCAGATATAGATTCGCCAACCGGCGGAACTTTGATCTCTAAACTCATATTTTTATAAACTATATATCTTGGTTAATCAGCTCCGGCATTAGCCATATCAGCTGTTGTTTCTTCTATTACTTTTTTAACTTCTTTTCCTGCAGGGGCTTCAAAAGCTTTTCCTATAATGTATAACTGCTGTGCAGCATGTTGCTTAGCATATCCAGTTGCAGTACTGCTTGATTCTTTGCGCGACACTAATTCAAATTCCAATTCCGTTTGGCGCAATTTGCGACACAAATAAGGCCATGGGCCCATATTTTCCGGCTCTTCCTGCACCCAAACCCAGCTATCAGCCTGATTATATTTGGATTTTATTTTTTGCATTTGTTGAATTGGCGTAGGATATAACTGCTCTAACCTAATAATAGCAACATCTTTACGCTGATCAGTTTGCTGTTTTTCCAGCAAGTCATAATAAATTTTACCGCTGCAAAATAATACTCTTTTAACATCTGCCGCATCAACAAAACGGTCATCTATTACTTCCTGAAATTTTCCTTCAGTAAAATCAGCAATTGGAGACACGCAAGCAGGGTTCCGTAATAAGCTTTTTGGCGTGAAAATTACCAAAGGCTTGCGGAACTCGTGTTTTAACTGACGACGTAAGATATGGAAAAAGTTAGCTGGCGTAGTACAGTTTGCAACCTGAATGTTATTCTCCGCACAAAGCTCCATAAAACGTTCAATCCTAGCGGATGAATGTTCCGGCCCTTGTCCTTCATAACCGTGCGGTAGCAACATTACCAAACCATTTCCACGCTGCCATTTTGTTTCGGCACTGGCAATATACTGGTCTGTAATAATTTGTGCGCCATTTACAAAATCTCCAAACTGTGCTTCCCAAATGGTTAACGCATTCGGATTGGCTAAAGCGTAGCCATAATCAAAACCTAAAACACCATATTCTGAAAGGTGCGAATTGTAAATATGAAATTTAGCCTGTCCATCAGAAAGATTTCTTAACGGAACATACTCTTCTTCAGAATCTTCCAGGGTTAAAACAGCATGACGATGAGAAAACGTACCACGCTTAACATCTTCTCCACTTAAACGAACTGTGTTTCCTTCATTTAATAAAGTTCCGTAAGCTATTAATTCGCCCATTGCCCAGTCAAAAGTTTTGGTTTCGTTCACCATTTTTTGTCTGTCTTGGAACAACTTTTCAATTTTTTTGAAAAACTGTTTTCCTTTCGGCAAAGTTGTTAGCTTTTGAGCAATATTTTCAAATATCTCTGTAGTTACAGCAGTATCCGGAGAAGTTAAAAAGTCTTTATCTACGGCTAGGCGTAAACCTTTCCAGGCACCGGCAAATACTGGTTTGACTTCAGAAAATTTTTCTTCGGATTTAGATTCGTTTAGTTTTTCCTGCAGCATCGCACGGAAATCTTTTTCCATTTGCTTAGCCAAATCTGCATTAATACTTCCTTCGGCAATTAGCTTTTGGTTGTAAATTTCTTTTGGATTTGGATGACTTTCTATCGCTTTATACAATAGCGGCTGCGTAAATTTTGGTTCGTCGGATTCATTATGACCAAAACGGCGATAGCATAAAATATCGATAAAAACATCTTTATGGAAAGCCTGGCGAAATTCCATTGCCAGATTGATAGCATAAGTTAAAGCTTCTACATCATCACCATTTACGTGGAAAACCGGCGATAAAACAGTTTTAGCAATATCCGTACAGTAGGTGCTAGAACGGGCATCTTTATAATTTGTAGTGAAACCTATTTGATTATTGATAACCAAATGAATTGTTCCGCCGGTACGGTAACCTTCCAGTTTCGACATTTGCAAAACTTCGTAAATAATTCCCTGGCCGGCAACAGAAGCATCACCATGAATTAAAATCGGTGCAATTTTTTTATCATCACCACCATATTTAAAGTCGATTTTTGAGCGGGTTAAACCTTCAACAACCGGATCAACAGCTTCCAAGTGCGACGGGTTCGGACAAAGGCTCAAATGCACTGTTTTACCGTTTAAAGTTTCTACATCGGTAGAGTAACCCAAATGATATTTTACATCACCACTGAAAGAAGCTTGTTCATCAAAACCTTTTCCTTCAAATTCGGAGAAAATACTTTTATATGATTTTTTTAAAATGTTAACCAGCACATTTAAACGGCCACGATGTGCCATACCGATTACAAATTCTTCAATCCCTAACTGCGAGCCTTTTTCGATAACAGAATCCAAAGCGGGAATTAAAGACTCCGCTCCTTCTAACGAAAAGCGTTTTTGACCCAAAAACTTGGTTCCCAAAAAGCTTTCAAACACAACAGCTTGATTTAGCTTTTTTAACAGTTGTTTTTTTTCATCCAAAGAGAAATGCGGTGTATTACGGCTTCTTTCCATCCGTTCTTCAAACCAGGCAATTTTATCCGGATCGCGCAGGTAACGATATTCTGCACCAATTGCTTGGCAATAGGTTTGTTCCAGCAAATCGCGGATATCACGTAGTTTGGCATTACCTAAACCAACTTCAACGCCGGCATTAAAAACGGTATCTAAATCGGCATCGCTTAAGCCAAAAGTCTCCAGTTCTTTACCCGGAACATATTTGCGGCGTTCGCGAACGGGGTTTGTTTTAGTAAACAAATGACCACGGGTCCGATACCCGTTAATCATGTTTAAAACATTGATCTCTTTCAAAAAATGAGACTGATCTGTAGCATCAACAGAAACATTCTGTGTTGCTACAGGCTGATCTGAGCGGCCAAAGTCAAACCCTTCAAAAAATTTCTGCCAGCCAAAATCAACCGATTCCGGGTCTTGCTGGTAGTTTTGATATTGAGAATCTATGTACGCTGCATTAGCGTTATTTAGGTACGAAAGAGTATTCATGGAAAATCCAATCAGTGAAACGCTACAAAAGTAAGAATTAATAGAGAAACAAACCCATTTAAGTTTCCATTAAGAAAACCAAAATAGATTTATTTACTGGCATTTACATTCTTTAAGATTATTTTTCCTATTGCATTATTGAATAAACGCAAAAAAGTATCGATAAAAACAGTATTTGCCTTTGTTTTCCCTACACGTTCTTTTACTCTAAATAAGGAGTGTTAGATACAATTAACATGCTTCTTTTATCGCCTAAAAATTACAACTCATTAACCATACTTTTATAAACAGCTGCCTGTTCTAAAATTTTTTCCAGATCATCAGGTTTTAAGCGATGCAGATTTCCGTAAATCAATTTTAAGCGTTGATTATTAGCCAGTAAACTTTCATTTCGGGAGAGAAAATCCCAGTACAAACTGTTGTACGGACAAGCTTTTTCGCCATACTTCTTATTTCGGTCATAAAAACAGCTTCCGCAGTAATCGCTCATTTTGTTGATGTAGGCTGCAGAAGCTACATAAGGTTTTGTGCCTACCATTCCGCCATCTGCAAACTGGCTCATGCCGCGCGTGTTTGGCAACTGCACCCATTGCATTGCATCTACATAAACGCCTAAATACCAGTCATCTACTTCATCCGGATTTGCGCCCATCAACAAAGCAAAGTTACCGATAATCATCAGCCGTTGGATGTGATGCGCCCAGCCCAGATTTAGCGATTGCCCGATGCTGTGCCTTAAACAATTCATTTTAGTTTCTCCTGTCCAAAACCATATTGGCAATTCGGCCTGATGATTAAAGAAGTTTTTCTCCTTAAATTCAGGCATTTTTTTCCAATATAAACCGCGCATATATTCGCGCCAGCCCAAAATTTGCCGTACAAAACCTTCTATTTGTGGTAAAGTAATTTCGTTTTGCCGATGTTGCCAAGCCATTATTGCCTGACTGACTACTTCTTTTGGCGATATTAATTTGATGTTCAACGCAAACGATAACCTCGAATGAAAAAGTGATGCATGTTGCTGTAACATGGCATCTTCATAAGTGCCAAAATGCGGCAAAAGGTTCTGGCAGAAATAATCAATCAACTTTAAAGCTTCTTTTCGGGAAAGCGGCAGTTCGACTTTATTTGCTTCAACTTTGCCAAAATATGGAACTTTTAGCCCGTCAATTATTGTTCTGATTTCTGTTAAATCATGGTCAAAAACCAAAGGTTCAGGTAACGGAACTTTCTTGTCATAACGGTTCCGGTTATCTACATCAAAATTCCACAAACCGCCAACCGGTTCGTTTCCGTTCATCAGCAAATTATACTTTTGCCGCATGTGCCGGTAAAAGCTTTCCATAATCAACTGCTTTTTTCCGGCAAAAAAATCGCCTACTTCTTCCCGCAGTGTAAAAAAATGTTCGGTATCGTAAGCTTTGGTAGGAATGCTAAGATTTTTACAGAAATTTTTTAATTGCTGATCCAACCGATATTCATCCGGCAGTAAATATTCAAAAGCTTGAATACTGTTTTTATCGATGATTTTTTGCAGGTTTTCATCCAGTGTTTGTACATTTTCCGGATCATTTAATTTAAGGTAAATAACCTGATGGCCAGCTTTTTGCAGCTGATAAGCAAAATTCCGCATCGCTGCAAAAAAAGCCAGAATTTTTTGAATATGATGTTTAACATAGGTTTGCTCCTGCATCATTTCCATCAAAACATAAACCGTTTCTGGGTTTTTGTTTTGAAACCAGGAATGTGTACTGATAAGCTGATCACCAAGAATAAGGCGTAAGGTTTTTTTCACCCATTTTTAACCGATAAAAGAAGCATAGGTTTGAGAAGTTGTTGGCTTTTAGCGAGCAGCAATTTAGATTGCAAAGCAAATATTATAGGAAAGTATCTGTTTTGCTGACAGCTATGAGCTTCTTAAAAAATAGTGGCATTTTTATCCGCCAGTTTTTGCCATTTAGGTTCGATAATTAATTTTGGATAATCTCGCCCCAACCGGATTCCATAAACGGCCAGCTCTTCTTCCGATAAAAAAAATGGTGTATGAATTTGTTTCCCAGTAATTGCATTTAATTCGGGCACCCAAAGTTTTACATACTGGCCTTTCGGATCAGCTTCTCCGGCCTGCTTAATTACATTTACAGAACGGTTTTCCTTCGGATCATTGCCCACGCCAGCAATAGAAGCCCAGTTACCCCAATTGGTTGCCGAACTGTAATCAATCAGTTTCTCCTCAAAATAAGCCGCACCGCAAGTCCAGTCTGCCTGCAAATCTTTCACCAAAAAACTGGCTGCATTTTGCCTTCCGCGTATGCTGGTATAACCACTTGCCTTAATTTCGCGCATTATGGCATCAATAAACGGTACACCAGTTTGGCCGGCTTTCCATTTTTCCAGCAGCTCTTCCTTGTTTGCGGCTTCCGGTGGTGCTTGTTTTTTAAAACCTTCTTTCTGAAAAAATTGGTTACCGTATTTTTTAAACATAAAACGGTAGTAATCGCGCCAGAGTAATTCCAGCATAATAGCATGCGTTAACGTGTTGCTGCCATGTGCTTTTTCGTATTGCTGCACTTCCCAGTAAATTTGTCGCGGCGAAATGCAACCCATTGATAACCAAACCGACATGATATTAGAAAAATCGGTTCCCAAAACCGCATTGCTGCCCTCTTTGTAGGTTTTAAGCTGATTTTCTTCTCCAGCAAAATTGTGCAATCTTTTTAAAGCTTCAGTTTCTCCGCCGGTAAAACGCATTACGGCGCGTTCATCATCAAAAGGTTCTATTAAGCCAAGTTCTGCAAGCGTTGGAATTTCGCCAGCATCTGTAATTTCGGGCGTTGTTATTTTCTGAGGTGAGATGGCACAACGACGTACCTGACTATCGCGTTCTACTTTTTTCCGAAATGAAGCAAAAGCATCCGGAATATCTTTAATCGGAAAAGGTAAATCTTCTTTATTGTGTAAAGTATGGCCAATAAAGTGTTTTAAATTTAGTTTGAGTTTCCATAAAGCGGTTTCTAAAGTAGAAGAAATATTAGTTTCTTCAAAAGCAACTTCCCGGTGATGGTAAACTTCTGTTACCTGATATTGCTGCGCCAACTCCGGAATAATTACTGTTGGATCGCCCATACGAACGATCAATTCTCCGCCTAAATTTTTTAACGACTGCCGTAAATCAGCCACAGATTCACTGATAAAACGTGCCCGGAAGTTGCCAATTTTTTGTGTGTTAAAAGAAGTATGGCGGTAATAAAACGGATCAAAACAATATACCGGAACAATTGCATCAGCTTTATTAACCGCTTCGGTTAATACTTCATTATCATGCACCCGCAAATCATTTCTAAACCAAACTAAAATCGTTTTACTCATAATTTATAATCATTACAAATTAAGCATAAAATGGTTATTTCTGATAATTGAATTTTCAGCTTATTTAGCTCTTCGACACTGATCACTGCAATATTTTACTTCATCCCAACATTTCTCCCACTTTTTGCGCCAGTTAAAAGGCCGGCCGCATTGTACACAAATTTTAGAAGGTAAATTAGATTTTGTATATTTTTTTACTTCCGGCATAAATGCTTTATATCAGCAAAGGTTTATGTTTTAAAGATGAACAAACAAATACAACTTATGTTATCTACCAAAAGCTAACAAATTTAGCCGATAAAAGAAGCATGAATTTCGAACAGAAAAATGTTGTAGTTGCAGGCGGAAGTTCTGGAATTGGCTTGGCATTGGTAAAACAATTGGTTGCAGCAGGCGCAAAAGTTTTTGTAATTTCCAGAACCGCGGGTACAGAATTATCCGAAAATGTAACTCATATTCCACATGATTTTACTGCGGATGATAACAGTTTTGCGGCCCAGCTTCCAGATCAAATTCATGGTTTGGTTTATTCCGTTGGTTCTATCAACTTAAAACCTTTTCAACGTTTAAACCGCGAAGATTATTTAAAGGATTTTACACTGAATGTTTTGGGTGCCGTTTCTTTAATTCAATCTTCATTAAAAGCTTTGAAAGCTGCCGAAAACGCTTCTGTGGTTTTATTCAGTACCGTTGCCGCACGCACCGGCATGAGTTATCATACCAGTATTGCAGCTTCCAAAGGTGCGATTGAAAGTCTGGCTGTTTCTTTGGCGGCAGAGTTTGTAACCAGCAAAATCCGGGTTAACGTAATTGCGCCTTCGCTTACCAACACGCCGCTGGCCCAGCATTTATTAAATACAACAGAAAAGCAGGAAGCTTCTGCAAAAAGACATCCGCTGGGCAAATTCGGACAGCCGGACGATATGGCTGCAGCAGCAAAATTTTTGCTATCAGACGATAGTTCCTGGATAACTGGACAAATCATCAATATTGATGGTGGATTATCTTCCTTAAAACCACTTTAAATTATGATCTATAATTACGATGCATTAAGGCAAATGGAAAAGCAATACCGAGCTATGTTTATTAACAGTTTGGGTGGTTTTAAAAGTTTGCAATTACTTGGAACAATTGACGAAGCTGGAAATACCAATCTTTCTGTTTTTAGTTCAATCTTTCATCTTGGTGCCAATCCGCCGTTGGTTGGCATGGTTGCCCGTCCGCCCGGTCCGCAGCACGATACCTTGAAAAACATCAAAACAACTGGTTTTTATACCTTGAATAATGTACTGGCCGATTGGTACAAAGAAGCACATCAGGCAAGCGCACGTTATCCTTCCGGCGATTCTGAGTTTAAACATTGTGGTTTTACAGAAGCTTATCTTGACGGTTTTAAAGCACCTTATATTTTAGAATCTTCGCTATCGATTGGTTTGGAACTGAAGGAAGTGATGCCTGTAAGCCACAACGAAACCAGCATCATCATTGGTGAAATAAAATGGGTGAAAGTGAATGAAGATTTTGTTGCAAAAGATGGTTTTGTTGATCTGGAAAAACTTGGTTCTGTTACCGCTTCCGGTTTGGATAGTTATCACACCACAAAAAAACTGGCGCGTTTAAGTTATGCCAAACCCAATAAGTTTCCAGAAGAATTACACGTAGATTAATGCTGTTTTTACCGATGTTTTTTGAGGAAATACGGTTTGTCAGCTCAGCATCAAACAATTTACAATTAAGGGTTTGCGTTCAAATAGTTCGTAAATTCATAGCAAAATTAGATACTTCTTTTATCCGATAAAAATCATGGTTTCAACAGAAAAAATCCAGAACGATTATATTGATTATGTGCTAACCGAAGGAGAACAACCTAAATCGGTTTATATTTTCGCAAAAAAAAATGAGTTTTCCGAAGAGGAATTTTATCAGCATTTTGGTTCGTTTGAAGGTGCAGAACAAAGCATCTGGACGGATCTCGCCTTAAAAACCATAGTAGAAATAAAAACGCAAGAAGTTTGGCCACAATATACAGCGCGCGAAAAAGCCCTATCCTTTTTTTACAGCTTTTTTGAATTATTGAAAAGCAAAAGAAGTTTTGCTGTTTTCAGCAGCAAACGTGCTGCAAAAGGCATGGGCACACCAAAAATTTACGCTGGCTTGAAAGAAGAGTTTGAAAACTTCAGCGTACAAATTTTGCAGGAAGGTATCGAAACCGGCGAGCTGGCTGATCGTAAATTTTTAGCCAACCGTTACAAAGATGCGCTATGGATTCAGTTTGGTTTTGTGTTGAATTTTTGGGTGAACGATGAATCCAAAGGTTTTGAAAGAACAGATGAAGCGATTGAAAAAGGTGTAAATGTTACCTTCGATTTGTTCCAACGTTCGCCGGTTGATAATTTACTGGATTATGGCAAGTTTTTGGTGAAGAATGGTGGATTTAGAGAGAAGATGAAGATTTGAATTGGAGCAGAGAGCGACGAAACAATCAAGCAATTTGAAAAGCGAAAAATATAAGAATTTGAGGAGCGCTAAATCGCTCTTCACTTTTTATTAAGACACCAATTATTTGCCGATAAAAACAGTATGAGCGAAGAAAATAAAGAACAAAATAGCATACCAACATCTAAAGTACAACGATCAGCCAAGTTTGTAACAACGGGTTTTAAAATTGGCGGAAATTATGTGAAGCATTATTCTAAAAAACTGTTCAACCCAAGCATGAATAAGGACGAGTTGAATGAGGATAATGCGGCCGATATTTATGAATCTTTAAGTGAACTGAAAGGCAGCGCGCTAAAAGTAGCGCAGATGCTGAGCATGGACAAAAATATTTTGCCAACGGCTTATGTAGATAAATTCTCACAATCGCAATATAATGCGCCGCCGCTTTCTGGTCCGCTAATTGTGCAGACTTTTCGCAAATATTTTGGTAAATCGCCGGAGCAGATTTACGATAAATTTAACCTGAAATCTACCAATGCGGCTTCGATTGGACAAGTTCATCAGGCGGAATTAAACGGACAAAAATTAGCGGTTAAAATCCAATATCCTGGCGTTGGCGATTCTATTTCTTCGGATTTAAAACTGGTTAAACCTTTTGCTTTTCGCCTTTTGGGCATGAGCGAGAAAGAACTGGATATTTATATGCGTGAAGTAGAAGAACGTTTACTGGAAGAAACGGATTATGAGCTGGAAGTGCGCCGTTCGATTGAGTTTACGGAAGCTTGTAAAAACTTAGAAAATGTTGTTTTCCCAACTTATTATCCAGAACTTTCAAAAAAGCGTATCATCACGATGAGCTGGCTGGAAGGGAAACATTTAAAGGAATATCTGCAAAGTAATCCTTCGCAGGAAGAACGTAATTTGATTGGCCAGGCTTTGTGGGATTTTTATAATTTCCAGCAGCATGAGTTACGTGCCGTTCATGCTGACCCGCATCCGGGAAATTTTATGATTACACCGGAAGGTAAATTAGGCGTAATTGATTTTGGTTGCATTAAGGAAATGCCTGATGATTTTTATTATCCGTTTTTTTCTACTACTTCTACAGATCTGCTTCAAAACAAAGAAGAAACAATTAAAGCTTTCCGCCAGTTGGAAATGATTTTACCAAAAGATTCTCCGCAGCAAATTGAGTTTTATTATCAGGCTTATAAAGAAATGATTGGCTTATTTGCCAAACCTTATATGACAAAGAGTTTTAATTTTAGCGAAAGTGGTTTCTTCAATCAATTATATGCTTTTGGGGAGAAAATTGCCAAGATGCCTGAATTTAAACAAGCACGAGGTGTAAAACATTTTATCTATGTTAACCGTACAAACTTTGGCTTGTATAATATTTTGCACGAATTAAAAGCTCAGGTTAAAACAGATACTTACCGGCCGCATGTATTATTAGCTTACTAATTTTTATCTGGTAAAAGCAGTATATGTTTTATCGGGAATAAAAAACGTAAAAATTTGGTTAAATCTAAAAATGTCTAATACTTCAGATCCACAGGAACTTAAGAAAAAACAAATCCTGGATGCCGCTTACAAGCGTTTTTCTCATTATGGTTATTCCAAAACTACAATGAACGAAATTGCTGGTGATCTTTCAATGTCTAAAGCATTATTGTATTATTACTTTCCGGATAAAAGTCAGCTTTATGCTGGCGTTATCCGGAAACTTTCTGATGAATACCTAGCTGCACTACAACACAAGCTTAACCAAAATTGCACGATAAACGAAGCATTCTACTTTGTTCTGCAAAGAATACACCGCACCATCTCTTCTCATTATAACTTTTTTGATTATTTCCGGCTACATCAACAGAATATACCTGATTCTATTTGGAATATTATACGGGAAATACATCAAACAGAAGTTAACTTACTAACAGAACTTTACCGCAAACAAGTAAGCGATACTTTTGCCGAAACACATAATTTACAGGAAATTATTGAATTGATTTTCAATGCATTGGATAGTGTACAAAACATATTTGATAAACACAAACAACCAATTTTTCCGGATGTAGAACAGTACGAAATTATGTACGCACAAAAAAAACTTCTGCTTAGTATTCTTTTAAATGGTTTAAAAACACTGTAAGGCTGTAACTTAATAGTGATTGAAACATCAAAATAAAAAATAGGTGCTAAAAGAAGCATTTTGTTTTTTAAGCTGCTTGTTTAAGGCCGATTGCGTTTAACCATTTGATTGTAACTAATAATTAAACAAAAAGGAAACTTTGAAACCTGATTTTGTTTCCTTAGTTTTAACTCGTCATGCCATTTAATCAAATTGAAAGAATAATACTGGGTGGAGAAGAGCTTTTTTTAAAGGCTGGTATTAAAAGCGTAACGATGGACGATATAGCTAAACATTTAGGTATGTCTAAAAAAACCATCTATCAGTTTTTTGGTGATAAAAATGATTTGGTGATTGCATTGGTCAAAAAAAAACTGGATAACGATGAATGCCAGATCAAGTCTATCATACAAAATTCTACAAATGTGATAGAAGAAATGATTAATATGATAAAAGGCTCGGAAGAAATATTTTCGAGAATCAACCCGATTGTTGTTCATGACTTGCAAAAATATCACCCGGAAGCCTGGACTGAATTTCAAAAATTTAAAGCTGATGTTTTAGTAAAAACGTTAGAGCAACTTTTAACCAAAGGAATAGAACAAGGCTTTATCCGCCAGGATATAGACGTTAAAATATTAGCTAAAATGCGATTAAGTCAGATAGAAATGGGTTTTGATTCCGCTATTTTTCCTATTGCAGAGTTTAGTACCTGGAAAGTGCAATACCAAATGCTGGAGCATTTTAATTATGGAATATGTACTTTAAAAGGATACAAATTACTGGATCAGCATAAAAATGAAAAGAGTGATTAATTATTTTAACAATAGGTTATAAAATATAAACAGACATCATCAGTAACTCATTTACCTAAAACCCGTACTCACTTATTAAATGCTATATTATTATTAAATGAAAAAAATACTAACCATTTTTATTTACATTATAACTGGGTTTAACATTTCCGCTCAAACGCTGCCTGCAAATCAAACTTATAATTTCAGCATAAATGATTGTATAAATTATGCTTACGAGCATCAAAATGATGTTGTAAATGCTAATCTGGACACAAAAAGTGCTGAATATCGAGTTAAAGAAGCTATCGGCGCTGGCTTACCGCAAATTGGCGGACAAGCAACTTTTACCGATTATTTAAAACTACCAACAACACTTTTGCCGGGAGAATTTTTTAACCAACCAGGCACTTTTATACCTGTAAAATTTGGTGTTAACTACAATTCTAACTTGGCACTAAATGCTAGTCAGATTTTATTTAGTGGCAGTTATCTAGTCGGTTTAAAAGCTGCAAAAACTTACAAAGAATTATCGGCACGAAATTATACCCGTTCTAAAATTGATGTTAACGTAAATATAACAAAAGCTTACTATCAGGTATTGGTAAGCAATGAGCAGATCAGGTTGCTGGATGCTAATATCAACCAGCTTAAGCAACAATTGGATCAAACTTCTGCTCAGAATAAACAAGGTTTTGTAGAGAAAATAGATGTTGACCGTATTACCGTTCAGTACAACAATTTGGTAACTACACGCGAAAATACAGTGCGTTTACTTGCATTAAATTATCAGTTGTTAAAATTTCAGATGGGGATGCCTATTGAATATAACTTAACGCTTGTAAATAAACTGGCAGATATTACGCTGGATAATGATGTTGCTGCATTTACAACGGACACATCTTTTTACCATAACCGTATTGAATACAGTTTGCAGGAAACGCAACAACAATTATATGCTTTGGATATCAAAAACAGAATTTCCCAGTATTATCCATCCTTAACTGCTAATGGAAACGTTGCATCTGCTTTTCAAAACAATTCGTTTGGCCAGCTATTTAATACAAGTTTTCCATCAAGCTATGTAGGACTTACTTTAAATTTACCGATATTTAGTGGGTTTCAGCGTTCAAATCAAATTAAGCAGGCTAAGATCACTTACGTAAAATCTCAAAACGATTTAAGTAACCTTAAAAACTCTTTGAACTTACAGGCGAGCCAGGCAAGTATTACTTACATCAACGGCTTGCAAACACTCAACAATCAGAAAAAAAGCCGCGAACTGGCAAAAGAAGTATTGCGTGTATCTAAAATAAAATATCAGCAAGGTGTTGGCTCAAGTATTGAAGTTACACAGGCACAAACTGCTGTAGAAGATGCGGACAACCAATATATCCAAGGCTTGTATGATGCTTTAGTAAGTAAAGTTGACCTGGATAGAGCTTACGGAAGAATCAAATAAATCTACTTACTTACCATAAAATGAAAAAAATATTTTACATACCAGTAATGCTGTTTTTAGCAGCATGTTCTAATCAACCAAAAGACAAAAAAGCCGAGCTGGCCGACTTGCAAAAACAACAGGCTGATATAAATTCAAAAATTACAAAGCTGCAGGCAGAAACGGGCAGCACCAATTCTACACAATCTGCAGATGTAAGTACGGTTGAAGTTAAAACTGGCCCTTTTACCAATTACATACAAATACAAGGTAAAATTGATGCGCAGGATAATGTTACAGCTTATCCGCAATCTCCGGGTACAATTACTGCTATTAATGCTAGAGCTGGCCAGCATGTATCTAAAGGGCAAGTGCTTGTGCAATTGGATAATAGTGTTCTGCAGCAAAATATTGCCCAGGCACAATCACAAATATCTTTGTTAAATACTTTATATCAGCGGCAAAAAAATCTCTGGGACCAAAAGATCGGCACTGAAGTTCAGTATTTGCAAGCGCAAACCAATTTGCAAAGTTCTCAGAAGCAGTTAGCTGCGTTACGCCAGCAGGCAAGTATGTACCGCATCACTTCGCCCATCAGTGGTACAATTGACCAAATGGACTTGAAACTGGGTCAGGTTGCACAACCGGGCGTTACGGGTATTCGTATCGTTAATGCTGATAATTTAAAAGTGAAAGCAGATGTTCCGGAGTCTTATTCTGGAAGCGTTGGCACAGGTAATAATGTCAAAATTTTAGTACCCGATGCAAAAGATTCATTGGTTACCAAAGTAACTTTTGCCGCTAAAGCTATCGACCCAACATCACGTAGTTTTGCAGTTGAAATTAAACTGCCGACACGTAAATCACTTCGTCCGAACATGACTGCAATATTAAAAATTGCTGATTATACAAAAAGTAATGCAATTGTTATACCCATAAAAGCAATCCAGAAATCGGAAGATGGCGATTACGTATTTGTAAACGATAGCGGAACGGCTAAACGGAAGAATGTAAAAATTGGTGCTACCTATGGTGGCCAGTCAGAAATATTATCTGGTTTAAATGCTGGTGAGCAGTTGATTACCGCAGGTGCCGCAGATATTGAAGATGGCGATAAAATCAAAGTATTACAAGGAAACTAATTTATAACCAATTGATCTGTTTATAATGAAAGATCTTAAGAAAGAATTTGGACCCTCCAGTTGGGCAATAGATAATAAAACAGCCATTTATGTGCTTATATTTCTGATCTCCGTGTTAGGATTGATTAGTTATAATAATCTTCCGAAAGAAAATTTCCCGGATATCGCACAATCAAAAGTGTATATCACTACTGCGTTTGCGGGCCAATCTCCCCAAAACATTGAAAATTTGGTAACAAGGCAGATTGAAAAGCAGTTGAAATCGTTAAAAGGACTTAAAAAAGTTACTTCCAATTCGGTTCAAAATGTATCTATTATTACTGCCGAGTTTCAGGCTAATATTAAAATTAAAGATGCAAAAACTGATGTAAAAGATGCGGTGGATAAAGCCAAACAGGATTTGCCGCAAAACGACGACAACCTGAAAGAATCCGTTATATCTGATATTAATGTTGCAGATCTTCCTATTTTATACATTAATATCTCTGGAGATTACGACTTAAAAAGATTAAAAGAATACGCCGATATTTTAAAAGACGAAATAGAAAGCTATAAAGAAATTTCTAAAGTTGATGAAGTTGGTGCTTTAACGCCGGAAATACAGGTGAATGTTGACATGAATAAAATGGCATCGGCACAGGTAAGTTTTGGCGATATTATTCAGGCAATTGGTTCCGAAAATATTTTAACTACAGCTGGTACTGTTAAAACAGATGGTGTGCGTAGAAGTATCGATATTAAACAAGATTTTAAGAATGCAGATGAAGTAGCTGCAATGGCTATCCGGAATCCAAAAGGACAGACCGTATACCTGCGCGATATAGCGGAAATTAAAGATTCTTTTTTAGAGCAGGAAAGTTATGCCCGTTTAAAAACAAACGACAATGCAGCATTTAAAAATGTAATTACTTTAAATGTTAGTAAAAGAGCTGGCGAAAACTTAATTCAGGCATCAGATAAAATTAATGAACTGATCAAGGTAAAGCAACAAACGGTTTTCCCGAAAGGCCTAAATGTTACGGTAACTGGAGATCAATCCGACAAAACCCGTACAACACTTAACGATTTAATCAATACCATCATTATCGGTTTTATATTGGTTACCGTTATCCTGATGTTTTTTATGGGGACAACCAATGCAATTTTTGTGGCTTTATCCGTTCCCCTATCGTGTTTTATTGCGTTTTTGGTGATGCCTGCAATCGGATTCACTTTAAACATGATTGTATTGTTCTCGTTCCTGCTTGCTTTGGGAATTGTAGTGGATGATGCCATTGTAGTGATCGAAAACACACACCGTATTTTTGATAACGGAAAAGTACCGATAAAAGAAGCAGCCAAACTAGCAGCAGGTGAAGTGTTTTTACCAGTGTTTTCTGGAACTATGACTACTCTAGCTCCATTTGTTCCCTTAGCTTTTTGGAACAGTTTGATTGGCCATTTTATGTTCTTTTTACCAATTACACTGATTATTACTTTACTGGCTTCATTGGTTGTTGCTTATATCATGAACCCGGTTTTTGCGGTTGATTTTATGAAACCGCATATTGAAGGCGAGCATGATCATCCTAAATTTGATAAGCATGTTAAACGTACGCTTATCTATTTAGCAATTGCTACCGCTGTAAGTTACTTTATCAATCTTGGTTTTGGTAATTTTATGGCCTTGATGATCGTTTTGTACCTCATCAATCATTTTTTTTTATTAAAAATAATAGATCGTTTTCAGGGACATACCTGGCCGCGTTTTCAGGCTTGGTATGCAAAATGGTTGGAACGTGCCGTGCGCAGGCCGGTAACTATTTTATTAGGAACGATGGTGCTGTTTGTATTGGCTATTATATTAATGGTGGTTCGAGGCAAAACGCCTGTGTTTTTCCCATCAGGTGATCCAAATTTCGCTTATGTATATATTACCATGCCAATTGGAACAGATCAGGCTACAACTAACGAAGTTACCAAAAAGCTGGAGCAGCGTGTAGCCAAAGCGGTTGAACCAAATAAGGATATGGTAACTTCAATTATATCGAATGTTACAAAAGGTGTAACAGATCCTACGGATGAAGACCAGGGAGATTACGAAAATAAAGGTAAAGTTACGGTTGCCTTTGTTGAGTTTGGCAAGAGAGATGGTAAAGATACCAAACAGGTTTTAACGGCTATACGTAACTCAGTTCAGGGAATTCCAGGTGTTAAAATTTCTGTTGCGCAGGAAAACGCTGGTCCGCCGGTACAAAAAGACATTAGTATTGAACTTATAGGTGATAACCTGGATTCGCTGGTCAAAACCGGCAATCGCTTAAAAAGCTATCTGGCAAAACAAAATATTGCCGGAATTGAAAACCTGGTTGCCGACGTACAAAACGATAAGCCTGAAATTGTATTTGATATTGACCGCGAACGTGCAAACCGTGAAGGCATAAATACTTCTCAAATCAGTCAGGCATTGGGTATAGCCGTATTTGGAGCAAAAGCAGGCGATTTTAGAAATACAAAAGAAGATGATTACCAGATAAAAGTTCGGGCCTTACAGGATCAGCGCGGTAATATTGACGAGATGCGGAATATGAAAATTACCTACCGTGATATGGGTTCGGGTGGTTTAGTTCGTCAGGTGCCAATTTCTGCCTTTACAAACATACGCTACACCGATACTTACAGTAATATCAAACGCAAGCAGCAAAGGCGTGTAATTACTTTGGGTTCAAGCGTAATCAAACCCTATAACCCAAATGAGGTAAATGCTAATATATTAAGGGCTGTCGGTAATTTTGAAAAACCAGATGATATTATTATTCGCCAGGGTGGTGGCCAGGAAGACCAGTTGGAAGCAGTTACCTTTTTGGGAGGCGCTTTAGCTACTTCATTTGGTTTGATCTTGATTATCCTGATGATCCAGTTTAACTCCATTGGTAAAACTTTGATTATCATTAGCGAGATCTTCTTTAGTATCATTGGTGTATTACTGGGTGTTAGTATTTTCGGGATGACAATGGCTATCGTGATGACAGGCGTTGGTATTATCGCACTTGCCGGTGTAGTGGTACGGAACGGAATTTTATTGGTTGAGTTTACCGACACACTGATTGAACAAGGCATGAACGTACATGATGCCGTAGTAGAAGCCGGTCATACCCGGATGACGCCGGTATTGCTCACCGCAACTGCTGCGATTTTAGGTTTAATACCTTTAGCCGTAGGTTTTAATATAGATTTTGTTGGCTTGTTTACTCACTTTGAACCGCATATTCACTTCGGTGGAGATAACGTTGCTTTCTGGGGACCGTTGGCCTGGACGATGATTTTCGGATTAGGTTTTGCAACTGTAATCACGTTAATTCTGGTTCCGTGTATGTACCTGATTCGTGTAAACTTGAAAAACAGGTTGTTCGGTAAAAAAGAAAAAGTTGAAGTTAACGAACCGAAATTTGAAGCTTTGGAAGCTTAAATAATTATCGATAAAAGAAGCATCAAAAATCAATGCTTCTTTTAGCATACAAAAACCCGCGTTGCTTTTAGTAATGCGGGTTTTGTGTTTCTGTCATCCTGAACTTGTTTCAGGATCTCTCAGGACAGAACAATAAATACTAATCTGTGGGATGCCGAAACAAGTCCGGCACAACAAAGCAACACACATACTTCTTTTATCAACAAAAAATCCGTGCTGCCAATAAAGCAACACGGATTTTATACCGATAAAAACAGTATTCCTAACCTAACAACTAAGCCGGAAACTTTTCTTCTGGTTTTTCTCTTTCCCAAAAACGGTGTTTGGTAATGGCATCAATAAATACCTCGGGTTGCTGGTTAAATATCAAACCTTTGCTTACCAATTTAGATTCGTCTGTTTTGCCTAAAAGTTCTTTTTTACCAATATAAGAGCTTTTCAGCAATTCAATTGCTTCTTTATCAGCGGCAATTGGTTTACAATGACGGAAAGCTTCATCCACAAAATGGAAAGCGTCACCTTCTTTTTCCAGAGCAGCAATGCTAGCTGCACCACCCGGAATGTAAACTGCATCAAACAAAACAGATGCAGCTATTAAAAAGCTTTGGTCAACTTTAATTTCGTTGCCTTTGCTATCTTTAATCTTGCCCATTTTTGGAGCAATTACCTTTGCCTTCGCACCTTCTGCCATCAAAGCAGCTTTCATGTTATTTAACGCATCACCATCCACGCCGTTTGCCGCCAGAATTGCAATTTCGCGAGTTTTAATACTTGCGCTAATATTTTTGGCCATGCTCAAAGCTTCTGATTTTTGGATAGAAGATTTACCTTTTACAGATTCGGTTTGTGCCGGATCAGCATCTGCACCATGACTAAAGTTCATTGGCGATTCTGGTTTTGAAGGAACCGGCATACCCAAACCTTCTGCAACTTTGCTTACCAATGTTGCACTGATCTGAGACAATAAACCCAGCATTCTTTCGCGGATTTCATCCAGTTCTACCTTGCCCAATTCAAAACGCAAAGCATCAATAATATGATTTTGCTCTACTTGAGACTGACTATTGAAAAACAAGGTTGCCTGGCTAAAATGATCACGGAAACTATCACTCCGTGCACGAATTTTTTTAGCATCGATACGTTCCTGGTACGAAGTAAAACCACCTTCGGAAACTTTTGCTTGTTTCGGGCTGCCGTTTGCAATTTTATTTGGTTCGTAAGCTGTCCGGCCGCTATTAATTGTTTGGCGCATGTGGCCTTCGCGCTGGTTGTTGATAACCGGTGCGATAGAACGGTTAATCGGAATTTCGTGGAAATTCGGACTTCCTAAACGGGTTAATTGTGTATCTGTGTAAGAAAACAAACGGCCTTGCAATAACGGATCATTGCTGAAATCCATTCCTGGTACAAGGTGGCCTGGGTGAAATGCCACTTGCTCTGTTTCTGCAAAATAACTATCCGGATTACGGTTCAACACCATTTTACCGATTTTTTGCACTGGAACTAATTCTTCCGGAATTAATTTGGTAGAATCCAAAATATCGAAATCAAATTTCATTTCGTCTTCTTCCGAGATCAATTGCACGCCTAATTCCCATTCCGGAAAAGCACCGTTTTCGATAGCTTCCCACAAATCCAAACGATGGAAATCAGGATTTTTACCGGAAATCTTTTGTGCTTCATCAAAAGCAACAGAGAAAACGCCTTGCAATGGTTTCCAATGGAATTTTACGAAAGTTGCTTTACCTTCTTCGTTAATAAAACGATAAGTGTGTACACCAAAACCTTCCATCATACGCAAACTGCGCGGAATAGCACGATCACTCATCAGCCACATCAGCATGTGCATAGATTCTGGCATTAGCGAAATAAAATCGTAAAAAGTATCATGTGCTGATGAAGCCTGCGGAATTTCGTTATGCGGCTCTGGTTTTACAGCGTGAATTAAATCCGGAAAGTTAATTGCATCCTGAATAAAAAACACTGGTATGTTATTTCCTACAAAATCATAAATACCTTCTTCTGTATAAAACTTTACGGAGAAACCACGCACATCACGTGCCAGATCGGAAGATCCACGAGATCCGCCAACTGTAGAAAAACGTGCGAAAACGGGTGTTTGGCGGGAAGTATCATTTAAAAAACCGGCTTTGGTGTATTGCGCCATTGGTTCGTAAACCTGGAAATAACCATGTGCACCTGCACCGCGCGCGTGCACTACGCGTTCCGGAATCCGTTCGTGATCGAAATGGGTAATTTTTTCCCGCAGGATAAAATCTTCTAATAATGTTGGACCACGATCACCAGCTTTTAATGAATTGTGATCGTCATTTACTTTTAAACCCTGATTGGTTGTTAAAAATTTTCCGTCGGCATAGGAAGTATCCTGCTCCAGGTCTTGTAATTTTTTGTTTGTTTCAGTTCTGTTCTGCTGATTTTTGTTTTCCATTTTTCAGGTTCAATTTGGGTTTTTTAGTTTAATTAAAATTGTTAGTTTGATGGGGCAATACTGTTTTTACCACCTGTTTTTTCAGATGGTAAAATATTAACGGAACGTATGGCCCGAAATATATTTGTGTAGAACGATTTTTGGCTTAACTATGTTTAGAATTTTATCGTAATTAACAAAGCCTTAACGGCAATTTTACCTGGTATGTTATAGCAAAAAAAGTTTAAAGATAACTACTTCTTTTACAGGCTTGTTTATCACGTATATCTTGCATAGGCATGGTTAATCCCGCTAATAAATACTGCATCAAACTAAAACAATTTCTTACATAATATAAAATAATACTACATTCTGGTAAATACACATATTATGCACAGTAAAGGATATAATATTGAGTTACTACTTTTAAGTTTAATTTGGATTCAAGCTCAAAAACTAATATATTAGTTTTTCTTAATTTTGGATTTATGAAACAGCTTTTCTCTTTTTCTCTTATCCTTTCGCTGGTTATTTTTAGTTTCTGCGTTAAAGCGCAACAAAGCTCGTTTAATGATGCGCAACTGATCGACTTTTACCAAAACCAGCGTTTTGCAGAAGCCGCAGCTTATCTAAAAAACAGCTTTCCGGAACCCATAACAGATTTAAAAGTACTGTCGCGTTTTGCTTATGCTAATCAAATGGCCGGAAAACTGCCAGAAGCTGAAAGTTATTACCTGCGAATTTATAACCAGGATTCTACCAGTATTCCTGTTTTATTAAATCTAGCCAGCATCCAGGCCAGAAGGCAAAACAATACTAAAGCAACGTGTAGTGCGATTAAAAAAGTGCAGATAAAATGTGTATAAAGATTGTGCATTTAACTGAAATTCAGTATATTAAGGAATATTTACCGCCAAGTAAAATAATCCTTATGCACAACCTTTCGGCCA
>JBPBQV010000029.1:0-7955 GCA_050955045.1 Janthinobacterium lividum | reverse complement strand
CACAAAAAAGAAGACCCGATTTATTTTGATCATGATTGCCGTGAAGGTATTTGCGGTATGTGTTCTTTATATATTAATGGCCGTCCGCATGGCCCAAAACAAGGAATTACTTCCTGCCAGTTGCACATGCGTAGTTTTCATGACGGACAGACCATCACGGTTGAACCTTGGAGAGCAGCAGCATTTCCGGTAGTTAAGGATTTGGCAACAGATCGTTCTGCGTTTGATCGCATTCAACATGCAGGTGGTTTTGTTTCCATCAATACAGGTGGCGTGCCAGATGCTAATGAAATCCCAATACCGAAACCTATTGCTGATGAGGCTTTTAACTCTGCAACTTGTATCCAGTGTGGTGCTTGCGTTGCTGCTTGTAAAAATGCTTCAGCAATGCTGTTTGTATCGGCAAAAATATCGCAACTGGCTTTATTGCCGCAAGGGCAGCCGGAACGTTATCAGCGTGTACAATCTATGGTTGCGCAAATGGACGACGAAGGATTTGGAAATTGTACCAACACAGCTGCTTGCGAAGCAGAATGCCCTAAAGAAATTAAGCTGACTAATATTGCCAGAATGAATGGTGATTTCTTGACTGCTAAATTCTTTAAATCAGATGAAGTTCATGCTTAATTAAAAGCAATGTAATTTTATTTTAAAAGCTTTGTCAGGTTCTGGCAAAGCTTTTTTTATGATAATTTTTGTGGTAATGCTTCTTTTAGCACTACTTTTTCAGCAATTATTTTTACAAGCAGGCAATATGACAAAAGCTGAACGAGTATTTTCTGAAGATGTACTATTTTTATCCTGCAAAAAATAATAAAATCAAATGCAGCTTGTGTTCAACTTAAAAAAAACATTTTTCTTTCTGATATTTTTAAGCTTTCTATTAGCTTTTAGCAGCGAAAGTAAGGCAATACAATCTAACAAAACGGATACAATAAATACCAGCGATATAGAATTTTCGCCGCTTCCTGTTGATACAGCAACTAAAATACTGCCAGTCAAAAAAGAAACGGTCAAAACAGCAGTCAAAGCAATTGAAGTAAAACAGCAGCAACAATCACTATGGGCAATCTTTTTGGCCGGATTGTTAGGTGGTTTTGCTGCACTGATTATGCCTTGTATCTTCCCAATGCTTCCTTTAACCGTAAGTTATTTTACCAAAACAGCACAATCCAGAGGAAGCGCAATTAGCAAAGCAATTATTTATGGCCTTTCTATCATTGTAATCTACGTGGCGTTTGGCTTAATCATCACCGTAATTTTTGGTGCTGATGCTTTGAATGATTTGGCTACCAATGGTGTTTTTAACATGGTTTTTTTCCTGTTGCTGATTGTGTTTGCCATATCGTTTTTTGGTGCTTTTGAAATTACTTTACCATCAGCATGGGCAAATAAAATGGATGAACAATCTGACAAAGGCGGAATGTTGGGTTTATTTTTCATGGCGGCAACATTGGCTCTGGTTTCGTTTTCCTGTACCGGCCCAATTATCGGGACTTTGCTGGTGCAAGCAGCCACATCTGGCGCGTTGCTTGGCCCGGCGGTTGGCATGTTTGGGTTTTCGCTGGCTTTGGCCATTCCATTTGCTTTGTTTGCCATGTTTCCATCCTGGTTAAATTCGCTGCCAAAATCCGGCGGCTGGTTAAACAGTGTAAAAGTTGTTTTGGGTTTTCTGGAACTGGCTTTAGCACTTAAATTTCTGTCAAATGTAGATCTGGCTTATCACTGGGAATGGTTTGACAGAGAGATATTTCTTGTTTTGTGGATCGTTATTTTTGGGTTGATGGGTTTATATCTTCTCGGAAAACTCAAATTTTCTCATGATTCTCCGGTTGATTTTATTTCGATTCCAAGATTGTTTCTGGCCATCATTGTGCTTGCTTTTACAGTTTATATGGTTCCTGGCTTGTGGGGCGCACCGTTAAAATCTATCTCTGCTTTTTTGCCTCCGCAGCAAACACAGGATTTTGATTTGTACACGCCAACGCTCACCGGAAATCGTACTGCTGCATCAAACTCAAACCAAAATGATCAAACTCTGCACAAGTACGCTTCTATTTTTGAAGCACCTTTAGGTTTGAATGCCTTTTTTGATTACGATGAAGGTTTAGCTTATGCCAAAAAAAACCATAAACCCGTTATGATTGATTTTACCGGCCATGCTTGTGTAAACTGCCGGAAAATGGAAGCAAGCGTATGGACAGATAAAAGCGTTTACAGCTTAATTAATAATGATTTTGTGTTGATTCAGCTTTATGTAGATGATAAAACAGAATTGCAGGCGAGTGAACAAACTGTTACTGCGGAAGGAAAAAAAATCAGAACAATTGGCAATAAATGGAGTAATCTGCAGATTTCTAAATTCAAAGCCAATGCGCAGCCTTTTTATACTTTGCTGGATGATGAAGGTAATTTGTTAGTTCAGCCACAAGGCGCCGATTACAATCCCGAAAACTATAAAAGCTTTTTAAAAAGCGGTTTAGACGCATTTAAAAAATAGTTGTACTGCTGTCGGGATTTTTAATTGCTGACCCCAAATCTTTAAATGCTTCTTTTATCGGCATAAAATTATGATTCGGACAGAAATATAATTTGTTGGAAACTATTAGGTTAAAAATTAGTTACTTAGCAAAAAAATCCTTAAAAATTATTAATCATGAAAAATTCCGTTGAAACCTTTGGCGTATTTCTGTTAGGAACAGCAGTTGGTGCTGCTTTAGGTATATTATTTGCACCTGATGCTGGTGAAGAAACCCGCAATGCACTTGCCGAAACCGCTACAAACAGCTGGGATACGATTAAAGAAAAAGTAAAAACTGGCGAAGATGAGCTGAATCAGTACAAAGATCAGGCGGTTGATTACAAAAATCAGGTAGTTGATCAGGCTAAAACAAAAGTGAGCGAGTACAAAGAAAAAGCTACAGATTTAAAAGATAAAGCTGTGGATTACAAAGATCAGGTAGTTGATGATGCTAAATCAAAAGTGAAAGAAAAATCTAATGACTTAAATAACGATATTCAGCAAGCATAACATTATAGCTTTTTATCTTATCGGAATCCTGAACAGGTGTGGTTTACATGCACCTATTCAGGATTTTTTGTTTTTCAATAATTTTTATCTGAAAATATCTTAAATAGAAAAAAGTAGGGTAAAAGAAGTATCGACTTGAATCTGAATCAGCAGTAAAATAATTGTAAACAGAATAATTCAATTTTTTAGGTGAACCAATTACTTGGATAACAAGTAAAACAGGATTTAAAAGTATTGATTGTGATACAGCTATAAAGCAGAAGTTAAAGCTGTTTTGTTCACATAAGTGTTATAATCAAATTGTTACAACTTGAACAAAACGAAAAAAACAGCTTGTAAGCAGTAAAAAAGCATCCTTATTCTACATCACATCAATGTTACAGCTCTGCAAGTTAAACCGAATAAAACTTTTACCATTTTGCACTGTCATTGCACTAAACTACTGAAATCCTGATTTATTACTTTTACTTTAAAATACATGAAAAGAGTCATACTTTGCCTTATTCTTTTTTTGCTCACGGCCGGCGTTTTGCGTGCACAAACTTTGCATCAGGTGCGTGGTATTATACAGGATACAACCGGTGCAACTTTGCCGGGAACCAGTGTTAGGTTAGTTTCTGCAACAGATACGTTAGCAACGGCGGCAAGCATGGATGGGTCGTTTGTTTTTCCAAATGTAAAAGCTTCAGAGTTTAGTTTAACCTTTAATTTGATCGGTTTTACAACATTTAGCAGGCATTATGTTCATGAACAAAGTATTACAAACATCAATATTGGAATTGTTAGATTAAAAGCAACGCTTAATCAGCTTAAAGGTGTAACCATTGTGGGTGTTAACCCAGTGATGCTGAAAGAAGATACGGTAGAATTTAAGGCCAGTGCTTATAAAGTAAGGGAAAACGCACCCACAGAAGATATGATCAAAAAGCTGCCGGGAGTGGATGTAGATGCACAGGGAAATGTAACTGCACAGGGAAAATCGGTTACAAAAGTAAGGATCAATGGAAAAGATTTTATGGGTGGAGATGTAAAATCGGTAACTAAAAATTTGCCTGCAGATGTAATTGAAAGTATACAAATGATTGATGATTATGGTGATCAGGCAAATTTAACAGGTGTTAAAACTGGCGAACCTGATAAAATTATGAACATCGTGATTCGGCAAGACAGAAATGTTGGTTATTCTTTGCAGGCAACTGCCGGGGCCGGGCGTGATGCTTTGCCGGAAACAAACGGAACCCCAAGTCCGACAAATCCATCAGCAATCAATAACAATGAGGATAAAAACCGGTATTTAGGAACCGTAAATTATTTCAGTTTTAAAGGCAACAGGCAGATTTCTGTTCTGGGGAATATCAACAACACCAATATCAATACGTTTACTTATGGTGGCGGTGGCGTAACGCGAGGCGGTGGTGGCGGATTTGGTGGCGGTGGCGGCGGCCGTGGAAATGCTTTGCAGGGCGCAAGTACAACAACCAATCAAAACGGTATTACAGATGCACATGCTTTGGGTTTAAATTTTAGAGACCAGTGGGGGAAAAAATTATCGGTTTACGGTAGTTATAGTTTTTCGGATAATACAGTACGTACCATCAGCAGTACCTTTCAGCAAACTACCAATGCTGGAATCACCAGTAACAATAGCCAAAATAGTACACAAACTAGTGAGAACATCAATCATCGGTTTACTTGGAACATGGAGTACAAGCCAGATACCGTTAACTATTTGAAAATTACACCAACATTTTCTTACGCCGGTGTAAATACAAGCTCTAATTCTAACGTTAATAATTTAACAACGGAAACAATATCTAACAATACCATTTACAATCAGTTAACTACAAATAATTCAAAATCACCCAATTTTGGAATTAATGTGTTGTTTAACCATCGTTTCCGTGCTACGCGCCGTAATTTAAGCATTAATTTAAGTGCTAATTCTGCTAAAACAGATGAATTTGACAACCCGATAACTACTTATACTTCCGGTTATCCTTCTGCTCCTGGCTACCAGTTAATTAATACCAATAGCAGAACCAGCAGTGTAAATGCAAACGTTTCTTATCTGGAACCGATAGGAAAATTATCTTATCTGGAATTAAATTATGCGCTCAATCATTCCTATACCAACAGTGATAAAGCCACAGATACATTAACAGCAAATAATGAAGAAAACAGATATGCGCTTTTGAGCAATAGCTACAATTATACTTTTACAACCAATCGTTTAGGCTTGAATTATAGGTTTATCGAGAAGAAATATAACTATACTTTAGGTTTAGGCGTGCAGCCAACCGTTTTAGATGGTTTTTCGCCTACAACCGGACAAAGTACACATGTTTCAACGTTTAACTTTATTCCTACTGCTCGTTTTATCTACAATTTTTCGCGAAGTCAGGCTTTAAATTTCAATTATAACGGCTCAAGCAGTCAGCCCAACTTTAACTATTTGCAACCGGTGATTGATTTTTCCAATCCATTATACCCGGTGCAGGGAAATCCGAACCTAAAACCTGAATTTAACAACAACATCACTATACGCTATAACAAATTCAGTTTTGCAACTGGTGATATCTTGTTTACTAACTTAACTTTCAATCAAACCAATGATAAGATCGTAACTAATTCCATTTTATATCCTAAAACTGATCCTTTAATCAATTCGAAATTACAAGGAACTTATCTTACACAATATTTAAATACTGATGGATATTTCACTTCATCTTTAAATGCAACTTATGCTAAACCCTGGGCAAAGCGGAAATACACGTTGATGTTTAATGCAAATGCAAATTACACCAATAACATAGGTTACAGTAGTGCTGTAACTTATGATGCTATTACCAACAGCGAAACAATGGTTACGCAGAAAAATATAGCAAAATCTTTAGTAGTTACGCCAGGTATCCGTTTCCGTACAGATATTACAGATGTGATTGATGCACAAATAGTAACCAATTACAGTATCAGCACAATTAACAACAGTATTATTTCAACTGATTTTAGAAACACAGCTGCCAGAACACTTACTTTAGGTTTGAACGGCAAAAATTATCTGTGGAAAAATTACACCGTAAGTTATGATTATACGAAGCTGATTTATAGTGGTTTTAATGGTGTAAATCAAACTAATCCCAATATTTTAAATGCTTATGTAGAGCGTCGTTTCCTAAAAAAAAATGCAGCAACTGTTCGTTTGGCCGCTTATGATTTGTTCAACCAAAACACTGGCTATACTTACACGCCAAGTGGAACAGGTTATACTGTACAAAATATTAATCGTTTAGGCAGATATTATTTGCTTTCATTTAGTGTGAGGTTACAAAAATTCGCTGGTAAAGCTCCTCAGCAAGATGATTTTAGAGGCAGAAGAGAAGGTGGCCGTGAAGGCGGCGTTCCTCCTCCGGGAGGTGGAGGCCCTCCAGGTGGTGGTGGTCCGCCGATGGAATAAAAAACAAGGCATAAAAAGAGCATCAGAAATTTTTCCTGATGCTCTTTTTGCTTATATAAAATCAGGTTTTTTTGCTGATCAAACTTATTATGCTAAATACGGTTGATTCATCGTAAATAATTTAATCAGCCTCAACCATGAAAGCCGAGTGGAATAATCAAATCATAGCCGAAAGCGACGCCACGATTGTGGTAGAAAATAACCATTACTTTCCTTTAAATGCTGTAAAAAACGAATATCTAAAACCTTCTTCTACGCATTCAACTTGCCCGTGGAAAGGATTGGCTTCTTATTATACTTTGGATGTAGATGGCAAACAAAATGCTGATGCAGCCTGGTTTTATCCTGAACCAAAATATGCAGCAGCACAAATTAAAAATTATATTGCCTTTTGGAAGGGCGTAAAAATTACCCAATAAAAACAGTATTCATGAAAACTTACGATGCCATTGTAATTGGCTCCGGCCAGGCAGGTACGCCGCTGGCCAAAAAATTAGCCAGAGCCGGCAAAAAAACTGCCTTAATTGAGAAACGTTTTGTTGGTGGAACCTGTGTAAACGATGGCTGTACACCCACAAAAGCGCTGATTGCTTCGGCCAGAAACGCTTATATGGCTACCCGAACAGATTTGGGCGTAGAGGTTGCCAGCTTTAAAATTGATTTTCCGGTGATCATGGCTCGGAAAGATGCTATTGTAATCAAATCCCGCAAAGGCGGACAAAAAGGCCTTGAAGAGACAGAAAATCTGGATCTCATTTTTGGTGATGCTTCTTTTATCGATAAAAAAACGTTGAGCGTTAAATTAAATGCTGGCGGCGAAGAAGAAATGACTGCCGATTTGATTTTTATCGATACCGGCGCAAAAACCACCATTCCAAAAATTGAAGGAATAGAAAGTATTGATTATCTTACTTCTACCACCATTTTGGATTTGAAGGAATTGCCGGAAAGCCTGATTATTATCGGTGGCAATTACATCGGTTTGGAATTCGGACAGATGTTTTCACGTTTTGGTTCCAAAGTAACTATTCTGGAAAAAGGAAAAACAATTATGTCCAGAGAAGATGCTGATGTAAGCGAAACCGTAACGCAATTTTTGACGGAAGAAGGAATCGATATTATTACTGATGCAGAAACACAGAAAGTTGAAAAATCTGCAGATGGAAAAATCACGATGACCATTAAAAAAGATGGACAAACGAAGCAAATCACCGCTTCACATTTGTTGATTGCAGTTGGCCGTTCGCCTCAAACCAAAACTTTAGGATTGGATAAAGCCGGAGTTGAAATTGACGAAAAAAATTACATCAAAGTAAACGACAAACTGGAAACCACAGCCGAAGGAATTTATGCTTTAGGCGATGTAAAACCTGGCCCGGCGTTTACGCATATCGCTTACAATGATCATTTAATTGTGCTGAAAAACCTGATGGAAAACGCTAATCTTACGATCAAAGGCCGTCCGGTTCC
>JBPBQV010000028.1:0-26598 GCA_050955045.1 Janthinobacterium lividum | reverse complement strand
TCATAACAGATAGAATATTCAGTAGATTATTTTATATAATCATAAACAATCTTTTTACAAAATGATTGAAAAATATTAAGTATTTGTAAAAAATATTAAGACCAATATAAATGTCCTGCGTTTTAATCATGAGTAAATATAAATGTTGGTTTTTTTTAATGTGCTAATTTGTTTACAAAACAAGCAAACAGGAAAAAAAGTAGTGTAAACAAACGATCAGCCTACTGATTTTAAACGATTATAAAATTTAGTTTTATCATTTTTTACTTGATAAAAGAAGCATTGGTATCGACGATAAGGCTTACTAAATTTATCTTTCATGCCAAGCAAACCAAACGTGCCGCCGGTATGTACCGCTAATATTTTTGAGCCGGGCAAAAATTGATTTTTTGTGGCGAGATCATAAATGGCAAAAAGCATTTTCCCGGTGTAAACCGGATCAATCAGGATGCCGGTTGCAGCAATAAATTTTTGAACAAAAAGCAGCAATTCAGGTGTTGTTTTAGCATATCCGCCAAAATCGTAATTAGTGTGTAAACGGAATGATGCTTCTTTTAGCAAGTATTTTTCTATTTCCTGCTGCATCCAAGCCGAATTTTTTAAAACCGGAATAGCGTGAAATTGGGTTGATAAACCTTTTTCCGCCAGTCCGTTGATGATTCCGGCAGCTGTGGTTCCGGTTCCGCAGGCGCAAAAAATATGATCGTAAGTTTCGGGTAGTTCATCAACCAGTTCGCTGCAACCCAATGCCGCGGCGGCGGATGCGCCGCCTTCATCTATAAAAAAGGCTTCCAGATCATTAAAAAAGTGTGCTAAAAACAGTTCTTTTTTATATTGATAGCGGTTTCTATCAATATAAATCAATTGCATTCCCAGTAGCGAACACATAAAAAGTGTGTCGTTATTCACTTCTTCGCCACGCACAAAACCAGTGGTTTTAAAGCCAAAAGTTGCGCCTGCCGAAGCTGTAGCCAGTAAATGATTAGAAAAAGCACCACCAAAAGTTACTAAATGGGTTTTATGCTGAAATTGGGCTTCGGCTAATAAATATTTGAGTTTACGCCATTTATTACCGGAAATGAGTGGATGAATCAGGTCATCACGTTTAAGGTAAAGCTCAATTTTTTGATCGGTAAAAAGAGCATCCTTAATTTGATGAACGGGACTGTTGAACGGAAAATCCATCCCGTAAAGGAAATCATTTTACAAACCGAAACCAACGCCGGCATTTACAGATTGATATTGTGAAGCCGTGTAAGCTGCATAAAACCGGAAAAAAGCCAGGTTCATCTGGAAACCAACGCTTGCTTTTGCATTGTTTGTGCTGCGTTCCTTGATCGAAATAGGATCGGTAAAAGTTGTATAAGTTGGTTGTTGTTGTATAATATTGTTGATGCCGGTTGTAATTGGGAAGTTGCCGAGCAAGCCAACGTTGGTATGAGAAGTTAAATAACCAACAGATGCAAATGGCGTAAAAAACATGATTTTTTTCGACACAATCACTTCTGCATTGAAACCATTAAAAGTGCCGCTTAAACGCTGGTTACTAAAATCTGTATTTTGCTGATCGTCTTTTGGTTGTGCATTTTGATCTGGCTGCACGTTTACCGGCAAACGATATTTTAATTGTGTGAAACCAAGGCTGATGGCTAGATCAAGCGGAATAATTTTGTCGGCTGTTTTTCCTACAAAATCTTGTAAAATGTTATGTTTCAAACCAAAACCAATACTTGAAATGGAACCAATATTACTACCGAAATTGATGGACGGCATATAACGCAATGTAGCTTCGGTGTGATAAACTAAACCTGCCGTAAGCTGGATTTGCGGTGCAGGAATGACAGAAAGCACGCCGGAAGGTAGCGTTACAGTTTTCAATTTATTGTTATTATTATCATAAATTGCAATTTGAGAAGCAACGTCTTTTGAGCCGCCAATAGTTGTTGTAATTGTATTATTGGGATCGGCAGGGCGCACATTGTTAGACAAGCCAATTTTAGTCAAATCAAAACTTTTATCTTTTGAAGGAATAAATACTACAGACGAGCTGACACGCAAATCAAAACCAAGTAATTTTTTTGTTTTAGCAGTATTATTCCAACCACTGTTAATACCATTTCCAAAACCTTTAAATAAAGGTTGCAAGTAAGCACTGGCTAGTTTGCTGGCATCTGCTGCCGGACCAGAATTTAGTAATGCTGAAATATAATCCTGAGCCTGAATTTTAGTTGATAAAAGAAGCATCAATCCAGCAAAAAGCCCTTTAGAAAGTTTAATCATGCTGCATTTTACGTTTATATCTTTAAAATGGTTCATCAAAAAAACTGCTACTTTTGTGCCCGATGAACGACGAAGCAGAATTATACGAGCAAGAACAGGAACTTTATGAACACTTACGAATTGTGGTTGATAAAGGCCAGACGTTGCTGCGTATTGATAAATTTCTGATGAACCGTATGGAAAACGTTACCCGAAACCGCATTCAAAACGGGATTGATTTGGGTAATGTTCTGGTAAATGATAAGATTATCAAAGCCAGTTACAAAGTTAAACCGCAGGATGTAATTTCGGTAGTTTTACCGCATCCACCGCGCGATACCGAGGTTTATCCGGAAAATCTTCCGCTAAATATTATGTATGAGGATGATGATGTGCTGATTATTAATAAAGCTGCCGGGATGGTGGTGCATCCGGGTTTTAACAATTATGATGGCACGCTGGTAAATGGTTTGGTTTATCATTTTAACCAATTGCCGGAACTGCCAGGCAATTCAGGTCGCCCGGGTTTGGTGCACCGGATTGATAAAGATACTTCCGGTTTGCTCGTCATCAGCAAAAACGAACGCGCAATGGCCTGGCTGGCTCGCCAGTTTTTTGACCATTCTATCACCCGAAAATACTTGGCTCTGGTTTGGGGCGATCTGGAAAAAGACGGAACGATAACGGGTTACATCGGCAGGAGTTTGAAAGATCGCCGCGTAATGTCTATCTATGATGATGATGAAAAAGGAAAATGGGCGGTAACACATTACAAGGTTTTACAACGACTAAATTATGTTACGCTGATTGAATGTCAACTGGAAACCGGCCGTACACATCAAATTCGGGCACATTTAAAACATATAGGCCATCCATTATTTAATGATGCAATTTATGGCGGAGATAAAATTTTGAAAGGAACTGTTTTTACCAAGTATAAACAGTTTGTAGAGAATTGTTTTACGCTGTTGCCGCGGCAGGCTTTGCATGCGCAAACGCTGGGTTTTATCCATCCAACAAAAAAAGAATATGTTCATTTTGAAGCTCCTTTACCTAATGATTTTAGGCTTGCTTTAGAAAAATGGCAGAAATATGTTGCTACTGGACCAAATGAAATACCAGAATCATTGTTTTAAACTTCAATGTCTTTATCATTTCATAATTATAACGGCGCAATTATTCCGGCAAACCAGCAAGTGCTGCCGTTAAATAACCGCGCTTTTCATTATGGTGATGGTTTGTTCGAAAGTATGCGCATGATTAAAGGTCAGCTGCAATATGCCGGTTTACACGCCAAACGTTTGCAGCTGGGCATGAAAGCTTTAAAATTAGATGACTATTCTGTATTAAATGTAGATTTTTTAAGAGAAAAAGCCAGAGAACTTTCTATTCGGAACAAAGCCAAAAGCGGTAGTTTGCATTTAACTGTTTTTCGGGATTCGGATGGATTAAATCAATCCGAACTAAATAAAGCTGGTTATGCGATAGAATGGGAAACATTTGAAGATCAGCAATATACTTTAAACACACGCGGTTTAATTATGAGTGTGTATGAAGATGTGCCAAAAGCGATCAACAGTTTATCTAACTTAAAAACCTGCAACGCACTTACACATGTTTTAGCTGGAGTTTTTAAGCAGCGCAACCGGCTGGATGATGCTTTTATCCTTAACCAAAATGGGTTTTTGTGCGAAACCATCAACGCAAGTATTTTTATTAAATACAACGGTGTTTTGTACACGCCGGCTTTAAGCGAAGGTTGTGTTAAAGGTGTGATGCGGCAGGTTGTGATCGAACTGGCGCTTAAAAACGGAATTGCAGTTACCGAAGCACAAATTAATCCGCAAATTTTAAACGAAGCGGAGGAAGTATTTTTAACAAACGCCACCCGAGGAATCCGGTGGGTTTTGGGTTTTAACCGAAAAAGATATTTTTACGAAACCAGCAGATTACTAAGTGCTAAATTAAATGAGCAGCTAAACGAAGTGTAATGCTTCTTTTATCGTGCATTTTTGATGACCTGTTGTAATTGCGCGCTGCTAACCACGCCGGATTGACGCCATTTTATTTCTCCGTTTTTAAACAGAATTAACGTTGGCACGCCTTGTACTTGGTAAGCGGCGGCCGCTTTCGAGTTTTTATCAACATCAATTTTTAAGATGGTAACTTCATCGTGCATGGTGCTCTTCAAATTATCTAAAATAGGAGCCTGAGATTTGCAAGGGCCACACCAGGTTGCAAAAAAATCAATCAGTACAGGTTTATCGCCTTTGATGAGTTCTGAAAATGTTGCTTTTGTTTCCATAATTTGGGAACAGGTAGATTTTAGCTTTGTTTGATCGAATAAAAATGCGAAATCCGTTTAAACTAATTGTGCAAAGTAATGTTCTCTGCTTATAAAACCCAAAATTATGACAACTAGAAAATTAACTTTAGCTTTTATCAGCTTATTAACTGTAGGAATGTTGCAAGCCTGCAACGGCAGTCACGATAAAACCAGCATGGACACACAAAGCGGACAGCCTGCGCCAAACAGCAGCACATCTGGCAATGATAGTTCGGAAACAAATAATAACCGGAGAGATGAAGTAAGTGGTGTAAACTCGGCAACTTCTGCAAGTGGTAACCCCAATGCAAATCAAACTACCACAGCACAAGGCATGACTGGAGCAGATTCTGTTTACCAAAAAAGTACGCAAAAATCTAACAACTAATTATTTATCCTGAATATTTCAGCTTAAACGAAATTCAAAATATGAAAAAAATAACACTTTTTATGCTGGTTTTATTTGCAACAATTAGTTTGCAAGCTTGCAATAGTTCTAACGGCGACCGGGCAAAAGGCGGAGAATCTGATACGGTTGGCAATCAAAGTAACATGAGTATGAAAGACAGCACAAATGGTTTGAAAGATACTTTGAAACATTAATAAGTTTTCTTATCATCTCGACCTAAAGGGAGTAAATCTTTATTAAATAGCAAAATTGAAACTTGAATAAGATTTACCCCTTTAGGTCAAAATGACAAAATTAGAAATAACTATTTATTGATAATTGAATTAAACTGCCAGCTTCTCCTTTATCAAAGCTTCCTTTTCAATCTTTTTTTGCAATTCTAAAATTCCGCCGATTAAAGCTTCCGGTCGCGGCGGACAACCTTGCACATAAATATCTACCGGAATAATTCGGTCAACTCCTTTTACCACATGATAACCATGTTCCCAATACGGTCCGCCGCAGTTGGAGCAGGAACCCATGGAAATTACGTATCGTGGTTCGGGCATTTGTTCGTACAAACGTTTTATGCGTTCGGCCATTTTAAAAGTTACCGTTCCGGCGATGATAATTACATCAGATTGCCGTGGCGAAGGTCGTGGAAAAACGCCATAACGATCTAGATCATACGTAGATGCATAAGATCCCATCATCTCGATGGCACAACAGGCAATACCGAAACTCATTGGCCATAAGGAAGATAAACGCGACCAGTTCATCAAATCATCTAGTTTAGTAACCATAACACCACCGCTTTCTATTGCTTTTCCCGCACTCATCTTACTAAATTTTTAATTTTGGTTTAAACATTGGTTTACGCACCTCGGTTGTGACCGATGCTTCTTTTACCGGTATATTTTCAGTTTTTTCTTCTGCAGAAAAAGGTTTTACCACATAACTCATTTGATTTATTTTATCATAAACCGAAGCCGGAATATTTACAGCAACGCGTGGCTGTACAATTTTATTTTTGATCCATTGTAAATCACCTTTTACCCAAACGTAAATTAATCCTAGAATCAAAATTCCCATAAAAACAAACATTTCAATCAGGCTTAACCAACCCCAGCGGTTATCTTCCGCAATCAATTTAGGAATACCAAAAACCGTTGCCCAAGGAAAAATGAAAACCATTTCTACATCAAACAGCAAAAAAATGAGTGCAATTACGTAAAAACGCGAATTGAGTTGCACCCAGGAAGAGCCAGTTGGTTCTTCGCCGCATTCGTACGAACTGAGTTTTTCCGGATTTGGTTTATCTGGTGCAATTAATTTGTTCAAAAATAAAAGTGCGCCTGTCATCACTAAACCCGTAATTAAAAACACGAGTATCTTGCCAAATTCTGATATTTGCGAAACTTCTTGCATGGCTACAAATTTAACAAAAGACATTGATTTTGATGCGGTAATCATTGGTGCTGGCGCTTGTGGTTTAATGTGTGCGGCGCAAGCCGGATTACTTGGAAAACGGGTTTTGGTATTGGAAAAAAACAACCAGCCCGGCGCAAAAATTCTAATCAGCGGTGGCGGAAGATGTAATTATACTAACTTAAATACTTCGGCCCAACAGTTTATTTCGGAGAACGAGCATTTCTGTAAATCAGCTTTTTCGCAGTTTACAGTGCAAGATACGATCAGTTTTTTTGAAGTTTACGGTGGTATCCACGGAAGAGAAAAAACGTTGGGGCAATTGTTTCCGGAAAGCAATAAAGCGAAAGACATTATAAAAATGTTTACAGATTTATGCAGAGATACTGAACAGGAAATCTGGTGCGATACAGAAGTAAAAAGTATTGATAAAAACAGTATTGGTTTTGAAATTCGATTACTTAAAAATGGGAGAGAAGAAACTATCGAAACTCCAAAAGTAGTAATTGCAACGGGTGGTTTGCCCATCGCTAAAATTGGTGCGACAGATTTTGGGTTGAAAATTGCACGTCAGTTTGGCCTGCAAATTATACAAACTGCTCCGGCTTTGGTTCCGCTTACGATTACCGGAAAAGAGCAGCAATGGTACGAACAGCTTTCCGGAAGTTCAATTTTTTGCCGGGTGAGTTGTGGTGAAATGAGTTTTGAAGAGAATATTTTATTTACGCATTGGGGTTTGAGCGGACCAGCAATTTTGCAGATTTCATCTTACTGGAAACCAGGAATTTCAATCGAAATTGATCTGCTTCCCAATCAAAATATTTTAGAATTGATTGAAAATGAGCGACAATTCAATGGAAAAAAACAGTTGCTTACATTGTTATCTGGTTTATACACACGTAAGTTCGCTGAAGCGTTGATGCTTTTTTTACCGGTAGAAAAAAACCTGGCTTCGTTAAGCAAGGCTGATCTGCAAAAAACCGAAGCATTAATTCATTATTTTAAAGTGAAACCTGCTGGCGATAAAGGCTACGATAAAGCGGAAGTGATGCGCGGCGGCGTTTCTACAAGCGAACTTTCTTCTAAAACATTGGAAGCCAAAAAAGTACCCGGTTTATATTTCGGCGGTGAATGTGTGGATGTTACCGGCTGGCTGGGCGGTTATAATTTTCAGTGGGCTTGGGCAAGTGGTTTTGTAATTGCGCAGGGTTTGTAAGATTTTTAAAAAAGGAGCACTTTAAACTTGAATGCTCCTTTTATCAATATAAGTTATCAGATTTTATTCTCTCGAATTTAACAAGCCTTCTGGTACTTTCAACTCACCGGCGGCAGTAATTAATCCATTTACTTCATCTTCAATATCTGTGGCTTGCGTATAAACATCGCCTGCAATTTGGCGTTTGCGCAGTTCTTGTTTGTACAAACGGATTTCCTGTGTGCGTTCCTCATTATTTTGCGGACCACCGTATCCTGAGAAACCAAAACCGCCCCATTCACTTACCAATAGTGGAACCTGCTTGCGGAAAAAGAAAGGATCGCCCACAACCAGCGGATTAGCAGCTACACCAACCAGCTTTCCACCAACTAATTCATCCAGCAATTCTTTCCAACGTTGCAAGTTGGTTGTATATAAATGTGCCGTTAACAAATCGGTTTTTAAACGGCCTTCGTGACTGATATGTTGCCAGCCATCATTATCTACCACCAGAAACTGCGGCTCTGCAATATGCATAAAATGGTACATTTCCATAATATACTGTCTGGTTTCCGGGTTTGTAGCGATGTCTTGCGCGCCCCAGTCTTCATTGTATAAACTCCAGATGACGATAGAAGGGTGTGTACCAATCAACGCTAGCATCCGTAATAATTCTGCTTTATGATTTTCCCGGCTTTTGGTGTTAGAAGTGTGCGGACTCGGAACTTCTACCCATAAAAGAAGCCCCAGCTTATCAGCCAAGTTATAAATCCGCGGATCAACACCTGCAATATGAATGCGCACCAGGTTACAGCCCAAAGCTTTCATGGCATGCATGTGCTGCTTAATTTCTTCGTAAGTTGCGTTGCCGGGTTGATATAAAATTCCATCTAAATAAACCGGTTTTGAGTTGAGGTAGATACAGCAGCCACGCGCTTCGATTTTGCGCAAACCAAAGCTGGTTTCAATTTCAGCAATATAACCGTTAGCATCAACTAACTGCGCAACCAAACGATACCGCGTTGGCGATTCCGGCGACCATAATTTTGCATCCGGAATTTGCAAAACCACACGCTGTTGCTTTTGCCCGGCTTCCAGCAGCAATGGATATTCATCCGTAGCAATTGGCTCATCATGATCAGGATGCTTGTTAAAAACCTGCAATTTAATAGTATATTCACCAGGATCATGAATGCGAGTAGTCAGGTTTAAACGAACCATTTCTTCTTCCACCATACTTACCACGCCAACTCTGGAGCGCAAACGGTTCCGTTCTACAGATTCCAGCCAGATGCTACGTACTGCGCCGGTATAAGTTTGATACCAGATGCCACCGCGTTTGTAAACAGATGATTCCTGTTTGCCACGTGTAGTATCGGCATCTTTAGTATCGGCAATACGCACTGTTAGCCGGTTATTTTGATGCAGCATCGTTTCATCCAGCTCATAAGAAAACGAGGTGTATTCGCCCACATGCACCAGCTCACCTTCAATGGTTAGCAGTGGCAATCCGTTTAGCCAAACCTGTGTTTCATATCCGCAGGCACCAAAAGTAAGTTGGATGATAGATGGCGGCATTCCCGGTCCGTTACTTTGCACCGGCATCGGGAATACACGTTCGTACCAAACTACAATTTTATTTTCCCACGATATTTCAGTTGGATGTTCTTTTGCCATTTGCTGCTCCACACTACCGGGCCAATGCGCAGTTTCATTATAATCGTGGTTTAAATGCCAGTTTTCTTGCAAACCACGGTCTTCGCGATCCAATGCAAATTTCCATTCTCCATCTAAAAGTGTAAAAGAATTCGGGCGCATTACAGCGCGCGGCAACGGATTAATATAATCTAAAGTATCGGTTTCTTGTTTACTTGCAGAAAAACCATAGTTAGGTCTGTTCAATTCAAAACTCATAATATATTTGGGATACTGTTTTTAAGGAGATAAAATTGATATGGATGTTTAAGGATAGAGCGCGTTTAAGTAACGAAGTTTAATCGTGGTATTTTTTGTTAAACTTTTTTTGTTTGAAGCTTTTGGAAACGATGGTAATAGTTACGATTGTAATAGATAAGAAGTTTCAAAAAATAGATACCCAAATGCAGTTTTTTGTTTTCAAAAATAAAAATATTCGTAACGATAACAAGCAGCAGATCGTATGTAAAATGTTTGCTTCAGGCAAGATGCTTCTTTTATCAATATAAAATGAGAATACTTTTCACTTTTCTTTTTTTTTTACGACAAAATCTCTGCATCCATTTTTTTAAACAAGATTTATAACTTTAGACCATCAATTAACCCCATATTCTTATGCAAGAATTAGAGCCTGCTGTTCAGGAAAAAATCAATCAATGGCTTCAGGGAAGCTACGACGAAAACACAAAACAAGAAATCCAGCAATTACTGGATGATCAAAAAACTACCGATTTAACAGATGCCTTTTACCGGAATCTGGAATTTGGCACCGGCGGTTTGCGCGGTATTATGGGTGCAGGCTCCAACCGCGTAAACAAATATACCATTGGCACGGCTACACAAGGTTTGAGCAATTACTTGAAAAAAACCTATCCAAACGAAAAAATTAAAGTAGCTATTGCGCATGATAGCCGCAACAATGCCGACTTTTTTGCCAAAACTACAGCCGATGTTTTTTCGGCAAATGGTATTCATGTTTACTTTTTTAAAGCTTTAAGGCCAACGCCAGAACTTTCTTACGCCATCCGTCAGTTGGGTTGCAAAAGCGGCGTCATGTTAACTGCTTCGCATAATCCAAAAGAATATAACGGATATAAAGCTTATGGCGCAGATGGCGGACAGTTTGTTTCGCCTGCGGATACTGAAGTGATGAATGAAGTATCAGCCATCAGTTCTATCGACGAAGTGAAGTTTGGTCGTGTAGAAGAGAACATCGAATTAATTGGTGAAGATATTGATGCCAACTATTTAAAAGATATTTTGAGTTTGTCGGTTTCCAAGGAAGCCATCCAGCGTCAGAAAGATTTAAAAATCGTTTATTCTCCAATTCATGGAACCGGAATTACTTTGGTACCGAAAGCATTGGCTGAATTTGGTTTTGAAAACGTGATTCTGGTTGATGAACAAGCTACGCCAGATGGAAATTTCCCGACGGTGATTTATCCAAATCCGGAAGAAAAAGAAGCATTGACTTTATCCTTGAAAAAAGCAAAAGAAACCGATGCTGATTTGGTTTTGGCAACAGATCCGGATGCCGATCGTGTTGGTATCGCCGTAAAAGATGATAAAAACGAGTGGATTTTGCTGAACGGAAATCAAACCGGAAGCTTGTTACTCAATTATTTAATGACGGTGTGGGAAGAAAGCGGCAAACTGACCGGCAAAGAATATGTGGTAAAAACAGTAGTGACTACGTATTTAATCGATAAGATTGCAGCTTCTAAAAACATCAGCTGCTATAATACTTTAACAGGTTTTAAATACATTGGACAGTTAATTACAGAACTGCTTGGTAAAGAAACATTTATCGGTGGTGGAGAAGAAAGTTACGGTTATTTAGTAGGAGAGTTTTCCCGTGATAAAGATGCCGTAGTTTCTGCTGCATTTATTGCTGAGATGACTGCTTTTTACAAGGATAAAGGAAGCAGTTTGTACGAAGCTTTGGTAGAAATGTACTTGCAATACGGTTTGTACAAGGAAAAACTGATTTCCATCACCAAAAAAGGAAAAAGCGGAGCTGAGGAAATTAAAGCAATGATCGAGAAATTCCGGGCTACACCACCAACTCAATTAGGCGGCTCCAAAGTGGTGGTTTTGAAGGATTATGAAAAAGGTGTGGAAACTGATTTAAATTCCGGAAAAACTTCCAAACTGGATTTTCCAACGTCTGATGTTTTACAATTTGTAACCGAAGATGGTAGCATTATTTCTGCGCGCCCATCGGGCACAGAGCCTAAAATTAAGTTTTATTGCAGCGTAAACGGACCCTTGGAAAGCAAAGAAGCTTACGAACAAACCGCGCAACAATTAGAAGATAAAATTGATACCATAATGAAAGACTTACAGGCTTAATTTGAAATCTTAATTTAAAATTATAGTTCATAAAAGACTGGAAAAATAAGTTTTTCCGGTCTTTTATATTTTTGGTAACTGTCAAAACGTCAACATAAATAAACACAGTAACTATTTTTAAGCCAGTAAATTACAGTTATTCTGTCTTCCATAATATCCACTGGCAAGCTATTTGACCAAGCCAGATCGGATTATTTTGGAATCCATGAATAAACAACTACAAATTATGATACTAAAAACAACCAAATGGATTACTGCCGCAGCAGCAGCTATGATTATCCTGATTACCGGACAAGTACAAGCACAAACAAAAGCAAGAAAAGCAACCAAAGATTCTAAAGATATTTTTCGCGTAGGTTTAGGTTTGGAAGCAGGTTATCCAACAAAAAACTTTTCTAATGCAGAATTAGGCGGAACAGTACGTTTACAATACGATTTGGCCAATAACATTTCATTAATGTTAACGCCTGGATTTTATCATTTTTTTGCAAAAGATGGCCGTTTTCAATCTACTGATAAAGGCGTTTATGGAAATGATTTAAACATGATTCCGGTAAAAGTTGGTCTAAAATCTTTCTTCGCACAAAACTTTTATATTAGTGCAGAAGCTGGTGCCGGTTTCGAATTAAATCATGCTAAAGAAACAAAATTAATTTTATCTCCGGGTTTAGGCTATGCCGGCAACAAAGGTTTGGATTTAGGTTTGCGTTACGAAAACTTTTCTGGCAATAACAGCCATTACGGTTTAATTGGATTGCGTATAGCTTATGGCTTTAAATTATAAGCGGTAAAAGAAGCATTCATAAAAAAGTCTCGGTTGGCAATTGCTGATCGAGACTTTTTTGTGTGGTAAAAGAAGTATTTGAAAGTTTTAAATAAAGTTTGTGCACAATTTTTAGGGCTTAAATGGGTTTTTGAGACGTAATTTGGGTAAGTGCAACTATTGTTAAGTAAGGCACTTAAAATAAAAAGTCCTGCTCAGATATTTCTGGCAGGACTTTTTTATACCGATAAAAACAGCATCAACTCAACTTTGCCAAAGCTTCTTTAATCCGTTTCACAGCTTCTCTTAATTTATCTTCTGCAGCTGCATAAGAAAGCCGGATACAATTATCATCACCAAAAGAATCTCCGCCTACTGTTGCAACATGCGCTTCTTCCAGTAAATAAATAGAAAGTTCGGCAGCATCAGCATAAACTTTTCCGTTATATTGTTTGCCAAAATAAGCACTCACATCCGGGAAAAAGTAAAACGCACCGTCAGGCAAATTCACTTTCAAGTTTGGTATTTCTTTTAATAAATCATAAACGATGTCACGGCGTTTTTTAAATTCTACGCGCATTTGTTCAACACTTTCCAATCCGCCTTCTAAAGCAGCCGTACCTGCTTTTTGGGTGATGGAACACGTTCCGGAAGTAATTTGTCCCTGCAACTTATCGCAAGCGGTTGCAATTTCTTTGTTGGAAGCCGTGTAACCAATGCGCCAGCCCGTCATGGCATAAGCTTTAGAAAAACCGTTGATGATGATCACGCGATCTTTTACAGATGCAAACTGCGCAATTGATTCGTGTTTTGGTAAATAACTAATGTGTTCATAAATCTCATCAGACATGATATAAATCTGCGGATGTTTCTCAAACACTTTTACCAAACCTGCTAGTTCTTCTTTGCTGTAAACGCTTCCGGTTGGATTACACGGAGAAGAAAACATAAACAATTTAGATTTTGGCGTGATGGCCGCTTCTAGTTGTTCTGGCGTAATTTTAAAATCCTGCTCGGCTGTTGCATTCACAAAAACAGATTCTCCTTCGGCTAATTTTACCACTTCAGAGTAAGAAACCCAATAAGGCGTAGGAATAATCACTTCCTCGCCCGGATTAACCAAACACAAAACTGCGTTGGCAATCGCTTGCTTGGCTCCGGTAGAAACCACAATTTCCGAAGCATCGTAATCCAGATTATTTTCTGTTTTTAATTTATTGGAAACTGCTTTACGCAAATCCGGATAACCAGCCACCGGCGTGTAGTACGTAAAGTTTTTATCCATTGCTTCTTTTGCAGCAGCTTTAATGTGTTCCGGCGTATGGAAATCCGGTTCGCCAAAACTCAAACTAATCACATCTACGCCTTTTGCAGCCAGTTCGCGGCCCATTTTGGCCATTTTTATCGTAGCAGATTCTGAAAGATTATTTATTCGGTCACTTAAAATACTCATAATGATTGCTTTGTTGGTGGCAAATATAGAAAATAACTTTAAGCCGGTTTCGCTGTGTTATTCATATTTTTGCACGATAAAAACAGCATCGTGCAAAGGCAAAAAAAAATCATTCTGTATGCTTTAATCACCGGTTTTATACTGATGATTGCCAAGTTCATAGCATATTTTATTACTGATTCCAATTTTATTTTAACGGATGCTGCCGAAAGTATCGTGAATGTGGTGGCCAGCATTTTTGCTTTTTTTAGCATTTGGTTTTCGGCACGGCCGCGCGACATCAATCATCCGTATGGACACGGAAAAGTAGAATTCTTTTCGATTTTTCTGGAAGGCGCGCTCATTATGGTTGCTGGAATCATCATCATCGTCAAATCCATTTACAACCTTTTTTATCCGCATGAAGTGCAGCAATTGCTTGTCGGTGCCATCATTATCGGTATCACCGGAGCAATTAATGGTTTGTTGGGTTGGTACATGATTAAAGAGGGAAAAAAGATGCTTTCCATCACGATTGAAGGCGATGGCAGGCATTTAATAACCGATGCCGTAATGAGTGCTGGCTTAGTTATTGGTTTGGTGCTGATTTATTTTACCAAAATTAAAGTGCTGGACAGCGTTCTTTCTATCGCAATCGGTTTGTTTATCGTTTACACGGCTTACAAACTGGTGCGAAAATCAGTTGCCGGATTGATGGATGAAACCGATTTTTCAATGATGGATGAAATTTTGCAAATCCTGAATCAAAACCGTAAAGAAGAATGGATCGACATTCATAATCTCCGCGCACAACGTTACGGAAATGAGCTGCATATAGATTGCCACATGACGCTGCCAAATTATTTTGATTTAACCCGCGTACATCACCAAGTTTCTAAAGCTGATGAATATGTAAACAAGTTTGCACACATCAAAACAGAGTTTTTTATTCATGCTGATCCTTGTTTGCCAGAATGCTGTTATTATTGCCGGATGCCAAACTGCCCAATCCGATCGCAAGAAAAAACTGAAGATTACATTTGGGATATGGCAAGAGTAGCACAGAATAATAAGCATTTTGCTACTGAAACCATCGTTATTGCGCATGAATAATGCTTCTTTTACCAGGTAAAATTTATGCTGAAAAAATATCCTTTTAATGTGCGTGTTTATGGTTTGCTAATCAACGAGAACAAGCAGCTTTTGATTAGTGATGAGCAGGAATATGGAATGAAATTTTCCAAATTTCCAGGCGGCGGATTGGAATACGGCGAAGGTTTGATTGATGGTTTAAAGCGCGAGTTTGTAGAAGAATGCGCTTTTGAAATCGAAATCATCAGCCATTTTTATACAACAGATTTTTATCTGAAATCCGCTTTTGATGATACGCAAATCATCAGTGTTTATTACCTCGTTAAAAATACTGCTCCCATAAATTTACCGATAAAAACAGTACCGTTTGATTTTGACGGCGAAGCAAAAAGTTTACAAGCTTTTCGTTGGATTGATCTCAATCAGCTTAAAACAGAAGATGTTACTTTTCCTGCAGATCAAAAAGCAGTTGAATTACTTTTGAAAACATTAAAATGAACTGGACAAAACGCGATTTGAAAGTAATTTGGCATCCGTACACACAAATGAAAACTGCAGCACCGCCAATTCCAATTGTTCGTGGCGAAGGCGCGTTGTTGTTTGATGATGAAGGAAAAGCTTATCTGGATGCGGTTTCGTCCTGGTGGGTGAATATTCACGGCCATGCGCATCCATATATTGCCGAGAAGGTTTCGGAGCAATTAAAAACTTTAGAACATGTAATTTTCGCCGGTTTCACTCACCCAACAGCTATTGAACTGGCGGAAGGTTTGCTGGAAATCCTGCCAAATAATCAGCAAAAAGTATTTTACTCTGATAATGGATCAACAGCGGTAGAAGTTGCGTTAAAAATGTGTATGCAGTTTTGGAGCAATCAGGGCAAACCGCGTACTAAAATCCTGGCGTTTAAAAATGCTTACCACGGAGATACTTTTGGCGCGATGTCGGTTAGTGCGCGTAGTGCTTTTACGGCTTCTTTTGAGCCGTATTTGTTTGAGGTTGAGTTTATTGATCTGCCGAATGAGAAAAATATAGACAGCATCAAAAAGCAAGTATCCAGTATCAAGGAAGATGTTTCCTGCTTCATTTTTGAACCTTTAATCCAAGGTTCCGCAGGAATGCTGATGTACGAAGCCAGATATTTAGACGAGCTGATGGCACATTGCCGCAAGGAAGGAATTTTGCTGATTGCCGATGAAGTAATGACGGGTTTTGGCCGTACCGGAAAACGCTTTGCGATGGATCATTTGCAGGAAAAGCCTGATTTAATGTGTTTTAGCAAAGGCTTGACCGGCGGAACAATGCCGCTGGGAATTACTACTTGTACTAACAAAATTTACGAGGCTTTTTTATCCGAGGATAAACACAAAACGTTGTTTCACGGGCATTCTTTTACCGCAAATCCTGTTGCTTGTGCCGCTGCTTTAGCCAGTTTGGAGTTGTTTCTGCAACCGCAAACGATGGAAAATATTGAACGGATTTGCAATCGGCACCAACTTTTTGCCAGTAAAAACAGTATCAACCCAAAACTAAAAGAGATTAGACAAACTGGGACTATTTTGGCGATGGAATTTAATACTGAAATTGGAACATCGTATTTTAGTAATTTACGTGATCAGCTGTACCAGTTTTTCCTCCAAAAAAACATTATTTTAAGACCTTTGGGCAATATTATTTATTTTTTAACGCCTTATTGCATTACCGATGCGCAGCTGGACCAGCTTTATACTGCAGTTGAAGATGCACTCGAAACTTTCTAAACCATGAACACAAACGCTTTATTTTCGGCTATCGTTGCTAATCCGGCCTTGCACGCTAAATGGCTCAATACTTTATCTTTAATGGAAAATACTGGCGCGAGGAAAATCTCTGCCAGTGAAGATTCCGAAACGGTAACTTACATCATTTTAAAACATGCTGCGGAAGAACATCGCCATGCTTTTTACCTGAAAAAGCAACTGGAAAAATTGGGCGAAAATTTATGTCCAACTTATGCCACCGATTATTTATTGGCTCCGCGCGACAGTAAATTTTACCTCAATCGTCTGGATGTAGAAGTTTGCCGTTACCTGAAAAATGAACTGCAATTATCCGGAAAAAAACTTCGTTTTGCAGCGTATTTGCTGGTTACTTATGCTATTGAAGTTCGTGCCGATGAATTGTATCCGGTTTACCAGGAAGCTCTAAGTGAGGCAGAAAGCAAAGTCAACGTGAAATCAATTATTTTGGAAGAAGAAGGACATCTGGAAGAAATGCTGAACCAGCTACAACACTTTTCACCGGATTGGGAAAAACATGCGGTAAAAGCAGTATCAATAGAAACGAATTTGTATCAAAATTGGCTGCAAGGGTTGGAAAAAGAAATTGCTGTAGAAGTAGGATAGTTGGCGCGCTGTCGTTTCGACCAAAGGGAGAAATCTTCCTCGAAAAAATTATATCGTTTTAAAGAAGATTTCTCCCTTTGGTCGAAATGACAAATTTTAATTAAATCTTGATCCAATCCAAATATTCATAAGTCAAATCCGGATGTTTTTTCCTGATGAGATTTTCTGAATATGCTTCTTTTATGCCATTAAAAACAACACGGTTTATAGGCAAACCTTCATTTTTTAACATTGCAATTGAAAGCAAAGTGTGGTTGATGCTTCCCAGATAATTCATCACCACCAAAATTACTTCGGCTTGTAACTGGCGGATTAAATCAACCATAAAAAAAGTATCATTCAGCGGAACCATTAAACCGCCGGCACCTTCAATAATCAGTTGGTTTGAAGTTTGGGGAAGTACAATTTGCTTCGGATCAATCATAATTCCATCCAGTTCAGCAGATTTATGCGGAGAAAATGGCTGCGTTAAACGGTAAGCTTCTGGATGAAAAACTGAAACTGGATTTTTAACCATGCTTCTAACTTTCATCGTGTCTGTAGCATCCAAATCCCCGGATTGTATTGGTTTCCAATAATCGGCCTGCATCGTTTCTACCAAATGTGCCGAAACATAGGTTTTGCCAACGCTGGTTCCAATTCCGGTTACAAATAATGATTTTAATTCGTTCATAGTTGTTGACTGATTGCTAATCCTAATTCGATAATTTCTTCCTCTGTATTAAAAGCATGAATGCAAATCCGCAATCTTTCCATTCCAATTGGAACGGTTGGACTCAATATTGGCCGTACATCAAAACCATTTTGTTGCAAATGTTTAGCTAATTGTTTCACTTTTAAGTTGCCCGAAATTAATATGGATTGTATGGCACTGTTACTCGGAATCAACTGGATTAAAGGCTGTTTTTGTAGCTCTTTTTTAAATAAGTCGATCCGTTTTTTTAAGCCGATTTGTTCAGTTTCTGAATCTTTTAACAATTGATAACTCATTTTAGTAGTCATCAATTGATGAAAACTGGGAGCGGTTGTATATATAAAAGAGCGTGCAAAATTGATCAAATAATTTCGTAAATTTTGACTGCCGAGTACAATTGCACCGTGTGAGCCGATAGCTTTTCCAAAAGTTACTGTTCTGGCAAAAACCTGCTTTTCCAAGTTCAACAATTGCACTAAACCACTACCGAAAACGCCGGTAGCATGCGCTTCATCCACAATTAAATTGGCATTATATTTTGTGGTTAATTCTATAATTGCTTTTAATGGTGCCTGGTCGCCATCCATTGAGTAGACACTTTCTATCGCTACGTAACAAATTCCTTTGGCGTTTTTTAATTTCTTTTCCAGATCAACCAGATCATTATGTTTAAAGGAAAAACGGTTGGCCAGACTTAACCTTGCGCCATCAATAATGCAAGCATGAATCAGTTCATCTGTAATTATAGTATCGACGCGTTGCGGGAGCGAGGCAAACAAACCTAAGTTAGCATCGTAACCAGAATTAAAAATTAAGCCAGCTTCTGCCTGATGATAATTAGCAATTTGCTGCTCCAATTTTTCTATAAAAACAGTATTTCCGGAAAGTAAACGAGAGCCACCGGAACCATTCAAATAATCTGGATATTTTTGAATTTCTGTCTCAACCAAAGCTCTTAACTTTTCAGATCGTGCAAAACCCAGATAATCATTCGAGCAAAAATCAATCAAACCTGATGCTGTTTTTAGCACCCTAAAATTGTCATCCTGTTTTCGGAGTGCCAGTTTTTGTTCGATAAAATCTTCTGCCTGCTTCAACTTAAAATTTTCTGCTAAAATAAGAAAAGCGGCTCAGGGCCGCTTTTTAGAATCAAAAAGATAAAATTATTTTTGCGGAGAACCGCCGGCATTTTGCATTCTGGCACGCATTTGCGCTTGTTGATCAGCAAGCATTTTATCATAAGCTACTGATTGATCAGCAGTTAGAAGGGCTTTAACTTTGGTGCTCGTCATTTGTCTGATCGGCATCATTCCTTGCATCATTGCCTGGCGATCACCGTTAGAAGCTGTTCTCACGCTATCCAATTTGGTACTTTGCATCTGCATGATCGAAGTGATTTTAGTAGTTTGATCATCTGATAACTTCAATTGTGTTTGCAGTTGTTTAGCTTGTTCTTCTGGTGTTCTACGTTGTCCGCCGCCCTGAGCCTTGCTCAAAGAAGTTATGCCTGCAATAAAGCAAAGCATTAATACTAATTTTTTCATGTTTCTTGTTTAATTCGTTGGATAAAGATAATATCCTAAGGTTTAACAAAAACCATGTAACTTAATTGTTGCCATGCTGTAATTTCGCAATAGATTTTTGCATTTGCGTCATCATAGCTGTTAAACTTTCCATTGTTGGATCGGGCGTTGGCTCCGGGAAATGCATAGAAATAAAAGCTTTGGATTTCCAGATCTCCAGCACATCTTCCGGGTTAATTTCGTATGGCTCATAAACCGGATTATCTGAAACCAATTTTAATTTTTTATTCGGTTTGAATCTATTGCCGATACGTTTATAAACCACGCCATCATCTTTGCTGATTACTACATATGTTTCGCCGGATTTAATTTCCGACCAGTTTTCCAGATATTCTGCAACGATAATAGAACCAGGATAAACCGGAAGCATCGAATCACCTGTAATCTCAAATGCACGGTAAGTTCCCTGCTTCAACATCGGCAAATGAAACTTGGGTAGCTGACTGATAAATTCCGGATCAGCATAACCATTTAAATAACCAGCACTAGCTTTGTACGGAACTAATTCTATATTTTGCCGTTCCTGATTATCTACAGAAACACTTAAAATGCGTACATTATTAGTTTCTGCCTTTGGTTTCTGCTGATATTTGTCGTTAATGTCTTCATTTATGAAATCTCCAATCGGGATTTCGAAGAAGTTTGCTATTGAATTTAGTAATTCATACTTCGGATCAGCACGGTCTTCTTCATATGCACCCACCAGTGATCTTTTGATAAGTAGCTGATCTGCAAACTGTTGCTGTGTTAATCCTTTTTTCTTCCGAAGATATTTAATGTTTGATGAAATTTTTGACATAAAATTTGGTATTGCTAAATTAATTAGTACCTTAGTGCTCATAAAATTAGTAATAAATATTAATTATGCAAAATTTAAACGCTCGTTCGGCTGCAAAATCAGGAAAAAAAATTATGTATATTATTACTGACCGAAATCGGAACAGTTTGCATGTTGGCATGTGCTCTGATTTGGTTAAAACTTTAGATTTTTATAAGCAAATGCCGAACCTGTTTTTTAACAGTTCAGACCAATTAAACCGTTTGATTTATTTTGAAGAATTAAACTCGGAAGATAACGCCGTAAAACGTTTTGAAGCGGTTAGTTGCTTTACCAGAACGCAGAAAGAAAAAATGATTCGTTCCGTAAATCCTGATTGGGTGGATTTAACAGTTAGCTTAAAATATGAATCCGCTTTAAATTAATAAAGCGGATTCAAAAAAGTATCGGTAAAAGGAGTATGGAGTTTATTTTTTAACAAACTTGAATGCGCCTGAATTCATACAATAACGTTTTCCGCCACGATCAGCAGGACCATCATCAAAAACGTGGCCTAAATGGAAACCGGTACTTTTTTCAATTACTTCATCCCGATCCATTCCATAGCTGCTATCGTGTACAATTTCAATTTTACTCGGATCGATTGGTTTAACAAAACTTGGCCAGCCCGTTCCAGATTCAAACTTATCATTAGAAGAAAATAACGGTTCGCCAGTTGATGCACTTACATAAATCCCTTTTTCGTGATTATTGTAATAAGCGTTTTTAAACGGTGCTTCAGTTCCTCTTTCAACCATAATTTCATAAGCAGTTGGGGAAAGTTGTTTTTTCCATTCTGCTTCAGTTTTTACGATTTTTCTTCTAGGTGCATTTTTACTCTGTCCATTTATATTCTGACATCCGAAAAGACTCACAGATGCAGCTGTAATTACAATTAATATTAAACGTTTCATAGTTTTAAAAACGAAATTTTGGTCGAAATAGTTTCTCGCAGTTGTGTCATTTTGGAGTTGTCTCACCAGAATTTAGGTGATAAAAACAGCGTCATTTTCTGTTTTTGATCGAAACTACTCTGTCAGCAAGTCAATACATTTCAGTCTGAATTGCTTTAACCGCTTATCCAGCGAAGCTAAACCGGTTTGATCATTAATTCTTTGGTATAAGCTTTTAATCAAATTCAAAGTTTCTGAGTCGTGGTCGCAAGCTTCCGCTTTTTCCAAATGCGGCAATGCTTTTTTGATCAGATTAAAATATTTCTTTTTATATTTTTGCTGATCCGCAGCATTGGTTTTGGATTGATTGATTTTCTCCACCAAAGTATTTCCGGGCAACAAATACAAATAACCTAACGCCCGGTGCGAAACGTAATAATCCGGCACGGCAGCTACCACCTTTTCATTAAAAATGATGGCTTTTTGAGGCTGATTTTGATCTTCATACAATTTAGCCAAACTTCTGTAAAAATTAGTTTGTGTTTTAGCTGGAAGTTTTTCGGAATTATTTAAAATACTGTCCGCTTTTTGCAAAGCAATATTAGGTTGTTTATTGTATTGTGCTTCGTTAAAATCTAAATATTGATTGTAAACTTTAGTATTGTATTGTGCAAAAATCGGAGCACTTAGCAGAACAAAAAGGAAAATGAATGCTGTTTTTATCATGGTAAAATTATGTTGCTGATAAATCTTTTTAAACCAAGATAAAGCAAATATTTTGATGATGCTTCTTTTACATACAAAAATTAAAGTTTAAGCAAATAACTGTTGACGCTGGTGAAAGCAAGTACATAGGCCTTACTTTAACTGCATAGGACTTATCTTTGGCATGATGATGCAGGAAATTTAAAATAATTGCCAGGAAATATTATGGTTAATGCTGGCGGAAGCCAGCTGGATGCGCAAACGTAGATTAGTAAGAAAATGATGCGGGTGATTTAAGCTGTAATTAGTTATACCAAAAAAAATTCGGCATCTCATCAGAAGTGTAACGAATTTAATTATTTTAGCCTTTCTGATGAGATACTGAAACAGGTTCAAAATGGCAAATTGATTCTCTAATTCAAAACAAATCATCCACAGCTTTGCAAAAAATATGTCCGATCAGCATGTGCATTTCCTGAATGCGCGCAGTAATATTCGAAGGAATAACAATATTCAAATCACAAATGGCATTCATTTCTCCGCCATCACGTCCGGACAAACCCAAAACTTTACAATTCATATTTTTGGCAGATGCTATCGCTTTTAAAATATTTGCGCTGTTGCCGCTGGTAGAAATTGCCAGAAAAAGATCACCCGGTTGTGCCAAAGCTTCTACTTGTCGCGCAAAAACCTGCTCAAAACCATAATCATTGCTGATAGCCGTTAAAGCAGAAGTATCTGTGGATAAAGCAATTGCTGGCAAAGCTTTTCGTTCTTTTACATACCTTCCGGTAAACTCGGCTGCAATGTGTTGCGCATCGGCTGCACTTCCTCCATTTCCGGCAATCAATAATTTATTGCCACTTAAAACAGTTTCGGTTATCATAGCGCAACCATTTTCTATCGGTAAAAGAAGCATTTGAATTACTCTGCCGATTAATTCCTGATGATTATATAGTTCTTCTGCTATCATTTTAGTTGTTGCTGTTTTCCATATCTTCTATAATTTCTTTTACCGAAGTGCTGGCGCTTCCTACACGGCGGATCACGATTGCGGCTGCATGATTAGCCAGTTCGCAGGCTTCTTCTACCGTAAAACCCGAAGCGGTAAAATAAGCCAAAGTTGCCAAAACTGTATCACCGGCACCGGTTACATCAAAAACTTCCGTTGCTTTAACTTCCAAAAGTTGGTACGAATCTTTGGTGAGGATGGCAATTCCTTCTTCCGATAAAGTTACCACGAGGTAATCCGAATTCGTTAATTCAAACAAAGCTGCTGCAGCATTTTGTAAAGCTGTGGTATTGCTGATTTTTTCAAATTTAACTGCTTGAGCCAGTTCTTTTTTATTTGGTTTGATAAGGTAAGCACCTTTGTACTTAGCAAAATCAAGCCCTTTTGGGTCAACAATAACTTTTTTGCTGATAGATTTGCAGGCGTTGATGATACGCTGGCAAAGCGAATGAGAAAGTACACCCTTGTTATAATCAGAAAACAAAATAAGGTCTACTACGGCAAAATGCGGCATAATCTGGTTAAACAAATCATCTTCACAATCCTGACTGATCTGATCATTTACTTCGCGGTCAATCCGCACAATCTGGTGACTTCCGGCTATGATGCGTGTTTTTACCGTGGTTGGCCTTTCGGTAGCAATTACAATTCCTCGGGTATCTGCATTTTCATCTACCAGCATAGTTAACAGTTCTTTTCCGGCTTGGTCATCGCCAATTAAGCCTGCAATAATTACTTCGGCCCCAAACGATAACAGGTTTTGGGCAACGTTTGCGGCACCGCCTAATGTGCTGGATTCTTTTTGAACATTTACAATCGGCACCGGTGCTTCTGGTGATAATCGGTTGGCCTCGCCCCAAACATATTGGTCGATCATCAAATCACCAATAATCAAAATTTTGGGCGGCTGATGATCCTGTGGTAATGAACGAAGTTTATCTAAAAGCATACTGTTTTTACGGGCGAAAATACAAAAGTGAAGCAATAGAACACTTTTTAATTCAAATAAAAAAATACCTTAATGCTTCTTTTATCGACTAAAAACTGTTATCTAAAAGTATTTTTCAACCGTAAGTCCGTAGTTTAAAAGTACGTTTTGCCGACCGGTTCTGTTCAACCTGTTGTAATTTAAGGAAGTAGTAAAAGCAAGCCATTTCCGTAATTTGAATGATAAATTGGTTGTGGAACGGATGATGTAATCGCTCCTGGTTTGCAGCGAATTTTGTATAAAATTATTGCCATCAACCACAATCAAATCCCGGATAACAAAACGAAAGTTGAGCCTGAAAGAGTTGCGGTAGGTTTGATAAACATCATCTTCGGTACTGTTGACGTATAAATTGCTCAGATCGTACAAAATTCCATCACTTACGTTTAACATGGCATTTTTTTTATCAATCACATTATAAGCGGCACCCAAACCGGCCAGCAACTGGCTGTTAATTTTTAAGGAGAAACTGGTATTGTAATTAGCCAATCCCCAGTAGTAAAAATGCGGCAGTTTGCTGTTGAGGTTAAAATCAAGTGAAGAAGAAAAATCATTATTGGTAAGCTGACTGTTAGACTCGCCGTAAACCCAGCTATTGTTGAAATTTAAAGTAGTGCGTTTATTTTTAATGTTGAATTTAAAAACGTTGTTTAGCAGGTAAGAACTGCCATCGTTGGTTCTGTTGATGGCGCCGGTAGAGGCGTAACTGGTATGAAAATGGGTAGAATCATTAAATTGTGCGCGGGCCGCAAAACCACAAAAAACAAGGCATAAAACGAATATTAATTTGTTCATCATAGAAAAACATCAAAGCCTGCAAAATACTCAATTTGAATTTTAAAGGCCAACAAGGAAGTGAATTTGATTACTTGCATCACCTAAAACAATATTAATTTTAGCAGCTTTGTAACAAACAAATTAAAATACGATGAGCACACCAGAAAATAATCCGGAAAACGATCCGCAGCAAAGCAATGATGATGGTTTAGATCAAACCACGCCAAATGATAACCAGGAATTAGATAAGATTAATGATGCTACACAGGCCGCAGAACCTTCTTTTACTTTAAATTTGGGTACAGAACGCGAAATACAGAAAGAAGCGGGCGAACAGGATGGATCGGAACTTAGGCATTAATTTTTTTTATTTAAAATATTGTCTCTATAAAAAACGCCTTATCAGCATAGAAAATTTATGCTGATAAGGCGTTTTTTATAATAGTGTTTTTTGCTGCTTAGTGCGGAGTTGAACCGTGCATTGAAAATAAAACCACAAAAATAGCAAGCGCAATAAGCAAAATAATACTCGGGATTAAGCCGATTACTTTGTGTTCTTCGTGATGTTCCTGATCGTGTGTTTCCATATTACAAACCTAATATAATTTTCAAAATTGTTATTACTTGTGTGTTAGTTTTGGCTGAATTTACTTGTTGTCCTTATATTTTATCTTCAAAACTAACATCGTAATATTTAAGCAAACGGTAAGCAGATTAGTTGCGATGATAGGTAATTCGCTTTTAAATATGCCATAAACAATCCACAGAACATTACCGGTTAACAAAACTGCAAACATCAGGATAGAAACATCACCAGCTTTTTTAGTTTTATAAGTAGTAATTACCTGCGGGATAATGGCGCAGGAAGTGCAGGCACCTGCCACTAATCCCAGAATTTTTATTAAAGTTTCGTTCATCAGTTAAAGCCTGTTTGCAGAATTTACATTCAGAAACATTGTTTCAGATCCAAACAAAAGATAAGCCTTTAATCAACCTGATGATGCTGTTTTTACAGCATGAAAATTATAATCCAGAGTAATAATCATAACCTTGCTCGGCCCAGTAATCCGGCGGACGGGAATTGCTGAACGAAAGCGTACCAATGTTTTTTAAACTTTTCAGGCCATATTTTACCGGAATAATTAACCGCAACGGCGCGCCATGTTCTGGTTTCAACGGCTCGTTATTCATCTCGTAACACAACAACGTTTGCGGATGCAAGGCGCTTGGCATATCAATTCCTACATAATATTCCTGATCTGGCGTGATTAAACCTGCATATTGCATGTTTGCCTGTTCTTCCAGTTGATAATGCTGCATCACATCAATTAGTTTTACGCCTGCCCAATGCTGTATCTGGTCCCAGCCTTCCACACATTTAAAATCGAAAACAATTTCTGTTTTTGGTAAGGCTTTCAGTTCATCCATCGAAATCTGTAGAATTTCGCCCGGCTTTTTAAGAACTTTTAGTTTCCAGGTATTTATATCAACCAATTTATTTAAGCCAGCATCACCATTTACTCTTACATTTTTGGCTGCGCTGGATTTTGGATACGTTTTAACCAAATGCTTGTGACTAAATATTTTGCGGAAAGCCAGTTCAGTTTGATTAAGTGCCCGGCGCAACGGTTTTTTTGCGCCAGCTGTAATTCCGGCAGTTTCTTCCGGTGCTTTTTTGTACAGCCATTTCCAGCCAAAATAAGCAGCTCCGTTTATCGCCAAAAAACTAAAAAACGAAATAAAAGTGCGCCGTTTAATCTGTTTCTCAACAGGTGTTTCTACTTTTTTAATTTCTCCTTTTTCCATTTTTTATTG
>JBPBQV010000027.1:0-28270 GCA_050955045.1 Janthinobacterium lividum | reverse complement strand
TTATCGGTAAACTCAGTTGTTTTCTGGCGCATATCAAATATCGCAGCTTCACGATCTGTTCCCAGAAAAATAGTAGAACCTGGCGAATTACCGGTGATTTCTATTTGAGGTAATGCCGGGTTTGAAGTTGGGTCGCGGTAATCATGAACGCTGGAATAACCAACAACTAAACTGTTGCTTGCAAAATTGGAAATTTTTGTTTTCAACTCACCAACGGTAGAAGTGGAGTTGTTATGAGAAACATAATCAATTCCGCCAAAACGAAAATTGAAGTTATCACGCTCCAAATTTGTTGCTACCGAAGTAATGTAATTGTTGCGGATAGTTAACTGGTTTTTATCGTTGATGTTCCAATCCAAACGGTTAAAAAATTTGTTCGAACGGGAATAGATTGAAGTATTGTCATACGTTCCGGCACTCAAACCGCTATATCTTTGAAAGGCTGTGGCTATATTTTGCGCATCAGTTACAGATAAAATGTTGGCAGAACCTGTAGAACCTGCACCAAAAATTACCGGATCTTGTCTGCGCGTAATTTCCTCATTAGTAAAGAAAAATAACTTGTTTTTGATGATTGGAAAACCTACGCGGAAACCAGTTTGATATTCATGAAATTCACTTGGTTCTTTTGAACCATCACCACCAACATTGGCCGGGATATTATTTTTGCCGATTAAAGAAGCATTTCGCCCAAAACCATAAACCGAACCGGTAACGGTATTGGTTCCGCTGCGGGTTACAGCGTTGATACTTCCGCCCAAAACGTTACCAATTTTAATATCGTAAGGAGCCACATAAACCTGAATATCCTGAATTGCATCAATAGAAACCGGATTGGTACGTGTACTGCTGCCCACTTGTCCGGACTGATTGGTCTGGCCGCCGGTAGAAGGACTAAATCCGATTGCATCATTGTTGATCGCGCCATCAATAGTTACGTTATTGTACCGAAAATTTGTTCCCTGAAAAGAGTTGTTGCTGCTTTGCGGCGTAGTACGGGTTAAATCCTGCAAGCTGCGGCTTACAGTTGGTAAATTACGAATTTGGCTTTGGCTGATTCGTGTGCCTGCACCGGTTTTTGGTGCGCCGGCAGTTCCGGTTACTGTAACTTCTTTCAGTGTAGTTGCTGCTGCATCGGTCATCGTAAAATTGTAAGTTGCGTTGCCCAAACTCAGCGTAACTCCTGTACGTTCTATGGTTTTAAAACCGATGTAAGTCAGCGTAATGGTATAAGGTCCGCCAGCATTGATGTTAGGCAGCGTGTAGCGGCCGTCGGCGTTGGTTGCCGTGCCATAACGCGTTCCGGTGCCGGTATTTACGGCAACAACAGAAACGCCGGGCAGGGTTACGCCTTTGGAATCAGAAACTTTACCGCTGATTTGCGCGCTGGTAATTTGTGCATTTATTTTTCCTGCAGAGAGTATTAAGCAACAGGAAAAAATGAAAAGATAAATTTTTTTCATTGTGTCTTTTGTTTGGACACAAAGGTTGCTCAGCAACGTTAACTAAGTGTTATATTAACATTAACCTGTCGTTATAATCATGTTAATTTAATGTGAAGGAATGGTCGCTCAAGATTTTAGATCGAAATAACAATGCTTCTTTTATCACCTAAAAAATGAAGTGATAAAAGAAGCATCAATAAAAATCAAAACACCTGCGTGCACCAGGAAATTTTTTAGAACCCCGGTCGCTTTTAGGTAAGGTTGTTTCGTAGCCCAAACTGCCTTCGGTAGAGCCGGTAGAGTTGGTGTAATTGGTTTTGGACTGATTGGCATCATGGCTAATTCCAAACCGTAATTTTTCGCCGCCATCGCGGTTGATAAACAAATCAAAAATCAAAGAAACCACAAATGCTTCCTGGCCAGTGTTTCCACTGGAACGATACCATAAACCGGCGTTGATGCTGCGCTTTTTATACTGTAACCCAGCATTAAAAGACGTTACTTTAGCCTGGTTGTAAGCTATCACCGAAGGGATGATGTAAGAACCATCTTCGTCATCATCGCCGCCATAACTATTTAAAGGTAAACGGTAGCTCATGTGCATCACTGAGCGCATCGGCAATATTATTTTTGCACCGGTAAAAGATTCATTCGGACGATTAATGTGTTGCAATGCGCCGCCAACAAGCAATCGGTTTAAAGTCAGCGAAACGCCTGCACCCGAATCAAAATAGTATTTATTGTTAAAAGCAGGCATTTCTGCCGAAGTAGTTTGTCCGGGAATAATGCCGATATTCTGATCAATCTGATCAGAAAAAACTAATTTGCTCCAGTCGATAGTACGGTTGGTTACGCCGCCCTGCAACCCGAACGAAAGCACATAATCATCAGAACCAACACTATATGAATATAAACCAGAAGCACTATTTTTAACCAGATAAGCTGAACCTTCGGAGGAACGGGAAACCATCAAACCCAAACCACCACCAAATTGGGGCACGTTATAATCCAGCGAAGCTGTAATGTAGGAGAGTGCGCCGGGGATAGAAGCCCACTGGTTGCGGTAAATCAGGTTCATGCGTAAATCGCCCTGAAACTGTCCGTTTAAAGCCGGATTTAAATACAACGGCGAGTTAAAAAACTGGGAGTACATGTGGTCTTGCGCATCACTTTTAAGTTGATTTAAGAAAATGCACAGTAAAAGAAGTATCCCTGTTCTTTTCATTTTTTTTACTGAAGTACAAAAGCCAATATCAGGCTGACCGGATATTGTACGACAGATGGAAAGAATGGTTACTCTAAATTAGGCTGCTAAAAACAGCATCGATCAGCCAAAAAACAAATAGGAAAGCAGGATGGCCGACACCACACCGGCAAAATCAGCAATTAAACCTGCGGGAATAGCGTAACGTGTTTTTTTGATGCCAACCGAGCCAAAATACAAAGCCACAATGTAAAAAGTAGTATCCGCAGAACCATACAAAACGCTGGACAAATGGCCAATAAAACTATCAGTGCCAAAATGTTTCATGTTGTCCAGCATCATCGCGCGCGAACCTGCGCCGCTTAAAGGCCGCATAAAACCGATTGGCAGCACTTCTGTAAAACGAGTATCCATGTTGAGATGACCAAATCCCCATTTAAAAACATCCACCAGATAACCCAGCGCGCCTGAAGCACGAAAAACACTGATGGCAGCCAGCATGGCCACTAAATATGGAATTATGCGGAACGAAGTTTCCAGTCCGCCTTTGGCACCTTCAATAAAAACCTCGAACACATTTACTTTTTTGCGCAGTGCACCCAAAATAAACAGTACGGGAATCAACAATAAAATCAAATTGCTGGCTACTTTAGATACTTCGCTGATTTGCTGTTTATCCAAATAAAGCTTAAAATAAGCAACCAGCGCAGCTAAAAACAGCGTAATTCCGCCCAGCCAGCCGATGACCACGCTGTCCCAAAGTTTTAGTTTTTGTTTGTAAGCCACCACAAGCAAGCCGGCAAGTGTAGCCACATAAGTTGCTATAATACAAGGAATAAAAATATCTGTTGGATCATGCGCGCCCAAAATAGCACGTTGCGCAATAATGGAAATTGGTAAAATAGTTAAACCGGAAGCATGTAAAACCAGAAACATAATCTCTGCGTTTGAAGCCGTATCTTTTTCAGGATTGAGTTCGTGCAAGCTTTCCATCGCTTTTAAACCGAGCGGCGTTGCGGCATTATCCAAACCTAATAAATTGGCGGAAAAATTCATCATCATAGCTCCGTTTGCCGGATGATTTTTAGGAACTTCCGGAAACAAACGATGAAAAAACGGACCCACCAAACGGGATAAAAAATTGATGGCTCCAGCTTTTTCACCAATATTCATGATGCCGAGCCAGAAAGCCATTGTTCCGATCAAAGGCAAAGCAATATCCATGACGGACGATTTGGTAGAATCAAAAATGCCATCTACCAGCAATTTAAAAATTTCGGTATCACCTAAAAAAATCAGTTTAACCAGCGCAATAAAAAAAGCAATGATAAAAAAAGCAACCCAAACGTAATTTAATGCCATAAGTGGATGATGGAAATTATTGGGTTTGAAGATAGGAGAAATTTAGAATTTTTGTAGGATTTGTTTGCCTCATGTCTTTTAATCCTATCTATTTCTCATTCAGAAATCATATAAAAGACAAATCTAAGGCACACGAAATTTTCCGCGTAAGCTTATCCGTATTTTTGTACGATAAAAGAAGCATCATGGAAAACATCGTTCATAAAATAATTCCGGTAACGGGCATGAGCTGTGCTTCCTGCGCCATGAGCGTGCAAAGTATGGCCGCTTCGATTCCGGGCGTGCAGCAGGCAAACGTCAATTATGCGTCGCAGGCGTTGGATGTTTATTTTAACGAGCAAAAAACCGATCAGGAGAAAATTCAAAAAGCGATACAAAGTGTAGGTTACGATTTGATTCTGGATGAAGAAAACGCCTTCGATCAGCAGGAAGAACAACAAGAAAAAGCCTTAGCACAACTTAAAAAAACAACATTAGGTGCAGTTTTATTGACCATTCCGGTTGTATTGCTGGGCATGGTTTTTATGCACGTAAAAGCAGCAAACTGGATCATGCTGGTGCTCACATCCATCGTACTGTTTGTTTTTGGAAAAAGATTTTTTGTAAGTGCCTGGAAACAAGCCAAACATGGGCAGGTCAACATGGATTCGCTGGTAGCCATCAGCACAGGCGTTGCATATCTGGTTAGTTTTTTCAATACGGTTTATCCACAGTTTTGGCTTTCGCGCGGTATTGTTCCGCATGTTTATTTTGAGTCGGCAGCAGTGGTTATCACCTTTATTTTAGTTGGAAAACTGCTGGAAGAACGCGCCAAATCCGGCACTTCCGCCTCCGTAAAAAAGCTGATGAGTTTGCAGGTGAAAACAGTTATAATGATTAAAGATGGAATCGAAACCGAAACAAGTATTGCCAATGTTTTAATGGGAGATTCGATCCGCATTAAACCTGGCAACCGGATTCCGGTAGATGGAGAAATTACAGACGGTGCTTCTTTTATCGATGAATCTATGATGACCGGCGAGCCGATGGCTGTAGGCAGAAAAACCGGTGATGCTGTTTTTGCTGGTACCATCAACCAGAAAGGAAGTTTTGTATTGAAAGCTACGAAAGTTGGTGGCAAAACTTTGCTTTCGCAGATGATTAAAGCAGTACAGAATGCGCAAGGATCAAAAGCGAGTGTGCAAAAACTGGCCGATCAGATTGCGTCTGTCTTTGTTCCGGTAGTGATTGTAATTGCGCTAATGAGTGCCGCTGCCTGGTTTATTTTCGGTGGAGAACAAGCTTTCAGTCAGGGTTTGCTCAGTTTCGTAACGGTGCTGATTGTTGCTTGCCCTTGCGCTTTGGGTTTGGCAACGCCCACAGCCATTATGGTTGGCGTAGGCAAAGGTGCTGAAAAAGGAATCCTAATTAGGGATGCAGAAACGCTGGAAAGAGCTTACAAAGTAGACACCGTTGTGCTGGATAAAACAGGAACCATCACCGAAGGAAAACCTAAATTAACCGCTTTAAACTGGAGCACAAGTTTAACCGAAAGCGAGCAAAATGTTTTATCCGGAATATTACTGGCTGCCGAACAGCAATCTGAACATCCGCTGGCTGGTGCGATTGTTGATTTTTTAGTGCTAAAAGAAGTATCGGTTCAAACCGTTAATAATTTTAAAAGTATTACTGGAGCGGGAGTTTCTGCGGATTATGAAAATCAGACTTATTATATTGGGAAACCGGATTGGGTGCAGGAAGTTTGTTTTATAAACCCGCAGTTAAAGCTTGATAGCAATTCAACAAACACCATCATTTATTTCGCTCAAAAAGGAAGTTTGTTAGCTGTTTTAACCGTAGCTGATGAAATTCGGGCTGATGCAGCTACAACAGTTGCCCAGTTAAAAAAGCATGGAATTACTGTTTGGATGCTAACCGGAGATGCCGCTGATACAGCAAATCACGTTGCTGCAATTGCCGGAATAGAAAATGTAGTTTCCGGAGTTTCTCCTGCTGGCAAAGCCGATCAGATTAAAAAATTACAGCATGAAGGTAAAATCGTAGCAATGGCAGGCGATGGCATTAACGATGCAGAAGCTTTAGCAACCGCTGATGTTTCGGTTGCGATGGGTTTAGGTTCTGATATTGTGATGGATGTTGCGCGAATTACCTTGATCTCATCCAATATCAGTTTATTGCCTGAGGTTTTAAAGTTATCCCGACAAACTATTCGTACCATTCGTCAGAATTTATTTTGGGCTTTTGTTTATAATTTGATCGCTATTCCGGTTGCCACAGGCGCGTTATATCCAATTTGGGGAATTCATTTAGAACCGATGTTTGCCGGTGCGGCGATGGCTTTAAGTTCAGTATCAGTTGTAACCAATAGTTTGAGGCTGAAGTGGAAAAGTTAATTTAAACGTATATGAGCATTTACGTACGTTTAAATTTTTAGGGATAAAATAATTAGGCCATTCTTTTAATAGCATTATTATCTTCTTTCCGGTTAGAATTTTCACGCGGCTTGTTCAGGTCATTCCACTTTGCAAAATCCAACATTGTACCGCTTATTACATTATTACAATTCCTATTCGGGCATTTAATTCTAAAAAGCTTTTTAATCTGCTCAACAACAGGCCGTTGTCCACATTTTACACAATCTCTGCAATCAAACTCAGGCTGAATATTATAGGTCATAATTTAGCTATAGTTAATGCTATTTTATTTAATGATGTAAAAAAAATGTAATTGAGATTGTACTACAGGTTATTATTATACAAAGAAAGCTGCAAAATTGTTACTTGTTAGGAAAGATTTTTGCCATGAGACTTTTTAGGTGGTAAAAGAAGCATCAGTCCAAATTTGTCTAATAACTAATCAAATAATATTTATTCAAAATTTTTTCGCGGGTTTTATACCAGATAAAATCTTTCAAAATCCTTTCCTGCGGATAATTTGTAATAGCTTTTAAAATTTTTACCGGATGGTTTTGCTGCAATTCTTTCAACCTTGCTTCATTCGTATAGATAATTTTCTTTGCTGATTCTGTATCATTCAAATCCACTTTTGATAGCAGCTGTACCGGCACTTTGCAGTAAAACTGAAAAGGATTACTTAGGCTGTCTACTACATAAACCGGCTTTCCCGGAAAATGCTGATTGATATAATGTGGTGCTTGTGCATCAGCTTTGTAAGTGGCCAGCAAAGGATAAAAAATACTGTTGAGGTAAAAATTTACAAAAATGGTAACTGTGCATGACAGTAAAAACAAAAATGCAAAGCCGGAAGTTTTTTTGCTGAGATACAAAACCAGGATTACAAAGCCTGTCACTTCGCCCCAAAACAAAATCTGGTTTGCCGGATGAAGAAAATAATTAAACGCCAGAATAGCTAAAAACAGCAAGCCAGCCTGTACCAATTGTGCGATTTTAAAGTACGTGAATACAGCTTTGGAAAGCACATTACGCAAAACGGAAGCTATAATGATGGCAAAAAACGGAAAAATAATATTGGTATAAAATGATAACTGAAAGCGTGAAAGGGAAAATATCAGCCACATACTCAGCGCCGCACACAAAGAGAAATACTCGTTTAATTGCTGTTTTTGCACTATCTTTTTTAGGTTGATAAAAACAGCATAAATCAGCATAAAAAACCACGGTGCAAAAGCCCAGATTAGAGTGTGGATATAAAAAAACAAGCTTCCGGATTTGCGGGTAATTGGCCCCGAATTGATAAAACGGCCAAACTGACTATCCCACAGAAACCACATGATGCCGGATTGATGTGCATTTTGAAGCGTTATTTTTTGGGGCTGACTATCAAACTGAACATACAAACTGTAAATTTCTGGTAGGATAAAAATAGCTGTCAGCAAAACGGCCAGCAGCCATTTCAGGCGCAGCATTTCGGCATAACGTTTTTTAAAAATCAGTTCGCCGATTACACTTGCGCCAATCGGAATTAGGGCAAAAACTCCTTTCGTCATCACGGCACAAGCAGCAAACAAGGCACCGAGAATCAAATCAGTCCAGCTAAACCGTTTTTCGAGTAGATAAAAATGGTAAACGCTGCCGATAATCAAACCTATCAAATAAGGTTCTGCTCGTACATCCGTGTTCGACATAAAAATATGCTGCGCCGAAAGCAGGATTAAAACAGCCATCAAAGCCGTTTTCTGGTCGTAGTTTTTTTTGGTGAACAAGTATGTGTACAAACCGGATAACAGAAAAAACAGCAGGGCAGGCAATTTGTAACTCCAAGTAGAAACACCAAAAAGTTTAAAACTGAGTGCCGCCATCCAGAATGGAAAATGAGGTTTATCCAGCCAATCCTTTCCGTAAGAAAACAGTTCCCAGTAATTTCCTTGCTGCACCATATTTTTGGCAAGCGAACCATACAAACCTGGATCATCGGTAAAAAATGGAATATTGATCCCCGAAAAATGGACCGCTAAAGCCAGAATTAGTACGAGCAACCAAGGAAGTTTTTTCTTAAAATTTATCGGCATATCATTCTGCGAGCTTATTTTCAGTGATTTTGGGGTGATAAAAACAGCATTAATTGTTTTACTGTTGTGATCAGTATAAACAAAATACACCTGAAACGCTGCAAATATGCCAAATAATTACGATGCCGCTGCTTGGTTTTATGACTGGCTGGCACAATTGGTTTTCGGGAAAGCGCTGATTGAGGCACAACGTTTTTTAGTTCGGCACATCCAACCGGAAGCAAAAATATTAGTCGTTGGCGGCGGAACAGGCTGGATTTTGGAAGAGCTTGCACGTGTTCAATCTTCAAGTTTTAAAATTACTTATGTAGAGATCTCTGCGAAGATGATCAGTTTGTCAAAAAAGAAATATTGCGGACAAAATGAAGTGACTTTTATAAACCGAGGCATAGAAGATTATGAACTTACAGACAAGTTCGACGTGATTTTAACGCCTTTTTTATTTGATAATTTTTCAGAAAAAAGAAGTTCGGCTGTTTTTAAACAATTACATCAACATTTAAAACCCGGCGGCTTGTGGCTGCTTGCCGATTTTCAGGTTCAAAAAAGTAACGCAGGTATCTGGCAGAGCATCATTTTAAAAACGATGTACTGGTTTTTTGGCTGGCTTTGCAGCGTGGAAACTAAAAAACTGATTACAATGAGTCCATTTTTCAGGAATGAAAATTATAATTTATCAGCAGAAAAAATTTTTTATCAGGGCTTTATCATTGCTCAGGTTTACCAAAAACAGCTTTGATTTTATGCTGATAAAAGAAGTATCTGTAATGCTTCTTTTATCAGCATAAATACTGCAAATGGTTGTAACTGAAGCAGCAAAATCCTCCATTAAACTAATAAAGGTTGCTATAGTCTGAGATGTATAAATCAACCTGAAAATGAAAAAGATTCTTTTTTTATCCGCATTGATAGCCGGAAGTTTAAGCTTTAATGCTGCAAAGGCACAAATTGGTGTTCATTTAAATGTGAACTTAGGCCCGAGACCGGTTTATGTTGAACCTGCGCCGGTTGTAGATGATTATTATTACCTGCCAGATGCCGAAGCTTATTATTCTGTACCAGAACAGGTTTATTATTACGAGAACCAGGGCCGCTGGATTTCCAGTCCGCGTTTAGTTGGCAGATATCGTGATTACGATTATAGCCGGATGCGCCACTACGTAATTAACGAACCCAGGCCGTATTTAAGAAACGATTACTACCGTTCCAGATACAATAACCCGCAAGTGATGGCACGTAATAATCGTGGCTATGGCAATCAAAATTACGGACGTTTTGATAATAGCGGAAATAACAACCGTGGCTACAGCAATCAAAACTACAGCCGTGATGATAGAGGCAATTATCGCGGACAAGGTAACTCATACAATCATGATAATTATAGAGGCGGCGGACGCGATGACCGTCATGACAATGGCAACCACAACGGTTGGAACAGACATTAAAAAGCAAATTTAAGATCATAAAAAAAGCTGTCAGTTATCCTGGCAGCTTTTTTTGGTAGCAGGAAATGCTATTCCCAAGCACTTGCTTCGTTTAGCTGATGAATAATATCATCATTTAATTCCAGTTCAGTTGCTTTGATGATATCCTTCAATTGTTCTAAATTAGTTGCACTAGCGATTGGTGCTGTAACACCGGGACGATTAATCAACCAGGCCAAAGATACAGCAGCAGGAGTAGCGTTTAGTTCTAAAGAAACTTCATCTAAAGCTTTTAAAATTTTAAATCCTCGCTCGTTCAGGTATTTACTAACACCATTTCCGCGTTGGCTTTTTGAAAAATCTGCTTCCGATCGATATTTCCCGGTTAAAAATCCGCTTGCTAAAGAAAAATAACTGATTACGCCTAAATGATGTTCCTGGCAAAGCGGCTCCAATTCTTGCTCATAACTTTCGCGGTCGTACAAATTATATAATGGCTGAACGGTTTGGTAAGCTGGAAAACCGTGCTCTTTACTGGTTTTTAAAGCTACCGCAATCCGTTGTGAGCTCATGTTTGAAGTACCGATTACACGGATTTTACCTTCAGTTACCAACTCATGATAAGCCGAAAGCGTTTCTTCCATTGGCGTTTCCAGATCATCAAAATGTGTTTGATATAAATCGATATAATTAGTTTGCAAACGCTTTAACGAATCTTCAACCGCCTGCTTGATCCAGGTTTTTGAAAGTCCTTTTTTATCATGGCCCATTTCAGAACCTACTTTTGTAGCGATAATTATTTGATCTCGTCCGCCTGTTTTTTTAAGCCAGTTGCCAATAATTGTTTCCGATTCGCCGCCCTGGTTTCCCGGAACCCAGCGTGAATACACATCAGCGGTATCCACAAAATTTAAACCGGCATCCATTAGTGCATCCAATAGTTGAAAGGAAGTATTTTCATCAATCGTCCAGCCGAAAACATTTCCACCAAAAGCAAAAGGAGGAACTTCTATGCCTGATGATCCTAGCATGTTTTTTTTCATCTTGTTATTTTTTAAGGTTAAACAGCTGAAAGATGAAACTGTTTATTGGTATTAAATTATCAAAATTAAGGCTGATAAAAGAAGTATGGATTGGAGAATGCTTCTTTTATCAACCATTTTTCTGAATGTCAGTATCAATTTACTTGGCAATCAGCAACAATATTTTATTCCTTTTCGTAAAACGCAGAAATTAATGATTTAAATAACAGCTCAGGAACAGTTTGTTATGAATTTGATTAATCTTAACCCAAATTGGATGGTCAATTTCTACAACATCTCAATGCAAAAATTCAAATCGTTCTTTAATATTATTAGCGATGTAAAAGAAGTACCGCCGGTTTTAAAACAAAACTATTTGCCTTCTTTGGATGGTTTCAGAGCACTGTCTATTTTGATGGTGGTTGGAAGCCATGTATTAATCGGACAAAATGTGCACAGTGCGTTATTGTATTCCATCTTTAACGGAGCTTTAGGAGTAGGCATTTTTTTTATCATCAGCGGTTTTATCATCACCACTTTATTAATGAAAGAACTGATCTATACGAAAGATATCAACCTGAAAAATTTTTACATCAGAAGGTTTCTGCGGATAATTCCTTTGGCTTACTTGTTTTTATTTGTTTTGATCGGCCTCAATCAAATATTTGATATGCAGATCAATTTTTCAGGTTTCATTTTAGTTTTTTTATTTTTGAAGAACTTTGTCGGCTCAGAAACCGATCCTGCAACTACTCATTATTGGTCTTTAAGTGTAGAAGAGCAATATTATTTAATATTTCCTTATCTTTTTAAAAAGAGCAGAAAACTGTATTTAGCTTTAGGTATTGCATTAATCTTTTTCATTATTCCAGCAATCGTATGGCTACATTTTCATTTTTTGTGGCTTAATGGAAATTTTGTATTTTCAATTATTTTTATGCTGGTATATAAATTACCGTTTCTTTTAATTGGATCAATATTTTCAATCTTATTTTTCAAATACAATTCTAATTTCAAAAGATATTCAAATTCATTGTTTAGTTTGATACTCGTTGCTACGGTTATCATTATTAATTCTGAATACACCGCGCTTTCCCGTATCAAAGAATTTCTCTTTACAAATGTAATTACCGGTATATTAATAGCGTTTTTAATCGGCATCAATTTGTTCGAAAGCAAATCAGTTGTATATAAAATTTTAAACAACAGTGTTGTTATTTTTATTGGGAAGCTTTCTTACAGTATCTACGTATGGCAGCAAATATTTACGTTTTCTATTCCCTGGGCCGATTCATCCAAGATGTTAGGTTCTATTGGCTTTAATCTTTTAGCTCTTTTTGTGGTTGCATATCTATCTTATACTTATTTTGAAAAGCCATTTTTAATATTGAAGCAGAAATTTCAGATTAAAAATAGTATTCCTGTTGGTCAGCGTTTGAACTTTTTGTTTTTGAAAGTTTTGTATGAATATTTAGTTGTGCGTTCAACAAAATTATAAAACCCAATTTTATCTCTTAAACTTGCACCAAATTTTGGACTGTATTAGTTATCATGAAAAGTCAATTAGCCATTGTTCGCCACGGGCAATCAGAATATAACTTGCAAAACCGTTTTACAGGTTTTGCAGATGTGGATTTAACCCCGCAGGGAAGGGAAGAAGCAGCCATGTGCGGACGGAAGCTGAAAGAAATGCATTTTGACGCTTGTTTTACCTCTGTTTTAAAACGTGCTATTGAAACTTTGGATATTATTTTGGAAACCATCAATCAAAAACAGCTTCCTGTTTTTAAAAATGCTGCTTTAAACGAAAGAAATTATGGTGATTTGCAAGGCTTAAACAAAGCAGAAACAGCCGAAAAATACGGCTCAGAACAGGTTACTTTATGGCGAAGAAGCTTTGATGTAGCGCCGCCCGGAGGCGAGAGTTTAAAGCAAACACAGGAACGTGTTTTGCCCTATTATTATGCCGAAATTGAGCCATTACTGCAGCAAGGAAAAAACGTATTAATTGTTGCACACGGCAACAGTTTGCGTGCGTTGATGATGCACCTGGAAAACCTCAGTCCCGATGCAATTTCTCATGTTGATTTGCTAACCGGCGTGCCGCGTGTTTATGATTTTGATGACTCCGGCAAAATTTCTTACGTTCAGCATAAAACCTCTTAAAAGAAGCATTATTATATTTTTTAATTTGAAGCTTAGTCTTTCTGATCTTTTCATAAAGAATCAGCGTACAACTTACTATGAACCCGAATACTTTATCACATTTCAAAAAAATGCTGTTACTGGCTTTGCCGGCAACTTTTTTAAATTTAATGTTAACTTCCTGCCAGTTTCAGTCCGGAACAACAGCGATGACAACCGGAGCTACTGTTGCTAAAGAAAAAAGTACAAAACCTGTTGCAAAACCTATCACCAACATTAAAGTTGCTTCGGCAGCCGAGATTTTAAGTCGGAAGCAGATCCCAATACTTTGCTATCACCAGATAAGAAATTGGAAATCAACAGATTCTAAATCAGCAAAAGATTACATTGTACAGGAAAATGATTTTAAACAGCAGCTGAAAATGCTGGCCGACAGCGGTTATCATACCATTTTGCCCGATCAGTTGTATCAATATTTGAACGAAGGCACAACGCTTCCTGCAAAACCAATTATGCTAACTTTCGATGATACCGACCTGGACCAATACACGCTTGCTGCCCCGGAAATGAAAAAGTATGGCTTTAAAGGTGTATTTTTTATCATGACAGTTTCTTTAGGCCGGCCAAAATATATGACGAAAGCACAGGTAAAAGAACTATCTGATGCGGGGAACGAAATTGCAAGCCACACTTGGGATCATCATAACGTGAAAAAATATCAGGGTGAGGATTGGGTAACGCAAATTGATAAGCCAACCAAAAAACTACAGGAAATTACCGGCAAACCTGTAAAATATTTTGCTTATCCATTTGGCTTGTGGAATACACAGTCGATACCCGAATTGAAAAAACGTGGTTTTGTTGCCGCTTTTCAGCTTTCGGAAAAAAGAGATCCGGCCGATCCTTTGTTTACTATCCGGCGGTTATTGGCCAGCGGATACTGGTCGGCGCATACTTTATCAAATAACATTAAACAAAGTTTCTAAGTGTTACTTTGATCGGATGCTTCTTTTATCAGGTGAAATTTGGTTTTATGCGGAAGAATTATCCATTCTATAAAAACAATGAACCCTAAAATACTAACACAATTGGTTTCAATGGAAATGCCTTTCGGAAAGTATAAGGGCACAAAAATCTGCAATCTGCCGAAATATTATTTGGTCTGGTTCCGGCAGCAAGGCTTTCCGAAAGGTAATTTAGGTATATTATTAGAAACCATGCTCGAAATCAGGATGAATGGTTTAGAATATTTACTTACACCTTTAAAATAATCTGATTAAAAAGCAGGTGAGTTTTGCTGATCAATCTGTTCTCCAAGATCATCAATCCAACCGGATAAATATGGTTCTGTACTGCTGATTCTTTTCCAATGGCCATGTTCATCTTTAGCAATTACTAAATTTAAAGAGCCATCAAAAGAAGAAAAAGTGTATTCTTCTTTATTGTCGGGCACTGTTGCTGCACTTACTGTTCCTTCAATTAAACCATCTGTTCCGGCTAAAACTGTTACAAAAACTTCCATTGCTGCTATACTTCTTTTAACGATGAAAAAGTCTAACAGCAAATGTAGTATTCTGTTTAAGTATTAAAAAGATAGCTACAGCAAAAATTTGCACTTAAACAACCAGTGAAAATTAAATAATTCCAATGTAAGTACTAATCAATTTTGTAGAGCATCAAAGTGTTATTGGTGGTTGATTTTAATTTTTTTGTACCACTCATAAGCTAATTTGTCTAATCCATGCTCCGTAAAATGCAAGTAATCAAATCTATCATAAGCTAAATTTAATAGATCAGTATTTGGCCCTTCTTTTACATGCTGCACTTCTTTAATTGTTTCTTGTTGTGCACCTAATATAGCTTTGTTTATTCCTAAAGGATTATTATTATTAAAAGGAACATAACTGGTGAGGCTACAATAAAAATCAGCAGAAAACCCTTTTTTACGTACAATACTTATAACGTTTTTCAATCTTTGTTTATATTCATCCTTTGTAGTTTTATCTACATTATCAGTTTCACCCTGATCCCAAAAAATATGAGTTAAACTTATATTATCTTTTTTCAAGTAATCTAATGTTTCTTCCAGCGTTTTTCTACAATCACCATCCGACCAACATTGTACAGATGTTTGTCCAATTCCACATGGAATTATGATAACTTTTTTGTACAATCCACTATCAATTACCATATCTGCAACCCTCGTCCATACACTGCTTCCAGAGCCATCAGCACCTAAAAGTGGTTCCTTTGCACGGTACAAATCTCCTTTATAATAATTGTAAACTTCATTTTTACAATTGTAGATTCCTTTTCCGTAGTCAGCTGAGTTTGATTGTCCGAAAGCCAAAATAATCATTGTTTTTTCAGACTTGATTATTTTATCCTTTTCCGGAATAACTTTTCTAAAATGCCAGTGATTTCTTATAAATTGAGCATTAATCAAATATTCTCTGTTTCTATTGGCCACTATACCTAGTATTACACCTAATCCTAACAAAAAGCTATAAGTAATAAATTTCTTCATAAAGGAGAATAATAAGAGTGAGTTCAAAAACTACAATAGTTGTGATTTAGAGCAGAAAGATTTTAGAATGCTTCTTTTAGGCATGTAAATATTGATTTTGTATCAACACATAAAGTATTGACAGGTCGTATTTTTAGGCGCTAAAAGGAGCATATAAATAAATTAAACACAATTTAAACAAGCTGTTACAAGTAAACTAAAGCTATACACTCTCTATAAAACAAAGTTTCTCTTACTTGTAAAACAAAAAAAGGTTTCTTTTAAATAAATAAAAGTTACCTTATTTTATGTAGAAAGTTAAAGCTAAGCCCAAATTTGAATTGTTTGGTTAAACAATTTTTATCCATGCTTTTTGTTCCTGGTTATACTGTTTGATAACCCGGGCCGGGTTTCCTACAGCAACACTAAAAGCCGGAATATTTTTGGTTACTACCGCGCCAGCAGCAATTACACAATGTTTGCCAATAGTAATACCTGCGGTAATTACCACATTGGCACCAATCCAGCAATCATCTTCAATTACAATAGGAGCGGTGCGTACACCTTGTGCCTGTATTGGCTGGTTTACATCTTCATAATTGTGATTTAAACCGCTGATCACTACATTTTGAGCGATGATTACCTGCTTGCCAATTTTAACTGGTCCAATCAGCACGTTGCTCATGCCAATTGTTGCTTTTTCACCAATAATCACATCACCAACACCATTATTGATGGTACAAAAATCTTCAATCACAGCATTTTTGCCTAGTTCAAATTTGTTAAAAGGAAAAACATCCATTCGGGTTCTATAACGGATAACACTGCCTGTACTTTTTTTATGAAAAAACGGATTTACAATCCATTTTACCCAATAACGAGGTTTTGCTTGCCCGGTTGGAATTAAAGTCCAATGGATAAATTTTTTAAGAGCGGGGTTATTTTTTATGCTATCTGTAAAGCTCATGGTGGCTTGTTGTTAATTAATATATAAATTTTTAATAACTCTATGTGGTATCATTCGTACAAGAAAAGCAAGCACTATCAAATGTTGTACAGATGTTGGTTTGGTTAGAAGCAATAATATTTAGTTTTTAAAAACACTTTTAATAATTACTACCAGCCTTTAAAACCATGTACGTTAACATTCATATTAGGTTAGGAAATAATGAAAATATAGTGTGGTTTACCAGATAATAACAACAGGATAATTTTTTACGAATTAATTTTTCACTGATTAAACAATGGATATCGAAGCAAAAAAACAAATATTAGTTGTTGATGATGACTTAAGTATTCTTAAGCTGTTAAACTTTATATTAACAAAAGAATACGACGTAGTAACTAAAACTAGCGGAATAGAAGCTTTTAAATGGCTGGAAGAAGGCAATTATCCGGAGTTAATTATTTCGGATTTGGAAATGCCTTATTTTAACGGAACTTCTTTTATCCGGAATTTAAAAATAAGTGGTTTTTACCGGGATACACCTGTAATTGTATTATCAGGCGCAGATAATATCAAAGAACAGGTTGAGAATATGTCATTTGCTGTAGAAGGGTACATTAATAAACCTTTTAACCCCACCATTTTAAAAGATACAATCATTGATGTACTTAAAAAAACTGAAATAAATGGCATCTACTAACTTAAATTTATATAGTACCAGTATGCTCCGGATTGCTTATTCGGGAATTAATTTAATGGATGATATTCATCAAAATCTGAGTGATAAATTTCATATATATACAAGTGATAGCTCTTTAGAATTCAGAACATATCTCACAGAACAATCTTTAAATTCTCTGCCGGAAATTATTTTAATTGAAGCAGATGAGCAGGAGGAATGCTTTAAAGATATAGAAAGCATTCGAAATAGTCCATTACTAAGTGGTTTGATCGTTGTTTTGATTGCTTCCAAAGCAAATAAATCATGGAAAGAAAAAGCACTTAAACTAAAAGTACACGACTTTTATGTTCATCCTTTTTCTTACGATGAACTTGCAGAACGTTTAAATTTTTTAGTGAAGTTTAAACTTATTAAACCGGATATTACTAAGTTAGGAAGTGTAGTAAGTACTACATATAAAATACATTTTAACAAGCGCTTATTTGATCTTGCTTTTTCAATAACCTGCCTGCTGTTTTTAATGCCACTATTTTTAATAGTTGCTACTTTGATTGCTTTAGAATCTAAAGGGAAAATTATTTATAGTAGCAAACGTGTAGGAACAGGATATAAAATTTTTGATTTTTACAAATTTCGTTCTATGCGCAGTGATGCTGATAAACAGCTACTTGATCTTTCAAATCTCAATCAATATGATAGCAGTGATGATAAAGCAGGCGCATCTATATTTGTTAAATTAAAAAACGATCCTCGGGTAACCCGTGTAGGTGCCTTTTTACGAAAAACAAGTATTGATGAGCTTCCTCAGCTTTTTAATATTTTAAAAGGAGATATGTCTGTAGTGGGCAATCGGCCACTACCCCTTTATGAGGCAGAAAAATTGACTTCAAACGAATGGGCTACTCGGTTTTTAGGTCCGGCTGGTTTAACAGGACTGTGGCAAATTAGTAAAAGAGGCCAGAGTGATATGTCTGAACTGGAAAGGAAACAATTAGATAATTACTATGCACTTAATTATTCATTTCGGGTTGATTTGAAAATTATCATTAAAACATTTCCAGCTTTAATTCAAAAAGAAAAAGTTTAACAAAAGTTTATGCATAGAAAAATTACACTTTTTATCCTTATAATCCTGATGGCAGCAACTGCCAAAGCACAGGATTCTATTATTCCGGATATATCTTATCCATTTTTGGATAAGCTGATCGCCTCGGCGATAAGCCATTACCCACGGGTAACAAATTATAATGACAAGATAGACCTTGCCAAAATGAATGTTAATAAAGCTAAATTTTCCTGGTTTGATATTCTTACTTTTTCTTACATCTACCAACCTAATAACACTCTAAATTATTCAGTTCCGGGAACAACCACAACTACAAATAACAATCGGTTCCTGTTTAATGGCATTCAGGCAGGCGTGTCTCTTAATTTAGGTTCCTTTTTATTAAAACCATTTAATATTAAAGCAGCTAAGCAAGATCTGAAAATTGTTAGTGATGATCAACGTGAGTATCTCGTTACGCTTACTGCAGATGTGAAACGTAGATACTTTACTTACTTACTGCAGCAAAACTTGGTAAAAGTACAAACACAAGCTTACCAAGATTTGCAAACTTTATTAAAACAAAATAAGTATAAATTTCAAAAAGGTGAAATCACTTTTGAAGCATACAATGCTACTTTAATAAGTGCGTCTACACGCACTGAGCAAAAGATGCTTGCAGAAGCTAATTTCTTTATCGCAAAAAGCGAACTGGAAGCAATTATAGGCACTCAAATAGAAGATATTAAATAAAATATGGACATCAACAGATTTTTTAAACTGCTTTACCGCCATCGTTTTGTACTAATTGGAGTACCTGTATTTGCTTTGGTACTTACTTATTTCTTAACGCTAAAATTACCTAACGCTTATGTATCTACAACAGATTTATCAACAGGAATTGTAGATCCTACACAACAAGTTTTAGGTACTATAGATGGTGGCATACAGGAATCCAAAGTTAATCAGCAATTTTCAAATTTATTAGGAACAATCCGTTTAGGGAAAGTTATTGACCAGGTTTCTTATAGCCTAATTATCCATGACCTAGCCAACCCTAATCCTTTCCGGCCTAAAAGCAAACTATTGCAACAATTAAATAATAATGCACTCGCTCATGCATTGGAAGTTTTTAAAAATAAATATCAGCATCGAATTCCGCTAGATTTAACAAATCCGGATGAAGCTGGATTGGAAAGGGTATTGGTTGCACAGCAATATGACGCAGAAAATTTAAAAAAAGGTTTATCAATTTATCGTGCAGACAATACTGATTTTGTACATTTAGAATTTTCTTCAGAACAGCCTCAATTATCATCATTTGTTTTAAATACACTTTGTAAAGAGTTCATTACTTACACCATTTCCAGCGAACAAAAAAACAAGGGAAATGCAAATGAATTTTTGCAAAAGCTGGTTAAACAAAAGCTGGATACGATGAATGCTAAAGTTACTGCATTAAAAAATTACAAAACACAAAATCGTATTCTTGATCTTAAAGACGAGTCAACTTCACTTTACAGTCAACTCACTGATTATCGCGACCGCAAAGCACAGGCAGAAAAAGACATTTTATCTTATAACAGTGCGATTGCAAATATTGATAGCCGTTTTAACCCAAATGACAGAAAATATTTGGAAGCAAGTACTACTAAAATTAACGGACAAATTGCACAAACAAGAGACCGCTTGGCTGCGGTCAATAATAAATATATTCAAAGTAATTTTGATAACCGTTATAAAAAAAGCAGTGATTCTTTACAAAGTGTTTTAGATGCACAAATTAGTCAGCAGTCCGATAGATACGTATCAAACCCTTTGGCTGGAAAAGAGAGCTTAGTGCAGGAAAAGGTTAAAATGGAAATTACCCGGGATATGACGAGCTCCGGATTACATAATCTAGATAACCAAATTGCCCAGTTAAATACCCAGTTGGAACGTATTGCACCTTTTAGTGCTGCTATCCAAGCCTATGAGCGGGATATTGAAGTAGCTACTAAAGAATATACAGATGTACAGAATAGATACAATCAGTCTTCTATAGAATCTGATATTCAAAGCACTATCAAACAGGTCGAAATAGCTATGCCTGGCGTGAAACAACCCTCAAAAAAACTCTTGCTAACCTTAGCTAGCGGTATAGTAAGCGAGGTATTCTGTCTGGTGGTGTTATTTGTGATGTTTTATCTAGACAATACAATAAGAGTTTCAACAGACTTAGCAAATGCAACCCAGATACCTGTTTTAGGACAATTAAATTTAGTAATTAAAAATAAAATAGATTTTAAACTAATTGGACATAATCCGCAAACTGCAGATGAGCTGCGGCAATTTAGTAACTTGTTACGGTCTATTCGTTATGAAATTGATAATGAATTAACTATTAAAGAAGGAAAGTCAGAGGAAGAGGGGAAAGTGCTAGCTATTACCAGTCTAAATGCAGGGGAAGGAAAATCACTAGTGACTATGGGTTTGGCTTCGGCTTATGCTATGGCTAACAAAAGGGTTCTAGTGGTTGATGGTAATTTTGAGCATCCCTCTTTAACCAAAAATGCATCTGAAAAAGCGTATTTAGAAGATTATTTACAAGATGATGAAGCATTGATTCAATCATCAGAAAACAGCTTGATTAGCGTATTGGGCAATCAAGGCGGCGACCAATCATTACTCGAAAGAAGTAGTGAAAAAATGATTCGCAGAAAAATAATGCAATTCAAAAATAGTTTTGATATTATTATTATCGAGACTCAATCATTAAACTCAATGAATAAGGCAAAAGAATGGATACAGTTTGCTGATAAAATAATTGCAGTTTTTGAAGCAAACCAAAGTATTACCCAAGAAAAGCAACTTTACCTTAATTATCTGCGTACACTTAATAGCAAGTTTTGTGGGTTAATTTTAAATAAAGTGCTAACTAGTAAAGAATTAGAAGTAAAACCGGCTTAATTAAAATAAATTTTATCTGATGTATAACCATGTGTTTATGCTTATTTGGCAGGCAGTACAGTTGCTAATCGGTTATAACCTGATTTTGCCGCTGTTGCTATATATTTTTTATCCTGCATTCAGAAATAAATTTAAATTAAATAAAGCATGGAATAAAGTAGCTGAAGCTGATTATGGTATCATTGTTACAGCTTATCAGCAAACAGACGCTTTACCAGATGTGGTAGCATCATTGTTAAAACAAACTTATACAAATTTTATCATTTATATTGTTGCTGATCAGTGCGATGTTTCAAAACTTCACTTTAACCATCCGCAAGTTGTTGTTTTAAAGCCGGAACAAGCTTTAAAAAGTAATGTTCGTTCTCATTTCTATGCTATAAACCATTTTTTACGCCCTCATGCACGATTAACTATTATAGATAGCGATAATTTGGTTCATCCTAATTATTTAAGTGAAATGAATATCTGGTTTAATAAAGGGTATCAAGCTATACAAGGTTTAAGAGCAGCCAAGAACATAAACACTACTTATGCTTGTTTAGATGCTGCTAGAGATATTTATTACCATTTTTATGATGGCAGATTACTTTTCAAAGCTGGTTCATCTGCAACATTATCTGGTTCTGGTATGGCTTTTACCACAGAACTCTACAAATTTTGCTTAGAAAATACAGACGTAACTGGTGCTGGTTTTGATAAGGTATTACAGGCGAAAATTGTTAGTAATCAATTGCAGATCGCATTTGCTAAAAACGCAATTGTTTATGATGAAAAAACAACTCAGTCAGACCAATTGGTTAACCAGCGTTCCCGGTGGATCAATACCTGGTTCCGTTATGCAGGATTTGGTTTCAAGCTATTTTTTAGTGGATTGAGGCGTTTCAGTAAAAATCAAACTTTGTTTGGGTTAGTGCTTTTACGGCCACCACTATTTATTTTTTTAATCCTGTCTGTTTTATGCACAATTGTAAATGTATTTGTAAACCCTGCCTATAACTGGTATTGGCTGGCTGGCTTTGCTTCGTTTATCATTAGTTTTTTTGTGGCCCTACTTCATTCTAACACAGATAAGCGCATTTATAATGCTTTGTTTAGTATACCTAAGTTTATGTTTTATCAGGTGTTATCGTTGCTGAAAATGCGTAAAGCGAACGAACGATCTGTGGCTACTAATCATTATTACCAGTCAGATATTGAAAAGGCAATGCACAACCAACTATGATCAGGCCAGCAATTTCAAGTAAAGCACCTGTTGGCAATCCGGAAAGTCCTAAAAAAAGTCTTCCGGAGGTTTTAGCTACCGTACTGGCTTTTATCAGTGTATTTGTATTTTTTATAAAGATATTATTTTTTTAAATAATATCTTCCTGCTTAGATTGCTATACTTTAACCAATTAGTGTTGAAGTTAGCTATTACGAAAATATATTATATTTTACAATAGCTTTGGTTGTTCAACAGAAAATTTCTAATGTGCTATCTTGAAGTGTGTGATTACTTTAAAAGCTAATATATTAAAGACTATATGCTGTTTTTACCTATAAAAATAAAATATATAGTTGATTGTTTACATTTTTATATAAATCAAGGCCAATATAAATCTAACAATATAATTATTTTTGATTAGATATAAACATAATACTTTTACAAGCTTATAATATTATACCTTATAAAAGAGGCATTAGATTTTGATAAATAAAATATATTGAATTAGTATAAATTATGTAATAAATTCAGCATCAATAATCTACATACGTATAAAATCTTATATTTTAGGTTATTTTTTAAATTATTGCTTTTAATAACAATAATTCAAAAATATTTTCGTATATTTTTTTATGAAAATATTTATTTTTATCTTATTATTCTTTACTTCTACAATATTATTTGCACAAACAGAACAGCGAATAAAAATAGTATCAGTTACACCATCTGTAAATACTGGCCAGGATTATTCTTCCTGGTTAAGTGATGATTTGAATAATCTGGTTCCAAATGAATGGTCTGCCGCTAACCTTAGCTGGGTTGATGTAACACTAAAGTTAGAAAAACAAAGTACCCTTACACGTTTATCGTTTTATGATTACGAAGGTGTGTTTACAGATAAACCAGCAACGATTTATGCTTTAAAAGGTACAGAAAAAACTTATTTGGGCGTATTTACTGGTGAAAGTTATAAAAGCTTTGTAAATTTAAAACTAAGTAATCCAACTATTGCTGATGCAATTATTATTCATAAATATAGTAACAATGTCCCAGAGAAAATTCAGGTTTACGGAACAGTAAATCAAGTACAAACAGCACCTATTGCTAAAACACAATCCGTCATCAGTTTTGCAAATTTAACAAATAAAATTGTCGGTGATGCTGCTTTTAATCTTACTGCTACTAGCAATAACACGGTAACACCTGTTACTTTTACCTCATCAAACCCTACAGTTGTCTCTGTTTCTAATGCTTCCGGTAGCTGGAAGGCTACACCTTTAACTGCGGGTACTGCGCTTATTACCGCTTCACAACTTGGAAACGCTAACTACTTAGCTGCCGAAAATATAGTAAAAACACAAGTGATTAACAAGGGACAATCTGTAATTAATTTTGCAGATTTAACTAATAAAACTTTCGGAGACGCTGCTTATGCTCTTACTGCAACCAGTAACAACAGTGTAGCGCCTATTACTTTTACTTCGTCTAATTCAACTGTTGTATCTGTTTCTGATGCTTCCGGGAGTTGGAAAGCTACACCTTTAAGTGCAGGTACTACTGTTATTACCGCTTCACAAATTGGAAATAATAATTACTTTTCTGCTATTAATGTAACAAAAACGCAAGTTGTCAATAAAATTAAACCAATAATTAATTTTGAAGATTTAACCAATAAAAGTATCGGTGACGCCGCCTATGCTCTTACCGCAACCAGTAATAATACGGTAACACCTGTTACTTTTACCTCATCAAATCCTGCAGTTGTCTCTGTTTCTAATACTTCCGGTAGCTGGAAGGCTACACCTTTAACTGCGGGTACTACGCTTATTACCGCTTCACAGGCGGAAAGTACTAACTATTTAGCTGCAGCAAACGTGGTAAAAACACAAGTAGTTAGCCAGCAGGCACAGCTTCAAATAAGCAATCAGAATAAACTGCCGATGATTGGCAAATACTGGTACCAGTTAAATAATACAGGAGATCAAATTACTGCAACAACAGGTTTGCAACAATTAGTAGATGGTAATATTACTGATCCTGTTTTTAACGGTTGGGGTAAAATATTTTCTAATTATGACTGTTTTTACGAGTTTAAAAATCTTACCAATGTTATTATTACAAAAATCAGATTTTATGATGGGGATGGAAGTTTTACTGATAACCCATTTAAACTGTATGCAAAAGCAACTTTAACATCCGATCCCGTGCTGATCGCAACATTCACCGGCGAATCTGCTAATAAGTGGATAGAAATTACTCTTCCATCTCCGGTTAAAGCCCAGTATTTAGTTGCTAATGTATGGTGGGGGTTTCCTGTGGAAATGGAACTATATGGTAGTGCTCAAAATGCCCCGGCTGTTAATCTATTTCCTAAAAAAGAGATCAAATTTGCAGCAATGGATGGGGTTAATTCTTTTGTTTGGGATTTTTTAGAAAGTTGGGACAATATAAACATCAGAGATAAGATATTTGAGCCTAAAAAAAATCTGTTAAATACGTTTTCGCAATATCGGGACTATGTGGACTGGGGAAAGATAGAGCCAACACAAGGAAATTTTACTTTTAATCCAACTCAAGACGGCGGATGGAATTACGACGTAATGTATAAACGTTTGAAAGATGAAGGTAAAGATGTAGTAGCTTGTTTAAAAACGTTACCCGGATGGTTTCTCACTAAATACTATCCTACAGATCAACAAGATTCAGAAGATATACCTGCACCATCGGGATCAAATCTTTTGGATCCTAATTCTTACATTTTACAAGCTAAACTGGCTTTTCAATTTGCTGCACGCTATGGAAACAACAAAAATATTTCAACAAACCTGCAAAATGGTGTAGTTACCGGAGTTGTTTATCCGTCAGCACCAGAAGCAGGAACAAGAACCCGTGAAACAGGCTTAGGATATCTTAAATACATTGAGTGCGAAAATGAGCGTGATAAATGGTGGAAAGGCCGCAAAGCATATCAAACAGCAAAAGAATATGCAGCTAATTTATCTGCTTTTTATGATGGACATAAAAATACTATGGGTGCAGGCGTTGGGGTAAAAAATGCAGATCCAGATATGCAAGTTGTTATTGGAGGAATAGCAGGACCCAGTGTAGATTATATTAAAGGAATTATAGACTGGTGTAAAGAATTTAGAGGGTATAAAGCAGATGGGAGTGTAAACCTATGTTTTGATGTGATTAATTACCATTATTACTCTAATAGTTCTGGAACCTCACAAGATGGGAGTTCGAGCAGTGGAGCAGCTCCTGAATTATCAGGCTCGGCTGCCACTGCAATAGCTTTTTCAGAACTGGCACGTGAATATAATGTTGAAGTGTGGATTACTGAAGCAGGTTATGATGTTAATCCGCACAGTCCTTTGCGTGCACCGGCAATTGGAAGCAAAACAGCCGAAGAAGTGCAGGCAGACTGGATACTTCGTTCTGCCTTGCTATATGCACAGGCTGGAATTAACCGTTTGTTTTTTTATCAAACTTATGATGAGAATATCGATAGCTGGGGGCAATTTGCCTCTTCCGGTTTATTAAATGGTACTACCAGAAAACGGAAGCCGGCAGCTGATTTCCTATTGCAAACAAAGAAATTAATTGGTAATTATAGTTATAAAGAAACTATTCAGGATAATCCTACTATTCATCGTTACCAATTACAAGATACTTCGGTTTATGTAGCTTATGTACCATTGGCTCAGGGTAAAACAATAGATTACAATCTAAATTTAGGTTCTGCATCAAAAGCAAAAATATATACATTAAAGATAGGGAAGGATAGTATGGATATAAAAGAAGTAAACTTAACTAATAATAGTCTTAATGTTACATTATCAGAAACTCCTGTTTTTATTCGCGTACTCAATCCTAATTTAGTTAACGCAAATAGTTCACTTGTTAAATCCTTAAGTGTCAGTTATGCAGGTAGTGGTTTAGATAAAATGATGGCTACTAAATCAGTAAATTCTTTATCCGACTCTGTAACAGATATTAATACTACTTCATTTGCTTCTTTAACCCTTTACCCAAACCCGATGGTAGATTTTGTTACGGTATCATTTAATAATAGTATAATGGGATCGGTTAAACTAAGAGTATTCAACGCTGCTAATGGGATTACGTATAAGCAAATTGTTACAAATAAATCAGATGTCTATTTTACCCAAAAAATAGACATGAATACTTTGACAGTAGGTACTTACATTCTAGAAATCCAGCAAGATGGGTTAAAAACTTCAAGAAAGATTATAAAATCTCACTGATGCAAAACATATAGTAAATATGTGAAAACCTATTTAAATTTTATTTAGGTTTTTTATTTCTTTTATCATTCCAAAATTTAAGTTTTCTATTTTTTTTGAACACATCAATTACAAAAACAATTTTACAAGCATAAAAAAAGCATTATCATTTTTGCTGATCCGAAATTTAAACAAGCTTTAATATCTAATACCTTTAACATTCATATCAATTTAAACGTATTAATGATCTAATACCTTTAACATTCATATTAATTTAAACGTATTAAGGTCTTAATAACTTTTACTCATGTTTGTTTTTTCTGTTTTTAAATGAAAGTTTTACCATCTTCTTATACAGACAATCTTGCAGGTAAGCACTATTCATATAAAAATTATAGTTTTAGCGGTTTAACACGTCGTTTAAGTAATACTGCTATTGCTTCTTTGCTTATTGGGAGTGTTGCTTTTTCTTTGCTAATTGTAAAGTTGGGTTTTACAGCAGGAGCATTAATACTGGTTGCGGTAATTGGATTACCAATTATTTACAGTGTAGTTGTTTATCCTAAAGCAGGGATTTTAATTTTATTAGCTGCTGCATTTTTGCTAGCACAAATATCCAGACTTGGAGTTACATTTCCTTTAGGAACTGTAATGGACGCTTTAGAAGTACTTCTTTTATTGGGTCTTTTTATCAAACAAAAAAACAATCCAAACTGGGGCTTCTTAAAATTACCAATAAGTAAAATAATTCTTATATGGATATTTTATAATATCCTAGAAGTTGTCAATCCGGCTGCTTCATCCTTTTTTTCCTGGTTATATTCAATTAGAGCAGTTGCAACCGTAATGCTACTTTACTTTGTGTTTATGCACCAAATAGATTCTTTTAAATTTATTCGTATTATAATTAAAGTATGGCTTATACTTGCATTTTTAGGAGCTGCGTATGCTTTTAAGCAAGAGCATTTCGGATATTTTGAATTTGAAAAAGCAGAACTTCGTGATCCTCGCTTAATATCTCTGTATTTTATTGGTGGCGTTTGGCGTAAATCTTCCATATTTTCAGATCCTGTAACCTTTTCTTACAATATGGTTATAAGCAGTTTGCTTTGTATTTGTTTAATCACTAATAAGACCTTTACTTCTTTTAAGAAATATATACTACTTTTTTTAGCTTTGTTTTTTTTACTTAATATGCTATATTCTGGCACACGTGGTGCTTATGTATTGGTTCCGGCTGCGTTAGTTTTAATTGCTGTAATAAATTATAGTCGAAAGGTTTTAATTATAAGCATTATAGCAGGAATGTTAATAGGTGCTATGATTGTAATTCCAACTTCCAATCCAACTATTGGTAGGTTTCAAAGCGCTTTCAGACCATCTAAAGATGCTTCTTATTTAGTACGTAAGATCAATCAAAAACGCATTCAGCCTTTTATACTTACACATCCTCTCGGTGGTGGCTTAGGAGCAACAGGAGGCTGGGGACAGCGCTTTGCACCAAATTCTTATTTAGCAAATTTCCCTCCGGATAGCGGTTATATACGTGCAGCAGTAGAATTGGGCTGGATTGGGCTATTTTTGATTTGTATGCTAA